>NZ_JBVHGJ010000001.1:0-1086051 GCF_055561875.1 Streptomyces sp. NPDC022552
ACCGCCGCCGCGAACGGCGTGATCTTCGCCTCCGCCAGCGCACGGACCGTCTCCCGGAGCATGTCGTGCTCCTCGGACAGGCGATACAGGTCGAAGTCCTTGCCCATGATGGTGAGCTCCCCTTAGTCACGCGGACCGGCTTGTGGCACTGAGTACCCTCAGCAAAACACACTCAGTGCCACGGGCGCCAGTGGCTCCGCCGACCCGACCGGAGCACCACCTCCGGCGGCTGTTCTCGCGGCGGCCGGTACGAGGGGGGAAACACGACGGCCGGCCGCCCTCGGGTCACGAAGACCCGAGGGCGGCCGGCCGGCTGGGGGAGTTACTTGACGCCGAGGCCGGCGTCGGGGACCTCGGGTTCGCCCGCGGCCTTGAGGATCTTGTTGAGGTGCTTCAGGTCGTAGATGCCGCCGAGGTCGGGCTTGTCGAGGAGCCCGGCCTCGACCGCGTGGTCGGCCTGGGCCTGGAGCGTCGAGGCGAGCGGGTCGTTGGTGAACCGGATCGAGGGCCAGGCGCCGTCGATGACCTTCGCCCCGAGGGGCTTGCCGGTGAGTTCCTCGAGCTTGGCGTTGGCGGAGGCCTTGGCCCTGTCGGGGTTGGCGTTGATCCACTTGTTGGTCGCGACCGAGCCGCGCAGTACCGCTTCGACGACGTCCGGGTGCTCGGCGAGGAACTTCTGCGACACGATGATGTTCGTGATCACGAACTTGTTGTCGGGCCACAGGGTCGACTCGTCGAGGAGGACCTTCCCGCCCTCGCTGACGATCTTCGAGGCGGTGGGCTCGGGCACCCAGGCCCCGTCGATGGAGCCGGTCTTGTAGGCGTCCGGGGTGATCTTGTTGTCCGTGCGGAGGACGGAGACGTCGCCCTTGCCGCTCTGGGCGTCGACCTTCCAGCCCTTCTCGGAGACCCAGTTGAGGAAGGCGACGTCCTGGGTGTTGCCGAGCTGCGGGGTGGCGATCCGCTTGCCCTTGACGTCGTCCAGGGTCTTGATCTTCTCCGGGTTGACGACCAGCTTCACGCCGCCGGAGGCGGAGCCGGAGATGATGCGGAGGTTCTTCCCCTTCGACTTGGTGTAGCCGTTGATAGAGGGGGAGGGGCCGATGAAGCCGATGTCGATGGAGCCGGCGTTCAGTGCCTCGATCTCGGAGGGGCCCGCGTTGAAGGTGGAGACCTTCAGCTGGGTTCCGCCCAGCTCCTTCTGGATGATGCCTTCCTGGTCGCCCACCAGGGCGGTGGCGTGGGTCAGGTTCGGGAAGTACCCGAGCCGGACCGTGCCGGCCGAGAGCTTCTCGCCCTCGGCGGCCACCTTCTTCTGGTCGCTCTTGGCGTCGGAGCCGTAGCCGCACGAAGCGATCAGGAGGGGGAGCGCCGTGATGACGGCGACGTTGCGCAGGGTGGTGGTGAGCGGTCTGACGGCAGACACGGAGGTGTCCTCTCAGGGGCTGGGTGATCAGGAAGGTGCGGGACGGACTGCCTGAGGCGCGAGGCGTGAGGGCCTCGGCTCAGGCGGGCCGACAGAGGGCGCTGGACGTGCGGCCGAGGTCGATGTGACGACGTGAGGTCAGCAGGGGTGACCTGGGGTCGATGCGGTCGAGCATGCGCATGGCCTCCACGTGCCACCCCCTCGCGAATTCCTAGTTCTCCTACCTGGTTGCTAGGGATCGTGGCAGAAGGTCGCCGACACCCCAAGAGGCATTTCATATGTCGGACGGGGATGTCTCGCTTTATGGGATGGGCCGGTCAGGGGCCCGGTGGGTCAGGGGTTGACCCAGGCGTCCGGAGCGGTGGCCAACTCCGTTACCTCGGCAGGAAGTTCGGCCGAAGCGACATCGGCGAGCGACACGCCTTCGAGGATCTCGCGCACATTGGACCGCAGTGCGACCCAGAGGGGGAGCAGCGATTCGGCGGGGCCGGTGTAGGACAGATCGGGGGGACGGACCCCGCGTACCGAGACGAGTGGTCCGTCCACGACCCGTATGACGTCAGCGATGCTGATGGACTCGGCGGGCTTGGCCAGCCGGTAGCCGCCGTTGCCGCCCCGCCGGCTGACGACGAGACCGCCCCTGCGCATGTCGTTCAGGATGCCTTCGAGGAACTTGTGCGGGATGTCCTGCGCGTCGGCGATCGCCTCGGTCTTGAGTGGCTCGTCCGACCGCGATGCGGCGAGTTGCAGTGCGGCACGTACCGCGTAGTCCGCCCTGGCTGAGATCCGCATGGGAGCAGTATCCCGTACGGCTCCGGCCCCCGGGCCGCCGCGTGGGCGGCGGTCACGCGCGCGCTCCGCCGAGCCGGGCCCGGAGCCGCTGCAGAGGGGTGGGCGGGAGGGCGCGGGCTGAGCCGCGCGCGTAGTGGCGCTCCACGTAGAACTGGGCCGTGCTGAGCACGGTCGTGACCGCGATGTACCAGAGAGTGGCCACCATCAGCAGGGGGATGACCTGGTACGTCTGGTTGTAGACCAGCTGCACCGAGTACAGCAGGTCGTGCACGGCCAGGACGCTGACGATGCTCGTGCCCTTGAGCGTGCCGATGAGCATGTTCCCGGCGGTGGGCACGATGGAGCGCATCGCCTGCGGGATGACGATCCGGCGCAGGGTGCGCCGGCGGCCGATGCCCAGCGCCTGCGCGGCCTCCGTCTGGCCGGCGTCCACGGAGAGGATGCCGCCGCGCACCACCTCGGCGGCGTACGCGGCCTCGTGCAGCGTCAGGCCGATGACCGCGGTGAGCGTGGGGCCGAACAGGTTCACCGTCTGGACGGAGACGAACTGCGGCCCGAAGGGGATGCCGAGGCCGAGAGTCGGGTACAGCGCGCCGATGTTGAACCAGAAGAGCAGCTGCACCAGCAGCGGGGTCGACCGGAAGATCCACACGAAGCCCCAGCTCAGGCTGCCCAGTACGGGGTTGCCTGACAGGCGCATCACGGCCAGCGGGATGCCGAGGAGGAAGCCGAGCACCATCACGACCGCCGTCAGCCACAGGGTGAGCAGCAGCCCGTCGAGGACGGCGGCGGTGGTGACGTACTGGCCGACCACCTCCCACTGGAAGGCGCGGTTACGGACGACGGAGTTGACCACCATCGCGAAGACGAGCAGCGCGACGGCGGCGGTCAGCCATCGGCCGACGCGTCGGCGCGGTACGACGGGCGGCAGATCACGCTCGGGGCGGGCCGTGGGGCAGTCGACGGACACGGCGGGGGAAGGGGCGGCGGTGCCGGACGGCGGGACCATCAGGAGGTCTCCAGACGAGGGAGGCGCGGGCGCGGGACGGTGGCGTCGGGCGCGCGGGAGTGGGTGGGCGCGAGAGGCGGGGTGGGCGGCGCGGGCGGGGCCGCGCTGAGGACGTCATCACGCTCGCCGCGTCCCTCAACGCGGCGGGGCGGCGGCCGCGTGCGAGGCGGAGCCGGTCCGTGGCCGATCGTAGGCGTCCGCGCCGTGTCCGTGTCAACGACGCCCATTTGTGTCAGCCACGCTAAGGATCCGACCAACTCGCCCCCAGAGACCGGGCGATGGTTGACGAGCAGCGAGATGTACTGCTCAATAGGTCGCATGGATGCCGATCAGCGCCTGTTCACCCGCCACCACATCGACTTCTGTCGCGTGTGGTCCGCAGCGTGTTGCGCCTGACGCGGCAGCGGGCCGTCCGACCGGCCCTTCCCTCCTTCGGTGCCCCCGTCGAGGGCCGTTCCCTCCCCGCGTAGCCCCGCCGTACGCACGCACCGCACCATGCGCCGCGCGTTCGAGTACGGACGGTCCTGCGTGACGTGACACGCGCTGCCGCCGCTCCACCTGGACCGGGGCTCACGCCCCGGCGTCATCACACCTGCTCACCCTCCCGCTTGCCCACACCCTGAAGCGCCCGCCGTCGCACCCGGCCGCCCCCAGGGCCGCTCCGGCGTGCCCCCGCGGCGACCGTGCGCCGGCCCACGAGGTCCTGACGCCCCAGGACCTCGGGACCCGCAGGATCTGAGGAAAGGCCGACTCCCATGCCCGTGGAATTCCTTGGCATCGCCGCCACCCACGACGGTTCCGAGACCACCCCGCGCTCCGGCGCCGCCTTCGACAAGGAGTACACGCTCCGGCTCGCCCGTGTGCACGAGGAGCACGGCTGGGACCGGGTGCTGTTCGCCTACGGTTCCGGAGCGCCGGATCCCGCTCCGGCCGCCGCGTACATCGCGAGCAGGCTGGACCGGCTCCAGATCCTGCTCGCCCACCGGCCCAACGTCTCGTACCCGACCTTCGCCGCGAAGACCTTCGCCACCCTCGACCAGATCAGCGGCGGCCGGCTGACCGTCCACTTCATCACCGGTGGCAGCGACCACGAGCAGGGCCGCGAGGGCGACACCCTCACCAAGGACGAGCGCTACGCCCGCACCCGTGAGTACATCCGGATCGTCAAGAAGATCTGGACCACCCACGAGCCCTTCGACCACGAGGGCGAGCACTACCGCTTCCACGACTTCGTCAGCGACGTCTTCCCCGTCCAGAAGCCGCGCCCCGACGTGTCGTTCGGGGGCTCCTCGCCCGCCGCGTACGCCGCGGGCGGCGCCGAGGCCGACATCTACTGCCTGTGGGGCGAGCCGTTGGCGGAGACCGCCGGGCAGATCGAGGAGGTCAAGGCTGCGGCGAAGGCCGCCGGCCGGACCGACGTACCCCGCATCCAGGTGGCCTTCCGCCCGATCATCGCTCCGACCGAGGAGCTGGCCTGGGAGAAGGCCCACCGCACGGTCGGCGCCATCAGGGAGCGGCGCCAGAGCGGACTCGTACGGCACCACCGCGGCGACGCCCCGCAGAACACCGGCTCACAGCGGCTGATCGCCATCGCCGAGGCGGGCGAGCGCTACGACCGCGCCCTGTGGACCCCGACGGCCGCGGCGACCGGCGGCGCGGGCAACTCGAACGCCCTCGTCGGCACCCCGGAGACGGTCGCCCAGGCCCTGCTCGACTACTACGACCTCGGCGTCGACATCCTCTCCGCCCGGGGCTACGACCTGCTGGACGACGCGATCGACTTCGGCCGGTACGTGATCCCGATCGTCCGCGAGGAGGTCGCCAAGCGCGACGCCGAGCGCGCGGCCCGAGGCACGGAGCAGGTCCTCGCGGCGGTGAACGGATGACCTCCGTGGCCCAACCCTGCGCCTCGATCGATCAGTTGACGGTCGTTCAGGTCCCCGTGTCCGACCCTCGCGTCGTACCCCTGCTGCGCGAGCTCGGCGACGAGTACTCCGCCCGCTACGGCACGGACGCCCACACCGAACTCGCCCGCTATCCGGACGAGGAGTTCACCGAGCCGTACGGCGGGATCCTGCTCCTCCTCCTGGAGCGCGGTGAGCCCGTCGCGGGCGGCGCGTTCCGGCGGTACGACCCGGCCACGGCGGAGCTGAAGAGGATCTGGACGCACTCCGCCCACCGGCGGCGGGGACTGGCCCGCCGTGGCGTCGCCGAACTGGAGCGCGAGGCGGGCGCCCGCGGCTACCGGCGGATCTTCCTGACCACCGGTCCGCGCCAGCCCGAGGCCCGCGCCCTCTACCTGGCCACCGGCTACACACCGCTCTTCGACACCGAGGCCGCACCCGCGAGCCTCCGTCTGCTGCCGTTCGAGAAGCACCTCCCGCGGCATCCCGCCAAGCCCCTCCCGCAGCACGACGAGAAGCCCGGCGAGCAGCGCGACCCCGAAGGCGACACCAGAAAGGCCGCCGTCCTGTGAACCTCCCCGCGATACGCGCGATCGGAAGCCGGCTGCGCGTCGCCGTCCCCCTGGCGCTGCTTCCCGTACTGGCGCTGACCGCCTGCGGTTCCGGCGGGGGCCCCGGCGCCACGGCGGTGGGCGCCCGGGCCTCCTCCGCGCCGACCGACGACCCGGTCGCCGCCGTGCGCACGGTGGACTCCGCGGCCGCCCTGCTGCCCGACGACGTCCGCGCGGCGGGCACGCTGAGGGTCGGCAGTTCCGTCGGCACCCCGCCGGGCGCCTACTACCCGAACGGCGCCGACAAGCCGCCCGCCGGCCAGGACATCGACCTCGCCGACGCCGTGGCCAAGGTCCTCGGGCTGAGGCTGGAGCGGCAGGACGCCTCGTTCGAGACGATCCTGCCCGCCCTCGGCAGCGGCAAGTACGACATCGGGACCGGCAACTTCGGCGTCACCGCCGAACGTCTCAAGACCATCGACTTCGTCACGTACATCAACGACGGCCAGGGTTTCGCGGTCCGGACGGGCAACACCGCGCTCGGATCGAAGGTCACCGACCTCACCCAGCTCTGCGGGCTGACCGTCGGCACGGGCGCCGGCACGACCTTCGAAGCGACCCTCACCGCACGGAAGGGGGTGTGCGCGGAGGCGGGGAAGGAGCCGTACGAGGTGCAGGTGTACGCCGAGAACGGGGCCACCCTCACCGCGCTCCAGCAGGGCCGGATCGACGTGATCATGTCGACCATCAACGGACTGCGTCACCAGGCGGCGCAGCCGGCCTCCCGGACCACGTTCCTCGGCGAGTACCACCGCCTCGACGTCGGATTCGCCTTCAAGAAGGGCTCCCCGCTCACCGCTGCCTTCCAGGCCGCCGTCAACGAGCTGATCAAGGACGGGACGTACGCCCGGATCCTCGAGAAGTGGGGCACCACCGAGTCCGCGATCGACACCTCGCGGATCAACCCGCCCGAGCACCTGAAGAGTTGAGCAGGAACGCCACGATGGGACTCACCACCGATCCCGCGGCCCACCCCCTGGCCGCCCCGGACACCACTGCCCGCCCACCCTCCCAGGCGCCGCCCACCGGACGCGACCTGGGATCCGTCAAGGTCGTCCCCGTCCGTCACTACGCCCGCTGGGCGGCGGCCGTCGCCGTCGCCGTGCTGGTCGCCCAGTTCGGCCACGGTCTGGCGACCAACCCGGTCTGGGAGTGGGACGTCTTCCGCGCCTACGTCCTGTCCGAGACCATCGTCCAGGCCGTGTGGGTCACCCTCCAGCTCACCGCCTACGCCACCGCCCTCGGCTTCCTCCTCGGCACCGTCCTCGCCTTCATGCGGCTGTCGCGCAGCCCGGTGCTCCAGACCGTCGCCTGGTCCTACATCTGGATCTTCCGGTCCATCCCGATGATCGTCCAGCTGGTGTTCTGGTTCAATCTGAGCGCCCTGTACGAGCGGCTGGGCGTCGGCATCCCGTTCGGCCCGGTGCTCTGGTCCGTCGACAGCAACAGCCTGATCGGCACCATGGGCGCCGCGATCATCGGACTGACGCTGCATCAGGCCGCGTACGCCGCCGAGATCGTGAGGGGCGGCGTCATCGCCGTCGACCACGGGCAGCTGGAAGCCGCCGCCGCGCTGGGCATACCCCGGCTGCGCCAGATCCGGCGGATCGTGCTCCCGCAGGCCATGCGGGCCATCCTGCCCACCGCGGGCAACGAGATCATCGGGATGCTGAAGGGCACCTCGGTGGTCTACGTGATGGCGATCGGCGAGCTCTTCTACCAGGTGCAGGTGATCTACGGCCGCAACGGACGCGTGATCCCGCTGCTGCTGGTCGCCACCGCCTGGTACGTGGTCCTCACCTCCCTGCTGTCGGTCGCCCAGTACTACGTGGAGCGCCACTTCGCCCGGGGGAGCAACCGCACCCCGCCGCCCACCCCGCTCCAGCGTGCCCGGCGCCTCGTCCGCGACCTGCGGCCGAGGGCGGCCCGGCGCGACCAGCCCGTCGTACCCCTGAAGCCCCTGGGAGGCAGCCGATGAGTGACGTCAGCGTGGTGAGCGGCTTCGGTGACGTGATGGTGGACGTCCACGGCGTCCACAAGAGCTTCGGCCCGCTGGAGGTGCTGCGCGGGGTCGACCTCCAGGTGCGGGCCGGCGAAGTCACCGTGATCCTCGGCCCGTCCGGCTCCGGGAAGTCCACGCTGCTGCGGACCGTCAACCACCTGGAGAAGGTCGACCGCGGGTGGATCGCCATCGACGGCGAGCTCATCGGCTACCGCCGCTCGGGTGGGAAGCTGTACGAGCTGAGGGAGAAGGACGTACTGAAGCAGCGCACCCACATCGGGTTCGTCTTCCAGAACTTCAACCTCTTTCCGCATCTGACCGTGCTGGGCAATCTCGTCGAGGCCCCGGTCTCCGCGCTGCGCCGGCCCCGCGTCGAGGCCGAGGAGACCGCACGGCGCCTGCTCGCGCGCGTCGGCCTCGCCGACAAGGCCGATGCCTTTCCACGGCAGCTCTCGGGAGGCCAGCAGCAGCGGGTCGCCATCGCCCGCGCGCTCGCCCTCGAACCGAAGGTGCTGCTCTTCGACGAGCCCACCTCGGCGCTCGACCCCGAGCTGGTCGGTGAAGTCCTCGACGTCATCAAGGACCTGGCCCGCTCCGGCACCACCATGATCGTCGTGACCCACGAGATCGGCTTCGCCCGCGAGGTCGCCGACACCGTGGTCTTCATGGACGACGGTCTCGTCGTCGAGCAGGGCCCGCCCGCGGCCGTGCTCGATTCCCCGCAGCACGAGCGCACCCGCGCCTTCCTCTCCAAGGTCCTCTGACCCCGCCCCCGTTCGCCCCACTTCGCAAGGAGCACATCCGTGTCCACCGCCTCGCTCACCCGCCGTACCTCCGCCGCGCTGGGACTGGCCCTCGCCCTCGCCCTCACCGCCTGCGGCAACCCGTCCGACGGCGGCACGACCGAGGTCGCCGCCGCGTCCGGCCGGAAGACGACGATCAACCTGAGCCCGGACCAGAACCGCGTCACCACCGCCAAGGTCGACTCCATAGCGGCGAAGGTCCCGGAGAAGATCCGCAAGAGAGGCACCCTGGAGATCGTCGACTCCTCCGGCTCCGCGGCGCCGCTGACCTTCTACGCCACCGACAACAAGACCGTCATCGGCGTCGAGACCGACATCGCCTTCCTCGTCGCCGACGTCCTCGGCCTCGAACCGCACATCAACACGGTCTCCTGGGAGAACATCTTCGTCGGCCTCGACAGCGCCAAGTACGACGTCGGCTTCAGCAACATCACCGTCACCGAGGAGCGCAAGGAGAAGTACGACTTCGCCACCTACCGCGAGGACAACCTGGG
The DNA here is from genome assembly GCF_055561875.1 of Streptomyces sp. NPDC022552. Taxonomy (NCBI): domain Bacteria; kingdom Bacillati; phylum Actinomycetota; class Actinomycetes; order Kitasatosporales; family Streptomycetaceae; genus Streptomyces; species Streptomyces sp. NPDC022552. The sequence continues at coordinate 9,042 of NZ_JBVHGJ010000001.1, forward strand.
CTTCGAGGCGAAGAAGGGCAGCGGTCTGAAGGTCGCCGGGCCCGCGGACGTGGCGGGCAGGAAGGTCGCCGTGAGCAGCGGCACCAACCAGGAGAAGCTGCTCGTGGAGTGGAGCAAGGAGAACGAGAAGGCCGGCCGGAAGCCGGTCGACATCGCGTACTACCAGAACGACAGCGACACCTACCTCGCCCTCCAGTCCGGCCGGATCGACCTCTACCTCGGTCCCAACCCCACCGCGGCCTACCACGCCGCCACCACCGGGAAGACCGAGGTCGTGGGCACCTACTCCGGGGCGGGTTCCACCCTCCAGGGCCTCATCGCCGCCACCACGAAGAAGGACAGCGGCCTGGCCGAGCCGCTCGCCGCCGCGCTCGACGAGGTCATCGAGAACGGCACGTACGCCGAGGTGCTGGAGCGCTGGGGGCTCTCCGACGAGGCCGTGCCCACGTCCGAGATCAACCCGCCCGGCCTTCCCAAGACCAACAAGTGACGCACGCTCACGCTCCCGAAGGGTCCGCCATGGCCACCGTCCTCTCCGTCTCCGGAAGCCCCTCCGCCACCTCCCGTACCGCCCGACTCCTGCGTCACCTGGACACCCGCCTCGCCGCCCAGGGGCACGAGGTCGTCCCGCTGGACGTCCGTACCCTTCCCGCCGACGCGCTGCTCGGCGCCGACTTCGGGCACCCGGCGATCGTCGAGGCGACCGCGCTCTTCGACCGCGCCGACGGGGTCGTGATCGGCACGCCCGTCTACAAGGCGGCCTACTCCGGGCTGCTGAAGTCCCTGCTCGACCTGCTTCCGCAGTACGCGCTCGCGGGCAAGACGGTCCTTCCCCTGGCGACCGGAGGAACCACGGCGCACGTCCTGGCGATCGACTACGCGCTCCGCCCGGTCCTCAGCTCCATGGGCGCCTCGCACATCGTCCAGGGCTGGTTCACGCTCGACAAGGACCTCACGGTCGGCGGCGACGGCACCCTGAACGTCGCTCCGACCGCGGCCGAGGGCCTGGCCCAGGTCGTGGACCGGTTCTCGGACGCCCTCGACACCCGTACGGCCCTGCTGGCGGCCACCGGCTGAGCGCCCGGCCGCCCGCTCCCCGCGGCGCGGCCGGCACCCCGCCTCGTACCGTCGACCAGGAAGGCACCCTTGCCGTGTCCGCACCCTCCGCCCCCACACCACCGTCCTTCGCCGCCCCGCCGCTCCGCCCCCACCTCCACCTCGCCGTCGCGCTCGACGGCGCGGCCCGGAACCCGGCCGCGTGGCGGCGGGAGCCCGGCGCCCGCTCTGGGGATCCGCTCACCCTCGGCTCCTGGACCGACCTCGTGACCGAGGCCGAGAGCGGACTGCTCGACTTCGTCACGATCGAGGGCGGCTTCGGACCGCGGTCCCCGCACCCCACGGAGCCGGACGACCCCACCGACCAGGGGCGGGGTCGCCTGGACGCGGTGCTCGTCGCCGCGCGGGTGGCACGGCACACCCGGCACATCGGACTGGTGCCGACGGTCGTCGCCACGCACACCGAGCCGTTCCAGGTGGCCAAGGCGATCGCCACCCTCGACCACGTCAGCAACGGCCGCGCGGGCCTGCGGATCCAGGTGTCGGCGCGGCGCGACGAGGCCGCTCGGGTCGGCCGCCGGACGTACCCCAGGCTCCGCGCCGTGGGCCGTGACACCCCGGCCGGCCGGGAACTGATCGCCGAGCTGTTCGACGAGGCGTCCCACCACGTGGAGGTGGTGCGCCGCCTGTGGGACAGCGGTGAGGAGGAGGGGGAGGCCCGGGACGTCCGCAGCGTCAGGGGTTCGTCGGTCACGCCCCGGCCGCCGCAAGGACAGCCCGTCGTGAGCGCGTCGGCCCACGGAAGCGTGCCGTTCGGACTCGTGGGCCGCTCCGCCGACATCGGGTACGTCACCCCGCGCGACGCCGACCGCGCGCGAGCCGTCGTCGCCGAGATCCGTACGGCCCAGACGGACGCAGGGCGCGCGGAGGAGCCGCTGCACGTCTTCGGCGACCTCGTCGTGTTCCTGGACGCCGACCCCGCGGCGGCCGAGGACCGCAGGGCCCGCCTCGGCGGCCTCGCGGGCGAGGCCCGCACCGACGGTGCGACGGTGTTCACGGGCACCCCCGGTCACCTCGCGGACCTGCTCCTGGAGTGGCGCGCGACCGGCCTGACCGGCTTCCGGCTGCGCCCCGGGACGATCGCCCACGATCTGGAGCGGATCACCCGGGAGCTGGTGCCGGAACTCCAGCGTCGCGGCGCCTTCCGGCACGCCTACGAGGCGGACACCCTGCGCGGACTGCTCGGGCTCGGCCGCCCCGCCGAGCGCCGTGCCACCGCCCGACTCGCGGGAGCGGTACGACGATGAGACGTACGACGACGAGCCTGCCGACGCCGGCACGTACGGCGACGACACGTACGGCGACAAGCCGTTCGGCGACGTCCCCCAGGCCGATCCGTCGGGCCGGGTTCCCGGAGAACCGGCGGGCCGCGTCATGAAGTTCCTGGCCATCACCCTCATCGTGCACGCCCCGGACCCGGTGACGGGCGTCAAGAAGCCCACGTACGAGCGATTCCGCGAGGTGATCGACAGCGCCCTGCTGGCCGAGGAGCTCGGCTTCGACGGCTTCGGTGTCGGCGAGCGCCACGAGCGTCCCTTCCTCTCCTCCTCGCCCCCGGTCGTGCTCAGCCACATCGCCGCGCTCACCTCGCGGATCCGGCTGTTCACCGCCGTCACCACGCTCAGCCTGCTCGACCCGGTACGCGCGTACGAGGACTACGCGACCCTGGACCACCTCTCCGCGGGCCGCCTCGACCTGATCATCGGCAAGGGCAACGGCACCGCACAGCGGGAGCTGTTCCACGTGACGCCCGAGGACCAGTGGGACCGCAACGCCGAGGGGTACGCCCTCTTCCGCCGCATCTGGCGGGAGGACAGAGTCACCGCCGCCCCGCGCTTCCGGCCCGGTCTCACGGACGCCGAGGTGTGGCCGAGGCCCTTCCAGAGCCCCGTCCGCGTCTGGCACGGCAGCGCGACCAGCCAGGAGTCCGTCGATCTCGCCGCCCGCTACGGGGATCCGCTCTTCTCGGCCAACGTCACCCACCCGATGGAGCCGTACGCCGCGCTCGTCCGCCACTACCGGGAGCGCTGGGAGCACTACGGCCACGATCCGGCCCTGGCCGTGGTCGGTGCCGGGACGGCCGGCTTCCACACCGCCCGTACCTCGCAGGGGGCGATCGCCGCGTACCGGCCGGTGTTCGAGGCGAACCTCGCGCTCCAGAGACAGCTCGGCCTCGAGCCGGTGTTCCCGACCCTGGAGGACTTCGTCGAGCGCAGTTCGGCGCTCATCGGCAGCCCGCAGCAGGTGATCGACAAAGTGCACCGGTACCACGAGGCGTTCGGGCACAGCGTGCTCCATCTTCAGGCCGACGCGGGCGGTCTGGCGCAGAGCCGGCACCGGGAGTCGCTGGAACTCTTCCAGTCCGACATCGCCCCCGTGCTCCGGCGCGACATCCCGGACCCGGCGTTCCCCTGGGCCCCGGTCCTCGCCGATCCCGAGCGCGATCCCGAGCCGGAGCGCGAGCCGGAGCACGAGCCGGAGCACGAGCCCGTCCTTGAGCACGACCGCGTGCACGGCCCCGCGTTCGTCCCCGCGCCCGACCGCGCGCGGGCGCCGATCCCCGTACCCCCGCCGACCGACCGCTGAGGAGCACCCGATCATGTCCCGTATCCCGCTCGGGGTCCTCGACCTCGTCCCGATCTCGTCCGGCTCCAGCGCGGCCGAGGCACTCCGCAACACCGTCGACCTCGCGCAGCAGGCCGAGCGGTTCGGCTACAGCAGGTACTGGTTCGCCGAGCACCACCTCAACCCGGGGGTGGCCGGGGCCTCTCCGGCGGTCGTGCTGGCCCTGACCGCCTCCGCGACCTCCACGATCAGGATCGGATCCGGGGCCGTACAGCTCGGTCACCGCACCGCCCTGTCCACCGTCGAGGAGTTCGGGCTGATCGACGCGCTGCACCCCGGGCGCCTCGACCTGGGCCTCGGCCGCTCGGGCGGGCGGCCCTCCGGGTCGACGCAGGACCCCCGGCCGACCACGACACCGGTCGTCGACGGGCGGACCCCCAACGGGCTCAGGATCCCGCCACGGTTCTCCTTCGAGCACCTCGTCGCTTCGCCGCGCTTCCTCCTCCAGCATCAGCTGCTGCACCAGCCCGGCGCCCGCCCGCAGGAGTACGGCGAGCAGGTGGAGGACATCCTCGCGCTCCTGCGCGGCGACTACCGCTCGGCGGACGGGCTCGAAGCGCACGCCGTCCCCGGTGAGGGCGCCGATGTGCAGGTGTGGATCCTCGGCAGCAGCGGCGGCCCGAGCGCCGACGTCGCGGGCCGCAACGGCCTGCGGTTCGCGACCAATTACCACGTCAGCCCGGCGACCGTACTGGAGGCGGCCGAAGGCTACCGCGCCGCGTTCCAGCCGTCCGACGACCTCGAGAAGCCGTACGTCAGCGTCTCCGCGGACGTCGTCGTCGCCGAGGACGACGAGACCGCCCGCGAGCTGGCCACCGGCTACGGCCTGTGGGTCCGCAGCATCCGCACGGGAGAGGGCGCCATCCCCTTCCCGACCCCGGACGAGGCCCTCGACCACGCCTGGACGGAGGAGGACCTGACGCTGGTCGCCGACCGGGTCGACACCCAGTTCATCGGCTCCCCGGGGCGGGTCGCCGACCAGCTCGAACAGCTCCAGGAGGCGACGGGCGCGGACGAGCTGATCATCACCACCATCACCCACGCCCATGCCGACCGGGTCCGCTCCTACCGCCTGCTCGCGGAGGAGTGGCACCGCCGCTGAGCCGAGCGCCCCCTGAGCGCCGTTCGCCCGGACAGGGCGGGCGGCGCTCCGTCGTCGTACCCCTTGACGCTCCGCCACCGCCCTTCGATACTGGCGGCCAAATCGATTTGGCCAAATCGATTTGGCTCTCCGTCCAGGGCCGGATCGCGGCTGAAATCCGAGCGTGCAACGACGCCCGAACGGAGCCCGAACGTGTCCAGTCCCCGCAAGACCCAGCCCCAGCGGCGACCCCGGCCCGGCACGGACCAGGAACCGCCTGCCCCGGGCCTCGCGCCCGAGCCCCTGACCGCGCCCGAGTCCCTGACCGCGCCCGCGCCACAGACCGAGCCCGCGCCCCTGGCCGAGCCCGAGCCCGCCTCCGGCTCTTCCTCAGCCCCCACGACCGTCGGTGCCGGCACCGCGCCGCAGCCGCACCCCGTCGACGAGTCCCGCCCCCTCGGCCGGATCCTGCTCTTCGGGATCCAGCACGTCCTCGTCATGGCCGCCACCCCCATCTCGGCGATCTTCCTGATGAGCGCGACGCTCCGCCTCGACCCCCGTCTGACCGTCAACCTGCTCTCCGCGGCCTTCGTGCTCTCCGGAGTCGGATCCCTGATCCAGTCGCTCGGCCCCTGGAAGTTCGGCCCCCGGCTGCCGTTCGTGATGCTTCCGGGCGGTGCGCCGCTGATCCTCTTCCTCGCCATCGCCGAACAGCACGGACTGCCCACGGCCACCGGCGCCGTGATCCTCACCGCCGCCTTCTACTTCGTCGTGCTGCCGGTCTTCTCACGGCTGCTGGCCTTCTTCCCGGCCCTCGTCATCGGCACGATGATCGTCATCGTCGGCATCAACCTGGTGAAGGTCGGCGCCGTCCTCGTCACGGGACGCCCGGGCCAGCCCGGTTTCGCCGACCCTCTCAACCTCGGCCTGGGCATGGCGACCATCGGCTTCACGGTCGCCTTCTACCTGCTCTCCAGCGGCGTACTGCGCCAACTCGCCGTCATGCTCGGCCTCCTCGCCGGCACCGCGCTCGCCGCGATCCTCGGCGCCGTCGACCTCGGCCGCGCCGCCGACGGCGGTCTGCTCACCCTGCCGCAGCTGCTGCCCTTCGGCTCACCCCAGTTCAACCTGGTCGCCGCCCTGCCGCTGATGCTCTACAGCCTCGCGTCCATGGCGGAGGCCACCGGTCAGACGGTCATCAACGCGGAAGCCGTCGGCAAGGAGATCGACAAGCGCACCGACGTCCCCAAGACCGTCCGGGGTGACGCGCTCACCTCGCTCTTCGGCGGCTTCTTCGGCCTCCCGCTCATGGTCACCAGCGGCGAGAACATCGGGATCGTCCGCGTCACCGGGGTGCGCAGCCGTTACGTGACCGCGGCGGCCGGCGTCGTCCTCGTCGTCATCGGCTTCCTGGCGCCCGTGACCCGTGCGATCAGCGTCATCCCGTCCGCGGTCGTCGGCGGCACCGCGATGGTCGTCTTCGCCGTGATCACCGTGCTCGGCGTGCAGATGCTCGGCCGCTCCGACCTCGACAGGCACACCAGCACCTTCGTCTGCGCCGTCGCCCTGGCGCTCGGCCTGCTGCCGATCCTCGTTCCCGGCGTGTACGGCGGCTTCCCGCCGAACGTCCGCATCCTCCTCGAAAGCGGCGTCGCCGTCGGTGCGTTCGTCGCCGCCGTCCTCAACATCCTCTTCCACCACGTCCGTCCGAGCCTCACGGCCCGCCTGGCCACCGCCACCCGGACCACCCCAAGCCCCGCGAGCACCACCAGCCCGACCGCCTCCAGCGCCACCCCCCGTACGGAAAGCGACCGATGAACCCGCTCACGCGCGACCTCCTCCACGGCTCCGGCCCGCTCCTCCTCGTGCCGGACGCCGTCCTGCTGCCCGAAGGACCGGCGGACGGCCACGCGGCCGTCGTCGCCGACGGTGCCTTCCGGGCCGTCGGCCCCGCGGAGGAACTGACACGCACGCATCAGCACCTCCACCCCGTACGCCTGCCCGGCCACCTCCTCATGCCCGGCTTCGTCGATACCCACCACCACCTCACCCAGAGCTTCGGTTCCGCGCTCGCCTTCGGCGAACCGTCGGAGATCTTCCGCAGGGTGTGGGTGCCGCTGGAGGGCGCGCTGGACGAGGAATCCGCGTACGTGGCAGCCAAGTTGGCCGCATACGAGGCCCTGCGCGGCGGCTTCACCACCGTCGCCGACGCCGGAACCCGCGCCGACGTGGACGTCGACGTGGTCGCTTCCGCCGCCCGTGACGCCGGCATCCGCTGCGTGCTGGGGCTCGTCTGCAACGACGCCGAGAAAGAGAACCCGTCCGTCCTGGACAGCGCCGAGAAACACCTCGCGCGATACGACGGCGACCCGCTCGTCCACCCCTCCCTCGCCGTCTCCATCCCCGAAGCCGCCACCGAGGGGACCCTCCGCCGCACCGCTCGCCTGGCCGCCGAGTCCGGGGCCGTCGTCCAGATCCACGTCAACGAGCATCTCGCCGGCGTCGAACGCTCCCTCGTACGACACGGACGGCGCCCCCTGGAACACCTCCACCACATCGGTGCTCTCGGACCCCAGCTGCTCGCCGCGCACGCCACCCTCCTCACCCCGCGCGAGCTCACCCTGCTCGCCGACACCGGTACGGCGGTCAGCTACAACCCCGTCGCCAGCGCCTGGAAGGGCAACGCCGTCGCTCCCGCCACCGCGATGGCCGAACGCGGTGTCCGCTTCGGACTCGGCACGGACGGCACCCGGGGCGACGGATTCCGGCTCGCCGACGCGGCGGAGTTCGCCCAGCGACTCGCGTACGGACTGGTCACCGGCGACTCGTCCTGCGGCGCCGGCTGGACCTGGCTGGAGCACGCCACCCGAGGTGGCGCCGACGCCGTCGGACTCGGCGCGCGGACCGGCACGATCGCCGAGGACCTCGCCGCCGACTTCCTCCTCGTCGACGTCACCAACCCCGAACTCGCGCTCTCCTGGGACCTGCCCTGGGAGCTGGTACGACGCGGCAACCGCGACCAGATCAGCGCCGTGTTCGTGGCGGGCCACATGCGCCTGTGGCGCGGCCGGCCCGTCGACTGGGACGGTCCCGCCCTCGTGGACCGAGCGGCCGAACTGGCCCGCGCCGCCGTGGGACGGGCCGCCATCACCCGCGTGCACCCCACCTCCACGACAGCACGGGAACGGAGCGCGGCGCGGTGACCGTCGAGACACTGGCGGTGCTCGCCGTCACGGTCGCCGTCGCCGCGTTCGTCCAGGGCGGCAGCGGGCTGGGCTTCGCCCTGATCGTCGCTCCCGTGGCCGGCATCCTCGACCCCGGCCTGCTCCCGGTGTTCGTCCTGGCGTCGATGATCCCGCTCAACGCGTACGTCGTCTGGCGCGAACGGACCTCGCTCGATCTGCGCGGGGCGAGCTGGATCACGGCCGCGCGCCTCGCCGCCACTCCCGGGGGCCTGGCCCTGCTCTGGCTGATACCGGACCGGAGCCTCGGCGTCTTCGTGGGTGTCGCCACCGTACTCGCCGCCGTGGCGAGCCTGGCCGCACCCGCGTTCACACCGGGCCGGGCCGCCTATGTGGGCGCCGGTGCGGTGACCGGTCTGACGGAGACCGCCACGGGGGTCGGTGGCCCGCCGCTGGCGCTGGTCTACCAGCATCGGCCCCCGGCCGAGCTGCGTTCCACCGTCGCCGCCTGCTTCCTCGTGGGTGAAGTCGCCTCGCTGCTCCTGCTGTTCGCCACGGGGGAGGGGGCGCCCGCGGACCTCGGCTGGGCAGCGGCCCTGCTGCCCGCGATCGCCGCCGGTGCGTGGCTGAGCAAACTGGTGCACCACCGCCTGGACGCGCGGCGGATGCGCCTCTTCGTGCTGGTCTTCGCCCTGGTCTCGGGGGTGGTCCTCATGCTCGGCATCTGAGCCACGCCCGGCCGCCGCATGCGGGACGCCGTCACCGTCAGTCGGCGTTCCGCAGCGACGAGGCCCGGGCGATCACCCGCGGTTCGGGCACCGTCGCCACCTCCGACCCCACCTCGGCGGAGCCGCCGTGCAGTCGGGCGAGGAGCAGCTCGACGGCCCCGGCCGCCGCCCGGTCCAGGTGCAGGTCGACGGCGGTCAGCGGCGGTTCGCAGGTGCGGGCGCGCAGGCCGTCGTACCGGGTGACGACCATGACGTCGTCCGGGATGGAGCGCCCGCTGTCCCGGACCGCCCGCACCGCGCCCACCGCGAAGGCGTCCACCAGCGCGCAGACCGCGTCGATCCCGGGGTGCTCGGCGAGCAGGGCCGCACACCGGTCGTACCCGGCCTGTTCGCCGCCGGACTCGGGCGCGGTCGCCACGATCGGCGCCCAGCCCTCCTCCTCGGCGACCCGCGCGAAGGCGGCGCGGGCGTCGACCGACGAGTGCCGCGAACCGGAGCCGACGAGGAGCGCCGGCTGCCGCGCCCCCTGCTCGCGCAGATGGGCCAGGAGCAGTTCCGCGACGCGCCCGCCGCGCAGGTCGACGTACGGCACGGCCTGGTCCGGGGACACGGGCCTGCCGAGCGCGACGTACGGCAGCCCGCGCTCCTTCAGGGTCGCCACGGCCACGTCGTCCACGTCGGGTTCCACGACGATCGCCCCGTCGATGTCGACGGAGTAGAGGGCGGAGCCGGACTGCACGGGAGGCACGAGCACCAGCGCGTAGTCGTGCACGAGGGCGCTCTCGGCTGCGGCCGCCGCGACCTCCATGTAGAAGCCCAGCCGGGACGGACCTCCGGCCACCGCGAACGGCATGGACGAGGCGAGCGCGATGGCCTTCGCCTCCCCGCGCCTCAGCCGCTGCGCCCGCAGGTTGGGCCGGTAACCGAGGTCCGTGGCAACCTGCTTGATGCGCTCCCGCGTGCGCGGGTCGACCTTGCCGATCCCGTTGAGGGCGTGCGAGACCGTCGTACGCGACACCCCGGCGATCCGCGCGACGTCGGCGATCGTCGGCGGTCTCGGACCGGCACCGGAAGGGGGCATGTGCGCGATGCTCCTCGCGTGATGAGGACGGGTGGCCCCACCATCTTCGCCGAACAGCGGGCGGCGGCGCCGATCACCCGGGGAACTGGGGAGTACGTGCGGGCTCTCACGGGGTTCGAGGGGCCCACAGGGCTCACGGCGCTCACGGCGCTCACGGCGCTCACGGCGCTCACGGCGCTCACGGGGTGAGGATGCGCCGGAGCCAGCGGAGCCGGGCCTCACCCGCGTCCCCACTGAGCGCCGCCGTCGGCGCGAGGGCGTCGAAACCGTGGAAGGCTCCGGGCCATACGTGCAGTTCGGCCTGGCCCCCGGCGCGCCAGATCGCGTCGGCGTAGGCCACGCCCTCGTCCCTGAAGGTCTCGACCGAACCGACGTCGATGTAGGCCGGGGGCAGCCCGGACAGATCCGTGGCGCGGGCCGGAGCCGCGTACGGAGGCAGGTCCGCATCCCCGTACCGGTCGCCGAGCAGCGCCTGCCACGCGGTGGCGTTGGAGGTCCGGTCCCAGATGTCGACGCCGGCCATCTGATGGCTGGAGAAGGTGTCGTCACGGTCGTCGAGCATCGGACACAGCAGCAGTTGCCCGATCGGGGCGGGCCCGCCCCGGTCACGGGTCAGCAGGGCGAGCGCCGCGGCGAGCCCGCCTCCGGCACTCTTCCCTCCGACGATGACACGGTCCGCGTCGATGCCCAGACCGGCCGCGTGCTCGGCCGCCCAGACGAGCCCGGCGTAACAGTCCTCCACCGGTCCGGGGTACCGCGCCTGCGGTGCCAGCCGGTACTCGACGGAGAGGACGGCCAACTCCAGCGTGAGCGCCCACTCGTCCAGCAGCCCCGGAAGCACGGACCAGGCGTTGCCCATGACCATCCCGCCGCCGTGCATGTAGTACAGCAGCGGCAGCGGTCGCGTGATCCCCGCGGGCCGTGCGCTCACGAGCGTGACGTCCGGCCCGCCGCCCGGCGCCCCTGGGACACGCAGCTCCTCCACCTCGAAGCGGCCGTCGGCCCGGAGCTCCCGGACCGTCGGCCTGGGCCGCGTCACGGCGTCCTGCTCCTGGTGGGCGGCGAGGTTCTCCGGGGTGAGGGGCTCCCTCGTGGCGTCCCCCAAAGCAGCCAGCACCGCACTCAGTTCGGGGTCGAAGGGGGGCGCTCCCGGGGTGGGGAGTTCTGGCGTGAGGTCCATGCGGGGCAGTCAATCACCTGGTGCCGTCGTCCACCGGCTCCAGCTTCTCCAGCTCTTCCCGCGTCTCCTGTGCCGGGGCTTCGGCGGAGGTCCGGGCAGTGGTGGGGGCGGCCGGGGCCTCGGCCTGGGGCTCCGCCGGAGCCTGCGCCGGGACTTCGGCGGCCACTTCGGCGTGGGCCGGCTCGACGGCCGGAGCCTTGTGGCGGCGGCCGGTGACGTAGGTGGCGATCGGCTCGGTGTAGCGGGCGGTGAGCGGGCCGAGGACGACCAGGACGAGGACGTACGCGGTCGCGAGGGGGCCGAGGGCAGGCTCGATGCCCGCCGTCACCGCGAGCCCGGCGATGACGATGGAGAACTCGCCGCGCGCGACCAGGGTCCCGCCGGCCCGCCAGCGGCCCTTCACCGAGATCCCGGCCCGCCGGGCGGCCCAGTAGCCGGTGGCGATCTTCGTCGCCGCCGTGACCAGGGCCAGGGCCAGCGCGGGCAGGATCACCGGCGGGATGCTCGCCGGGTCGGTGTGCAGACCGAAGAAGACGAAGAACACCGCCGCGAACAGGTCCCGCAGCGGGCTGAGCAGATGGTGCGCGCCCTCCGCGACCTCCTCGGAGAGGGCGATGCCGACGAGGAAGGCGCCGACGGCGGCCGAGACCTGGAGCTGCTGGGCGATGCCCGCGACCAGCAGCGTCAGACCGAGGACGACGAGAAGGAGCTTCTCGGGGTCGTCGCTCGAGACGAAGCGGGAGATGACCCGTCCGAAGCGTACGGCGAGGAAGAGGACCGTACCGGCGACACCGAGGGCGATGGCGAGGGTGAGGCTTCCGGCGGCGAGACTCACGCCGGCGAGCAGCGCGGTGAGGATGGGCAGGTAGACGGCCATGGCCAGGTCTTCCAGGACCAGGATGCTCAGGACGGCCGGCGTCTCCCGGTTGCCGAGCCGGCCCAGATCGCCCATCACCTTGGCGATGACACCGGAGGACGAGATCCATGTGACGCCGGCCAGGACGACGGCGGCGACCGGACCCCACCCCAGCAGAAGGGCCATGCCCGCGCCCGGCAGGGCGTTGAGGGCGAAGTCCACCAGGCCCGCCGGGTACTGCGTCTTGAGGTTGGTCACCAGATCGCTGGCGGTGTACTCCAGTCCCAGCATCAGGAGCAGGAGGATCACGCCGATCTCGGCGCCGATCGCGACGAACTCCTCACTGGTGCCGAGCGGCAGCAGTCCGCCTTCGCCGAAGGCGAGGCCGGCCAGGAGATAGAGGGGTATCGGGGAGAACCGAAAGCGTCCGGCGAAGCGGCCCAGCAGTCCGAGCGCGAGAATGATCGCGCCGAACTCGATCAGGAAGACGGCGGAGGAGTGCACGGCGCTCACTCCCGGCCGAGGATCGAGGCGGCCGCCTCGACACCCTCGCGGGTGCCGATCACGATGAGCGTGTCGCCGCCCGCCAGCCGGAAGGCCGGCGCGGGGGAGGGGATCGCACCGGCCCGGCGCAGGACCGCGACGATGGAGGCCCCCGTCTCGGTGCGCATCCGGGTCTCGCCCAGGACCCGCCCGTTCCACTGCGAGTGCGCCGACAGTTCTATTCGCTCGGCGACCAGCCCCAGGTCCGTGGTCGAGAGCAGGTTGGGGCTGTGGTGGGACGGCATCAGCGCGTCGATCAACGCCTCCGCCTCCTTGGCGGTCAGCTTGGCCGACAGCGCGCACTCGTCCGGATCGTCCCTGCGGTAGGCGTTCAGCGTCCGGCTGCCGTCCCGGTGGGCGATGACCGAGAGCCGGCGGTGCTCACGGGTGGTCAGGTCGTAGCGGACCCCGATCCCGGGGAGCGGCGTGTTGCTCATGCGTGGAACGGGCATCGAAAATCTCCCCATGTGTCTGCAGTCGCCGGAAATGGGAGCGAACGTCATCCGCCTCCGGAAGTCACCTTATCGACACGTGTTCCGCTCGATCCGGTGGCGAAGGGGACGCGGGGACCGACCGGTTGCGGGAGCGAGGTGCCCTTGCGCACCGGCTTGTCGCGCATCTCCCGCCGTGGTGCATCATTCTTCAGGGCCCCGGCGGAGGGGCGGTGCGTGAGGAGGCGCTGCATGATCGAATGGATGCGGATCCGCTCCGGTACGCGCCCTGTGCCGGACCCGGCCGCAACCTCCTCGGTGTGGGCGGTGTCGGCCGTCCTGGCCTTCGCCCTGGTCATCGCCTTCAACTTCCTCGACGGACACGGGGACCCCGTCCTCGACCTCATCGCGCTGTCCGTCGCCGTGGCCGCGGTCAGCACGGGAGCCCGGCTCGCCGCCGCCCCTGGCACCGCCCTGCTCTGCTGGCTCATCCTGAACGTCTTCGCCACCGCGCCCATCGGGCAGCTCACCTGGGAAGCCGCCTACGATCTCGGACGCATGGCCTGCCTCCTGATCGCGGCGAGCACGGGAACGGTCATCGCCCGACTCGTCCACGCCCGCGCGGCCCATCGCCGACTGACACCATGGACCGGACCGCCTGGCTCCTGACGGTCGGCCGGTGGTCGACACCGGTCCACGCCGACGGTGCCGCCCGGTCCCTCTCCCGCCCCGGCTCCGTCCTCGCCTCTCCGACTTCCGGTCCGCCATCGTGTGGGCCGATCGCGGGGTGCCGCCCCGGCCCTTCCGCGTCCTCCCGCACCTGCCGCCCCGCCGAGTGGGCGTGCCCGAGTACGACAGGTACCTGCTTCCTTGTCCTCATCCGTTGTGTCCCCGGCCCGGTGGTCGCGCGGCCTGCGTCCGGCATGGCTGACCGATCCGAAGGTCTGGCGTACCGAGGTGCTGGCCGGACTTGTCGTCGGGCTGGCGCTGATCCCCGAGGCGATAGCGTTCTCGATCATCGCCGGGGTCGACCCGGCGGTCGGCCTCTTCGCCTCCTTCACCATGGCCGTGACCATCGCGATCTTCGGCGGCCGCCGGGCGATGATCTCCGCGGCGACCGGCGCCGTCGCGCTCGTCATCGCGCCGCTCAACCGCGAGCACGGCCTGGGGTACCTGATCGCCGCCGTCATCCTGGCCGGCGTGTTCCAGGTGATCCTCGGTGTACTCGGCGTGGCGAAGCTGATGCGGTTCATCCCGCGCTCGGTCATGGTCGGCTTCGTCAACTCGCTGTCCATCCTGGTCTTCATGGCCCAGGTGACCGAGCTGCGGAACGTCCCCTGGACCGTGTACCCGCTCGTCGTCGCCGGTCTGCTCCTGATGGTGTTCTTCCCGAAGATCACGACGGTGGTCCCGGCCCCGCTCGTCTCCATCGCCGTCCTGACCGCCATCACGATCGCCGCCGGGATCGCCGTGCCGACCGTCGGCGACAAGGGCGCCCTGCCGTCCTCGCTGCCGGTGCCGGGCTTGCCCGACGTGCCGTTCACGACGGACACGCTCGTCCTCGTCGCCCCGTACGCGTTCGCCATGGCGCTCGTCGGTCTGATGGAGTCGCTGATGACGGCCAAGCTCGTCGACGACATCACCGACACCCGCTCCAGCAAGACGCGGGAGTCGATCGGTCAGGGCATCGCCAACATCGTCACCGGCTTCTTCGGCGGCATGGGCGGCTGCGCCATGATCGGCCAGACGATGATCAACGTGAAGGTCTCGGGCGCCCGCACCCGGCTGTCCACGTTCCTCGCCGGTGTGTTCCTGATGGTGCTGTGCGTCGTCTTCGGCCCGGTCGTCTCCGACATCCCCATGGCGGCTCTGGTCGCCGTCATGATCATGGTGTGCTTCGCGACCTTCGACTGGCACGCCGTCGCCCCGAAGACCCTCAGACGGATGCCCGTCGGGGAGATCGCCGTCATGGTGATCACCGTGGTGTGCGTCGTGGTCACCCACAACCTCGCCGTGGGTGTGGTCACCGGATCGGTCACCGCCATGGTGATCTTCGCCAGGAGGGTCGCCCACCACGCCGAGGTCACCGCCGTGAGGGATCCCGACGGTGCGACGGTGGTCTACCGGGTGGCCGGCGAGCTGTTCTTCGCCTCCGCCAACGATCTCGCCGGGCGCTTCGACTACGCCGGGGACCCGGACAGGGTCGTCGTCGACCTCTCCGCGGCCCATGTCTGGGACGCCTCGTCCGTGGCCGTCCTCGACACGGTCGAGGCGAAGTACGCCCAGCGCGGCAAGACCGTCGAGATCACGGGTCTCAACGCCCCGAGCGCGGATCTCCACGCCAGACTCACCGGCGAACTCACCGGCCACTGACGACGGTGCCGGGGGCGGCCGGGAAGCGGCGCGCCCCCGGAGGCGGTCAGGCGGCGGGCTTGCCGGGCTGGTCGTGGGTGGCGCAGTGGATGCCACCGCCGCCGGAGGCGATGGTGTCGATCTGCACCATGACGACGTCCCGCTCGGGGAAGTGCTCCTGGAGAATGGCCCGGTCATCTGGTTCGACGGCGTCCGCGGCCAGGACATCACCGACGACCATGTCGACGCGACGTCCCGCTTCCTCGCGCCCGGCGAGGCCCTCGTCCAGATGCCGCTGGCCTCCGACACCGACGCCTACGCCCGCGACGCTCGGCAGCAGTTCGGCGTCCTGTCCGCCTCGACGACCGCCACGGGCGACCCGATGGACGTGCTGCGGCTCCAGGGCCCGGACTACGACAGGATCCGCTCGACGAACCGCGACTTCCTGGCCTCGTACGCCAACTACTACCTCTGCAACGGCGCTGTCATCAGCGCCCACTTCGGTGACACCCGGGCGGATCAGGCGGCCAGGGCGACCCTGACGCGCCTCTACCCGGACCGGGTGATCGAGCAGCTGAACATCGACCGCCTCGGGGCGGGTGGCGGCGGCATCCACTGCGTCACCCAGCAGCAGCCCGTCGCGTAGGCGGGCCCGGGATCACCGTGCGACGGCGTAGACGATCAGGTTGTCCACCGGGTGGCCGGCCGCGTCGAACGCGCCGTCGCACGTGATCAGTCGCAGCGCGCGCTCCTTGGTGGGTCCGTAGACCCTCGTGGTGGGGAAGGCGTCCTTGTCGACGGTTTCGGTGCCGGTGACGGTGAAGCGCACGGTGCCGCCCCGGCTGTCGCGTACGTCGACGGTCGCACCCTTGCGTATCCGCTTCAGGTCGTGGAACACGGCCCTGCCGAAGCGGGTGTCGTTGTGCCCGATGACCACCGCGGCCCCGGGCTCTCCCGGGCGAGGGTTCCCGGTGTACCAGCCGGCCGTCATCCCCTTGTCCGGCGGCGGCACTTCGACGGTGCCGTCCTGGTCGAGGCCGAGCCTCATCAGCTCGCTGTCGATGCCGAGGGAGGGGATGGACACGCGGGTCGGGACCGTCTTCGTGCCGGTGGCCCGGGACGGGTCCGTGGAGTCGGGCTCGCCGGCGGGAGCGGCGGCGGGTGATGTCGTCGCCGCTGCCGGGGGCGTGCTTTCGACGCCGTCGGTGGCGCATGCGCCGGCGGTCGCGGTCAGGACGGCACACAGCAGCAGGGGCCGGGCACACGTCCGCCAGGGGCGTGCGCGTCGGCCGGCGGTGCGGGTCGTGGGGGTCATGGGGGCTCCGTGGCACGGAGTCGTGGTGCCGCCGTCGCCGGCGGCACCACGACGCGTCGGTCGTCAGTCGTTGCGCTGGGCGGCGCCTCGGCGGCGCAGCATGACGATGCCGGCGCCCGCGAGGAGCGCCGCACCGGCGGCCGAGCCGGCGACGGCGGTGGTCATGTCCCCACCGGCCTGGCCCGCGGGACGCTCACCTGCGGCGACACCGCCGCGCGGCGCCGCGGCCGGGGCGGGCGTCCGCTCGGCGACGGGGCGGGGCGGGCCGTCCGCGCGCTCACCTGCGGCGACACCGCCGCGGGGCGCCGCCACCTCGCCCGGCGTCCGGTCCGGTACGGGACGCGGAGTGGCGGAGCCGGTATCGGGCGTGGTGTCGGCGGCGCTCACCGACGGGGCGGCGGACGGCTGCGACGGCGCCACGGACGGATGGTCGTCCGCGAACGCCGACGTCGCGGGCAGGAACACCCCGCCGATCACGGCGGTGGTGAAGGCTGCGGCGCGCAGGCTGCGACGGCGCCGGGACGGACTGCGGTGAGACGGCATGGCTGTGGCTCCCCTTCGGTACGGAAACGGCCGGCGCCCTCGCCTCTGCTCGCTCGGGCGCCCGGTGATCGCCATGCTCACGGGAACTTGTCAGAAAGCTGTCAGCTGCCTGTGGCCTTGCCGTCAGACCTTCGCGGACCGTTCCGAGCGGCCCAACTCCTCCCGTACACCCGCCGGAAGTCGCAGCGTGAACGTCGAGCCGACGCCCTCGGTCGACGCGGCGGTGGCCGAACCGCCGTGGGCCTCGGTGAGTTTGCGTACGATCGCGAGGCCCAGACCGCTGCCGCCGGTGCGCCGGCTGCGCGACCTCTCCGCGCGCCAGAACCGGTCGAACACGTACGGCAGATCGTCGGCGGCGATCCCGCTGCCCGTGTCGGCGACCTCCACGACGACCTCCACCGACCCGCCGCGCGCGTCGTCGCGTCCCGCGCCTCCCGCGCCACCGCCCTCGCCGTACGCGCGCAGGTCGACGCGTCCGCCGCGCGGGGTGTGGCGTACCGCGTTCGAGACCAGGTTGCCGATGACCTGCCGCAGCCGTACGGGGTCCGCGGTCAGCGCGGGCGTCGGCCCGGACGCCTCGACGCCCAGGGTGACACCGGCGCGCTCGGCCTCGGCCTGGTGGGCGGCGGCGACCTGGCCGAGGAGCTCCACCACGTCGACGGGTTCCCGGTGCAGGCGCAGCGCCCCGGCGTCCGCCTGCGCGAGATCCTGAAGATCGTCGATGATGTGCTGAAGCTGTACGGCCTCCTCCAGGAGCGAGGCGATCAGTGCCGGATCGGTGTCCGCCACACCGTCCTGCGCGGCTTCCAGCCAGCCCCGGATATTGCTCAGGGGCGTACGCAGTTCATGGGCGACGTCGCTGACCATCGCCTTGCGCTGCGCCTCCAGGCGGGCCCGATGTTCCGTCAGTTCATTGAATGCCGCGGCGAGTTGACCGATCTCGTGGTCGGCGGGAACCGCGATGGGGGTGGCCTCGGCGCCTTCCTTCATGCGCTGCGCCGCCCCCGTCAGCGCGCGCAGCGGACGGACGAGCCGGCGTCCGGTGAGGATCGAGACGCCGATGGTGAGGGCGAGGACGAGCGCCGCCACGCCCGCGATACGGGCGGTGCTCGCGGCGGAGAGGTCGAAGCCTGGGACGCTGCCCCGGTCGGGGTCGCCGATGAACAGCAGCGCCGGCTGGGCGACGTACGAGCTCAGTTGCTCGCGTCGTGCCGTGTTCACGCAGGAGCCGATGGCCTCTTCGGCCGATCTGTCGATCTCCCTCGGCGCCGGAACCGGTGTGGCATCGGGCACGGGCGCCGTCGGACGCCGGGGCTCGGCCACCGGCCCCGCCGGGCGCCCTGGTCCGTCGTACCAGGTCAGGTCCGCGTTCAGGGTGATGGCCGGTCGGTCCTGGCGGCTCAGACAGGCGTTGGCGAGCTTGGTGAGGGTTTCGAGGGCCTTGGCCTCGGTCGCCGTGGGGGCGTCGAGACTGGCGGTGGAGCAGTCGTCCGACTCCACGAAGCCGGTGGAGGCGGTGCCTTGACCGACGCGGGGGCGCCCCGACGGGCCGTCCGTCACCTCGGCGTTCCGGCCCTGCCGGTGGAGGCAGGCCACCAGGCGATCCGCCTTGGCACGCAGCTCGCGACGTTCCGCGGGCGGCAGCCGGAAGGGGCCGACGGCCCGCGCGTCGATGCGATCCGTCGACGGCTTCGCGTCGTCGCGCGCGCTCGCGGCGCCGGATAGCGCGCTGTCCACGGACAGCGGATCGACGACCGCCGAGGGCCGGGCCGGCAGCTGCGGCCCCGAGCCGCCGGCCGAGTCGGCGAGGGGGCCGCGGTCGTGGGTGGTGACGGCGATACGGCGCCCGAACCGGGAGGCCAGTTCCTCGACCTCCCGGTCCACACCGTCCCACCGGGGGTGGGTCGCCGCGTACCCGAGCAGGGCGTCGTAGATACGGGCGTCGTCGGCGAGGGCCTGGCCCTGTTCCTGCTTCAGCGCCCCCGAGGTCGTCTGGGAGGCGAGCCACGCCGTCGCCGCGACCGAGCAGGCCGCGACCAGGGCGAAGACGCCGAGGAAGCGCCCGAGCAGGCTCTTGCGCAGCGGCAGCCGCGAGCGCTCCCCGCGGTTACGACGACGCACGCCGCGCACCCTTCGCGGGGTCGGTCAGCTTGTAGCCGACGCCGAAGACGGTGAGCAGGCGGGCCGGGGTACGAGGCTCGGGCTCGATCTTCTTGCGCAGGTTCATGATGTGCATGTCCACGGTGCGATCGCTGACGTAGCGGTCGAAGCCGTGCAGTTCCTCGAGGAGCCGTGGCCGGGTGAAGACACGGTCCGGCTCGGCGGCCATGGCGGCGATGATCCGGAACTCCCCGGGCGTGCACTCCACGGGCGTCCCGTCGACGGTCACCTCGTGCCGGTCGGCGTCGACCCGCAGCGTGCCCACGGACAGAACCCGCCCGTCGTCGGCGCCGTCAGGAGTCCCGGCCCGGCCGGTGCGGCGCAACAGCGTCCGTACGCGTGCCATCAGCTCGCGCGGGCTGTAGGGCTTCGTCATGTAGTCGTCGGCGCCGAGGTCGAGACCGAGCAGCAGGTCGTCCTCGGTGGACCGGGCGGTGAGCATCAGGACGGGCAGCTCCCGGGCTTCGCCGCGCAGCACCCGTACGACGTCGAGCCCGTCGGTGCGCGGCATCATCACGTCGAGGACCAGCAGATCGGGCTCCCGCTCCCGGACCCGGTCCAGCGCCGCCCGACCGTCGGCCACGACCGTGACGGAGTGCCCTTCGCGTTCGAGATAGCGCCTGACCAGCTCGGCCTGCTTCTCGTCGTCCTCTGCAACCATCACGTCAGCGCACACGCGGCCGATCGTAGGCGATCTGTACGAAGGCATCCGTTCGAAGGCGAGGCAGGGGCGAATGCCGTGGGCGCTACGGGTCGATCAGCGGCAGCGCGGGAAACGTGTGGTCCTGCCAGATCAGGCGGGAGGATTCCTCCGGGTAGGCGGTGACAACGGGATCGGTGTCGAAGAGCTGAACGAGTCGCTGCTCGGTGTCGTACGGCGGCCAGCCGGGGTCGCCACGGGCGGCGAAGGAGGTCCAGGCGGCGCGCATGCGCTCGGACAGGGCCTCCGCCTCCGGAGAGGGGGCTTCACCGATGAGCATGGCGGGCTGGCCGCGGTCCAGGTTGCCGAAGACGAGCGGTACGTCGAGGCCGTGGCAGGCACCGAGCGCACCGCCCATGCCCGGGGCGGGCCAGGTCAGCTCGTAGACGTGCGTGCGGCCGCCGGCCGCCGTCCGGGCCTGCGCGAGGTGGAGCGTGGGCATGCGGAACAGCCAGTCGGATTGCACCAGTTCGTACAGCGTCTCGGGGCCGGCCTCCGGGAAGGCTTCGCGGTACCGGCGCGCGCCGTCCGGGCTCGGGGCGAGGAGACGGAGGGCGGCTGCCGCCTGATCCTCGCTCACCTCGCCGAGCAGCCCGCCGATCGCCGAGAAGAGTCGATGCTCGTCGCGGGTGTGGCCGACGACGAGCTCGACGTCGCGGCCGGCGCCGGCGGCAAGGGCCTGCCACGGAGTGTCGGGCAGGATGTCGCCGTCCACGACCGGCGAGACGGGGATCGATCTGTACGCGGGCTGCCCCCAGCGCTCCGCCCACCGGTCCATCGTGGCGCCGAGCGCGTCGCTCGCGGCGGGCAGCCGGTGCGGGGGGACGTCGGACAGATCGCTCACCGTGGGCCGGAGCCCCAGCTCGGCGGCGCAGGCCGTGGCGATGTCCGAGGCGAGGCCGGGAGAGAAGAACGTGCCCTGCGCGCTCTGTACGACGGCCCGGTGGAAGAGCCCGGCCGCCCGGTCCATCGCCAGCAGCGCGGCGATCGACCCCCCACCCGCCGACTGGCCGAAGACCGTGACCCGCTCGGGGTCACCGCCGAAGGCCCGGATGTTGTCGCGCACCCATTCCAGGGCGGCGACCTGGTCGAGCAGCCCCCGGTTGGGCGGAGCCCCCTCGATCTGGCCGAAGCCCTCGATGCCGACACGGTAGTTGAAGGTCACCACGACCACGCCGCCGTCCCTGGCGAGTCGGCCGCCGTCGTACTCGGGGAGTCCGGACATGCCGAAGACGAAGGCGCCGCCCTGGATCCAGACCATCACGGGCAGCCCGGCGCCCGGGGCCGGTTCGGGCGACCAGACGTTGACCGTCAGCCAGTCGTCCCCCGGCGCGTCCTGCGACAGCGCGTCCATGCCGAACATGCCGGCCTGCGGGGGCGGCGGCCCGTACGCGACGGCCTCCCGCACCTCGCGCCGGCCCCGTACCGGCCGCGGCGCGGCGAACCGCAGCGCGCCGACCGGCGGCTCGGCGTACGGGATGCCCAGGAAGACCGCCACACCCGCCTCGCGCCTGCCACGCAGCACCCCGCCCACCGCGCGGACTTCGGGCCGGGACGCTGACGCGGACGCGTCGGGGGATCGGGACGGCTCGGGCGCGGCAGTGGTCATCACGACTTCCCCGGCTGGGTGGAGCGGGCTGGCATCGAGCGCGGACCCTTCCGATGATCCGCCGCGTCCGGACGGCACGCGAATCATTTACGGATGATCCGCACCACCGACGGCGGTTGCGTGCTCGGTCCGTCGCTGCGCTCCGGCGCGCCCCGTTCCCACGGGTCCCGTACCCCGCGGGTCCCGCTTCCCAAGGGTCCCGTTCCCCGCGGGCAGTAGCCTGCGAGCCGGTCGAGACCTCCTCGGCCGCTCGCATACCAGGTGAAGGACGGGAGGTCGTTCCCATGGCCGGCAGGACCCGCACGCTCGCTCAGGTGTACCGGCACTTCGGTGAGGTCGAAGCAGCCAAGGCATCGCCGCTGTACGAGCGCGTCGCCGTCGCCCTCAGCGAGTCCGACGAGGCGCTGCGCGCGATCGAGGCGGCGCCGGCACGCAGGCGGAACCCCACGCTGATCCTCGCCGCGCTGCACGACCTGGCCCTAGTCGGCCGCGCCCCGGAGCTGGCCGCGGCCTACGCCGCCGCGGACGGCGATGCCGCCGCCGACGCGGCGATCGACACGCTGGTGCGCATGACGAACGCCGTCGTGGCCGTCGCCACACGCCGGCAGCCGCGGCCGGACGAGACGGGTCGCGGGGCTGTGCTGTATCCGGCCATCGCCGAGGTGGCGCGTCGGGCGGGCGCGCACCAGGTGGGGCTGATCGACGTGGGCTGTTCGGCCGGGCTGAATCTCACCGTCGATCGTGTCGGCATCAGGTACGGCAACGGACAGTCGCTGGGTGATGCGTCCTCTCCCGTGCAGGTGTCGGCTTCGATCGTGGGAGACCGGCCCCTCCCGACGCGGGCGCTGCCCGAGGTCGTCGCCCGGGTCGGGATCGACGTCGATCCGGTCGACGTCACGGACGCGGACGACGCCCGATGGCTGCGCGCCTGCGTGTGGCCGGACCAGCCGGAGCGGATGGCGAGGCTGGAGGCGGAGACGGCGCTGGCCGCATCGGCGCCTCCGCTGCTGCTGCGAGGTGACGCGATCGAGCTGATGCGCGACGCCTTCGCCCATGTGCCGGCGAACGCCCTGCCTGTCGTCACGACGACGTGGGCACTGTCGCGCTTCCCGCTCGAGAGCCGCCTGCGCTTCCTGCACCGCCTCGACGAAGAGGCGGCCGGCCGGGCGGTGGCCTGGGTGTCGGCGGAGGGCGTGGGCGTGGCGCCGGCGATCCCGACGCTCGGCGATCGCCGAGCGTCGGGCCACAGCATCATCGGCCTGGCGCTGTTCGACGGGCCGACCCTGCACACCGAAGCCGTCGGGCGGTCCTGGTCGCAGGGTCGCCTGCTGTCGTGGCTGGGCGACTCCTAGCGGCCGTCACCGAGGGGAGGTCGTGGCGCCGGGGGCAGGCACGGTCGCCCCACAGCGGGGATGCTGTGGGGCGACCGGAGGCCTCGTCACAGGGGCGGGATCACCAGGAGGACTTCGTCACGCCGGGGAGGAAACCGGCGTGTGCCTGCTGCCTGGCGCGGACCCGGGAGAGCCCGAACCTGCGCAGGTAGCCGCGCGGGCGGCCGTCCACGGCGTCGCGGTTGCGTACGCGCGTGGCGCTGGCGTCACGCGGCTGCCGGCGCAGCTCCGCGAGCGCGGCCTCCCGTTCCGCCGCGGTGGAGGACGGGCGGCGGATGATCGCCTTGAGCTCGGCCCGGCGGGCCGCGTACCGCTCGACGATCACCTTGCGCTTCTCGTTCTGCGCGATCTTGCTCCTCTTGGCCATCAGACCTTCCCTCCCCGTGCGCGGATCCTGGCCACCGCGGCCTCGACGCCGATCACGTCCACGGTCTTGATCGCCCTGGCGCTCAGCGTCAGGCGGACGTGCCTCCCCTCGCTCGCCAGCCAGTAGCGCTTGCGCTGGATGTTCGGGTCGAAGCGGCGCGAGGTGCGCCGGTGCGAGTGGGAGATGGAGTTGCCGAATCCCGGCTTTGCGCCGGTCAGCTGGCAGTGGGCGGACATGAGTGGTGCACCTCTCTCGATGAGCAGAGCATCGATGCGCCTCGCGTATCGATAATGAAAACCATTGCCATATACTAGCGTCATGGCACGCAACGAGATCCGCCCGATCATCAAGCTCCGCTCCACCGCCGGAACCGGGTTCACCTATGTCACCCGCAAGAACCGGCGCAACGACCCCGACCGGCTCGTGCTGCGCAAGTACGACCCCGTCGCCGGCCGTCACGTCGACTTCCGCGAGGAGCGCTGACGGCCCCGCCCTCCCCTCACCCGCCCGACCCCAGCCCTGACCGACCCCGAAAGAGCCCGCCATGAAGCCTGGAATCCACCCCGCCTACGGGCCCGTCGTCTTCCGCGACTCCGCCTCCGGCACCGCGTTCCTCACCCGCTCCACCATGACCAGCGACAAGACCGTCGAATGGGAGGACGGCGCGACATACCCCGTCGTCGACGTCGAGATCTCCTCCGCGAGCCACCCCTTCTACACGGGCACCGCCCGCGTCATGGACACCGCCGGCCGGGTCGAACGCTTCGAGCGCCGTTACGGAGCCCGTTGATGGACCACGCACACCAGCTCCCCGTCGTGATCGTCGCCGGGCTCCACGCCGACGCCCGCAAGGAGGTCGTCGAACACCTCCTGCGGACCGTCCCGGGGAGCGCGGCGCTCCACCACGACCTGACCGGAGCGGCCGACGGCACCGTGCTCCGTACCGTCCGGGACGCCTCGGGCACCCTCTCCCGAGGCGAGACGCCCCTGGTCGACGACTGTGCCTGCTGCGCACTGCGCGAGGACCTCGTCCCGGAGCTGCACCGAATGGCGGACAGCGGGTCGACCCGTCTCGCCGTCGTCGAACTGTGGGACTCCGTCGAGCCCAAGGCCATGGCGGAGGTGGTCGCCGCGCACGGCGGGGGCCGCCTGACGGTGGCGAGCGTGATGACCGCCGTCGACCCCGCGCTCGTCCTGCCGTACCTGGCCAACGGCGACGACCTCGCCGAGACCGGCCTCGCCGCCGCCCCCACCGACCGGCGCACCGTCGGCGACACGTGGGCACGCCAGCTGGAGTACGCGCCCGTCCTCGCCCTCGTCGACAGCGAGGAGGCCGACGAGGAGGACCACGCCCTCCTCGCCCAACTTCACCCCACCGCACGTCGGGTACGGGCCGATTCCGTCGAACTCGCCCGCGCGGCGTTCGCCGGCTTCGACGTCGAGGCCGCCGCGGCCGCACAGCACCCCGCTTGCGCACTCCTGCCCCAGGAAGCGGACGACGCGGGCGTCGCCACGTTCGTCTGGCACCGCCGGCGGCCGTTCCACCCCGAACGCCTCTACCAGGCACTCGAGGACCTGTGTTGCGCCGCTGCCCGCAGCCGCGGCCGCTTCTGGCTGGCCGACCGCCCCGACACGCTGCTCGCCTGGGACGCGGCCGGCGGAGCCCTGTGCGTGGAGAGCGCCGGGCCGTGGCTGGCCTCGCTGCCCGACGCGGCCTGGGAGATGGTGCCGCCGGTACGCCGGGCAGCCGCCGCACTCGACTGGCACCCCGACCACGGCGACTGCTGTCAGCACCTGGTCTTCACGTCGCCCGGCCTCGACCGGGACGGCCTGGAGCGGCTGCTCGACTCCTGCCTGCTGACGGACGCGGAGTACGCGTCGGGCCGCGAGGCCTGGAAGCGGCTGCCCGCGGCCTTCGAATCCCTGCTGGACGCGGCCTGACCGCCGTACGGCTGCCGCCCGGCCGCCGTACGGCTGTCCGCTGCCCGCTGCCCGCTGCCCGCGCCCGACCGCCGTCCGGTCGCCGCCGGCGGACCCGCCCACACCGCACCGATCCCCGATCGCCGATCGCCGATCGCACGAGGAGAGCCGCCATGGCCCGCCGCCCCGACCCCCGCAAGCCCACCAAGCCGCGCCCCAACCCGCTCGACGCGGCCGGGATCACGTACATCGACTACAAGGACACCGACCTGCTCAGGAAGTTCGTCTCCGACCGGGGGAAGATCCGAAGCCGTCGTGTCACCCGCGTCACCGCCCGACAGCAGCGCCGGCTCGCCATCGCGATCAAGAACGCCCGCGAAATGGCCCTGCTGCCCTACGGCGGCCGACAGCACCAAGGGGGCCCGGTGGCGGGCGGGTCCGCCGCGGCCTGAACCCGCCTCATCCGAACGGCAGTTCTCTACACTTGGTCATGCGCCTGACACGGGGGGGCGCTGCACCACTCCCATGAACGGCAGCAACCGAAGGGGGCGATCGGCGCATGACCAGGCCCGAGAACGCGGGAGACGACTACGACGTCGTCATCGGCGGAGCCAGCCTCGCCGGCAGTGCGGCGGCGACCTTGCTGGCCCGGCGCGGTGCCCGCGTCGCCCTGCTGGAACGCCGCTCGGACCCCGAGGCGTACAAGGTGCTGTGCACCCACTCCATGACCGCCGGCGCCTACCCGGTACTGGACGAACTCGGCCTCGTCCCCGCTCTGGAGAAGGCGGGAGCCGTCCGCAGCGAGGCCCGCTGGTACACCCGCTGGGGATGGATCGAGCCGAGGGCCGCGCCCGCGGGCCCCGAGCTCCCGTACGCGTACAACATCCGGCGCAGCGTCCTCGATCCGCTGATCAGGTCTCATGCGGCCCGGACCCCCGGCGTGGACCTGCTCCTCGGCCATCGCGTGACCGGGCTGGTCGGGGAGGCCGGGCGGACCGTGGGGGTGCGCGCGACGACACCGGACGGCGAGCGCGAGATCCGGGCCCGCCTGGTGGTCGGCGCCGACGGCAAGGACTCGGCCGTCGCGAAGCTCGCCGGGGTTCCTGGACGGCAGCACGAGAACACGCGGTTCGGCTACCTCGCGCACTTCCGCGACCTGCCGCTGCCCGGCGGGATCGGTCAGACGTGGTTCCTCGAGCCCGACATGGCGTACGCGTTCCCGAACGACGACGGGGTGACGGTCCTCGCGGTGCTCCCGGACAAGAAGCGGATGCCTGCCTTCCGAGAGGACCTGGAGGGCAGCTTCACCGACTTCGTGCGCGCCCTGCCCGAGGCCCCGGCCATCGACTCCGCCGAGCGCGTCTCGAAGATCATCGGCCTGGTCGACTACCCGCTGCACAGCCGCAGGCCGACCGCACCGGGCGTCGCGCTCATCGGGGACGCCGCCCTGACCGGTGATCCCCTGTGGGGAGTCGGATGCGGCTGGGCCCTGCAGTCCGCGCAATGGCTGGCCGAGGCGGTCGCCCCGGCCGCGACCGGCCGGGGCGACCTCGACAAGTCGCTCGCGGTGTACGCCCGCCGGCACGCTCGCCGGCTACGCGGCCACCAGTACCTGGCCGCCGACTTCGCCAAGGCCCGTCCGTTCAACCCCATGGAGCGGCTGATGTTCTCGGCGGCGGCGCGCGACGAATCGGTGGCGCGGCACATGCACCTCTTCGCCAACCGCCTGATCGGCCCGCTGCGCTTCCTGAACCCCCTGGCGGTGGCCAAGGCCTCGACGGTGAACCTCAAGCACCGCAGGACGACCGCGGCAGCCACACGCTGAGCGGCACGCCCCCGCCGAGGCGAGCCGCCGCGCGGCGCGGTGGCCGCCCCCGCACATCCTCGTCGGCCGAGGACGCGGATCAGGGAAACGACAGGATTCCGGCCGGACCCTCGCCCCGGCGACGGTCCGGCGACATGCTCGTACCGTGGTCTCCTTCTGGTACTCCGACGGCGGGGTACGCCGAGCTGCCCGCGCCCTCGGGGCCGTGGGCGTGGCCCTGGCCACCGCCGGCGTCGCCCTCGGCTCCCTGTGGCTGCTGGGCGTCGCGGCCTGGGTCCTGATGGCGGCGATCGGCATCGAACTGCTGCGATGAGCGTGGGGCGGATCGGCTCCACGCGCGCCGAGCGCGGACCTCGCGGCCGTCGTGACACGGGGGCGGGTCTCGGAGGCCGATTGAAGGCCCGGCGGTTCGTCCCCCCCCGGTAGCGGTTCCGGGGCACCGCGACGGCCCTGCGGGCGAGCTCGTCGATACGGGGATCGGCGGGACCGCAGCGCGGGGTCGGACAGGCTGTCGCTGGTCGTGCAAGCGCGGCGGATACTCGGGGCTTGACCTTCGAGTCGGGTGGAAGGTTTACCGTCGGAGGTGTGACGACCTACCGCATCTCGCAGCTGGCCGAGCGTTCCGGCGTTCCGGCCACCACGCTGCGCTTCTACGAGACCGCGGGGTTGCTGCCGGCCGGGCGGACCGCCTCCGGGTACCGGGTGTACGGCGAGGACGCGGTGGACCGGTTGGCGTTCATCTCGTCGGCGAAGCTGCTGGGCTTGGCGCTGGAGGAGATCCGCGACCTGCTGGAGGTCCGGGAGGAAGGCGTGTGCGCCTCGGTCCGGGCCCGGATGCTGCCCCTGGTGGCCGACCGGATCAGGGAGACGGACGGCAGGGTCGCCGAGTTGCGCGCCTTCTCCGACCGGCTGGGCGAGGTCCACGCGGTACTGGCGGAGCCGGCACCGGACGGTGCGTGCGGACCGGACTGCGGCTGCACGTCCGCCCCGTCGGCGGCGGCGGCCGGGCCGGTGCCGGTCACGCTCTCACCGACGCGCCCCGAGACCACCGGTCCGGCAGCGACCGACTCGGCTGCGGGCGATCCGGTGGCGGGCGGCGAGGCGTGGCGGGAGGCTCCGGTGGCCTGCACCCTCGGCAGCGCCGAGCTGAGCGAGCGCACGGAACAGTGGCGGGCGCTCGTCGCCAGAGCCGGGCGGCGCGAGGACATCGACGAGGGCCTGCGACTGTCCTTCCCGCCCGACGCCGACCTCGCCGGGCAGATCGCGGCCCTCGCGGCGGCCGAGCAGGCATGCTGCGCGTTCTTCGACTTCACCCTGCACCTGACCCCCGACTCCCTTCAGCTGAGTGTGCGTGCGCCTGAAGGCGCCGCCGGGACGCTGGCCGGCCTGTTCACCGGACCGCGCTCCTCACGGCCGTCAGCCTTGAAGTGAGCACCCTGCCCGTCGCCCGATGGGCGGCTGCTTCGAACCGGCCTCGCGGGCCGCGGCGGACGCACTCGAGCCGCGGGGCGCATCCCGGAGATTCGTGGACCGGTCCGCGAGTGACGTCGGCCACGACGCCGCCACGGGTGCGGGCGGCCCGACGTCTACGGGGTCTGCGTCGGGGTGAACTTCGTGAGAATCAGCAGGGTGTCGACGAGGTCCTCGGCGGGGGCGCCGGTGGCCAGGCGACGCAGCTGCTGCCCGAAGACCAGGGCGACGGCCACGCCCGCCAGGCGTTCGGGGTTCGCCGCGCCGAGGTGGGTCAGGATCCGGGTGGCCAGCAGGTCGTAGGCGGCGAAGCACTCGGCCGCGGCGGAACGCAGCCGCTCGTCACGACCGGCCTGGACGTACAGCTCGAACGGCGCGATGTGGCGGCTGTCGAAGGCGTTGCCGCCCGCGACCTGCGCCACCACCTCGGCAGCCTGCCCGATGTCGAAGCGCTCGTCGGAGCAGGCGTCGGCGAGCTCCGTGAAGTGCCGGGTCTCCTCGGCCACGAAGTGCAGCAGGCTCTCGCGCAACAGCTCGTGCTGGGTGGCGAAGTGGTAGGTGACGGAACCGAGGGAGACTCCGGCCTCCTTGGCGATCCGCCGGTTGGTGAGGGCGGCGATGCCGTCCTGCCCGATGATCCGCAGTACGGCGTCGATGATGCTCTGGCGGGTGTCGGAAGCATGGGGCATGTCGACATTCTGCCCCATCGGCCACCACGACCGCCCCGGCGTGGGTGGGCAGTTGGGGATGTCCGAGGTGTGGACAGGGCGCAGAGCGATCTCTACTGTTCGTTCGAACGAACAGTAGAGGGCGGCCGCGCGGGAGTCATCATGGACATATCCGGATCGAACGTTCTGCTCACCGGGGCTTCCGGAGGCATCGGCTCAGCCCTGGCGGCGCGCCTGGCAGCCCAGGGAGCCCGCCTTACGGTCACCGGGCGCAGGGAGGATGCCCTCAAGGTCACCGCGGACGCCTGCGGCGCCCGTACCGTGGTCGCGGATCTGGCCGTCCGGTCGGACATCGTCCGGCTCGCCGAGACGTGCGCCGAAGCGGACGTCCTCGTGGCGAACGCCGCCCTCCCCGCCAGCGGCGACCTCCTGGACTACACGGAGGAGCAGCTCGACCGTGCCCTCGACGTGAACCTGCGCGCGCCCGTCCTGCTGTCCCGGCTGCTCGCGGCCCACATGGTGAGCCGCCGCCGCGGCCACATCGTGCTCGTCGGTTCCATCTCCGGCAAGGCTGCGACCAAGTCGACGTCCCTCTACAACGCCACGAAGTTCGGGCTGCGCGGATTCGCCCTCGCCCTGCGCCAGGAACTCAGGGGCACGGGCGTGGGGGTGTCCCTCGTCCAGCCCGGCTTCGTCCGCGACGCGGGGATGTTCGCGGCCACGGGCGCCACCCCGCCGAGGGGCATCAGGACCGTGACTCCCGGACAGGTCGCCGACGGCGTCGTACGAGCGGTCCGCCGCGACCGGTGCGAGGTCAACGTGGCACCGCTGGAGCTGCGGCTGCTCAGCGCCGTCGCCGGGCAGTTCCCAGGGTTCGCCGAGCGGGTCCAGGCCCGAGCGGACGTCGACGGCTCCGTGCGACAGATCGTCGAGGCCCAGCGCGCACACCGCTAGGCGCGGGCGGCTCCGTGACGCGGGACGGGGCCGCTGCTTTCCCCCTTGTCCCGCCCGGGCGGACCCCCGCTCTCCCCGGCCGTCCCCGCCGAGCGGGACGGCCGCTCTTCCCCCGCCCCCTCAGATCCGTCCGTGCCCGCATCCGAACGCACCGCCCCCGCACGTCCTCGCATCCGAACGCACCGCCCCCGCACGTCCTCGCACCCGAACGCCCTTCCACGCCCCCCACGTGAACGGAGAGCACGACTGTGCCGAGTCAACACCTCCCGAACGCCGTGCCCGGCCCGCCGCCTCCCGGCCAGGACGTCGAGCGCAGGTCCCTGCTCCGCTTAGGGACCCTGCTGGCCGCGGGCGGGGTCGCCGCGCTGGTTCCCGCACCGATCGCCCACGCCTCGACCAGGGGCATGGGGACGGACACAGTGACGACCACCTACAAGGGCCGCGCCCCGTACGGCCACGACCAGTGGGCGTACGTCGCCTTCGACGTCCCCGCCGGCGTGCAACGGATCTCCGTCTCCACCACCCACGACGCCACCGCCGGCATCCTGGACCTCGGAATCTTCGACCCGTCCCGCTTCCGCGGCTGGTCGGGCGGCGCACGGTCGGGGTTCACCCTCTCCGCGGTGGACGCCACGCCCGGCTACATACCCGGGCCCGTCGAGCCGGGGAGGTGGTCCGTCATCCTGGGGCCGATCGTCGGCGCCACCGGCGGCATGACCTGGCAGGTCGACGTGACCCTGCACCGCGGAGACCAACTGCCCCAGACTCCGTACGACATCCTGCCCGGCTCCGTGGCGGGACGCGGGCCCGGCTGGTACCGGGGCGATCTGCACCTGCACAGCGTGCACTCCGACGGGCAGCGCACGGTGGACGAGATCGTCGCGGCCGCCCGCCAGGAGGGGCTGGACTTCATCGCCACGTCCGACCACAACACCAGCTCGACCGGGGTGACATGGCGCGGCAACATCCCGACCGACCTGCTGGTCGTCAACGCCGAGGAGGTCACCACGCGCCACGGCCACTGGCTGGCCGTCGGCCTGCCCCAGGGCGAATGGGTGGACTGGCGCTACGGCCCCGCGAACCAGGGGGCGTTCGAGGGCCACGCCCGGCGCGTGCACAGCCTGGGTGGCCTCACGATCGCAGCCCACCCGCTCACTCCGGCGCCTGGATCCTTCTGGGAGTTCGGCCTCGACCGCGTGGACGCGCTGGAGGTGTGGAACGGGCCGTGGACCCTGGACGACGCGGCCAACATCGCCGCCTGGCACGTCATGCTCTGCCTCGGCAAACGGGTCGCCGCCGTGGGCAACAGCGACGCCCACAGTCCCGCGGACGCCGTCGGCCGGCCCCACAACGTGGTGTACGCCGACAGCCTGTCGACCCCCGCCGTGCTGGACGCGCTACGCCTGGGCCGGTCGTACGCCGTCGAATCCGCCGCCGTGACCCTGGACTTCACCGCCCGCGGCGGAGGGGCGGTGGCGGGACCGGGTGAGGAGCTGCCGCTGTCGTTCTTCGACACGGTCGACGTGACCTTGGACGTGACGGGCGCTCCGGACAGCGTCGCCACGCTGTACACGGAGTGGGGAATCATGGCCGCGACCTGCATCGACGGCACCGGCAGGGGGCAGCTGCGCTGGCGGGGCTGGGGCAAGGCCTCCCTGTTCGCCCGGGCCGAGGTACGCCGGCTCAAGCCCGCCTCCACCACGCTGGACCAACTGGTGGCCCTCACCAACCCGGTGTGGTTCCACTCCGCTCAGCTGCCCCCGTACGACGTCGAGCGGCGCGCGCTGTTCCACAGCGAGCGCCGCCCCGACGGGTCGTGGAGCAGCATGCGTCCGCTGCCGGGAGCCTCGGCCGGCGAAGCGTCGTTCGCGGGGGTCCAGAGCGCCTCGGCCGGCATGGCGGACGGCTCCGTCGTGGTGTTGGGCATCGCGCCCGACAACGGGCTCTGGCTGACCACCGTACGGGGTTCGACCACGCTCCAGCCGTGGCAGCGCGTCGCAGGGCCGGACGGCTCGACCGGGTTCACCGTCCGGGAGGCGGACATCGCCGCCTTCCCGGACGGCACGTGCCAGATCGTGGTGACGGCCATGGACGGCACCACCTACCACCAGCAGCGTCGCGCCGACGGCGGGCTGCCCGGCTTCCGTGCGGTGCGAGGCTTCACGGCGAACAGCCGCTGGGGTGCGACGAAGGTGTCGATCACCGCCATGCCCGACGGGTCGGCCCAGTTGCTCAGCTACGGCACGGACGGAGCCATGTACCACTGCGTCCGCGGGCGGGACGGTGTGTGGACGGCCTGGGGGCGTCCGGCCGGCTACGGCGGGGCCTCGTCGTTCGCCGGACCCGCGCTGGCGATCACCGGAATGCCCGACGGTTCCTCCCAGGTCCTCGCGATCGGCCTCGACGGGAAGGTCTACCACCAGCTGCGACGGCCCGACGGCTCCTGGACCGGATTCCGGCCCCCGCGGGGCGTCACCACCGCCACCATGGGGGCCAGCGCCATCGGCATCACGGGAACGCCTGACGGCTCCGCGCAGGTGGTGGCCGTCGGACCAGACGGCCGGATCTGGCACAACCTGAGGAAGCCGGACGGCTCCTGGACGCCGTTCGCCCAGATACCCGGCCCGAACGGGAGGGACGCCTTCCCCGCGGGACAGGTCCGCATCACCGCACTGCGTGACGGCACGACGCACGTGACGGCCATCAGCGCCGGCTAGACGCACGAGCGGGGCCGGCCCGCGAGGCGCGCGGGCACGCACGGAGACCACGGGGGACCTCGCGCCGGGAGTGCGGTGGGAGTGGGCCGGTGAGCGCCTCGTCGCGCGTTCGACGTGGCGCGGACTCCGGCTGCGGACCCCGGCACGGCGGCCCTGTTCGGCGGCCTCTGGGGACAAGCGGTGACGTGCTGTGCCGTGGCGGGCTGGACCGAGCTCATGATCGCGGCCCCCGGTGGACTTCCTTCCGTGGTCCCCAGTGACGAGGTGACGTCGTACTGCCACCCGCCGAGGATCGCCCGAGTGACGACGACCGGCACATCGACAGCCGGGAGTTGGACGCGATCGTCCGGGACACGGACGGTCCCACCCGAGTACGCCTGCACGGCTGACGCGAGCCGTCGGGGCCACAGGCAGGTCAGCCCTGTCCCTCGACCGGGTTCGGCCCTCCGGCCGACGAGCGGATCCCCTGCTGTCCACGACGTTCAGCACGCCAGGGCGCCGCGGGCGCGCCGGGGCCGTCCACTCGGGGTGCCAGGGGGAGAGGTGGGGAGGAGGCCCCAGGAGACCGGCTGGTGCCCAGGTATCGACGTGGATGAGGGTCGGGAGGCGGTACCCCCGTTTGCGGCTCCGGAGGCGACTGGCCGTCAAACGCCCCAGAACCCTGACGAAGGACCAAGGTTGGTCCGTTAGGCACAAGTTGCCCACCACGTGGTGTGGGTTCATGCTGAAGAGGTGGCCCTGCTCGCGCGGTCCACCAGGCTGCACCTGACGGTCGCGCAAGTCTCCAGGACTGCGGCGGGCCTGCCTCAATGCGGCCCGGAAACCCAGGCCGAGGGCGCCTCCCTGCGGCTGCGCGCCTTCGGGCCCCGGGACTTATGGGCCGCGCAGCGGCACAACTCACCTTCGCAGGTCCTGCCTGACTTCGGGTGCGCGTCTCCGACCTCCTTTGCGTGCTTGGGAACATCCCGGCGGTACAGGCCAGGATCCCGCCCTTTTGGAGCAGACAGTACCCATTCCGTCGCCCACTCCAACCTGATCCGCGAGGCCCGAGGCTGTCATGCAGCCGAGGAATTAGCCGGATTTCCTATCATTCAGTCATCGCCTGGGGTGTCCCGAGAAAATGCAATCGCAAGCCCCGGTGCCAGAAGGGTCCTCTCATGGCCTACACAATAGGCGACCTTGGAAATACCTTCCGCGATCAGATGTACAGAATACTGGCCGGCGGCGATATGACAGTGCCGCCGTCCAAGGATTCGTTCATCACCTGGTGTATGCCCGGGCTTCCGTACCAGGCGGCTGACTTCAACTTTGCCGCGCAGGGAATCGGCACCGGTGCGAATGCGAACGAAGACAAGGTGTTGCTGCAGCAAGCCTTCAACTTCGCCTCGTTGGTCGACTTCATCCCCGACGTGAAGTCGGCCTACTCCAGCGACAGGCAAGACGGAGTCTGGCGCAACGCCAGCGGTGCCCGGCTGAGCGAGATCTACGGGCAGATCCTGAGGTTCTCCAAAGTGGTGCACTACGAACTGACCGATGCGCAGAAGGAGAATTTGGAGAAGTTCCGCGGCTTGCTCCGGACAACTCGCACTGTTAAAAGCCTCGTCGGCGACGGAGAAAAGCAGGTCACCGAGGACAGTGAGCTGCTCAAGGCTTACAAGTCGTACAAGCAGCTCTATTACATCGCTGCACAGAACTACAACGCCAAGCGCATTGCCGCGCAGGCAGCAACCGGTGAACCGGGCAAGTTGGCCGTTGCGGATTGGAGCAACAACGCAGAAATATACAGGCTTCTCGTGAGCTCGGCCATGGACGAGTGGACGTCCGGTGGC
This sequence comes from Streptomyces sp. NPDC022552, assembly GCF_055561875.1. Taxonomy (NCBI): domain Bacteria; kingdom Bacillati; phylum Actinomycetota; class Actinomycetes; order Kitasatosporales; family Streptomycetaceae; genus Streptomyces; species Streptomyces sp. NPDC022552. The sequence continues at coordinate 43,685 of NZ_JBVHGJ010000001.1, forward strand.
TACCGCAACGAGGTCGATGAAATCAACGCGTACATCCACCAGACCACAGAAAAGTCGATGCTGCTCTGGAAGCAGAATCTAGAGCGGTTCTACAACGAGGCGATCGTCAACGCCCTCGGGCCAGGCCAACGCTTCCCCTACACGACGGTCGTGCCCGGAAACTTTGCGACATCATCGGGCTGGACCACCTACCAGATGTATCACCAGATGCTGGATACATCGATGCACACCGAGGAGACGAACTGGTCAGCCGGCGCTGGGCTCGGATGGAGCCTGTGGAGCGCCAAAGCCGGTGTCACGAGCACCTCGTCCGAATACGCGCACAACTTCCAGGTCGACGACTTCTTCCTCTCTTTCGCGATGACCCAGGTCCAGATCGTACGTCCCTGGTTCTATCCCGAGTTTCTGGAAAATCGTGGCTGGACGCTGCGGAAGGGGGAGGGCTGGAACTATGACGAGATGCCCTCCGACGGTGCCAGGCCTCCCAACGGTCGGTTCATCGGCTATCCGCTACAGGCGCTCTTCGTCAAGGACGTGACGATCCGCTCCTCCAAGTTGACGCAGGCCTTCACCGCCTACGCGAACTCCGTCGGAGCCGATGCCAGCGTCGGTTGGGGGCCATTCGTCCTCAAGGGCAGCTACAGCCACAAGGAGTCAGGAAATCACTTCCACTCAGAAAGTGATGGTGCGAGCATCACGGTCCCGGGAATGCAGATCATCGGTTTCGTCAACCACCTGCTCGGCAAGACGCCGAACCTCCTGGATGGAATCAAGGAGGAGGACACGGTGTGAGTTCCGCTGAACGGCCACAACGGCGTCAGCATCCCAAGGATAGCGATCGGATCATGACTAATGGTCAGCGAAGATCCCTCGACGCTGCGACCGTGCTGGGCATCGCGTCCAAACTGCAGGCGATGCTCACCGATCCCGAGCACATTGTCAGCACCCCTGTGACACCGCATGCGTATCAAGCCAAGCACCTGAACTTCACCCCCCCACGTGATGCGGTCCAGGAGAACACGCTGGCTGAGTTCTCTGAGCTCGTGAACCGGATCCCCACCAGCCCGATATGGCAGCCGTCCACGACCGTGCACCTTTGGGACATCTACGGGGAGATGCTCGGCGCAGACCTGGCACGCAGCAGCCTCGCGACGGACGAAGAGCGGGATTACGGCAAAGCCTTGGACTACCTCTACGACACGGGTCCTGATGGCAACGTCGCCGCCTCACAGGCGCTGCGGGACTACCAGACGGCCAGCCACGCGTGGCTGCAGGCCAGCATCGACTACAAGCAGGCTCAGCAGACCGCGAGCATGTCCACAGACCCGGCCATCCGGACCCGCTGGCAGGAGGTGGACGAACCGCGGCTGCGTCAGGTCCGGGATGACGCGTTGACCGCCTGGATGGGTCCCGGCCGCAAGAACGAGGTCGAAGAGGAGCTGCGCACCGTCACCGAACTGGGGGCGAAGATGCCCTCCGCGGTATGGAGACGGCACCGCGAGACCTTCAACCCCAAACTTCCGGATCAATTCTCCACGGCACCGAACGGAAGCCGTTTTGTGCCGACCTTCTACGCCCCTGGGGAAGTCCTGGACGTGGCCTGGCCACGTGTGGAGCTGTCCCGAGAGATGCTGGTGACCCTGTCCTCCCAGGCGTCGCCGGCCCTGACGGCAGCTCTGGGCGGCACCATCGACGACGACATCCACTCCGTCGTATTCGACTACTGTCCGGTGTCGATCGCCCGGCCGTGGTTCGACCCCGTGATGGACCTGTTCGGTTCACGGGCCTGGAGGTTCCCCTCAGGCGTACAGCCACTCAGCGACGGCGCCGACCCACCCCGAGGCCGGTGTCCTACCTTTGTGGAGTCTGTCGCCCTTGTGCGTAACATCGAAACCGTGCGCCTGAGCGGGAATGAGCTCTCCTCCGGAGAGGCATTCCTGGAGGGCGATCCCGAGCACGCTTATGCGTCTATCGATCTGGATACCGGTAGCCGAGAAGTTGGCGTTCCTGACTTGTCCTGGGACTCCATATCGGCAGGAGTCCCACAGTTGAGGTCACTGAACGATGCCTCGTTCTACCTCGCAAACTCCACTGACTTCGACGCGCTGAGACCGGCACGTCTCTATAGAGAATCGGAACCACCCCATCGCCCGTTCGGAGAAGGCTACCTCAGGGCTGCTGAAGGATACAGCCTTACCGGGACACTCATGATCTTCCGCACGACCGAGGCCAATATCGCCAAAGTCCAAGTGCTCGAGTCCGGATCCTACGCAAAAATCAGATGGGCCACCTACAAGGTGGGTCGAGATTCCACCATTTCGGACCCGGAAGACATCTACATAGCCGCATTCACCTGCCGGCGCCTCTCGAGATGTCCAGATCCTGATCCCATGCTCCCGTGGTGACCCGGATCCAGCGAGGCCGGCGCGTACCTGCAAGAGCTCTCTCCTCTCGCGAAGCGGCAGGTGCTCGGGGCTCATCGGCGGCATCACTTCAATCAGGAAGGCACGCGAAATGCCGCGCGAAGGCTCGCCCAAGGAAGTCCACAACATGGTTGTGCTGGGAACGGGTAGCCCCGTGTACCTCAGTCATATGGCAAAGTTCAAAGCCCCGCACGATTACCAGTGCATTGTCCAGGCCGTGATCAGTGGCACGGAATATGAGACCGGACGCCACCGTTTCGGCACTTCGGCTCTGTTCACGCTGAGCCCCGATCCGCTCTCTATCGCCGATCTTCAGGCCCCGACGTCCGTGTCCTCGGACACTTTGCACGGCCGCTTGTTCTTCGGTCATGCCGGAAGAGATGGTGACGTGCTGGGTGACACGGCAGTGGATTTGAAGCAGACTCTGTACTTCCAGCGTCTCAATCTTCCAGCCAGTCGCTCGCCGGAGTTGCGATATATCTTCTTCGGTGGGCGTGCAGGTGAATTCTTGGCGCACCAGATCACCGGACCCCCTGACTTTGATCAAATCCTTGCCGTTCAGCCGATGGCAGGCAATACGCAGCCGCTTGACTCCCCTCCTGGCACTCTTCTTGGTTTCCCGGGGCGCGAGAACCTATTGGACGGCAGGCTGGCCCCGGGAGAGCAGGTCAAAGGTACCGTCATGGAAGGGGACGGATCCGCTACTCAGTACGAGACCCATCTTCAAGTCGTGGCCGAGGTCTACCTTGAGACTGACGACCTGCAAGGGTGATACGGGATTCTCAGGTAGGGGGACACAGGCGGCCGGCAAGATCCCGGCGATCCCGAAGCAGCGTCACGCTGTCGGCGCGGTCCGTTTCCGAGTCCGAGATGGGCGATTGCATCGCAACGATGCGACAACTAGCTGCTCGCAGCGGGCAGGTTGTGCTCACGTCTTCTCGCCAGCGTGAATTGGAACTAGGCATCTACTCCTGCGCCTCAGGCATCTACTCCTGTGCCTCGAAGTGCTCTTGGAGTCTTCTCTGCACGTCCTGGAGCACCCCACTCGGTACCTTGAGCCGTGACAGGCGGGACGCCGCCGATCGAGCGTAGTTCTCGTCACTCGACACCACGGCGAACAGATACCCACCGAGAACGTCCACTGCCGACGGAGTGTCGACGCCAGTACCGCTCCTGAGCAAATAGCGATCCAATGGACTGCCGTTGCCGGAAGGTACGTTGGCGACAACCGAGGGGTGCCACTCATCGGCATTGGTCAACGACCAATGCGTATCAAACCTTACTGTGACCGTTTCGCCCGTGGGAATCTCCACGTCATACCGTCCCTCGTCGTTCGTGTAAGCCTTCCCGACGAGAGTCCGATCCCGATAGACGCTGACCTTGACCATTGCGATCGGCTTGTTGTCGATGGCTGCTCGCACATGCCCATACATGAGATGTCCTCGCGACTGTGGCGGGTTGACCGCGGTGACGATGGCAATAGCCCAATCGTCCGGTGTTGCAGACCTTGGCCCACATGAGCCGCATGAGCGCTTACTGGCTGGGAAAGGTCTGCCACAAGGGCTCCATCTCCAGTATCGCGTGGCTGGGATGGGCCGCAACGTGTTCGAGGTCGGCGCAGACCGGCACGACTGTCGAATAGGCGGTTGCCGTGCGCGGCGATGTCTTCCCCGGAGGCCGCCGTCACACTCGCAGGGGACCCCGCGCCCGCACGGCACAGCCGCTGCCGTACACCGGGGCTGCGGGCCAACGTCCGTGCACGTCTCCGAGGCCGCGTACGGGCGTTGCAGCGTGGTCGGGGAATCGAGACAGGGCGGAGGCATGGGCTCGGCGGCCGGCCGCTGAATGGTGCGGTCAGGCTGCGATGCGCCCATCCTCGTCCGTCCAACCCCGTTGGAGGTCGAGGCTGACGCGGAGTGTGGCCGCGCGGGGGCAGCGATGCCGGAGCCGCCCACCGGTGGCGGCCGAGCCTTCGTGCGGAGCCGCTCACAAGGCCTGCGTCGCGTAGAGGGCGCCGATCGCCGTGGCCAGTGTGCCGAGCAGCAGGCGCAGGGCCCGCTCGGGCAGGCGGGGCTGGAGGCGGGCGCCGAGGTACCCGCCGACCAGTCCGCCCAGGCCGCAGGCCAGACCGAGCCACCAGTCGGGGGCGACATCACCGGAACTGGCCAGGGACAGCGCCACGTACGCGGCGGCGCCGACGACCGAGGTGGCGAACGTGGCGGCGAGCGCCGCCGGTGCCACCCGGGCCATGGGCAGGCCGCGGGCGGCCAGGATCGGCCCGAGCAGCGAGCCGCCGCCGATGCCGTAGATCCCGCCGACCACTCCCACCCCCACCGCCAGCGTGGTGAGGACGGCGGGGGACGGCTCCGCCGCGGACGGCGGCCGGTCGCGGGCCGGGACGAGCGTGCGGGCGCACAGCCAGAGCCCGAGCGGCAGGAGCAGAGCGGCGATCAGCAACCGGAAGACCCCCGGGCCGGGGAGGGCGTAGACGCGGATGGCGGCGCCGACGACCACACCCGGCAGAGTGCCGGCGGTCAGGCGCCGTGCCAAGGGGCCGCGCAGCGCGCCGTCACTGCGGTACCGCCACAGGGCGCCCGGCCCGGCCACCACATTGAACAGCAGGTTCGTCGGGGTGATCGCCGGGCTCGGCACCCCGAAGACGCTCAGGTGGACCGGCAGCAGGAACACCGCCCCGGACACGCCGACCGGCGCGGTCACCACCGCGATGAGCAGCCCGGCGGCCAGCCCCGCGCACACCGTCCACTCCACCCGGGTCCCCGCCCCTCAGTCGCCGCCCGGACAGTATCCGCACGCCGACCGCCCGACGGGGCACAAGCAACGCGATGTTCACGAACACGACCAGGACCACCAGGGCACGCCCGTTCGCTGCCTACAGCCAGTCCTTCTTCTTGAAGACCACGTACAGACTCGTACAGACCACCGCCATCAGCACCACCGCGAACGGATACCCGCCCGCCCAGTGCAGCTCCGGCATGTTGTCGAAGTTCATCCCGTAGATCGTCCCCACCAGCGTGGGCGCGAACAGAATGGCCGCCCACGAGGAGATCTTCTTGATCTCCTCGTTCTGCTCGAAGCCCGCCTCCGCCAACGCCCGCATCTCCGCGTTCTGTTGCTGTGTCACCAGCGTCGCGTTCACCGTCAGGATCTCCGTCAGGGCCTGGCGGAAGCCGTCCACGCGTTCGCTGGTGTGGGTGACGTGGTCGGCCACGTCGCGGAGGTAGCGCTGGAGCTCCTCGTCCGTGCCGTACTTCGCGAAGCCCGCCATGAGGCCGTGCAGCATGCCCACCAGGGGGCGGGTGGCGCGCTGGAACTCGACCATTTCCCGGGAGAGTTCGTAGATACGGCGCGAGACCGCCGGGTCCCCGCCGAAGACCTCGGTCTCGATCTCGTCGATGTCGTTCTGGACGCCCGCCACCACCGGGGCGTAGCCGTCCACGACCGCGTCCAGGATCGCGTACAGGACCGCCTCGGGGCCCAGGGCCAGCAGGTCCGGGTCCTCCTCCATGCGGAGGCGGACCGCCGAGAGGTCCGGGGCCGCTCCGTGCCGGACCGTGATCACGAAGTCCTGGCCCACGAAGATGTGCAGCTCGCCGAAGTCGACCTCCTCCTGGGCGTCCAGGTAGCGAGCGGCGCGCAGAACCACGAAGAGCGTGTCCCCGTACCGTTCCAGCTTCGGGCGCTGATGCGCCTCCAGCGCGTCCTCGACCGCCAGCTCGTGGAGGTCGAACTCGCCCGCCAGGGAGTGCAGTTCGGACTCCGTCGGACGGTGCAGGCCGATCCACGCCATGCCGTCCGGGTGCTCGCGCAGCTGCCGGAACGTGTCCGCGAGCGTCGCGGGGGAGGCCACCTTGCGTCCGTCCCGGTACAGGGTCGCCTGCACCACGCTAGGCCGGTCCGTCGCCTCGGAACCGGGTCCGGACTGCTGCGGCTCCGGGCGCTGCGCCGCCGGCGGTTCCGGCTGGCGGCGCCAGGCTGCGCGGGGGCGACGCTCCGACATCGTGGGGTCCATCTCCGTATGCATGATCGGGGCCAGTGGCTCCCCGGCAGGATATACGGGGTGAATCGGCGTAGCTCGGCGGCAGAGGCACCCCGTGCACCCCCGACGCCGCAATGCGGACCATGCCTGTCCGCAAGCCCGAGTAGCGTGCCCCTATGCCCTCCACGTTGACGAACCCGGTCCTCTCCACCCGCGCCCTGGGCCGTGCCACGCTGGCCCGACAGCTCCTCCTGGAGCCTGCCGCGACCTCCGCCAAGGACGCCGTCTCCCACCTCATCGGGCTCCAGGCGCAGAACACCAAGCCGCCGTACTACGCCCTCGCCGCCCGGCTCGCCGGCTTCCGGCCCGAGCACCTCTCCGACCTCATGGAGTCCCGCGAGGTCGCCCGGATCGTCACCATGCGCTCCACCATCCACACCCACACCGCCGAGGACATCCTCACCCTGCGGCCCCTCGTCCAGGCCGCCCGCGACCGCGAGCTCACCATGTTCCGCAAGGGCCTCGACGGCGTCGACCTCGACCGCCTCGCCGCCCTCTCCCGCGAGCTCGTCGAGGAGGCACCCCGTACCCCCAAGGAGATCCGGGAGTCCCTCCTCGTGCACTGGCCCGACGCCGACCCCCAGTCGCTCTCGGTCGCCGCCCGCTGCCTCCTGCCGCTCGTCCAGGTCACCCCGCGCGGCCTCTGGCGCCGGAGCGGGCAGGTCCGCCTCACCACCGCCGAGAACTGGCTCGGCCGCCCCGCCGAACCGACCCCCGCCCCCGACGCGACGGTCCTCCGCTACCTCTCCGCCTTCGGCCCCGCCTCCGTCAAGGACATGCAGACCTGGTGCGGCCTCACCCGCCTCCGTGACGCCTTCGAGCGGCTGCGCCCCCAGCTCCTCACCTTCCGGGACGAGCACGGCGTCGAACTCTTCGACCTCCCCGACGCCCCGCGGCCCGACGCGGACACCCCGGCCCCGCCGCGCTTCCTTCCCGAGTACGACAACCTCCTCCTCTCCCACGCCGACCGGACCCGCTTCGTCTCCGCCGAGGCCAGGAACCGCTCGTGGAAGGGGAACCAGGCCTTCCCGGTCTTCCTCCTCGACGGCCTCGTGGCCGGGCTGTGGCGCCTGGAGGAGACCAAGGAGGGCACGACGATGACCGTCCAGCCCTTCGGCCCTACCACCAAGGACCACCGCGCCGCCCTGACGGAGGAGGCAGAGCGGTTGGCGGGAGCGGGGGTGATGGGGGCGGGTGGCGTTCCGTTCGGGGTGGTGTTCGGTGTCGTGGACGCGTAGCCGGCCCTTCACGGCGAGCGCCCCCTCCGGCGACAGCCGCTCACGGCGAGCGCCCCCTCCGGCGACAGCCGCTCACGCCAAGCGCCCCCTACGGCAGCAGCCCCGCCCTCCTCGCCGTCACCACCGCCTCCAGGCGCGTGTGCGCTCCCAGCTTGCGCATCGTCGAGCGCAGGTAGCCCTTCACCGTCTCCGGGCGCAGCCCCAGCCGTTCCGCCGCCACCGCGTTCGTCACCCCCGAGGCCACCGCCGCCAGGACGTCCAGCTCGCGGGGCGTCAGCGACACGCCCGGCGGGCGTTCCGGTCCCGCCGAGGCCGTCTCCAGGCGGCCGCACACCGCCAGGAGCCGGGCCCGGAGCTCCGGGTCGGTGATCCGCGGGGCGAGTTCGCACAGCTCGCCGTGCGCCTGGCGGACCTCCTCCCACGACGGCGACGGCACCTCGCCCGACCCCGACCCCGAACCCGACCCCGACGCCGACGACGACCCCGAACCCGAACCCGGCCCCGAACCCGATCCCGGCCCCGATCCCGGCCCCGAACCCGGCCCCGAACCCGAACCCGGCCCCGAACCCGATCCCGCCCCGAACCCCGGACCCCGCCCCACCCTGAGCCCCGGCCCCGTCAGCAGATCCCGCACCTCGTCCCGTACCGCCAAGGCCTGCTCCACGTCCCGGGCCGCCGACACCGCCGCGTCGAAGACCCGGTCGCCCAGCGGCAGCGCGTCCCGCAGCGCCCCGTACAGCACCCCCCGCACCTTCCGTCGTACGACGACGGGCACCGCGATCACCGAGCGGAGCCCCTCCGCCGACACCGGAGCGTCGTACTCGTGTGTGATGTGCCGCGCCGACGGATAGTCGACGACCGCGCAGGGCCGCGACAGCGCCAGGCACTTCCCGCCCAGGCCGCTGCCCGCCGAGATCGCGAGGCCGCGCAGGGCAGGGGTCAGCGCTCCGCTCAGCTCGGCGATCCGCAGCCGGCGGCCGTCGTGCAACAGACCGCCGAAGACCACCGCGAGGCCGGTGGTGCGGCGCATCCGCAGCAGCGCCGCCCGCAACTCCGTCGATTCGATCCGCTCAGGCACGCGACCACTCCTTCACCCCCGAACGGGGGTAGTGAGACCTGGGTCACTGATTACACGATGTCCGTGACCGGAACCGCAACGAGGAGGACATATGACGGCTACCACCGCGACGGAGAGGTTCCGGGCCGCCCGCGACTTCCTGCTCCAGCACCGCGAGGACTACGAGACGGCGTACGAGGGCTTCGCCTGGCCCCGCCCCGACCGGTTCAACTGGGCCCTCGACTGGTTCGACGTCGTCGCGGCCGGCAACGACAGGACCGCCCTGCACATCGTCGAGGAGGACGGCGCCGAGACGCGGCGGAGCTTCGCCGAGATGTCCGCCCGCTCCCACCGGGCCGCCAACTGGCTGCGCGCGCAAGGCGTACGGGCCGGAGACCGGATCATCGTCATGCTCGGCAACCAGGCCGAGTTGTGGGAGACCGCGCTCGCCGCCATGAAGCTGCGGGCCGTCGTCATCCCGGCCACCCCGCTTCTCGGCCCGGCCGATCTCCGCGACCGCGTCGAGCGCGGCCGGGCCCGGCACGTCGTCGTGCGCGCCGAGGACACCGCCAAGTTCGACGACGTACCGGGGGAGTACACCCGGATCGTCGTCGGAGGCGGGCGCGCGGGCTGGATCTCGTACGAGGGCGACTCCGAGGGCGACTCCCGGGGCGCCTACGAGGGTGCGCACGAGGCGTCCGAGATCTTCGAGCCCGACGGTGCCACCCGCGCCGACGACCCGCTGATGCTGTACTTCACCTCCGGCACGACCGCCCGCCCCAAGCTGGTCGAGCACACCCACACCTCGTACCCCGTCGGCCATCTCGCCACCATGTACTGGATCGGCCTCAAACCCGGCGACGTGCATCTGAACATCTCCTCGCCGGGCTGGGCCAAGCACGCGTGGTCCAACCTCTTCGCGCCGTGGAACGCCGAGGCGACCGTCTTCATCCACAACTACACGCGCTTCGACCCGGCGCGCCTCATGGCCGAGATGGAGCGGAACGGCGTCACCAGCTTCTGTGCCCCGCCGACCGTCTGGCGCATGCTCATCCAGGCCGATCTCACACAGCTGAAGCACCCGCCGCGCGAGGTCGTGGCGGCCGGCGAGCCGCTCAACCCCGAGGTCATCGAGTCCGTGCGCCGGGCCTGGGGCGTCACCATCCGCGACGGCTTCGGGCAGACGGAGACGGCCGTCCAGGTCTCCAACAGCCCGGGCCAGCGTCTGAAGGAGGGCTCCATGGGGCGCCCGAGCCCCGGCTACCGGGTCACGCTCGTCGACCCGGTGAGCGGCGAGGCGGATGTCGAGGAAGGCGAGATCTGCCTCGATCTGTCCGCCGCCCCGGTCGGCCTGATGACCGGCTACCACGGCGACCCGGAGCGTACGGCCGAGGCGATGGCGGGCGGCTACTACCGCACCGGTGACATCGGCTCCCGCGACGCCGAGGGCTACATCACGTACATCGGCCGCAGTGACGACGTCTTCAAGGCCAGTGACTACAAGATCAGCCCCTTCGAGCTGGAGAGCGCGCTCCTGGAACACGAGGCGGTGGCCGAGGCGGCCGTCGTCCCGGCCCCGGATCCGCTGCGGCTCGCCGTGCCGAAGGCGTACGTCGTCCTCGCGGAGGGCTGGGAGCCGGGCGAGGACACGGCGCGGGCCCTCTTCGCCCACTCGCGCGCCGTGCTCGCCCCGTACAAGCGGCTGCGGCGCATCGAGTTCGCCGAGCTGCCGAAGACGGTCTCGGGGAAGATCCGCCGGATCGAGCTGCGCGAGCGTACGGCGAAGGGCGAGGGTACGGAGTACGCGGAAGGGGACCTCGCATGAGCCTCTCCTACGCACACGGTGCCGGCCCCACCCCGCTCCTCGGCGACACGATCGGAGCCAACCTCGACCGGGCCGTCGCGACCTGGCCGGAGCGCGAGGCACTCGTCGACGTCCCGACCGGACGCCGCTGGACCTACGCCCAGTTCGGCGCGGACGTCGATCGTCTGGCGGACGCGCTGCTCGGCAGCGGGGTCGCCAAGGGGGACCGGGTGGGGATCTGGGCGGTGAACTGCGCCGAGTGGGTGCTCGTCCAGTACGCCACCGCCCGCATCGGCGCCGTCATGGTCAACATCAACCCGGCCTACCGCGGGCATGAGTTGGAGTACGTGCTCCGGCAGGCGGGGATCTCGATGCTCTTCGCCTCCCTCACGCACAGGACGAGCGACTACCGGGCGATGGTCGAGCAGGTCGGCGACAACTGCCCGGAGTTGCGGGAGGCCGTCTACTTCGGCGACGCGAGCTGGGACGAACTCCTCACCCGTACGGCGGGGGAGCTGCGCCCCGCGGAGCTCTCCTGCGACGAACCCGTCAACATCCAGTACACCTCGGGCACGACGGGCTTCCCCAAGGGGGCGACCCTCTCCCACCACAACATCCTGAACAACGGTTACTTCGTGGGCGAGATGATCGCCTACTCCGAGCAGGACCGGGTCTGTGTCCCGGTGCCCTTCTACCACTGCTTCGGCATGGTGATGGGCAACCTCGCGGCGACCTCGCACGGCGCATGCATCGTGATCCCCGCGCCGTCGTTCGACGCCGCGGCCACGCTCCGCGCGGTCCAGGAGGAGCGGTGCACCTCGCTGTACGGGGTGCCGACGATGTTCATCGCCGAACTCGACCTCCCCGACTTCGCCTCGTACGACCTCTCCTCCCTGCGCACGGGGATCATGGCGGGCTCGCCCTGTCCGGTGGAGGTGATGAAGCGGGTCGTCGCCGAGATGAACATGGCGGAGGTGTCCATCTGTTACGGCATGACGGAGACCTCGCCCGTCTCCACCCAGACACGGCGCGACGACGACCTGGAGCGCCGGACGGGCACGGTCGGCCGGGTCATGCCGCACGTCGAGGTGAAGATCGTCGACCCGACCACCGGCCTCACCCTGGAACGCGGGGTGGCCGGCGAGCTGTGCACCCGCGGCTACAGCGTGATGCTCGGGTACTGGAACGAGCCGGACAGGACCGCCGAGGCGATCGACGCGGGCCGCTGGATGCACACCGGCGACCTCGCGGTGATGCGCGAGGACGGGTACGTCCAGATCGTCGGCCGCATCAAGGACATGATCATCCGCGGCGGCGAGAACGTGTACCCGCGCGAGATCGAGGAGTTCCTCCACGGGTACGACAAGATCGCCGACGTCCAGGTAGTCGGTGTCCCGGACTCCCGGTACGGCGAGGAGATCCTGGCCTGCGTGATCCCGCGCGACCCGGCGGACCCGCCGAGCCTGGACGACATCACCGCGTACTGCCGCGACCGGCTGGCGCACTACAAGATCCCGCGCCGGGTGGAGATCCTCGCCGAGTTCCCGATGACGGTGAGCGGAAAGGTGCGGAAGGTGGAGCTGCGACAGCGGTACGGGTGAGGGCGCCGGCCCCGCGGAGCCGGGGGGCTAGGGGGCCGGCGCTCGCTCCGGGGCCGGCGCGCGCTGCGCCGGCGGGGGGACGGAGCGGGGTGCGGGCGCCGCCCCCGCCCCGGCCAGCTCGCGGCGCATGCAGACGCGGGGCCAGGTCGCCAGACCGTGCGCGGCCTCGGCCCGCTGGATGGCGCGCAGGCCGGCGGTGAGCTGGGGATCGGAGTCGGCGAGCGGGCGGAAGCCGAGACGGGCGTAGTACGGGGCGTTCCAGGGGACCTCGGTGAAGGTCGTCAGGGTCAGCGCCGTGAGGCCCTGCGCGGCCGCCTCCGCCGCGAGGTGGTCGATGAGGGCGCGGCCGATGCCCCGGCGGGCGGAGGCCGGGTGCACGGAGACCTGCTCGATGTGGGCGGCGCCGTCGACGGTGTCCGTCAGCAGGTACGCGACCGGACGGTCGGCCTCGTCGGCGGCCACCCAGGCGCGACCGGCCAGGCGGTAGGCGTCCAGGACGTCCAGCGGCAGGGGCTCGTCGTCGGCGATGGCAGCCATGTCGAGGGAACGGAACGGTTCGCCCGCGGCTCGCTCGATGTCCTGGAGCAGCGGGAGTTCGGCCGGCGCGGCCGCTCTGATGCGCATACGACGAGTATGGCGCGCGCTTCAGTCCGAGCCGCCTCCGCCTCCGCTCCCGCCTCCACCACTCGATTCGCTCCCGCCCCCGCTGAACCAGCCGCCCCCGCCGAACCAGCTGCGCCCGGTCGCGTAGCCGTCCGTACCGCCGCCCCGGGCGAGGAGTCCGCCGTCGCGCGAGAAGCGGGGGAGGAAGAGGGCGAGCGCTGGGTCACCGTAGAGGGCGACGTACAGCAGCACCAGATTGCCGTCCGTCACCTCGCCCCGGTGTGCGGGCAAGGGGTGCCGCTCACGGAGCCCGGCGAGGAGCCGGCGGGCGGCGCGGGTCGTCGGCGGCAGGAACAGCAGGGCGAGCGCGGCACCGGCCGGTACGGCTCCGAGGGCGAGCGCGAGCGCGAGTCCCGCGCCGGACGGGCCGGTGACGGTCAGGCCCGCCACCGCCGTGGCCACGGTGGTCACGAGCAGTGCGCGCGCGACGGTCAGACGGCCGTGCGGGCGGAGCAGCCCCTCCCGGCCGAGCTCGGCCCGCAGCGCGTCGACCGCTCGCCGCGCCCTGGGCTGCGAGGCCAGGACGCGCAGCCCCAGCGCTCGGCGCAGCGAACTGTGCACGCCCAGCTGGACGGGGTCACGGGTCCGTCCGGGGCCGCCGTTGGCCCGAATCGTTCCCCTGCGGCCGGCCGCGACCGCACCGCGCTGGTGCAGCGCGACAAGGGCCACGACGACCGCGGCCCGCCGACCGCCCCGGAGCAACGCCAGTGCCTGCGGGGCGAGTTCGGTCCGCTGCGGGCTGCGCGTTCGCAACAGGACGAGCGCGCCGAGCAGTTGTGCGCAGGACGCGCCGATGAACCACCACGTGTCCGCCCCCATGACGCTCCACCCCCCGAGAGTGTTGTGCCCGGCGGAGGGTGATCGTCACGCGTGAATGGCCGAAATCTGAGGTTATTCTGAGGTTCTTTCGAGCGGGGGACCCGTTTCAGAGCTTTCCCCACACCCGGACGACTCGGTGGCCGCCGAGCGCCGCGGCGAAGGCGTCGAGAAAACGGGGCGAGAACTCGGTCCAGGCCCAGAACTCGAACCCGAGGTACCCGAACGCGTAGTAGTCGTCGGCCCAGGTCCAGGCGGTCAGTGCGCCGGCCCGCCCGCAGTGGGCACAGTCGACCGTGGCCGAACCCGTGGTGTGCCAGGTGGACATGGCCCGGCCGAAGGGCTCCCAGGCGCCCACCGCCTCGTCCCACTCCGCGTCGTAGAACGCGGTACGCGTGGCGCAGTGCGGACACGTCGCGTACTCGGCCTCGCCCTGACCCCCGTGGAAGACCGTGCGCCCGGCCTCGATCCTCAGTCCGCCGCCCGGCTCCCAGTCCTCGATGGCGACGGCCGAGGCCCAGCGCGGCCCGGGCGGATGCCCGAGGGGCGCGCCGAGCACGCAGTCGGTCTGCTCGGCACGGACGATCTCCTCCGCGACGAGCCAGTCCAGGGCGCGCCGGGCGAGTACGGGGGCCTCCGAGGCGGTGGCGTCGAGATCGACGACGGTCTGGAAGTGGTCACCCATGACCGCGACCGTAGCTGGTCACCCATGACCGCGACCGTAGCGGGTCCCGCCGACAGTCCGCAGAGGCCGCCGCTAGGCGCCGGTGGTGATCAGTTCGTCGGCCGGGGTGTTGACGGGCTGGGGCGTGCCGGTGAGGTCGAGGACGAAGAGCGGTATGCCGAGCTCGTCGGCGCGGGACCGGGCATCCGGGGTGTAGCCGGCGAGGGAGAAGAACACGCTCACCGACGAGCTGCTGAGACCGTTGAGCCAGAGGCACTCGACGGCCCGCAGGGCGGCGGGCCGGGTGCTCGGGTCCACCTGGGCGACGAGTCCGGGCGCCCGCAGGTCGATGCCGGACGCGGTCCGCTCCTCGGGCTGGACGACGTCCCGGAACCCCAGCCAGCGCAGATAGCCGGCCGACGTGGCGACCGCGTCCCGTGCGGTACGGATGGTCGTGGGCCGGAACGAGGGCCTCGACGGCGCCGGGTGCGGGGCGCTGGGCGGCAGCGGGATGTGCGCGGGATAGCGCTCGGCGAAGGTGCGGTGCCCGCCGTTTCCGGGCGTGGCGTGGGCGCGGCTCCCGGAGGGCCCGGCCGGCGGGTGGGGGCCGCCTCCCGGGCCGCCTGCCGGGCCACCGTCCTCGCCGGCCGCACGGCCCATGCCGCCCGTACCGTCCGAGCCGCCGAGATCGTCCGAGCTGCCGCCGGTACCGCCTGGCGCGCTCCTCGGCGTGAACCACCCGCCCGGTGCCGAATCCATGTCGCCGCGCGCCTCGGCGCCGCTCCCGTGCTCTGTCCGGTCCGTCCCGGGCCGTCCGTCCACCGCGGCGTCCGTGGCCGGGCCCGCGCCCTGGCCGCGCGGCCCGGCGCTCACCTCGGCGCCCGTGCTCCGTCCCGTGAGGCCACCCGTCGCGGTGCCGGCCGCCGTGCCTGTTCCCGGGCCCGTGCCCGCGCCGGTCCCCGTACGCCCGCCCGCCGCGGAACTGTCGTCCGGCGGGCGGACCGGGACGCGCAGGACCGTGCCGCAGGCGCAGCCGAGCTCCGGGTGGGGCCATTCGTCCGCGCGGCCGCAGGCGGCGCAGCGGACCGTGACCCACTCGTCCGTCCAGTTGCGGTGCGTGACCGGCTCGCCCGTAGCCCCGGCGATCACCGGCGGCACGACCGGGGTGCCGCACGCGCAGGGGAATACCGGCGCCGCGTACGCCTGCGTACGGAGGCATTCCGGGCAGCGCACCGGAACCGAGTCACCCACACCGAACCCCACGCCGGACCCCCTGTCTTCCCGACCCCATCGTCCACCAATCCGCCACGCGAGGGGAGTGAGTTCGGCCAACGTCCGAGCCCGCTCCCTTGACGACCCTCGACCCCCCGACCTACATTGCTTCCACATAGTAGAACAATACTTCCGCAATACGGAAACGAGTCCACGAGCCGGTGGCACACCCGTTTCCGCCTGGCCGAAGCAGGAGCCCTCCATGCCTCGTATGACCGCCGCCGCAGCGGCCGTTGAGATCCTCAAGCGCGAAGGCGTCACCAACGCGTTCGGCGTGCCCGGCGCGGCGATCAACCCCTTCTACCGCGAGCTCAAGAACGTGGGCGGGATCGCCCACACCCTCGCCCGCCACGTCGAGGGCGCGTCCCACATGGCCGAGGGCTACACCCGTGCCAAGGCGGGCAACATCGGTGTCTGCATCGGTACCTCCGGCCCCGCCGGAACCGACATGATCACCGGCCTGTACTCCGCGATCGCGGATTCGATCCCGATCCTGTGCATCACCGGCCAGGCCCCGGTCTCGAAGCTCCACAAGGAGGACTTCCAGGCCGTCGACATCGCCACGATCGCCAAGCCCGTCACCAAGGCCGCCACCACGGTCCTGGAGGCCGCGCAGGTCCCCGGCGTCTTCCAGCAGGCCTTCCACCTGATGCGCTCCGGCCGCCCCGGCCCGGTCCTCATCGACCTGCCGATCGACGTCCAGCTGACCGAGATCGAGTTCGACCCGGAGACGTACGAGCCGCTGCCGGTCTACAAGCCGCAGGCCACCCGCGCGCAGGCCGAGAAGGCCCTGAACTTCCTCCTGGAGTCGGAGCGGCCGCTGATCGTCGCCGGTGGCGGCATCATCAACGCCGACGCCTCCGACCTGCTGGTCGAGTTCGCCGAGCTGACCGACATCCCCGTCATCTCCACCCTGATGGGCTGGGGCACCATCCCGGACGACCACGAGCTGGCCGCCGGCATGGTCGGCGTCCAGACCGCGCACCGCTACGGCAACGCGACCTTCCTGGAGTCGGACTTCGTCCTCGGCATCGGAAACCGCTGGGCCAATCGCCACACCGGTTACAACATGGAGGCGTACACCAAGGGCCGGAAGTTCGTCCACGTCGACATCGAGCCCACCCAGCTCGGCAAGATCTTCGCCCCGGACTACGGCATCGCCTCCGACGCCAAGGCCGCTCTGGAGCTCTTCGTCGAGATCGCCAAGGAGTGGAAGGCCGCGGGCAAGCTCCCGGACTTCTCCACCTGGGCCGCCTCCGCCCAGGAGCGCAAGGCGACCCTCCAGCGCCGTACGCACTTCGACAACATCCCGATGAAGCCGCAGCGCGTCTACGAGGAGATGAACAAGGCCTTCGGCCCGGACACGCGCTACGTCACCACCATCGGCCTCTCCCAGATCGCGGCCGCGCAGTTCCTGCACGTCTACAAGCCGCGCCACTGGATCAACTGCGGCCAGGCCGGCCCGCTCGGCTGGACCATCCCGGCCGCGATCGGTGTCGCCACCGCGGACCCGGAGACCCCGGTCGTCGCGCTCTCGGGCGACTACGACTTCCAGTTCATGATCGAGGAGCTGGCGGTCGCCGCCCAGCACAAGGTCCCCTACGTCCACGTCCTCGTGAACAACGCCTACCTGGGTCTGATCCGTCAGGCGCAGGGCGGCCTGGGCATCAACTTCGAGGTCAACCTCGAGTTCGAGAACATCAACACCCCGGAGATCGGCGTCTACGGCGTCGACCACGTCAAGGTCGCCGAGGGCCTGGGCGTCAAGGCCATCCGCGTCACCGACCCGGAGAAGCTGGGCGAGGCGCTGGAGGAGGCCAAGAAGCTGGCCGTCGAGTTCCAGGTGCCCGTCGTCGTCGAGGCGATCCTGGAGCGCATCACCAACATCGCGATGAGCAAGACGGTCGACATGAGCGACGTCACCGAGTTCGAGGAGCTCGCGACGGAGCCCGGCCACGCGCCGACCGCGATCAAGGCCCTGAAGGTCTGATCATTCCGTAGAGGTGCAGGCCCCCGCTCCGAGAGCACCGGAGCGGGGGCCGCTCCGTGCCCGCAGACTCACGACGGCCCGCCCCGCGCCCCCGCGCCCTGGGCCCGGACCAGCGCTGCCCCCGCCTCCGTCCAGTCGTAGAGGACCGACCGGCCCGCCCTTCTCCGCCGTACCAGCCGGGCGTCGAGCAGCACCTTCAGGTGCCGCCCCACCGACCCGAGCCCCTGTCCCGTCAGTGCCACCAACTGGCTGGTGGACAGGGGGGATTCGAGCCGTACGAGCACCCCGGCCCGAGCGCTCCCGAGCAGCGCGCCGAGCGCCTCGGGGACGGCCGGCCCGTCCGCCCCGGCCAGGACTCCGGCACATGGGTAGACGATCGCGTACCGATCCGTCCCCTCCCAGGACACCCACCCCCGGCTCGGTGTCACCGGCACCAGGAGCAACTGCGCTCCCGCGACCGAACGCGGGGGGTAGTCCCGGGAGTTGACCTGGAGCCGGCCGTCGCCGAGCCAGCGTGTCCGGCCCGGATTCAGCTCGTCCAGGGCAGCCGCCCAGCCGCCCCGGGTCAGCAGCGCCGTACGCGCCAGCACATCGGCCTCCAGGATCCGCCGGCGCCGCGGCCAGGTCGGCAGGACCGTCTCCCGCCACACCCACGTGAGCAACTCGGCCATCCGGTGAGGCAGATCGGTCGCCGAGGCCAGCGGCTCGGGGACCGTTCCGCCGAGCGACACCGCAAGGTCCGCCACGGCGGCCGCGGGCGGGGTCTCGCGGACCCGGGTCAGCTCCTCCTCGAAGCTCCGCTCGCCGTCGCCCGGCGGGGTGGGCGTCACGAAGTCGGCGTTCCACGTGGTCCCGAGCGCGGCGGAGACGAGCAGCGCGTCGACCGGGCCGGCGGCCAACCGGGCGCGGTAGGCGGGAAGATGGGTCTCCAGCCACGTCCGTTCGCCCGGGTGGGCGGCCGTCGTGAGGTCCAGCGTCTGGAGCGCGGCGGTGGTCTCGGCCAGCGGCGAGAACACGAACCTGCTTCCCGCGAGCGCGTCCGCGTCGATCTGCCACCAGCCCATGATCCGCCCCGCCCCCCGTTTCGCCTCTCCGCGAAACAATAACGGCCGTCGCATCGGCACCCGCAGACTCCGCCGCATGCGCAGCTACCGCGAACTCTTCCGTACGCCCGAGTTCACCCCGCTCTTCCTCACCTGCTCCGTCCAGGTCGCAGCCCAGACGGTGGCCGGCCTCGGCCTTGCCACGCTCGTCTACAGCCGGACCGGATCCCCCCTTCTCTCCTCCCTCGCCCTCTTCGGGCCCTCGCTCGCCCAGCTCCTCGGCGCCGCCACCCTGCTCTCGGCCGCCGACCGGCTCCCGCCGCGCGCCGCGCTCGCCGGGATGGCGCTGTTCTTCGCCGTGGGCAGCGCGGCGACGGCCGTCCCCGGCCTGCCGGTCGCGGCGGTCTTCGCGATCCTGCTCGCGCACGGGCTCGTCGGATCCGTCGGCGGGGGCGTGCGCTATGGACTCCTCGGCGAGATCCTGCCCCGCGGGGGTTATCTGATGGGCCGCTCCGTGATGAACATGGCGGCCGGCGCCTGCCAGATCGGCGGCTTCGCGGCCGGCGGCCTGCTCATCGCCGTCCTCTCACCGCGGGGGGCCGTCCTGACCGGCGCCGCCCTCTACCTCGCCGCGGCCCTGCTGGCCCGCTCCGGGCTCTCCCGGCGCGCCCCGCGTGCCGCCGGCCGACCCTCGGCCGGCGAGACCTGGCGGACCAACCGACGGCTGTGGTCCTCTAGCGCCCGCCGCCGGGTGTACGTCGCGCTGTGGGTGCCCAACGGACTGATCGTGGGCTGCGAATCGCTCTTCGTGCCGTACGACCCCGAGCGCGCCGGGCTGCTCTTCGCCTGCGGCGCGCTCGGGATGCTGGCGGGGGACGCGATCGTCGGCCGGTTCGTCCCGAGCGGCCTGCGCGCCCGGCTCGCCGCCCCTCTCCAGGCGCTCCTCGCGGCCCCGTTCCTGTGCTTCGCGCTGGATCCGGGGCTGCTCTGGGCGCTCACGGCCGTGACCGTCTCCGCGGTCGGCTACGGCGCGAGCCTGCTGTACCAGGAGCGGCTGATGGCCCTCGTACCGGACGAGCTGAGCGGTCACGCCCTGGGGCTGCACACCTCGGGCATGCTCGCGCTCCAGGGGCTGAGCGCGGCGCTGGCCGGCGCCGTCGCCCAGTACACCTCGCCGCGTACGGCGATGGTGGTGCTCGCCGTCGCCTCGCTCGCCGTCACGCTGACGCTCGCCCTCACCGAGGGGCCTTCGAGCGGACCACGACGGTCTCCTCGCACGGCCCGTCAGCGAACAGCTTGAGCGCCTCCACCTCGTCCTTGTCGGCGCTCAGTCCCCACCGCAGCTTGGTGCCCACCCACTCGGCGACGTAGCGGCAGTACTGGGCGGAGTCCGACGGCACCCAGTCGGCGGGGTCGCGGCCCGCCCTGTCCTTCTGGCTGCGGGCGGTGACGGCGACGAGCGTGCCTGGTGCGCCCTGGTCGTTGGCGTACTTCTCGCGCCGGGCCGCGGTCCATGCCGAGGCGCCCGACTCCCAGGCCTCGTCGAGCGGGACGACATGGTCGACGCGGAGCGCGGCGGGGTCGGTGACGCTCTGGCCGTCGTAGTACGAGGTCCACCTGCCGCCCGTCAGGACGCAGCCGGTGCCGGTCTTCGGGGCGTCGACGGCTTCCTCCAGGAGGACCTCCGCGCGGGTGTCGCAGCCGTCCGCCGGGTCGAGGCCGGCGTTCCAGTGGCGGAAGGCGGAGGCCTTGTAACCGGCGGGCTCCTCGGAGGCCTCGGTGAGGTCGGCGAGGGCGTCGGGGAAGAGGACGACGTTCGCCGACAGCGCGGGGGAGGGGACGGCGAGCGGGGACAGGATGAGCGCGAGCGGGGTCAGGCCCCGCACCAGGTTCTTGATCATGTGCGACTGGATAGCGGCGGGGGAGGGGCGCGCGGGGGGCGAATCGCGGTGCGCTCGCCCGAGCGGGTGTGGATCTTCACCGCAGAAACGATGCGCTGGGACGCCGTCTCCACACGGGCGTGAAAAGAGGCCCCGCAAGGACGCCCGGACAGTACGCGAAGAGGCCCGGGACGGCACGCGAAAGAGCGCGGAACCAGGGACCGTAAACCTGGTTCCGCGCTCTCGTTGTGCCCGCCCGACGGTGCGAGGCTGGCGCGACAGGACGTTCGCGCCGCCGGGCGGAGTCTTGGGGGGAGGTGGGGCGTTGGGACCGCGGCGACGGCGACGGATGGACCGGGTTCCCTTCCTTCAGGTCAAGAAGGGGCCTGGTCCGCCCTTACCACCGCACTGGCTCGTCGCCGCCGCGGTCCTCACGCTGTCCGTACCGCCGGCCACCCCTCATCCGGGCCGTCGGTCCGGACGGCGTACGGCATCTGACCTCCCGTCATATGCCGTACGCGGTCTGGATACCGCCGTGGATCAGTCCTCGCGCAGGGCGCGGACCGCCTCGGCCACGCGCTTGCCGTAGTCCGCGTCGGCGGCGGCGAAGTGCGCGATGTTCTTCTCGATGACGTCCTCGCGGGACACCTGGGACAGGCCACCGGCGATGTTGGCGACCAGACGGCCCTTCTCGGCCTCGGACATCAGGCGGTAGAGCTCGCCGGCCTGGAAGAAGTGGTCGTCCTTGGCGTGCTCGGGCGCCGCGTGGGTGCCGGTCCAGCCGTGGATCGCCAGCGGGGCGGAGAGCGCCTCGTCGGTCTGCGAGGGACCGGAGTACGAGTTGGGCTCGTAGTTCTTGTCCGTGCGGCGGCCGTTGCGGGTGGCCATGAAGCCGTCGCGGCCGTAGTTGTCGGCCTCGGTCGCCTTCGGGGCGTTCACCGGCAGCTGGGTGTGGTTGACACCGAGGCGGTAGCGGTGGGCATCCGCGTAGGCGAAGAGGCGGCCCTGGAGCATCTTGTCCGGCGAGGGACCGATGCCCGGGACGAAGTTGTTCGGCGAGAACGCGGCCTGCTCGACCTCGGCGAAGACGTTGTCCGGGTTGCGGTCGAGGACCAGACGGCCCACGCGCTGAAGCGGGTAGTCGCTGTGCGGCCACACCTTGGTGAGGTCGAACGGGTTGAAGCGGTAGTCCGCGGCCTCGGCGGCCGGCATGACCTGGACGTACAGGGTCCAGGAGGGGCTCACGCCGCGCTCGATGGCCTGCAGCAGGTCGGTCTGGTGCGAGTTCGCGTCCTTGCCGACGAGCTCGGCGGCCTGGTCGGCGGAGAGGGAGCGGATGCCCTGGTTCGTCTTGAAGTGGTACTTGACGAAGAAGGCCTCACCCTTCTCGTTGGTCCACTGGTACGTGTGCGAGCCGTAGCCGTTCATGTGACGGTAGGAGGCCGGGATGCCTCGGTCGCCCATGAGCCAGGTGATCTGGTGCGTCGCCTCGGGGGCGTGCGCCCAGAAGTCCCAGACGTTGTCCGGCTCCTGCTTGCCCGTGAAGGGGTCGCGCTTCTGGGAGTGGATGAAGTCGGGGAACTTGATCGGGTCCTTGATGAAGAACACCGGGGTGTTGTTGCCGACGAGGTCGTAGTTGCCCTCTTCGGTGTAGAACTTCAGCGCGAAGCCGCGCGGGTCACGGACGGCGTCCGCGCCGCCGAGCGAGTCGGCCACGGTGGAGAAGCGGATGAACGTCTCGGTCCGCTTGCCGACCTCGGAGAGGAAGGCGGCCTTGGTGAAGCCGGTGACGTCGTCGGTGACCTCGAAGTATCCGTACGCGCCGGAGCCGCGGGCGTGGACCACGCGCTCCGGGATCCGCTCACGGTTGAAGCGCGCGAGCTTCTCCAGGAGGTGCTGGTCCTGGAGGAGGATGGGGCCACCGACGCCGGCGGTGGCGGAGTTCTGGTTGTCGGCGACGGGGGCGCCGGACTCGGTCGTAAGCACGCGCTTCGACATCGTGACCTTCCGTACGGGAGCTGCACTGGTGACGGTGTCAGGAGCGTAAGGAGCCGCTGAAGCGAACGTCAACAGTTTGTTGAAAACGAAGGAGGGTGTTCCGGGCGGCGGCGGCGCCTGGGCGCGACAGGACAGGTTGTCAGCGCCGCCGCCGACCGGAAGTCATGAGAGGGACCTGCGTCAGACCTGCTGGCCGGAGAGGCGCTCGACGGCGCGCAGCAGAGCGGAGTGGTCCAGGCCGCCGTCGCCCTGCGCGCGCAGGGAGGCGACCAGCTGGGCGACGACCGCACCGACCGGGAGGGCCGCGCCGACGTTGCGGGCGGCGTCGGTGACGATGCCCATGTCCTTGTGGTGCAGGTCGATCCGGAAGCCGGGCTTGAAGTCCCGGTTCAGGAAGTTGTCCTTCTTGCGGGTCAGCACCGTGGAGCCGGCCAGACCGCCGTTGAGGACGTCCAGGGCGGCCTGGAGGTCAACGCCGGACTTCTCCAGGAAGACCACGGCCTCGGCGCACGCCTGGATGTTGACGGCGACGATGAGCTGGTTGGCCGCCTTCACGGTCTGGCCGGAGCCGTGCGGACCGCACAGCACGATGACCTTGCCGAGGGCCTCGAGGATCGGCAGGGCCTCGTCGAAGTCGGCCTGCTCGCCACCGACCATGATCGACAGCACGGCCTCGATGGCGCCGGCCTCGCCACCGGACACCGGGGCGTCGATGACGCGGATGCCCTTCTCGGCGGCGTTCTTGGCGAGGTCCACGGAGGTCTGCGGGGTGATCGACGACATGTCGATGACCAGCGCGCCCTGCCTGGCGTTCTCCAGGATGCCCTCGGGGCCGTAGGAGATGGCCTCGACCTGCGGGGAGGCGGGCACCATCGTGATGACCACGTCGGCGTCCTTGACGGCCTCGGCGATCGACGCGGCGGCGGTGCCGCCGGCCGCGGTGAGGCGGTCCAGCTTGTCCTGCTCCAGGGTGAAGCCGGTGACGGAGTAGCCGGCCTTGATCAGGTTCTCGGACATGGGCGAGCCCATGATGCCGAGACCGATCCACGCAATCGTCGGGCGGGTGGGCTGGGAGGAATCAGCGAGGTTGCTCATTGGGGGTACCTCTCGGGGTTGTGCGATGTCAGGGGGCTGACGCCCGGCTCGGGCGGACGGGGGTGTCGGCCCCCGTCCGGAGTCAGCGGGCCGCGCGGGCCTCGGCGGGGAGCCAGGCGAAGGACGCGGCGGCGTCGGCGGCCTTGTACTCCAGGCCGACCCAGCCGTCGTAACCGGCCTTCTTGAGTTCGTCGAGCAGCTGCTCCAGGGGGAGCTCGCCGGTGCCCGGCGCGCCACGGCCCGGGTTGTCGGCGATCTGGACGTGGCCGGTCTTGTCGGCGTACTCCGCGATGACCTGGCTGACGTTCTCGCCGTTCATCGACAGGTGGTAGATGTCGAGCAGGAACTTGGCGTTGCCGAGCCCGGTGGCCGCGTTGACCTTGTCGACGACCTCGATCGCGGAGGGGGCGCTCACCAGCGGGTAGAGCGGCGACTCCGGCTTGTTCAGGGTCTCGATCAGCAGGATCGCGCCGATCCGGTCGGCCGCGCGGGCCGCCAGGACCAGGTTCTCCAGGGCGAGGGTGTCCTGGACCTGCGGGTCGACGCCCTCGACGCGGTTGCCGTAGAGCGCGTTGAGCGCCTTGCAGCCGACCGAGGCGGCGAAGTCGGCCGCCACCTCGATGTTGGCGCGGAAGCGGTCCGACTCCTCACCGGGCACGGAGAGCGCGCCGCGGTCGGGACCCGGCAGCTGCCCGGCGTAGAAGTTGAGGCCCACCAGCTGGGTGCCGGCGTCGTCCAGAGCCTGCTTGAGAGCGTCGAGCTCACTCTGGGCGGGGGTGGCGGTGTCGATCCAGGGCCACCACAGCTCGACCGCGGTGAAGCCCGCCGCGGCGGCGGCCGCGGGACGCTCCAGAAGCGGGAGTTCCGTGAAGAGGATCGACAGGTTCACATCGAAGCGCTGGTCCGTGTATCCCATGAGGGGCGGCGCTCCTTCCGTATTGCGGAAGTAACTTTCTGTCTGACGGAATGTTGCAAGGGGAGCCGCGCACTTGTCAAGAGGGTCCGGCAGCTCAGGGCTGCCGTCGGTGCTGTTCCGGCCAGTAGCGTGGGGCCATGGTGCGTTTGAGAGTGGAGTTCACGACCGAGCCCTTCGACCTGGACGAGGCGCCGGAGCACGCGGTCGTGGCTCGTGAGGTCATCCAGGCGGCGGAACTGGACGCGGTGGACGTCGGTCCGTTCGGCAACACGGCGGAGGGCGGTACCGACGAGGTGCTGACCGCCGTCGACGCGCTGCTGCGCAAGTCCCTGGCGGCCGGCGCGACCCGCGTCTCCCTCCAGGTCAACGTGATCGGGGAGGAGTCGTGAGCGAGCACCCCCTGGTGGCGGCGGTCAAGCCGCTGGTCGACGCGATGGGTGCCGAGATACTCGGCCCCGAGCAGGCCGAACCCGACGACGTGGTGCTCGCCTGGGAGGGTGAGGACGTGATCGCCGTACGGCTTCCGCAGCTCTCGGACTCGCTGGACCACATCCTCGCCGCCATGGAGCGCCGGCACGGGATGCCGCTCGCCGCACTCGACCGCAAGGCCAAGCAGGAAGCGGTCCGGATGCTGGAGGCGCGTGGCGCCTTCTCCGTACGTCATGGAGTGGAGACGGTGGCCGGGGCACTGGGTGTCAGCCGCTTCACCGTGTACAACTACCTGAACCGGGAGACCGCCCTGAACAGGGAAAAGGCTGCCGAGAACGGCTAGTTGATCATGTGTTGCCACAGGCCGTCGTCCAGATGTCGGGACGACGGCTTTTGTGTCACCGAGTTTTCAACAAAGTGTTGACGTGGTGTTGCGGGAGGGCGTTAGCTATCCGCAGCCCGTCCGACGCACAGCGAAAAACAGCCACGGAGGCTTCCCGTGACTTCAGGTACGACACCGGGTCTGACCCGGTTCAACACCTCGGCGGACAGCGACGCTGTCGCCGCGCTCCACGAGGTGTGCTCCAGCTCGGCGTGGGGGAGCAAGATCCTCGCCCAGCGCCCGTACGCCACTGTCGAAGCCCTCTTCCTCGCCAGCGACGCCGCCATGGCCGAACTGACCGCGGAGGATCTGGCCGAGGCGATGGCGGGCCACCCGCCGATCGGTCGTCCGAAGGCAGGGGACCCGACCTCCTCCCGCGAGCAGAGCGGGATGGCCGGTGCCTCCGAGGAGCTCAAGGCCGAGATGCTCGAACTCAACCTGGCGTACCAGGACAGGTTCGGTCATGTCTTTCTGATCTGCGCGACCGGCAGGACCGGTGAGCAGATGCGCGACGCGGTCCGTGAGCGGATCGAGAACTCGCCCGAGCAGGAGCGGGAGATCGTCCGCACCGAACTGGGCAAGATCAACCGCATCAGGCTGTCCCGTCTCGCAGAGCGCGCAGAGAACGAGGAAGAGAACGCATGAGCACCGACACCACCGCTTCGGTGTCCACCCACATCCTGGACACCAGCATCGGCCGCCCCGCCGAGGGCGTCGCCATCACGCTCGCGGCCCGCAGCGGCTCCGACGCGCAGTGGGTCGCGCTCGGTGGCTCCGCCACCGACGCGGACGGGCGCTGCAAGGACCTGCCGGCCCTGCCGGAGGGCACCACCCACGTACGTCTCGACTTCGAGACCGAGACGTACTTCTTCAACAAGAAGCAAGCCGAGGCGCAGCAGGACGCCCCCCGCGTAAGGGACAGCGGCGCGTTCTTCCCGGAAGTGACCATCACCTTCGCGGTGACTCCGGGCGAGCACTACCACGTACCGCTGCTGCTCAACCCGTTCGGCTACTCCGTTTACCGAGGGAGCTAGCAGACATGCCCACGATTCTCGGCCAGAACCAGTACGGCAAAGCAGAGAACCGCGTCGTCAAGATCACGCGGGACGGCGAGACCCACCACATCAAGGACCTGAACGTCTCCGTCGCCCTCTCCGGCGACCTCGACGACGTCCACCTCACCGGCTCCAACGCCCACTGCCTGCCCACCGACACGACCAAGAACACCGTGTACGCCTTCGCCAAGGAGTACGGGATCGAGTCGGCCGAGCAGTTCGGCATCCACCTGGCGCGCCACTTCGTGACGAGCCAGGAGCCCATCCACCGGGCCCGGATCCGGATCGAGGAGTACTCCTGGGAGCGCATCGCGACCTCGGACGCCAACTCCAAGTTCATCGGCGCCGACGAGGTCAACCACTCCTTCGCCCGCAAGGGCCAGGAGACCCGCGTCACCCAGATCACCTACGACGGTGAGAAGTGGGAGGTCATCTCCGGCCTCAAGGACCTCATCGTCATGAACTCCACCAACTCGGAGTTCTGGGGCTACATCAAGGACAAGTACACGACGCTCCAGGAGGCGTACGACCGCATCCTGGCCACGCAGGTGTCCGGTCGCTGGCGGTTCAACTGGACCGACGACGAGCAGCGGATGCCCAACTGGGAGAAGTCCTACGAGCAGACCCGGAAGCACATGCTCCAGGCCTTCGCGGAGACGTACTCGTACTCGCTCCAGCAGACGCTGTACCAGATGGCCACCCGGATCATCAGCCACCGTTCGGAGATCGACGAGGTCCGCTTCTCGCTCCCGAACAAGCACCACTTCCTGGTGGACCTGGAGCCCTTCGGGCTCAAGAACGACAACGAGGTCTACTACGCCGCCGACCGCCCCTACGGCCTCATCGAGGCCACGGTGCTGCGTGACGGAGCCACGGCGCAGATCCCGGTCGACATGACCAACCTCTAGGCGGCACCGCGTGGCCGCCCCCGCCCGCAGTCGGGCGGGGGCCGCCACCACCGGAGGGACGTACCCATGGCACAGCCCGCAACGGGGCCGGCACCTGCCGAAGGCCCTTGTTCCACCCCATCGGACACCTCGTCGGCCACTACGCCGGTCACCACGTCGGCCACTACGCCGGTCATCTCGGCGGTCGCCTCGACCGAGGTCCACCCGGTGGACGAGAAGCTCCCCGCCTCGCGGCTCGTTCCCGCCGCGCTCCAGCACATCGCCGCGATGTACGCGGGCGTGGTCACCCCTCCGCTGATCATCGGCCAGGCGGTCGGCCTGGACGCCGCCGGGATGACCCGGCTCATCGCCGCGAGCCTCCTCATCGCCGGCTGCGCCACCATCCTCCAGACCCTCGGGGCCGGCCGCTTCGCCGGAAACCGGCTCCCGTTCGTCAACGCCGCCTCGTCGGCCGGCATCGCCCCGATGCTCGCGATCGCCGAGACCAGCGCCCCCGGCCACCAACTCCCGGCCATCTACGGCGCGGTGATGGTCGCCGGTGTCTTCTGCCTCGCCGTCGGGCCCTTCTTCGGCCGGCTGCTCCGCTTCTTCCCGCCGCTCGTCACCGGCGTCGTGATCACCCTGATCGGCGTCACCCTGATGCCCGTGCCCGTGAGCTGGGCGCAGGGAGGGAACAAGGAAGCCGCCGACTTCGGCGCCATGAAGTACCTCGCGCTCGCCGGCTTCACGCTCGTCGTGATCCTGCTCTTCCAGCGCTTCGGCAAGGGGTTCGTCAAGCAGATCGCCCTGCTGCTCGGCCTGTTCATCGGAACGCTCGCCGCGATCCCGTTCGGAATGGCCGACTTCACCGCACTGCGCGAGGCGCCCGTCGCCGCCCTGCCCGCCCCCTTCGCCTTCGGCGCACCGGAGTTCCAGCCCGCCGCGATCCTCTCCCTGTGCATCGTGATGCTGGTCCTGATGACCGAGTCCAGCGCCGGAATGCTCGCCCTCGGCGAGATCTGCGAGCGCAGGAGCGACGGAAAAACCATCACGCGAGGCCTGCGGACCGACGGCATCGCCACGCTCCTCGGCCCCGTCTTCGGCGGATTCCCCACCTCGGCCTTCGCCCAGAACGTCGGAGTGGTCTCGCTGACCCGCGTCCGCTCCCGCTACGTCGTCGCCGTCGCCGGTGGCGCCCTGCTCGTCCTCGGCGCCTTCCCGGTCCTCGGAGCGGTCGTGTCGATGGTCCCGATGCCGGTCCTCGGGGGTGCCGGTATCGTCCTCTTCGGCTCGATCGCCGTCTCCGGAATCCGTACCCTGTCGGAAGCCGGACTCGACGACAGCTCCAACATCATCCTGGTGGCCGTCGCGCTCGGAGCAGGCATCATCCCGCTCGCCGCGCCCACCTTCTACGCCGACTTCCCGGCCTGGGCGCAGACCGTGCTCGGCTCCGGCATCAGCGCCGGAGCGGTCGTCGCGGTCACGCTCAATCTGTTCTTCCACCATCTCGGCACCCGGAGCCGTCACCCGGCCCCGGCACTCAAATCCTCCTAGGGTCCTGCCGTGCCCACACCACTCCCGAGGAATGAAGGAAGCACCGCCATGGCAGCACCTTCGGCAGCAGTCGAGCGGATCGTCATCGAGAACTGTGCGATCGCGACCGTGGACGCCGACGACACCGAGTACGCCTCCGGGTACCTCGTCGTCGCCGGCAACAAGATCGAGTCCATCGGCGCCGGCAAGGCGCCCGAGGGCCTGGAGAACGTGGTCCGCAGGATCGACGCCACCGGTCATCTGGTGACGCCCGGCCTGATCAACACGCACCACCACTTCTACCAGTGGATCACCAGGGGCCTGGCCACCGACCACAACCTCTTCAACTGGCTGGTCGCGCTCTACCCGACCTGGGCCCGCATCGACGAGGCCATGGTCCGCGTCGCCGCCCAGGGTTCGCTGGCCATGATGGCCCGCGGCGGTGTCACCACCGCCATGGACCACCACTACGTCTACCCGAAGGGCTCCGGCGACCTGTCCGGCGCCATCATCGGTGCCGCCCAGGACATGGGCGTCCGCTTCACCCTCGCCCGCGGTTCGATGGACCGCAGCGAGAAGGACGGCGGCCTGCCGCCGGACTTCGCCGTCGAGACCACCGAGGGCGCCCTCGCGGCGACCGAGGAGACGGTGAAGAAGTACCACGACGCCTCGTTCGACGCGATGACCCAGGTCGCCGTCGCCCCCTGCTCCCCCTTCTCCATCTCCACCGAACTGCTGCGGGAGGGCGCCGCGCTCGGCCGCCGCCTCGGTGTACGCATGCACACCCACGGCTCGGAGACCGTGGAGGAGGAGAAGTTCTGCCACGAGCTCTTCGGCATGGGCCCGACGGACTACTTCGAGTCCACCGGCTTCCTCGGCGAGGACGTGTGGATGGCGCACTGCGTCCACATGAACGACTCCGACATCGAGGCCTTCGCCCGTACGAAGACCGGTGTCGCCCACTGCCCGTCGTCCAACGCGCGTCTGGCCGCCGGCATCGCCCGGGTCCCTGACATGCTGCGCGCCGGCGTCCCGGTCGGCCTCGGCGTCGACGGCACCGCCTCCAACGAGTCGGGCGAACTGCACACCGAGCTGCGCAACGCGCTCCTCATCAACCGCCTCGGCGCCCACCGCGAGTCCGCGCTCAACGCCCGCCAGGCCCTGCGCCTCGGTACGTTCGGCGGCGCCCAGGTCCTCGGCCGCGCCGACTCGATCGGCTCGCTCGAAGCCGGCAAGCTCGCCGACTTCGTGCTGTGGAAGATCGACGGCCTCGGCCACTCCTCGATCGCCGACCCGGTCACCGCGATCGTGTTCGGTGCCGCCGCCCCGGTGACGGCCTCGTTCGTCAACGGCAAGCAGATCGTCGAGAACAACCGCCTGCTGTTCGCGGACGAAGAGGCGATCGCCCGCGACGCGCGCGCGGAGGCGCAGCGCCTGGCCCGGATCACGGCCCAGGGCTGACCTCCCCAAGGAGTCCGACCGAGGGGGACGGCCCTCGGTCGGTCGCCGCGGACCCGAGCGGGGTCCGTGGCCGGCTGGACGGGGGGTGTCCGTACGAAAAGAGGTACGGCACCCCCCGGACGGTCGACGTGTGTCAGCCTCCCAGGCCTCCCCGGGCACACGACGCATTTTTCAAGGACGAAGAAGTACCCCCCACTTCCTCATGAGCCGCACCCGTGAGGCGCACGACCTGCACCGCTTTGCACCACCTCCATGACACCCACGTCCCCGCCGACGTGTTACCCGACCGGAGGAACCTCCGTGGCCACCAAGCCCAGGTTTCGCAATGATGCGCAAGACGCAAGCGCCGACACCGAAGACCAGAAGCATCCGGTCGACGAGACTCTGCCGCCCCTGAGAATGTTCACCAGCGGTCTGCAGCACGTGGCCGCCATGTACGCGGGGGTCGTCGCCCCGCCCCTGATCGTCGGTGCGGCCGTCGGACTCTCCGGCACCGAACTGACCTTCCTCACCGGGGCCAGCCTCTTCACCGCGGGGCTCGCCACCTTCCTCCAGACGCTCGGCATCTGGAAGATCGGCGCCCGGCTGCCCTTCGTCAACGGCGTCACCTTCGCCGGTGTCGCGCCCATGCTGGCGATCGTCGACACCACGGACGACAAGGCCGACGCGCTCCCGATCATCTTCGGCGCGATCATCGTCGCCGGTGTGCTCGGCTTCATAGCCGCCCCGTACTTCTCCAAGCTCGTCCGCTTCTTCCCGCCGGTCGTCACCGGCACCGTGATCACCCTCATCGGTGTCTCGCTCCTGCCGGTCGCCTTCGGCTGGGCCCAAGGGCCCAACCCGGCGGCGAAGGACTACGGTTCGACGACCTATCTCACACTCGCCGCGATCACGCTCGTGGTCGTCCTCGTCCTGCGCCGCTTCACCCGCGGCTTCCTGAAGCAGGTCGCGGTCCTGGTCGGCCTGGTCATCGGCACGCTCATCGCGATCCCGTTCGGGGTCACGGACTTCAGCCCGGTGACGGAGGCATCCGTCATCGGCTTCCCGTCGCCGTTCCACTTCGGCGCCCCGCAGTTCGCGCTCGCCGCGATCATCTCCATGTGTGTGGTCATGCTGGTCTCCATGACCGAGTCGACCGCCGACATGCTGGCGCTCGGTGAGATCGTCGAGCGGCCGGCCGACGAGAAGACCATCGCGGCCGGACTGCGCGCCGACACGCTCGGCTCGGCCATCAGCCCGCTCTTCAACGGCTTCATGTGCAGCGCCTTCGCCCAGAACATCGGGCTCGTGGCGATGACGAAGATCCGGAGCCGGTTCGTGGTCGCCTGCGGCGGCGGTTTCCTGGTCCTGATGGGCCTCTCGCCCGTCGCCGCCTCGCTGATCTCCGTCGTCCCGCGGCCGGTGCTCGGCGGCGCGGGCGTGGTCCTCTTCGGGTCGGTCGCGGCGAGCGGTATCCAGACGCTGGTCAAGGCCGGTCTGGAGAAGGACAACAACGTCCTGATCGTGGCGGTCTCGCTGGCCGTCGGCATCATCCCGATCACGGTGCCGGAGTTCTACCACGCCTTCCCGGAGACCGCGAAGATCATCCTGGACTCGGGCATCTCGACCGGCTGTGTCGCGGCGGTCCTGCTGAACCTGGTCTTCAACCACCTGGGCAGGCGCGGCGACGAGGACACGGTCACCGCGCCCATGGAACCGGGCGAGGAGATCTCCGAGACCCGGGACGCCAAGGCGGCGCACGTCCACTGAGCGCGCCCTCTCCGTCCGACGAGCCGGTCCCCGCGTGTGACGCGGGGGCCGGTGTCGTGCATGTGCCGCCGGAGCCCGGTGCACGCGGGGACGTGACCGTGTCCAGGGAGTTCGCGGCTTCCGCCCGCCGCGGCGCGGCGCCGGCGGTCGTCCTGATCAACCCCAACACCTCGACGGCCACGACCGCGATGATGACCGCTATCGCCCGGCGGACACTGGGACCGAGCGTCCGAGGGGTGACCGTGGCGCGTGGCCCGCGGATGCTCACGGACCCGGCCGCCCTGCGCGCCGCCGCCCCCGAGGTGGCCGAGGCCGGCCGCCTGGTCCTGGCCTCCGGTACCTGTCGGGGGCTGCTGGTGGGCGCGTTCGGCGACCCGGGACTGGCGGAACTGCGGGCGCTCTCCCTGGCCTCGGCGCGAGGGCAGGCAGCGGTGCCGGTGCCGGTCGTCGGTATCGGGGAGGCCGCCTTGCTGGAGGCCGCCGCGTCCGGGCGACGCTTCGGCATCGCGACGACCACGCCACTGCTGGCGGAGTCCATCGTCGAGCGGGTCGCCGCCCTCGGCCTCGCCGACCGCTTCACCGGACTCCGCCTGACCGGGGGAGACCCCCAGGCACTGTCCGCCGATCCGGAGGCGCTCCGCGAGAGCCTGGCGCGAGCGGTCCAGGAGTGCGTCGTACGGGACGGAGCCCGGGCCGTCGTCATCGGCGGCGGCCCCCTGGGGGAGGCGGCCGACTCCCTGCGCGCCCAGTTCGAGACTCCGGTGATCGCCCCCATCCCGGCGGCCTGCCGCAGCCTCGCGCGTCTTCTGACGGCCGCCCCCGGCACCCCGCACTGACCGTCCTCCTCACTCCCTCCCGCACGATCGACCGGACCTCGCGATCGACCGGACCGCGCGATCGGCCGGACCGCACGAGCGAACGGACCGCACGAGCGAACGGACAGCCGAAGCCCGCCTCTTGGCCGGTCAGGACGTCGGCGGACGCCAGTCCGGACGCCGCCCGCTCAGGCCCACCACCCGGTCCAGCAGGGGCGCGTCGTCCGGGACCGGGACGACGGGGCCGAAGAAGCCGTCCTCGGCGGGAGCGTCCTCCTCCGGGGTCAGCAGGGCCTCCGACACGGCCAGTTCCTCCTCGGTCACCTCGTACGGCTGGCCCGTCGCGCGCGCCAGGTCCCAGCCGTGGATCAGCAGCTCGTCGAGCGCGACCATGCCCATCACCGCCGCCGGCATCTCGACGCCACCCGCCTGTGTGTCCCCCTCCCAGGCGCCCGGCTCGCGCCAGGCAGCCGCCAGTTCGTTCAGGGCCTTGGGCAAGGCCGCACGCCAGTCGTCCTCCAGGACCGGCCGGACCGAGCCGGGCGGTGTGCCGGTCGTCGCCCCGAAGTCCTTGCGGGCGGCGTCGCGGAAGGCCACGCTCAGGCTCGCGACATGCGCGAGCACCTCCCGTACCGCGTACTCCGGACAGGGCGTCGGGTCCCCCAGCCGCTCGTCGCCGATGCCCTCGGCGAGGCGCGCCACCCGCTCCGCGGCCGTTCCCAGATCGATGTGCTCCGTCTTCTCCATGCAAACTGAGACCGTCGAGGACGTCGGAACTCATCGGTCCGTGCCGATACGACGTCCGCACTCCTTCGCCAGCACGGGATAGGCCGCCGCGATCGCCTCGTAGACCCTTCGGCGCAGCAGCCGTTCGGCCTCGGCCCGGCCTGTCGACCCGTACAGCCCGTCGAGCAGGTACTCGTACCGCGACAGCGCGTGCCGCAGATAGCTCACCTGCCACCGCACCAGCGCCCCGGCGGCGACCCCGCCGGGGCTGCGGGCCCCGAGCAGGTGGCGGTGGCGCACCGCCCGCCGCTCCAGCTCGGCGGCGGGGAGGCGCGGCACCTCGATCGGCTCCGCCCGGATCGCGGCGAGCACCGCCCGTCGCCGGGCCTCGGCGCCCGCCTCCGCCGCGGAGGAGCGGCTGCCCGAGGCGGCCGCGCACCGGGTGAACTCCGGCGTCCGCTCCACCGCCTCGACGCGCGCCAGCAGGTACAGCCGCACGGGCGCGAGGGACCACCGCCGCGGATCCCGTCCCTGTACGTCGGGCGCGCCCAGCAGGTCGCGCACCATCGGGTCGGTCCAGCCCCGCCGGCGCAGCCCGGTCAGCGTCACATAGGTCGTACGGTCCGTCATGTTTCCCCCCTCGTTCGGTCACGGAGAGTGACGAATCCAGTGAAGCGCACCCCACTGACAACGACCCCTTGCCGGGCGCCTCCATGCCGTGGGATACAGGTCTGGACCATTCCGACGGACGGAGGCATTCCTGTGCAACGCTCGCTCGCCGCCAGCGTGTTGACCGTCGCCGCCCTCGCTCTCACCGCCTGTTCCGGCGGCCCCGAGAAGGACACCCGCGGCCCCACCGCCCCCACCGGAGTCACCGCGTCCGCCGGCAGCGCGAGCACCGTCCACGTCATGTGGAGCGCGGCCACCGACGACCGGGCCGTCACCGGCTACGAGGTCTACCAGCAGGGCCGCAAGGTCAAGGACCTTCCCGCGACGACCCTCATGACCGACATCGTGAGCCTCACGCCCGCGACCCCCTACGCCTTCACCGTCCGCGCCCGCGACGCCGCCGGAAACCGCTCCCCGCACAGCGCGACGGTCCCCGCCACCACCCTCGCCGCCACCGCCCAGGACCGCGCCGCGCCCTCGACCCCCCAGGCCCTGCGCGCCACCCCCGACGGCAGCCGCGCGGCCACCCTGACCTGGACCCCGGCCCGCGACGACACCAAGGTCACCGCGTACGACATCTACCAGGCCGACGCCCGGATCCACACCGTCCCCGGCACGGCCACCACCGCCCGCCTCACCGGCCTGCGCCCCGGAACGGTCTACTCCTTCACCGTCCGCGCCCGCGACGCCGCGGAGAACTCCTCGCCGGACAGCGCCCCCGCCGACCTCACCACCGCCCCGGCCCCCGGCGCCGCCCCCAACACGGCCCCCACCGACCTCACGGCGAAGGCCGCGAAGGGCGAGGTCACCCTGACCTGGACCCCACCCCGCACCGGCGCCCCGGTCACGGAGCACCAGCTCTTCCTGAACGAAGCCTTCGCCACCACGATCATCTGGGGCACCGACCCCCCGCCCGCCGAAGCCACCTACACCTTCACGGTCCCCACCACCAAGGGCACCCGCTACAGCGTCAAACTCCGCGCCCGCCTCCCCGACGGCACCTGGGGTGACTTCTCGGCCCAGCGCACCGTTGTCGTCCCATGACGGCGCCGCCCCAGGCCTCGTCGTCCGGCCCGTGCCGGAACTACCCTGGGAAAGGTGGCAGGGACCGTGCTCACCAACACCGGGCTCGACGCGTTCCTCGACGGAACACCGGAGCTCCGTGACCCTTCGTCCGTACGCGCCGCCGACGCCGTGCTCGCGCTCTTGGCCCTGCGCGGGGCCGACCGGCGGAGCGGGCTGCCCGAGCCGAGCGTGGAGCTGGTGCGGCGGCTGCTCGTCGAGGACGCGCCGGCGTTCGTGTTCGCGACGCCCGAGGAGCTGGCGGCCTACCCCGCCGTGCTCGTCGCGCTCACCGAGCGCGTGCGGGAGGCCGGGCGGCTGAACGGGAAGCGGCAGGCGCGCATCGTGGCCGCGATCGAGGACATCGTGCCCGACTTCGAACGGGCGATGACCGACCCCGCCAACTACACCTGGCAGCGCTGGTACGCCTCGCTGCTGCGGGCCGACGGGGCCGACCCCGGCGACCCCGCCGCCGTACGGGCCTGGCTCGCCGGACACGACGGCGTACGGCCGCCCGACGGGCTCAACCGGGCGGACCTGATGAACCGGAGCGACTTCGCGGACATGCTCCTCGCGGACGCGCTCACCGGGGCGTACGTACGGGAGGCGGAGAGGCCCTCGCCCGCGGGACCGCTGCTGACCGAAGCGGACGTCGCGCACGGCGTGGCCGAGCTCGGCGGCCGGTTGGTCGACCGGTGGACCGCCGAAGGGCTCTCCGGCGCGCTCGCGGGGCCGTACGCCCATCTCGCCCCCGGCCCGGACGCGTTCCCGCACCTCGTCCTCGCCGACACCCTCCTCGACGAGCACCTGAACTACTACGGCGACTCCACCATCCCGCTGCCGCCCCCGCCCATGGAGGCCCACGAGCCCCAGCGGTCCGTCGAGGCCGGCGCGGACCAGCTCGCCGCGGCCGTCGAGGCGATGAAGGGCGAGGAGGGCGGTCTGTTCGACGGCGAGGCCGCGCATCTGCTGTACGCGCTCTACCAGCGGGGCTCCTGCGCCGAGTCGGTCGCCCGCCGCGCCGCCGAGTTCGAGGACTGGCCGGTCGATCCCCGGCTCGAGGACGCGCCCGTCCTCGTACCGGCGACGGCACCCGAGGAGTACCGGGTCCCGCCCGCCGACGAGCTGGCCCGGCTCGTCGGATCACCCGTCACGGACGAGGACCGGACCCGCCTCGAACCCGCCGCGCGGGCCATGGCCGACACCGTCGACCGGCTGGCCCGCACCGGCATGGTCTTCCGGACCGGTGACGCCTTCGGCCTCACCCCCTGGGGCGTCGAGGTCCTCCACTACCTGCTGCGGGAGCGCTGGGTCGCGGCGCCCGATGCCAAGGAGGCCGCGGCCTGGGACGCGCCCACCGTGATCGCCGCCGCCGAGGGCTGGTCCGCCTCCGCCGCCACCCGCGTCCTCGCCGAGTGGCTGCACGCGCACGGCGACACCGACGAGGCCTGGTCCGCGCTGATCGACGCCCTCGGCACCGTCAACGCCGGCACCTTCGAGGCCGCCTACACCCGCGCTCTCTTCGGCTTCCTCGACCCCGCCGCCGCCCCCGTCGAGGCGCTGCGCGAGGCCCTGGACGACCCGGTGATGGGCGCGTACGCCTGCGGGGTGCTGCGCGCCCGGGGCGAGCCGGCGGACGAGGCCCGCGTGCCGCTGTCCGCCCGCGCCGTGCTGATCCTGGACCGGATCTACCGCCGTCCGGCCGCCGGGCGTGCGATCCTCGACTCCGCCGCCGAGGGCTGGCCGGGCGGTGTCGACGCCCTGGTCGAGGAGATGGCCGCCGCGGACCCGTACCGTGCTGAGCGGACCCTCGGCGATCTCGGCGTCGCGCTGCCCCGTACCCGTAGCAGCCTCGGCATGGGCACCAGGAGGACGCGCGAGCGGGCGCGGCGTCGTGGTCGGCGTGGACGCCGCGCCCGCTGATCCCCGTGGGGGGTCTTGCGCGACCGTCAGGAGACGGCCGTCAGATACATGCCGGAGGCGCCGGCCCCCGCCGTGTTGCGGCAGGAGAAGTTTCCGCTCGGCCGCGCGTGGATCAGCGCGAGACAGCGGCCGAGCGCCAACTGGCCGTAGTGGTTGGGGTGGACGTTCTCCTGGATCGGCCCCTGGGTCTCGTTCGGGTCGATCCACCGCGCCCACTCGCTGGTCGCGGCCGAAGCCGGCACGGTCGCGCTGACCAGCTTGCTGGTCTTCGCACACACCTCACGCCCCTGGAGCATGTCGCGCAGATCCATGAACTGCGCCCCCTTGCTCGCCGCGACCCCCTTGAGCCGCTGGGAGACCTGGGGGACCAGTGTGTCCCGCGCCCAGTCGGAGTCCAGGTTCCAGAAGGGGCAGCCGCCCGTGTTGGTACGGCTCCAGCCGCTCTCGCCGTACCGGTTCTCCGAGGCGCGCGGGATGGGCGAGGGGTACGACTGGAGCACGATCCGGTAGTCGGAAGGAGCGTATCCGGCGCCCGACATCACCGCGCGGATCTCGTCCACGGACTTGCCGACGTCCGCCATCACGGTGTCGATCTTCGCGTCGACCTCGGCCTGCTGGTCGTCGTGGCAGTACGAGTACCAGACGATGTAGTCGGTCGCGCAGCTCCGGATGATGTCGGCGAAGCCCAGGTCGTTGCCGCCGATCGACAGCACGATCGTCTCCACGTCGTGGGAGGCGGCGACGGCCGCCAGCTGGTCGGCCTGCGGGGCCTCGCCCTTGTACGCCACGCCACCGTTCGAGGCGCGGAAGACGTTCCGGGTCGTGGCCCCCGAACAGGCCAGGTTGATCATGGCCGAGGCGATCGCGCCCGCGCTCCTCACCTCGGCCGAGTCGGAGCGGTGGCAGCCGTTGGCCGCCGTCGCTCCGTACACCCGGGAGGGGTCGTACGCGCTCCCCGTCCACGCCCGGTCCGTACCGTTCCGGCTGCCGGTGGTGGTCAGGCTGTTGCCCTGCCAGCGTCCGGCCTCGCCGGAGATGTAGCTGTCGCCCATCGACACTACGGCGGTCGGCCCCGCCCCCTGGGCGGCGCCGGCGGGGCTCACTCCGGCGGCCAGCAGGCCGATCAGCGAAACGGCGGCGGCGAGAGATCTTCGGACCGTGTGGTGGGGGGTTCTGGGCATGGCGGTGTTCTCCTGCGTCGGTGCAGAGGAGTGGGGACAGCCGCCGGCCGGTGGCATGCGGAATCTGACATGCCATGGCTTGTTACCGCTAGGTAGGGGTCGGTTTCGGTTGCGTCACGTGCCCTGTGGAACACACCGGAGCGAAACTCTGCGGAGCGGAACTCGTCGGCGGGAAAGCCTCCCGAGGGAGAGTCTCCTGAGCGCAAGAACGGCTCCGCCCCCGGTGCTGTGCGTTCACCGGGGGCGGAGCCGTTTTCGCGGAGTCACCGCGGGGTGTCCGGCCGCTGTGCGGGTCGGCCGAAGACGGGGGAACTCAGCCGATCAGCTGGTCGTACGCCGGAAGCGTCAGGAAGTCCGCGTAGTCGGCGTCGAGGGAGACGTGGAGCAGGAGGTCGTGCGCCTGCTGCCACTTGCCGGCCGCGAAGGCCTCCTCGCCGATCTCCTCGCGGATCGCGGCGAGCTCCTCCGCGGCGACCCGGCGGGCCAGCTCCGGGGTGGCCTTCACGGTCTTGCCGTCGTGCTCGAACTCGACGCCCGCGTTGATCCACTGCCAGATCTGCGAGCGCGAGATCTCGGCCGTGGCCGCGTCCTCCATGAGGTTGAAGATGGCGACCGCGCCGAGGCCGCGGAGCCAGGCCTCGATGTAGCGGGTGCCGACCTGGACGGCGTTGCGCAGACCCTCGTACGTCGGCTTCGCGTCGAGCGAGTCGATCGCGATCAGGTCGCCGGGAGCCACCGAGACGTCCTCGCGCAGCCGGTCCTTCTGGTTCGGCTTGTCGCCGAGGACCGCGTCGAAGGAGGCCATGGCGATCGGGACCAGGTCCGGGTGGGCGACCCAGGAGCCGTCGAAGCCGTCGCCCGCCTCGCGGTCCTTGTCGGCCTTGACCTTCTCGAAGGCGACCTTGTTGACCTCGGCGTCCTTGCGGGACGGGATGAAGGCCGCCATGCCGCCGATGGCGTGCGCGCCGCGCTTGTGGCAGGTGCGGACGAGGAGTTCGGTGTACGCCCGCATGAACGGGGCCGTCATCGTGACCGCGTTGCGGTCCGGGAGGACGAACTTGGCGCCGCCGTCACGGAAGTTCTTGACGATGGAGAAGAGGTAGTCCCAGCGGCCCGCGTTGAGACCCGCGGCGTGGTCGCGGAGCTCGTAGAGGATCTCCTCCATCTCGTACGCGGCCGTGATCGTCTCGATCAGGACGGTGGCGCGGACGGTGCCCTGCGGGATGCCGACGTACTCCTGCGCGTAGACGAAGATGTCGTTCCAGAGGCGCGCCTCCAGGTGCGACTCCGTCTTCGGGAGGTAGAAGTACGGGCCCTTGCCGAGCTCGATGAGGCGCTTGGCGTTGTGGAAGAAGTACAGGCCGAAGTCGACCAGCGCGCCGGGGACCGGGCGGCCCTCGAAGGTGAGGTGGCGCTCCTCCAGGTGCCAGCCGCGCGGCCGCATCACGACCGTGGCCAGCTCGTCGGCAGCCTTGAGCGCGTACGACTTGCCCGAGCGCGGGTCCGTGAAGTCGATCTTCCGGGTGTACGCGTCGATCAGGTTGACCTGACCGAGGATCACGTTCTCCCAGGTCGGAGCCGAGGCGTCCTCGAAGTCCGCGAGCCAGACCTTGGCGCCCGAGTTCAGCGCGTTGATCGTCATCTTGCGGTCGGTCGGGCCGGTGATCTCGACACGGCGGTCGTTCAGGGCCGCCGGGGCCGGCGCGACGCGCCAGGAGTCGTCCGCGCGGATCGCGGCGGTCTCCGGCAGGAAGTCGAGGGTCGAGGTGCGGGCGATCTCGGCGCGGCGCTCCGCCCGGCGGGCGAGGAGCTCGTCCCGGCGCGGGGTGAACCGCCGGTGCAGCTCCGCCACGAAGGCGAGGGCCGCGTCGGTCAGCACCTCCTCCTGCCTCGGCAGGGGCTCGGCTTCGACGACGGCCAGGGGGGACGGCGCTGGTGCGGACA
This sequence comes from Streptomyces sp. NPDC022552, assembly GCF_055561875.1. Taxonomy (NCBI): domain Bacteria; kingdom Bacillati; phylum Actinomycetota; class Actinomycetes; order Kitasatosporales; family Streptomycetaceae; genus Streptomyces; species Streptomyces sp. NPDC022552. The sequence continues at coordinate 84,018 of NZ_JBVHGJ010000001.1, forward strand.
TGAACTGTCACTTCCTTCAGCGGGCTTCACGGGCGGTGCCTTGCGGCCGCCGGGCGTCACGGGTCGGCACGGAGTGCCGCAGGCGCCGAGATACGGCCGCGGAGCGCCGTCAGGGGATCAGGCGCTTCTGAACAGTGGATACTAGTTTCCTCATGGTGGAAGTTCAATGGTTTGTTGATGTCGAGATTCTCCGGATCGACAGAACATGGCGCTCAGTGCCACACCCTTTACTCAAGGTGCGCCAGATCAGCCTCCGTGTCGATGTCGTAGGGCTCGGCCACATCGGAACAGTCCACGAGCGTGATCGCATCCCGATGCTCCTTGAGGTAGTCCCGCGCCCCCTGGTCGCCCAGCGCCCCCGCCGCGATCCCCGCCCAGCGGTCCGCGCCGAACAGCACCGGATGGCCGCGCTTCCCGTCGTACGAAGCCGCCGCCAGGGAATCGCGCGAGCGGTACGCCGACAGGACCCGCGCCACCGCCTCCGCGCCGATCCCCGGCTGGTCGACCAGCGACACGAGCGCCGCGTCCACCGGCAGCGCCTCGGCGGCCAGCGAGGCGAGACCGGCCCGCAGCGACGACCCCATGCCCTCGGCCCACTCCGGGTTGTCGACCAGGACGCAGCCCGGCAGCTGGGCCCGCTCCCGTACGGCATCGGCCGAGGCGCCGAGGACGACATGGATCACCTCGCAGCCCCCCTCGCGCAGCACGCGCACCGCGTGCTCGACCAGCGGCCGGCCGCGGTGGGGCAGGAGCGCCTTGGGGCGGCCGCCCAGACGCCGGCCGCCGCCCGCCGCGAGGAGCAGACCGGCCACGAGAGGGGTGGATTGCCGTGTGTTCGTCATGCTCACTGCATACCGCATGACACGGACGCCTGAATTGTGTCCGCACAGTGGCGCGCCGGGCGCGCGATGGCGTTAACTTGCTCGCGACTCCGGGCAACCCGACCACCGTTCCACGGGTCGGGTCGGTGGTCCTCCAGGGCACGAGGGGGGACGGTGGAGTCGGGCGCACAGTGTCGTGCGAGGGGGAGAAACTTGTTGCGTAGCGTTGGGCAGAGGCGTGTGACAACCGGCAGCGGCGTGGACCCGAGGGTGGTGGAGCTGCGTGCCGCCGTCGCCCGGCTCCGGCGCGAACTGGCGGGCCATCCAGTCGAGTTCACCGACCGGGGCATCGCCGAGGACGAGCTTGCCGCACTGGACGCGATGGCCGTCAGCGGAGTCCCCGAGGTCCGTCGGCTGCGCCGCTCGCTGCTCCTGATCGCCGGCTCGATCGGCTCGGTCAGCGCCCTGTCGAACGGACTGGCCGGCGTCCGCCAGGCCGTCGAACTCTTCGGGGAGCCTCCGCGCGAGCTGCCGTGACCTCGCCCGCCGCGACGGGTCGGCCGCGGCTTGCGGGGAGGCGGTGACTGTCCCATAGTCCGAGGTATGGACGCGCGCGAGGCGGCGCTCCGCCAGGCGTACGACCATGCCGTCCGCTGGCTGGCCAGCCTGTCCGACCGCCCGGTCCCCGCCCGCGCCTCGGTCGACGAGATCGTGCGCGCGCTCGGCACCGCACTGCCCGAAGGCCCCAGCCCGCCCTCCGACGTCGTCGACCTGCTGGCCACGGCCTGTGAACCGGGGCTCACCGCCTTCCCCAGCGGTCGCTTCTACGGCTTCGTGGTCGGCGGCGGCGAACCCGCCGCGCTGGCCGCGGACTGGCTGGTCAGCGCCTGGGACCAGAACTGTGTGATGCGCACCGTCACCCCGGCGTACGCCGCGGTGGAGGAGATCGCCGGTGCCTGGCTGCTCGATCTGCTCGGGCTGCCGGACGGCAGCGCCGTCGGCTTCACCACGGGCGCCACGATGGCGAACTTCACCTGCCTCGCCGCCGCGCGCGACGAGGTGGTCCGGCGCGTCGGCGGGGACGTCGCCCGTGAGGGACTCGCGGGCGGCCCGGCCGTGCGCGTCGTCGCCGGCGAGCACCGGCACATGGCCATCGACCTGGCGCTGCGCTACCTGGGCCTGGGGAGGCCGGAACTGGTGCCGGCGGACGACCAGGGACGCATCCGGCCCGACGCCCTCCGGGACACCCTGGCGGCCGGCGGGCGGAGCCCCACCGTGGTGGTCCTGCAGGCCGGAGACATCCACTCCGGCGCCTTCGACCCCTTCGCCGAGACGATCCGGGCCGCGCGCGAGGCGGACGCCTGGGTACACGTCGACGGCGCCTTCGGACTCTGGGCCGCCGCCTCCCCGCGCCACGCACACCTGGCAGAGGGCTGTGCCCAGGCCGACTCCTGGGCGACCGACGCCCACAAGACCCTGAACGTCCCGTACGACTGCGGGCTCGCGATCGTGCGCGATCCTCCCGCGCTCCGGGCCGCCATGGGCCTGCGGGGCGACTACCTCATCCAGCACGAACTCGGCGACCCCATCGACAAGGTCCCCGAGCTCTCCCGGCGCGGCAGGGCCTTCCCCGTCTGGGCGGCCCTCAGGTCCCTCGGCCGCTCAGGAGTGGCCGACCTCGTCGAGCGGCTGTGCCGGCACGCCTCCGCGTTCGCCACCGGCATCGCCGCGATCGACGGCGCCACCGTCCTCAACGACGTGGTCTTCACCCAGGTCTGCGCCGACTTCGGCGACGACGCCCGTACGGAACGGGTCCTCACTCGGCTCCTCGACGACGGCACGACGTGGATCAGCGGCTCCACCTGGCACGGCCGGCGGGTCATGCGCATCTCGGTCAGCAACTGGTCCACGACCGACGACGACGTGACGCGCGCGCTCGACGCGATCCGGCGCGCCGCCGACAGCGCGTGAGACCGGAGCGCGCCGAGCGCGCCCGCCCGTGGCCGCCGGCCGTCACCGCCGGATCAGGCGCCGCGCCGTCGCCGTCGCCACCGCCGCCGTACGGGAGTCGACGCCCAGTTTGGCGAAGACGTGCACCAGATGGGACTTCACCGTCGCCTGGCTCAGGAACAGCGCCTTGCTGATCTGCTGGTTGGACAGGCCCTCACTCACCAGCTGGAGCACCTCGAGCTCCCGCTTGGTCAGCGCCTCAGCGGGGGTCCGCATCCGGTCCATCAGCCGGTGCGCCACCGCCGGGGCCAGCGCCGACTGGCCGGCCGCCGCCGTACGGACCGCCGCCGCCAGCTCCTCCGGCGGGGCGTCCTTCAGCAGATAGCCCGAGGCCCCCGCCTCGACGGCCGCCAGGATGTCCGCGTCCGTGTCGTACGTGGTCAGGACCAGGACTCTCGGACCGCCCGTACGCGCGGTGATCGCCGCCGTCGCCTCGGAGCCGTGCATCCCGGACCCGAACTGGAGGTCCATCAGGACCACGTCCACCCCGTCCGCCGCGGCGAGCTCGGTCGCCAGCTCCACCGCCCGCTCGGCCGTGGCCGCCTCCCCGACGACGGTGAAGTCCGGTTCCGTGTCCAGGACCGCGCGCAGTCCGGCCCGTACCACCGGATGGTCGTCGGCGAGCAGAAGACGGATCGTCATGTCGACACTCCAGCGGGAAGGGGGAGGGACACGGCGACGGCCGTGCCCTGACCGGGCGCCGACTCCACCGTGAACACGCCGCCCAGCGACTCCGCACGCGCGCGCATCGCCGGCAGCCCGAAACCGCCGTCCCCGGAGGACGAGAGCAGCGCGGGGTCGAAGCCCTTGCCGTCGTCGACGACGTCCAGGGTCACCGAGGCGTCCATGAACGACAGCGTGATCTCGGCCCGCGCCGCCGAGGAGTGCCGCACCGTGTTCGCGAACGCCGACTGTGCGATCCGGAGCAGCGCCACCTCGTACGGCGTCGGCAGCTCCACCGGCGTCCCGCTCACCGTGAAGCGCGCCCGCAGTGCCACCTCGGGATCGGGGCTCGGCTCACAGAGCCGCTCCAGGGCAGCGGCCAGGGAGCCGTGCTCCAGGTCCGGCGGTGACAGCGCCCGTACGAACCGCCGCGCCTCCGCCAGATTGTCCTGCGCCGCCCGCCGCGCCCGCTCGATGTGCCCGGCGGCAGGTGAGCCCTCCGGCAGCGCCCGCTCGGCGGCCCGCAGCAGCAGCTGGATCGAGGAGAGCCCCTGTGCCAGCGTGTCGTGGATCTCCCGCGCCAGCCTCTCGCGCTCCGCCAGCGTGCCCGCGTGCCGCTCGGCCGCAGCCAGCTCGGCCCGGGTCGCGATCAGCTCCTCCACCATCCGTCTGCGCCGCTCGCTCTCCCGGTACAGCGCCTGATAGCCGAGGACCGTCGCCACGGCCACCGCCCCGCCGAGCAGCGGTCCGATGAAGACACCGGGGTTGAGCGTCGCGCCATGGCGTACGTACGACAGGATCGCCGCGCCGGCCGTCAGGGCCACCGCAGGCAGCGCCCAGCGCACCGGCAGCAGATGCAGCTGGAGGAAGTACAGCGGGAACGCCACCCAAAGCCCGTCGGGCGTCGCCCAGAGCAGCGCCAGCCAGGAGGCGCACAGCACGGCCAGCCAGAGCGCGGCGGCGCGCTGCGAGTCCCGTACGGAGGGGACGGCGGACCCGGTCGCGTAGACCGCGCCCGTCAGCACCGCGAGCGCGACACCGGCGCCGGAGTCCGCCCGGACGGCCGCGAGGGCCAGCAGCCCCGCCATCAGCAGGTGCAGACAGAGGCGCAGGGCACGCAGGGCGGGGGTGAGGGAACGCGGATCCATGATCTGACCAGCGTAGGCGGGGGCAGACAATCCGGACTCAACCGAAAGTTTGATTGCGGAGCCATCCGTGGCGCGATGCCGCCGGGCACGGGAGCCCGGAAGGCTGGGCGGCATGTTCGTGGCATGGAGAGACCTGAGATTCGCCAAGGGGCGATTCACCCTGATGGGCACGGTGATCGTGCTCATCACCCTGCTCGTCGGGCTGCTGTCCGGGCTGACCGCCGGACTCGCGCGCGAGAACATCTCGGCGATCACCGGCCTGGCGGCGGACCGGCTCGCGTTCGCCGCCCCGCCCTCCGGCCAGTCGGTCTCCTTCACCAGCTCGACGGTGACGGAGAGCCAGTGGCGGCGATGGGCGGAGCGGCCCGGCGTCACGGGCGCGCAGCCGCTGGGCATCCGTACGCTCAACGGCGCCGCCGGGGACCGTACGGCCGCCGTCTCCGCGTTCGGTACGGAGCCGTCGGCGGACCTGGCGCCCGAGAGCGGGAAGCTCGGGCCCGGCCGGGTCGTCCTCTCGGCGTCCGCGGCCGAGGAACTGGGCGTCGGCGTGGGCGGTGCCGTCCGCCTCGGTCCGCTTCAGGCCACGGTCGCGGCCGTGGCGGGCGATGCCTCGTACAGCCACACGCCCGTCGTCTGGACCGCGCTGGACGACTGGCAGAGGCTGGGGCACGACGGCACGACGCCGGAGGAGCAGGCGACGGTCGTCGCGCTGAGTCTCTCCGGGGACGTGGATCCGGGGGTCGGGGACGCGGCGCTGGGCACGGAGTCGCGGACGATCGACGAGGCGCTCACGGCCATAGGGTCCTACCAGGCCGAGAACGGGTCGCTGCAGTTGATGCGCGGCTTCCTCTTCGCCATCTCGGCGCTCGTCATAGGGGCCTTCTTCACCGTGTGGACCATCCAGCGCAGCGCGGACGTGGCCGTGCTGAAGGCGCTCGGCGCCTCGACGCCGTACCTGCTGAGGGACGCGCTGGGGCAGGCGGTGCTCATGCTCGGCGCCGGGACACTGCTCGGCACGGCTCTCGCGGTAGGCGCCGGCGTGCTGATCAGCGGTGGCGACGTGCCCTTCGTGCTCGAACCGCTGACCGTGCTCGGACCGGCGGCCGTGATGATCGTGCTCGGTGTTCTCGGCGCGGCCCTGTCCATCCGGCGGATCACCGCCGTCGACCCTCTGACCGCGCTCGGGAGCGCCCGATGACTCTGCTGCTGGACGACGTGACCCTGACGTACCCCGACGGCGAGGGGCGCCTGACCGCGCTCGACGCCGTCTCCCTGGAGGTGCCCGCGGGGCGGGTGACCGCGGTCGTCGGCCCCTCCGGCTCCGGCAAGTCCAGCCTGCTGGCGGTGGCCGCGACGCTGGTGACCCCGGACCGGGGGCGGGTCGTCGTGGCCGGAACGGAGACGGGGGCGCTGGACCCGGCGGGCCGGGCGGCGCTGCGGAGGGAGCGGATCGGGATCGTGTTCCAGCAGCCGAACCTGCTGGCCTCCCTGACGGCCGCGGAGCAGCTGCAGGTGATGGCGCATCTGTCGGGGGCGAGGCCCAAGGCGGTACGGGAGAGGGCCCTGTCGCTTCTGGACGCGGTCGGCCTCGCGGACCTGGCGGCGCGGCGTCCGCACCAGCTGTCCGGGGGGCAGCGGCAGCGGGTCAACATCGCGCGGGCGCTGATGAACGAGCCGTCGGTGCTGTTGGTGGACGAACCGACGAGCGCGCTGGATCACGAGCGGGGCGGGGCGGTGGTGGACCTGCTGGTCGCGCTGACGCGGGAGCGGGGGACGGCGACGGTCCTGGTGACCCACGACGAGGCGCACGCCACGCGCGCGGACACGTTGGTCCAGGTAGAGGACGGCCGCCTCACGAGGCGGGCCCTGGCCTGACCCGTTGTGGGCAATCGTTCCGCCCCAGCGGAACAGTTGCCCACAACTTCCGGGGTCAGGGCTACGCGGTGCCGTTGCCCGCTGTGTTGGCGAGGGCCGTCGAGAGTTCTCGGGCGACCTCCTGGAGGATCGGGACGATCTTCTCCGTCGCCGCCTCCGTCACCCGGCCCGCCGGGCCCGAGATCGAGATGGCCGCCGCGGTCGGGGAGTCGGGGACCGAGACCGCGAGGCAGCGGACTCCTATCTCCTGCTCGTTGTCGTCGACCGCGAAGCCCGCGTCCCGCACCACCGCGAGCGCGTCCAGGAAGCCCTCCGGCGTGGTGATCGTCTTCTCCGTGGCCGCCGGCATTCCGGTACGGGCCAGCAGCGCCCGTACCTCGTCCGCGGGGGTGTAGGCCAGCAGCGCCTTGCCCACGCCCGTGGAGTGCGGCAGGACGCGCCGGCCGACCTCGGTGAACATGCGCATCGAGTGCTTGGACGGAACCTGCGCGACGTACACGATCTCGTCGCCGTCGAGCAGCGCCATGTTCGCGGTCTCGCCCGTCTCCTCGACGAGCCGCGCGAGGTACGGCCGCGCCCAGGTGCCGAGCAGCCGGGAGGCGGACTCGCCCAGGCGGATCAGGCGGGGGCCGAGCGCGTACCGGCGGTTGGGCTGCTGGCGTACGTAACCGCAGGCCACGAGCGTGCGCATCAACCGGTGGATGGTCGGCAGCGGCAGCCCGCTGCTCGCGGAGAGCTCGCTCAGCCCGACCTCGCCCCCGGCGTCGGCCATCCGCTCGAGGAGGTCGAAGGCACGCTCGAGGGACTGGACGCCACCGCTCGCGGCGGCGGGCTTGGCGGCGTCGGTGGTGCTGGCGCTGGACGTCGGCACGTCAAGGTCCTTTCGGGGCAGGCGGGCAAGGCAGCAGCCTACCGGGCCGTCCGGTCGGACACACGGTCCCGGTCCTGGTGTACGGGCCGGTCAGGGGGGTGTTTGTCCGGTGTCGGCGGCTGCCCGGCGGCGTCCGCCTCCGCCCCGCATGTGCGGAGCTACGTTCTACTGTACGAAATTCCCATTCCACTTCATGGAAACATCCAAGTAGGGGGCGGCGCGAGTCGGGAGGACGGGGTCATGCTGGAAGTGCACCCTTGACGGCATGTCGTCCCGAGTGAAGACTCCTTCAACAGTTCGTTGAAATTCTGCTGGAAAGGGGTACGGGTGGACGTCAACCTGGTACTGCGCTCGACTCGCGTCATCACCCCCGAGGGGACGCGGCCCGCGTCGATCGCCGTCTCCGGCGGGACCATCGCCGCGGTGCTGCCGTACGACGCCGAGGTACCGGCCGGCGCCCGGCTGGAGGACGTCGGCGACGACGTCGTGCTCCCCGGGCTCGTCGACACCCATGTCCATGTGAACGACCCCGGCCGCACCGAGTGGGAGGGCTTCTGGACCGCCACCCGCGCCGCGGCCGCCGGTGGCATCACCACGCTCCTCGACATGCCGCTGAACTCGCTCCCGCCGACCACCACGGTCGACCATCTGCGGATCAAGCAGGACGTCGCCCGCGCCAAGGCCCACATCGACGTCGGCTTCTGGGGCGGCGCGCTGCCCGACAACGTCAAGGACCTGCGCCCCCTGCACGACGCCGGGGTCTACGGCTTCAAGTGCTTCCTGTCGCCCTCGGGGGTGGACGAGTTCCCCGAGCTCGACCAGGAGCAGCTGGCGAACTCGCTCGCGGAGATCGCAGGCTTCGGCGGCCTGATGATCGTGCACGCCGAGGACCCGCACCACCTGGCCGCGGCGCCGCAGAAGGCGGGCGGAAAGTACGCCGACTTCCTGGCCTCCCGGCCGCGCGACGCCGAGAACACGGCGATCCAGAACCTGATCGACCAGGCCCGCCGGCTCAACGCCCGCGTCCACGTCCTGCACCTCTCCTCCTCCGACGCGCTCCCGCTGATCCGCGCCGCGAAGGCCGAGGGCGTCACGATCACCGTCGAGTCCTGCCCGCACTTCCTCACGCTCACCGCGGAGGAGGTCCCGGACGGGGCGACCGAGTTCAAGTGCTGCCCGCCGATCCGCGAGGCCGCCAACCAGGACGCGCTCTGGGAGGGTCTGGCGGACGGCACGATCGACTGCATCGTCTCCGACCACTCGCCCTCCACCGCCGACCTCAAGACGCCGGACTTCGCCTCCGCCTGGGGCGGCATCTCCTCCCTCCAGCTCGGCCTGCCCGCGATCTGGACCGAGGCCCGCCGCCGTGGCCACGACCTGACCGACGTCGCCCGCTGGATGTCCGAGGGCCCCGCCAGGCTCGCGGGCCTGGAGCGCAAGGGCGCGATCGAGGCCGGCCGCGACGCCGACTTCGCGGTCCTCGACCCCGAGGCGACGTTCACCGTCGACCCGGCCGAGCTGGAGCACCGCAACCGGGTCACCGCCTACGCGGGCCGGACCCTGCACGGCGTCGTCACGTCCACCTGGCTGCGCGGAGAGCGCATCGCCGACCGCGGCACCCTGGCCGAACCCTCCGGCCGTCTCCTCGAAAGGACCCACTGAACCGTGACCGGCATACCCTCCTTCACCGGCGACGCCAGCCCCTTCGGCGGCGGTGACCCGTACGCCGACTACCGCACCGCGGACTTCCCGTTCACGCAGTACGCGGACCTGGCCGACCGCCGTCTCGGCGCCGGTGTGATCGCCGCGAACGACGAGTTCTTCGCCGAGCGCGAGAACATGCTCAAGCCCGAGGCCGCCGAGTTCGACCCCGAGCATTTCGGGCACAAGGGAAAGATCATGGACGGCTGGGAGACCCGCCGCCGCCGTGGCGTCTCGGCCCAGCAGCCCCACCCGACCGAGGACGACCACGACTGGGCGCTCGTACGCCTCGGCGCCCCCGGTGTCGTCCGCGGCATCGTCGTCGACACCGCGCACTTCCGGGGCAACTACCCGCAGGCCGTATCGGTGGAGGCCGCCTCCGTGGCCGGCTCCCCGTCGCCCGAGGAGCTCCTCGCGGACGACGTGAAGTGGACGACGCTCGTCCCGCGCACCGCGATCGGCGGCCACGCCGCCAACGGCTTCGCCGTCGACGTCGAGCAGCGCTTCACGCACCTGCGCGTCAACCAGCACCCCGACGGCGGCATCGCGCGCCTCCGTGTCCACGGCGAGGTCGCCCCGGACCCGAAGTGGCTGGGCGTCCTCGGCACCTTCGACCTCGCGGCGCTGGAGAACGGCGGCCAGGTCGAGGACGCCTCCGACCGCTTCTACTCCCCGGCGACCAACACCATCCAGCCGGGCCGCTCCCGCAAGATGGACGACGGCTGGGAGACGCGGCGCCGCCGCGACAAGGGCAACGACTGGATCCGCTACAGCCTGGCCGCCGAGTCCGAGATCCGCGCGGTCGAGATCGACACCGCGTACCTCAAGGGCAACAGCGCGGGCTGGGCGGCGCTGGCCGTCGCCGCCGAGGGCTCCGAGGACTGGACCGAGATCCTGCCCCGGACCCGCCTCCAGCCCGACACCAACCACCGCTTCGTGCTGGACACGCCGGCGGTCGGCTCCCGGGTCCGGATCGACATCTACCCCGACGGCGGCATCTCCCGCCTCCGCCTCTTCGGTTCGCTCACCGAGGAGGGCGCGGCGCGCCTGACGGCCCGCCACCAGGAACTGGGCGGGTAACGACACCCCGCCCGGCCCGCGAGGGCGCACCGGCCGACAGCACCGGCGCGCCCTCGCGCCCCCCCTTTTTTGGTGTCCTACGCCGCGTGGCCGCCGTCCACCGCGAACTCCGCGCCCGTCACGTACGCCGCCCCCGGACCCGACAGGAACGCCACCGTCGCGGCGACCTCGTCCGGGGTGCCGAAGCGGCCCAGGGCCGTCAGGGACGCCTGGTCCGGCGCGTACGGGCCGTCCGCCGGGTTCATGTCGGTGTCGACCGGGCCCGGGTGGACGAGGTTCGCGGTGATGCCGCGTTCGCCCAGCTCCCGTGCGAGCGCCCTGTTCAGCCCGGCCAGCGCCGCCTTGCTCATCGCGTAGAGCGTGCCGCCGGGCCCCGGGACGCGCGCCGTCATGCACGAGCCGATCGTGATGATCCGGCCGCCCCGCTCCATCCGCGCGGCCGCCGCCTGCGCGGCGAGGAAGGCTCCCCGCACGTTCACCGCGAGGACCCGGTCGACATCGGCCAGGCCCAGCGACTCCAACGGGGCGATCACCCCGACGCCCGCGTTGTTGACCAGCACGTCGAGCCGGCCGAGCGCGTCCGCCGCCCACTCCACCGCGCCCGCCGCGTCCCCGGCGTTCGCCGCGTCGGCCCGCAGGGGGAGCGCCTTGCGCCCGGCCGCCTCGATCCGCGCCGCGACCTCCTTCGCCCGCTCCTCGCCCGCCACGTACGTGAACGCCACGTCCGCGCCCTCCTGGGCCAGCCGCAGCGCCGTCGCGGCACCGATCCCGCGGCTGCCGCCCGTCACCAGGACCGCCTTGCCGTTCATCGTGGACATCCCGAACCTCCGTAAGAAGCACCATGTGGTTGCGGGTTCAATCAAAGTCGGGCGGCGGCCCCGGTGCTGGCGGCAATCGGACACCGACACCTGCGCCGCCGAAACCCCCCGCCGATGAGTTTCACCGAGCGGTGCGGTCGGACCTTGTGAGACACGATGGACCGGGGGAACCCGATCCCGGCCGGAGCGAAAGGCAGGACCATGGGCAAGCTCTCCCTCACCCAGTTCGTGACGATCGACGGCGTCTACCAGGCACCCGGCGGGCCGGAAGAGGACCCCAGCGGCGGCTTCGAACACGGCGGCTGGTCCGTCCCGTACGGCGACGAGGACTTCGGGGCCTTCATGAACGAGGTCTTCGCGCGACCCGCCGCCTTCCTGCTCGGCCGCCGTACGTACGAGATCTTCGCGAGCTACTGGCCGAAGCAGACCGACCCCGCCGACCCCGTCGCCTCCAAGCTGAACGCGCTCCCCAAGTACGTGGCCTCCACCACGCTCACGAAGGCCGACTGGGCAGGCACCACCGTCCTCGGCGGCGACGCCGTCCAGGAGGTCGCGGCCCTCAAGGACCGCGTCGACGGCGAGGTGCAGATGCACGGCAGCGGCGGCCTCGCCAAGTCCCTGCTGGCCGCCGACCTCATCGACACGATCCACCTGCTCGTCTTCCCCGTCGTCCTCGGCACGGGCCTCAACCTCTTCGACGGCGCCCGGCCCACCGCCTTCCGCAACGTCGGGTCCAGGACCACCGGCTCGGGCGTCGCCATCAGTACGTACGAACTGGCGGGCCGCCCCGAGTACGGCAGCTACGTCTAGACGAAACATGTAGCCACCATCCGTCTCTCCGGGTACGGTGATCGTCCCGCGTGCGAGCCGCCGAAGTCTCCACCCCGTCCGACGTGTTGGAGCAGGCCCACGATGTCCTCGATCGCCGCCTCCGTACCCCTCCGCGCCCCGCGCCGCGCCTGGCTCACCGACCTCCCGGTCCTCCTCGTCGCGGTCGTCTGGGGCGCCAGCTATCTCGCGGCCAAGGGCATCACCACCACCCACACCGTCGTGGCCGTCCTGGTCCTGCGGTTCGCCGTCGTCCTGCCCGCACTCGTCGTCGCCGGATGGAGGGGGCTGCGGGCGCTGACCGCGGTCCAGTGGCGTGGCGCGGGCCTCCTCGGCCTGATCCTCAGCGGGATCTTCCTCCTGGAGACCTACGGCGTCGTCCACACCTCCGCCACCAACGCCGGCCTGATCATCAGCCTCACCATGATCCTCACGCCGCTCGCCGAGGCGGCCGTCACCCGGACCCCCATGCCCCGCACCTTCCTGGCCGCCGCCGGTCTCTCGGTCGCCGGCGTGGTGCTCCTGACGCAGGGCGGCGGCTTCACCGCGCCGTCCCTCGGCGATCTGCTGATGCTCCTCGCCGCGCTCGCGCGGACCGTGCACGTCCTGGCGATGTCACGGATCAAGTCCGTCGGGAGCGCCGACTCGCTCTCCCTGACCACCGTCCAACTCGGCTCCGCCGTGGTCGTCTTCGCCCTGCTCGCCGCCCTCCCCGGCACCGGCGCGTCCCCGTGGTCCGTGGCGCTCGACTTCGGTCCGCGCGAATGGGCCGGGCTGCTCTTCCTCTCCGTCTTCTGCACGCTCTTCGCCTTCTTCGTGCAGATGTGGGCAGTCCGCCGCACCTCCCCGTCCCGGGTCAGCCTGCTGCTCGGTACGGAACCGCTCTGGGCCGCCGCCGCGGGCATCGCGATCGCCGGCGACCGCCCCGGCGCCCTCGGCATCGCGGGCGCCATCCTCGTTCTGGCGGGAACGAGTTGGGGCCGCCGGGCGGCCGACGAGAGCGCCCGGTAGGTTCTTGCCCCATGCGTTCACTGCCGTACGACATAGATTTCCGCACCCGCGCCAAGCGCACCCAGGGCTGGGGACTCGGGCTGCTGGCCCTCGCCGGGCTGATGTGGATCTGGTTCGCGGTGCTCCTCTTCACGCCGTACTCACCCGAGGAGTCCAGCCGCGAGTGCCTGTCCCGCTTCACCAGCGAGAGCCTCCACAACAGCTCCAGCACGTGCGTCGCGGAACGCGACTGGCCCGAGCTGCTCGCCGTCCTCGGGGGATCGATCCCGTTCGCGGTGGTCGGCGGCGTCCTCTACACCAGCGGCTCCGTCTCCAACCGCATGGCCGAGCACCTCGCCGAGGTCACCCGCCTCAACGAGGCGAGCGCCTGACGGTCAGGGCGCCCGACGGTCAGGACGCCCGAGGGTCCGGCGCGGTCAGGTCCTGCGGCTCGTGTCCGCGATCATCACGATCACGAACCCGATGACCGCGATCACGATGTTGGCGAACAGCGCCCTGTCCTCCAGGAACCACACGTTCTCCGTCAGGGCCCGGGTGAACCCCATGAACGGGAACCAGCCCGTCAGCTCGCGCAGCACCCCCGCGAGGCCGCCGACCAGCACCACACCGCCCACGAACTCCAGAAACTTCTTCATGGGCCGATCATGGTTCCGGGCGCCCCGGGCCCGCGTCGGTCCAGGGGACAGAGTCGGTGCTACCGAAGTCTCGGGCCGCGCGACTTTGGTAGCTTCCGGGCATCCGTGACCGGTCGCGCGCCCCTGACGTGCGTACTTTGGTGCGTATGACACGTACGGACCCTCACGCCTGGCTGCTGCCCTCGGCCATGGTTGACCCCACGGCCGCCGGTACGTCCGGACGCAGGCCGCGGCGGACCGTACGGGACTGGGTCGTCGACAGCCTTCTCTTCCTCTGCGCGGCCTTCATCGGACTCCTCGCCGCCGAGGCCAGCGACCAGTACAACAGCGAGACCGTCGCCTTCGTCGACCAGATCGCCGGCGCCGCCGCCTGCTGCGCCCTCTGGCTCCGCCGCCGGTGGCCCGTCGGCCTGGCCGTCGCGCTCTCCCTCCTCAGCGTGGTCGCGCCCGTCGCCGGCGGCGCTTTCCTCGTGAGCCTGTTCAGCGTCGCCGTCCGGCGGCCCTTCCGCGAGATCGCCTGGATCGGCGCGCTGGCCGCCGCCTGCTCCGTCGCCCAGGTCTTCGTACGGCCCGACCCCGGCACCGGCACCCTCCTCGGGATCGCCATCGGCCTCATCCTGATCCTGCTCATGACCGCCTGGGGCATGCTCGTACGCTCCCGGCGCCAGCTCGTCGAGGCCCTGCGCGAGCGCGCCCGGCGCGCCGAGGCCGAGGCGGAGCTGCGCGCCGAACAGGCGCAGCGGCTCGCCCGGGAGGCCATCGCCCGCGAGATGCACGATGTCCTCGCCCACCGCCTCACCCTGCTCAGCGTGCACGCCGGAGCGCTGGAGTTCCGCCCCGACGCCCCGCCCGAGCAGGTCGCGCGCGCTGCCGGAGTCATCCGCGACAGCGCCCACGAGGCGCTCCAGGACCTCCGGCAGATCATCGGCGTACTGCGTACCCCCGCTGAAGGCGGGGACGGCGACCGTCCGCAGCCCACGCTCGCCACCCTCGACGCGCTGGTCGCCGAGTCCCGCGAGGCCGGGGCGAAGGTCGTCCTCGACTCCACGATCGACGACCCGGACGCGGTCCCCGCCGCCACCGGCCGTACCGTCTACCGCATCGCCCAGGAGGGGCTCACCAACGCCCGCAAGCACGCTCCCGGCGCCGAGGTCACCCTCACCGTGCGCGGCCGCCCCGGCGACGGACTGACCGTCGAGGTCCGCAACCCGGCCCCCACCGGACCCGTCCCGCACGTCCCCGGCTCCGGCCAGGGCCTCATCGGTCTCACCGAGCGCGCCACCCTCGCGGGCGGACGCCTGGACCACGGCCCGGCCCCCGACGGTGGGTTCACCGTGCACGCCTGGCTACCGTGGCCCTCATGACCATCCGGCTGCTCATCGTCGACGACGACCCCCTGGTCCGCGCGGGCCTCACCCTCATGCTCGGCGGCGCCGACGACATCGACATCGTGGGTGAGGGCACCGACGGGCGCGACGTCCCCGAGCTCGTCGCCCGCCTCGCCCCGGACGTCGTCCTCATGGACATCCGGATGCCGCACGTCGACGGCCTCACCGCCACCGAACTCCTGCGGGCCCGCCCCGAGGCCCCCGAGGTCATCGTGCTCACCACCTTCCACGCCGACGAACAGGTCGTACGCGCCCTGCGGGCCGGCGCGGCCGGATTCGTCCTCAAGGACACCCCTCCCGCCGAGATCGTCGCCGCCGTCCGCCGCGTCTCCTCCGGTGACCCCGTGCTCTCCCCGGCCGTCACCCGCCAGCTGATGAGCCATGTCGCGGAGAAGCCGGAACACTCCCGCAGCGCGACCGCCGCGGGACGGATCGCCGAACTCGCCCAGCGAGAACGCGAGGTCGCCGTCGCCGTCGGCCAGGGTCGGTCCAACGCCGAGATCGCGGCCGCGCTGTACATGAGCGTGCCGACCGTCAAGACCCACGTCTCGCGGATTCTCGCCAAACTCGACCTCAACAACCGTGTCCAGATCGCCCTCCTGGTCCACGACGCCGGCCTCCTGGACGACGGGGAGGCTTAGGGCGCGGGAACGGGCCCGCCTAGGCTGAGGCGATGTCCACCATCGAACTGGGGGAGTGGGGCGCGGACTTCACCGCGAATCCGTATCCCTACTACGCGAAGCTCCGCGAGAGCGGTCCCGTCCACCACGTCCGTATGCCCGACGGCTGGGAGTTCTGGCTCGTCGTCGGCCACGAGGAGGGGCGCGCGGCCCTCGCCGACCCCCGCCTGGTGAAGTCGCCCTCCCTCATCGGCGTCACCCCGGTCGACGAGGAACTCATCGGCCCCAACCTGCTCGCCGTCGACGCACCGGACCACACCCGGCTGCGCAAGCTCGTGACCCGCGAGTTCACCGGCCGGCGGGTCGAGGCCCTGCGTCCCCGGGTCCAGGAGATCGCCGACGAGCTTGCCGACGCGATGGCACCGGCGGGCCGCGCCGACCTCGTGGACTCCTTCGCGTTCCCGCTGCCCGTCACCGTCATCTGTGAACTCCTCGGTGTCCCGGCCGCCGACCGCGAATCCTTCCGCCGCTGGTCGAACGAGCTGGTCGCGCCGACCGGGGGAACGCCCGAGCGGGAGGTCGTCGAGGGCTTCGGCGCCTACCTCGACGCGCTCATCGAGGACAAGCGCGCCTCACGGCCCACGGACGACCTGCTGTCCGCCCTGATCACCACCCGCGCCGAGGACGGCGACGCGCTGTCGCTGCGTGAACTGCGGGGCATGGCGTATCTGTTGCTCGTCGCAGGGCACGAGACCACCGTCGGTCTGATCACCAACACGATCCGGGCCCTGTTCGCCCATCCCGGCCAACTCGCCGACCTCCGAGCCGACTTCGGGCTGCTCGACGGGGCGGTCGAGGAAGGGCTGCGCTACGACGGGCCGGTGGAGTCCTCCACCTTCCGGATCGCCAAGGAGGCGATCACCGTGGGGGACACCGTCATTCCCGCCCTGTCGCCCGTCTTCGTCTCCCTCGCGGCCGCCGACCGTGACCCGCAGCGCTTCCCCGAACCGGACCGCTTCGACATCCGCCGCGAGCCACGAGGGCATCTGGCCTTCGGACACGGCATCCACCACTGTCTCGGCGCGCCCCTCGCCCGCCTGGAGGGCGCCATCGCGATCCGGACACTCCTGGAGCGCTTCCCGCGGCTGGAACTCGACCCCGAGGGCGCTCCCTGGGAGTGGATGCCCGGTCTGCTCGTCCGCGGTGTACGCCGGCTTCCGGTCCGGTGGTGACCCCGATGGCCACGCCCTCCCACCACCTCGACCTGGATCTGGCGCGGAAGGTCATGGACGCCCAGCCGTTCAGCCGGCTCGTCGGCGCCCGGATCACCGCCTTCGGCGACGGCGGCGCCACCCTGGAGGTGGACCTCCGTGAGGAGCTCCGGCAGCAGAACGGTTTCGCCCATGGCGGGGTGCTCTCGTACGCCGCCGACAACGCGCTCACCTTCGCGGCCGGCACCGCGCTCGGCCCCGCCGTCCTGACCGCGGGCTTCTCCATCCAGTACGTCCGTCCCGCGCGCGGCCGCACGCTCGTCGCCCGCGCGAGTGTGGTCCACGCGGGGCGGCGTCAGGCGGTGGTGCGGTGCGATCTGCTGACCGTGGACGACGAGGGCGCCGAGACCCTGTGCGCGGTGGCGCAGGGGACGGTGCTCTCGGCGACCGGCTGAGAGCCCGGCGGGCCCGCTCCGCGACGGGATCCCGCCGGGGAGCGCTACGACGGGATCTCGGCCAGCGCGACCGGCCGGTGTTCCCGCCGTGAGCGCTCGCACGCCTCGGCGATCCGGAGCGCCTCCAGTGCCTCCCGGCCGTCGCAGGGGTTGGCCGCCTCGCCGCGCACCAGCCGTACGAACGCGTCCAGTTCGGCCTCGTACGCCGACGCGAACCGATCGAGGAACCCGGGCCACGGCTTGACCGGGGCGGGCGGCCCACCGGCCTCCAGCGAGGTGAGCGGGGTCCGGTCGTCCAGGCCCACGGCGATCTGGTCCCGCTCGCCCGCCAGCTCCATCCGTACGTCGTAACCGGCGCCGTTGCACCGGGTCGCCGTGGCCGTCGCCAGCGTGCCGTCGTCCAGGGTGAGCAGCGCCGCCGCCGTGTCGACGTCGCCCGCCTCCCGGAACATCGCCGGGCCCGCGTCCGAGCCGGTGGCGTACACCTCGACGACCTCGCGCCCGGTCACCCAGCGCAGTATGTCGAAGTCGTGCACCAGACAGTCCCGGTAGAGACCGCCGGAGAGCGGCAGATACGCGGCGGGCGGCGGGGCCGGGTCGGAGGTCGCCGCCCGTACGGTGTGCAGCCGGCCGAGGCGCCCTGTCCGTACCGCCTCACGAGCGGCCGCGTACCCGGCGTCGAAGCGGCGCATGAACCCGAGCTGGAGCTCCGTGTCCGCGGACTCGACCGCCCGCAGCGCGCCGAGCGTTCCCGGCACGTCCAGCGCGATGGGCTTCTCGCAGAAGGCCGGGAGCCCGGCCCCGGCCGCGCGGGTGATCAGCTCGGCGTGGGCGGCGGTGGCGGAGGTGATGACGAGGGCGTCGAGGGCGTGGTCCAGGAGCGCGTCGACGGTGGGCGCCACGGTGGCGCCGAGCGCCCCGCCGACCCGGGCCGCCCGGCCGGCGTCCGCGTCCGCCACGATCAGCGACTCGACCTCCGGGTGACGGGCGAGCACGCCCGCGTGGAAGGCCCCGATACGACCCGTTCCGATCAGTCCGATACGCATGGCCCCAAGGTGGTGCCGGACGGTCACCCTGTCAAGGATTTGTCAGGACAATCGGACTTCACCACTTCCTGTCATCATCTCCTCGGGCTACGCTCCCGTCCGTGTCCAAGCCGTCGTCGTCCGCCGCCACGCCACCGCTCTCCGTGGACCGCACCAGCCCGGTACCGCTCTACTACCAGCTCGCCCGGCAGCTGGAAGCGGCCATCGAGAACGGCGCCCTGGCCCCCGGCAGCCTGCTCGGCAACGAGATCGACCTCGCCACCCGGCTCGGCCTGTCCCGCCCCACGGTCCGGCAGGCCATCCAGTCCCTGGTCGACAAGGGCCTCCTGGTCCGCCGGCGCGGCGTCGGCACGCAGGTCGTGCACAGCCAGGTCCGGCGCCCGCTGGCGCTCAGCAGCCTCTACGACGATCTGGAGGCCGCGGGCCAGCGCCCCGCCACCCGCGTCCTCGTCGACCGCGTCGAACCCGCCGCCGCCCGGGTCGCCGCCGCCCTCGGCGTACCGGAGGGCAGCGACGTCCGCTACGTGGAGCGGCTGCGCACGGCGCACGACGAGCCCATGGCGTACCTGCGCAACCACCTCCCGGCCGGGCTGCTCGACCTGGACGCGGAGAGTCTGGCGACGACCGGCCTCTACCGGCTGATGCGCGGGGCCGGTATCACTCTGCACAGTGCCCGGCAGACCGTCGGCGCCCGCGCCGCCACGGCCGCCGAGGCGGAGCTGCTCGCCGAGGAGGAGGGAGCACCGCTGCTCACGATGGAACGCACCACCTTCGACGACACGGGGCGGGCCGTCGAGTTCGGCTCCCACCTCTACCGGGCCTCGCGGTACTCCTTCGAGTTCCAGCTGCTGGTCCGCCCCTGACCCACTGACGTCCGCGCGATCCCCATGACCGATACTGCAATGCACGCAGAAGGACACAAAGGAGGGCACGGCCTCGTGACCAGGCTTCGGACAGGAGGGGTACGCGCCGCAGTCGGCGCCGTGCTCGCGGTGGCGCTCACCGCCGCACTCGCGGGGTGCAGCAGCACCGGCGGGAAGCGCGCGGAGGACGCCCGCAAGGCGGCCGCCGCCCAGGGGAAGGCGGCCGTGAACACCCCCCGGTGGACCTTCGCCATGGTGACCCACTCGGGCGACGGCGACACCTTCTGGGACATCGTCCAGAACGGCGCCGAGCAGGCCGCCGTCAAGGACAACATCAACTTCCTCTACGCCCACAGCGACGAGGCGCAGCAGCAGGCCCAGCTCATCGACTCGTACATCGCCAAGGGCGTCGACGGCCTCATCGTCACCCTCGCGAAGCCCGACGCGATGAAGACCGCCGTCGAGAAGGCGGTCAAGGCCGGTATCCCGGTGATCACCGTCAACTCCGGCTCCGAGCAGTCCAAGGCCTTCGGCGCGCTCACGCACATCGGCCAGGACGAGACCGTCGCCGGCGAGGCAGTCGGCGAGGAGCTCGACAAGCGCGGGAAGAAGAAGGCCCTGTGCGTCCTGCACGAGCAGGGCAACGTCGGCCACGAACAGCGCTGCGCCGGAGCGAAGAAGACCTTCGGCGGCGATCTGCAGAACCTGTACGTCGACGGCACCAACATGCCCGACGTCCAGGCCTCCATCGAGGCCAAGCTCCAGTCCGACCCGGCCATCGACTCGGTCGTCACCCTCGGCGCGCCCTTCGCGGACGCCGCCGTCCAGGCGAAGAAGACGGCGGGCTCCGAGGCCGAGGTCGACACCTTCGACCTCAACGCCAAGGTCGCCTCCGCGCTCGCCGCGGGCACCCTCGGCTTCGCCGTGGACCAGCAGCCCTACCTCCAGGGCTACGAGGCCGTCGACCTGCTCTGGCTGTACAAGTACAACGCCGATGTCCTCGGCGGCGGCAAGCCGGTCCTCACCGGCCCCCAGATCATCACCAAGGACGACGCCGAGGCGCTGAAGGGCTACACGGAGCGGGGCACCCGATGAGCGCGACCGCCCCGACGGGGGACGGCCTCGACCACGTCGACGAGCGGCTGCTGCGCACCTCCCCGCTGAGGAAGTTCCTGGCCCGGCCCGAGCTCGGCTCCGTCGTCGGCGCCGCGGCCGTCTTCGTCTTCTTCTCGCTGGTCGCCGACAGCTTTCTGCGCGCGTCCAGCCTGGGCACCGTCCTCTACGCGGCCTCCACCATCGGGATCATGGCGGTGCCCGTCGCGCTGCTGATGATCGGCGGTGAGTTCGACCTCTCGGCCGGCGTGATGGTCACCACCTCGGCGCTGATCTCGTCGATGTTCAGCTACCAGATGACCGCGAACGTCTGGGTCGGCGTCGGCGTCTCGCTGCTCGTCACCCTCGCCATCGGCGTCTTCAACGGCTTCATGCTGACCCGCACCAGACTGCCGAGCTTCATCATCACGCTCGGCACGTTCCTGATGCTGACCGGCCTGAACCTCGGCTTCACCAAGCTGATCAGCGGCACGGTCTCCACCAAGTCGATCGCCGACATGGAGGGCTTCCCCTCCGCCCGGAAGCTCTTCGCCTCCCAGCTGACCATCGGCGGCGTCGACCTCAAGGTCACCATCCTGTGGTGGATCGGCCTGGTCGCCGTCGCCACCTGGATCCTGCTGCGCACCCGCTTCGGCAACTGGATCTTCGCCGTCGGCGGCAACGCCGACGCCGCCCGAGCGGTCGGCGTCCCGGTCTCCCGTACCAAGATCGGCCTCTACATGGGCGTGGCCCTCTGCGCCTGGATCTCCGGCCAGCACCTGCTCTTCTCCTTCGACGTCGTCCAGTCCGGAGAAGGCGTCGGGAACGAGCTGATCTACATCATCGCGGCCGTCATCGGCGGCTGTCTGATCACCGGCGGTTACGGCTCCGCCATCGGCTCGGCGGTCGGCGCGTTCATCTTCGGCATGACCAGCAAGGGCATCGTGTACGCGGAGTGGAACCCGGACTGGTTCAAGTTCTTCCTGGGAGCGATGCTCCTGCTCGCGACCCTGCTGAACGCCTGGATCCGCCGGCGTGTGGAGGCAACCAAATGACCACCCCCGAGTCCACCGCACCAGCTCCCGCCCCCGGCACCGCTCTCGTCGAGCTCGACGACGTCAGCAAGTACTACGGCAACATCCGCGCCCTCGAAGGGGTCTCCCTGGAGGTCCACGCGGGCGAGATCACCTGCGTGCTCGGCGACAACGGAGCCGGCAAGTCCACCCTCATCAAGATCATCGCGGGGCTGCACCGGCACGACGCCGGCACCTTCCGCATCGAGGGCGAGGAGGTCTCCCTCGCCAACCCGCGCGAGGCCCTGGACCTCGGCATCGCCACCGTCTACCAGGACCTCGCCGTCGTCCCCCTCATGCCGGTCTGGCGGAACTTCTTCCTCGGCTCCGAGCCCACCAAGGGCGCCGGCCCCTTCAAGCGCCTCGACGTCGAGCTGATGCGCGAGACCACCCGCGCCGAGCTGCTCCGCATGGGCATCGACCTGCGCGACGTCGACCAGCCCATCGGCACCCTGTCCGGCGGTGAGCGCCAGTGCGTCGCCATCGCCCGCGCGGTGTACTTCGGCGCCAAGGTCCTGGTCCTGGACGAGCCGACCGCCGCCCTCGGCGTCAAGCAGTCCGGAGTGGTCCTGAAGTATGTGGCCGCGGCCCGTGACCAGGGCCTCGGAGTGGTCCTCATCACCCACAACCCGCACCACGCCTACCTCGTCGGCGACCGATTCGTGCTGCTCAAGCGCGGTGTCATGGCGGGCAGCCACACCAAGGATTCGGTCACCCTGGACGAGTTGACCCGGCAGATGGCGGGCGGCAGCGAGCTGGAGGACCTGCGCCACGAGCTGGAGCGCCCCACCGCTTCGTAACAGCCCCCCGACACCGCACCTGGCAGAATCGAGCCGATGAGTACCTACCGCGACTTCGCCAACCGGGGCTCCGCACGGGCCACGGTGCTGCGGACCGTCGGCACCCGGGAACGGCGCTCCCACCTGACCGCGCCCCGGGTGCCCACCGTCGGCATCGACATCGGCGGTACGAAGGTCATGGCCGGGGTCGTCGACGCGGACGGCACGATCCTCGAGAAGCTCCGCACCGAGACGCCGGACAAGTCCAAGAGCCCCAAGGTCGTCGAGGACACCATCGTCGAACTGGTCCTGGACCTCTCCGACCGGCACGACGTGCACGCCGTCGGCATCGGCGCGGCCGGCTGGGTCGACGCCGACCGCGCCACCGTCCTCTTCGCCCCGCACCTCGCCTGGCGCAACGAGCCGCTGCGCGACGCGCTGCAGTCCCGGCTCGCCGTCCCCGTCATGGTCGACAACGACGCCAACACGGCCGCCTGGGCCGAGTGGCGCTTCGGCGCGGGACGCGGCGAGGACCACCTCGTCATGATCACGCTCGGCACCGGAATCGGCGGCGCGATCCTGGAGGACGGGCAGGTCAAGCGCGGCAAGTACGGGGTGGCCGGCGAGTTCGGCCATATGCAGGTCGTCCCCGGCGGACACCGCTGCCCCTGCGGAAACCGCGGCTGCTGGGAGCAGTACAGCTCCGGCAACGCCCTGGTCCGCGAGGCCCGTGAGCTGGCCGCCGCCGACTCACCGGTCGCGTACAACATCATCGAGCGGGTCAAGGGCAACGTCCCGGAGATCACCGGCCCGCTCATCACCGAGCTGGCCCGCGAGGGCGACGCCATGTGCGTCGAACTCCTCCAGGACATCGGCCAGTGGCTCGGCGTCGGCATCGCCAACCTCGCCGCCGCCCTGGACCCCTCCTGCTTCGTCATCGGCGGGGGCGTCAGCGCCGCCGACGACCTGCTGATCGGCCCGGCCAGGGACGCCTTCCGGCGCCATCTCACCGGCCGCGGCTACCGCCCCGAGGCCCGGATCGCCAAGGCCCAGCTCGGCCCCGAGGCCGGCATGGTCGGCGCCGCCGACCTCGCCCGGCTCGTCGCCCGGCGCTTCCGCCGCGCCAACCGGCGCCGCGTCGAGCGCTACGAACGGTACGAGCGCTACGCGCAGGTACTGCGCAACGGCCCCGCGGCACGCACCTCCTCCCGCACCACCCAGGACCCGCCTTCATGACCGTCCCCTCCCCGACCACCTCTCCCGAACAGAGCGCGAAGATGCCGGAGGACCGGCGCCACATGATCCGCCGCCGCTGGCTGACGGCGATCATCATCGTGCTGCTCGTCGGCATCCCCGCCGGATACCTCGTGATCTCCGCCGGGCAGAGCCGCGACAGCGGCCGTGACAAGGAGCGCGAGTCCTCCGCCACCGGGCTCCGCGAGAGCTGGCCCTCGCTGATGAAGCGCCGCATCTTCGAGGTCCCGATCCCGCCGGGCAGCACGGACGTCGCCTACTACGAGACCAGCAACTGGAAGACGAGCCGGCTGTACGTCCGCTTCACGACGAGCGCGGGACGGCTCGACGCCTTCCTGAACGAGATCGGCTCCAGCCGCGCCGAGCTGGACCCCGGCGAGGTCACCGTCAGCGAACGCGACGCCGACATCGCCGGCTGGGACTTCCCGGCGGACGGAACCTGGTCGGGCACGACCGTCAGCCGGGACAAGCCACGCCCCGACGAGGACATCACCGTCGACCTCAGCGACCCGGCGGCCCCCACGGTGTACGTGGTGTCGACCACGACACCCTGACCGCAGGGACGCGCCGCCGCCGACGGCGCGTCGGGGACGCCGTCGGCGACGGATCGGTTCTTCGCGGGGGCGCCGCCGTGGCTACGGGGCGGGGGAGGAGCCCTGCTCCGTGACGGTGATGACCGAGGCGGGACAGACACCGGCGGCGACGCGGACGGCCGCGTGGTGTTCCCGCGGCGGCCGGGCGTTCAACAGCGTGACCAGTCCCTCGTCCTCGTCCTGGTCGAAGATCTGAGGGGCGGTCAGGGCGCACATTCCGGCGCCGAGGCAGCGGTCGCGGTCGACGTGGACGTCCATCGGATCAGCTCTCGTCCCACGTGACCGGCAGACGGTGCACACCGTAGATGTTCATGTTCGTCCGCAGCGGCACCTCCTCCGCCGGCACGTCGAGCCGCAGCGTGGGGAAGCGCCTGAGCAGCGCGGGCAGGGCCACCGTCATCTCGACGCGGGCCAGTTGCTGGCCGAGGCACTGGTGGATGCCGTGTCCGAAGCCCAGATGCCCCGTGGCCTTGCGGTGCACGTCGAGGCGGTCGGGGTCGGGGAACCGCTCCGGGTCCCGGTTGGCGGCCTCCAGCGAGAGGGTGACGCTCTCGCCCGCCCTGATGAGCCTGCCCTCCACCTCGACGTCCTCCAGCGCGGACTTGACGCCGGTGTGGGCGATGGTCAGGTAGCGCATCAGCTCTTCCACGGCCTGTGGGGCGAGGTCCGGATCCGCACGCAGGGAGTCGGCCTGGGCCGGGTCGGTGAGCAGCGCGAACGTCCCGTGGGCGATCATGTTGGCGGTGGTGTCGAGCCCGGCGGCGAGCAGGAAGCCGCCGACGCCGACGAGTTCCTCGTCGGTGAGGTCGGAGTCCTGGGCCAGGTCGCCGAGCAGGTCGTCCGAGGGCTCGGCGCGCTTGGCGGCGACCAACTCGGCCATGTACTCCTGGAGTCCGGTGAACGCGGCGTACTGCTCCTCGGGCGTCACGTCCATGGACATGAGCGTGTGGGCGTGGTTCTGGAAGCGCTCGCGGTCGGCGTACGGGACACCGAGCAGTTCGCAGATCATCAACGCGGGCAGGGGGCGCGCGAATGCCTCGACCAGGTCGGCGCCGGGGCCGCTTCGCTCCATCGCGTCCAGGTGCTCGGCGGTGATCTCCGCGACCCGGTCGGAGAGCAGTCGCATCCGGCGGACGGTGAACTTGCCGGTCAGGAGCCGCCGGAAGCGGGTGTGCCGGGGCGCGTCCATCCCGGTCATGTCGCCGACCGGGGCGGGCGGCAGCGGACCCTCGGGGCCTCCGGGGAAGGGGTAGTGCATCAGCTCGTACCGCGAACTGAAGCGCGGGTCGCCCAGTATGGCGCGGACCGTGGAGTGACCGGTGGCGAGCCAGCCGACGTGCCCGTCGGGGTACGTCATCCGGGTCAGCGGGCTCGCCTCGCGCAGCTCCGCCAGTCCGGCGGGCGGGTCGAACGGGCAGCCGGCGGCGCGCTGCGTGGGGATGGTGACGGGCTCGGTGTGGGCCGACGGTTCGTGCTGCAAGGTGTCCTCCGTGAAGAGCTACGTGGGGTGACCTATGACGGGTCGACGTGGTGAGTCGTGGCGACGGAAGGGTCAGGCGCGACGGATCACGATGTCGCCGACGCCGGTGCGTGCGTGGATCTCGACGGTCTCGTCGGTGGTGGAGGGGCCCTCGGCGGCGTCGAGCGCGTTGCGGACGGTGCCGACCCGGGAGTTGACGTCCAGCCAGGCCGCGGTGGACCGGCGGATGCCGATCTCCACGTTGCCCGCGGAGGTCCGGAGCCGGACCACACCCCGGGCCACCTCGTCGACACGGACGCTGCCGTTGGCGGCCTTGGCCTCCACGGAGGCGTGGGCGACGCCCACCGTGATGCCGCCGTTCGAGGAGTCGGCGCTCAGATCACCGGTGACCTCGCCGATCGAGGTGTCGCCGTTGCTGTTCCTGACCGCGGCCGTGCCCGCGATCTCCCCGATCTCGATGCGACCCGCCCCGTGGATCTCGGCCTTGCCGACGGCCCGTTCGACGGCGATGCCCCCGTGCCCCGTACGCAGGTCCGTGTCGCCCGCCTCGGTGAGCCGGATGTCGCCGAGCGAGGTCGTGACCCGGCAGGCCCCGAGCGGACCCTCGCAGGTGTAGTTCCCCATGGGGGAGGTGCTCCGGAGGTCCGACCCGGCGGGCAGCTCGACGGTCACGTCGATCGATCCGTGTCTGCCGAAGAGGGAGCGGTTCCTGGGCCCCTTCACGGTCAGGACACCGTCGGCGTACGTGACCTCGGTCTCCTGGGCCGCTCTGACGTCCACCTCCTCGCCGCCGTTGCTCGGCCGGACCTCGACGACCGTGCTCGTGCGCTTGCCGGCGGCGATCCGCACGGTGCCGACCTCGAACGTGAGGGACGCGGTGATGGGCTGGGGCGTGTCGTAAGAAGGCATGGCTGTCTCGTCCTCTGGGCTCTGTCGGATGTGGCTACGGAATCGGCGGACCCGTCGCCCAGCAGGTGGCGCCGCGGGTGCCATTTATGGCGCCAGGGCGTGAGCATCGCAACGGCGGTCGCTGGAAACGACCTCGACCGTGCGATGGAGCTGCTGGACCTAGCGGGTCAGGTCCATGAGCAAGATGATGGCACCAATTTGGCGCCATAGCAAGTTGACATGGCGCCAGATTGCGCCATATGGCGTCATGGCGCGGCCGCGCGGGTGGGGTGCCCTCGCGCCGACGGACCCGCCCGGCCCGTCATCGGCTCAACGGGACCGTGAGCCGGAAACCGGGTGATGTTCCTCCGTGGCCGATGGCGCCAGCTCCGCGCCGAAGACCTCGGCGGAGCGGCGTCGCCGGATGTCGTCCAGGGTGCGGGACTGTTCCTCCGCACGGGCGAGGAGCCTGTCGAGGTCAGTGGTGTCGAAACCGGAGCGGGTTTCGGCCAGTGCGCGTAGTGCCCGCCAGCACGCCGCCTTGCCTTCGACGCCGAGGAGCATGGCTTCGAGCTCCACCACGTCGCTGAGTGGCGAGCGGGAGAGAAGTCTGCCGTTCAGCTTGAGCCGTCCCACCTTCTCCCCGATCCTGCCCACGATCTCGCGCAGGGGCTTAACGGGAACGTCGAGGTCGCGCATGATTCCGCGCAGGCTCCGCTGGTCCTCCTCGATCTGGCGCGCCACGGCATCCAGGGCCTGCCCCGCCCCCGTGTGGCGCTGCCCGTCGACGATGCGCCGGATCAGGCGTACACCGGCGGCCGAGCCTGCGAGGTGGTCGTTCAGGTACAGGGTGAGGAGCGGTCCCGGCGGGGTCTCGGGCTTCTCGTCGCGCATGGCGCTGCCTCCGTTCCGGGCCCTTCCGCGCCCTTCGCGCGCCCGGCCTCGGCGCGCGGTGTCACCGGCGTTCTCGTGACTCGGCGACTCTCCCCTTCCGGCAAGACCAAACAAGCGGCGTCCGGCGCACGGGGGCGCCATCCGTCCCGGCGGCGTTTGCGGGCGCCGGGACGGGACAGACGCGGTGGGCAGCACCCAGACCCGTTCGAGAGAGGCGATCATGACCGCATCCACCGCCATCACAGCGACACCTGCTCTCGCGGCATCGGCAGGATCCAACGCCATAGTCTTCGCCGTCGTCATCGGCGTGGTGGTCGTCGCACTCCTCATCGCCGCGTTCTGGTGGGGCAGCCGCCGTGTCGCTCGCCGGCGCCGCCCGGCCGGCGACCCCACACAGACGAACGCCACAGCGCCCCGCGACGACTCGTGGACCACCCCCGAAGCCGACCGCGACCTGGGGGACTCCCGTCGCTGACGGAGCCTCTCCGACGACCTGACGCCCGTACGGACGGAGGGCCGAGACGCCCGATGGGGCGTGGGTCGGCGCCGTCGCGCTACGGGCGGTAGAGCTCTCGGGCGCGAGCGGGGTCGACGGGCCCGCTCCGGTCCAGGGAGAGGAAGTGGTCCAGCTGCCAGGCCTGAGTGCCGGCCGCCTGGCGGTTGGCGGTGGTCACCCAGGGCGGGTACACGCGAAAGGCCCGCTTCCCGCCGGAACCCTCGACCGATACGACGCCGCGTCGGCGGAGCACGTCCATGGGAAGGACGAACTGGCCGAAGTGGTGCCGGTCGCGGCAGCTGATGACGAAGAGATCGACGGCGTCCGTGACGTCGAAGGGCTGGATGGGCCCACCCGGGGACCTCTTCCACACGGTGACGAACTGGCCGACCTTGGTGGGGGTCGTCCGGGCTGCGCGGAACCGGACGGAGAGCCCGTCGAGGGTGAAGGCGTGAGCGGCGTACTCGGCACTCTCGGGTTCGGGAACCGGCTGCGAGCAGCGGAAACCGCACGGGTCGTAGACGAGCTCCTTCGCGGCCCGGAGATCACTGTGGGCCGGGCCGGCGTCCGACCATGGTTCGGGCCCGCCGGCGTGCGGGGCGGACGAGCAGGCGCGGATCGCTGTCATCCGTCCACCCTGTCACAGGGCGTGGGGGCCACCGTTCCGGGCAACGCCTGCCCCGGGTCGGCGCCCCTTCCTCCTACGCTCGGCACATGACCGAGAACGAGATCCAGCTCAAGGCCATCGCGGCACTCACGGCTCTGCGTGGCGGTGTCGGGACGGAGTACGTCTCCGACCTGCTCGGCGAGGTGATCCCGACGCAATTCCTCGTCCCGGCCACCGAGGAGGCGGCGGAGGTGAGTCTGGCCGTCCTGAACCAGCTCTCCGAACCACTGAGCGCCCTCATCAACGGCTTCGTCCTGGCCTTCGAGACCGTCGCCGACGCATACGACCGGACGGCCCCCGAGACACCCACCGACGCGATCCTCCAGGCACTCGCCCTGGACATCGCGCGCGACTCCGACTGACTCGACCGGGGCGGACGGTGCCGATGTGGTGCGCGTACGTCCACGAGGGCCGGCTGCTGAGTGGCTGCAACCCGCTCCTGGCCGCCTCGTGGGGCTACGAGAGGGTCGACGGCGGTCCCGCCGCAGGCGGCCGTGGGCAGAGGCTGCTCACGGCCGCCGACCTCCCGGTCGTCCCGCTGGAACCGGCCCAGTCCACAGCCGGGTGCGGCTGGCGGGATTTGGTCGATCATGGCCTGCTTTGGGATCGAATTTGAGCCAAATCCGAACAGAGGGATCGTTTCTTTCTGTACAAACCTGCTCTGATCGTGGCCGAGGACGGCTGTACGGGGTTGTCGGCGGACCTCACTGGGAAGGTTGGGAGCGCCAATTGACCGGAAACCGCTCGTCGCCCGCCGTCACGGCGGTAGCGGCTCGTCGGACTCCGGCCCCCGGCCGGCCGACACGACTCTCGAATGTGCAGCGCGTTCACGTCCTCGCCTGTTGCGGTGGGTTCCCTCACGCACCCACTGACATGTCGTCAACTCCCGGCATCTGGAGCTGCCTTCGCATGGCGTCCTGTTCGCGCTCGTGGTCCGCACACCGATGTGCGCCGAAAGGGAGGATAGGGATCCCATGACAGTGCAGGACATCGAACTTCCCCTCCTGCGGATGCCGTTCCCGGTGCGGGTGAACCCGTATCTGCCGGCCCTGCGCGAGGAGGCCGAGACGTGGGCGCGCGAGACGGGGATGCTGGCGGGCGGCAACGTGCCGGCGGCCCGGCGGCCGATCTGGACCCGGTCCCAGTTCCACGCCATGGCCGTCGACCAGCTGACCGCCTGGACGCTGCCCGATGCCTCGCCCGCCGCCCTCCGGCTCAATCACCGGTTCAACCTCTGGGCCCTGGCCTGGGACGACTACTTCGCCGCCGCCTTCAAGCAGACGGGCGACCTCGCCGGCGCGCAGGTCTTCACCGTCCGTCTCCACGCCTTCCTGCCGCAGGAGCCGGGCGCCTGGTTGCCGGAACCGGCCAATGCCGTCGAAAGGGGTTTGGCCGACCTCCAGCACCACCTGTTCCCGCCGAGCCTCGCGCACTGGCGGCCGGCGCTCAACGGGGCCCTGGCGCGCTACATCGACGCGGGAGTCCAGGAACTGGCCAACAGCCTCACCGGCCGCGTCCCGGACCTCATCGAGTACGCCCAGTTCCGCCGCGAGAGCTTCGCCGCGTACACCGCCCCGTACTCCGTCGAACTCTCCACCGGCGCGCGGATCCCGGAGCAGATCCGGCACAGCCGGACCGTCCGCGCCCTGCTCGACGCGTTCATGGACTACATGGGCCTGGCGAACGACATCGCCTCCTACCAGCGGGAAGTCCATGACGAGCACGACGTCAACAACCTCGTCGTCGTCCTCGGAACCTCCCTGGGCATCAACGTCCAGGAGGCGATGGATGCCGCCGCCGATCTGGTGACGGCCCGGCTGCGCCACTTCGAGCACCTCGTCCAGAGCGAACTGCCGCCGCTCGTCCGGCGATCCGGGCTGAACCACGGCGAACGGACGGAGCTGGAGGCGTGGCTCGGTGGAGCCTGCAGCTTCCTGTCCGGCCTCCACGCCTGGTACACCGGTGCGCCCCGCTACGCCCCCGGCGGCTCCATACCGGAGCAACGGACACCCTCCACGGCGCCCGCTCGGGAGTGGTACTAGTCGGCGTCCCGAGGGGCGGTACGGCATGAAGCCGGCGCCCGCCCCTGCTTCCGGAGGGGGCTGCCGGCTCACGCCGTCCGGCAGCCCCTCGGTCGTGCACTCGGCTCCGGCACGCCCTACGCGGACCGGCTCATCCGCAGCAACCGCCGCAGCCGCGTCCGCCACGAGGCACGCGGTGCGGATTCCGGCCACCGGGGTGCCGCGGGCATGGCGCTGGTCGGCGGCGGCGGTACCGGCAGAGGCGCCGGCGCATCGCGGATCTCCGGAACACGGGGGGCGAACTTGACGGGCAGCGACGTCAGATGCCGGGACCACGTGGAGGAACGCCAGCTGAGCTCGGACTCGCGGACGGCCAGGCTGATGTCGGGAAGCCTCGTGAGCAGGATGTCGATGCCGGTGTCGGCGATGACACGGCCGATGTCCTGACCGGGGCACTCATGGGCACCCGCGCTGAAGGACAGGTGGGCGCGGTTGTGGTGCACCCGGGTCGAGGGATCCTGGCGGACGGCCTGATCGACGTTGCCGGCGGCCAGGCCGAGCAGCAGCATGTCGCCCGCCTTGATCTCCTGCCCACCGAGCGAGGTGTCACCCGTGGCCCAGCGACCCGGGCACACCATCAACGGCGGCTCGTCCCACAGCACTTGCTCCACGGCTTCCGGCAAGGTCATCTGACCGCCGGCCAACGACCCGCGGAACCGGGGGTCGGTGACCGTCATCCGCAGCACGTTGGCCATGAGATTGGCGGTCGTCTCGTAGCCCGCGAGCAGGATGAGACGCAGGTGGTGCTGTACCTCCTCGTCACTGAGCCCGGCCGGGTGCCCCATCAGCACGGACGCGATGTCCTGCCCGGGCTGGGCCCGCTTGGCGGCGACGAGCTGCTCGAGGGTCTCCAGCACGTACGCGTTGCTGGCGAGCGACGTCTCGGTGGCCTTGAAGAGGTCCCGGGCGGCGTGGACGAGCTTGGGAGCGTCCTCGTCCCGCATGCCGAGCAGGTGCGTGAGCACGAGCATGGGCAGCGGCTCGGCGAACTCGCCGACCAGCTCCGTCCTGCCGTTCTGGCAGAACTCGTCGATCAGCTGGTGCGCGAAGCGGGTGATGTGGCGGCGGACTCCTCGCAGGTCGAACTGGTTGAGGCCGGCCGTGACCGCGCCCCGCAGACGCTGGTGCTCCTCACCGTCCGCGCACACGCAGTCGGGCCGCCAGCCGATCATCGGTACGAGCGGCGAGGTCTCGGGGTCGATCTCGCCGCTCTTCCAGCCGTGCCAGGTGCGGGGGTCACGGGAGAACTGGGTGGAGCGGGTGGCCACATCGCGGTTCTCGAGGTAGCCCAGGACGAGCCAGGCGCGTACGTCCCCTTCGAGCAGGACGGGCGCCACCGGACCGTGGGTGGCACGCAGCTTCTCGTACAGACCCATGGGGTCGTTCACGGCTTCGGGACCGTGGAGCCGGGTCACGCCCTCGGCTCCCGTGGCGGTGTGGGCCGGGCAGCCCGGGGGCGGGACGAGCCCCGGTTCCGTAGTGGTGTGGTCGGTGGGCGGGACAGTCATACGGACTCCTGGGCGGCGGCGAGGGTGCACAGGTAGCCCATCAGCGAGAGCAGGGCGTCGCGGCTGGACGACCGCTCGCGGGCGTCACAGGTGATGATGGGCACGGATTCGTTGAGGGCCAGCGCGGTGCGCAGTTCGGCCACCGGATGGTGTGGCGCCTCGGGGAAGGTGTTGACAGCCACGATGAAGGGAACGCGGCGGTCTTCCAGACGGGTGATGATCTCGAAACAGACTTCGATCCTCCGGGTGTCGACGAGGACCACTGCGCCGAGCGCGCCCTCGAAGATCCCGTTCCACAGGAACCAGAAGCGCTCCTGGCCCGGCGTTCCGAAGAGGTAGAGGATCAGCTCCTCGTTGATGCTGATCCGGCCGAAGTCCATGGCGACGGTGGTGGTGTTCTTGCCCTCCGCGCCCGGGTTGTTGTCGATCCCGACGCCGGCCTGGGTCATGGTCTCTTCGGTGGTCAGAGGCGAGATCTCGCTCACCGCCCGGACCATGGTCGTCTTGCCGACCCCGAAGCCGCCGACAATGACGACCTTGACGCCCCTGGCGCCGTGCGGCAGAAGCACATCCGTGCCGCTGGGGCCGGCGGCGGGTGCGTCAGAGATTACGTAGTCCATGGATCACCGCCTCCAGAAGGCCGAGTTCGGGGACCGCAGCGACAGGAACAGGGGCGATGGCCTCGACGCGCCCGTCCTCGACGAGCCGGGAGAGCAACGCCGTGAGCACACTGAACGGAAGGCTCAGATACGCGGATATCTCGGCCACCGACAGCGGGTACTCGCACATGGCGAGGATCGCCGCCTGCTCGGGCTGCATGGCGGGTTCGGGTGCGGACCTCGATGTGATGAGGGTGACCAGGTTGAACGCCTTGGCCGAGGAACCCGAGCCACCGGAGATGACATAAAGCGGAACGGGACTGCCTTCGTCCCATGAGTTCTGGTGCTCTGATGTCACATCGCCTGCCCGACGTCATCCCGTGGCGGGCTGGTCATGTGCTGGCCGATCCGGAGCACGAGCGTACGCATGCGGTCGCCCAGCAAGCCCGCGTCCACCTCCTCGTCGGCCAGCACCGCGAGGTAGGCCCCGGGGCCCGCCGCCATGAGGGAGAAGTAACCACCGTCGACCTCGATCCCGACCATGCGCGTCGAGCCGTCTCCGTGCGGGAACTTCTGCGCGATTGCCTTCGCCAGGCTCTGCATGCCCGAACAGGCGGCGGCGATCGCGTCAGCCGTGTCGGTCTCCGTGTTCGCTTGGCCGATGCACAGACCGTCCGACGACAGCACGACCACGTGTCGCACGTACGGGACGCTGGCCGCGAGCTCCTTGAGCATCCAGTCCATGTTGGGCAGTGGCGTCACGGTTACTCATCCTCATCTGATGGCTCGCTGGTCGGGACGGACGGGTCGGTGCCGGATCTCTTCTCGCCGCTGAACGCCTCCCACATCAGGCCGGGCTGCCTGGCCGCGCCGGCCCTTCCGGAGGAGGGCGGAGCGGCGGGGGGCTGGGGGGTTGTACGGACCACGGGCTTCGGGACGGGCGACTCCCGTCGCCGCTGCGGCAGCCCGTTGACGGTCTGCTTGACCTCGCCGGAATCCCCTGCGGTCTCGCGCGTCATCATCGGCCTCGGCACGATCGGCGCGCCCGCACGATGCGGCGTGATCGGTCCGCCCGTCCGCTTCGGCGCGAACTGGTGGAGTCTCTGCGGAGGTTGTTCGACCGTGGTGATCAAACGGCGCGGTACGAGCACGACCGCCCGTACTCCTCCGTAGGCGGAGGGGCGCAGGTCGACGTCGAGGCCGTGCTCGCGGGCCAGCCGGGCGACGACCGGCAGGCCGAGCTGGGTCGCCTCGCCGAGGTCGGCCAGATCCAGGCCGGTCGCCGCCTGTGCCATCACGCGGTCGATGCGGTGGCGGACCTCTTCGGTGAGTCCGACACCACGGTCCTCGATCTCGATGGCGATACCGGACGGCACCTCGCTCGCGCTCACCTCGACGGGCGTGTGGGGCGGCGAGAAGGTCGTGGCGTTGTCGAGCAGCTCGGCGAGCAGGTGGATCAGCGGCTCGGCTCCCTGGCCGATCACCGCCACCTCCGTCACCGACTGCAACCTCACGCGGGGATAGTCCACGATGCGGGACATGGCCCCCCGCAGGACGTCGTAGAGCGGGATCGCCTTCGACCACTGGCGACCGGGCCGGGCATCACCCAGGACCGCGACACTGGCGGCGAGGCGCCCGATCAGGGCGTTGCGGTGGTCGATGGCCTGGAGGCCGTGGGAGACCACGAGATCCGTGCCGTGCAGGATCTGCATGTCGTGGAGGTCCTTGGCCAGCTGGTGCACGATGGCCTGGACCCGTCGCGCGATGGCCACCATCGCCTGCTGCGAGGAGTCCCGGGTGTGCTCCTCGGCCTCCACCGCCTCCAGGAGCGCCCGCAGAGCCGCCCGGAGGGCGTCGGCGAACTCGCTGTCGATGTGTTCCCCGAACGTGACGGCCTGCAGGATCTCCGAAGCGGGGTCCCCCTTCTGCAGCCGGGCGACGGCCGCGGGGAGGAGCTGTTCCGCGAGCCATTTCGTGGTGGCCCGCTGATCGGAGAGGCGGCCGAACAGAGCGGCTTCGCGTTGCGCGTAGTACTGCTGGAGATCGGCGGTCGCCCGTGCGTGCCAGGCATCCTCCGCCGCGCGTGCGCGGCGCGCCGTCTCAGCCGAGGTGAGCGCCGCCAGGACGACGGCGACGAGACCGCACCAGACGACCGGTGTACGTATCTGCGCGGGGACGAAGATCAGCGCTATGCCGCAGGCTCCGGCCAGAACACTGGGAGGGATGAGCCATGCCGGAGCCATTGCACGTGGCAGGCCTCCAGGGGTTGAAGCTGTACGAACCATCGAGGGTCCCTAAACAGTCTGGAATGAGTGGACTGGGGGTGGTGCGGCGCGCCGGCGGGAACGGTCGGGGCGTCGTGCGGCCGGGCACGTGTGCTGTCATGGGTGCCCCCGAGGGGCCGGTACGAGATCGCATCGGTGCTCTCGCCTCCCTACGGCCAGGCTCCATCCGTCCGCGACACAACGCACGGTGACTCGTCGTGAGCGCAGCGCAACACGCAGGGGAGAATAGTCAGTTCGGGTACGCCATGTGACCTTGCTGGAACGGGAACCTCCGCGTTGACCGACCTGGGCCCACATTTGATCGACCGCTGCCATGACACGCACTGCAAACGCACGGAATCGACCACATCCGACGGCCTGTTGGGCACGACTCCCGGCTCCGTGGCCCGTCGCCTGCCGCCGGGGGGCGTGCGCGCCGGGAGATCGCCGGCTCGGGGGCTCGCTGGGGACATGTCCTCTCGTCATCGGCCGGATCGCGCGTGACCGGATGCCATGGTTCAGGCGCACCGGGGGGGCGCCGCGCCAGGCCGTCACGCGTGGCGACACCGGCCGGGAGATGGACCGCGACGGTCAACAGCCGACCCCTCCGGCTCACCCGTTCAGACGAGGGAGATTCCCGTCCTTGACGGAGGGGAGCCTTCCGCGACCGCGCCGCAGATTGCCTCCCAGGTCACCTTCGGCGCACGGGCGCCGTCTGTCGGGGCGTTCCCGCGCGGGGGAACATACGATGGACGGGAGCCGGCGGGCAGCTCCGTCGTGCCGGCTGTCCCGTGCAGGCAGGGCGGAGGAGCATGGCACCGGCCACCGACGCAGCGCGGACCGTCATCCTGACGGTGGACGACGACCCGGGGGTCTCACGTGCCATCGCCCGAGACCTGCGTCGCCGCTACGGCGGCGGGTACCGGATCGTGCGTGCCGAGTCCGGCGACTCCGCTCTGGAGGCACTGCGCGAGCTGAAGCTCCGCGGCGACCTGGTGGCCGTGATCCTCGCCGACTACCGCATGCCGCAGATGAACGGCATCGAATTCCTCGAACAGGCCCTCGGCGTGTACCCGGGGGCCCGGCGCGTGCTGCTGACCGCCTACGCGGACACCAACGCGGCCATCGACGCGATCAATGTCGTCGATCTCGATCACTATCTGCTCAAGCCCTGGGACCCGCCGGAGGAGAAGCTCTACCCGGTCCTGGACGACCTCCTCACCGCCTGGCGCTCCAGCGACTACCGGCCGGTACCCGAGACCAAGATGGTCGGGCACCGCTGGTCGGCGCACTCCTCGCGGGTACGAGAGTTCCTGGCCCGCAACCAGGTGCCCTACCGCTGGTACGCGTCCGACGAGCCGGAAGGGCGGCGGCTCCTCGAGGCGGCCGGTACCGACGGCCATCGGCTGCCCCTCGTCCTGACGCCGGACGGAACGGTGCTGATCGAGCCGGAGGCGCCGGAGCTGGCCGCCCACGTGGGGCTCGCGACCACGCCGGCCGCGGACTTCTACGATCTCGTCGTCATCGGCGGCGGCCCGGCCGGGCTGGGCGCCGCGGTGTACGGCGCGTCCGAAGGGCTTCGGACCGTGCTGGTCGAGCGTTCGGCGACCGGCGGACAGGCCGGTCAGAGTTCCCGCATCGAGAACTACCTGGGCTTCCCGGACGGCGTCTCCGGCGCGCAGCTCACCGATCGCGCCCGCCGCCAGGCGACGCGCTTCGGTGCCGAGATCCTCACCGCGCGCGAGGTCACGGGGCTGGAAACCGGCGGCACGGCGCGCGTCGTGCGCTTCTCCGACGGCTCGGCGGTCGCCGCGCACAGCGTCGTCCTGGCGACCGGTGTGTCCTACCGGCACCTCCCGGCGCCCGGCTGCGACGACCTGACCGGCCGCGGGGTGTACTACGGCTCCTCCCTGACCGAGGCGTCCGCCTGCGAGGGCCAGGACGTGTACATCGTCGGCGGCGCGAACTCCGCCGGGCAGGCGGCGGTGTTCCTGGCGCGGGGCGCGAAGTCGGTGACGCTCCTCGTGCGCGGGGAGTCCCTCACGGCGTCGATGTCGTACTACCTGGTGCAGCAGATCGAGGAGGCGCCGAACATCACCGTGCGGCCCCGTACCGTCGTGGAGTCGGCCCACGGTGCGGACCACCTGGAGCGGCTGACCCTGCGGGACGCGGTGACCGGCGAGAACGAGGTGGTCGACGCCCAGTGGATGTTCGTCTTCATCGGAGCCGCCCCGCTGACCGACTGGCTCGACGGGACGGTGCTGCGCGACGAGCACGGCTTCATCCTGGCCGGACCCGACCTCACGCCGGACGGGCGGCCGCCGGCCGAGTGGGAACTGGACCGGCCGCCGTACCACTTGGAGACCAGCGTGCCCGGTGTGTTCGTGGCGGGCGACGCACGGGCCCAGTCCGCGAAGCGCGTCGCGTCCGCCGTCGGAGAGGGAGCCATGGCCGTGATGCTCGTCCACCGGTATCTGGAGCAGTCATGAGCGATCGGGAGCGGTCATGAGCGCGCCGGTCATGCCCTGCGACCCGCACGAGATCGGGTCCCTGTTCCTGTTCGAGAAGCTCACGGCGGAGCAGCTCGGCCGGCTGTGCGCCGAGGGGCGGGTGGAGCGGTTCGAGCCCGGTCCCGTGTACACCGAGGGCGAGCCGGCCACCTGCTTCTACGTGATGATCGAGGGCACCGTCGTGCTGTACCGCCGGGTCGGCGGCGACGACGTGGAGGTCAGCCGTACGTCGCAGCGCGGCGTGTACGCGGGTGCCATGCAGGCGTACTTGGGCGACCGGGTGCCGCAGACGTACAACAACTCCATGCGGGTCACCGAGTCCACCCGGTTCTTCGTGCTGCCCGCGCAGTCGTTCGCGGACATCATGCAGGAGTGGTTCCCGATGGCGGCGCACCTGCTGGAGGGGCTCTTCTTCGGCTCCAAGAACACGCAGCGCGCCATCGGACAGCGAGAACGCCTGCTGGCGCTCGGATCGCTGTCCGCCGGACTCACCCACGAGCTCAACAACCCGGCCGCGGCCGCCGTACGGGCCACCGCGGCACTGCGTGAGCGGGTCGGCAAGATGCGCCACAAACTGGCCATCATCGCCAAGGGCCCGTACTCCCGGGAGGCGCTCGCCTCGCTCATCGAGATCCAGGAACGCACCGCCGAACGTGTGGCCAAGGCGCCGGTGCTGAGCCCTCTGGAGGCGTCCGACCGGGAGGACGAGCTCGCCGACTGGCTCGACGACCACGGCATCCCGGAGGGCTGGCGGATCGCACCGACCTTCGTCCAGGCCGGCCTTGACACGGACTGGCTGGAGCAAGTCGCCGCGACCGTGGCCGAGGACATCCTGCCGGGGGCCGTCGGCTGGCTCAACTACACGGTGGAGACCGAGCTGTTGATGGACGAGATCGACGACTCCACCAACCGCATCTCCCATCTGGTGGACGCGGCGAAGCAGTACGCGCAGCTCGATCGTGCCGCGCACCGCGAGGTCGACGTCCACGAACTCCTCGACAGCACGCTGCTGATGCTGTCCGGGAAGATCGGTCCCCGGGTGCGTGTGGTCAAGGAGTACGACCGTTCCCTCCCCGACGTGCCCGCCTATCCGGCGGAGCTCAACCAGGTGTGGACCAACCTCATCGACAACGCGGTGGCCGCGATCGCGAGCACCGGCGGCGACGGCGACGGTGACGGCACGCTGACGGTCCGCACGGCCCGGGAGGGCGACCGGCTGCTCGTGGAGTTCCGCGACACCGGCCCCGGTGTCCCCGACGACATCCGCAGCCGGATCTTCGACCCCTTCTTCACGACCAAACCGGTCGGCGAGGGCACCGGTCTCGGCCTCGACATCTCCTGGCGGATCGTCGTCAACAAGCACCACGGCAGCCTCCAGGTCGAGTCCGTCCCGGGCGACACCCGGTTCCAGGTGCTGTTGCCGCTGACCGCCGCCCCCGAGAGCGACAGCGAGAGCGATGCCGGGACGGAGGCCGAGACCGCGGCCGAGACCATGACGGGGACCACGATCGCCGAGGAGCCCACATGACCGAGATCGAGGGAATCGACCCGAGCGCCCCGCCCAGCGGCACCGGCTGCGCGGAGTGCGACGCGGGTGGCGGCTGGTGGTTCCACCTGCGGCGCTGCGCCCAGTGCGGCCACATCGGCTGCTGCGACTCCTCGCCGGCCCAGCACGCCACCGCCCACTGGAAGTCCACCGGGCATCCCTTGGTGCAGAGCTTCGAGCCGGGCGAGGAGTGGTACTGGAACTACGCCACCGACGACCTGTACAAGTCGGGCCCCGCCCTGGCCCCTCCCGACGGCCACCCGGCCGACCAGGCGACCCCCGGCCCGGCGGGCCGCGTCCCGCAGAACTGGCAGAACCTGCTCCACCCCTGAGGGGCGCCGGGAGGCCTCCGGCTCAAGTCGGAACTGAACCCCGTGCGGCGTGACCGCACGGGGTTCAGTGCTGCGCGCGGGTCCTCCGCAGGGGTCCGCCGGGCGTCCGGCAATCAACAACCGCGCACACATGTCGTCAAGACTTCACGTCAACCTCCGGCGAATCCCAACTCCCGCCCCATTCAGCCGCGTTGCGCGTTCAACGCCTGAATGCGCGGAGTCTTGACGTGCCTGGTTCAGACCTTTACATTCGCCGATCAGAAAGTGGGATGACGTTCACGTTCTTGAACTGCGGTGTGGATCACCACCCTTCGGCTCCGCGGCACCGCCCCTCCACCCGGTCGATCCGCACCGGCCGCCGGCGCCCGGACGCGTCCCACCGACGAGCCGCCCCCCACCCGAGAGGACCCCCCATGCACCGGATCCGCCTGCCACTCACCCTGGCGGCCCTCGCCCTCGCCGCCGGTGGCGTCACCGTCGCCACCGACGCCCCCGCCGAAGCAGCCGTCGGAACGATCACCGGGATCGGCGGCACGTGCGTCGACGTGGCGGGGGCGAGCACGGCGAACGGCACCCCCGTGCAGCTCTACGACTGCAACAGCACCGCCGCCCAGAACTGGGACGTGGGCGCCGACGGCACCATCAAGGCCCTCGGCAAGTGCCTGGACGTGACCTCGGGCGGAACGGCGAGCGGGACGACGGTGCAGCTCTGGGAGTGCAACGGCTCCGCCGCCCAGCGCTGGACGGTGACCGCGGCCCGCGACATCGTCAACCCGCAGGCGGACAAGTGCCTGGACGCCACCGGCAACAGCTCCGCCAACGGCACCCGGCTGCAGATCTGGACGTGCACCGGTGCCGCCAACCAGAAGTGGACGGCTCCACCGGCCGGCGGGACCGGACCGGCCCCCGGGGGGAACATGGCCGTCGCGCCGTACCTGTACAACGGCTGGGGCAGCCCCCCGAACCCGACGACGGTCATGAACGCCACCGGCGTGAAGTGGTTCACGCTCGCCTTCGTCCTCAGCAACGGCTACTGCAACCCGCAGTGGGACGGCAGCCGCCCTCTCGTCGGAGGCGTCGACCAGCAGACGGTCAACACCGTCCGGGCGGCCGGCGGCGACGTCATACCCTCCTTCGGCGGGTGGAGCGGCAACAAGCTGGAGAGCTCCTGCGCCAGCGCCGGTGAACTCGCCGCCGCCTACCAGAAGGTCATCGACGCGTACGGTCTCAAGGCCATTGACATCGATATCGAGGCCGCGGCCTACGACAGTCCCACCGTCCAGCAGCGCACGGTGGACGCCCTGAAGACCGTCAAGGCGAACAACCCCGGCCTGAAGGTGTACGTCACCTTCGGCACCGGCCAGAACGGTCCCGACACCAGCCTCGTCAACCGCGCCGCCGCGGCCGGTCTCTCGGTCGACAGCTGGACCATCATGCCGTTCAACTTCGGCGGCAACGGGCAGAACATGGGCGCCCTGTCGGTCCGCGCGGCCGAGGGACTCAAGACCGCGGTGAAGAACGCGTACGGCTACAGCGACGACCAGGCCTACCGCCACACCGGCATCTCCTCGATGAACGGCGTCACGGACGTGGGAGAGACCATCACCCAGGCCGACTTCCGCACCATCCTCGCGTACGCGCAGCAGCGCCACCTGGCCCGACTGACCTTCTGGTCCGTCAACCGTGACCGGCCCTGCACCGGCGGCGGCGCCGACACCTGCTCGGGCATCGGTCAGCAGGCGTGGGAGTTCACCAGGATCCTCGCGGCCTACAACGGCTGACCGACCGCCGCGGCTCTTCCCGTACGTCTTCCTCCCCTCCCCCCAAGGAGTCCCATGCCCGCCCTTCCACGGAACGCCGGACCCCGACGTCCCGCCCGCGCCCGCCCGCGTCCCCACCGTCTCGGAGCGGCCCTGGCCGCCGGCGCGGTGTTCTGCTCGGCCCTCTTCGCCCTCTCGCCCGGCTCCGCCGCCGCGGTCCCGACGGACGTCCCCACTGGATCCACGGCCGGTTCCACGGCCGTGGCCGCGGCGGAGGTCCCCACCGGCACGGTCACCGTCGTCAACTCCGGCAGCGGCAAGTGCCTCGACGCGCGCGCCGCCGCGACCGCCAACGGCACCGCTGTCCAGCAGTACGCGTGCAACGGCACCTCGGCGCAGCAGTGGACCGTCGCGCCGACCTCGGACGGCCACGTCAGGATCGGCAGCCGCGACGACTCCGCCCAGGTCGTCGACGTCAGCGACGTCTCCACCGCCGACAACGCCGCGGTCCATCTGTGGACCTACGGCGGCGGTCTCAACCAGCAGTGGCGGGCCGTGGACGAAGGGGACGGCGCCTTCCGCCTCGTCAACCGCAACAGCGGGAAGTGCCTCGACGTCCCCGCGGCGTCCACGGCCGACAGCGTGCAGCTCGTCCAGTACACCTGCAACGGCACGGCCGCCCAGCGCTTCCGGATCACCCCCGTCGGCACCGCTCCGGGCGACGTCGATCTCGGTCCGAACGTCGTCGTCCTCGATCCGTCGATGCCCTCGGCGACCATCCAGGGGCGTCTGAACACGATCTTCCAGCGCCAGGAGACCAACCAGTTCGGGTCGGAGCGGTACGCCGTTCTGTTCAAGCCGGGCACGTACAACAACGATGTCAACGTCGGCTTCTACACCCAGGTCCTCGGGCTCGGCCAGTCGCCCGACTCCGTGACGATCAACGGCGCCGTGCACGTGGAGGCCGACTGGTTCCCGCCGCAGAACGCGACCCACAACTTCTGGCGTGGCGCGGAGAACCTCTCCGTCAACCCCACCGGCGGCACCGACCGCTGGGCCGTCTCCCAGGCCTCGGCGTACCGCCGGATGCACGTGCGCGGCAACCTGGAGCTCAGCGACGGCGGCTGGTCCAGCGGCGGCTTCATGGCCGACACCAAGATCGACGGGCAGGTACGCTCCGGCACGCAGCAGCAGTGGCTGACCCGCAACTCGCAGCTCGGCTCCTGGACGGGGTCGAACTGGAACATGGTCTTCGTCGGAAGCCAGGGCGTTCCCGGCACGACCTTCCCCAACCCTCCGTACACGACCGTGGACCGTTCCCCGGTCGTACGGGAGAAGCCCTTCCTCACCGTGGACGCGGCCGGCGCCTACAAGGTCGTCGTGCCCCCCACGCGCAACGACTCCACGGGCACCACCTGGGCGGCCGGGGGTCCGCCCGCCGGAACCCAGCTCGGCATGGAACGCTTCCATGTCGTGAAGCCGGGCGCGACCGCGGCCCAGATCAACGCCGCGCTCGCCGCCGGCAAGGACCTGCTGGTCACGCCCGGGGTGTACCACCTGAACCAGACCCTGCGGATCACCCGCCCGGACACCGTGGTCCTCGGCCTCGGCCTCGCCACCTTCATCCCCGACAACGGGATCACCGCCATGACCGTCGCCGATGTCGACGGGGTGAAGATCGCGGGCGTCCTCTTCGACGCCGGTACCACCAACTCGCCGACACTTCTCGAGCTCGGCCCCGCCGGATCGTCCGCCTCCCACGCGGCGAACCCGACCTCGCTCCACGACGTGTACTTCCGGGTCGGCGGTGCGGCCGTCGGCAGGGCGACCACCAGCCTGGTCGTCAACAGCGACCATGTCATCGGCGACCACCTGTGGGTGTGGCGCGCGGACCACGGCACCGGCGTCGGCTGGAACACCAACACCGCGGACACCGGCCTCGTCGTGAACGGCGACGACGTCACGATGTACGGCCTCTTCGTCGAGCACTACCAGAAGCACCAGACCGTCTGGAACGGCAACCGGGGCCGCACGTACTTCTACCAGAACGAGATGCCGTACGACCCGCCGAACCAGGCCGCCTGGATGAACGGCACGACCCAGGGCTACGCCGCCTACAAGGTCGCCGACTCCGTCACCAGCCACCAGGCGTACGGGCTCGGCAGCTACTGCTTCTTCAACGTCGACCCGGGCGTCACCGCCGAGCACGCCATCGAGGCCCCCAACCGTCCCGACGTCCGCTTCCGGAACATGGTGACCGTCTCGCTCGGCGGGACCGGCACGATCCGGCACGTCGTCAACGACCGCGGCGGCCCGTCCAACTCCTCCACCAACGTCGCGAACCTGGTGAGCTACCCGTGAACCGACTCCTGATCCGACTCCTCGCCCTCATGGCGCTCCTCCTCGGCGCGGGCAGCGTCCCCGCCCAGGCGGCCCCGGCCGCACCGGACTTCCGGGTGATCGCGTTCTACAACGGCACCTGGGACGCGGCCCACATCGACTTCGTCAAGGAGGCCAACGACTGGTTCCCGCGTACCGCCGCCGCCGAGAACTTCGGCTACACGGCGACCACCGACTGGAACCTGCTCGCCAACGGCGGCGTGGACGCGTACGACGTCGTCGTCTTCCTCGACGACGCCCCGCAGAGCGCCGCACAGCGGGCCGGGTTCGAGCGGTACATGCGGGGCGGCGGCGCGTGGCTCGGCTTCCACGTCTCGGCGTTCACGACGAACGCCTCCGGCTGGAACTGGTACTACAACCAGTTCCTGGGCAGCGGGAACTTCCGCTCCAACACCTGGGGCCCGACCACCGCCGTCGTACGCACCGAGAACGCGTCGCACCCCGCGGCGGCGGGCCTGCCCGCGACGTGGACCTCGGCCGTCAGCGAGTGGTACAGCTGGTCGAACAACCTGCGGTCCAACCCGTCCATCAAGGTGCTCGCCTCGGTCGACCCGGTCAGCTTCCCGCTGGGTACCGACCCGAACCAGTCCTGGTACAGCGGCGACTACCCCCTCGTGTGGACCAACACGCAGTACCGCATGCTGTACGCCAACTTCGGCCACAACGCC
Source organism: Streptomyces sp. NPDC022552 (assembly GCF_055561875.1). NCBI lineage: Bacteria > Bacillati > Actinomycetota > Actinomycetes > Kitasatosporales > Streptomycetaceae > Streptomyces > Streptomyces sp. NPDC022552. The sequence continues at coordinate 127,946 of NZ_JBVHGJ010000001.1, forward strand.
ATGAACCACAGCAACAACACCCGGCTGTCCTCGACCTTCGCCAGTCCCACCCAGAACCGCCTGCTGCTGGACGGCCTGAAGTGGCTCGCGGGCACGGGTCCCACGACCCCGCCGGGCCCCTTCCCGGCGGACTCCTGGTACACGCTGGCCTCCCGGGCGAACGGCCTGTGCGTCGACGCCCGGGCGGCGGGGACGGCCAACGGCACGGCTGTGCAGCAGTACACCTGCAACGGCACCCAGGCCCAGCAGTTCCGTTTCACGCCGACGACGGACGGCTACACCCGCATCGGGGTCCGCGACGCTCCGCAACAGGTCGTCGATGTCGCCGAACGGTCGACCGCCGACGGTGCGCCGCTCCAGCTGTGGTCCTACGCGGGCGGCACGAACCAGCAGTGGCTGCCGGTGAGCGAGCCCTCCGGCACCTACCACTTCGTCGCCCGCCACAGCGGCAAGTGCCTGACCACCGGCGCCACCACGACGACCGGCGTCCAACTGGTCCAACGGCCCTGCGACAACAGTCCGTCACAGAGCTTCCGCCCCACCGCGACGGACGGGGGTCGATGAAGCCGTAGTCCGGTGCGGTGGCGGTGGCGGTGGCGGTGGCGGTGGCGGTTGCGGGGTACGGGGTACGGGGATCCTCACGCCACTCCGACCGGGGCGACACCCGCACCGAGAAACAGCGCTGCACGGTGATCTCCTCGAGGTCGAGCCATCCGTTGTACGCCGAGCCGGACGTACGGGTGACCACGTCCCGCGCGGCGTCCGCCGCCTTGCCCTCGGAGGACTGCCGCCCGGCGCCGAAGGCCGTCCCCGATCACGACGCTTCCTGAGTGTTTCGGCCGCTTTCACGCGATACGACCGGCGTCCCGCGGGGCCCCGGCTTCAGGAACTTCAGCGAGAGATGAGAGGGTCTGGCGGGTGAGCGAGACACCACCGAACACCCTGCAATACCGCATCGACGGCCCCGACGACGCCCCCGTTCTGGTGATCGGACCCTCCCTCGGCACCACCTGGCACATGTGGGATCGGCAGATACCCGAGCTCACCCGCCAGTGGCGCATCGTCCGTTTCGACCTGCCGGGGCACGGCGGGGCACCCGCCCGGCCCTTCACCTCCGTCGCCGAGCTCGGCGACCGGCTGCTGGCCACCCTCGACGAGCTGGGCGTGCAGCGCTTCGGCTACGCGGGCTGCTCCATCGGCGGCGCCGTCGGCCTGGACCTCGCGCTGCGGGCGCCCCACCGGGTCGCCTCGCTCGCCCTGGTCGCCGCCTCGCCCCGGTTCGGCAGCGCCGACGAGTTCCGCCAGCGCGGCGTGATCGTCCGCACCCACGGCCTCGAACCCATGGCCCGTACGGCACCCGAGCAGTGGTTCACCCCCGCCTTCCGCGCCGCGCAGCCGGCGATCGTCGAGTGGGCCGTACAGATGGTCCGCACCACCGACCCCGGCTGCTACATCGGCGCCTGCGAGGCGCTCGCCGTCTTCGACGTACGGGAGGCCCTCGGCCGTATCGGCGTCCCCGCCCTCGTGCTCGTCGGCTCCGACGACCAGGTCACCGGCCCCGCCGAGGCCCGCACGCTGGTCGCCGGGATCGCCGACGCCCGGCTCGCCGTGGTCCCCGGCGCCTCCCATCTCGCCCCCGTCGAGCAGCCCGCCGCCGTCACGGAGCTGCTGACGAGCCACTTCGCCGGGATCGTGCACGACACCCAGAGCGCCGTGCCCGCGCCGGCGATGCCGCCCGTCTCCGCCCCCGTCCAGCCCGTCGCCGAGATCGCGCCCGCCGAGCCGGCGGGCGAGCTCGCCGAAGCCGTGCGGCCCGATCCGTACGACCAGGGCATCAAGCTCCGCCGCGAGGTCCTCGGCGACGCCCATGTGGACGAGGCGCTGACCGACGAGTACGGCACCGACCTCCAGGCCCTCGTCACCCGCTACGCCTGGGGCGAGGTGTGGAGCCGCGAAGGTCTCGACCGCCGTACGCGCAGCTGTGTCACCCTCACCGCCCTGATCGCCGGCGGTCACCTGGACGCACTCGCCGATCACACCAGGGCCGCCCTGCGCAACGGGCTGACGCCCGTCGAGCTCCGTGAGGTCGTCCTCCAGACCGCCGTCTACTGCGGGCTGCCCGCAGCCGAGAGCGCGCTGCGCGTCGTCGGCAGGGTGATCAAGGAGGAGACGACGCCCCAGGCGTAGGCTGACCGGGCCGGTACGGCCCGTCGTAAGGGGGAGTCCTGTGAAGCTGACGAAGATGTCCCACGCCTGCGTCCGACTGGAGAAGGACGGGCGGACGCTCGTCATCGACCCGGGCGGGTTCAGCGAAGAGGACTCCGCCGTCGGCGCCGACGTCCTGCTCGTCACCCACGAGCACCCCGACCACTTCGACGAGCACCGGCTGCGGGCCGGCCTGGAGTCCAACCCGGCGGCCGAGATCTGGACGCTGCGGAGCGTCGCGGAGAAGCTCTCGGCCGCCTTCCCGGGCCGCGTCCACACCGTCGGCCACGGCGACGCCTTCACCGCGGCCGGCTTCGACGTCCAGGTCCACGGCGAGCTGCACGCCGTGATCCACCCCGACATCCCCCGGATCACCAACGTCGGCTTCCTCGTGGACGGCGCCGTCTTCCACCCGGGCGACGCGCTGACCGTCCCCGACCACCCGGTGGACACGCTGATGCTCCCGGTGATGGCGCCCTGGAACAAGATCTCCGAGGTCATCGACTACGTACGGGAGGTCAAGCCGCGACGCGCCTTCGACATCCACGACGCCCTGCTCACCGACCTCGCCCGGCCGATCTACGACAGGCAGATCGGGGCGCTCGGGGGCACGGACCACGGCCGGCTGACCCCGGGCGACTCGACCGAGCTGTGATCCACCGGGGGCGCGGAGCGCAGCGGGAAAGGTGACTGTCGGACCCCGCCGTTAGGCTTGCGCTCATGCGCATCGCGACCTGGAACGTCAATTCGATCACCGCCCGCCTGCCTCGACTCCTGGCCTGGCTGGAGAGCACCGGCACGGACGTGCTGTGCGTCCAGGAGACCAAGTGCACCGCCGAGCAGTTCCCCACCGACGAGCTGCGCGAGCTGGGGTACGAATCGGTCGTCAACGCCACCGGCCGGTGGAACGGCGTGGCGCTGCTCTCCAAGGTCGGCCTGGAGGACGTCGTCATGGGCCTGCCCGGCGGACCCGCCTACGAGGACCTGGAGGAGCCCCGGGCCATCTCCGCCACCTGCGGACCGGTCCGCGTCTGGTCGGTGTACGTACCGAACGGCCGCGAGGTCGTCCACGAGCACTACGCGTACAAGCTCCGCTGGCTGGAGGCGCTCCGGGCGGCCGTCGCCGAGGACGCCGCGGCGGCGCGCCCCTTCGCCGTCCTCGGCGACTACAACATCGCGCCGACCGACGACGACGTCTGGGACCGGGCGGCCTTCGAGGGCCTCACGCACGTCACCGACCCGGAGCGGGCCGCGCTGGCCGGCCTGCGCGAGACGGGCCTCACGGACGTGGTCCCGCGCCCGCTCAAGTACGACCACCCCTTCACGTACTGGGACTACCGCCAGCTCTGCTTCCCCAAGAACCGGGGCATGCGCATCGACCTGGTGTACGGCAACAAGCCCTTCGCCGACGCGGTCAAGGACAGCTATGTCGACCGCGAGGAGCGCAAGGGCAAGGGTGCGTCCGACCACGCCCCGGTCGTCGTCGACCTGGACCTCTGACCCGACCGGGACGTCCACCTCGCCAGGACGGCCGGTCGATCGCGACGGCCGACCGGCTCGTCCAGGTGTCACGGCCTGTCGCCGGGGCGGCCGCCCGCCGCGGATGATCTCCGCGCGCCGGGTGGTGCCACGGGAGGGTGAAATGCGACGCTGTTCGGATGAACATCCCGTTCCTGGACAACTGGCGCAAGCGGCATGCGGCCGAGCACTCCCTGGCCGCGGCCTTCGACCGCGACCCCGAGGGAGTGGGTGAGCTGCTCGCCGAGTGCGAGCTGCTGCGCGCCCGGGTCCAGGACGCCGGGGTGACGCTCGACGACACCCCGCGCTCGCTCGCCGCCCTCGACCAGCTCCCGCCGCGCTGGCGCGACGACCCGGAGGAGCTGCCCTGGCTGGGCAACGACGCCGGGCTCTATCTGGGCACCGTCATCGTGCGGAACGTGCCGGGTGCGAGCTGGCAGGTATGGCCCGGCGGCCAGCCGGTGGTGCGGCTGGCCTCGGGGCGCGAGATCAACGTGGTCGAGGCCGGGCTCGACTGGGCCATGAGCGGATCGCCCGAGCTCTCCCAGGTGTACGGGGAAGCCGCCGAGTTCTGATCCTCCCCGCCTCGGCGTCCCCCGCACCCCGGCGCCTGCCACCCCTCTGCAGTAAATACGGCTTATGCCGCTTTTATGCGTGTCGGGTGTGAAGTCCCTTTTCAGGCTGGATAGTTTGCGCTGACCTCGACACGGCAGAGATAGGGGCAGGGGAGCGTATGGCGGTTGCCGATCCGTTGATCGAGCTGCGTGACCACAACAAGCACTACGGCGCCTTGCGCGCGCTGCAGGGGTTCACCCCCACCGTCGGCCGCGGGGAGGTGGTCGTGGTCATCGGCCCCTCGGGCTCGGGCACGTCGACGCTCTGCCGGGCCATGAACCACCTCGAAGCCGTCGAGTCGGGCGAGATCGTCATCGAGCACTGAGCGGGGGCCGGAGATCATGCACCGTACGCGACGTCGCCTCGCCGCCCTCGAACCGCTCGCCGTCGCCGCCATGGCCGCGCTGGTTGCCTGTGGCAAGGAGGGCCGGTTCGCCACCGGGGTGGCCAGGAGAGAGCGGCGCAGTCCCCGGACGCAGGCCGTCGACGTCGCTCCGGCCGGACCAGGGACGCTGCTGCCGAGCGGGGGCCCCTCCACGGGGCCTTAGCCGCCGCGCAGCAGCGCGCAGGGAGCCAAGCCCGCCCGGCAGCAGCCGGTGATCACTCCGTCCGCAGCGGGACCGACACGTACGAGGGGTCGGCCTCCGGGGAGGAGAAGGTCAGCTGCGCGCCGGTCGGGTTGTGCTCGATGTAGAGCGGGTCGACGGTGTCGACGACCAGGGCGAGACGGTGTCCGGCTGGCACGTCGTAGGCCGTGGAGAACAGCTCCAGGTCGACACCGAACGGTGTGCCGGGCGTCTTGCCGTGGAAGGTGTACGGCGCGTTGCTGACCAGCTTGCCGAGGCCGAGCGGGCCCACGTCGTAGAGGTACGCGACGAGGGTGCCGCTCTCCTTGGTGGAGGTGACCGTGGTGTGCACCTTCGCCGTGCCGCGCACCTTCTGGGGCGTGCCGTACCGCTCGGACTGCCACACGCCGGCGAAGGCGCGGGGGAGGAGGGGGACCGAGGCGACGGGCGGGGTCCTGAGCAGCTGGTCCAGGAGATTGGAGAGCATCACGATGCCGCCGTTGGCGCCGGAGTCGACGTTCGCCCAGATCCGCTGGGTGCCGCCGAGCGCGAACTTCCGCTCGTTCGCGCCGACGGACTTCCAGTCCGGATAGCCCTCGTAGCCGCCGGTGGAGCGGGACTTGAGCTGGACCGGCTGCTCGCGGTCGATGCCGTTGTCGGTGCCCTTGAGGTAGCGGTCGAACCAGCGGTGCGCGCTGGTCCAGGTGTCGTTGGGCAGCCCGAGCAGACCGGTGGCCTCGGCGGTGGCGTGGTCGCCGGGGCGGAACTCCAGGCGCTTGGGGCCCTGGAGCTTCTCGTAGAAGGAGGCGTACTGGTTGGGCGGGAAGATCGTGTCGCCCCAGGCGTTGCCCAGCATGATCGCGGCGCCGTTGGCGTTGATCCGGTCGAGGTAGGTGACCGCGGAGCGCTGTCGGCCCCACTCGATCATCTCCCCCTCCTTGGCGAGGTTTGAGGTGAGGAAGTCGCCCAGGATCTGCTGGAGTTCGGGGCCCGGGCGGCCGGTGAGGTAACCCGCGCCGCCGAGCAGCCCGGCGGCCTGGAGGTGCTGGGTGCGGCCGCTGTAGATGGACTCGATGAGGTCCGCCCAGCCGCTCAGTGCGGCGACGGCCTTGATCCGCTCGTCGTGCGCGGCGGCGAGGAGGCTGATGCCGGCGCCGTAACTCACGCCCGCCATACCGACCTTCGCCGGGTCGGCGGGGGTGTGGGCGAGGGCCCAGTCGATGACCTTGGAGGCGTCGGCTATGTCCTTCGGCCCCGCGGTCTCGATCTCGCCGCCGGACTGCCAGAAGCCGCGCGAGTTGTAACTCACCACGACATAACCGGAGTCGGCGAGCTTCTTGGCCTGCGCCAGATACTCGACCTGGGGCATGGCCCAGCTGGTGGGGAGCACGATCACGGGGTAGCGGGCCGAGCCGTCGGCACCGGCGGGGGTGACGACATTGGCCTTGAGGACGGTGCCGCCTTCGCCGGCGATGTCGACGAAGCGGACGGATGCGCCGGACTCCGCGGCGTGGGCGGCGGGGGCGAGCCCGAGGGCCGTCCCGGCCACCAGGGCAGCCGAGACGGCGAAGACCAGAGGTGTACGCACGGGTCACTCCTCACTCGTGTCACTGGTGGGGACAGTGCAAAGTGACCCGACGGTAACCGGCCAGGCTTACCTGGGGTAACCGGTCGGTAAGTTACGCGAGGGTAACGATTGTTGAACGCGCGATCAGCGCAGGGCGCTCTTCGCCTGCCACTCGGCCCACGAGAGGTTCCACTCGCCGTAGCCGTTGTTCAGCGCCTGCGTCCCCTTGGCGTCGGAGCCGGTGATCTCGAAGGGGTCGCCGACCTGCACCGCTTCGTACACACTGCGCGCGTTGGCGTCGCTCATTCCGATGCAGCCCGAGCTCTTGTTCGCACTGCCGAAGTAGGCGGCGTTCCAGGGGGCCGCGTGGGCGTACATGCCCGACCAGGTAAGGCGCATCGAGTAGTCGACCATCTTGTCGTAGGCGTCACCGAGGCCGACGGTCTCGGAGCGCATGTTGATGGTGCCCTCCTTGGACATCAGGACGGTCTTCCCGCGCCACGACGCCTTCTCGCCGCCCGGCGTACCGGCCGACATGGGCACGTCCTTGACGGTCTGCCCGTCGCGCAGCAGCGTCAGCCGGTGATTGTCGAGATCCACCTTGACCAGCTGGTTCCGGCCGATCGAGAACGTGGTGGTGTAGTCGCGGACGAACCAGCCGCCGGCGCCGGAGTCGATCCCGCTCAGGGTGGCGTCCAGAGTGACCTTCGTTCCGGACTTCCAGTACTCCTTCGGCCGCCAGTCGACCCGGTCCTTGCCGGACCAGTCCTGCATCCAGCCCCAGGAGCCCTCGGTGTTGTTCGAGGTGGTGACCTTGAGGTGCTTCTCGACGTCCGCCTTGTTCTTCACCGGGTGGTCGAACACGATCGAGAGCGGCTGGGCGATGCCGACCGTGGTGTTCTTCCCCGGGGCCAGGGTCAGCTTGTTCACCTTGTCGGGCGCGGCGGTCGTGAACGCGGCCTTCGCGCTGCCCCCGGCGGCGTCCCGCGCCTCGACGGCGTACGCGGTCCCGGGCGTGGCCTTCCGGGACGAGGTCCAGCTCTTCCCGTCCGCCGACACCTTCCCTTCGAGCCGCGCGCCCTTGGAGTCGGTGACGCTCACCTCCTTGAGCCGCTCACCCTCGGCGAGGGTGACGGTGACCGGCTCGCCGGCCCGCGCCCGGTCGCCGGTCAGGTTCACCGTGATACGCGTCTTCGGCGCGGTCTGCTTGTCGTCGCCCCCTGGGCCGCCCGCTCCTCCCGATCCGCCGGAACAAGCACTGAGCCCCAGGGTCAGGGCGGCGGTGACGAGCAGGGCGGGCACGGGTATGCGGTTCACAGGGACGACCTCCGGTGGTGATCTCTTACGCCGGGTGAGAGTGCCGACGGCCGGAATCGGTTCCGCATACATGCACTATTTCGCCGATGTCGGATGTGACATGGGCGACGATCTCTCCTGCCCGGGCTCGGGCCGCTCGCCGGGGCGCGGGTGCGGATCGCCGGGCCGTACGGAGGAGGGCCGCTGGTCGGAACTGCGCGCCGTCGGCTTCTCGCCCTCCGGGCGGACGCCGGCCGTCGCGACCAGCTGTGACCTGACCCTGTGGAGCCGCTCCGAGGCGTGACGCCCCGGGACCTGGAATTCCGGCGGCGGCCGCCCCAAGCTATGGGGCGTGGACAGCGACAGCGACGTACCCGACGTCTTCGACCCGCGGATCTACGCCGGCGGGATCCCGCACAACGCCTTCCGGGTCCTGCGCGACCGCCGGCCCGTCGCCTGGCAGGAGGAGTACGGAGTCCTCGGCTGGCCCGCCGGACCCGGGTTCTGGGCCGTGACGCGCCACGCCGACGTCGTACGGGTGCTCAAGGACTCCGCCGCCTACTCCTCACACCTCGGCGCCACCCAGATCCGCGACCCCGACCCGGCCGATCTGCCGTTCATCCGGCGGATGATGCTCAACCAGGACCCTCCCCACCACGGCCGGCTGCGGCGGCTCGTCAGCCGCGCCTTCACCCCCGGGCGGATCGAGCGGTTCGCCGGGACCGCGCGGACGCGCGCCCGCGAGCTGCTGAAAGCCGCCTTCGACGCCGGCCCCGAGGTCGACCTCGTCCACGCCGTCACCGACGACTACGCGCTGCTCAACCTGACCGACCTGCTCGGCGTGCCCGCGAGCGACCGAGACCTGCTCCTCGCCTGGACCGAGCGGGTCATCGCCTACCAGGACCCCGACGAGCCGGCCGTCCTCGACGACCGGGGGCAGCCCGTCAATCCCCGGTCACCCGCCATGCTCGCCGAGATGTTCGGCTACGCGCAGGAACTCGCCGCCTACAAGCGGAAGAACCCCGCCGACGACATCATGACCACCCTCGCCACCTCCGAACTCCTCCCCGCCGAACTGGAGATGTTCTTCTTCCTGCTGACCGTCGCCGGCAACGACACCGTCCGCAGCGCCGCCCCCGGCGGACTGCTCGCCCTCGCCGAGCACCCGGACGAACGTCAGCGGCTCTGGAGCGGCGAGGCCGGCGTCGAGCGGGCCGTCGACGAGCTGCTGCGGTGGCACCCGCCCGTGCTCTCGTTCCGCCGCACCGCCACCCGCGACACCGAACTCGCAGGCCGGCCCATCGCCGCAGGTGACAAGGTCGTCGTCTTCCACGCCTCCGCCAACCACGACGAACGCGTCTTCACCGACCCCCACCGTCTCGACCTGGACCGGTCGCCGAACCCGCACGTCTCCTTCGGTGACGGCCCGCACATCTGCCTCGGCGCCCACTTCGCCCGGCTCCAGCTCCAGGTGCTCCACGAGGAGGTGCGCGACACCCTGGACGACCTCGCGCTCACCGCGCCGCCCCGGCGGCTCGTCTCCAACTTCATCAACGGCGTCAAGACCCTGCCGGTTCGGGTGCGGTAGCGGGGGCGGCGGTCCGTGCGGCCCGTGTGACGTCGGCGACCAGCTCCACCACATCGGGTCCGTACGCATCGGAGTTGATGACCTTGAGGAGCAGCACGAAGGGTCCGGAGCCGTACTTCCGCGCCAGCTTCTCGTGGTTCCGGGCCAGATGACGCGCCGCGGCCTGGTTGGACACCGCGGCCTGGCCGCAGAAGAGGAAGACCGGCCGTCCGCCGTCGCCCCCGGTGAGACGCGCGAGGACCACGTACTCGGTGTCCCCGTTCACGAGCCGGTACTCCTCGCCCCCGACCGTGAACATACCCCGGTCCGCCGCCGGTTCCGGCTCCGCGTTCATCGTCAGGCCGGGCAGCAGGGACGCGAGGTGGGCCGCCATCCGGCGGTTCGAGTACGGTCCGCCCACGCAGAACTCCGCGCGATCCCCGAGACCCTGCCGGGCCTCGTCGTGCTGCACGATCTCCGGCCGCGCCCCGCAGTCCTTGATCAGGGCGGACAGTTCGATCAGGGCGGACACGTCGACGTTGTGCACCGTCCGCTCGCTGCCCGCCTTACGGTTCACCACCAGCAGGCACGCGGAACCGTCGGTCAGGCCGAAGAACGCCTGCTTGCGCCGGAGCGCGCGGCGCCAGAGGTAGGTCCGGGCGAGCCAGCCCAGTGAGGCGCTGACCCCGGTCGCGAGGACCCCCAGCACGACATTGCGCAGGTCTTCATTCATGGGGGCGCATGCTAGCGGCACGCCGCACCACTGTTCGAGGCGGTCCTGACGTGAGGGCGCGACGGAAGTTACGCTGCGCGGACGGTCGTTGACTGGAGGTACAAGTGCGACGCTCCACCGCTCGGAAGGTCTCTCTGCTCGCCGTCGCCGCGACGGTGCTCTCGGTGGGGGCCGCGGCGCCACCGACCGGCTCCACACCACCCCCGCCCCCGGTGAAGGAACCCGTCGCCGTCGGGTACGGCGGAGCCGTCGCCAGCGTCGACGCCGACGCCTCGGCCGCCGGTATCGAGGTGCTCCGCAAGGGCGGCAACGCCGTCGACGCGGCTGTCGCCGTGGCCGCGGCCCTCGGCGTCACCGAGCCCTACTCCGCGGGCATCGGCGGAGGCGGATTCTTCGTCCACTACGACGCGAGGACCCGGACCGTCCGCACCATCGACGGCCGCGAGACCGCGCCCGCCTCGGCGGACAAGAACCTGTTCGTGGAGAACGGCGCGCCCATCCCCTTCGAGGAGGGCATGACCAGCGGCCGGGGCGTCGGCACACCCGGCACCCCCGCCACCTGGGAGGCCGCGCTTGACGCCTGGGGCACCAAGCCGCTGCGCACCCTCCTCGAACCGGCCGAGCGCCTCGCCCGCGACGGCTTCACCGTCGACGCGACCTTCCGCGCCCAGACGGCCTCGAACGAGGCCCGCTTCCGGGACTTCCCGGCCTCCTCGAACCTCTTCCTGCCGGGGGGCCAACTCCCCGTCGTCGGATCGACGTTCAAGAACCCCGACCTGGCCCGTACGTACGACAAGCTGGGCCGCGAAGGTGTCGGCGCGCTCTACCGGGGGCCCTTGGCCCGGGACATCGTCAACACCGTCCGGAAGCCTCCGGTGCGGGACGGGGCCACGCGGGTGGTCCGCTCCGGCGACCTGACGGAGCGTGACCTCGCCGCGTACGAGACCGAGCGGCGCCGGCCCACGAAGGTCTCCTACCGCGGCCTCGACGTCTACGGCATGGCCCCCTCGTCGTCCGGCGGCACGAGCGTCGGCGAGGCGCTCAACATCCTGGAGCGCACCGACCTCTCCGCCGCCTCGCAGACCCGTTATCTGCACCGCTTCATCGAGGCGAGCCGGATCGCCTTCGCCGACCGGGGCCGATGGGTCGGCGACCCGGCCTTCGAGGACGTGCCCACACGGGAGCTGCTCTCGCAGCGGTACGCCGACTCCCGGGAGTGCCTGATCCGCGACGACGCCGTGCTCACCAGCCCGCTCGCGCCCGGTGACCCGCGCGATCCGGCGGCCTGCGCGACCGGTGGGACGGCCGCGCCGACCACGTACGAGGGCGAGAACACCACGCACCTGACGGTGGCCGACAAGTGGGGCAACGTCGTCGCCTACACGCTGACCATCGAGTCGACGGGCGGCAGCGGCATCACCGTCCCCAACCGCGGCTTCCTGCTCAACAACGAGCTGACCGACTTCTCCTTCGCCCCGGCGAACCCGGCCGTCCACGACCCGAACCTCCCCGGTCCCGGGAAGCGGCCCCGCTCCTCGATGTCCCCGACGATCGTCCTCGACCGGCACGACCGGCCGGTGCTAGCGCTCGGCTCCCCGGGCGGGGCGACCATCATCACCACCGTGCTCCAGACGCTGACCGGTGTCGTGGACCGGGATCTGCCGCTCGTCGAGGCCATCGCGGCCCCGCGCGCCAGCCAGCGGAACCAGACGACGACGGAGCTGGAACCGGGCCTGTGGAACAACCCGCTGCGCGCCGAACTCGAAGCCATCGGCCACGGCTTCCGGCAGAACCCGGAGATCGGTGCGGCGACGGGCGTCCAGCGGCTGCCGGACGGGCGCTGGGTCGCCGCGGCGGAGAAGGAGCGGCGCGGCGGCGGCTCGGCGATGGTGGTGCGGCCGGTGGGGTAGGGCCAGGGGGCCCGTACGGACAGGGGGCCCGTACGGACAGGGGGCGGGGCTCCTCGTGCGCGAGGCCCCGCCCGCCGTCTCGCCCCTACAGGGCCGTCAGGATCCGGGGACCGTCGTCCGTGATCGCCACCGTGTGCTCGGCGTGGGCGGCGCGGGAGCCGTCCACCGTACGGATCGTCCAGCCGTCCCGCGCCGTGTAGTGGTCGTCCCCGCCGCCGCCGATCAGCATCGGCTCGATCGCGAGCACCATGCCGTGCCGCAGCGGCATGCCCCGGCCCCGGCGCCCCTCGTTGGGGACGCCGGGGTCCTCGTGCATGGCCCGGCCGATGCCGTGGCCGCCGAAACCGTCGGGGATGCCGTACCCGGCGCTCCGGCAGACCCGGCCGATCGCGTGCGCGATGTCGCCGATCCGGTTGCCGACGACGGCCGCGCCGATACCCGCCTCCAGCGCGGCATCGGCCGTGTCGATCAGCCGGGTGTCCTCGGGGCGCGCCCGGCCCACGGTGAAGCTGACGGCGGAGTCGCCCGCCCAGCCGCCGAGGAGCGCCCCGCAGTCGACGGAGACCAGGTCCCCGTCCGCGAGGCGGTCGTCGCCAGGGATGCCGTGCACGATCGCGTCGTTGACCGAGAGGCACACGACCGCTGGGAACGGCACGGGCGCCCAGTCGGGGCGGTAGTCCAGGAACGGCGACCCGGCTCCGGCCGCCGCGAGGACCTCCCGGGCCGCCCGGTCCAGCTCCTTGCCCGTGACCCCGGGCGCCGCCTTCTTCCGTACGGCCGCCAGTGCCTCGGCGACCACCCGCCCCGCGTCGCGCATGGCCCGCAGGGATTCTTCCGTCTTGATCTCCACCATGCCAATTACTATACCGGTATTAGTATGGCGGCATGGTGCGCACACCCCTGACCCCCGAAGAGCGCGAGCGCGGCGAGCGGCTCGGCCGCATCCTGCGCGAGGCGCGCGGAGACCGCTCGATGGTCGAGATCGCCGCGACCGCCGGACTCTCCGCCGAGACCCTCCGCAAGATCGAGACCGGCCGGGCCCCGACGCCGGCCTTCTTCACGGTCGCGGCGCTGGCGGGCGTCCTCGGCGTCTCGATGGACGAACTCATCACCCGGTGCGCCCTGGCGCCGGTCTGACGGCGCCCGGCCGCCGCGTCGCCTCAGGCCGAGACGGCGAGCTGGACGCGGCTGTGGCGTGGCCGCTCGATCTCGTCGACGATCGCCGACGCGAGGTCCGCATGGGCGATCCGCCCCGGCCCGTCGAGCACCGTGCCCACCGCCGTCCGGTACGCGCCGGCCACCTCCGCCTCCGCGTTCAGGTCCAGCGGCGGGACGACCATCAGCCAGTCGAGCTCGGGCCCCGCCTCGCCCGTGAGCAGCTCGAACTCCGCCACGTGCCCTTGGGCGAACGCCCGCCACTCGGCGGGGAATTCGGGCGCGTCCATCAGCCGGACCCCGGGCGAGGTCTCCAGCGTCGTCGCGATGCCCAGGGTCAGCAGCCGTCGTACCCCCGCCTCGCCGAGACCGGTGAGCAGGGCCTTCGCCGCCGCCGTGAAGTACTCCTCCGAGGGCAGATCGAGACGGGCCGAGGCGTTGACCGCCGCGTCGTGGCCCGTGGCGAGGGCGGCCACCGACGCCGGATCCGTGACGTCTCCCCGTACGACCGTGACCGAACCGCCGCCCAGATCCCGGTACTTGGCGGGCTCGCGCACCACGGCGGTCACCCGGTGGCCCCGGGCCGCGGCCCGCGTCACGACGGCGCGGCCGACCCGTCCGCCCGCCCCGAAAACGATGATGTTCCTCGTGTCTTCGCTCATGTGCCGACCGTAGGGCGGGGACGCCTGGTTACTTCAACGGTACTGGTCTAGCTTCGGACGCATGAACGAGCATGTGACCGAGCGCAGGGCCGCCGGGCGAGAGCCCCTCGCGCCCGATCTGTTCGACGATCCGGCCTGCGCCGACCACGCGCAGCCCTTCCGTGTCGGCGACAAGTGGACCGGCATGGTGCTCCGCTGCCTGGAGGACGGCCGGCCGCGCCGCTTCTCCGAGCTGCGCGTCCCGCTCCACTGGATCACTCCCAAGGTGCTCACCGAAACCCTGCGTTCCATGGAGCGCAACGGCTTCCTCACCCGGACCGTCCACGACGAGAACCCGCCGCGCGTCGAGTACGCGCTGACCGCCCTCGGCCGTTCGCTCATCGGGCCGCTCGACACCGCCTGCGACTGGGCCCGCGCGCACGTCCCGGAGGTCACCGCGGCCCGGGCGGCCTACGAGCGCCGTTAGTCTCGACGGCATGATTCCCGAGGAGCTGCGGCGCGGCCGCTACGTCAGTCTGACAACCTTCCGCCGGAACGGCACGGGCGTCGCGACCCCGGTCTGGTACGCGGTCGAGGGCGACGAGCTGTACGCCTGGACCCGCACCGACTCCTGGAAGGTGAAGCGGCTGCGGAACGACCCGCGGACCGTGGTCGCCGTCTGCGACCTGCGCGGGAACGTCGAGGAGGGCGCGGTACGCCTGGAGGGCCGTGGCCGGCTCCTGGAGGGCGAGGAGCTGCGGCGGGTGCGGAAGCTGCTCTCGCGCAAGTACACCTGGCAGTTCTGGCTCGTCGACTGGCCCGCCATGATCGCCCGGCTGGGGAAGCGGCCGCACACCGGGATAGCGGTGCGTTTCTGACCCGTTCGCCATCGGAGCGGGCACCGGACGAAAACAGTCCGTAGCCGTCCCGTAACACGACTGAGGTCGAATACCCCCGGACCGGAAGGGCCCAGTCGAGTGCGCGGGCGGTGCGGACGATATGACGGTGTATCAACTCCCGGCGGAGGTAGGTGCGTTCGCGCGCTACCTCAGAGGTCTGGCGGCGAGCCTGGTGCCGGGGGAAGGGTGGTACGGCGTCTTCGCGAGCCGTGACCCGGAGGGCCTGCGGGCCTGTTTCGACGGTACGGAGATCCTGCCCTGGGACGTCGTCGAGTCGCTGCTCCAGGACCTGGGCGAGTCGCCCCTCGGACCGCAGGCCACCCGGGCGAGAGCTCTGCACGGCGCGGCCGCCGCGGCCCATGACCGGCGGCCCGGCGGCGCGGAGGTGCTGCGCGAGCGCCTGGGGGCGATGGAGCGCGAGCGGCGGTACGCCGAGACCCGCGTCCAGGAACTCGACGCGGCGCTGAGAGAGGCGCAGGGCGGCGGGCCGGACGCCGAGCGGATCGGCGGCGAACTGGCCTGGGCCCGGGACGACCATGCTCGGGCGACCGCCCGGATCGCGGACCTCGCGGCGCGCCTCGCGGCACTCGCCGACGACCGGCGGCCGACGCCGGCGTCCGTCTCCACCACCGCCCCCGGGCCCGCGTCCGCCTCCGCCGCAGGGCCCGCGCCCGCCCCCGCCCCCGCCGCAGGGTCCGCCCCCGCCCCCGCCCCCGCCGCAGGGTCCGCCCCCGCCCCCGCCCCCGCGCCCCGGCGGAAGCCGCGCGGCGCTCGGTACGCCTGGCTCGGCGGGGCCGAGGAGGGCGAGGAGGGCGTACCGGCCCCCGTGTCCGTACCCGACCTGCCTGCGGCCGGCTCGGCGCCCCGCGGTGCCCGGTTCGGCGGAGCCGAGGCGCCTCCCACCGCCCCCTCCGGCCCCGCCTCCGCGTCCCGTCCGCCGGCGAGCGAGGCCGCCGAGGGCGCGGCCCGCGCGGCCGGGAACGCGGTCTACGCGCTCCAGCGGCTGCGCTCCCAGGGCCGCAGCGGCGAGGCGCACGCACTCCTCTGCGAGGCCGTCGCCGGGCCTCCTGCCTGGCTCCCGGCGCTCGCCGCGGAGCTGCACCGGGCCGGCCTCGGCGCCGACTGGTCCACGCTCCTGTGGGAGGCGGCCCTGCTGCCGCCGGAACGCCTCGCCGCCGTCGCCGGGGCGCTCGCCGACGCGGGCAGGTCCGAGGACTGCGAGCGGCTGCTGCGGCAGGGAGTCTCCCGCCCGGTCGGCGAACTGGCGGGCGCGTGCGCCGCGCTGCACGCCGAGGGGCACCGTCGCGAGGCCCACGCCCTGCTCACGGCGTTCCTCCGGATCCGTACGCCCGAGGACGCCGCCCACCTCGCCGCCGCCGACCCGCACGGCCTGATCCCCCAACTCCGCACCGCGGCCGCCGCGATCTCCGCGGCCCTCGAACGCGACCTGCTCCACGCCCTTCGCGTGGCGGGCCTGGCGGGCGTCTGACCCGGATCCGCACACTCCGCGCGACCGGTGACAACCGCCCGTACGTCAACCCGATCGTGTCGGTGCGTGTCCGACATGGACCACTCGGGTATGAAACATGATCGACTCCGGCGGTTCACGGCGGTGGTCTTGCTCCGGGGTGTGACGGGGCTTACGTTCTCCTCCTACGCACCGTGTCTACGTGCGTAGAGGCTCTCTGACGCCGTGCCGAAGGAGCAGCTCATGACCGACGTCGTACGCGCCGCACTCGTCCAGGCGACCTGGACCGGCGACACCGAATCCATGATCGCCAAGCATGAGGAGCACGCCCGTGAGGCGGCCCGGCAGGGCGCCAAGGTCATCGGGTTCCAGGAGGTCTTCAACGCCCCCTACTTCTGCCAGGTTCAGGACCCCGAGCACTACCGCTGGGCCGAACCCGTGCCCGACGGGCCCACCGTGAGCCGGATGCGGGAGCTCGCCCGGGAGACCGGGATGGTGATCGTCGTGCCGGTCTTCGAGGTCGAGGGCGCCGGTTTCTACTACAACACCGCCGCCGTCATCGACGCCGACGGCACCTACCTCGGCAAGTACCGCAAGCACCACATCCCCCAGGTCAAGGGCTTCTGGGAGAAGTACTACTTCCGCCCGGGCAACCTCGGCTGGCCGGTCTTCGACACCGCCGTCGGCAAGGTCGGCGTCTATATCTGCTACGACCGCCACTTCCCCGAGGGCTGGCGTCAACTCGGTCTCAACGGAGCCCAGTTGGTCTACAACCCCTCGGCCACCCACCGCGGCCTCTCGTCCTATCTCTGGCAGCTCGAACAGCCGGCCGCCGCCGTCGCCAACGAGTACTTCGTCGCCGCCATCAACCGCGTCGGCATCGAGGAGTACGGCGACAACGACTTCTACGGCACCAGCTACTTCGTCGACCCCCGCGGCCAGTTCGTCGGCGAGACCGCCTCGGACAAGACGGAGGAACTCGTCGTCCGCGACCTCGACTTCCGTCTCATCGAGGAGGTCCGGCAGCAGTGGGCGTTCTACCGCGACCGCCGACCCGACGCCTACGACGGGCTGGTGCAGCCGTGACCGGCCTCTACGACCGCCATCGCGCCGTCATCCCCGACTGGGTCGCCCTCTACTACAAGGACCCCATCGAGATCACCCACGGCGAGGGCCGCCACGTCTGGGACGCCGAGGGCACCCGGTATCTCGACTTCTTCGGCGGCATCCTCACCACCATGACCGCCCACGCGGTGCCCGAGGTCACCAAGGCCGTCGCCGAGCAGGCCGGCCGGATCATCCACTCCTCCACGCTCTACCTCAACCGCCCCATGGTGGAGCTCGCCGAGCGGATCGCCGCCCTCTCCGGCATCCCCGACGCCCGCGTCTTCTTCACCACCTCCGGCACCGAGGCCAACGACACGGCCCTGCTGCTCGCCACCACGTACCGGCGCTCCAACCAGCTCCTCGCGATGCGCAACAGCTACCACGGCCGGTCCTTCTCCACGGTCGGCATCACCGGCAACCGCGCCTGGTCCCCGACGAGCCTCTCCCCGCTCCAGACGCTGTACGTGCACGGCGGCGTCCGCACCCGCGGGCCGTACGCGCAGTACACCGACGAGCGCTTCATCGAGGCGTGCGTCGCCGACCTGGAGGACCTGCTCGGCCACACGCGGGACGTCGCCGCCCTCATCGCCGAACCCATCCAGGGCGTCGGCGGCTTCACCTCCCCGCCCGACGGGCTCTACGCCGCCTTCCGCCGCGTCCTCGACCGGCACGGCATCCTCTGGATCTCCGACGAGGTGCAGACCGGCTGGGGCCGCACCGGCGACCACTTCTGGGGCTGGCAGGCGCACGGCCTGGCGGGTCCGCCCGACATCCTCACCTTCGCCAAGGGCATCGGCAACGGCATGTCGGTCGGCGGAGTCGTCGCCCGCGCCGAGATCATGAACTGTCTCGACGCCAACTCGATCTCCACCTTCGGCGGCTCGCCGATCACCATGGCCGCGGGCCTCGCCAACCTCGGGTACCTCCTCGAACACGACCTCCAGGGCAACGCCCGGCGCGTCGGCGGCCTGCTGATCGAGCGGCTGCGGGCCGTCGGCGCCGGCATCGACGCCGTGCGGGAGGTCCGCGGCCGCGGTCTGATGATCGGCATCGAACTGACCCGGCCGGGCACCGACGAGGCCGACCCGGCGGCCGCCGCGGCCGTCCTGGAGTCCGCCCGCGAGAACGGACTGCTCATCGGCAAGGGCGGCGGCCACAACACCAGCTCGCTGCGGATCGCCCCACCGCTCTCGCTGACCGTCGCCGAGGCCGAGGAGGGCGCGGACATCCTCGAACAGGCCCTCCGTTCCCTGTAGTTCACCGTATCCAGCCAGGGGGACACACCCGTGAGCACCCGAACCCTCATCCGCGGCGGCCTCGTCGTCACCGCCGCCGACGAGATCCACGCAGACGTCCTGATCGAGGACGGCCGGATCGCCGCGCTCGCCGCGCACGGATCCGACGCGGCCGCCGGCTGGACCGCCGACCGCACCATCGACGCCACCGACCGCTACGTCATCCCGGGCGGCGTCGACGCGCACACCCACATGGAGCTGCCCTTCGGCGGCACCTTCGCCTCCGACACCTTCGAGACCGGCACCCGGGCCGCCGCCTGGGGCGGCACGACCACCATCGTCGACTTCGCCGTGCAGAGCGTCGGCCGCTCCCTGCGCGAAGGGCTCGACGCGTGGTACGCCAAGGCCGACGGGCAGTGTGCCATCGACTACGGCTTCCACATGATCATGTCGGACGTGAACGAGTCGACGCTCAAGGAGATGGACCGGCTCGTCCAGGAAGGCGTCAGCTCGTTCAAGCTGTTCATGGCGTACCCGGGGGTCTTCTACTCGGACGACGGGCAGATCCTGCGCGCGATGCAGCGCGCCGCCGACGACGGCGGGCTCATCATGATGCACGCCGAGAACGGCATCGCGATCGACGTCCTGGTCGAACAGGCCCTGGCCCGCGGCGAGACCGACCCCCGCTACCACGGCGAGGTCCGCAAGGTCCTCCTGGAGGCCGAGGCCACCCACCGGGCGATCCAGCTCGCCCGGGTCGCCGGGGCGCCGCTGTACGTCGTCCATGTCTCGGCGGAGGAGGCGGTCGCGGAGCTGGCGGCGGCCCGGGACAAGGGGCTGCCGGTCTTCGGCGAGACCTGCCCCCAGTACCTCTTCCTCTCCACCGACAACCTCGCCGAACCGGACTTCGAGGGCGCCAAGTACGTCTGCTCGACGCCGCTGCGGCCGAAGGAGCACCAGGCGGCCCTGTGGCGGGGGCTGCGCACGAATGACCTCCAGGTGGTCTCCACCGACCACTGCCCCTTCTGCTTCGTCGGCCAGAAGGATCTGGGCCGAGGGGACTTCTCGAAGATCCCCAACGGCCTCCCGGGCGTGGAGAACCGCATGGACCTGCTCCACCAGGCCGTCGTCGACGGGCACATCAGCCGCCGTCGCTGGATCGAGATCGCCTGCGCCACGCCGGCCCGGATGTTCGGCCTGTACCCGCAGAAGGGCACCATCGCCCCGGGCGCGGACGCCGACATCGTGATCTACGACCCGCACACCGTCCAGACGCTGTCGGCGGAGACCCACCACATGAACGTCGACTACTCGGCGTACGAGGGCAAGACGGTCACCGGCCAGGTCGAGACCGTCCTCTCGCGCGGCGAACTGGTCATCGACCAGCGGAAGTTCACCGGCCGTGCCGGGCACGGCGCCTTCACCCCGCGATCCACCTGCCAGTACCTGAACTAGCGATCACCCGGACCGGCGATCACCTGAACCGGTCAGTACCTGAACGAGGAGAACGACGTGGACTTCGGACTCGTCCTGCAGACCGACCCGCCCGGCTCCGAGGTCGTCGGCCTGATGCGGCGGGCGGAGCGCAACGGCTTCCGTTACGGCTGGACCTTCGACTCCGCCGTGCTCTGGCAGGAGCCGTTCGTCATCTACAGCCGCATCCTGGAGCACACGACGAAGCTGCACGTCGGCCCGATGGTCACCAACCCGGGCACACGGACCTGGGAGGTGACCGCCTCCACCTTCGCCACCCTCAACGAGATGTACGGCAACCGCACCGTCTGCGGGATCGGCCGCGGCGACTCGGCGATGCGCGTCGCCGGACGCAAGCCGAACACCCTGGCCCGGCTCGGCGAGGCCATCGACGTCATCCGCAACCTCGCCGAGGGCCGTGAGGCGGTCGTGGACGGCAACCCGATCCGGATCCCCTGGGTACGGAACGGGAAACTGCCGGTCTGGATGGCCGCGTACGGCCCGAAGGCGCTGGCGCTCGCCGGGCAGAAGGCGGACGGCTTCATCCTCCAGCTCGCCGACGAGTTCCTCACGGAGTGGATGGTCAAGGCGGTCCGGAAGGCGGCCGAGGACGCCGGCCGCGACCCGGACGCACTGACGATCTGCGTCGCCGCGCCCGCGTACGTCACCACCGACGACTCGCCCGGGGCCCTGGCCCACGCGCGCGACCAGTGCCGCTGGTTCGGCGGCATGGTCGGCAACCACGTCGCCGACCTGGTCGCCAAGTACGGCGAGCACTCCGGCATGGTTCCGGACGCGCTCACCGCGTACATCAAGGACCGGCACGGCTACGACTACAGCCACCACGGCCGCGCCGGAAACCCCTCCACGGACTTCGTCCCGGACGAGATCGTCGACCGCTTCTGCCTCCTGGGCCCGGCCGGGGCCCACATCGAGAAACTGAGGAGGCTCCGGGAGCTGGGCGTCGACCAGTTCGCCGTCTACAACATGCACGACGCACGGGAGCGGACCATCGACGTGTACGGCTCCGACATCATCCCGGTCCTCAACCCCTGACCGGCGGACCGGCGCGGGTGCGGCCGACGGCCTGCGAGGGCCGCACCCCTCTCGCGCCCCGAACCCTGCGGGTCACCCCAGTCCGGCCGGGAGCCGTTCGAGGACGGCGGCGACGTCCGTGCCCGTGGGCAGGGTGCCGAAGGCCAGGCCCCGGTCGCCGGCCAGCCTGGAGGCGCAGAAGGCGTCCGCCACCGGTGCGGGGGCGTGCCGTACGAGCAGGGAGCCCTGCAGGACCAGAGCCAGACGCTCCACCAGCCGCCGGGCGCGGAACTCGGCGTCCTCGGGCCGTGCCAGCTCGCCCAGCACCTCCCGCCACGCCGCGTCCAGTCGGGTGTCCGCACCCGCCGCCGACTCCACCTCCGCGCGGAAGGCCTCCAGGGACTCCGGTTCACGGAACATCGCGCGCAGCACGTCGAGGGCGTTGACGTTGCCCGAGCCCTCCCAGATGCCGTTGAGCGGGGCCTCCCGGTACAGCCGGGGCATGCCGGACGCCTCGTCGTAGCCGTTGCCGCCCAGGCACTCCAGGGCCTCGGCGACCGCCGCCGGCTGACGCTTGCACACCCAGTACTTGCCGACCGCCGTCGCCAGGCGGAGGAACGCCCGCTCGCCGGCGTCGCCGCGATGGGCGCGGTCGGTCGCGCCCGCGACCCGCAGGGCGAGCGTGGTGGCGGCCTCCGACTCCAGGGCCAGGTCCGCGAGTACGTTGCGCATCAGCGGCTGGTCGATGAGTTCGGCGCCGAACACCGAGCGGTGACGGGCGTGGTGGGCGGCCTGGGCGAGGGCCGCGCGTGTACCCGAGGCGGAGCCGAGGATGCAGTCCAGGCGGGTCATGGTGACCATGTCGATGATGGTCCGCACGCCCTTGCCCTCGGCACCCACGAGCCAGGCCACGGTGTCGTCGAACTCGGGCTCGCTGCTGGCGTTGGAGCGGTTGCCGAGCTTGTCCTTCAGCCGCTGGATGCGGAAGGTGTTGCGGCTGCCGTCGGGCAGTACGCGCGGGACGAGGAAGCAGGACAGGCCGCCCGGGGCCTGGGCGAGGACGAGGAAGAGGTCGTTCATCGGGGCGCTGGTGAACCACTTGTGCCCGCGCAGCCGCCAGCTGCCGTCGGCCGCCGGTACGGCCGTGGTGGTGTTGGCGCGGACGTCGGTACCGCCCTGCTTCTCGGTCATGCCCATCCCGGCGAGGAGCCCGCGCTTGGCGCCGGGTGCCTTCAGCCCCGGGTCGTACACCCGGCTGGTCAGCAGCGGCTCGTACTCCTTGGCCAGCTCGGGGGCGTTGCGCAGCGCCGGCACCACGGCGTACGTCATCGACACCGGACAGCCGTGTCCCGCCTCGGCGGAGCTCCACACCATGAAGCCCGCCGCACGCGCCACATGGACGCCGGGCCTCTCGTCCGCCCAGGGCGCGCCGGCCAGACCCTCGCCGAGCGCGACGTCCATCAGGGAGTGGTACGAGGGGTGGAAGTCGACCTCGTCGACGCGGTGGCCGTAGCGGTCGTGGGTACGCAGCACGGGCTCGTGGCGGTTGGCCTCCTCGGCCCAGCGCTGGACCTCCTCGCTGCCGGTGCGGCGGCCGATCCGGTGCAGGTCGTCGAGGTACCACTCTGCGCCCTCACGGCGTACCCCCTCCAGCAGCACCGGGTCCTCGGCGACGTCGTGGCCGACGAGCGGCGGAGTCTGGTTGGTCACCTCGTGGGTGCGGGCGGTGGGGTTGCTGGCCGGCCGGGTGTCCTCGGTGGTGGTCATGGGCGGGTCCTCCGGAGTCGTGGGGATGAGCGGGCGCGGGCCGTGATCCGATGGAAGGGCGGTGCCGGTACGGCCGGGGGAAAGGGCGGTGGGGCGGTGCCGGGACGGCCGGTCAGTCCGCCGGGGCTCGATCGGCGCCCAGGCAGCGCAGCGACATCGCGGTGAGTTCGGCGATCAGCTCCTCGGCGGAGCTCCCGCCGGGTGCGCCGAGCGGGTCCACCAGGACCTCGCCGACGGCCCCGGTCAGGGCGGCGGCGGTGACCTGCGCGTCCTGGGGCGGCAGCAGGCCCGCGGCCACCCCCTCGCTCACGGCCTCGGCGAACAGCGTCCGGTACCGCCGCCGGAACTCCAGGCGCTCGGCACCGACAGCGGGCTCGGCGGGCGCGGCCAGCAGGGCGTAGGCCAGGCCGCGGCGTTCGAATGAGCGCCGGGCGAATACCTCGACGCCGTGGGTGAGCCGCTCGACAGGGTCGCCCGGGCCGCGCAGCACCTCGCCGAGCACCTCGACCTCACGGCCCGAGGCGCGCCGGAAGACCTCGACGGCCAGCGCGGCCTTCGACGGAAAGTGCTGGTACACCGAGCCGGCCGCGATGCCGGCCGCGGCGGCGACGGCGCTCACCGAAGCCTGCGCCCAGCCCACCTCGGCCACCACGTCGGTGGCGTGCTGGACCAGGTGCTCTCGTGCGTCCCGGAGCCGCGCCAGCTCGGCCGGCGTCTTGCGGTAGGCCATGGAAGCAGTGAATCACCGTTCAGACCTTCACGCCAGAGGCGGGGGCGTCGGGGCCGGCGCGGCCCGGGGGGCAGGACCGGCGCCGGCCCGTGCGGCCGATGTGGGGGTGGCCGCCGTCGCCCCGTAGGGTCGGGGCATGGTCGACGAGCAGGCGGGGCGGGGCAACGGGCGTGGTCCCGGGCGGCCGCGCGAGGAGCGGGTCACGCGCGCGGTCCTGGACGCCGTGGTCGCGCTGGTGGCCGAGCAGGGCATGGGTGCGGTCACCATGGACGCCGTGGCCACCCGGGCCGGGGTCAGCAAACCGTCGATGTACCGGCGTTGGTCCACCAAGCAGGATCTCGTCATCGCCGCCGCCGAGTCGAGGGTCGGTCCGCTGACCGTTCCGGACATGGGGGCCTTCCGCGCCGAGCTGCGGGCCGTCCTCATGGCGCGCCTGGAGGCGTACCGGCAGCCGGGGATCGACAGGCTGCTGGCGGGGGTGATGGCGGCCGCGGCCGACCCGGGCTCCGAGCGTGGCCCGTACAGGGAGTACACCGCCCGCGTCACGGGGGAGATGCGGCACATCGTCGAGCGCGGAATGGCGCGTGGCGAACTGCGGCCCGGGATCGACGTGGACGCGGCGGTGACGCTGGTGGCCGCCTCGCTGGTCTTCCGGATGGTCGCCGAGCAGCGGATGCCCGACGAGCGGCTGGTCGACTCCGTGGTCGACCTCATCGGCCGCGCCGTCGGCGCCCCGAACTGACGGGCCCTCCCGCCGGCTTCCCCGGTCGGATATTCGTTACTGGCAGTTTTGAATTTCTGGTCACAGACTCTTGCCAGGGCGTCCCCGAATATCGATACTCCCGGTAACGATTCTTCGAGCCGTTCGGAGGGACCATGGACACCACCGTTGCCGACCCCAAGCCCGTCCTCGACAAGCCCCTGATGCACTACGGGGTACGCGTTCTCGACCGCACATCGCCGGGGACCCCGGAGACCCGGTACGAGCTCCTCGACATCACTCCGCTCACCCCGCACTTCGGCGCCGTGCTCGGCGGCGTCGACCTCACCCTGGCGATCGGGGACGACCTCGCCGAGGAGCTGCGGCAGGCGCTCCTGGAGTGGAAGGTCGTCTTCTTCCGCGGCCAGACCGGCTTCACGGCCGAGCACCAGCTCGCGCTGGCCGGTGTCTGGGGGCCGCCCGAGCCCAACCCGTTCTTCCCCGGCACCGAGCGCGTCGGGGTCTCCCGGCTCGCCAAGGACGCCAAGGCCCAGGGCAACAAGAACATCTGGCACAGCGACCACTCCTTCATGGTCAACCCGGCCCTCGGCTCGGTGCTCCGCGCCGTCGAGGTGCCCGCCGCGGGCGGCGACACCATGTGGGCGGACATGGGTGCCGCCTACGACAACCTCTCGGACGAGCTGAAGGAGCGGATCGAGGGCCTCACCGCGGTCCACGACTGGGAGCCCAGCTGGGGCGCGCTGATGAACGACGCGCAGAAGGCGGCCTTCCGGAAGAACTGGCCGCAGGTCGAGCACCCGGTCGCCGTGCGCCACCCGCGCAGCGGTCGCAGGACGCTCTACGTCAACGAACCCTTCACCACGCGCATCGTCGGCCTGTCGGACGCCGAGAGCCGCGAGCTGGTCGACGAGCTGGTGCTCCAGGCCCGCATCCCCGAGTACCAGATCCGCTTCCACTGGGAGGCGGACTCGATCGCCGTCTGGGACAACATCGCCACCCAGCACTACGCGATCAACGACTACTACCCGCGGCGGCGGGTCATGGAGCGCGTCGCGATCGAGGGCGTTCCCCTTTCCTGACGCGGCATCCCCGACGCCTCCGCATTCCTGCCCCCCCTTCACCGTTCCCCTCCCCGCCCTCCCCGCCCTCCCCGCCCGGCAACGACGCCGGCCGCACCCACTCCGGAGGATCCGTGACCGCCGCTGACACCGCATCGAGGCCGCTCGGTGATCCCACGTCGGCAGGCCGCGGCACCAGGTCCCGCGCCTGGACCGTCACCGGCCTGCTCGTCGTCTTCATGATGATCAACTTTGCGGACAAGTCCGTGCTGGGTCTGGCGGCCGACGAGATCCGCGCCGATCTGCACCTCAGCGCGACCGAGTTCGGGCTCGCCAACAGCGCCTTCTTCCTGCTCTTCTCGGTCGCCGCTGTCGTGGTCGGTATGTTCGCCGACAAGGTGCGGCCCACCACGGTGATCCTGGTCATGGCCCTGCTCTGGTCCGTGGCTCAGGTACCGCCCGCCATCGGCGGCGGACTCGCCGTGCTGGTGGGCTCCCGGATCGTGCTCGGCGCCGCCGAGGGTCCGGCCTTCCCGGTCGCCCAGCACACCGCGTTCAGCTGGTTCCCCGACCATCTGCGCAATCTGCCCGGCGCCCTGGTCACGCTCGGGATCACCCTCGGCGTGATCACCGCTGCCCCGGGTCTCACCTGGGTCATCGACAACCACCACTGGCGCACCGCGCTGTGGGTGCTCGCCGCCATCGGTCTGGTGTGGGCGGCGGTCTGGCACTTCTTCGGCGGGACCGGAACGTACCGGACGGCCGACGCCCCACGCGCCCGAGGCGATGTGGCCACGGCCCGTACCGACACCCCCGCCCCCGCCGCGGCCGGGGAGCGGGTTCCGTACCGGCGCATCTTCGCCACCCCCACCTGGCTCGCCGTCACCGCTGCCTACTTCACGTGCTACTGGGCCGTGGCGCTGATGCTGGTGTGGCTGCCGTCGTACCTGCGTAACGGACTCGGCTACTCCTCGTCCGAAGCGGGCCGCCTCGTGGTCCTGCCGTGGGTGATGGGCGCGGTCGTCCTGCTTGCGCAGGCCGGCATCACCGGATGGCTGATGCGGCGCGGCGTCAGCACCCGGTGGGCGCGCGGTGGTGTCGGTGGCGCTGCCCTCGCTCTCGGCGCGCTCGCCTGCCTCGGCGTGCCCCTCGTGGACGGTACCGGCGCCAAGACCGCGCTCCTGGCCGTCGGAATGGGACTCGGCGGTTCGTACGCCGCCGTCGCGGCCACCACCGTCTCCGAACTGGCCCCTCCGGCCCGGGCCGGAGGCGCGCTCGGCGTCATGAACGCCGTGGTCACCACGGCGGGCCTCGCCGCGCCGGCCATCGTCGGTGTGATGGTCGACCGGCAGGGCCCGGACGGCTATCAGAACGCCGTGATCATGACCGGCGCGATGCTCCTCGTCGGGGGGCTGCTCTCCGCCACGCTCGTCCACCCGGCCCGCGACCGGTCCCGGCTCCGCGCCTGATCCGTCGTCCTCGTACCCCGTCGCCGACCAGGAGTTGACATCACCATGACCCCTGCCCCCGTTCCCACCACCCCCACGCCCGCCCCGGACCTCGACACCTCACCGCTGGACCGCGCTGTCGCCGATCTGCGCGCGGGCGCCGAGACCTGGGCGGCCACGCCGATCGCCGAGCGGATCGGCCTGCTGGAACGCATGCTGCCGCGGATCGCCTCGCGCGCCGCGGAGATGGTCGCGGACGCCGCCGTGGCCAAGGGCCTCGCGCCCGGCTCCCCGTGGACCGCCGAGGACTGGATCGGCGCCCCCTGGGCCCTTGCCCAGGGAGTGAGCGCCCAACTGCACGTCCTGCGCCGGCTCGCCGCGGGCAAGCCACCCGTCGACCCGGGCGCCGTGCGCGAGCGCGACGGCCGCGCCGTCGTGGACGTCTTCCCCGCCACCGGCTGGGACGCGCTGCTGCAGAACGGGACCACGGCACAGGTGTGGACGACACCCGGCACCACGGCGCGCCAGGTCATCGACCGGGCCGCCGGGGAGTACCGCGGACGCGCCGGCCGCCCCGCCGTCGCGCTGGTTCTCGGCGCCGGGAACGTCGCGGCCATCACCCCGCTCGACATCCTGTACAAGCTCTACGCCGAGGGGCAGACCGTCATCGCCAAGATGAACCCGGTCAACGACTACCTCCGCCCGCACTTCGAGCACGTGTTCAGCGAGTTCGTCGACCGCGGCTGGGTGCGCTTCGCCGACGGAGGAGCCGACGTGGGCGGCCATCTCGCCCGCCACGAGCACGTCGACGCCATCCATGTCACCGGCAGCGAGAGGACGCACGACGCGATCGTGTGGGGTACGGACGAGCGGGCCGCCGAGCGGCGCCGTACCGACACGCCCCTGAACGACAAGCCCTTCAGCAGCGAACTGGGCGGTGTCACCCCGTGCATCGTGGCGCCGGGCGCGCCGGGCGACTGGAGCGCCGCCGACTTCCGGTACCAGGCCGAGCACATCGTCACCAGCAAGATGAACAACTCCGGCCACAACTGCGTCGCCAGCCAGATCCTGATCCTGCCCCGCGACTGGGACGGCAGCGACCGGCTGCTCGACGAGATCCGCCGGGTGCTGCGCGAACTGCCGCCCCGCGCCGACTACTACCCGGGCGTGGACGACAGGCTCGGCGCGGTCCTCGCCGCCCATCCGGAAGCCGAGGTGCTCGGTGACGGCGGCGGCCGGGTCCTCGTCCCCGATCTCACCGGCGCAGACGACATGCTGCTCACCGACGAGGTCTTCGGCAGCGCGCTCGGCGTCGTCCGGCTTCCGGGGGCGGACGCGGACGCGTTCCTCCGCGAGGCCGTGAACTTCGCCAACGACAGGCTGCCCGGCACGCTGGGCGCCACGCTCATCGTCCACCCCAAGACCGAGCGCGCCCACCGCGCCGCCGTGGACTCGGCGGTCGAGGGGCTGCGCTACGGCACCGTCGGCGTCAACGCCTGGTGCGCCCTCGGCTTCCTGCTGGGCTACACGCCCTGGGGCGCGTACCCCGGCCACACACGGCAGGACATCGGCAGCGGCATCGGGTTCGTGCACAACGCGTATCTGCTGGAGGACATCGAGAAGACGGTGCTCCGCTCACCGTTCGCCCCCGCCCCGCGCGGCCTGTTCACCGGCTCGCCGTCCCTGTCGCCGCGGCCTCCGTACTTCGTGACCAACCGCACCGCCCTGACGACCGTCGAGAGGCTGGCCCGCTTCACCACGGCACCCTCCGCCGCCAGGCTTCCCGCCCTTCTCGCCTCCGCCCTGCGCGGCTGACCCGCCGCGCCTCCGCCTGCGCGGCTGACCCGCCGCGCCCTCCCCGGCACGGCGAGCACGCCCGTCCGCCGGCAACGCCCGCCCGCCCCGACCGTCCTCCGGACCTCACCGAAAGCCGTCCCATGAACCTCGCCGAGAGCCTGTCCCGCACCGCCGTCGAACACGCCCACCGCACCGCCGTCGAGCTGGGCGACACCGCCCTCACGTACACCGAACTCGACACCCTGACCGGTCGCGTCGCCGCCCTGCTCACCCACCGCGGCGTCGCCCCCGGCGACCGCGTGGGCGTGATGCTGCCCAACGGCCTCGACTTCCCCGCCCTCTACTACGGCATCCTGCGGGCCGGCGCCGTCGCCGTCCCCATGAACCCGCTGCTGAAGTCCCGCGAGGTCGCCCACTACCTGAGCGACTCCGGCGCGGTCCTGCTGTTCGCCCACGAGGTGTGTGCCGCCGAGGCGGTACGGGGAGCGGAGGGCACCGCGACGACCGTCGTCCCGCTCGCCGCGGGCACCCTCACCGAACTGCTCGCCGAGCATCCGGAGCCGGCCGCCCCGCACCCCCGCGCGGACGACGACACCGCCGTACTGCTCTACACCTCGGGTACCACCGGCTCCCCGAAGGGCGCCGAACTCACCCACGCCAACCTGCTGCGCAACGCCGAGATCTCCGCGCGCTCGCTGATCCGCCTCACTCCCGAGGACGTGATTCTGGGCTGCCTGCCGCTGTTCCACACCTTCGGCCAGACCTGCGCGATGAACATCGCCTTCATGGTGGGCGCCCGGCTGACCCTGATGGCCCGCTTCGACCCGGCCGACGCGCTGCGGACCGTCCAGGAGCGGGGCGTCACCGTCTTCGCCGGAGTGCCCACGATGTACGCCGCGCTGCTCGCCGCCCGTACCGCGCAGCCCGAGGCGTACGACACCGCCACCCTGCGGCTCTGCCTGTCCGGTGGCGCGTCCCTGCCCGTCGAGGTCATGCTCGGTTTCGAGAAGGCCTTCGACGTGCCCGTCCTGGAAGGTTTCGGGATGTCCGAGACCTCGCCCGTCGCCTGCTTCAACCACCTGGACCGCCCGCGCAAGCCGGGTTCGGTGGGCACCCCGATCGAGGGTGTCGAGCTGCGCCTGATCGACGTGCGCGACGGCGTCGGCGAGCTGTGCGTGCGCGGCCACAACGTGATGAAGGGCTACCTCGGGCGGCCGGAGGCCACGGCGGAGGCGCTCCAGGACGGCTGGCTGCGCACCGGCGACCTCGCACGCGTCGACACGGACGGCTACTACTACATCGTCGACCGGAAGAAGGACCTGATCATCCGCGGTGGGTTCAACGTCTATCCGCGCGAGGTGGAGGAGGTGCTGTACGAGCACCCCGCCGTGGCCGAGGCGGCGGTGGTCGGCCTGCCCCACGCGACCCTCGGCGAGGAGGTCGCGGCCGCGGTCGCGACCCGGCCCGGGGTGGAGGTGACGGCCGACGAGCTGCGCCAGTTCGTCCGGGAGCGGGTGGCGGCGTACAAGTACCCGCGGGAGATCAAGCTGGTGGAGGCGCTGCCGAAGGGGGCCACCGGCAAGATCCTGAAGCGGGAGATCACCTTCGGCGCGGAGTGACGGACGCGCACCGTCGAGCAGGCCCTCCCCGGCCCGGCGCGCCTCGACGTCGGCACCGCCAGGCCCCTGGCATCAGGCGGCGGCGCCCGAGGGGGCGGGGCCCGGGTCGGGCGTGGCCGGCCGGGTGGGGCCGACGACGGTGAGGGGGATGCCCAGGTGCTCGCACAGCCGCCGGGCCCGTGTGAGCGCGCTCAGCGAGGCCGCTGACGGGTTCGCGGTGGGCAGCTGTACGCGTACGTGTCGCGGGCGGTGGGCGTGGAGGAGCGCCTCGGTCTCCAGGGAGGCCGCCGCCCTGCTGCTGACATCGAGGTCGCGCAGAAACGTCACGTGCAGGACGCCGTCCTCGATGGCGTGGGTGATCAGCATGACGGTCTCCTTCTGTGCCGGCGTCCCTGCCGGACGGGACGTTCCATGCCCAACGGGGCGGCTCGGCATAGGCCACCGCATAGGCCACCAACGAGCCATTGTCCGAGGAAGTGGGGCTTCCCGCACGCCGCCGAGTCGGCGCGGTGTCCGGACCACCGCACCAGGTCGCGGGTCAGGCGGCTCCGCGGTGGCGTTTCGCGGAGCGCGGGGCGTGGGGGAGGTGCGTGATCCAGAGGGCTCCGGCTTCGAGCTGTTTCAGGTCGAGTCCGGTCTCCTGGCTGAGGTCGGCCATGCTGATGCCGTGATGGTGCCGTCCCATGGTGCGGGAGATCTTCGCGAACCAGAGTTCCGCGTCGTGGTACGGGCGTTCCCCCAGCTCCTTCTCGAGGAGCGCGAGGTGCTCGACGCTGCAGGCCAGCAAGGGGCGCTGGCCGTCGTGCAAGGGGTCGTCGGGGTCGACGTACGACGAGTCGGGTGCGCGCCCTGCGTGCGGGCGTGGGCCGATCGGGCATCCGCACACCCCGCACGGGGCGTCGTGGCGGGTGTCGGAGGTCATCGTGCACCTCCAGCAGGGTCGCGGGCGGCGGGTGCCGCCCCGGGGCCGGTCGGATTTCCGTGGGGCGCTCCCACCCGTAATGGTGCGCGCCTCTCCGACATACGTCAAGGAATGCACGAAAATCAGGACGTATAGTGAATGATCCGCGGTCAGGTGGGCAGAGGAATGTCATGGCAGATGGCGCACGCCACCACCCGAGCTGGACGTTTCTGACCAATCACGCTCGGGTGCTCCTGATGCTCTCCCGCGATCCGGGGATCCGGCTGAGAGATGTCGCCGCCGAGTGCGGGGTGACGGAGAGAACCGTGCAGGCGATCGTCGCCGATCTGGAGGCGGACGCGTACGTCACTCGCACCCGGGCGTCGGACGGCCGTCGCAACCGCTACGAGATCAACCCCAAGGCCCGGTTCCGCCACCCTGCCGAAGCGGGGCACGAGATCGCCGGCCTCCTCGCCCTGCTGGCCGCCCCCGCCGACTCCGGACCGCCGCTGCGCGAGCCGTCGGGAGAGCCCCACGACAGCACAGCCCCTGACGAGTGACGAGCACTGCCCCGCGACGTGATGGCCGCCGACCCCGCGACATGGGTGGCCGCCGACCCCGCGGGGTCGGCGGCCACCGATGCGCTGTCGAGGCGAGCGGGTCGCCCGCGAGGTCAGCCGTGCCGCATGTCGTCCGGGTCCACCGGCATCCGGCCGGGCCCCGGCGTCGGAGGCTTGTCCGCGTAGCCCTGGGGAGGCGGTGCCCCCTCGTCGGTCATGCGTGCCTCGCCCATGGCCGTGGCACCGCTCGCAGCGGCCCGCCCCGTCATGGCGTCGCTCTCCGCGGGGGTGATCCGGCCGCGCCAGCCGCCGGTCTCCCGGCCGCGATCCTCGATGAAGCCCTTGAACCGCTTCAGGTCACCCTTCACCCGCCGGTCGAGCACGCCCAGCGCGTCGCCGGCCTTCTCCGTCATGCCTTCGGGCTGGAAGTCCATGGCCAGACTGACGCGGGTGTGCGAGGGGTCGATCTGCTGGAAGGTGACGACACCCTTCTGCCGTACGTCGCCACTCACCGTGCGCCAGGAGATCCGCTCGTCGGGCAACTGGTCGACGATCTCGGTGTCGAACTCCCGCTGGACACCTGCCACCTTCGTCCTCCAGTGGCAGTGCTGATCGTCCAGCTGTCGTACGGTCTCCACCCCCTCCATGAAGCTGGGGAACTCCTCGAACTGCGTCCACTGGTTGTAGACATGGCGCAGCGGGACATCGACTTCGATGGATTCCTTCACCATGCTCACGGGTCTCCTCCTTCACTGCTCCGACCGGACATCTCCGGCCAACCGGTCGGCTGCCCGTCCTGCGGGTCTTCAACCCCCGTCGTGCGAAGGAGCCTCGGTGATCCGTGTCAGGGAGCTGCGGTCATCGCCGCGAGCGCGTCGACGACGTCTTCGAGGCTGCCCCGCTGCCGAAGGATCTCCCGCTGGCGGGCCGCGCCGTTCCCGCCCGTACGGAGCCGTCGCCAGAGGTTCTCGACCAGCGCCATGTCTCCCGTCGGCTCCAGTCCTGGTGCCGCCCGCTCGACGAGGCGTTCCACGAGCCGTTCGGCGGGCTGCTCGGCGCCGCTCTCGGGGTCGAGACCGACACCCGTGATGCCCTGTGCCGCGGCGAGACGATGGGCCAGGAGCAGGCGGCTCGACGGGGCGTTCGGCGGCGGGGCGTGGGACTCCGCCTCGGGCAGCAGGGCGGCGGCCAGGCCCCGTACGAGAGCCGCCAGCAGCACCACGACGTCGAGGTCGGCGTTGGCGTCCGCGATCCGGACCTCCAGCGTCGGTACGTGCTCGGAGGGCCGGGCGTGCCAGTAGACCATCCGGTCGTCGAGGATCACCCCGGCCCCGATCAGCCCGCCGACGACCTCGCGATAGCGCCGTTCGTCGAGGACGGGTGGCGGGCCGACCGTCGGCCAGCGTGCGTGCTCGACCGCGCGCCAGCTGTCGAACCCGGTGTCCTTGCGCAGCGAGAAGGGGGAGTTGGCGGCGAGGGACTGCAGGACCGGCAGCCAGGGCCGCATGTGGTTGGCCAGCCTCAGCGCCTGATCCCGGCGCAGCGACCCGACGTGAACATGGCAGCCACAGACGAGGCCGGTGTAGGACGTGTTCCGGGGCGGGGCGTAGCGGCGGGCCATCAGCCGGTATCGGTGGGTGTCGGTCACCGTCAGCGGTTCGACGGGCGGCAACGCCGGAGTCCCGGCGGCGACCAGGAGGCAGCCCGACGCCTCGGCGGCCGCACTCACCACGCGCCGCAGCCGGGCGAGTTGCTCGCGCACGTCCTCGCTGCGCGTCGCGGGGTGGGTACAGATCTCGACCTGGGCGTCGTAGTACTCCGTCTGGACCAGTTCGCCGAGCGCGGGCTTCACCGCCCGGATCACGGCGGGCGCCCGGTTGACCGGAGCCCGGCTGTCGCGATCCACCAGCATGAATTCCTCTTCGACGCCAAGCGTCAGGCTCTTCATCACCTACCCCCTAGCGTCGCGACGGCGTGGCGCCAAGGGCGAGCCGTCCGCACCGGAAAGCCGTCGCACACCGCGCGGCTGCCCTGAAATTCCCCAAGGATGCGCCCGCCCGGCCGCGGACACTGCGCCACTCGGCCCACCGCCCGGCATCGCCGCGCCGTCAGAGGCCAGGGCGTCTGCGAGGTTGGGGGCATGACGAAGACCGCCCTGGTCGTGGTCGACATGCTCAACACGTACGAGCACGCCGATGCCGATCTGCTTCTGCCGTCCGTGACCGAGATCGTCCCCGTCGTCGTGGACCTGGTGCGGCGCGCGCGCGAGCGCGGCACCCCCGTGATCTACGCGAACGACAACTTCGGCCAGTGGCGGTCGCACCACGGAGAGATCCTCGACACCGCTCTCTCGGGCCGGCGCCCCGACCTCGTCGAACCGCTCAAGCCCGACGAGGACTCACTGTTCGTGGTCAAGGCCCGCCACTCGGTGTTCTACGAGACACCGCTCGCCTACCTGCTCGGCACACTCGGCGTCGACCATCTCGTCCTCTGCGGCCAGGTGACCGAACAGTGCATCCTCTACTCGGCCCTGGACGCCCACATCCGGCACCTGGCGGTGGCGGTGGCCGAGGACGCCGTCGCCCATATCCACGAGGACCTCGCCCGGGCGGCGCTTCGGATGATGGAGCGGAACATGTCGGCGCGGGTGCGTCGCGCGGCGGACATCGAGTTCTGACGTCATGGATATGTTCCCCCGTTCGGGGAAGCCGCCGTGCCGGACCGGCACGGACGCTCTCGCGCTGCCGGCCACCGAGCCCGACGGCCCACACGACACGGGGAGTCGAACGTGACCGACCTGGACGCCTTCACCGACCTGCTCGACTACCCCATGTACGTCGTGACGACCACGGCGCCGGACGGCGAGCGAGCCGGATGCCTCGTCGGGTTCGCCTCCCCGTGCTCCATCCACCCGCCCCGCTTCATGGCCTGGCTGTCCCGGGAGAACCACACCTACCGGGTCGCCTGCCGCAGCACGTACCTGGCCGTTCACGTCCTGGGCCGCGAACACCGGGAGACGGCAAGGCTGTTCGGCGAGGAGACCGGAGACCGCGTCGACAAGTTCACCCGCGCCTCCTGCACGCCGTCCGAGTACGCCGGGGTTCCCGTCCTCGCCGACTGCCTCGCCTGGTTCGTCGGCCGGGTGGAGGCGCGTCTGGAAGGCGGAGACCACGTCGGCTTCCTCCTCGCGCCCGTCTCCGAGAGCCCTCCGCCCGGGGACCCGGGGGCGGGCGTGATCCGTCTGAGCGACGTACTGGACTTCTCTCCCGGCCATCCGGCCTGAGGGCCAGCTTCGGCATGATGTCCTCCGTGAGGAACAGTGCAGACCTGCATCCTGCCCGGATAGCGGGTTACGACGGTGGTCCCCTCTCGTACCAGGCCGGGCTCTTGGACGAGCCGCTCTTCTGGCTGGGGCACCTCTACTCGTGTCTCCAGAGCGAGGAGGCCGAGGAACTGCTGTTCGGCGCGGACTTTGACGCGGCTGGCGACTTCCAGCGGCAGCTCTGGGAGCGGGCCGAGTGGCCGGCGTTCACGGTTCCGCTCGCTGCTGATCACCGTCTTCACGTGGTCTACCGGACTGTCGCGGACGACACCGGAACCGACTACCTCCTCCACCACCCCGGCTGGGGCCAGGCCGAGGTCCTCGCCCGGGATGACGGGCACTTCATGGGTCCGGGCCTGTCCTGGCCTGAACTCGTGGCAGCTGCGGACAACATGCTGCCCGGCGGCAGCACCACCGATCCCCACTCCCGTCTGTTGCTCCTGCTGCCTGCGTTCGGCGATGATGCAGTACCCGACGACGCTGTTGGCCGCCTGGCGGGTGCGCTACGCGCCCGCACGAGCGTGGAGGACCCCGAGACCCTCGCCTCTGCTCTCCTGGAGGATCAAGGAGCCCCCGGCCCCGCGCGCTGGACGGCAGCCGGGCACGGATTCTCCGTGAACGATGGGGAGTACTCCTTCCGCAACCCCACCAACCTCTTCGCTTTGTCAGCCGATCGCTTGGCTCAGGTGGCCACCGCGCTGGCGCCTTAGCCTCGCGCTTTCACGAGGTGGGGTGTCCGAGGCTTGATCAAATAAGCAGAGAGCGCTCCTGACCTGCAACGATGGGACTTGTCGAGGGTCCTGTTGGCTGCATGGGAAGAAGCACTCTCCAGGTGAAGAAGCGTATCGGGTCGTACCCGCGTGTCCGCATCGAGGGCGGCGGCCGGGCGGTGGTCTCGTAGGCAGGGGAAGTGCTGCTGGTCGAGACCGTCCGCAAGGTCGGCCTGGACACCGCGATATCAGCAGCGCTCACGCCGTGGCGGAAGGCTCGGGCGGTGCACGATCCGGGCAAGATCCTGCTGGACGT
Source organism: Streptomyces sp. NPDC022552 (assembly GCF_055561875.1). NCBI lineage: Bacteria > Bacillati > Actinomycetota > Actinomycetes > Kitasatosporales > Streptomycetaceae > Streptomyces > Streptomyces sp. NPDC022552. Next base: position 163,885 of record NZ_JBVHGJ010000001.1, read on the forward strand.
GGCCCTGGCGGTCGCATTGGGCGGGCACGCTCGTCGACCTGGTCGCCGCCGACTCGATGCCGTGCCCGGCCAGCGTCGCGCTCTACCGGACGGGCCCGGGACGCGTCGCGCGCCCGGGCCCGTCCCGTATCGGTGCAGGTCAGCGGACCTGGACGGATGCGACCAGAGTGTTTAGGTCCGGCCAGAGCTTCTTGTTCGTCTCCGGCAGTACGACCCACAGCACCGAGGGGCGGACCCGCCCGGTGTCGACCACGAGGACCGCGTTCAGGTCCATCGTGGACGGCACCCCGCGTTTGTGGAAGTGGATCTCGCTGACCAGCAGCCAGGCGTCATGTCCGTCGACCTTCAGCGGCTGCGAAGCGACGTCGACCAGGATCGCCTGGTCGCGGGGGTACTCGTAGCGCCGCCGCTCGTCCATCACCGCGCCCGCCACGCCCCGCAGCTCCCCGGTGCCGCCGGCCGCGGCCATGATGTCCTCGTCGACCTGCGTGGACTTCACGAGTGCGCGCTGGCGCCCCTCCTGCTTGCGGGTGAAGCCGTCGAAGACCGGATCCAGCGTCTTGCTCCGGTCCCACGTGCCGCCCAGCTCCGCGTACTCCAGGGAGGAGTCCGTGACGGTGCCGATGACCGGCGAGCCCTCGCCCGGGTAGTCCGGCACCTTGACGGTCCCGGTGAGCCGCCGCTCCTCGGGCAGCGGGGAGGCGCCGGGGGTGAGAGTGGGCACGGGGATGCCCCGCTGCGGGGCGTCCGCGGTGCTGCCCGCGCAGGTGGCGGACGAGGAGTCCGGTGTGCTGTGCGCCTGCTGGACCACCTTGCCGCCGACCAGCACGGTGCACGTGAGAGTGCCCCCTTCCTGGTCCTCGCGGCTTCTGACGTCCAGATAGAAGTCGGCGCCCGCCGCCAGCTCGACGGTCTTGCGGTACGGCAGGATGACGACCCCGTGGGGCTCGTGGTTGCCGTTCGCCTCCCCGACGGTGAGGTTCACCGAGGGGTGGTCGCCCGTCGCGATGTAGGTGACCTCGACCCGCCGGGATTCCTTGTCCGGGGATGCCCCGTCGTCGCTCGGGTCGCCGACGGCCAGGGCCAGGCCCACCGCGCCGAGCGTGACCACCTCGAAGAGGATCACCAGGGCGCCGACCAGGTAGAACCCGCCCGGGATCCGGTCGAAGGTCTTCTTGCCGCGGCCGGAGTGGAACTCGCGTCTCGGCTGGGATGTCTGCGTCATGTCGTCCTCCCCCTCACGCCCGGCCGCTGTCGCCGGACCGGCGGTCGGCCGGCTCGTCGGCGAACCGCGTGGCCAGCAGCCCCGCCTCCCGCGCCTCGTCCAGCATCCGGTGCAGGTCCTGGAGCCGGGACCGGTCGGCGAGCCCCTCGATCTCGGCGACGGCCAGCTCGTCCCGCACCGTGTTCACCACCAGCTCGTGCATGTCCTCGCCGAGTTGCTCCAGCTCTCGTACGGCCTCCCACTCGCGGTATGCCGCGTCCGCCGCGCGGGTGTTCTCGGCGTACCGCTCCAGCGCCTCCACCCGCTCCTCCAGCGCGCTCGACGACAGCCGCAGCGCCTGCCGCTGAGTCCGCAGCACCTCCTCCACCCGCGAGCCGGAGGCGTCCCCGGCAGCGGTGCGCACCTTCCGCGCCAGCCGGGTCAGCTCGGCCAGGCGCTGGGCGATCTCGTACTGTTGGGCCGGCAGTGTCACGTCGTTGGCGATGTCGTCCAGCAGCCCGTCCCGGTCGACCTGCGACTGGAGTACCGCCGTCACGGCGGCCTGGGCGCGCTCCATCCGGCGCAGCGGCGAGTGGCCCAGCAGCTCGCGCAGGGAGTCGTCGCCGAAGTCCTCGGCCAGGTAGTAGCGGCCGTGGCGCAGCCGGGCCACCCGCTGCCGCTCGTCTGTCCCGCAGCCGAGGACGACGATCAGCAGCCAGGCCAGCAGGTGCACGCCCACGACGGTCAGGATGAACGCCTCGAACCCGAACTGGACCCCGACCCAGATCAGCCCCGCCTGCGCCGCGAGCCCGACGGCCAGGCCGGGCCACACGCCGATCAGCGCCCACAGGATCGTCACCGGCAGTAGCGCGCACACCGCGGAGACCCCCAGGGCCGTCCAGATGTCCGCCTTGGTACGGCCGCCCAGCCCCGGCTCCTCGGGCAGCGGCAGCGTGGCTGGGAAGAGTCCGTCGGCGGACTTCTCCAGCAGCGCGCGCTCCGCGTCCTCGAGGGCCGGATCCACCACCGGCCGCAGCGCAATGTCCTGCGCCATTCAGCAACACCCCCCACAGGTTGGGGAGATCGTGACACACGCCGGAGGGGCTGCCCAGGCCACCCCTGTTCCCGGCCGCCGACTGAGACGGCGCGAACCCGAAGACAAACTGTCTTCCACCCTTGGCCTGATGCCGCTGAGGCCGACGGGGTGCGACGCGCGGCCAGAGGCGCCCCTGTCCGGTAGCCGGCGCCCCCAGTCCTGCGCCCGGTGACCCCTGTCCGGGCGCTGGCAATTGCCACTTCACACGCTTCTGTGCATTCCCTTGAATGTAACTGGCGCGTGCACCACGCTAGCCTCGCGTTTTCATGAAGCGGGCTGCCCGACGGGTGGGCAGGTAAGTCCAGGCAAGGTCCTCCTGGACGTGGCCCTCGCGGTCGCGCTGGGCGGGGACTGCCTCGAGGATGTCGGGACGCTGCGGGCCGAGCACGGCGTGTTCGGGCCGGTGGCCTCCGACCCCACGGTCTCCCGGCTCGTCGACGCCCTCGCCGCAGCCGGGCCGAAGGCCCTGTCCGCGATCAGGACCGCTCGGGCCGGCGTGCGCGAGCACGTGTGGAAGCTGGCCGGCACTGCGGCGCCGGATGCCGCGGGGCAGGTGATCGTGGACCTGGACGGGGTGCTCGTGCTGGCTCACTCCGAGAAGCATGACGCCACCGCGACCTGGAAGAAGACCTTCGGACACCATCCTCTGATGGCCTTCGTCGACCACGGAAGCGGCGGGAGCGGGGAGCCGGTGGCCGCCCTGCTCAGGCCGGGCAACGCGGGCAGCGACACCGCCACCGACCACATCACCACCACCCAACTCGCCCTGGCCCAAATGCCGAAGAAGTACCGGCGCGGACGCCGGACCCTGATCCGCACCGACTCCGGAGGCGGAACCCACGAGTTCGTCGCCTGGCTCGCCCAGCGCGGCCGGTGGCTGTCGTACTCGGTCGGCATGACCATCACCGAGCAGATCGACCAGGCCGTCCTCAAGGTTCCCGATCACCGGGCTGAGCCCGCGCTGTGGCCGAGCAGTCGAAGTAACGTCTCGGAGCCACGCGTCGCCGGCCGTGAGGTCCTGGGTGTCGGTCTCCGGCGGGACGAGGCGCAGCGACTGGGCGGAGGCCGAGGGGGCTGCAGCCATGAGGGCCCGTTTGTCGGAGGCCGTCGACATGCTCGCGGGCGGGAACTACAGCAACGGGGCCGGGCTGCTGGCCTTGACGAACCTGCGCCTGATCTTCTTCAAGCACGGGTTCATGTCGCAGAAGCTGGAGGACTTCCCCCTCGGCAACATCTCTTCCGTGCAGTGGTCGGCGGGACTTCTGATGGGCACCCTGTCCGTGTTCGCGTCGGGCAACAAGGCGGACATCAAGCAGGTTGCGAAGCCTCATGGAGAGGCGCTGTCGTCGAGGCTGCGGATGCTGATCGCGACGGCGAAGGCGCCTGAGGCTTCGCCTGCTCCGGTCCCGGCGCAGGCGGGCGCGCCCGATGTGGCATCACGGCTTGCGACGCTGGATCAGCTGCGGGCTGCGGGGGCAATCACGGATGAGGAGTACCGGGATCGGCGTGCGGCGATCCTGGCGTCTATTTGAGGATGGCGAAGGCCCCGACCAGGTCTGGTGGTCGGGGCCTTCGTGGTGTTCGAGCGGGGTACTCTCCCGCTCCTGGACCGGGACTCGCCCGTCCGGACCGGGCATGTGCGGCCCGGCCCTCCAGCCCATTGGTTCCGGGCACGCCGGAGACGCCCCCCTGATGGGGCAGACTCCGGGGTTCTGTGACTAAGTGCAGAATCGGGGTGTCAGGAGACCTTGCCGCGGACCTCTTCGCCGAACAGGCCGTCGGTGTAGGTCACGTACGTCGCGCTGAAATCGCCCTCACCCGTGATGACGCCCGTGGTGCGTTCGCCGGGGGAGAGATCCATCGTGTCGATCTGCCGCTTGTCCTCGGCAAGCTGCGCCTTGTACTTCGAGCGCTACCCGGCGCGAGGCTCCTCTGTGGCAGTCAGGGACGCCACTTGGGGCGGTAGTCGGGGTGATCGGCGTGCACCAGGGCGACGTGGGCGAGGTCGGCACGTCCACCGCCGCGTTCTTCATCCCAGCCCTGGCCGCCGTCGTCGCAGCGGGCTCATCCCCTTCCTGAAGCCGCTCGCCGACTACGGCTGGGCCGTGGGCCTGGCCGCCTCCCTCCTGCTCTACATGGCCCTCATGCACCGCCGGCCGGGTCGGCGGAAGGGTGATGACAGGGAAGTTACGCTCCAGTAGGGTTCCGGCAGCCGAGCGAAGAGGAGGCTGCCGTGACCACGGGCGACTACACCGGACTGGCCGAACAGGCACGGCGGTTGGCCGAGGGTACGGTCACCTCGGCCGCGCTCGTCCAGGCCGCGCTCGACCGGATCGAGGCCACGCAGCCCACCCTCAACGCCTTCCGCTGCGTCCGGCCGGAGGCCGCCCTCGCCGAGGCCGCCGCCGCCGACCGCAGGCTCGCCGCCGGTGAGCGGCTGCCGCTGCTCGGCGTGCCGATGGCCGTCAAGGACGACACCGACGTCGCCGGACTGCCCACCCGCTTCGGCTGCGCCGGGGACATCCCCGACGCGGCCGAGGACGGCGAGGCGGTGCGGCGGCTGCGGGCCGCCGGGGCCGTGATCGTCGGCAAGACCAACTCCTGCGAACTGGGCCAGTGGCCGTTCACCGAAGGCCACGCCTTCGGCGCCACCCGCAACCCCTGGAACACCGGACACACCCCCGGCGGCTCCTCCGGCGGATCGGCGGCGGCCGTCGCCGCCGGCGTCGTGCCCGCCGCCCTCGGCTCCGACGGGGCCGGCTCCATCCGCATACCCGCCGCCTGGACCCATCTGGTCGGCATCAAGCCGCAGCGCGGCCGGGTCTCCGTCCACCCGTACGACGACTGCTTCCAGGGCCTGACCGTCAACGGACCGCTCGCCCGGACCGTCGGCGACGCCGCCCTGCTCCTCGACGCGGTCGCCGGGCAGCATCCCGGCGACCGCTTCCAGCCGACCGCCGTCGACGCCTCGGCGGCGGCGCGCCGCGAGCCCGGTCGGCTGCGGATCGCGCTCGCCTGGCGCGCGCCGTTCACCGCCACGTACAACCCGCTCGACGCCGGAGTACGACGGGCCGTCGCCGATCTCGCCGAAGCACTCGCCGGGCTCGGTCACACGGTGGAGGAGGCGCGCCCGCGGTACGGGCTCATCGGGCTGAGCTTCCTGCCGCGCGCCACCGCGGGGATCGCCGAGTACGCCGACCGGCACCCCGAGCCCGCGCTGCTCGACCCGCGCACGCGCAGCGCCGCGCGCAGCGGCCGCCGCCTCGCCGGCCGCGCCCTGCGCGCCGCGCGCGGCCGTGAGGCGCACCAGCACCGCAGGATCGGCGCGCTCTTCGACACGTACGACGTCCTGCTCGCCCCGACTACGGCGGTACCGCCGCCCCGGATCGGCACGTTCGACACGATGCCGGCCTGGCGCACCGACCTGACGATGGCGTCGGCCTGCCCCTACGCCTGGCCGTGGAACGTCCTCGGCTGGCCCGGCGTCAACGTCCCCGCGGGCTTCACCCCGGACGGCCTGCCGGTCGGCGCGCAACTCCTCGGCCCGGCCGGCAGCGAACCGCTGCTGATCTCGCTCGCGGCCCAACTGGAGGACGGTCAGAAGTGGTTCGCCCACCGCCCGCCGGACACCACCGGGGCCACGTCGGCCGCGTGAGCCGTCCGGTCGAGCCACGTCGGCCGCGTGAGCCGTCCGCGTGACCGTCCGGCACCTACGGGACCCGTGCCGTCCACTCCGCCGTCGCGAACTTCGCCGCCGCCAACTCCTTCGCCAGCGCCATCTCCTCGGCCGTCACCCCGCCCTCCGTCAGTCCGTACCGGTTCCGGAACGAGTCGATCATCCGCTCGATGACCGCCTCGCGCGGCAGGCCCGTCTGGCGGCGCAGCGGGTCCACCCGCTTCCTGGCGCTCTTCGTGCCCTTGTCGGAGAGCTTCTCGCGGCCGATCCGCAGCACGTCCGTCATCTTGTCGGCGTCGATGTCGTACGCCATCGTCACGTGGTGCAGGACCGCGCCCTCGCCCGCCACCATCCGCTTCTGCGCAGCGCCCGCGATCTTGCCGGCGTCCGTCGCGATGTCGTTCAGGGGCTGGTACCAGGCCTTGACGCCCATGTCGCCCAGCGCGCCCAGGACCCAGTCGTCCAGGTAGGCGTAGCTGTCGGTGAAGGACAGTCCCTGGATCAGGGCGTCGGGGACGGAGAGCGAGTACGTGATGGTGTTGCCCGGCTCGATGAACATCGCGCCGCCGCCGCTGATCCGGCGCACCACCTCGATGCCGTGCCGCTCGGCCGCCGCCGGGTCCACCTCGTTGCGCAGGGACTGGAAGCTGCCGATCACCACGGCCGGTGCGCCCCACTCCCAGACCCGCAGGGTCGGTGGCCGGCGGCCGGCCGCGACCTCCGCGGTGAGGACCTCGTCCAGGGCCATGTGCAGGGCGGGGGACCGCGGCGGCTCGTGGACGAGCTGCCAGTCGTAGTCGGTCCAGTCCGTGGCGTGCGCCAGGGCCCGGCGGACGGCCACCCCGATGCCCTCCGTGGTGAGCCCGTACATCTCCGTGCCCGGCGGGAGCGCCGCGTCGATCCGGGCCGCGAGCCCCGACGCGTCGGTGTCGACGGGAGCGCCTTCGAGGGCGCGGTCGATGGCGAGGATCGCCTCGTCCGGCTCCAGGAAGAAGTCGCCCGCGACCCGGACGTCCGTCAGGACGCCGTCACGCGCCTCCAGGTCGACGACCACCAGCTTTCCGCCGGGAACCTTGTACTCGCCGTGCACGGACCCTCCCTCGCCCCGATCTCCCCGACTCTCCGTAAGGGGTGAACCGGTCCAAAGCGTACTCCGTGGGGAAACGGCGGTTTAAGGAACGGTCTCCCGGAATGTCAGAGCGCCGTGCTTAGCTGGACGCATGATCGGAGACTTCCTTGACCACGTCCTCGCCGGCGGTACGACCGAGGTGGAGGAGGCGGTCCGCAAGGCGGCCGCGGCCGAGATCACGCCGCGCCACCGACAGCTGGCCGCGCACGAGATCGTCGAGAAGAACGGACCGCACGACCTGGTGACGATCGCCGACCGGGCCGCGGAGGAGCATCTGACCGCGTCCCTGACGGCGTTGCTGCCCGGCTCCGTCGTCGTCGGCGAGGAGGCCGTCCACGCCGACCCCGCGGTGTACGAGGCGCTCCAGGGCGACGCCCCGGTGTGGATCGTCGACCCCGTCGACGGCACCCGCCAGTTCGTGCGCGGAGAGCCCGGGTTCTGCACGCTCGTGGCGCTCGCGCGCCGCGGCGAACTCCTCGCCTCCTGGACGTTCGCACCCGCCCTCGACGAGATGGCGGTCGCGGTGCGCGGGCGCGGGGCCACGCTCAACGGAGTGCCGATACGCTCCGGTTCGCCGGCGCCGGGCGCGGCACTGACGGTCGCCACCTCCCACCCCGACTACACGACCGACGACCAGAAGCGTGCCCTGCTCGGCCTGGACACGGAGGGCGTCCGCCCGCGCCCCTGCGGCTCGGCCGGACTCGAGTATCTGGACGTGGCACGAGGCCTCCTCGACGCCACCGCGTTCTCGTGGGAGTACGCCTGGGACCACGCGGCCGGGCTGCTCCTGGTGACCGAGGCCGGCGGCGCGCACACGACGCTCGCGGGCGAGCCGTTCCGTATCACCGGAGGCAACGCGCTGCCGTTCACGGCGGCACGCGACCAGGCCACCGCCGACCGGATCCGGACACTGCTGCGGGGGCAGTGAGGGTGGCAGCGGGCCAGGAAATATCCTGGGAGCCTTGGCCATCGGCTGACGAAGGAGTCCGAAGGTGCCATCGATGCTCGATGCCGTGGTCGTGGGGGCGGGCCCCAACGGACTGACCGCCGCCGTGGAGCTCGCCCGTCGGGGCCTCTCCGTCGCCGTGTTCGAAGCCAAGTCCACCGTGGGAGGCGGCGCCAGGACCGAGGAGCTGACCCTCCCCGGCTTCCGCCACGACCCCTGCTCCGCCGTGCATCCGCTCGGGATCGGCTCGCCCGTCTTCAAGACGATGCCGCTCGACCGGTACGGCCTCGAATGGCTGCACCCCCGGCTGCCCATGGCCCATCCCTGGGACGACGGTACGGCCGCCGTGCTCTCCCGGTCGGTCGCCGAGACCGCCGCGTCGCTCGGGCCGCGCGACGCCGGGACGTACCGCCGCCTCGTCGCCCCCTACCTCGGCAAGTGGGACACCCTGGCACGGGACTTCATGTCCCTGCCGCTCACCGCCCTGCCCCGGGACCCGGTCACACTCGCCCGCTTCGGCATCGACGGGATGCGCCCCTCCACCTGGCTCATGCGCCGCTTCCAGGACGACAAGGCGCGCGCCCTCTTCGCCGGCCTCGTCGGCCATGTCATCGCCCCGCTGGGCGGGTTCGCCACCTCGGCCGTCGGTCTCGTCTTCGCGCTGGCCGCGCACGAGGCCGGATGGCCGATGCCCCGCGGCGGCTCCCAGTCGATCTCGGACGCCCTCACCGCGTATCTCAAGGCTCTCGGCGGCGCGGTTCACACCGACTACGAGGTCAAGCGCCTCGACGACCTGCCGCCGGCCCGCGCGTACGTCTTCGACACCTCACCCACGGCCCTCGCCCGGATCGCGGGCTTCGGCGGCTACTACGACCACTACCGTTACGGCGCCGCCGTCTTCAAGGTCGACTACGCGCTCGACGGACCCGTGCCCTGGACGGCGAAGGCAGCCCGCGAGGCCGGTACCGTCCAGATCGGGGCCGGCATGCGGGAGATCGGCACCGCCCTGGACCAGGCCTCCTCCGGTACGGCCCCCGGCACGCCGTTCCTCATCACCGCGCAGCCCAGCCTCGTCGACCCGAGCCGCGCGCCCGAGGGCAAGCACGTCTTCTGGGCCTACGGTCATGTGCCGAACGGCTGGGAGGGCGACCTGACCGAGGCGATCGAGCGTCAGATCGAGCGCTTCGCCCCGGGCTTCCGCGACCGGGTTCTCGCGCGCGCGACGGCCGGTCCGCCCGAACTCGCCTCCCGCAACGCCAACTACGTGGGCGGCGACATCGCCTGCGGTGCGGCCCGCGGCCTCCAGCTGCTGCTGCGCCCCAAGCTGTCCCTCTTCCCCTACGCGACCCCCCACCCGGCCGTGTTCCTCTGCTCCTCCGCCACCCCGCCGGGGCCCGGTGTGCACGGCATGTCCGGCCACAACGCGGCCAAGGCGGTCTGGCGCAGGCTGCGCGCGACGGGGCGATGATGGCCGTATGAGTACGGAACCGACCCTCGTCCTCGTCCGTGGCGACATCACCGAGCAGCAGGTCGACGCGATCGTCAACGCGGCGAACTCCTCGCTCCTCGGCGGAGGCGGCGTCGACGGCGCCATCCACCGTCGCGGCGGCCCCGCCATCCTGGAGGAGTGCCGCAAGCTCCGCGCGGGCCACTACGGCAAAGGTCTCCGCACCGGAGAGGCGGTCGCCACGACGGCGGGCCGCCTCGACGCGCGCTGGGTGATCCACACCGTCGGCCCAGTCTGGTCCCCGAAGGAGGACCGCTCCGAGCAGCTGGCCTCCTGCTACCGCGAGTCGCTGCGCGTGGCCGACGAGCTGGGCGCCCGTACGGTCGCCTTCCCCGCCATCTCCACGGGGATCTACGGCTGGCCCTTGGACGACGGCGCCCGCATCGCCGTCGAGACGGTGCGGGCCACCGCCACCGCGGTGGACGAGGTCCGGTTCGTGCTCTTCGACGCGACGGCGTACGCGGCCTTCGAGTCCGCCGTTCCCGCCTGAGCCCGCCGAGTCCCTACCCGAGTCTCACTTGAGGGGCGCGCCGGGGCGGGGGTAGATCCGGGACTGCTTCACGCTGCCGAAGGCGAAGCTGGACTCGATCGACGCGATGCCCGGGATGGCGTGGATCCGGTTGCGCACCAGCCCCTCGTACGCCTCCAGGCTCTCGACGACGACCCGCAGCAGATAGTCGCTGCTGCCCGCCATCAGATAGCAGTCCTGGATGTGCTCGATCAGGCCGACGTGCCGCTCGAAGACGTTGACGGCTTCGGTCGTGTGGCGCTCCAGCCGGATCCGTACGAAGACGGTGATCGGCAGGCCGAAGGCGACCTGGTCCACCATGGCCGTGTAGCCGCGGATCAGGCCCGCCTCCTCCAGCCGGCGCACCCGGCGCAGACACGGCGAAGGCGAGAGCCTGATCCGGTCGGCGAGATCCTGGTTGGACAGCCGGCCGTCCTGCTGCAACTCGTGGATGATCTGCAAGTCCACCGCGTCCAACGTCGCTCCCTCACCGTTCCTTGGCAGATTCTGCTCCCACGCTATGGCTGGAGGGCATAACTGGCAATCGGCTGCCCCGCCGAAAGCTCTAGCGTTGCTGGAGCAGCGGTGGCGAACGGAAGGCTTCTCAGTGGGCGGGATACGGACGGCGGGGGCACCGCCCGTGGAGCCGGCACGCGGTGTCGGCCGGACCGGAGGACTTCGTACCGGACCCTTCCGAACGGGAACGCTCTCGCCGCAGGCGGTCGGTCTCGTCGCCCTGCTGCTCACCGTGGCCATCTGGGCCGCCTTCGCCCTGAGCGCCCGGGCCCTGAGCGCCTCCACACTGCTCCCCGCCGACGCCGCCCTGCTGCGCTTCGGCGTGCCGCTCGTCGTCCTGGCGCCCGCCCTGTGGCGGCGCAGGCGCCGACTGGCAGCCGTCCGGCCCGGCCCCGCTCTCAAGATCATCTGCGGTGCGGGCGTCCCGTTCTTCCTCGCCGCCATGTACGGCGGTTCGCTGACCTCGGCCGCGTTCGTCGGGGCGATCGTCCCCGGCATGGTCCCCCTCTTCGTCTCCGCCCTCATGGTCGCGGGCGGCAAGAGCGCCCCGCGCGGTACGCAGTCGGCCGGCCTCGCCCTGATCGTGGCCGGAGTCGCGGCCCTGGTCTGGCGCTACACGGCCGCCCTCGACGCGGACGTCCTGCTCGGCGCCGGAACGCTGCTCGTCGCCAGCGGACTGTGGGCGCTGTACACCGTGGGCCTGCGCGAAGTGGACCTCGACCCCGTCGGGTCCATCGGACTGCTCTGCCTGCCCTCCTTCGCCGTCATCGCGCTCCTGGTCCTGACCGGCGTCCTGCCCACCGGAATCGCCCACGCGGCCGGCGGCGACATCGCGCTGTTCCTCGTCGTCCAGGGCCTGGGCGTCGGCCTGTGCGCCGGACTGCTGTACGCGTTCGCCATCCGCCGCCTCGGCCCGGAGCGCAGCTCGGTCGTCGGCAGCCTCAGCCCGGTCGCCGTCGTCCTGCTCGCCGTACCCCTCCTCGACGAGTCGCCGACCCTGCCCGTCGTGGTCGGCGTCCCCCTCATCACCCTCGGCGTCGCGCTCGCCAACCGCCGCCCCCGCACTCCGACCAAGGTCTCCGCCGATGCTTGAGCTCCTCGCCGCCCCGCCCGTCGACCCGCTGTGGGACCTGTCGGCCGAGTACGCCGCCGACCCCCGCCCCGAGCGCCTCGACCTCGTCCTCGGCGTCTACCGCAACCACAACGGGGTCACACCGGTCATGGCGGCGGTCAAGGAGGCCGAGATACGCCTCGCGGACCGCTCCGACTCCAAGGAGTACCGCGGACTCTCCGGCCACACCGCATTCAACCAGGCCATGCTCTCCATGGTCCTCGGCACCGAGGCCAGGACCTCGCGCGCGACGGCCGTCCAGACCGTGGCGGGCACCGGGGCCCTGCGTCTCGTCGCCGACCTCGTACGCCAGACCCGGCCCGGCACCACGGTGTGGATCAGCGACCCCGCGTACGTCAACCACCGCCCCATACTCGAGGGCGCCGGGCTGTCGGTGCGGACGTACGGTTGCGGCGACGGCATGCTCGACGACCTGCGCGCCGCCCGGCGGGGCGAGGTCGTCCTGCTCCAGGGCTGCTGCCACAACCCCACGGGGATCGACCCCGACGCCGAGACGTGGGAGGCGCTGGCCGGACTCGCCGCGGAGCACGGCTGGGTCCCCTTCGTCGATCTCGCGTACCACGGGCTCGGCGACGGCCTGGACGCCGACCTGTGGGCCACCCGGATGCTGGCCGACCGGCTGCCCGAGGTGCTGATCGCCGTCAGCTGCTCCAAGAACTTCGGCCTCTACAGCGACCGCACCGGGTGCGCCATCGTCCTCGGCCCCTCCCGGCAGACCCTCCGGCACGTCGAGACGGCCCTGCAGAACGCCGCGCGCGTCATGTACTCCATGCCGCCCGACCACGGCGCCGCTGTCGTCGCCACCGTCCTGGCGGACCAGGGGCTGCGGGCCGTCTGGCGCGAGGAACTCGACGCCATGCGCGGACGGATCACGGCCAACCGGGCGGACCTCGTCGCGCACCTGGACGCCCTCGGGTGCCCGGAGGTCGCGGCCTCGCTCCGGCGCCAGAAGGGCATGTTCTCCATGCTGCCGCTGACGCCGGAGCAGATGCGCCGGATGCGCCGGCAGTCCGCGATCTACGGCACGAACGCGGGCCGCATCAACATCGCGGGCGTCTGCGCACACCGCATCCCGTTCCTGGCGCAGGGCATCGCCGCCGCTCTGGAGACGCCCCGCGCCGTTCCCGCACTCTGAGCCCTACGCCTCCGGGGGCGCCGGGCGGCACAGCACGGCGGCCGGGGAGGGCCGGGAGCCGAACCGGGTGGTGAAGGCGATTCCGGCCGCGTACTCGGTGGGCAGGCACTGGCCCTTGTAGTGGCCGCTCGCGTACTCCCCACCGGGTGAGCCCGCCGGGCGGTTGTCACCCCGGTCGAACCACACCGTCCGCGCGCCCCCGGCCGGGAGCGCCGTACGGGCCGGAGCGCACAGGGCGGCGGAGACCCGCTCGCCGCGCACGCTGTAGCCGATCATGAACTGGCCCGCCGGACACTGGAACTTGGTGTAGCCGGTGGCCCAGTCGCCGCCCGCCGGGACGTGCGACTCGTCGCGGACGGCCGTGTGGCCGCCGGAGCCGGCCCGCAGCGCCGAGCTCGCGCAGAGCCCGCGGCCCCCGGTGTGGCTGAGCCCGGCCAGCCGGGAGCCGTCCGGGCACACGGCCTTGCGGGCACCGCTGTCCCAGTCCCCGCCCGCCCGCACACGCAGCGAGGCGTTGTGGTCGCGGTGGTCGGTCGTCAGCTGGTACCAGGCGGGTGTGACGGGTACGGCTCCGGTGCGGCCGGGCGCTTCGGTCAGACCGGTCCACAGCGGGGTGCGCCAGTCGCCCGCGTCCAGGACACCGGTCCGCCGGCCCTCGGAGTCGTACCGCAGCAGCGCCCAGCTGTCCCCGCCGCTGCCGCCGCTCCAGCCGACCAGCGGCCAGTAGGCGTAGTCCACGTCGGCGTCGGTGAACAGCTCGGTCAGGTTGCGGAACCAGTCGCGCGGGCGGCTGTTCGTCTCGTCGGCACCGATGCCGAACTCGCTGACCCAGACCGGGGCGGTGAAGTGCCGGCCGGTCTCGGCGGAGACGTACAGCGCCTGGTCGTGGACGACCTGGCGGAGCTGCTCGCGGGTGAAGTCCTGGTAGCGGAGGTCGCTGGTCTCGCCGATGCCCGTGGCGCCGCTGTGGTGCGGGCCGGTGTAGCCGTAGAAGTGAGCCGAGTAGACGAGCTTGTTCGACACCACCAGGGTGTGCGAGACGGTGCGGACCGGGGTGAGGGTGGGGCGGCCGTGCGGGAAGCCGTCCACCGGGATGCCCTGCCAGTTGATGCCCTCGACGACGATCAGCAGGTCCGGGTTGGCCTCGGCCAGGATGCGGTCGCCCGCCTCCTGCGCGGCGGCGTGCCAGTCGTGGTTGTCGCCGAGCCCCCAGTTGGGGTCGTCCCAGATGTCGCGGCGGACCTCGTTGTACAGGTCGGCGCCGACCACGCGCGGGTTGGCGCGGTAGCGCTTCGCCATGAAGACCCAGTCGTCGGCCCACCGGGCCGTGGACTGCCCGCTGCTGTTCCAGCGTTCGTTGCCGTCCACGGCGCAGCACCAGCGGGTCGTCACGGTGTGATTGTTGAGGACGACGGCGAAACCGTCAGCGGTGAGAGCGGCCACGACGGCGTCGAAGACCTGGAGCGGGGTCTTGCCGCGCAGGGCCGGATTGGCCGCCACCGCGCTGTCCGGCACGGGAGCCGTGGCGCGCAGCATCTCGTTGGAGAAGGGGAGCCGGATGCTGTTCAGACCCAGGGCGCGGAAGTCGGCGAGGAGGGTCGGCAGCGGGGTGCGGTCCAGGCCGATCGGGATGCCGTGGGCGTTCTGCCCGGCGTGGTGGTTGGCCGGATCCGCGATGTCTCCCGAGCCGTTCCAGGAGCCCTGGGCGCCGTCCCAGTTGGCGGAGCGCAGCCGGAAGCGGTCGCCCTCGGCGTCGACGATGTGCCGTCCACGGGTGGACAGCGGCGGGGTCCAGTCGGGGGCGGCGGCCGCGGCCCGGGCCCCGGGGAGCGGACCGGGCTGCGCCGTGGCGGAAGCCGGCAGGGCCGGCGCCAGCAGGGCGCCCGCCAGGAGGGCGCCGCGGACCATACGTAACAAGCTCTGCATCTCGTACCTGCCAGGCGGTGGGGGAGTGGGCGGCGCCAAGTTACCGGCGGGTCGCCAAGGGCGGAACCCCCTGGCCACACCGCGCGCACCCACCGTCCGGAGCCGTACCGCAGCGCCCCGCGTCGAGGGCTCGGCTAGGGTGATCGGGTAGGAAGACACCCCCCGGGGTTAGGTCGGATCGTTGGACACTACTCAGTCGCCGAGTGAGACGCCGGAGCGACCACCGGCGGCCATCGGTTACGCCGGTGTCCTGCGTGAGCTCCTCCCGATCGCCCTGTGGCGGGAGGACTCCGGCGGGCGGGTCGTCGAGTGGTCGCTCGCCGCCCAGGACCTGCTCGGATACCGCCCGGAGGACGTGCTCGGGCGGGTCGCGACACCCATCCTGGTCCCCGACGCCAACCAGGAACTCGCCGGACAGCTGACCCGGCGCGTCCAGGCGGGCGAGACCGTCGTGGGCACCCTGCCGGTACGGCACCGCGACGGTCACGAAGTGACCATGGAGATGTGGATCGTCCCCGCCGCCGACCCCGGCGGGCGGCCGGGCGCCATGCTCATCGCGGTCGAGACCTCCGAGGTCCTGCGCATGCGGGACTCGCTGGCCGCGCTCCAGAGCCTCTTCACCCAGTCCCCGATCGGCCTCGGCACCCTCGGCACCGACCTGCGCTTCATCCGCGTCAACGACGCCCTGGCGCGGATGAACGGGGTCCCGGCCGCCGAACACGTCGGCAGGCGGCTCACCGAGGTCGTGCCCGGGGTCAACGCCGCCGCCCTCGAAGCCACCATGCGGGAGGTCCTGGAGAGCGGCCGGGCCTTCGTCGACGTACGCCGCACCGGCCGGACCCCCGCGGACCCCGACCACGACCGGACCTGGTCCTGCTCGTACGCCCCGCTCCTCGACGGCTCCGGCCGGCGACTCGGCCTGATCGCGTCCCTGATCGACATCACCGAGGGGCAGCGTGCCCTCGTCGAGGCCGAGCGGGCCAGGCGCCGCTTCGCCCTCCTCGCCGAGGCGGGAACCCGGATCGGCAGCACCCTCGACCTGCTCCAGACCGCCGAGGAGATCGTCCAGGTCCTCGTGCCGCAGCTCGCCGACTCGGCCGACGTACAGCTGCTCGAATCAGTCCTCGAACCCGACGAGGCGGCCGCCACCCATGGCCTGCTGCGCCGGCTCGCGGCCGTCTTCCCCGACCCCACCGCCCCCACCGCGCTGCTCACCCCGGGCCAGACCTTCCAGATCCCGCTCGGCACCGTGTACGAGCAGGTCATCACCGACGCCCAACCGCTGAACCTCTACCACTCCGACCTCCCCGCGCTCTTCCCCGACCCCCGCACCGCACCCCTGCGCGCCTACTTCGAGGCCAGCACCGGATCCGCGCGCCTCGTGCCGCTCGTCGCCCGCGGCAAGGTGCTCGGCGCCGTCACCGTGACCCGGCTCCGCGAGCGCGAACCCTTCGACGAGCAGGACTTCGTCCTCATCGACGAACTCGTCGCCCGCGCGGCGCTGAACATCGACAACGCCCGCATGTACACCACGCAGCGGGAGGCCGCCCTCACCCTCCAGCGGAGTCTCACCAACAACGCCCTGCCCACGGTCGACGGCCTGGAGCTCACCGGCCGCTATCTCCCGGCGAGCGACCACGACGTCGGCGGCGACTGGTTCGACGTCATCGCACTGCCCGAGGGGCGCACGGCGCTCGTCATCGGCGACGTCATGGGCCACGGCATCCACGCGGCCGCCGTCATGGGCCAGCTGCGTACGGCGGTGCGGACCCTCGCCCGGC
Organism: Streptomyces sp. NPDC022552; assembly: GCF_055561875.1. Classification (NCBI taxonomy): domain Bacteria; kingdom Bacillati; phylum Actinomycetota; class Actinomycetes; order Kitasatosporales; family Streptomycetaceae; genus Streptomyces; species Streptomyces sp. NPDC022552. Next base: position 180,441 of record NZ_JBVHGJ010000001.1, read on the forward strand.
ACGGCGTGCCGCCCGCGGAGCTGCTCCGCTCGCTCGACGACGTCGTCGCCGACGTGGGGGAGGACGAGATGGCGACCTGCGTCTACGCCGTCCACGACCCGGCCACCGGTCGCGTCGTCATCGCCCGAGCCGGTCACCCACCACCCGCCGTGGCCACGGCCGACGGGGCGATCACCTTCCTGGAGGGGCCGCCCGGCACCCCGCTCGGCACCGGCGGACAGAACTTCGGGACCGAGGAGCTCCTGCTGCCGCCCGGCAGCCTGCTGGTGCTGTACACCGACGGCCTCATCGAGTCCCGGGACCGCGACCTCGACGAGGGCATGGACCGGCTCGCCGAGGTGCTGCTCCACCTCGAACGGCCGCTCAGCCAGCTGTGCGACGACATCCTCGAGCAGCTGTTGCCCTGCGCCCCGGGGGACGACGTGGCCGTCCTGCTCGCCCGCACCTCCCTGTGACCACTCACCAGGCGAGGTCCTCCAGCGCGTCCAGGTCCGGCGCCACCATCGCCGACAGCTCCGATTCCTTTGTGGTCAGCGGCAGTTCGGCCCAGATGACCTTGCCCCGCTCGGTGTAGCGCGTACCCCAGCGCTCGGCGAACTGGGCCACGAGGAACAGACCGCGGCCACCCTCGTCGGTGGTCGCCGCGTAGCGCAGGTGCGGAGCCGTACTGCTGCCGTCGAAGATCTCGCAGATCAGCCGGCGGTCGCGCAACAGCCGGACCCGGATGGGCTCGGCGCCGTACCGGATCGCGTTGGTGATCAGCTCGCTCAGGATGAGCTCGGCCGTGAACGCGATGCCGTCCAGGCCCCACGACGCGAGCTGTTCCGCACCGGCGTTGCGCACCCGGGAGACGTGCGCCGGATCGGCGGGCACGTCCCACTCCGCGATCCGCGAGGCCTCCAGCCGGCGGGTGTCCGCGACGAGCAGCGCGATGTCGTCGTCCGGGGCGGGCACGAGCAGCGCCGCCAGGACGTCCGTGCAGGCCTGCTGGGGACTGCGGCCGGCGGTGGCCAGAGCCTCGCCCAGCAGTCCGAGACCGGTGTCGAAGTCCCGGTCGCGGTCGACCAGAAGACCGTCCGTGAAGAGCACCAGACGGCTGCCCTCCGGCAGGTACAGCTCCGTGGTCTCGAACGGCATCCCGCCCACCCCCAGCGGCAGCCCGGAGGGCATCTCCGGGAATTCCACCCGGCCGTCCTGGTGGACGAGCGCGGGCCCCGGGTGACCGGCCCGGGCCATGATGCATCGGCCGTCGGCGGGGTCGTAGATGACGTACAGACAGGTGGCGCCGGTGATCCGCTCGCGTCCCTCGTCGCCCTCCGTCGAACCACCCGCCGCCGAACCGCCGGCCGCCGAGGGGTCCTCCGCCGGACCGCCGGCTTCCGTACCGGCCTTCGCCTCGGAGCCGGAGCCGGAGCCGGTTCCGGAACCACGATCCGAGGCCGAGCCGCCCGCCGGCTCGCCGTCCGATCCGCGGTCGATCCGGTCGATGCGGTCGATCAGCTCGTCCAGGTGGCCCAGCAGCTCGTCCGGCGGCAGATCCAGGGTGGAGAAGTTGTGGACCGCCGTACGCAGCCGCCCCATCGTCGCCGCCGCGTGCAGCCCGTGCCCGACGACATCGCCGACGACCAGCGCCACCCGCGCGCCCGGCAGCGGGATCACGTCGAACCAGTCCCCGCCCACCCCCGCCTTGGCGGGCAGATACCGGTACGCGACATCCACCGCGGACAGGTCCGGCAGGATCCGCGGCAGCAGGCTGCGCTGGAGCGTCACCGCCATCTCGTGCTCACGGGTGAACCGGCGGGCGTTGTCGATGGAGACCGCGGCGCGCGCCGTCAGTTCCTCGGCGAAGGTCAGATCCTCCTCCCCGAACGCCTCCTGCGTCCCGGCCCGCCAGAAGTTCGCCATCCCGAGGACCACACCCCGGGCCAGCACCGGCACGGCGACGAGCGAATGCAGCCCGTACGCGAGGGCCTGGGCCGCACCCTCGGGGTCCTGGGCCCGCCAGCCGTCGGCCGTGTGCAGGTCCTCCACGAGGACCGCGTGACCGCTGTCCAGGGCCATCGCCATCGGTGTGGTCGGCACGACACACCGGACCAGGTCGCCCACAGGCTGGAACGGATGCTCGGCGCGGACACCCGTCAGCGCCGTCCTACGCATCTCGGTGAACGCGCCCGACGGCTCCTCGCCCCGGAGCACCGGCTCAAGCAGCTCCACCGTGACGAAGTCGGCGAAACGCGGAACGGCGACCTCCGACAGCTCCTCCGCCGTCCGCACGACGTCCAGGGTGGTACCGATCCGCACCCCCGCCTCGTACAGCAGCTGCAGCCGTCCCCTGGCCACCTCTGCCCGCCCCGAGACCGTGGCGAGTTCGGTCGAGTCACGCAGCGTCATCACGGTGCCGGTGGGCCGGCCGCGATACGGCGCCGTGGGACGCACGTTGACGGCGAGCAGCCGGTCGCCCGCGAGATGCACCTCGTCGTTGACGACCCGTCCGGAGGAGAGCAGCGCGGCGGTGCGGGGATCGAGGCCCAGCTCGTTGACGTGCCGCTGCTCGGCGTCGGGGGCCAGGTCGAGCAGCCGCCGGGCCTCGTCGTTGGCGAGCAGCAGCCGCAGGTCCGCGTCGATGATGAGCACCCCCTCGCGCACGGCGTGCAGCACGGCCTCGTGGTGCTCGTTGATCCGGGTCATCTCGACCGGGCCCAGGCCGTGGGTCTGCCGCCGCAGCCGCCGGCTCACCAACGCCGCGCCGCCCACCGCGAGCACCAGGGCGCCCGCGGCCGTGCCGAGCAGCAGCGGCACCTGGTCCTCGACCACGTTGCCGACGTTCTCGATCTCGATGCCGGTACTGACCAGGCCGACGATGTCGCCGTCCTCCGTGCGCACCGGAACGATGGCCCGGACGGCGTCCGACGGCTCCCCGTGGAAGATCTCCGTGAACGACTCGCCCTCTCGGGCGCGCGCGAAGTCACCGGTGGACCGCTGCCCGATCAGCTCGGGCCGGGAGTCCGTGTAGCGGATGCCGTCGGGCGTCATGACGGCGATGAAGTCGAGCCCCGAGGCCTGCCGGGCGCTCTCGGCCCGCGTCTGGAGCAGGGCGGTCGGATCGGGCGCGCGCAGGGACTCCACCAGACCCGGGGCGTGTGCGAAGGCCTCCGCGGCGGCGAGCGAGCGGTTCCGGGCGTCACGCTCGGTGTCGTAGCGGGCCTGGAAGATCAGGGCCAGCGCGCCCACGGTGACGAGCAGCACCACGATGACCGCCTGGAGGGCGAACACCTGCCCGGCGACGCTGCGCAGCCCCAGCCCCTTGGGCTGGTGGCCAAGCCGTCCGCTCATGGGGTGCTTCTCGGTGATTCGACTGTCGTCGGAGCTGCTGGCGTCAGGGATTCTTCACTCACCCGTCCACTTCCTCGGTTCCTCGGCCCGCCGGCGGCGTCGGGAATCCGCTTCTTCCATGCTGCTCCAGTGTCGGCGGGATATCGAGGCGGGGCGAGTCGCCGGGGGCCGGGCACGGCCCGCTCCCGGAAGGTCCATGTCGTTTTCTCGCCAGCGCACGCCCCCTCCGGTCCCCGACCATGGAGGCATGCACACCGACACCGAGCGCTGCGTACGGGCCGTCCGCTCGAAGGACGCCCGCTTCGACGGCGTGTTCTTCACCGCCGTCCTCACCACCCGGATCTACTGCCGTCCCAGCTGCCCGGTCGTGCCGCCCAAGGCCGAGAACATGGTCTTCCATCCGAGTGCCGCCTCCTGCCAGCGCGCCGGATTCCGGGCCTGCAAGCGCTGTCGTCCCGACACGAGCCCCGGCTCCCCCGAGTGGAACGTCCGCGCCGACGCCGTCGCCCGGGCCATGCGGCTGATCCAGGACGGGATCGTGGACCGCGAAGGCGTCCCGGGCCTCGCAGCCCGGCTCGGCTACTCCACCCGCCAGATCGAACGCCAGCTGCTCGCCGAACTCGGCGCGGGGCCGCTCGCCCTGGCCCGCGCCCAGCGCGCCCAGACCGCGCGGCTGCTCATCGAGACGACGCCGATGCCGATGGCCGAGATCGCCTTCGCGGCCGGCTTCTCCTCGATCCGTACGTTCAACGACACCGTCCGCGAGGTCTTCGCGCTCGCCCCCGGGGAGCTGCGCGCCAGGGCCGCGCGCTCGCGCGTCGTCGCCGACGCCCCGCGCACCCCGGGCGTGATCGCGCTCAGGCTGCCGTACCGCTCCCCGCTCAACCCCTCGAACCTCTTCGGCCATCTCGCCGCGACCGCCGTCCCCGGGGTGGAGGAGTGGCGGGACGGCGCCTACCGCCGGACCCTCGCCCTTCCGCACGGACACGGCATCGTGGCTCTCACTCCCCGGCCGGACCACATCGCCTGCCGGCTCTCCCTCACCGACCCCCGCGATCTGACCCTCGCCATCAGCCGCTGCCGCTGGATGCTCGACCTCGACGCCGATCCCGTCGCCGTCGACGAGCAGCTGTGCACGGACCCGCTGCTCGCGCCGTTGGTGGAGCGGGCGCCCGGGCGGCGCGTGCCCAGGACCGTCGACGCGGCCGAGTTCGCCGTACGGGCCGTGCTGGGCCAGCAGGTCTCCACGGCCGCCGCCCGCACGCACGCCGCCCGCCTCGTCACCGCGCACGGCGTGCCCGTGGAGGATCCCGAGGGCGGACTCACCCATCTCTTCCCGGCCCCCGAGGCGCTCGCCGCCCTCGACCCCGAGTCCCTCGCGCTGCCCCGCAGCCGCCGCACCACCCTGCTCACGCTCGTCCAGGCACTCGCCGACGGCTCACTGAGCCTCGGCCCGGCCACCGACTGGGACGAGGCCCGCGCCCGGCTCCTCGCCCTGCCCGGCTTCGGCCCCTGGACCACGGAGGTCATCGCGATGCGGGCGCTCGGCGACCCCGACGCCTTCCTCCCCGGCGACCTCGGCGTCCGCCGCGCCGCCGCGGGCCTCGGCCTGCCCTCCACGCCCGCCGCGCTGACCGCCCGCGCCGCGCGATGGCGGCCCTGGCGCGCGTACGCCGTCCAGTACCTCTGGGCCACCGACAGCCATCCGATCAACCACCTCCCCGCATAAGGAAGCCGTCCCGCCATGACCGACGTCCGGCACACCGTCATCGACAGCCCGTACGACCCGCTGACCCTGGTCGCGGTCGACGGCGAGCTGAGCCGCATCCACATGACCGAGCAGCGCCATCGCCCCGGCGAGGAGACCTTCGGAGAGCCGGACCCGCGCCCCTTCGGGGAGGCGATCCGCCAGCTCGACGCCTACTTCGCCGGTGAACTGACCGAGTTCGACCTGCCGTTGAAGCTGATCGGCACCCCGTTCCAGCTCCGCGTCTGGGAGCAGCTCCGCGGCATTCCGTACGGCGAGACGCGCACGTACGGCGAACTGGCGGAGGCCCTCGGGAACCCGGGCGCCTCCCGCGCCGTGGGCCTCGCCAACGGCAAGAACCCGGTCAGCATCGTCGTACCGTGCCACCGCGTCGTCGGGGCGGGCGGTTCGCTGACCGGATACGGCGGCGGGCTCGGCCGCAAACGGCGGCTGCTGGCCTTCGAGTCGGGCGCGGAACCGGACGCGCTCTTCTAGCCGGGAGAACCGGACGCGCTCTCCTAGTCCGGGAGAGCCGGCGGAGGCTTCAGGCCGGGTTCTTCAGCGGAGACCTTCCAGGAGCGCGGGCAGGGAGGTGCCGATCGGCTCGCGCACCACTTCGTCGGCGAGCGCGTCGTACGGCGTGGGCTCGGCGTTCACGATGATCAGTCGGGCCCCGTGCTCGGCGGCGATCCCGGCGAGCGAGGCGGCCGGCTGGACCTGCAGGCTCGTCCCGACGGCGATGAACACCTCCGCCGCCTTGGCGATCGACATCGCCTCGCCGAGCACCACCGGATCGAGCCGCTGCCCGAACATCACGGTCGCCGACTTCAGGATCCCGCCGCACTCCAGACACGGCGGATCCTCTTCGCCCGCCTCCACGCGGGCCAGTGCCTCGGCCATGGTGGTCCGGGCATGGCACGCGGTGCACACCACCGACCGTGCGGTGCCGTGGAGTTCGACCACCTTGCGGTCCGGCATGCCGGCGAGCTGATGCAGCCCGTCCACGTTCTGCGTGAGGACACGGACGGCGAACCCGGGCGCCTTCTCCAGCTCGGCGACGGCCCGGTGGGCCGCGTTGGGCCGGGCCTTGAGCGCGGGGCTGTCCCACCGCATCCGCCAGGACCTGCGGCGGATCTCGGGGTCGGCCATGTAGAAGTCGTACGTCACGAGCTTCTCCGCCTCCGGGTCCTGCCGCCAGAGGCCCTGCGGGCCGCGGTAGTCCGGAATCCCGGAGTCGGTGGACACGCCGGCCCCGGTGAGAATCGCCACGAGAGTCATACGACCAGCGTAGGCAGCCCGATGAACCCACCGCGAGCCGATTTCGGCGGGTGCTAGTTTCGCGCCATGGCCAAGGTGAACATCGAACTCGACGCCGAACTCGTCGTGGAAGTCATGGTCCTCGCGGGCGTCAACAACCCGCAGGACGCGGTCGAGGTGGTCGTCCGCGACTACATAGCCCGCGGACACCGCACGGAGGCCCGCGTGGCCACGCGCGAGGCGGAGGCCCCACCCCGCGGCGGCAACCCGCTCACGACCGAACCCCCGCAGGGCTGAGCCGATGAGCACGCCACGACGCACTCCACGACGCGCCGCCCGTGTCGCCGTACTCGACCCCGACGGCGCCGTCTTCCTCTTCCGCTACGACAACGAGGAAGTCGGCGTGCACTGGGCCATGCCCGGCGGCGGCCTCGAACCCGGGGAGAGCCCGCGCGCCGGAGCCGTACGCGAACTGCGGGAGGAGACGGGTTGGGAGGGGATCGAGCCCGGCGCGCTGCTCTGCACCTGGGAACACGACTTCACCCGCGCCGGAGTCCCCGTGCGCCAGCACGAACACATCTACGTCGCGTACGGGCCGCGCCGCGCGCCCGCCGGGGACCTGGCGGCCGCGCACGCGGAGGACAGGATCCAGTTCGGGCGGTGGTGGAGCCCCGAGGAGCTGGCGGCGGCAGAGGAGGCTCTCTGGCCGCCGGACCTGGCCGACCTGCTCGCGCGCCTCGGCCGTCCGGTGGAGCCGGAGAACACGTCACCCGACCGCGGGGCGGCCGTTCTCCAGCTCCGCCGGGCCACGGCCCGAGCCGAGGGCGTCGAGGGCCGCGAGGACGCGTAGGCCCAGGGTTCCCAGGAGATGGGCGGTCACCTCGGAGGGGTCGATCAGCTTCCAGGAGAGCAGCTCCTCGTCCTGGAGGCGGATCGCCGCGAACTGCTCGTCGGACAGCACCCCGCCGTCGTACACGTACGCGACGAGCGGCGGCCGCGCCTCGCCGTGCACCCAGTCGACCGCGAGCAGCGCCCCCGGCTTCAGGTCGAGGCCGATCTCCTCCGCCGTCTCGCGGCGCGCCGCCTGACGGGGCGTCTCGCCCGTGTCGGACTCGATCGTGCCGCCGGGCAGCACCCAGCCCTCGCGGTAGTTCGGCTCGACGATCAGGACGCGGCCCGCCGCGTCCCGGTAGAGCGCGGCGGCACCGGCGAGGACACGCGGCAGGCCGGCGATGTACGTGGCGTAGTCGGTCGTCGTCATCCCGTCAGCGTAGCCAGCCGGAGCGTCCGCTCCGCCAACTCGCTGATCCGCACCCCGTCGAAGCCGAACACGGCGCTGCGCACCCGGTCCCGCAGCGGCTCCGACCACTGCGGCGGGATCGCCGCCGCCCCGCACAGCACCCCGGCCACCGAGCCCGCCGTCGCCCCGTTCGAGTCGGTGTCCAGGCCGCCGCGGACCGTCAGCGCGATCGTGGTGGTGAAGTCCCCGCCGCCGTACAGCAGTCCGGCCGTCAGGACCGCCGCGTTGGGGATCGTGTGGATCCAGCCGAGCCCGCTCGTCCGCTCCGCGAGCTCGCCCAGCGCGTCCGACCACGCCACGCCCGACTCGTACAGCGCGATCGTGTGCCGCACCGTGCGGGCGAGGCGGCTGCTCGCCGGGATCCGCTCCAGCGCCGTCTCCAGCGCGGTGCGCATGTCCGGTGCCGTGAACGCGGCGGCGACCAGCGCGGCCGCCCACATCGCGCCGTACACGCCGTTCCCCGTGTGCGACAGCACCGCGTCCCGGCGGGCCAGCGAGGCGGCGCGGCGCGGGTCGCCGGGGGAGGTCCAGCCGTAGACGTCCGCCCGGATCAGCGCACCGATCCACTCCTGGTGCGGGTTGTCGTACGTCGCGGTCAGCGGCGGCTTCAGACCGTTGGCGAGGTTGCGGTAGGCGGTCCGCTCGGCGGTGAACGTCTGCAGGTACGGCAGCCGCAGCAGCCAGAGCTCGCCCACCTGCTCGGTCGTGAACGCGAAACCGTGGGTCTCCAGGAGGTGCAGGCCCAGGACGGAGTAGTCGACGTCGTCGTCCCGGCAGCTTCCGTCGATCCGCCCGCGCACGCACTGCGGCCACTCGGGCCGGAGCTCGAACCCGGCGACATCGGCGGGCGGCGGGGGCAGGTAGTCGGTGAGCGGGAGCGCGTCCGTCAGGCGCAGGTACCGGTCGATGTGCTCGGGCGTCCAGTGGTCGCCCCGCTCGACGGGCTTGCCGAGCATGTTCCCGGCGATCCGTCCCGTCCAGCCGCCGAGGATGCGGTCGGCGAGTTCGCCGTGCGTGAGCGCCATACGTCCGGTGTACCGAATCCACCGTCCCGGCGCGCGCCGACGCGTCCGGGCGCTCGGAAGGCACCCCTTTGCTGCGAAATATCGTCCTATCCGGGGGTGGCACGGTGTCGGGGGGTGCGGATAGGGTCGGCTCGGCGCGACTGCACGTTCGAAAGCAAGGGATGCAAGGTGACGGACGGAGCAGTAACTGAGGTCGCACGCGTACTCGTCGCGGCCGACAAGTTCAAGGGCTCGCTCACGGCCGTACAGGTCGCGGAGCGGGTCACAGCAGGTCTGCGACGGGTCGTCCCGGAGCTGGAAGTGGAGACCCTGCCGGTTGCGGACGGCGGCGACGGTACGGTCGCGGCCGCGGTGGCGGCCGGTTTCGAACGCCGTGAGGTACGGGTGGCCGGGCCGCTCGGCGAGCCGGTGACGGCGGCGTTCGCGCTGCGCGGCACCACGGCGGTCGTGGAGATGGCGGAGGCCTCGGGCCTCCAGCTGCTTCCGGCCGGTGTGTTCGCGCCGCTGACCTCGACGACGTACGGCTCGGGCGAGCTGCTGCGTGCGGCGCTGGACGCGGGCGCGACCACGATCGTCTTCGGCGTCGGCGGGAGCGCGACGACAGACGGCGGCGCGGGGATGCTGGCTGCGCTCGGGGCGGTCTTCCTGGACGGCGAGGGCGAGCCGGTCGGACCGGGCGGAGCCGCTCTGGCCTCGCTCGCCTCCGCCGACCTGTCGGGCCTCGACCCGCGGTTCGCCTCGGTCGAGCTGATCCTCGCCAGCGACGTCGACAACCCGCTCACCGGGCCGAAGGGCGCCCCGGCCGTGTACGGCCCGCAGAAGGGCGCGACGCCGGAGGACGTCGAGACGCTGGACGCGGCGCTCGCGCACTTCGTGACCGTCCTGGAGAAGGCGATCGGTCCCAAGGCGTCCGAGTGCGCGGTCGCGCCCGGCGCGGGCGGCGCGGGCGGCATCGGATACGGGGCGCTCGTCGGTCTGGACGCGAGCTTCCGTCCCGGCATCGAGCTGATGCTCGACGTCCTGGGCTTCGCCCCGGCGCTGGAGCGGGCCACGCTCGTCATCACGGGTGAGGGCTCGCTCGACGAGCAGACCCTGCACGGCAAGGCTCCGGCGGGCGTCGCGGCGGCGGCGCGAGCGGCGGGCAAGGAGGTCGTGGCCGTCTGCGGCCGCCTGGCCCTCCCGCCCGAGGCCCTCGGCAGGGCAGGCATCCGCCGCGCCTACCCGCTGACCGACCTCGAACCGGAACCGTCCAAGTCCATGGCCAACGCGGGCCCGCTCCTGGAACAGGTGGCGGCCAACATCGCGAGGGACTTCCTGGCGTAGCGCACGGCGCGCAGCCGCCGCTCCCAGGGGCGGGATGCAACCCCGTGCTGCCCCCCACCCGCCTCCGGCAGGGTGGGGGAGCGGTCCCGCCCCGGGGGAGCCGTCCCGGCAGCCCTCACCCCGCCGCCGTCAGGCGGAACGCGTCCAGGGCCAGCGTCATCTCCGTCAGGTCCCGCGGCCGCGACAGGGACCGGGACGTCAGCTGCTCAAGGCGGCGCAGCCGGTTGAAGACCGTGTTGCGGTGGCAGTACAGACGCGAAGCCGCCCGCCCCGCCGAGCCCTCGCAGTCCAGCCAGACGTCGAGCGTCTCCAGCAGGACCGCCCGGTCCGCCGGATCCAGCTCCAGCAGGCCGCCCAGGACGTCCGCCACCAGGAGACCGGCCAGTTCCGGCTGCCCGACCACCAGCGCGCCCGCCATCCGGCGGTCAAGGCGGACGATCTGCCGGGAGTCCGGCGGACTCGTCCGCAGCGCCAGCTCCGCGAGCCGCCGCGCCCGGCCCAGCTCCGCGAGACCGGTCACCACCGGGCTGATTCCGCCCGGACCCGGGCACCGCCCCTGGAGCAGCTCCGACAGCGCGTCCAGACCCGTGCCCTCCGCCAGCGACACCACCCCGATCTCGCAGTCCGCGCCCATCCGCCACAGGAACCGCACCCCGGCCCCCTGCACCCGTCGGTGGAACGGCTCCGGCACCTCCCGGCGGTCGTGCCGCAGCACCACCACCGCGTACCGCCCGTGCTCCGGCAGGTCCAGACCCGCCGCGGCCTGCGAGGTCACCTCCGGCGAGCGCTGCCCCTGGAGCAGCGCGTCGAGGAGCGCCTGAAGCTGCTCGTCCGTGCGGCGCCGCAGCTCCAGCTCCGTCGACCGGTACGCCTCCGACGCCGTGTCCGCCTGCGCGTCCACCGCCGACCACACGATCGTCGCCGACTGCGTCAGCGCGGCGAGGCGCGGCGGGAACGCCGAGGCCTCCTCGATCAGCGCGTCCCACACCAGATGCCCGGCGTGCCGGTACGCGTGCACGACCAGCTCCAGCGGCATCCCCTGCTCGGCCCGCCGGCGCCCCATCTCGTCCGCGTGCTCCAGATCCCGGCGTGGCGAGTCACGGGGCGCCGAGATCATCTCGATCCCGATCCGCATCGCCTCGTGGGCCTCCTGCCAGTGCGTGTCGTACGGCACGATCCGGCCGTACGCCGGCTCGTACTCGTGCAGATCCCTCAGATGCTCGTCCACCAGCTCCGGCAGCCGCTCCAGAAGTGCCGTACACGCCTCGGCAAGCAGCTTCCAGTCGTCACCGGTCCGCGGTCTGCGCCGTCCCATGCCCGGAGGATGCCACCCCCGACCCCCTCCCGACAGGCCCCTGACACGCGGTGTTGTGCGCGTGCACAACCCACCCCGGCGCCCGCTGGTCACCGGCAGCGTTTCGGCCGCCGCACGTGGACGCACGGCCGTCGCGGTGCTGGGGTGAGCGCCACTGAACGGGCCACGGAAGGGGAACCATGGGAGGGACCGCACTCGCCCTCGAGGTCGCGGACCTGTCGGCGGGGTACGGGCCGGTACGCGCTCTGAGGCAGGTGTCGCTCACCGTGCCGGAGGGCGGCGTCGTGACCGTCCTCGGCGGCAACGGAGCGGGAAAGTCCACGCTGCTGCGGGCCGTCTCGCGCACACTGTCGTTCCACGGCGGGGCCGTCACCTCCGGCACCGTGAGCTTCGGCGGCCGCCCGATCGGCGGGCTCGCCCCCGACCGGGTCGTCGCCGCCGGGGTCTCCCAGGTGCCCGAGGGGCGGCAGGTGTTCGCCCGGATGACGGTCGAGGACAACCTGCGGGCGGGGGGACTCGGCGCGCGCGGCGACCGCGCCGCGAAGGCGGCGGCCCTGAAACGGGTCCACGAACTCTTCCCCGTCCTCGCCGAACGCGCCCACCAGCGCGCGGGTCTGCTCTCCGGCGGCGAACAGCAGATGCTCGCCGTCGGCCGCGCCCTGATGGCCTCGCCGAAGCTGCTGCTCCTGGACGAGCCCTCGCTCGGCCTCGCCCCGCTCATGGCCGCCCGGATCGCCGACACGATCCGCGAGATCAACGCGCAGGGCACGGCCGTCCTCCTCGTCGAACAGAACGCGGCGCTCGCGCTGCGGCTCGCGTCCCGGGCGTACGTCCTGGAGGTCGGCGAGGTCACCCTCTCCGGCCCGGCCAACGAGCTCGCCGCGTCCGACGAGGTACGCCGCCGCTATCTGGGCGTCGTCGACGAGGACGCCGCCGCCGACGCGGCGACCGCCACGACCGCCCACCCCGTGCTCTCCCGCTGGGAGGGCGGCCGATGACGACGACCACCGCCCGGCCCGACGGCGCCCGCACGACGCAGTCCCGTGGAGAGAACCGATGAACCAGCTCCCGCCTCCCGGCGAGGCGGCCGAGGCCGGCGCCGGGGCGGACCGTACCCCCGCCGCGTCCGTACCCGCCCTCGACGTCCGTGACGTCACCGTCCGCTTCGCCGGGCTCACCGCCCTCGACGCCGTCTCCTTCACCGTCCGCCCCGGCACCGTCCACGCCGTCATCGGCCCCAACGGCGCCGGCAAGTCGACCTGCTTCAACGTGCTCTCCGGTGTCTACAAGGCGACCTCCGGCAGCGTCCGCTTCGGCGCACACGAACTCACCGCCCTGCCCCCGCACAAGATCGCCGACCTCGGGGTCGCCCGCATCTTCCAGAACCTCGCGCTGCCGCCCCGCGCCACCGTCGAGGACAGCCTGATGCTCGGCCGCCACCGGCTGACCCGGACCGGCTTCCTCGCCGCCGGGCTCCGGCTGCCCTCCGCCGCCCGCGAGGACGCCCGCCACCGCGCCCGCGTCCGTGAGATCGCCGCCTTCGTCGGCCTGGAGAAGCAGCTCGCCCAGCCCGCCGGATCGCTTCCGTACGGGCAGCAGAAGCTTGCCGAACTGGCCCGCGCCCTCTGCATGGAGCCCCAGCTGCTCCTTCTCGACGAGCCCGTCGCCGGCATGACCGCCGACGAGCGCCGTCGTACCGCGGCCGTCATCGCCGGCGTCCGCGACAGTCTCGGGATCTCCATCGTCCTCGTCGAACACGACATGGGAGTGGTGATGCGGCTCGCCGACGCCGTCACCGTCCTCGACTTCGGCCGTCGGATCGCCGACGGCGCCCCCGGCGACGTACAGAACGACCCGGCGGTCGTCCGCGCCTATCTCGGAGAGGAGACCGCCGAGTGACCACCTTCGCCGAACTCCTGCTCAACGGAATCTCGTTGGGCTCGATCTACGCCCTCATCGCCCTCGGCTTCGTGGTGATCTTCCGCGCCACCGAGGTCGTCAACTTCGCCCACGCCTCCCTGCTGCTCGCCGGCGGCTACTTCACGGCCGTCCTCCACGACGACATCGGCTTCTGGCCGGCGCTGCTCGTCGGCATCGGCGGCGCGGCCCTGGTCGGCGCGGCCGTGGAGTTCCTCGTCATGCGCCGCTACCGCGGCTCCGACCACAGCGTCCTCGCCATCGTGACCATCGGCGTCGACATCCTGCTCGCCACCGAGCTGACCCGCCGTATCGGCACGGACATCCTGTCGCTCGGCGACCCCTGGGGCGACGCCGTCGTCACCTTCGGCCCGGTCACCCTCGCGCAGACCAGGATCGCGGCCTTCCTCGCCGCCGCGCTGCTCATCACCGCGTTCCTGCTGGCCTTCCGCTACACCTCCTGGGGCGTCGCCATGCGCGCCGCCGCCGAGAACCAGGAGACCGCCGCCCTCATGGGCATCCGCCTCGGCCGCGTGTCGCTCGGCGCCTGGGCGGTGGCCGGCGGGCTCGCCGCCGTCGCGGCGCTCTTCCTCACCGTCTTCCCGACCCCCGGCCTGGAGCGCACCACCTCGTTCGCCGCGATGAAGGCCTTCCCCGCCGCCATCCTCGGCGGCCTCGACTCCACCACCGGCGCCCTCGTCGGCGGCCTCCTGGTCGGCATCACCGAATCCCTCGCCACCGGCTACCAGGGCGATCTGACCTTCCTCGGCCGGGGAATCGGCGACCTCGCCCCGTATCTGGTGATGGTCGCGGTGCTGCTGATCCGTCCGGCCGGACTCTTCGGCACGAAGGAGCTGGCCCGTGTCTGACGCGCTTCCCCGCCGTGGCGTCGCCACGCTCGCCCGCCCCCGGGTCTACGGATGGGCCGTCGCCGGCCTCGTCCTCGCCGCCTTCCCCTTCTACCTGGACCGCTTCTGGCTCCAGGCCGGGCTCTTCGCCATGGCCGCCGCGATCGGCGCCATCGGCATCAATCTGCTGACCGGCGCCACCGGCCAGCTCTCCATGGGCCACGCCTTCTTCCTCGCCGTCGGCGCCTACGGCTACTGCGCCTTCGCCGGTGACGGGACGGACGGGCTCACCGGGCTCGGCCTGCCGGGCTGGCTCGCCGCCGTCCTCGCCGTCGCCCTCGCGGGCCTGGCAGGCGGCGTGTTCAGCCCCATCGCGGGCCGGCTCACGGGCGCGTACCTCGGAATCGCCACCCTCGCGCTGATCTTCATCGGCCAGCACGTGCTCTTCAACGCGCACGACCTCACCGGCGGCTTCAACGGCCGGGCCGTACCCCCGCTCAGCCTCTTCGGCCTCACCTTCGACGACACCGAACTCCTCGTCGCCCAGGTGCCGTTCGGATCCGCGGAGAAGCTCTGGTACCTCGGCCTCGTCCTTCTCCTCGCGGGCGCCCTCTTCGCCCGCGGAGTCCTCCGCGGCCGCCCCGGCCGTGCCATGAACGCCATCCGGGACCACCGGATCGCCGCCGGGGTCATGGGCATCCCCGTGGCCCGCTACCGCGCCGCCGTCTTCGTCCTGTCGTCCATGTACGCCGGCCTTGCCGGTGTCCTGCTCGCGCTGGTCTTCCAGCGGACCGTGCCGGAGTACTTCGGCATGCTGCTCTCCCTCGAATACCTGGCCATGATCGTCATCGGCGGTCTCGGCTCGGTCGCCGGCGCGGTGGTCGGAGGCGTCTTCGTCTCCCTCCTGCCGCAGCTCCTCAACCGGTACAGCGACGCGCTGCCCCTGGTCTCCGCCCCCGGGACGGGCGGGATCGCACCGGGGGAGGCCGCCCGCTATCTCTACGGCGCCGCCGTCGTCGCGGTGGTGCTCTTCCTGCCCGGAGGCCTGGTCCGGCTGGCCACCCGGAAACCCAAGCGAACCGACCGACCCTCGCACTCCTCTGGGGAGGAACGATGATCCACCGACGACAGGCGACCAGAACCATGGCCGTCGCACTCGCCACCCTCGTCGCGCTGACCGCCGCCGGCTGCAGCTCCAAGGCCAAGAGCGGCGACGACAAAGGCACCGGCGCGGGCGGGGTGAAGTCCGGCAAGGGCATCACCGACAAGACCATCGCGGTCGGTGCGCTCACCGACATGACGGGTGTGTACGCCACGCTCGGGAAGAGCGTCACGCAGGCGCAGCAGCTGTACGTGAAGCAGGTCAACGCGGCCGGCGGAATCTGCGGCCGGCAGCTGGAGCTGACGGTCCGCGACCACGGCTACGACCCGCAGAAGGCGCTCTCCGCCTACACCGAGCTGGAGCCCAAGGTCGCCGGCTACATGCAGTTCATCGGCTCCCCGTTCGTCGCGGCCGTCAAGCAGCGCGTCGACGGCCAGGACAAGGGCCTGGTGCTGCCGCAGGCCTGGTCGGCCTCGCTGCTCGGCTCCCCGTACATCCGCGTCCTAGGCTCCACGTACGACGTCGAGACGATCAACGCCGTCGACTTCCTGGTGAAGGAGAAGGGCCTGAAGTCTGGCGACAAGCTCGGCCATGTCTACTTCGAGGGCGACTACGGCGAGAACGCGCTGGCGGGCTCGAAGTACGCGGCCGAGAAGGCGGGTCTGACGGTCGTCGAGCAGAAGATCAAGCCCACGGACAACGACATGTCGGCACAGGTGGCGGCGCTCAAGCAGGCGGGCGTCAAGGGCATCGTCATCAGCGCGGGCCCGCGCCAGGCCGCCTCCCTCGTCGGCGTCGCGGCGGCGACGAAGCTCCTGGTGCCGGTCATCGGCAACAACTCGGCCTTCGCGCCGCAGCTGCTCGGTACCCAGGCCGGCCCGGCGCTGGAGAAGATGTACTGGTTCGCCTCCCCGAGCCTGCCGATCGGCGCGGACACCCCGGTGGCGAAGAAGCTCGTCGCCGACTACAAGGCCGCGTACCCGAGCGACAGCCTCGACAACGGCATCGTCGCGGGCTGGACGGCGGCGAGTGTCTTCGGCGAGGCGCTGAAGAAGGCGTGCGACACCAAGGACCTCAGCCGCGAGGGCATCGACAAGGCGCTGCTGACCCTGAACGCGTACGACGCCGGTTTCGGCACGCACGACTTCAGCGACCCGAAGGCCCCGTCCTCGCGGGAGTCGGTCATCCTGCAGCCGGACAAGTCGGTCCCGGGCGGGATGCGGACGGTCCGCGAGCCCTTCGTCTCCGACGCGGCGAAGGCCTTCACCCCGAAGGCGGGCTGAGCCAGGCGTACCGGAGCCCCGCCGCGCATACCGCGCGGCGGGGCTCCCGCGCGTCGCCTCCCGGAAGCAGCAGGCGCCACGTGCCCGAAGCAGCTGTCACCTCACGGAAACACAGGAGTGTGAAGCTCGGGCCCATGAGCGAACACGTCACGGCCGGGCCAGGCACCCACGCCCCCGAGACCCCCGTCGAGCGGCTCGGCCCGCCCGCGATCCGCGCCCACGCGTCCGAAGGGCTCGCCGCCCTCCTGGTCGACGCCGTCGACGGCGGGGCCTCCCTCGGCTTCCTGGCGCCCCTGTACCCGTCCGAGGCGGCCGTCTGGTGGCACACGGTCGCCGAGGAGGCCCAGCAGGGCGTGCGGGACGTCTGGGCGGCCCACGGGCCCGCGGGGCAGGTCCTCGGCGCGGTGACGCTCGTACGGACCGAGAAGCCGAACGGCCGCCACCGAGGCGAGATCGCCCGGCTGATCGTCCACCGCGACGCCCGGGGCCAGGGCCTGGGCGGCCGCCTCCTGGCCGCCGCGGAGGCCCACGCGGCGCGCGAAGGCCTCACGCTACTGATCCTGGACACCGAGACCGGCAGCCCCGCCGAGGGGCTCTACCGCAAGGCGGGCTGGACGCGGGCCGGAACCATCCCGGACTTCGCCGCCGACCCCACGGGGACGCTGCGCCCCACCACGCTCTACTACAAGCGCCTGACCTGAGGCGGACACGACGAAGGGCCCGGGTGCTTCACGCACCCGGGCCCTTCGTCGTACACGTATCGCCTACGGCAGCTGAGCCGCCTCCGCCTGCCGCGCCTCCCGGCTCTCACGCCGGTTGTCGCGGAAGGTGTTCACTCGCCGGGCCGTCGCGAAGAGGGGGATCACGGCGCCCAGTACCACCTGGAGCGCGCAGCCGGTCTGGAGCAGCAGCTGCCCGCCGGGCGCGTCGAACGCCCAGGCCGCCAGCATGCCCATCGCGCCCACGATCCAGCTGAGCATCGCCACCGCGAGGATGCCCCGCGGCTTGGGGTACTCGACCCGGCTCACCATCAGCCAGGCGACACCGATGATCGCGAGCAGCGTCGGGATGAACGGCAGCTCGAGAAGCACGATCGAGACGACCGTCAGCGCGCCGAAGGGGCTCGGCATGCCCTGGAACATGCCGTCCTTCATGGTCACGCACGAGAATCTCGCCAGCCGCAGCACCACCGCGAGCAGCACCACGATCGCGGCCACCGCCGAGACCTTCTGCTGCGCGCCGGGCGTGACCATGCCGTACACGAGTACGAAGTAGGCCGGCGCCAGGCCGAAGCTGATCAGGTCCGAGAGGTTGTCGAGCTCGGCACCCATCGGGGACGAGCGCAGCTTGCGCGCCACGATGCCGTCGAACAGGTCGAAGATCGCCGCGGCGAGCATGAGGATCACGGCGGTGGCGGCGCTGTTGCGCGCCATGCCGGTCTCGGTGCTGCCCGTGAGGTGCGGGATGAGGATCCCGGTGGTGGTGAAGTACACCGCCATGAATCCACACGTCGCGTTACCGAGCGTGAGGGCGTCCGCTATGGACAGCCTCAACGACAGCGGCATCTCCTCGTCCTCGACCTCCTCCGCGTCGCCGTCGGCGACCCAGTCGGCGGCCCGGGTGTCGGGATCAATCACGGTCAATGCGAGTCACCCCCGCGGTCGTGGTCTGACCGACCTCGACGGCGACGTCCACACCCTCCGGAAGGTAGATGTCAACGCGTGACCCGAAGCGGATCAGACCGATGCGCTCGCCCTGCTCGACCTTCGTCCCCTGGGGGATGTACGGCACGATGCGCCGGGCCACTGCCCCGGCGATCTGCACCATCTCGATGTCACCGAGCTCGGTGTCGAAGTGCCAGACAACGCGCTCGTTGTTCTCGCTCTCCTTGTTGAACGCCGGGACGAACCCGCCGGGGATGTGCTCCACGGACGTCACCGTGCCGGCCAGCGGCGCGCGGTTGACGTGGACGTTCAGCGGGCTCATGAAGATGGCGACCCGGGTGCGTCCGTCCTTCCACGGCATGATGCTCTGCACCACACCGTCGGCGGGGGAGATGACCCGGCCCTGCGCGATCTCGCGCTCGGGGTCGCGGAAGAACCACAGCATGCCCGCCGCCAGAGCGGTGGTGGGCACGGCGATGGCCGCGGCGCGCCGAGACCTGCGCGCACGCACGAGGCTCAGCGCCGCGGTGGCGACGGTCGGCAGAAGCCACGGCGATGCTCCGCGTGCGATGCGTACGCCGGCGAGGCTGTCGCGAGGTGCAGAGGTTTGGCTGTGGGGCATGGATGACCTTCGTAGCGGATGATGCCGCACTGGCAACGGGGGACGGCGGCTTTCCATCGATGCTATCGGGTGGGAGCCGCAACTGGGTAAGCCAGAAGCCGAGTCGGTCGGCCGGAAACGCTCAGAGAACGCTGACAGGGTGTGATCTTCTTCGCGGCCGAACCGACTCAAAAGCGACAATCAACCCTGGAACCGGTACTCCTCGAGCAACCGGCGGCCAATGATCATTTTCTGGATCTCGGCGGTACCTTCACCGATGAGCAGCATCGGGGCCTCACGGTAGAGGCGCTCGATCTCGTACTCCTTCGAGAACCCGTATCCACCGTGGATACGGAAGGCGTCCTCGACGACTTCCTTGCAGTATTCGGAGGCGAGGTACTTCGCCATCCCTGCTTCGAGGTCGTTTCGTTCCCCGGAGTCCTTTTTGCGTGCTGCGTTCACCATCATGGCATGAGCGGCCTCGACCTTGGTAGCCATCTCGGCGAGCTTGAACTGAATCGCCTGGTGCTGGGCGATCGGCTTGCCGAAAGTGTGACGTTGCTGGGCATAGGAGACACCCAGTTCGAAAGCACGCTGAGCGACACCACAGCCACGGGCCGCGACATTCACGCGGCCGACCTCCACGCCGTCCATCATTTGGTAAAACCCTCGGCCGGTGACCCCGCCGAGTACCCGATTGGCCGGAATGCGCAGTCCGTCCATGATGAGTTCGGTCGTGTCGACGCCCTTGTAACCCATCTTGTCGATCTTCCCGGGGATGGTGAGGCCGGGGCGGACCTCTCCGAAGCCGGGCTCCTTCTCGACGAGGAAGGTCGTCATCGACTTGTGGGGCGCAGTGCCCTCGGGGTGTCCTTCGTCACTTCGGACGAGAACGGCGACCAGCGTTGACGTTCCGCCGTTCGTCAGCCACATCTTCTGGCCGTTCAGGACGTACTCGTCGCCGTCCTTGACCGCCTTCGACGTGATCGCCGACACATCCGAGCCGAGGGCCGGCTCCGACATCGAGAACGCGCCACGCGTCTCGCCGGCCGCCATCCGCGGAAGGAAGTAGTCCTTCTGCTCCTGGGTGCCGTGCTGCTTGAGCATGTACGCCACGATGAAGTGCGTGTTGATGATGCCGGAGACCGACATCCAGCCGCGGGCGATCTCCTCCACGCACAGCGCGTACGTGAGCAGCGACTCACCCAGACCCCCGTACTCCTCGGGGATCATCAGACCGAAGAGGCCGAGCTCCTTGAGCCCGTCGACGATCTGCTGCGGGTACTCGTCGCGGTGTTCGAGCTCGGTCGCGACCGGGATGATCTCCTTGTCGACGAACTCCCGGACGGTCTTGAGGATCTCCTGCTGGACATCCGTCAGCCCGGCGGTCTGGGCGAGTCGGGCCATGGCTACTTCTCCGTCTTCTTGGCGGGCTCGATCAGCTCGGGGCGGCCGGGCTGCTCGCCGCCGCGCTCCTTGATGTACGTCTCGGTGGGGACCATCACCTTGCGCCGGAAGACACACACGAGGGTGCCGTCCTGCTTGTAGCCCTTGGTCTCGACGTAGACGATGCCGCGGTCGTTCTTCGACTTCGACGGGGTCTTGTCGAGGACCGTGGTCTCGCCGTAGATGGTGTCGCCGTGGAAGGTCGGGGCCACGTGGCGCAGCGACTCGATCTCCAGGTTGGCGATCGCCTTGCCCGAGACGTCCGGGACGGACATGCCGAGCAGCAGCGAGTAGATGTAGTTGCCGACGACGACGTTCTTGCCGAAGTCCGTCGTGTTCTCGGCGTAGTTCACATCCATGTGCAGCGGATGGTGGTTCATCGTCAGCAGGCAGAAGAGGTGGTCGTCGTACTCGGTGACCGTCTTTCCGGGCCAGTGCTTGTAGACGGCGCCGACTTCGAACTCTTCGTAGGTGCGGCCGAACTGCATCGGACTCAGGCCTCCGGGATCTCGAACTTGGTGGTGCGCTCCATGCCGGCGGCGCGACCCTTGCCGGAGATGACCAGCGCCATCTTGCGGGAGGCCTCGTCGATCATCTCGTCGCCGAGCATGGCCGAGCCCTTCTTGCCGCCGGCCTCGGACGTGTAGTAGTCGTACGCGTCCAGGATCAGCTCGGCGTGGTCGAAGTCCTCCTGCGACGGGGAGAAGATCTCGTTCGCGGCGGCGACCTGGTCCGGGTGGAGCACCCACTTGCCGTCGAAGCCGAGCGCGGCGGCGCGGCGGGCGACCGCCTGGTAGCCCTCGGGGTTGCGGATCTGCAGGTAGGGGCCGTCGATCGCCTGGAGGTTGTTGGCGCGGGCGGCCATCAGGATCTTCATCAGGATGTAGTGGTAGGCGTCGGCGTCGTAGCCGGGCGGCTGCTCGCCGACGACCAGGGACTTCATGTTGATGGAGGCCATGAAGTCGGCCGGGCCGAAGATGATGGTCTCGACACGCTGCGAGGCGGTCGCGATCGCGTTGACGTTGTTGAGGCCCTGGGCGTTCTCGATCTGCGCCTCGATACCGATCTTGCCGACCTCGAAGCCCATGGTCTTCTCGATCTGCGTCAGCAGCAGGTCGAGCGCCACGATCTGCTGGGCGTCCTGGACCTTCGGCAGCATGATGCAGTCGAGGTTCTGGCCGGCGCCCTCGACGACGGTGACGACGTCCCGGTACGTCCAGTGGGTCGTCCAGTCGTTGACGCGCACGACCCGGGTCTTGCCGGTCCAGTCGCCCTCGTTCAGGAACTTGACGATGGTGTGGCGGGCCTCGGGCTTGGCGAGCGGCGCGCAGGCGTCCTCCAGGTCGAGGAAGACCTGGTCGGCGGCGAGCCCCTGGGCCTTCTCCAGGAAGCGCGGGTTGGAGCCGGGGACCGCCAGACACGAGCGACGCGGGCGGAGTCGGTTCACGGGGCTGGTCATGCGGGGACCTCCAGGGGGTCGAGCTTGTTCGCTTTCCGGATCTCGTCGACGATACGGCCGATGATCTCCGTGATACCGAAGTCCTTCGGTGTGAAGACGGCGGCCACACCCGCGCGCTTCAGTTCTGCGGCGTCGGCGTTCGGGATGATCCCGCCGACGATGACCGGGATGTCCACGGCGCCCGCCTCACGGAGGCGGTCCAGGACGTCCGGGACCAGCTCGGCGTGCGAGCCGGAGAGGATCGACAGACCCACGCAGTGCACGTCCTCCGCGAGGGCCGCGTTGACGATCTGCTCGGGCGTCAGCCGGATCCCCTGGTAGACCACCTCGAAACCGGCGTCACGCGCGCGTACGGCGATCTGTTCGGCCCCGTTGGAGTGCCCGTCCAGGCCCGGCTTGCCGACCAGCAGCCGCAGCCGCCCGGAGCCGAGCTCCGCGGCCGTCCGCGCCACCTTCTCCCGTACGAGAGCCAGCGGGGTGCCCTCCTCGGCCGTCACGGCGACGGGTGCGGAGGAGACGCCCGTGGGGGCGCGGAACTCGCCGAAGACGTCCCGCAGCGCCCAGGACCACTCGCCGGTCGTGACACCGGCACGCGCGCACTCCACCGTCGCGGCGAAGAGGTTGCCGTCCCCGGCCGCCGTGGCCTTGAGGGCCGCCAGCGACTCCTGGGCCCGGTTCTCGTCACGGTTGTCGCGCCACTCGTGGAGCTTCGCGACGACCTTGGCCTCGTTGGCCGGATCGACGGTCATGATCGCCGTGTCGAGGTCCGAGGTGAGCGGGTTCTCCTCGGTCGACTGGAAGATGTTCACGCCGACGATCTTCTCGTCGCCGGACTCGATCCGGGCGCGCCGCTCGGCGTGGGAGGAGACCAGCTGCGATTTGAGGTAGCCGGACTCGACGGCGGCCATCGCGCCGCCCATCTCCTGGATCCGGTCGATCTCGGCCAGGCACTCCTCGACGAGCGAGTCGACCTTGGCCTCGATCACGTGCGACCCGGCGAAGATGTCCTCGTACTCCAGCAGGTCGGACTCGTGGGCGAGCACCTGCTGGATACGGAGCGACCACTGCTGGTCCCAGGGGCGGGGCAGGCCCAGCGCCTCGTTCCAGGCGGGCAGCTGGACGGCACGCGCGCGTGCGTCCTTGGAGAGCGTGACGGCCAGCATCTCCAGGACGATCCGCTGGACGTTGTTCTCCGGCTGCGCCTCGGTCAGACCGAGCGAGTTGACCTGGACGCCGTAACGGAACCGGCGCTGCTTGTCGTTCTCGATGCCGTACCGCTCGCGGGTGACCTTGTCCCAGATGCGGCCGAAGGCGCGCATCTTGCACATCTCCTCGATGAAGCGGACGCCGGCGTTCACGAAGAACGAGATACGGGCGACGACTTCGCCGAAGCGGTCCGCCGGGACCTGGCCGGAGTCCCGGACCGCGTCGAGCACCGCGATCGCGGTGGACATCGCGTACGAGATCTCCTGGACCGGAGTGGCTCCCGCCTCCTGCAGGTGGTAGCTGCAGATGTTGATCGGGTTCCACTTCGGGATGTGGTTCACCGTGTAGGTGATCATGTCTGTCGTGAGGCGCAGCGACGGGCCGGGCGGGAAGACGTGCGTCCCGCGCGACAGGTACTCCTTCACGATGTCGTTCTGGGTGGTGCCCTGGAGCCGGGTGACGTCCGCGCCCTGCTCCTCGGCGACCACCTGGTAGAGCGCCAGCAGCCACATCGCCGTGGCGTTGATGGTCATCGAGGTGTTCATCTGCTCCAGGGGGATGTCCTGGAACAGCCGGCGCATGTCACCGAGGTGCGAGACCGGGACCCCGACCCGGCCGACCTCGCCGCGGGCGAGGATGTGGTCGGGGTCGTAGCCGGTCTGCGTGGGCAGGTCGAAGGCGACCGAGAGACCGGTCTGCCCCTTGGCCAGGTTGCGCCGGTACAGCTCGTTGGACGCCTCGGCGGTCGAGTGACCGGCGTAGGTCCGCATGAGCCACGGCCGGTCCTTCTGACGCTCTGTCATGTACGGTCCCGGGCTCAGATGTTGCGGAAGCGGTTGATGGCGTCGATGTGCTTCGCGCGCATCTCCGGGTTGCGCACGCCCAGGCCCTCCTGCGGGGCGAGGGCGAGAACGCCGACCTTGCCCTGGTGCAGGTTGCGGTGGACGTCGTAGGCGGCCTGGCCGGTGTCCTCAAGGGAGTAGACCTTGGAGAGCGTCGGGTGGATCTTGCCCTTGGCGATCAGGCGGTTGGCCTCCCACGCCTCGCGGTAGTTGGCGAAGTGCGAGCCGATGATTCGCTTCAGGGACATCCACAGGTAGCGGTTGTCGTACTGGTGCATGTAGCCCGAGGTCGAGGCGCAGGTGGTGATGGTGCCGCCCTTGCGGGTGACGTACACCGAGGCGCCGAAGGTCTCGCGGCCCGGGTGCTCGAAGACGATGTCGATGTCCTCGCCGCCGGTCAGCTCGCGGATCTTGGAGCCGAAGCGCTTCCACTCGCGCGGGTCCTGGGTGTTCTCGTCCTTCCAGAACTTGTAGCCCTCGGCGTTGCGGTCGATGACCGCCTCCGCGCCCATCGCCCGGCAGATGTCGGCCTTCTCGGGGGAGGAGACGACACAGATCGGGTTGGCGCCGCCGGCCAGCGCGAACTGGGTGGCGTACGAGCCGAGGCCGCCGCTCGCGCCCCAGATCAGGACGTTGTCGCCCTGCTTCATGCCGGCGCCGTTGCGGGAGACCAGCTGGCGGTACGCGGTGGAGTTCACCAGGCCGGGGGAGGCGGCCTCCTCCCAGCTCAGGTGGTCCGGCTTCGGCATGAGCTGGTTCGACTTGACGAGGGCGATCTCCGCCAGGCCGCCGAAGTTGGTCTCGAAGCCCCAGATGCGCTGCTCGGGGTCGAGCATGGTGTCGTTGTGGCCGTCCGAGGACTCCAGCTCGACCGAGAGGCAGTGGGCGACGACCTCGTCGCCGGGGTTCCAGGCGTTGACGCCCGGCCCGGTGCGCAGCACCACGCCCGCGAGGTCGGAGCCGATGATGTGGTACGGCAGGTCGTGGCGCTTGGTGAGCTCGGAGAGCCGCCCGTAGCGCTCCAGGAAGCTGAAGGTCGAGACCGGCTCGAAGATCGAGGTCCAGACCGAGTTGTAGTTCACGGAGCTGGCCATCACGGCGACCAGGGCCTCGCCCGGGCCGAGCTCGGGGAGCGGCACGTCGTCGAGGTGGAGCGACTTGCGCGGGTCCTTGTCGCGGCTCTCGAGGCCGGCGAACATCTCGGCCTCGTCCTTGTGGACGGTCACGGCGCGGTACGACTCGGGGAGCTTGATGTTGGCGAAGTCCGCGGACGTGGCGTCCGTCGACTGGATCGCGTCCAGGATGTCCTTCACGGGGTGCCTCCGGCGGTGCGGCGTCCGAGCGGGACGCGCTGAGGGTTACGTCTTTGGAGTGCTGCTGTGGAGGTGTGCCGTCGGTTCGGCGGGTGGTGCGGTGGCTGCGCCGGGTGGGCGCTGAGGGTTGCCTGTGACGCAGGCGTCCGGGCGCACAATCACGATGGCTTGTGGGGACAGCCGGCGCACGAGGAGACCTCGGCGCGCCGGCCGCCCGGACAACATCAACGTATGGCACCGCGTGTCACCTGACAAGGCACTGCGTGCCAACAATTTCACTCATATGCAATCTGCTGGTCACACATGAGCGATGATCGATCGAAGGTGGGGGCAAAACGGGACGAGGGCCACCCCCGGTGGGGGCGGCCCTCGTCGTGAGCTCGGCGGTCAGTCGCGCTGGAGCGCGTCCCGGATGGTCCGCATGACTTCGTCGAGCGGAGCGTCCGTACGCGCCACCGCCACCAGGACCCCGCCCTCCGTGGACGCGGTCGCCGCGGACGTCTGTGCGGCCGTCTGAGTGCCCGGCTGAGGCGCCTGCGGGGCCGAGGCCGGCCGTGCGCCTATGCCCGTACCGAACGTCTCCCGCACGATCGCGAAGGCGTGGTCCAGCTGCGCCTCCACGTCCCCCTGGCCCCCGGCCCGCAGCCAGCGGCGCAGGACGTGGTTGTGGGCCGTGACGACCGCCGATGCCGCCACCTCGGCGAGCAGCGGGTCGTCGTTGCCGTCGTGGTGGTCGCGCTCGTCGAAGTGGCCCAGCAGATAGCGGGTGAACAGCCGCTCGTAGCGGGCCACCGAGGCGATCTCACGCTCACGCAGGGTGGGTACCTCGCGGGTGAGCCGGTACCGCTCCACGGAGACCGCCGGGGACCCCGCGTACATCTTCATGACTTCCTTGATGCCCCGGCAGACCGTGTCCAGCGGGTGCTCGTGCGGCGGGGCGGCGTTGAGCACCGCCTCCGCCCGCACCAGGGTGTCGTCGTGGTCGGGGAAGATCGCCTCTTCCTTGGAGCGGAAGTGGCGGAAGAAGGTCCGGCGGGCGACCCCCGCCGCCGCGGCGATCTCGTCGACCGTCGTGGCCTCGTACCCCTTGGTCGCGAAGAGCTCCATGGCAGCGGCCGCCAGCTCGCGGCGCATCTTCAGCCGCTGTGCGGCCGCACGGGTGCCGGCCGCACTCTCCTGGCTGTCGGAGGTGGACGTGGCACGGGGTGACTTTGCGGCCTTGGACATGTCCTGAACGTACTGCATCAGTGCGGGAGTGTGCCCAGGTGGGGGAGGGTCGCCCGGGCCCGTGCCGGGGGTGCCGTGGGCACTCCCGGGGCTCAGCAACCCTCCCCAGCCCGCGTAGGGCTCAGCGTCGGGCATATTCGCGGAAGCCGCGCCCCGTCTTGCGGCCGAGGCAGCCGGCCGCCACCAGGTGCTCCAGGAGCGGCGCCGGAGCCAGGCCCGGGTCGCGGAACTCGCGGTGCAGGACCTGCTCGATGGCGAGCGAGACGTCCAGGCCGACGACGTCGAGCAGCTCGAACGGGCCCATCGGGTAGCCGCCGCCCAGCTTCATCGCGGCGTCGATGTCGTCCAGGGTCGCGTAGTGCTCCTGGACCATCTTGATCGCGTTGTTCAGGTACGGGAAGAGCAACGCGTTCACGATGAAACCGGCCCGGTCGCCGCAGTCCACCGGGTGCTTCCGGATCTTCGTGGTGACCTCGCGGACCGTGGCGTGGACGTCGTCCGCGGTCAGGACCGTACGGACGATCTCCACCAGCTTCATCGCGGGCGCCGGGTTGAAGAAGTGCATCCCGATCACGTCCTGCGGGCGCGAGGTGGCGCGGGCGCAGGCGACGACCGGCAGTGAGGAGGTCGTGGTGGCGAGCACCGCGCCCTGCTTGCAGATCTTGTCGAGCCGGGCGAACAGCTCCTGCTTGATCGCCAGGTCCTCGGCGACCGCCTCCACGGCCAGGTCGACCTCGGCGAAGGCGTCGAGCGAACCGGCCGGGGTGATCCGGGCCAGCGTCTCTTCGCGGGCCTCGCCGGTCATCCGGCCCTTCTCGACGGAGCGGGCGAGGGACTTCGCGATCCGCGCCTTGGCGGTGTCCGCCTTCTCCTGGGAACGGGCGGAGAGGACGACCTCGTACCCGGCCTTGGCGAAGACCTCGGCGATACCGGAGGCCATCGTGCCCGAGCCGGCGACGCCGACCGAGCGGACCTCGCGGCTGTCGCCGGTGGCGGCGCTCTCCAGCGGGGTCAGCGCGTCACGGACCACGGTGGCCGAGCCGGCCGCGTCGTACGTGTAGAAGCCGCGGCCCGACTTGCGGCCCGTGAGGCCCGCCTCGCTGAGCTGCTTGAGGATCGGGGCGGGGGCGTGGAGCCGGTCGCGCGACTCGCTGTACATCGCCTCCAGGACGGTACGGGCGGTGTCGATGCCGATCAGGTCGAGCAGCTCCAGCGGACCCATCGGCAGACCGCAGCCGAGCTTCATGGCGGCGTCGATGTCCTCGCGGGAGGCGTACTTCGCCTCGTACATCGCCGCGGCCTGGTTGAGGTAGCCGAAGAGCAGGCCGTCCGCGACGAAGCCGGGGCGGTCGCCGACCGCGACGGGCTCCTTGCCCAGGTCGTGCGCGAGGGCGGTGACGGCCTCGACGGCCTGCGGCGCGGTGAGGACGGAGGAGACGATCTCCACCAGCTTCATGGCCTGGACCGGGGTGAAGAAGTGCAGGCCGAGCACGCGCTCCGGGTGGGCGGAGTCGGCGGCGAGCCGGGTCACGGAGAGCGCGTTGGTGCCGGTGGCGATGATGGCGTCGGGCCGGACGACGGCGTCCAGGGCCCGGAAGACCTCCTGCTTGGCCTCGTACGACTCGGGCACGACCTCGATCACGAGGTCGGCGTCGGCCGCCGCCTGGAGGTCGGAGTAGGTGCGGAAGCGGGCGAGGACGTCCTGCCGCTCCTCCTCGGTGATCCGCTCACGGGCCACCGCACGGGCGGTGGACGCCTCCAGGGCGGCGACGGCCTGGATGGCGGCGGCTTCGCTGATGTCGATGCCGATGACCTCGCGGCCGGCCCGGGCGAGGACATCGGCGATGCCCTTGCCCATGGTGCCGAGACCGACGACGGCGATGGTGGAGAGAGGGGTGTCCATCAGGGGACTCCAGGAGGGAAGAGTGACGACTGAAGGCGGCGCGTGCGGAGCGCGTGCGGGCGCGAACGGGTCGCGAACGGAAACCGCGAGGAGTTCACGACGGAGGCGCGAAGAGATCGCGTGGAAAAGGCGATGGACTCTGTCCCGGAGTCACATCGAAAACTGCCGAACCGACAAACTCGATCTCACGACGGCTGCGTCACCAGGCCGTTGTGAGGGTGCGGGGGTTACCCGCTCACCTGAGATTAACCGGCGGGTAACGAGCGCGCCAGTCCCGGGGAGTTCAGAAAATGTGATCTGGATCGCGGATACCCTGACGGCCATGGAAATCGCCGAGGACCCCGAATTCTGCTCGATGATCGATCGATTGCGGGACGAGATCCACGACGGTGCGGAAGGTGACCGAAAGGCTTTCGAAGAACTCGTCGCGGCCGACGATCCCGAAGAGTTCGCCCGCGTCCTGACCGCACCCGGCCAACCCCTCTGGGCCCGCGAGATCGCCGCCTTCCGGCTCGGCCTCGCCCGCGACCCGCGCGCCTTCGAAGCCCTGGTCCTGCTCCTCAACCACCGCGACCCCGAGCGCTGCGTCTGTGCCGCGTACGCCCTGGCCCGGCTCGGCGACCCGCGCACCGCGCGCGCGGCCGCCGCCCTCGCCACCAACGAACTCCGCGTCGCCTACGCCCTGTTGCCGGTCCGGCTGCTCGCCGACCTGCGCGCCCCCGAGTCCGTACCGGCCCTGGTCACCGTCCTCGAACGCCGCCTGGGGGCCGACGACCCGCACTGGCGGGTTGGAGTCGCCTGTGCCGAGGGGCTCGGCGCCCTCGGCGACCCACGCGCCCTGGCGGCGCTGGAGGCTGCCCTCCCGCACCCCCGTCTCGGCCGGGCGGCTGCCGAGGCGCTCGCCCGGCTCGCCCGCTAGCCGGCGTCGCCCTCCGGGACCAGGGCGAAGGCCTCGATCTCGATCAGCAGCTCCGGGCGGACCAGCGCCGACACCTGGACCGCGGAGCTGGCCGGGAGCGGCGCCGTACCGAAGGACTCGTCCCGCGCCGTCCGGACGGCGGGGAGATGGGCGACGTCGGTGACGAAGTACGTCAGCTTCACCACGTCCTCGAACCCCGCGCCCGCGGCGGTGAGGCAGCGGCGCAGGTTCGCGAAGACCTGCCGGGCCTGTGCGGCCGGGTCGTCCGCCCCGACCACCGCGCCCGAGGCGTCGAGGGAGCACTGGCCGGATATCGCGACGAACCGGCCCGTGCCCCACACGACATGGCTGAACTGGGGGCTGGCCGCGATACCGTCGGGGGCGGACACATGGGTCAGGTGCGTACTCATGCCCGACATCCTCGCGCACGCCACCGACAGTCCGGCCCGGCCCCCCCCGTGCGGCGGGGTTCCTCAGCGCTCGTGGCCGAGGAGCCCGTGCAGGACCGCGTCTCCCGTCCCGTCGGCCGCCGTCCCGCCTGCCGTGCCCACCGCCGTGCCGCCCGTGGCGGAGCCGTTGCGGGCCGCGGGGGTGGCCTTGAGCGGCTCCGGCTCCGGGAGCGCCTCGCAGACCGCGTCCACCTCCGACTGCCCGTCGCCGCGCGGCACGGTTCCCGTGGCCAGATAGGTCGCCAGGTGCTTGTCCAGACAGTCGTTGCCGGCCAGCGACACCCCGTGGTTGCCGCCGCCCTCCTCGACGACCAGGCTGGAGCCCTGAACCATCTGCCGCAGCGCGACGGCGCCCTCGTACGGGGTGGCCGCGTCGTCCGTCGCCTGGAGGATCAGGACCGGCGCCACCTCGTCGTTCGTGACGTCCGGCGGTGTCAGCGAGTCCACCGGCCAGAACGCGCACGGGGCGTTGTACCAGGCGTTGTTCCAGGTGGCGAAGGGTGCCTTGGCGTGGACGTCCCAGTTGTCCGTGCGCCAGGTGTTCCAGTCGCGCGGCCACTTCGCGTCCCGGCACTGGACGCTCGTGTAGACCGAGTAGCCGTTGTCCGCCGCCTTGTCCGCTGCCGCGTAGCTCTCGTACGCCCGGGTCAGCGGGACCGCGTTCCTGTCGTTGACGTACGCCGAGAACGCCCCGGCGAGCGACGGCCAGTAGCCGTCGTAGTACCCGCCCGGCAGGTAGGTGTCCTCCAGCTCGCCGGGGCCGACCTTGCCGCCCGCCGGGGTCTCACGCAGTGCGTCCCGCATCCGGTACCAGGCGGCTTCGACCGCCGCCGGGTCCGTACCGAGCTTGTACGTGGCGTTCTGGCGGGCCACCCAGGCCATGAAGTCCTTGTGGCGGGTGTCGAAGGCGAGGTCCTGCGCGAGGTTGTCCTCGTACCAGACCCCCTGCGGGTTGACGACGGAGTCCAGCGCGAACCGTCGCACGCGCTCCGGGTAGAGCCGCGCGTACACGGCGCCGAGGTAGGTGCCGTAGGAGTACCCCAGATAGTTGAGCTGCGGCGCGCCGAGCGCCTCGCGGATCGCGTCCAGGTCCCTGGCCGTGCTGACGGTGTCGATGTACGGCAGGACGTCGGCGTACTTCTCTCCGCACGCCGTCGCGAAGGCCCGCGCCCGCTCGACGCCTTTCTGTTCGGCCTCCGCGCCGGTCGGCAGCGAGTCGGGGCGCACCGGGTCGAAGTGGCCGGGCTTGCAGTCGAGCGCGGGCTCGCTCCTGCCGACCCCGCGCGGATCGAAGCCGATGACGTCGTACTGCGCCGCCACCGACGAGGGCAGCGAGGCGGCCACGAACCCGGCCAGGGTCCTGCCGCTGCCGCCCGGTCCGCCGGGGTTGACGAGCAGCGGGCCCTGGAACTCCTCCGCGGAGTGCGGGATCCGCGTCAGCGCGAGCGTGATGCTCCGGCCGGCCGGGTCGTCGTGGTTCAGCGGCACGTCGAGCGTGGCGCACTGGAGCTTCGGATACGCCGAGGTGGCGCAGCCGCTCCAGACGAGCGGTGCGATCGGGCGGGGGGTCGGCTCGGGCCGTGGGGCCGCGGACGCGGGCAGGACGGTGGCCGTCCCGGCGACCAGCGCCCCAGCGGCGATCAGCATTCCTGCGCGTGTGGTCATAGGGCGTCCGTGCCCCGGAGCGCATACGGAAGGACCTGTTCCGCCCAGAGTTGACCCGATCAGGCGATCCGCCGGATCCGTTCAGGTCTTCGGGGTCCGTCGTGCGCCCTCGGCCGTGCGCCCCTCAGAGGAGGGTGAGCTGCTCGGGCGCCCCCGCGAGTGCGGGCTCCTCCGGTACGGATGTCCGGCGCGGCGCGCCCCGGTGGGCCGGTCCGATCCCGAACTCGGCGGCCAGTTCGTGCACCTGACGGGTGATCCGGCGCTGGTACCAGGTCGGGGCGTAGGCCCCGGCCGCGTACATCCGCTCGTACCGTCCCACCAGGTGCGGATGGTGCTGCCGCAGCCAGGTGAAGAACCACTCGCGCGCACCCGGCCGCAGGTGCAGGACGAGCGGGGTCACGGAGGTCGCCCCCGCCTCCGCGACGGCGCGCACGGTCTCCCTCAGCTGCTCGGGACGGTCGCCGAGGAAGGGGATCACCGGGGCCATCAGCACCCCGCAGCCGATCCCGTGCTCACCGAGCCTGCGGACGACGTCCAGGCGCCGCTGGGGGGAGGGCGTCCCGGGCTCGACCGTGCGCCACAACTCCTGGTCGGTGAACCCGACGGAGACCGAGATGCCGACCTCGGTCACCTTCGCCGCCTGCACGAGCAGATCGAGGTCGCGCAGGATCAGGGTGCCCTTGGTGAGGATGGAGAACGGGTTGGCGTGGTCCCGCAGGGCCTCGATGATCCCCGGCATCAGCCCGTAGCGCCCCTCGGCCCTCTGGTAACAGTCGACATTGGTGCCCATCGCGATGTGCGCGCCCTGCCAGCGGCGGGAGGCGAGCTGGCGGCGCACCAGTTCCGGCGCGTTGATCTTCACCACGATCTGGGAGTCGAAGCCGACGCCGGTGTCGAGGTCGAGATAGCTGTGGGTCTTGCGGGCGAAGCAGTAGACGCACGCGTGCGTGCAGCCGCGATACGGGTTGATCGTCCACTCGAAGGGCATGCGGGAGGCGCCCGGCACCCGGTTCACGATCGAGCGGGCCCGCACCTCGTGGAAGGTGATCCCGCGGAACTCGGGTGTGTCGAACGTGCGGGTGGTGACCGCGTCCGTACCGAACAGGGCGGTCCCGGCGGCGGCGGGCTCGTCGCCCAGGTTGTCCCAGCGCATGGACGCCTCCTCGGTAGCAGTGTCCTCAGCCGTAGACCCAGAATAGAACACATGTTCCCTTGATCGTTGCAAGCCGGTTCGGGAGCCCGGATTTGGGAGGCCCGCGCCCAGGTGGTTGGCTGGTGCCACACCCCTGAAGAACCAAGTGCTGGAGGAAGTGCCATGGCGCAGGTAGAGGCCACCACGGAGCGGATCATCGCGGCGGACCCGGAGACGGTGTTCGACGCCCTGGCCGACTACAGCGGCACGCGCGCGAAGGTGCTGACCGAGCACTTCAGCGAGTACGAGGTGCGTGAGGGCGGCGACGGCGAGGGAACCCTCGTCCACTGGAAGCTCCAGGCCACCAGCAAGCGGATCCGCGACTGCCTCCTGGAGGTCACCGAGCCCGGTGGGGGTCCCGCCCATGGGGGAGGGCAGCTCGTCGAGAAGGACCGCAACTCCTCCATGGTCACCACCTGGACCGTCACCCCCGCCGGTGAGGGGAAGTCCCGGGTCGTCGTCACCACCGTCTGGAACGGTGCCGGAGGCATCGGCGGCTTCTTCGAGAAGACCTTCGCGCCCAAGGGACTTGGCCGCATCTATGACGCCGTCCTCGCCAACCTCGCCACCGAGGTGGAGAAGTAACGCTCCCGCGCTCACCGATTCGAGTGGTTTCCCGCGACCCCCGCACCGGCGCCCCGCGCGCCCGGGGGTCGCGGGGCTCTCCGTAAACGCGCTGATGAGCGCCCCAAGTGCGCCGCCTCGCAGGCCCGTTCGCCGCACCGGGCGCGGCTGACCTCCCGTACCGCCCGACTTGCTCCCGCTTCGCGCCCAATGCGAAGAATGGCGCGGCGCTGATGTCGTGACGAGGGGAGCAGCACGTGGGTGCGATCACGCTGGTGAAGGACGAGGCACCGCGCGTCGCGGACGATCCGCCCTCCGGCCAGGCACCGGTGCCCCCGGCCGAGGACGGCGCCCTCGATCCCCGCCGCGTCCGGCTCGTCTTCTTCGGCCTCATGCTCGCGCTGCTGCTCGCCGCGCTGGAGCAGATGATCGTCGCCACCGCCCTGCCGAAGATCGTCGGCGAACTCCAGGGCCTGGACCGGATGTCGTGGGCGATCACGGCCTACCTCCTGACCGCCACCATCGGCCTGCCGGTCTACGGAAAGCTCGGCGACCTCTTCGGCCGCAAGGGCGTCTTCCTCTTCGCCATCGTGGTCTTCGTCATCGGCTCGGCCCTGGCCGGCTGGTCACGCTCCATGGACGAGCTCATCGCCTTCCGCGCGGTCCAGGGAGTCGGCGCGGGCGGCCTGATGATCGGCGTCCAGGCGATCATCGCGGACATCGTCCCGGCCCGGGAACGCGGCCGGTACATGGGACTCATCGGCGCCGCCTTCGGACTCGCCTCCGTCGCGGGCCCTCTGCTCGGCGGCTTCTTCACCGACCACGTCTCCTGGCGCTGGTGCTTCTACTTCAACGTGCCCTTCGGCCTCGTCACCCTCGCCGTCGTCGCCGTGGTGCTCAAGCTCCCCAGGCCGAAGACCCGGGCCAGGCTCGACGTCCTCGGTTCGGTCCTGCTCGCCGCCGCCTCCACCTGCCTGGTCCTGCTGACCAGTTGGGGCGGGACCGAGTACGCCTGGGACTCCCGGGTCATCGTCGGTCTCGCCGCCGGAGCGGCCGCAACCACCCTGCTCTTCCTCGTGGTCGAGCACTTCGCGCCCGAACCCCTCATCCCGCTGCGGCTGTTCCGCGACTCGGTCTTCACCGTCACCAGCCTCGTCGGCGCGGTCGTCGGCATCGCGCTCTTCGGCGCCGCCAGCTATCTCCCGACCTTCCTGCAGATGGTGGAGGGCGCAAGCGCCACCGAGTCCGGCCTCCTCATGCTGCCGCTGATGGGCGGGATCGTCCTCGCCTCGATCGTCTCGGGGCAGCTGATCACCCGCACCGGCCACTACAAGATCTATCCGGTGCTCGGCGGAGCCGTCTCCGTCGTCGGCATGTGGCTGCTCTCCCGGATGGAGACGGACACCCCGCGCCTCCACCACAGCGTCTGGCAGGCCGTCCTCGGTGTCGGCATCGGCCTGGTCATGCCGGTCCTGATCCTCGCCGTCCAGAACTCCGTACGCCCCGGCGACCTCGGCACCGCCACCAGCGCCCACAACTACTTCCGCCAGATCGGCGGCAGCGTCGGAGCCGCCGTCTTCGGCACCCTCTTCGCCTCGCGGCTCGACGACGCCCTCGCCGACTCCCTGCCCCATACGGCCGGAACGCCGCTGCCCGCCGCCGAATCGATCACACCTCAGGCGGTGCACGCCCTGCCGCCCGCCCTGCGCGACGCCTACATCCAGGCGTACGCGGACGCGATGCCGCGCATCTTCCTCTACCTCGTGCCGGTCCTGGTGCTCGGCCTCGTCCTCGCCTTCTTCCTCAAGGAGCAACCGCTGGTGTCCCACCACACCCCCACCACCGAGGCCCCCACCGGCGTCCCGCGCGCCCGCGCGGCCGCCGCCCCCGCCGCCTCCGGCGGCCGCACCGCGGGGCTCCCGGTCTGCGGCACGGTCCAGCACCACGACGGCAGCCGCGTCCCGCGCGCGGCCCTGACCCTCATCGACGTCCAGGGGCAGCAGATCGGCCGCGGCGGCAGCGGCGAGGACGGGCGGTACGCCCTGAGCGTTCCCGGGCCCGGCTCGTACGTCCTGATCGCGGCGGCCGGCGGCCACCAGCCGCAGGCCGTCTCCGTCACCGTCGGCGAACGGCCGGTGGAACTCGACGTCGTCCTCGGCGGCGCGGGCCGCCTCGCCGGCTCCGTCGTGACCGCCGACGGCACCCCCGTACGGGACGCGGCGGTCACCCTCACCGACGTACGCGGCGAGGTCGTCGCCTCGACCCGCAGCGGACGCGAGGGCGGTTACGTCATGACCGAGCTGGTGGCGGGGGAGTACACGCTGGCCGCCAGCGCCCCCGCCTTCCGGCCGGCCGCGCTGCCGGTCAGCGTGCAGGCCTCCCGCGAGACCCGCCAGGACATCGAGCTGGCGGGCGGCGCGGTGCTGCGCGGGACGGTGCGCGCGGGTGGCGGACGGCCCGTCGAGGACGCGCGCGTCACGCTGCTCGACGCGGCCGGGAACGTCGTCGACACCCTGACGACGGGGCCGGACGGCACCTTCCGGTTCGTGGACCTGTCGTCGGGCGAGTACACGGTGATCGCGGCGGGCTACCCGCCGGTCGCGACCGTGCTGCAGGTCGCGGGCGGCGGACGCACCGAACGCGACCTGCAGCTCGGTCACGAGGACTGAGCCGGGCAGCGCGTCAGGAGGCGGCGGTCGCCCTGCGCAGCGTGTCGATGCAGCTGCTGATCGCCGCCTGAAGGGCTTCGAGGCGCTGGAGCATGTCGTCCTCGACGACGTCCTCCTCCAGGACCTCGTCGAGCGTCAGCTCCTCGAAGACCTTCGTCGCCTTCTGCAGGCTGTTGTAGAACTTCGTCCGGCGTTCCTGGACACGCAGCGCGGGATCGGCCTCGACGGCCTCGGCGACCATCCCCTTCACCGCGTCGTACGCCTCGCCGGCCCACTCGCCCGCCCCCTCGGCGTCGTCGAGCTCGTCGATCAGGGAGAGGTGCCGCTCGGCCTCGGCGCGCAGCGCGGCCGGCGCCTCGACCGTCTGCCCGGCGGGCGTCCTGATCTGGCCCTTCTCCGCGATCTGCCGGACGTACGCGATCCGGTCGACCGCCTTGGCCTCGCCGGCCACGGCCTTCTTCAGCTCGTCGGTCCTGGCGATGGCGCGGGCCATCTCGGTCTGCAACGCCGGGTCCTCCTTCATCCGGTCGAGCAGCGCGCCACGCGCCGCCTCGGCCGTGCCCGGGTCGGCGAGGATCGCGGCCCGCAGGGCGGTGGGGTTCTCCGCGACCTCCAGCGCCTTCGTCGGCCGGATGCCCTCGGCCTCGGCCGCGGCGGTGATCGCGTGTCCGCGCACGGAGGAGGCGCTGGAGCGTGAGGAGTAGTACGACAGCCAGACGTCGGCCTCGGGCAGCTCGATGTCCTCGCCCGGGACCAGCGCCTCGAACTGCGGGACGAGGCCGTCGTCGGCGGCCATGTCCCAGGCCTTGTAATACCGCATGACGCGCTCGGGGGAGCACTCCGCGAGCTCGGCGAAGGCCTTCGCCGACACCTTGGCGCCGGAGACGCCGGACTCGTCCGCCGCCTGCCCGCCGGGCCGCACACTGCGCGCCACCTTCAGCGCGAACGCCCATCCGCCGGTGCGGGCGTAGACCCCGAACTCACGGGCGTCCCTGACCACGACGTCGGGCACGTCCTGGACGACGAAGTCCGTGGTCTCGGCCCCGGGGGCCTCGGGGGCTGCTTCGGTGGCGGCGATCGCGGTGGTCAACGAGGGGTCTCCTGACGGCACGGGGGCGGGGCGGGTCGGCAACACGCGCCGACAAGCCTATACGCACACGTCGGGGTGATTTGACCTACTTCGCGTCCGGTGCGGGCCGGGAAGCCGATGGCGCCCGAGGGGTTGTCAGTGCAATTTCACATTACTATGTTACAGCGCACACGGCACGGTGAGTGTCCGTCACATGCCGTGCGAACCACAACAGTTCTCGCTCCACCCCCACAGCCACCCCCTACAGCAGGAGTTCTGTTGTCCATCCACAGACGCGTGCGCTCGTCCCTGCTCGCCTCCGCGATAGCGGTCACCCTCCTGGCCTCTGCCGGTCAGACCGCCGTCTCCGCGGCCGGTACGGACTCCCCGACCACTCCCGCCACCCCGGCCCGGGCGCTCGGCGCGGCCGCGCCCCAGGCCGGGCAGGGTGCCAACCCCTTCGACGAGGTCGAGCACCTCGCCGCCGTCCCGCGTCAGAGGTTCGGGCCCGCCCCCGCCCCCGGCGGTCTCGCCACCGGCCGCGTTCCCGGCCGGGCGGACGCCGCCACCACCGTGCGGGCCCGGACCGCGGCCGTCACCACCACCGCGGCCGGCGTCCCCTGCACGCTCGACGGGATCACGGGCCTCGCCCCCGAGGCGTTCGCCGACTTCCTCGCCGACCCGGCCGTCACCGCCGACGGCTGTCTGCGCGGCCTCGTCTGGACCTGGGACGCCCGGCTCGCGCCCGTCATGTCCGACGCCCACGTCCAGGCCGTCTCCCGCCGCATATCGAGCCTGGCCGCCGCCCACGACGGCCGGAACTCCTCCCACCTGGAGGAGATGTTCACCTACCTGCACGCCGTCGCCTACCACGACTTCTCGCGCGACGAGATCGACGTCACCGACGCCCCGACCGTCGACGCCATGCGCCGGGGCATCGCCGACCTCGGGGGCGCCGCCCGCACCTTCGACGTCACCCCGAGCAACGCCCGCACCCTTCGCGAGGCCCTCTACGCCGCCAGCGCCCCGGGCCTGCGCCACCACCAGCTCGCGCTGATCAAGAACGTGCTCGCCACCATGGGGCCCGACCGCCCGGCCACCCACGGGGACGCCGGCTGGGCGGGCGCCGCACTGGCCGCCCTGTCCGTCAACTACCTGGGCGTCTACCCGGGCAACCAGGACACCGCCTTCCACGCGGCGGCGGCCGCCGACCCCGCCTACCGGGCCGCCTTCAAGGCCTTCGCCGGGTACACCCACCTCAAGGGCGGAGCCAATGCCTGGGTGACCCGCGACGCCCTCGGCGAGTACGGCCGCTTCGGCCAGATCGAGGGGCTGAAGGACTCCGTCGTCGCCGACCTCGGCGGACTGGTCGGCCCGGTCAGGAACGACTGGGGCGCCGGCAGCGCGCCCTGGGCGAGCCTCGTCTCCTGGCTCAACTTCTACGAGGCCTGCAAGCCGTACGGGGTGTGCAAGGACGACATCGAGAAGCAGATCTTCCCCTACACGTACACCTACGACAACGGGGCGATCAAGGTCCGCACCGGTCTCGACCGGGCCACCGTCGACCAGCTGTACTACGCGAGCAAGCAGGTCAAGGCGCAGTACCACCGTGTCCTCGGCACCGAGCAGCCGCTCGCCGGCGACCCCAACACCAGCCTGAACATCGTGCTGTACGGCTCCCGCGCCGACTACGAGAACTACCACCCCGTCCTGACCGGGATGGACACGAACAACGGAGGCATCTACATCGAGCGGGGCGCCACCTTCTACACGTACCAGCGCCGCGTGCCACAGGACTCCTCCCTCACCCTCGAGGAGCTGTTCCGGCACGAGTACGTCCACTACCTCAACGGCCGGTTCGCCGTCCCCGGCTTCTTCGGCGAGGGCCCCTGGTACGAGGGCGACCGTACGACCGCGATGGACGAGGGCACGGCCGAGTTCTTCGACGGCGCCACCCGCGACAACGGCATCGCCGTCCGCAAGTCGCTCGTGCGCAGCATCATCGGCGACACCGCGGGCGGCAACCCGCGGATGAACGTCGAGCAGATCCTCAACGCCACCTACGACGGCGACGGCTTCCGCTTCTACAGCTACGCCGGCACGTTCTTCGAGTACCTCTGGACCGAGAAGCCCTCGCTGCTCCGCGAGATGTACCGCCACCTGCGCAACAACGACGTCCAGGCGTACGACTCCTGGCGTCACCGGACGGGCGCGGACACCTACGTCCAGCGTGGCTACGACCGCTTCCTCGACGCGCAGATCGCCAAGGTCGACGACCTCTACGTCCCGAACACCACCTACACGCCCAACGACCGGCTGCGCGACTCCACGCTCGCCGCCGTCAGGTCCTCCTTCGCCACCGCCACGTACAACACGCCCGACTGTGTCGAGAACGGCGACCCGGGCAAGCGCCGGTTCACCTGCACCGGACGGATCACGGCCAACCTCACCAAGTGGTCCAGCGACGACCAGAACTTCAAGGACATGTCCGAGACGGTCGACTACTTCATCCTGGACCGGGCCGGTGCGGCCTCCACCAACCTGGCCGACATGAACTGCAGCTTCGGACCCGTGGAGATCTGGTCCAACAGGACTGCCGGAACGTCGAGCTACAGCTGTGAGGGCCCGCTGCGCAGCTGACCCCCGCCTGATCCCTCAGGGCCGGTCCTCCTCGTACGGGGGGCCGGCCCTCCTCGTCCTGCGCGGGGTCTTGGCGAAACCAATGCAATGTGAAATATTACTGACGTGCTCACGAGAAACAGCTCGGACGTCATCGTCGTCGGTGCGGGCGTCGTCGGCGCGGCCTGCGCCCACTATGCCGCCCGGGCCGGCCTCACCGTCACCGTCGTCGACCGCGGCCCCGTCGCGGGCGGCACCACGGGTGCGGGGGAGGGGAACCTCCTGGTCTCCGACAAGGAGGCCGGGCCCGAACTCGAACTGGCCCTGATCTCAGGAACCTTGTGGCGGGAGCTGGCCGAACTGCTCCCGCCGGAGATCGAGTACGAACCCAAGGGCGGACTGGTCGTCGCCTCGACGGAGGACGGCATGGACGCCCTGCGGGCGTTCGCCGCCGGACAGGGCAAGGCCGGGGTCGACGCCGTGGAGGTCCCGGCCGGGCTGCTGCACGAGCTCGAACCCCACCTGGCACCCGGCCTCGCGGGAGGCTTCCACTACCCGCAGGACGCCCAGGTCATGCCCGCCCTCGCCGCCGCACACCTGCTGCGCGCGAGCGGGAGCCGGGGCGGTGGCCGGGGGGCCGTTCGGCTCAGGCTCGGCGAGGAGGTCCTCGCGGTCCTCACCGGATCCTCGGGCGAGGTGCGCGGAATCCGTACCTCGGCGGGCGAGCTCCACGCCCCCTACCTGGTCAACGCCGCCGGAACCTGGGGCGGTGACCTCGCGCGCCTCGCCGGAGTGGAGCTTCCCGTCCTGCCCCGCCGGGGTTTCGTCCTGGTCACCGAACCGCTGCCGCGCGTGGTGCGCCACAAGGTCTACGCGGCCGACTACGTGGCCGACGTGGCCAGCGGATCGGCCGCGCTGCAGACCTCGGCGGTGGTCGAGGGCACCCCGGCCGGCCCGGTCCTCGTCGGCGCCAGCCGGGAGCGTGTCGGTTTCGACCGCACCCTCTCCACCGAGGTGCTGCGGCGCCTGGCGGCCGGTGCCGTCCAGCTCTTCCCGGTGCTCGCCGGGGTCCGGGCGATCCGGACGTACGCGGGCTTCCGCCCGTATCTGCCGGACCACCTCCCGGCGATCGGCCCGGATCCGCGCGTCCCCGGTCTGCTGCACGCCTGCGGACACGAGGGCGCCGGGATCGGACTCGCTCCGGTGACCGGGCAGATCGTCGCCCGCTGTCTCACCGGGGGCGAACCCCCGCTCGACATCGGTCCGTTCAGGCCCGAGCGATTCGCTTCCGTGCCCTCCTGAACCCGCACACCCGTCACGAGAGGAGGGGCCCCGTGGCCCGTACCCCCACCGACCTGGTCGGGGCGCAGCCCGGTCCGCCGTTCGAGATCACCTTCGACGGCCGCCCGATCACCGCCCTGCCCGGGCAGTCCGTCGCCGCCGCGCTGTGGGCGGCCGGAATCCTCGCCTGGCGCACGACCCGGAGGGGCGGCCGGCCGCGCGGTGCGTTCTGCGGCATCGGCCAGTGCTACGACTGCCTCGCCACGGTCAACGGGCAGCCCAACCGGCGGGCCTGCCTGGTCCCCGTCCGCCCCGGCGACGCGATCACCACGCAGGAAGGGCACGGCCATGACCGCCTCGGGGTCTGAACGGCACGGGACGTACGACCTCGCGGTCGTCGGTGCGGGGTCCGCGGGGATCGCCGGCGCGGTCGCCGCGTCCGAACTCGGCCTGGCCGTCGCCCTCGTGGACGCCTGCCCGCAGACCGGCGGGCAGTTCTACCGGCATCCGTCACCGACCCTGGGCGCCGTGCGGCCCGAGGCCCTGCACCACGACTGGTCGGCCTTCCGCGACCTGAGCCGCCGCCTGGCGGACTCCGACGTGACCCACCTGGCCGGACACCATGTGTGGAGCCTGACCAGGAGAGACGCGGCGCCCGATGGCTTCTGGACGGTGCAGGCCGTCACCGGATCCGACGGCGCCGAGGAACGCCCCGCGACGGTACGTGCCCGCGCCGTCCTGCTCGCCACCGGGGCGTACGAGCGTCAGCTGCCCTTCCCCGGCTGGACCGTGCCCGGAGTCGTGGGGGCCGGGGGAGCGCAGGCCATGCTCAAGTCGGGCCTGGTGCTTCCGGGAAGGCGGGTGGTCGTGGCCGGAAGCGGTCCACTGCTCCTCGCGGTCGCCTCGTCGCTGGCCGCGGCCGGTGCGCGGGTGCCCGCCGTGGTGGAGGCCTCCGGATACCTGCGGTACGCCCGGAGTCCCCGGGCGCTCGTGGCCAACCCCCGCAAGGCCGCCGAGGCGCTGCTCCACGGTGGTGCGCTGCTGCGGCACGGCGTACGGCTCCGGACGCGCAGCGCCGTCACCGAGGTGCACGGCGTCGACCGTGTGGAGGCCGTCACCGTCTCGCGGCTCGACCGCGATTGGCGGCCCGTACCGGGGTCGGGCCGGCTGATCGCCTGCGACGCCCTGGCCGTCGGGCACGGACTGGTCCCCCAGATAGAGCTGGCCACGGCGCTCGGCTGTACCACCCGCCCCGTGCCGGACGGCACTCTGGCACTGACCCTGGACTCACTCCAGGAGACCTCGGTGCGCGGCCTCTGGGCCGCGGGCGAGGCCGGAGGCGTGGGCGGCGCGGAACTGGCGCGC
The DNA here is from genome assembly GCF_055561875.1 of Streptomyces sp. NPDC022552. Lineage (NCBI taxonomy): Bacteria > Bacillati > Actinomycetota > Actinomycetes > Kitasatosporales > Streptomycetaceae > Streptomyces > Streptomyces sp. NPDC022552. Next base: position 222,344 of record NZ_JBVHGJ010000001.1, read on the forward strand.
ACGGAAGGCGAGTTGGCGGGTATCGCGGTGGCGGTCCGGCTGCGGGGGAGTCACGCTCCCGGAAGCCGGATCCGAGAACTGCGGCGCCGCCGGGACCGGATGCGCGCCTTCGCGGACGTCATGGCCGCCGCCCATGCGCCCGGACCGGGGTGGCCGCGGTGGATGACGGACGAGACGGAGGTGTGCCGCTGCGAGGAGGTCACCGCCGGACGGGTCCGGGAGGCGGTCGCCGGACTCGGCGCGCGCGACGCGCGGACCGTGAAGCTGTTCACCCGGGCCGGTATGGGCTGGTGCCAGGGCCGGATGTGCGGGACGGCCGTGGCGTGCCTCGCCGCATCCGGAGCCGACACCACCGAAGCCCGGGCCGAACCCCCCGCAGGGCGCCGCCCGTTGGCCGTGCCGGTCCCGCTGTCGGCGCTGGCCGCGCTCGACGAGGAGCCCTAGAGGACCGCCCCTTGTGGGCGCGGCGGAATGCTCAATAAAATGTCACACCATACAGAAAGGTTCGTCGAGATGACCGGCACTTCCTGGACCGGCGCCACCCCCTGGCGCGGCATCATGGTCGCCACCACCCTGCCCCTGCGGGACGACCTCTCCGTCGACCACGACGCCTACGCAGCGCACGTCCGCCGGCTGATCGACAACGGCTGCGACGGAGTCGTCCCCAACGGTTCGCTGGGTGAATACCAGACCCTCACCGACGAGGAGCGCGCCCGCGTGGTCCGCACCGCCGTCGAGGCGGCGGGCGACGGGGCGCGCGTCATGCCCGGCGTCGCCGCCTACGGCAGCGCCGAGTCCCGGCGCTGGGCGGAGCAGGCGGCCGAGGCGGGCTGCGGCTCGGTGCTCCTGCTGCCCCCGAACGCCTACCGCGCCGACGAGGCGGCCGTACGCGCCCACTACGCCGACGTGGCGGCGGCGGGCGTGCCGGTGGTCGCGTACAACAACCCGGTCGACACCAAGGTCGACCTCACCCCCGACCTGCTGGCCCGGCTGTACGAGGACGGCTCCGTCGTCGCCGTGAAGGAGTTCAGCGGCGATGTCCGCAGGGCGTACGAGATCGCCGAACTCGCCCCGGAACTCGATCTGCTGATCGGCGCCGACGACGTCCTGCTCGAACTGGCCGTGGCCGGTGCCGTCGGCTGGATCGCCGGCTACCCCAACGCCTTCCCCGCCACCTGCGCGGAGCTGTACCGCGCGGCGGTCGCCGGTGACCTGGCCACCGCGCTGCCGCTCTACAAGTCCCTGCACTCGCTGCTGCGCTGGGACTCCAGGACGGAGTTCGTCCAGGCGATCAAGCTGTCCATGGACATCGTGGGCCTCCCGGGCGGCCCCACCCGTCCGCCGCGCCTTCCGCTCACGGGCGAGACGGAGGCCCGGGTGCGGACCGCCACCGAGAAGGCCGTGGCCGACGGCCACCACTGACCAGGACCCACGACGACCACGGCCCACCACACCCGCCCAGCGAAAGGAAGCCCGTGCGGACCCGTCATGTCTTCCACGCCGTCGACTCGCACACCGAGGGCATGCCCACCCGTGTGATCACCGGCGGCGTCGGGGTGATCCCCGGCGCCACCATGGCCGAGCGCAGGCTGCACTTCATCGAGCATCTGGACCATCTCCGCACGCTCCTGATGTACGAGCCGCGCGGGCACGCCGCCATGAGCGGTGCCATCCTCCAGCCGCCCACCCGGCCCGACGCCGACTACGGCGTGCTCTACATCGAGGTCTCCGGCCTGCTGCCGATGTGCGGACACGGCACGATCGGCGTCGCCACCGTCCTCGTCGAGACCGGCATGGTGCCGGTGAGCGAGCCGGTCACCACCGTGCGGCTCGACACCCCGGCGGGGCTGGTCACCGTCGACGTACGCGTCGAGGACGGAGCCGCGAAGTCGGTCACCCTCACCAACGTGCCCGCGTTCTGTGCCGGCCTGGACCGCAAGGTGACCGTGCCCGGACACGGAACGGTCACCTACGACCTCGCCTTCGGCGGCAACTTCTACGCCTTCGTCCCCCTGGACGACCTGGGGCTGCCCTTCGACCGCGCCCGCAAGGACGACATCCTCGCGGCCGGACTCGCCGTCATGGAGGCGATCAACGCCTCGCCGGACCGACCCGTCCACCCGGAACGGCCGGAGATCGAAGGGGTCAAGCACGTCTATCTCGCGGCCCCCGGCTCCGACGCCCGCCACTCCCGGCATGCCATGGCGATCCACCCCGGCTGGTTCGACCGCTCCCCGTGCGGAACCGGCACCTCGGCGCGGATGGCTCAACTCCACGCCCGGGGCGAGCTGCCGCTCGACCGCGACTTCGTCAACGACTCCTTCATCGGTACGAGCTTCACCGGCAGGCTCGTCGCCGAGACCGAGGTCGGCGGGGTGCCCGCCGTCGTTCCGACCGTGACGGGCCGGGCCTGGATCACCGGTACCGCGCAGTACTTCCTCGACCCTGACGACCCGTTCCCCGGAGGCTTCCTCCTGTGATCGCCCACCGCACCGACCGCCCTGATCCCGTGGATCTCACCGGCGGCCCGGTCCTCACCTCCCACAACCCGGCCGATCCGGCCGACGTCCTCCTGCGGATCCCGACCCCCGGCGCCTTCGCGGTGGCCGACGCGGTCGAACGGGCCCGCGCCGTCCAGACCGGCTGGCTGCGCGGCGGGGCGGCGGCCCGCTCCGCCGCCCTCGGCGCCGTCGCAGCGGCCGTCGAGGCCGCGGGGCCCGAACTCGCCGCACTCGCCGTACGCGAGGTCGGCAAGCCGCTCACCGAGGCCAGGGCGGAGGTCGCCCGTACCGTCGCGATCTGGCGCTACTACGCCCAGGCCCCCTTCGAGCCGACCGGAGCCGTCCACGAACCCGCGGCGGGGGCCGGACTCCTCCTGACCCGGCGCCGGCCGCACGGCGTGGCGGGGCTCATCACCCCGTGGAACTTCCCCTTCGCGATCCCGAGCTGGAAGGCGGCTCCGGCCCTCGCCGTCGGCAACGCCGTCGTGCTCAAGCCCGCCCCCGAGGCCACCGCGTGCGCGCTGCGCCTGGCCGAGATCGTCCAGAAGGAGCTGCCCGAGGGGGTGTTCACGGTTCTGCCCGGAGCGGCGACCGAGGGGAACGCGCTCGTCTCCGCCGCCGACGCCGTCTCCTTCACCGGCTCGACGGCCGTCGGCCGGGCCGTCGCCGCGTACGCCCTGGCCCGGGGGGTCCCGGTCCAGGCCGAGATGGGCGGGCTGAACGCGGCGATCGTGCTGCCGGACGCCGACATCGGACAGGCCGCCGCGCACATCGCAGCCGCGATCGCCGGCTACGCGGGGCAGAAGTGCACCGCCACCAGCCGGGTCGTCGCCGTCGGCGCCGCCCTCGACCCGCTGCGCGAGGCTCTCACCGAGACGCTGCGCACCGTCCCGGTCGGCGACCCGGCCGACCCGGCCACCGTCTGCGGTCCGCTCATCCACGAGCGGGCCCGTGACCGGGTCGCCGCGGCCCGGGAGGGGCTGCCCACGCTCGCCGTCGGCACGCTCGCTTCCGGTGGACCCGGCTGGTACACGGCGCCGACGCTGGTCGAGAAGGTGCCCCCCGGACATCCGCTGCTGCACGAGGAGGTCTTCGGCCCGATCGCCGCCCTGCTGCCCGCCGACGACCTGGCCCAGGCCGTCCGGATCACCAACTCCGTGCCGTACGGCCTGGTCACCTCGGTCCACACGGCCGATCTGAACACCGCCCTGCACGGCCTCGACGCGCTCGACACCGGGATGGTCCGGATCAACGCCCCTTCCACCGGCGTGGACTTCCATCTGCCGTTCGGAGGGTCCAAGGGATCGAGCCTCGGGCCGCGCGAGCAGGGACGGGCCGCGCTCGACTTCTATGCGTCGAGTCGCACCTACACCCTGTCACCTGCGGAAACAACGTGACATTGTACGGTGGTGGTCCAGAACCGAACCGACGGAGCTGGTCCAGACCCGAACGAAGGGACCACCGCCACCATGGGGCACCTGACCCACCGTGACCTGAACGCCTCCGTGGAGCGGCTGCGCGACCAGGTCGCGCATGCCCTGCGCGCGGCCCTCATCTCGGGCGAACTGCGGCCCGGTGTCGTCTACTCGGCGCCGACCCTGGCGGAGGACTTCGGGATCTCCGCCACCCCCGTCCGCGAGGCGATGCTCGACCTGGCGCGCGAAGGTCTGGTCGAGCCGGTCCGCAACAAGGGGTTCCGGGTCACCGAGGTCGACGAGCGCGACCTCGACCAGTACACCGAGATCCGCGCGCTCATCGAGATCCCCGTCGTCGGCCGGGTCACCCGCACCGCGGCCCGGGAGGACCTGGAGGCGCTGCGGCCGGTCGCCGAGGAGATCGTGCGCGCCGCCAGGGAGCACGATCTCATCGGGTATCTGGAGGCCGACCGGCGGTTCCACCTCACCCTCCTCGGGCTCGCGGGCAACGAACGCCTCGTCGAGACCGTCGGCGACCTGCGCAAGCGGTCCCGGCTGTACGGGCTCACCGCGCTGGACGAGCGCGGTGAGCTGATCCCGTCGGCCGAGGAGCACCTGGAGCTCCTCGACCTGATGCTCGCGGGTGACGCCAAGGGGGCGGAGCGGTGCATGAAGCGGCACCTGGGCCACGTCCGCTCCCTCTGGGCCACGAGCGACCGGGCGGCACACAGCACCAGCTGAGCACCCTGCCGCTCTTTGCCCGGTCCTCCTTCGCACCGAAGGTTTTCGCACCTAAGGTGGGGTTGCGTCGAGGAGACCGGGAGCACGATGAAGATCCTGATCAGCGCCGACATGGAAGGCGCCACGGGTGTCACCTGGCCGGCGGACGTACTGCCGGGGACGCCCCAGTGGGAGCGGTGCCGGACCATGTTCACCTCCGATGTGAACGCCGCGGTGCTGGGCTTCCTCGACGGGGGTGCCGACGAGGTGCTCATCAACGAGGCCCACTGGAGCATGCGGAACCTGCTGCTCGAACAGCTCGACGAGCGGGCCGAGATGCTCACCGGGCGGCACAAGTCCCTCTCCATGGTGGAGGGGGTGCAGCACGGCGACGTCGACGGGATCGCCTTCGTCGGCTACCACACCGGCGCCGGCACCGAAGGCGTCCTCGCCCACACCTACCTCGCCAACTCCATCACGGGCGTCTGGCTGAACGGCGAGCGGGCGAGCGAGGGACTGCTCAACGCCCATGTGGTGGCCGAGTACGGCGTGCCCGTCGTCCTGGTCACCGGCGACGACCTGACCTGCGAGGACGCCCTCGGATACGCGCCCGAGGCGCACAAGGTCGCCGTCAAGGACCATGTCTCGCGGTACGCGGCGGTGTGCCGGACCCCGCAGCGCACGGCGAGCGACATCCGGGCCGCCGCGAAGGCCGCCGCCGCCCTCGCCGTACGGTACGAGCCGGTGCCCGGTGGGCCGTACACGGTCGAGCTGGAGTTCGACGCCGATCATCTGGCGGCCGCCGCCACCGTCGTCCCGGGTGTGGCCAGGAGCGGCGAGCGCAGGGTCGCCTACACCAGCGAGACGATGTACGAGGGCATTCGCACGTTCAAGGCGGTCACCACGATCGTCTCCGCAGCGGTGGAGGAGCAGTATGGCTGAGCCTGCCCACGGCGGTCCGGACACCACGGCGCTCGACGAGGTGGTGACCTTCACCTCCGAGCTGATCCGGATCGACACCACCAACCGGGGCGGCGGCGACTGCCGCGAGCGGCCCGCCGCCGAGTACGTCGCCGAGCGCCTCGCCGCCACCGGCCTGGAACCCACCCTCCTGGAGCGGACCACGGGCCGCACCAACGTGGTGGCCCGCGTCGAGGGCACCGACCCGTCCGCCGACGCCCTGCTCGTCCACGGCCATCTGGACGTCGTCCCTGCCGAGCCCGCCGACTGGGCCGTCCACCCCTTCTCCGGGGAGGTCCGCGACGGCGTGGTCTGGGGACGCGGAGCCGTCGACATGAAGAACATGGACGCGATGGTCCTCGCCGTCGTCCGCTCCTGGGCACGCCAGGGCGTCCGGCCGCGCCGGGACATCGTCCTCGCCTACACCGCCGACGAGGAGGCGAGCGCCGAGGACGGCTCGGGCTTCCTCGCCGACGAGCACCCCGGGCTCTTCGAGGGCTGCACCGAAGGCATCAGTGAATCCGGGGCGTTCAGCTTCCACCCGACCCCCGGCATGACGCTCTACCCGATCGCCGCCGGCGAGCGCGGCACCGCGTGGGTCAAGCTCACCGCACACGGCCGCGCGGGCCACGGCTCCAAGGTCAACACCGCCAACGCGGTCACCCGTCTCGCCGAGGCAGTCGCCCGCATCGGCGCCCACACCTGGCCGGTACGCCTCACCCCGACGGTACGGGCCGCGCTCACCGAACTCGCCGCCCTCTACGGCATCGAGACCGACGTGAGCGCGGACGGATTCGACGTCGACCAGCTCCTGGAGAAGCTCGGACCGGCCGCCGCCCTCGTCGAACCGACCGTGCGCAACAGCGCCAACCCGACGATGCTGGAGGCCGGTTACAAGGTCAACGTCATTCCCGGGCGCGCCGTGGCCTACGTCGACGGCCGGATGCTGCTGGGCGGCGAGGAGGAGTTCGCCGAGGCGATGGACCGGCTCACCGGTCCGGACGTGGAGTGGGAGTTCCACCACCGGGAGGTCCCCCTGGAGGCCCCGGTCGACTCGCCCACCTTCGCTCGACTGCGGGCCGCCGTCGAGCACTTCGACCCGACGGGACACGTCGTCCCGTTCTCCATGTCCGGGGGCACGGACGCCAAGCAGTTCTCCCGGCTCGGCATCACCGGCTACGGCTTCTCCCCGCTGAAGCTGCCCCCGGAGCTCGACTACGGCGCGCTGTTCCACGGCGTCGACGAGCGGGTTCCGGTCGACGCCCTGCACTTCGGCGTCCGGGTCCTCGACCGCTATCTGAGGTCCGCGTAGTTTCAGTCGGGTTCGAGTGAGTCCCGTCAAGTCCGCGTAAAGGAAGTCGCGATGGTCCCCACGGGCGCCTACGGCACCTGGCCCTCCCCGATCGACGCCGCGCTGGCCGCCCGCCACGACGGGCGGCCCGAGTACGTCGGCGTCGTCGGCGACGAGGTGTGGTGGACCGCGCCCCGCCCCACCGAGGGCGGCCGGCGCGCGCTCGTCCGCCGACGGGCCGACGGCACCGAGGAGTCGGTGCTCCCCGCCCCCTGGAACGTCCGGAGCCGGGTGATCGAGTACGGCGGACAGCCCTGGGCGGGCCTGGCGCGCGAGGACAACGGCCCGCTCGTCGTCTTCAGCCACTTCGCCGACCAGCGGCTCTACGCGTACGAACCCGACGCCGGCACGAACACCGGCACGGGCCCCCGACCGCTCACGCCCGTCTCCGCGGTGGGCGGCGGACTGCGCTGGGTCGACCCCGTGATCCGTCCCGAACGCGGCGAAGTCTGGTGCGTCCTGGAGGAGTTCACCGGCCCCGGACCCACGGATGTGCGCCGCGTCCTCGCCGCCGTACCCCTCGACGGATCGGCCGCGGAGGACCGGACCGCCGTGCGGGAAATCTCCGACGGACGGCACCGGTTCGTCACCGGACCCCGTCTCTCGCCGGACGGACGGCAGGCGGCCTGGCTCGGCTGGGACCATCCCCGCATGCCGTGGGACGGCACGGAGGTGATCCTCGCCGACGTCACCGACGACGGCACCCTGCTGGGCGCCCGCACCGTCGCCGGCGGCCCGGAGGAGTCCGTGCCCCAGGTCGGCTGGACCTCCGGCGGACAGCTGCTGTACGTGAGCGACCGCAGCGGCTGGTGGAACCTCTACCGCGCGGACTCCGGCGGCGAGCCGGTCGCGCTGTGCCCCCGCGCGGAGGAGTTCGGCGGGCCCCTGTGGAAGATCGGGCTCAGCTGGTTCCAGCCCCTGGAGAACGGCCTCGTCGCCGTCATCCACGGCAAGGGCGCCACCGCGCTCGGCATACTCGACCCCGAGAGCGGCGAACTCGTCGACGCCGCGGGCCCCTGGACCGAGTGGGCCGCCACCCTGGCCGTGCACGGCAGCCGGGTCGTCGGCGTCGCCGCCAGCCCGCGCAGCGCCTACGAGGTCGTGGAACTCGACACCTGTACTGGCCGGACCCGGGTCGTCGGCTCGGCCCACGACGACCCCGTCGACCCGTCGTACTACCCCGAGCCCCAGATCCGTACCTTCACCGGGCCCGACAACCGCGAGATCCACGCCCACATCTACCCGCCGCACAGCCCCGACCGCACCCCGCCCGGCCAGGAACTGCCGCCGTACGTGGTGTGGGCCCACGGCGGACCGACCGGCCACGCGCCGCTCGTCCTGGACCTGGAGATCGCCTACTTCACCTCGCGCGGCATCGGCGTCGCCGAGGTCAACTACGGCGGCTCCACGGGCTACGGACGGGAGTACCGCGACCGGCTCCGCGAGCAGTGGGGCGTCGTCGACGTGGAGGACTGCGCCGCCGTCGCCGAGGCGCTCGCCGCCGAGGGCACCGCCGACCCCGCCCGGCTCGCCGTCCGCGGCGGCAGCGCGGGCGGCTGGACCACCGCCGCCTCCCTCGTCGCCTCCGACGTCTACGCCTGCGGCACGATCATCTACCCCATCCTCGACCTCCTGGGCTGGGCCACCGACGAGACCCACGACTTCGAATCCCAGTACCTGGAGTCGCTCGTCGGCCCGCTCATCGAGGTGCCGGCCCGCTACCAGGAGCGCTCGCCGCTCGATCACGTCGAGCGGATCTCCGCCCCGTTCCTGCTGCTCCAGGGTCTGGACGACGTGATCTGCCCGCCGGCGCAGGCCGAGCGGTTCCTCGCGCGCATGGCCGGGCGGGGGATCCCGCACGCCGGCATCACCTTCGAGGGCGAGGGCCACGGCTTCCGGAGGGCCGAGACGATGATCCGGGCCCTGGAGGCCGAACTCTCCCTGTACGCACAGACCTTCGGCATCGCCCGGCCCGATGTCCCGCTCCTGGAGCTGAAGAAGTGACCGTGACTCCGCTGAACCGTCCCCCGCGACTTCGCCCCGGCGCCCGCGTCGCCGTCGTCGCGCCGAGCGGGCCGATCCCGCAGGAGCGGCTCGCGGCGGGCCTCGAGATCCTGCGCGGCTGGGACCTCGAACCGGTCGTCGCACCCCATGTCCTGGACGTCCACCCGGGGTTGGGCTACCTCGCCGGTGCGGACGAGAGCCGCGCCCGTGACCTCCAGGAGGCCTGGTGCGATCCCGCGGTCGCGGCGGTGATCTGCGCCCGGGGCGGCTACGGCGTCCAGCGGATGGTGGACCTGATCGACTGGGCGGCGATACGGGCCGCGGGCCCCAAGGTCTTCGTCGGCTACAGCGACGTCACCGCCCTGCACGAGGCGTTCGCCGTCCGCACCGGACTCGCCACCCTGCACGGGCCGATGGTCGCCGCGGCCACCTTCCTCAAGGATCCGCGCACTCAGGAGTCCCTGCGGGCCACCCTCTTCGAGCCCGAGTCCGTGCGGACCCTGGGCCTCGACACCGCACGCCCGCTGGCCCGCGGCCGGGCCCACGGCGTCTCCCTCGGCGGCTGCGTGAGCCTCCTCGCCTCCGAGCTCGGCACGCCGCACGCCCGGCCCTCCGCCCGCGGCGGCCTGCTGCTCCTGGAGGACGTGGGGGAGGAGCCGTACCGACTGGACCGGATTCTCACCCAACTGCTGCGCTCCGGTTGGCTGGACGGGGTCGCCGGCATCGGTCTCGGCTCGTGGGAGGAGTGCGGTCCCTACGACGACGTCCGCGCGGTCCTCGCCGACCGGCTCGGCGGTCTCGGCGTGCCGGTGGTGGAGGAGCTGGGCTTCGGCCACAGCGAGACGGCGCTCACCTTCCCGCTGGGTGTGCCGGGGGTGCTGGACGCGGAGACGGCGACGCTCACGCTGGACGTACCGGCGCTGAGCTGATCCTCCCCGCCGAGGCCGGTCACCGGCTGGAGTTCGTGATCGCGGCCAGTGACGACGCGTACTCCGGGAACCGGGGCGTCAAGCCCGTGACCGTCACCGCCGCACCCGACGACACCGGCGTCCTGGAGCTGCCCGTTGTCAAGGGCCAGGTGGGGTAGCAGCCAGAAGGGTGGATTCACGCGACCTTCGGGCGTTCTTTACCTGTTCTTTTCCCACTCCGTGGGCAGTGGGACGGAGACTGTGCCTCCGCCTTCGTGCCGTGACGTCGGTGCGGGGCGCAGCTCCCTCCTCGCAGAAGGACCGAAGGCCCCGTGCCACTTCCCGTTGTGCTGTCCGGCCGCACCGTACGGCTGGAACCCCTCGCACCACAGCACGCCGCCGCGATCGCCGCGGCCGGCACCGAGGACCGTACGACGTACGCGTTCACGCCCGTCCCCCACAGTCTGGACGCGGCGCAGATCTATATCGAACGTGCCCTGGCCGAACAGGCCATGGGCCGGGCGCTGCCCTTCGCCGTCGTCAGTACCGCCGACGGGCGGATCGTGGGCTCGACACGGTTCCTGGAGCTGGACTACTGGCAGGGACCCCTGGTCTGGCCCTCGGTGCCCGGCGTTCCGCACGGTGATCCGCTCACCTCGGTGCCCGACGCTGCCGAGATCGGCAACACCTGGCTCTCGCCCCGGGCCCAGGGCACCGGCGTCAACACCGAGGCCAAGCTGCTGATGCTCCGGCACGCCTTCGAGGCGTGGGGGGTGCGGCGGATCTCGATGCGCGCGGACGCCAGGAACCTGCGCTCCCGGGCCGCCATCGAGCGGCTCGGCGCCACCTGTGAGGGCGTGCGCCGGGCGCATTCGCGCGGCCTCGACGGGGCCGTGCGGAGCACCGCCTTCTACTCGGTCCTGGACGAGGAGTGGCCGGCGGTACGGGCCCACATCGAGGCGCGGCTCGACCGGGCGTCCCGGCTCGACCACCCCGCCCGCTTCGACCCGATGCCGGGCCTCGACGCGGCGCCCCGAGGGCCCCTGGTCCCGGCCTAGCCGCGACCGTGCGAAGAGCCCCCGTCCACCGGGGCGGGGGCTCTTCGCACGGTCACCGGGGGGCTAGCGCGCCGCGAGCGCCGCGTAACCCGGGCGGACGACCTCGTCGATCAGACGTCGCCGCTCCGGCAGCGGCAGGAAGGCCGCGTCGAGCGCCGCGACCGTGAACTCCTCGAAGACCTCCGGGCCGTAGCCGAAGGCGTCGGCCATGTGCTGGAACTCCTCGCTCATGGTGGTGCCGGAGACGAGCCGGTTGTCCGTGTTGAGCGTGATCCGGAAGCCGAGGCGGCGCAGCTCGTCGATCGGGTGCGAGGCGTAGTCCTTGGCCGCACCCGTCTGGAGGTTGGAGGTCGGGCAGACCTCCAGGGCGATCCGGTTGTCGCGGACGTACGCGGCGAGGTGGCCGAGCGTGCCGTCCTCGGCGATGTCGTCCGTGATCCGCACGCCGTGCCCGATCCGCTCGGTGCCGCAGACCTGGACGGCCTCGTGGATCGACTCCGCGCCCACGGCCTCGCCGGCGTGGATCGTGAAGTGGCAGTTGTGCCGCTTCAGGTGCTGGAAGGCCGGAAGGTGGCGGGCCGGCGGGTTGCCGATCTCGCCGCCGGCGATGTCGAAGCCGGCCACGCCGTTCTCGCGGTGGGCGACCGTGAGCTCCGCGATCTCGAGCGACCGGTCGGTGTGGCGCATGCCGGTGAGGAGCGTACGGACGGTGATCCGGCCGCCGGAGCGGCGCTCGCCCTCACGGAAGCCGTCGTTCACGGCCTCGACGACCTCGTCGAGGGTCAGCCCGGCCGCCAGGTGCTGCTCGGGGGCGTAGCGGATCTCGGCGTAGACGACCCCGTCCGCCGCCAGGTCCTCGGCGCACTCGGCCGCGATCCGGTGCAGCGCCTCGCGGGTCTGCATCACCGCGCAGGTGTGGGCGAAGGTCTCCAGATACCGCTCCAGCGAGCCGGAGTCGGCGGCGTCCCGGAACCAGACCGCGAGCGCGGCGGGGTCCTCGGTCGGCAGCGCGGTGTAGCCGCACTCCCGGGCCAGTTCGACGATGGTGGCCGGGCGCAGGCCGCCGTCCAGGTGGTCGTGGAGGACGGCCTTCGGCGCGCGGCGGATCCACTCGGCGACGGGTATGGAGACCGGGCTGCTGAGCGGGGCGGCAGGGTTGTCAGACAAGTGCATGGCGCGGAAGTGTACGCCACGCCGGGGGTGGGCCGCTGTGACCGCGGTCGCCCCGAGGTCGGGCCGTCAGTTCGACTGGAGGACCGGCAGTGCGGGGGCGCCCGTGGGGAGCATGTGCTTGGCCGCCAGGATCGGGGTGTCCCCGACCCGCACCACCTGGGTGACGAGCACCGCCGGGGTGTCGGCGGGCCGGCCGAGCTGCTCGCCGCGGCGCTGTCCGAGCAGGGTCGCGGTCACGCTGCTGTGCGCCGCGAGCGGCACCCCGCGCGAGGCTCCCGCGAGCACCGCCAGCATCGACGTCCGCTCGCGTGCCGGCTCGGTGCGCAGCGCCTCGGCGAAGTCCCGGTGCGTCGCCTCCAGGACGTCGTCGGCCGCCGCCCACTCCTGGCTGAGCGCGGCCGCCGCACCCTCCCCGGCCAGCAGCGACTCCCAGAACCGCAGCTCGGCCCTGGCGGGGGCGAGGAGGTGCTGGGTGGTGAAGTCGGTGGGCTCCTCCACGGCCCGGAGCAGGGCCCGGACGCGCAGCGGGGTGCCCGCGCCGATCAGCTCCTCCAGGGGCTGGATGTGCTCGAAGCCGCGGCGCGGCGGGTGGTCGTTGACCGTCCGGCCGACCCCGCGCCGGACGGAGAGCAGGCCGTCCTCCTGGAGCAGCAGCAGGGCCTCCCGCAGGGCGGGCCGGCTGACGCCGAGCTCGCCGGCGAGCTTCGGCTCTGAGGGGAGAGTCGAGCCCGGGGGGTAGGTGCCGTCGTGGATGGCGTCCGCGATCCGCTCGTAGAGCACCACGACCGGTCGCCGCTGCTGTCCGCCGACTGCCACTGCCCCTCCTCCGCCCGGTTGTCGGCAAGTGAACGGTATTCGGAATCACAGGTCAAAGGGACTTGACGTGTGACGCGCGTAGAACTCACTCTGTCTGGGCGTTGCTTGTCTGACAAGCTCGGTTCATCGATATGACATCCACGGCAAAGGGGCCCCAATGTCAGCCACATCCGACCTCAAGGGCCGAGGTCCCATGCTCCTGGCGATGGTGCTCGCCGTCCTCGGCTACCAGATCAACGCCACGATGCTCAGCCCCGCCCTGCCGGATGTCATCGAGCGCCTGGGCACGACCACGGCCGCCGCCGGTCTCTCCCAGACCCTCTTCTTCCTGATGGCGGCCATCGGCCAGGTCACCCTCGCCCGTCTCAGCGACCAGCGCGGCCGCAAGCCGATGATGATCGTCTGCGCCTTCGTCCTGATCGCCGGCAACCTGCTCTGCGTCTTCGCGCCGAACATCGAGATCTTCATCGCCGGCCGCATCCTCCAGGGCATCTCGGCCGCGATGTTCACCCTCGCCTTCCTCACCCTGAACCAGCTGCTCACCCCGGCCGGCTTCGGCAAGGCCGCGGGCATCGTCACCGCCGTCAACGGCGGCCTCGCCGGGGTCGACGCCATCGCCGGCGGCCAGATCGCCGACACCATCGGCTTCCGCGGCATCTTCGTCTGCTCCACCCTGATCGCCGTCGCGGGCCTGATCGGCGTCCGGAAGTACGTCCCCGACGTCCCGCCCACGGCGGCCGACGGCCGCTTCGACTCCCGTGGCATCGTCGCCCTCGCGCTCGGCCTCACCGGCGTCCTCGTCGGCCTCGCCCAGGGCGCCGCCTGGGGCTGGACCTCCGTCCTCACCCTCGGCTTCCTGCTCGGCGGCCTCGCCTCGCTCGTCTTCTTCGTCGTCTCGCAGAAGAGCGCCGCCAACCCGGTCATCGACATCGAGGTCCTGGCCTCGCGCCGCGCCTGGCCGCTGCTGCTCACCACCGTCTGCACCCTGGGCGGCGCCTTCGGCGCCATCGCGCTGACGATCCCGCTCTTCTCGCAGGACGGCCGGGTCGGCCTCGGTCTCTCCGCCGTGACCGCCGCCGTCCTCTTCCTCACCCCGATCCAGCTCATCGGCGTGGTCTCCGCCCCGCTGACCGGCCGTCTCGGCCCGAAGATCGGCTGGCGCAAGATCGTCGTCACCGGTGCGATCGCCAACTTCGCGATCTTCCTCGTCGCCACCTTCTTCCTGCACAGCGAGTGGATCCTCGTCGCCTCGCTCGCGGCCCTCGGTGTCACCTACGGCGGCTTCATGCTGACCGGACTCAACGGCCTCGCCGTCACCACGGCCCCCAAGGACAAGCCCGGCTCGCTCTCCGGACTCAACGGCGCCTGCTTCGGCATCGGGGCCTCCCTCGGCATCGCCCTGGCCTCCGCGATGATCACGGCGGGCAGCGACGCGGGCGGTCCGACCGAGGCGGGCTACCAGCACGCGATGTACACGGCTCTCGCCCTGCTCGGCATCGGCGTCGTGACGGCCCTGCTCATCCAGCGCCCCGACCCGGCCGACACGGCGGACGCGGACGCCGACGAGCCGCAGCTGGTCCTCGCCCACCACTGACCGGGCACGGCGGGAGAGGCCGCACCCTCACCCGTACGGCCCCTTCCACCGCCCCTGTGCGGACCGGATCCCTCCATCCTGGTCCCACGGGGGCGGCCGCGTACGACGGAGAAGAGGTCCGGGCATGAGTCCCACGGAGACGACGAGCGCCGATCGCCCCCGGCGCTCCGGACCCCTCACGCCCCGCCGGCACGCGGCGACCGGGCGGTGTTCATGAGGCGGGCGGCGCTCCTGGGCGCGGGTGCCGTCGTCGCGCTCGCGGCCGTGGCGGTCGCGTCGGCGGAGGCGGTGCCGGGGGAGAAGACGCCGGAGGCGGACGCCCGGCCGATGCCCGACCTCCTCGGCAAAGGCCTCTGGTGGGTCTTCACGGCACTCGCCCCGCGCACCCGCCTCGACGTCCATGACGTCGGCGGTCGCGACCGCCGGGTGCTCTGGCCGCCGAACTGGACGGTGTGCACGCAGTACCCCACCGAGGGCGCGGCGCTCGACGGCCGGACGACGGTCGTGATCGGCGTGGTGAAGAAGGGTGAGAGCTGCCCGCCCCGGGTCACCTCGGCCCGCCGCTGATCCCGGGCACCGCCGCCGATCCGTCCCCCGTAGCCTGAGGGCATGTCCGACGATCTTGGTCAGTACGTCACCGCCGGTTCCTGGGTGGGCCTGCGGCCCTACTCGCTCGACGACGCCGAGGAGTTCACGGCACGGGTGCGCGAGAGCCGGGAGCTGCACCATCCCTGGCTCTTCCCGCCCGACCGTCCCGAGACCTTCGCCGCCTACGCGCGGGCGATGACCGACGACCCCGCCAGAGCCGGATTCCTCGTGTGCGACCGCGAGGCGCGAGGCCGGATCGCCGGGTTCCTCAACATCAACAACATCGTCCGCGGCGCGTTCCTCAGCGGCGCCCTCGGCTACGGGGCCTTCGCGCACGCGGCCGGGCGGGGCCTCATGGGCGAAGGGCTCGGCCTGCTCCTCCCGTACGCCTTCGGCCCCCTGGGGCTGCACCGGCTCGAAGCCAACATCCAGCCCGGCAACGCGGCCTCCCGCGCGCTCGTGCTCCGGGCCGGGTTCCGGCTCGAGGGGTTCTCGCCCGCCATGCTCCACATCGACGGCGCCTGGCGGGACCACGAGCGGTGGGCGATCACCGCTTGTAGTTGATCTTCATGGTGTCCATGTCCGTGACGGAGGACCTGAGCTCGCCGTAGCCGTGTCCGAGCTCCTTCAGCGCCGTCTCCGCCCGGTCCTCGGCGATCGCTCCGGCCATCTCCTCGCCGTCCGCCGCGTCCGAGACGACGACCAGGCGGTACGAGAAGTGCTTCAGCGTCCTGTCGTAGGCGAGCGAGCCCTCCGGGGTGAACCGCATCGCCGCCATCCCGTGCGCGTCGACCTCGGCGAGCAACCGGGCCCGGCTCTCCTCCGAGAGCCCCTCGAACGTGCCGCGCACGATCACCCGGTAGGTGTGCTGGGTGCTCATTCCCCTGGTCCTCACATCGTTCGGCAAAGGCGTTGAAGATCCAGAGTACGGCGGCGAGGATGAGGCGCATGCGGAATATCGTGGCCATCGACGCCCCGTCCAACCTCGGTCTTCGCCCGCCGCTCCCCGGCACCGTCCCGGGCTGCCACAAGCTCGCCGGAGCTCTGCGGGAGAACCGGATCGTCCAGCGGACCGGCGCGCTGGAGGGCGGAGTCGTCGTCCCGCCGCGCTACGACCGCGGCGACTGGCAGGAGGGCGACGGCGTCTTCAACGCGGCCGCGCTCGCCACGTACACCCGCACCCTCGCGGACCGGATCGAGCACCACGTCCGGGCCGGGGACTTCTCGCTCGTCCTCGGCGGCGACTGCTCGATCCAGCTCGGTGCCTCGCTCGCCCTGCGCCGCATCGGCCGCTACGGGCTCGCCGCGATCGACGCCTCCCCGGACTTCCGTCACCCCGGCAACTCCGACGGGGTCGGCGCCGCGGGAGGCGAGGAGCTTGCCCTCGCGACCGGCCGGGGCCAGGGGGACCTCACGGACCTGGAGGGCCTCGGGCCCTACCTCCGTGAGGAGGACGTCCGGCTCTTCGGCATCCGTGACGCCTACCAGGACGATCCCGAACTCGTCGAACTGCGCGCCCTGAAGGTCCCCGTCGTCACCGTCGCCGACCTGCGCGCCTGGGGCCCCGCCGACCTCGCCGCCGCCACGGTCACGGCGTTCGAGGCCCCCGTGCTCGACGGCTTCTGGGTGCACCTGGACGCCGACGTCCTGGACCCCGCCGTGATGCCGGCCGTGGACAGCCCCGACCCCGACGGCCTCTTCCCGGACGAACTCACGCCCCTGCTGCGGACCTTGGTCAGGTCCGAGCGCTGCGTCGGGCTCAACATCACGATCTACGACCCCGATCTCGACCCCCACGGCACGGCCGGAGCGCTGCTCACGGACGTCGTGGTCGCCGCCCTGACCGAAGACTGAGCAGCGGGACCCCCTGGTCAGCCGCCCGTCCGCCGTGTTCCATGGCCGACATGACGACCGTACGACGTGCCGTACTGACCCTGCCCGCCGCCCCGTTGGGGCCGGACAACCCGCTGCCCGCCCTGCGGACCCTCGACGGGACCCCGACGGTCGACGCCCGTGCCACGGAAGGGCTGCCGCGCGACATGGCCCGGCAGCTCGGGTACGCACCACTGCGCACCCTGCTGCCCGTCCCGGTCCGCGACGGCTACGGGCGTGAGCGCGTGCCCACCGAACTCGACGCGATCGTCATCGAGAACGAACGGCTGCGGGTGACCGTGCTGCCGGGACTCGGGGGCCGCGTCCACTCCCTGCACCACAAGCCGAGCGGCCGTGAACTCGTCCACCGCAACCCGGTGTTCCAGCCGGCCGCCTTCGCCCTCAACGGCGCCTGGTTCGCCGGTGGCATCGAGTGGAACATCGGTGCCACCGGCCACACCACCCTCTCCTGCGCGCCCCTTCACGCCGCGATCGTCCCGTCCCCGGACGGCGGCGAGATGCTCCGCCTGTGGGAGTGGGAGCGGCTGCGCGACCTGCCCTTCCAGATCGACCTGTGGCTGCCCGAGGGCTCGGACTTCCTCCACGTGGGCGTGCGGATCCGTAACCCGCACGAGCGGTCCGCCCCGGTCTACTGGTGGTCCAACACCGCCGTTGCGGAGGACCGCCGGATCCTCGCCCCCGCCGACGAGGCCTGGTTCCACGGATACGAGCGGGGCCTGCGCCGCGTCGCCGTCCCGGTCGGTGAGGACGGCGCGGACCACACGTATCCGAACCGCGGCACCCTGCCCGCCGACTACTTCTACGACCTCGCCGACCCGCAGCGGCGCTGGATCGCCGCCGTCGACAAGACCGGCGCGGGGCTCGTCCAGACGTCGACGGACGTGCTGCGCGGGCGCAAGCTGTTCCTCTGGGGTTCCTCCCGGGGCGGACGACGCTGGCAGGAATGGCTCACGGAGCCCGGCGCACCCGGCTACGCCGAGATACAGGCGGGTCTCGCCCGAACCCAGCTGGAGCATCTGAAGCTGGAGGCCGGCGCGGAGTTCAGCTGGCTGGAAGCGTACGGACCGCTGGACGCCGCGCCCGGGGCCGTGCACGGCGAGGACTGGTCGGCGGCCCGCGCCGAGGTGGAGCGGTCCCTGGAGGCGGCGCTGCCGCGCGCCGCGGTCGAGGCCGCGTACGAGGCATGGCGCGAGGGCTCGGCGGACGCCGATCCGGTCACGGTCCTCGCCGCCGGATCGGGCTGGGGCGCTCTCGAAGTCCTCTGCTCGGGCCATGAGTTGCCCGGTACGCCGTTCCCCGTGTCGACCCTGGGGGAGGAGCAGAAGCCCTGGCTGGAGCTGCTGCGCACAGGCGTCCTGCCGCCCTTGGCCGACGGTGCCGCGCCCGGCCCCTCCCTGGTCGCGGGCCACTGGAGGGACATGCTGGAGACCGCACCGGCCGAGCCCCTCACCGAGTACCACCTCGGGCTCGCGCAGTGGCACGCCGGCGACCTCGCCCAGGCCGTACGGAGCTGGGAGCGCGGGCTCCGACAGGACGGCATGCGCTGGCCGTTGCTGTACTGCCTGGCCGTCGCCGACCGGGACGGCGGGCACCCGGTGCGCGCCGCCGAGCGGTACGCCGAGGCCTTCGAGGCGCTGCCCGCCGACGCCGACGAGGTGGTGACCGCGGCCCTGGGCAGTGAAGCCCTCACCGCGCTCCTGGAGGCCGGGAACGCGCCCCGGGCCCGCGCGCTCCATGACGGCCTGCCGGAAGCGGTGCGCGCCCGGGGCGCGTTCCGCCTCCTGGAGGCCCGCCTCCTCCTCGCCGAGGGCCGGAGCGCCGAGGCGCGAGCCGTCTTCGACCAGGGCTTCGAGGTGGCGGACCTGCGGGAGGGCGCCGAGATCCTGGGCGAGGTGTGGTCGGCCCTGACGGACGATCCGCTGCCGGACTTCTACGAGTTCCGTATGAGTCCCTGAGGACTCCGCCGACGGCCCCCGGTCAGAAGATGCGCTGGCCGGGGGTGAGGACACCGTCGGGGTCGTAGCGGTGCCGCGCAGCCTCGAACTCGTCCCAGAAGCGGCCGAAGTGGCGCACCCAGTCGTCCTTGGCGAGTGGTACCGACCCGATGGGGTACCAGCAGCCGCCCGCCTCGACCGTGGTGTCGTACTGGCGGCGGTTCGCGGCGACCATCTCGTCTGCGGAATCCGCGCCCGGGGAAGCGGTCTTGAGGAGCGAGAAGAGGTAGGCGATCTCCTCGTCCGGCATGACCGGGAGCGGGGTGCGGCACTTGGTGGTGAGCACGGGGTACAGCAGGATGACCGCGCTCGCTCCAATGGCCTCCGGCTTGAGGCCGGCGAGTGTGTCGGTGACGACGGTGTTCACCGTGGAGGCGGGGAGCAGACCGTCGTACCAGGGGTGGGGGAGCTTCCACTCGCCCATGGCCGTGAAGGCGTCCACCATCGCGGAGAGCCGGTTGACGAAGTCGAAGTACGGGACGTCATGGGCCTCGACGGAGGCGGCCCCCAGGTCGTCCGTGAGCCGGGCGTCGTCGTCGGCGGATCCGTCGTAGGAGGCGGCCTCCACCCCGTACGTCCAGCCGTCCGGGGTGGGCCGGGCCTGACCGATGAGGTAGTCGAACCGTCCTTCGCCGATCAGTTCGGCCTGCCGGGCCGTGAGCTCGGCGACGCTCCGGAACGTCAGGGTGTAGAACCGGACCGAGCGGGGCGCGGGGATCAGGGAGAGCGTGGCACGGGTGATGATCGCGCACTGCCCGAGGCCGCCGAGGGCGGCGCGGAACAGGTCGGGGCGCACGGTGGGCGAGCAGGTCGCGATCTCGCCTTCCCCGGTCACGACCTGGAGTTCGAGCACGTTGTCGGCCTGCGTGCCGTGGTGGCCGATCTGCCCGCCCAGGCCCCCGGCCGACAGGGTGCCGCCGACGGACAGCTCCAGGTAGTCGGTGAAGGCCGGCGGGGTGAGGCCACGGGGCAGGGAGGCCCGGACCACGGAGCTCCAGAGTGCCCCGGCCTGGACTATGGCGGTGTCGTCGCGAAACTCGATGGAATCCAGCGAGCCGAGGTCGATGACCAGCCCGGAGGGCACCTGCGCCTGACCGTTGGTCGAGTGCCCCTGGCCGCGGGGGGCGACCTTGAGCCCGCGCTCCCGGCAGTGGCGCACCATCGTGGCGACGTCCTGCGCCGAGCCGGCCCTGAGGACCGCGGCGGGCGGCTGGTGGACCAGGCGGCCGAAGTCGGTGGACGCCGCGTCGAGTGCGGCGGAATCGAAGCGCAGCTCGCCGTCCAGCGCGGGAACCGCGTCGAAGGCGGCAGGGCGGGGGTGTGACACAGGGAGGTGAGGAGGCGTCATGGTGACTCCAGATCGACGTGGTGAAAGGAACTCCGCACGCGTGCACAGTTCTCGCACATTGTGATCATTTTCCGACCGAAGTGTTCGGCAATATCTCGATCCGGCTGATCGTGATCATGGCGCGCCGCCCTCGTGTCAACCACGGTTGACGCGAGGGGTGTGTCAACGTAGGTTGACGTCATGACCGATGCAACCGATCTCGCAGCGCGGGCAGGGGACCGGGACCCCCGGGTCGGCCTGCGTGCCGTATCCGCCCTGAGGCGGCTCCTCGAACAGCTGGAAGCCGTCCAGGTGCGCAGCGCCCGTGCCCAGGGCTGGTCGTGGCAGGAGATCGCGGCAGAGCTGGGCGTGAGCCGTCAGGCCGTGCACAAGAAGTACGGGAGGCATTGATGTTCGAGCGATTCTCGGCAGGGGCGCGGGCCGCGGTGATCGAGGCCGTGGAGCGGGCCCGGCGCGACCGCGCCGCCGTGGTCACCGAAGAGCACCTGCTGCTCGCGCTGCTCGACGCGGAGGGGACCAAGGCGTCCTTCGTGCTGCGGGCCCTCGGTGCGAACGACCGGCGGGCCTCGCTGGAGGCGGAGCTCTCCGACGCCCATCGGAGGGGCGGCCTGTCGAAGGCCGACATGGAGGCGCTCGCGGGTCTCGGCATCGATGTGCCGGAGATCGTCGCCCGCGTCGAGGAGGCCCACGGGCCCGGCGCCCTCGCCGACGACCGCGACGGGGGTTCCCGGCGTTTCGGGAGGCCCACGTTCAGCCGCGAGGCCGCGAGCGTCCTGGAGCGGTCGCTGCGGATCTGCCTCGGCCGGCGCGAGAAGGCGATCGGCGACGAGCATCTGCTGCTCGCCCTGACCGCCCGCCCGGGCGTCGTGGCCGAGGCCCTCGCGGACCATGGTGTCACCTACGAGTCGGTGGAACGCGCCCTCGGACAGGGCGCGTCCGCCGCCTGATCCGGCGGCCTTCCCGCAGGGCGGGGCTCAGGACCGGCGGTCGACGTACTCGAAGACCGAACCGTCCGGGTGGACCGCGATCAGATTGCGGCCCACCGGGGTCGGGACCGGGCCGGCCAGGATCTTGGCGCCCGCCTCCGCCAGTGCGGTGAACGCTGCGTCCACGTCCTGGACGGAGATGGTCGCGCCGACCTTGCGCAGGACCTCCAGCTCCGCCTCCGGCCCGCTCATCAGGAGGAAGCAGCCGACGGCCGCCACCGAGACCCCGCCCCGCTCGAAGCGCAGGGCGGGGGAACCGGTGAGCCGTTCGTAGAAGTCCACGGCGGGTTCGAGCTCGTCGACGCAGATACGAATGGTGGTCCCCAGAATCTCCATGTGGACGAGCCTAGTTGAGGATCACGGGACCCGGCAGAGGACCTCGCCGTGCGGGACCATGAACCAGGCGTCCTCCTGCCGGCCCCACTCCCGCCACGCCTCGGAGATCGCGTGCAGCGTGTCCGGTGTCGCGTGGCCGCCCTCCACCACCAGCTTCGCGTAGACGGACTCCGTCGTCCGGTCCGCCCACAGCCCGCTCCACCACGCCCGCTCCTCCGGGGTCGCGTAGCACCAGGTCCCGGCCGTCGTCGTGACGTCCGTGAACCCCGCCCGCCGCGCCCAGGAGAACAGCCGCCGCCCGGCGTCCGGTTCGCCGCCGTTGGCCCGCGCGACCCGGTGGTACAGCTCCTGCCACACCTCCAGGGCGGGCGGCTCCGGGTACCAGGCGAAGGAGCCGTAGTCGCTGTCCCGGGCGGCGACCACGCCGCCCGGACGGCACACCCGCCGCATCTCGCGCAGCGCCCGCACCGGGTCGCCGACGTGCTGCAGCACCTGGTGGGCGTGGACGACGTCGAAGGAGTCGTCCGGGAAGTCCAGGGCGTGGACGTCGGCGACCGCGAACTCCACGTTCACGGCGCCCCGTTCGGCTGCCACGGCCCGCGCCCTGTCCAAGACGTCCTCCGCGGCGTCGACCGCGGTCACCCGTCCCGGCGCGACCAGCGCCGCCAGATCGGCGGTGATCGTACCGGGGCCGCAGCCCACGTCCAGGATGTCCAGGCCGGGCCGCAGTTCGGGCAGCAGATACGCCGCGGAGTTCGCGGCGGTGCGCCAACTGTGTGAGCGCAGCACCGACTCGTGGTGCCCATGGGTGTAGACGGCGGTCTCGTGAGGCCTGGACTCTTCGGCGGCATGCGTCATGACCGGACTCCCTCGTGTGAGTGGGTACGGCAACGGTACGCCCATCAGTCGCATGGTGAGATGCGGATCTCGCCATGCGGACATCGTCGTTCGGGTGGGATCCGGTCAGGCGAACAGGGGCCGCCGGTAACGCAGTTCGTCCAGCGTCCGGCCCGCCGTGGTGTCCTGGACGACGGTGCCGTCCGGCCGCCAGCCCGCCGCCTCGTAGAAGCGCCGCCCCCGGGCGTTGTCCGCGAGGACCCACAGCGCCGCCTCGCGGAACCCGTCCGCCGCCAGCGCCTCCTCGGACGCGGCGAGGAGACCCCGGCCCACCCCCGAGCCCCACACCTCCGGGGCCGCGTAGAGCGCGG
Organism: Streptomyces sp. NPDC022552; assembly: GCF_055561875.1. Taxonomy (NCBI): domain Bacteria; kingdom Bacillati; phylum Actinomycetota; class Actinomycetes; order Kitasatosporales; family Streptomycetaceae; genus Streptomyces; species Streptomyces sp. NPDC022552. The sequence goes on from NZ_JBVHGJ010000001.1 coordinate 245,197, forward strand.
CGATCTCCCCGGTGGTGGCGGCGTCGAGATCGTCGTCCGGCCACGCGCGGAAGGAGCAGAACCCGACCACCCGCCCACCGCCCTCGGTCGCCACCAGTACCGAGGCGGCCTCCGGCGCCTCCAGCCGGGCCGACCAGACGGCGGTGCGCTCCTCGACGTCCAGACCTTCCAGATACGGGTGGGGAAGCAGGTCTCGATAGGCCGCCTGCCAGGACCGGACATGGACGGTGGCGATCGCCGCCGCGTCCGCGGGGAGTGCTGCTCGGATCGACATGCACCGCATTCTCGGCGCCCGCCGCCGCCCTCGGCGAGTGGATATCGGGCGAGCGGGCATTCGTCCGGGTGCCCGGAGCAGTCCGGTCCGTGAGCGGCATCGGCGGGCATACGGCGCGGAGGCCTGGGTACCCGGGCGGTGTAGAACCCGCCAGCGACAGGACGCCGCCGCGGACACGTGGAGGAAGGCTTTCGATGCGGTACGAAACGATGTCCTCGCTCGCCCGACAGCTCCGGGTCGACGCCGTGCGCGCCACCGACGCGGCCGGCTCCGGCCACCCGACGTCCGCCATGTCGGCCGCCGAGATCGGCGCGGTCCTGCTCACCAGACACCTGCGCTACGACTTCGACCGCCCCGACCACCCGGGCAACGACCGGCTCGTCCTCTCCAAGGGGCACGCCTCACCCCTGCTCTACGCCATGTACCGGGCCGCCGGCGTCGTCGGCGTACAGGAGCTGCTGACCTTCCGGCGTGCGGGCAGCCTCCTCGAAGGCCATCCCACACCCCGGCTGCCCTGGGTCGACGTCGCCACCGGTTCGCTCGGCCAGGGTCTGCCCATCGGGGTGGGCATGGCGCTCGCGGGGAAGTTCCTCGACCGCGTCCCGTACCAGGTGTGGGTGGTCAGCGGGGACAGCGAGATGGCCGAGGGCTCCGTCTGGGAGGCCGTCGAGCACGCCGCGTACTGCGGTCTCGACAACCTCACCCTGATCGTCGACGTCAACCGGCTCGGACAGCGCGGCCCCACCCGCCATCAGCACGACCTCGGCGCCTACGCCGGCCGCCTGGAGGCCTTCGGCTGGCACACCGTACGGATCGACGGGCATGACGTGGAGGCCGTGGACGCGGCCCTGCGCGAGGCCCGTGCGACCGTCGGCCGGCCCACGGCCGTCCTCGCCGCCACCCGCAAGGGCCGGGGCGTGGCCGCCGTCGAGAACCGCGAGGGCAAGCACGGCAAACCCCTCCCGGACGCCGAGGCCGCCATCGCCGAACTCGGCGGCCACAGCGACCTGAGCGTGCAGGTCACCGACCCGCCCGCCGCCCTGGTGCCGCGGTCGGACGGACACGGCACGCCGTCCCTCCCCACGTACGAGCGGGGCGAGAAGTTCGCCACCCGGGACGCCTACGGACAGGCTCTCGCCGCCCTCGGGCAGACGCGCGGCGACATCGTCGCGCTCGACGGCGAGGTCGGTGACTCGACCCGCACCGAGAAGTTCGCGAAGGCGCACCCCGAGCGCTACTTCGAGTGCTGGATCGCCGAGCAGCAGCTCGTCGGGGCCGCCGTCGGCCTCCAGGCGCGCGGCTACGTCCCGTACGCCTCGACCTTCGCCGCCTTCCTCACCCGCGCCCACGACTTCATCCGCATGGCGGCCGTGAGCCGGGCCGGGATCAATCTGGTCGGCTCGCACGCCGGCGTCTCGATCGGCCAGGACGGGCCGAGCCAGATGGGCCTGGAGGACCTGGCGATGATGCGCTCGGTCCACGGCAGCACCGTCCTCTACCCGTGCGACGCCCACCAGACGGCGCGGCTCGTCGCGACCATGGCCGACCTGGAGGGCGTCCGCTATCTGCGCACCACGCGCGGCGCCACGCCCGTCGTCTACGGGCCGGACGAGGAGTTCCCGGTCGGCGGGAGCAAGGTGCTCCGCAGCCACGGGGAGGACGACCGGGCGACCGTCGTCGCGGCCGGGGTGACCGTGCCGGAGGCCCTGAAGGCGGCCGACCGGCTGGAGAGCGAGGGGCTGCCGGTCCGCGTGATCGACCTCTACTCGGTCAAGCCGGTCGACACCGCGACCCTCGACGAGGCGGCCGGGACGACCGGCTGTGTCCTGACCGTGGAGGACCACCGGCCCGAGGGCGGCATCGGCGACGCGGTCGCGGAGGCGTACGCCAACGGCCACGGCGGGGTGCCGCGCCTGGCCCGGCTCGCCGTCCGCTCCATGCCCACCTCGGCGACCCCGGAGGAGCAGCTCCACGACGCGGGCATCGACGCGGACGCCATCGTCTCGGCGATCGAGCTGATGCTGGAACGCGTCCTGGTCCGCTGAGCGGGCGCGCGATCCGCCGGGAGCGGGTGCCGGCCACGGGCGGACCCGCCCCGGCGACTCACCCGTACAGCCCTACGCGTCCCGGTCGAGTGGTGGGCCGCGGCCGCCGGTGCGTACCCCCGCACACGCGGCGCGGTTCACGCCCGCTGAAGCGGCGAACCGTCCTCAACATTCGTATAAAGGGCACGAGGCGCCGTACGGGGCGGCGGCCGGTGTTCGGGAGGTGCGGGAGATGCGGCAGACGGCCCCGGAAGGGCGCGGCCCGGTGCGCTACGGACCACCCGCCCCGGAGCCCGGTCTGCCCGTGCTGCCCGGGCTCGCCGCGATCCTGGCCGCCGCCGCGGGGCGCACCGCCGTCGAACCCCCCGGCGGTGGGCCCGTGCTCCGCGAGGCCGCGAGCGGCTACTGGTGGCGGCGGGGCCTGCGGACGCACGCCGAGGACGTCGTAGCGGCGCCCGGCGCCCAGCCCCTGATGCTCGCCCTGATCGCCGCCCACGGCGGCGACATCCTGATGCCCCGGCCCTGCCCCGCCTGGTGGACCCCGCAGGCCCGGCTCCTCGGCCGCCCCGCCTACCACGTGCCCACCCCCGCCGAGTGCGGCGGCGTCCCCGACCCGTACGCCCTGCTCGAAACCGTCCGGCGGGTCCGCGCCGAGGGCGGCCGGCCCCGGCTGCTGCTGCTCTCCGTCGCCGACGACCCCACCGCCACCGTCGCCCCGCCCGAGCTGGTCCGCGAGGCGTGCGAGGCCGCCGTCGCCGAGGGGCTGCACATCATCAGCGACGAGACCTGGCGCGACACCCTGCACCGGCGCCACGACACCGTGCTCCTCAGCCCCGCCGAGATGTGCCCCGACGACGTGACCGTCCTGTACGACCTGTCCGGTGCCCTCGCCCCGGCCGCCTGGCCCTGCGCCGTGGCCCGCTTCCCGCCCACCGGCCCCGGCCGGGCCGACCGCTACACCGACCCGCGCGCCCGCACCCTCGACATCCTCACCGCGCTCGGCGCCTTCGTCGACGGTCCGGTCGCCCCCGCCGCCGCGCACGCCCTCGACGAGCCGGAGGAGGTCACCGCACGGGTCGCCCTCGCCTCGGCCCTCCACGCGCGCGTGGCCGCCGCCGCCCACCGCGCCGTCCTCACCGCCGGCGCCCTCGCCAGGCCGCCCCAGGCCGGACGCCACCTCTACGCCGACCTCGGACCGCTGCGGGCCGGACTCGCCGCCCGGGGCGTCACCGACTCCATGGAGCTGGAGAACCACCTCGGCCGACGGCTGGGCACGCCCGTCCCCGGCGGCCACCGCTTCGGCGACGAACTCGGCGCCCTACGGGTGCGTTTCGACACCGGCGCCTTCCTGGGGTCGACGGAAGAGGAGCTGATGGAGTCCCTCGGCTCCGCGGACCCGGTGGAATTGCCGCACGTGGCCCGCGCGTTGAGCTCCTTCGGAGCCGCCCTGGAGGAACTCCGGTGACTCGACCGTCCCGACGAACCGCGTAGAACGGAGCCCGCAGATGACGGAACAGACGGCACGGCCGACGCAGGCTCCGCATTCCGTACGCGACGGCCGGACCACCCCCGCTCCCACCCCCGGCTCCGGGCTCGCACCCGATCCCACTCCCGCCGCCACCTCGGCGCCCGCCCCGACCCTCGCTCCCGCCCCCACCTCGGCACCCGCCCCCACCTCCGCGCCGGCCCCCTCGCCCGTCCCCTCCCCGGTCCTCCAGCCCCTCGGCCGGATCCGGACCGACTGGCCCCGCTCCTTCGTGGAGCGCCTCACCGCCCCGCTCCCCGGCGTCCGCGCCATGGCCCGCCTCGCCCGCGAGGGCGCCGTGCGCCCCGACGCCGAAGGGCTCCGCGACATCCCGCTGCTGCCCTTCGCCCCCGGCCCGCTCCCCGACGCCGGACCCGACACCCTCGCCGTCACCTGGGCAGGCCACGCCAGCTGGATCCTGCGCGCCGGCGGCCTCACCGTCCTCACCGACCCCGTCTGGTCCCGCCGCATCCTCGGCACCCCCGCCCGGATCACCCCCGTCGGGGTCCGCTGGGAGGACCTGCCGCCCGTGGACGCCGTCGTCATCAGCCACAACCACTTCGACCACCTCGACGCCCCCACCCTCCAGCGGCTCCCCAGAGACACCCCGGTCTTCGTCCCCGCCGGTCTCGGCCGCTGGTTCCTGCGCCGCCGGTTCAGCCGCGTCACCGAGCTCGACTGGTGGGAGGCGGCGGAACTCGGCGGCGTACGCTTCGAGTTCGTCCCCGCCCACCACTGGTCCAAGCGGACCCTCCTCGACACCTGTCGCTCGCTCTGGGGCGGCTGGGTGCTCACCGACCGCTCCGGCCGCACGGTGTACTTCGCCGGCGACACCGGCTACGGCCACTGGTTCGGCGAGATCGGCGCACGTCACCCGGGGATCGACCTGGCCCTGCTCCCGATCGGCGCCTACGACCCGCGCTGGTGGCTCAGCGACGTCCACACCGACCCCGAGGAGGCGGTCCGCGCCTTCCAGGACCTCGGAGCCCGCCGGATGGCCCCCATGCACTGGGCGACGTTCGTGCTCTCCTCCGAGCCCGTCCTCGAACCGCTCACCCGCGTCAGGGCCGCCTGGGAGCGGGCCGGGCTGCCCCGCGAGGACCTCTGGGACCTCCCGGTCGGCGCCTCACGCGTGCTTGCTCCCTGACCTGTCGCCGCGCCGCCCCGCTCCCCGTACCCGGCGCCACAGCGCCGGAACCAGGCTGATCAGCACGGTCAGCGCCACCGCCGCCAGCACGCCCTGCCACGGCTCCGGGAACAGCGAGCCGCCGAGGATCCCGATCAGCCCGTACGTCGCCGCCCAGGCCAGACAGGCCGGCACGTCCCCGCGCACGAACCTGCGGAGCGGCATCTCCGCGAGGAGACACGCCAGCATGACCGGGATCCGCCCCGCCGGAATCAGACGCGACAGCACGAGCACCGACACCTGATGCGTGGCGAGCTTCTCCTGCGCCTGCGCGAGCCGGTCGGGGGCCGCCCGCCCCCGCAGCACCGCGAGCCACCGCGAGCCGTTCCTGGAGCGGACCCCGCGCTGCCCCAGCCAGTACAGCGCCACATCCCCCAGGAGCGCCGCGGAGGCCGACACCAGAAAGACGAAGAGCAGCGCGAGCGGAGCCGTCTGGTGGAAGGCGACCACGGCCGCCGAGCTGACGATCGCCCCGGTCGGCACCACCGGCACCAGCGCGCCCAGCGCCACCAGCAGGAAGAGCGAGGGGTAGCCGACCGCCTGCTGCGTCGACTCGGGCGGCAGTTCCCCCGCCGCGCGCAGCAGAGCGTCGATCACCGGGCGACCTCGGGGCGCACGCGCTCGCCGTGCCCGAGCAGATGCACCGCCACCTTCGGCGCCAGCCGCGCCGCGTGCCGGACGAACTCGTCGCCCGGCGCGTGGAATTCGTGCGGCCGCACCGCGTCCATCCCGATCGGCCAGTACGTGCCGTAGTGCACCGGAACCGCCGCGGCCGGGGACAGCTCCGCGAGCGCCCGCGCCGCGCGCCCCGCGTCCAGATGACCGTGCCCCAGATACGGCCCCCAGCCGCCGACCGGCAGCAGTGCCACGTCCACCGGCCCGACCGCCTCTGCCATCCCGTCGAAGAGCCCGGTGTCACCGGCGAAGTACGTCCGCGCCTCCCCCTCGACGACGTACCCGAGCGCGGGGGAGCGGTGCGGCCCGACCGGAAGGCGCCGCCCGTCGTGCAGAGCCGGCACGGCCCGTACCGTCAGGCCCTCCACCGTCACCGAGTCGCCCGGACCGACTTCGGTGAGCCGCAGCCCCCGCCCGTCGAGCCGGCGCAGCCCCGGAACGGCCGCCGGCGCGCCGCGCGGCACGATCAGCCGCGTCCCGGGCGTCAGGCGGGCGAGCGAGGGCAGATGCAGATGGTCGGCGTGCAGATGGGAGACGAGAACCGCCTCGGCACGCTCGGCCTCGGGCGGCGGCAGCGCGCCGCGCCTGCGCCGCAGATGCGCCAGCCGGCGGGCGAAGAGCGGATCGGTGAGGAACCGGACCCCCGAGTCCTCGACCGTGCAGGTGGCATGACCCCACCAGGTGACCTCCACCGGCTCGCCGCCCTTCCGCTCGGCACTCCACTTGTCACGAGGGTAGATGTCCGAAGCGTGCGACGCGGGGCGTCCACGGTGGTTCGCGGGGGTAGCCATCCGTCAGCAAGGGGATGGGAGTCGCGGTGAGCACGATGGGGACGACCTGCAATTCGGCGCAGTGTCCGCGTTGCGGGGGCGTCCTTGCCGTCACCCAGGACGGCTGGAGGATCTGCCACACCTGTGGCTACTCCTCGCCGCCCTGAGGTCCCGCGGGAGCCCCGGAGGTGCCTCCTCGGGTATCCGGGATCGGAGTAGGGTCGGGCCATGGACGACGTTCGGGTGGCGGCGATCGCCAGTCTCACCCCGCTCGAGGAACTCGACAGCGACCCCTTCCTGGTCGACACGCGCAGCCAGCACGCCATGTGCGCCCGCTGGGCCCTGGACAAGGGGTACGTCGTGGCGAGACAGCTGCTCTTCTACGGGATCCGGCCCGACCACGCCGCGCTCTGGGCGGACGTGGACGACGGCCATGTCGACCTCTTCGTCGCCCCCAACGAACGCGTCCTGTCCCGTGCGTTGACCGATCTTCCGGGGTTCGTCGCGGAGTGCGAGCGCCGTGGCGTACGACTGGAGACCGCGGGTCTCGACGAGCCGTCCTACGACGCCGCGGCCAAGGCCGACGTGCACCGCCGGCTCTCCATGCCCACCGCCGGCTACGACGGCTGCTAGGGGTCCTCCCCGGGGCTCCCGGGGACGTGTCCCCTGGCGCCCCCACCCCGCCCTGCCTGCGCCCCCTGGGTGATGTGTCACGCTTGAGACACGTAGCGGGTGAAAGGTGAACCACGCGTGGGTGACGGGCGATGGCGTACCGCCGGCCGCTGGCGGACCGCGGGAAGCGCCCTGGTGCGGGTGATCGTGGTCTGGGCGGTGTCCACCCTGACCATGCTGGCCCTCGCCGGGCTGCTGCCCGACTTCGAGCTCCAGTCGGCCGACGGCGACAGCATCACCCGCACCGCCCTCACCGCCGTGTGGGGCGCCGGCGCCTTCGGTCTCCTCGGTGCGCTGGTGTGGCCGGTCGTCGTGCGGGCCCTGCTGCTCGTACCGGCCCTGGTCCTCGGCCTGTTGGTCTTCTTCCTCAACGGCTCGCTTCTGCTGATAGCGCTCTGGCTGATCCCCGACGGTCGCGGCGCCGCCGACCCCGAGACCGCCGTCGTGGTCGCCGCGGTCATGTCGGCCGTCGCCTCGGCGACTTCGACCGCGCTCGCCGTTCGCGACGACGACGCCTACCGCCGCCGCCTCTACCGGCTCGCCGACCGCACGCGCCACCGGGCCGTGACCGGGGGTCCCCCCGCGCGGCCCGACGTCGAAGGAGGCCCCGAACCCGTCCCAGGCACGCTCTTCCTGCAACTCGACGGCGTCGGCCACCGGGTGCTCCGCGACGCCGTCGCCGACGGCCTGATGCCGACCGTCGCCGGCTGGCTCGACACCAGCCACCGGCTCACCGCCTGGCGCACCGACTGGTCGAGCCAGACCGGCGCGAGCCAGCTCGGCATCCTGCACGGCTCCAACGAGGACGTGCCCGCCTTCCGCTGGTACGAGAAGGACACCGGCCGGCTGATGGTCTCCAACCGGCCCGCGAGCGCCGTAGAGCTCCAGCGGCGGGCCATAGCCCGCACCGGGGACGGCGGCCTGCTCACCGTCGACGGCGCCTCGCGCGGCAACCTGTTCAGCGGCGGCGCCGACCAGCTCGCGCTCGTCCTGTCCATGGCCGCCCGCCGTGGCCGCCGCAACCGCTCCCGCGCCGGGTACTTCGCGTACTTCGCCGACCCCGCCAACGCCGTCCGCACCGCGGGCTCCTTCGTCGCCGAGGCCGCCCGCGAGACGGCCCAGTCGACGCGGGCGCGGCTGCGCAAGGAGACCCCGAGGGTCTCGCGCGGCGGTGCCTATCCGCTCATCCGGGCCTTCGCCACCGTCGTGGAACGGGACGTGGTCGTGGCCGCGGTGATCGGGGACCTGCTGGCCGGGCGGACCGCCGTCTACGCCGACCTCGTCGCCTACGACGAGGTGGCGCACCACTCCGGCCCGCACGGCCACGACACCGACCGGGTCCTCGCCCGGCTCGACCGGTCGATCGCACTGATCGCCGAGGTCGCGGAGCACGCCCCCCGTCCGTACCGGATCGTGCTCCTCTCCGACCACGGCCAGAGCCCCGGCGCGACCTTCGAGGGCGTGTACGGGCTGACCCTGCGGGATCTCGTACGCGCCGGCTGCGGGCTGCCCGTACCGCGCCGGGTCCGGCGCACCCGCAGCGGATCGGAGGCCCGGGACGCGGCCCGTGACGCGCTGCGCAGCGCCCTGCACCGGCCGGTGGACGAGGACGGTGAGCGGGTGGGGGAGCAGGTGCGGGACGAGGCCGAGCCGATCGTGCTCGCCTCGGGAAACCTGGGGCTGGTCTCCTTCCCGGGCGTGCCGCACCGGATGACCCGCGAGGAGATCGACCGCCGCCACCCCGCGCTGCTGCGCACCCTCGCCAACCATCCGGGCGTCGGCTTCCTGCTCGTCGCGAGCGCCGAGCACGGCTCGGTCGTCCTGGGGCGGGACGGGGCGGAGGTGCCGCTCGCCGAACTCGCCGACGACGGGCCGCTCGCGGTCTTCGGGCCGGGGGCGGCGGACGCGGTCCGACGCACCGACCGCTTCCCGCACGTCGCCGACATCATGGTCAACTCGATGTACGACCCCGCCACGGGGACCGTGCACGCCTTCGAGGAGCAGATCGGCTCGCACGGCGGCCTCGGCGGCGAGCAGGGGCGCCCGTTCCTGCTCTCGCCCGTGGAGTTCTCCGCGCCGGTGCCGGACGGGGGCGAACTGGTGGGAGCGGAGCAGGTGCACCGGGTGCTGCGCCGCTGGCTGCGGGAGTGCGCGGGTCCGCAGGTGCCGCTGGAGATTTCCCCGCGCATCAGCGATGCGGAAGCGTTTCTTCCGGTTGACGGCCCGGTCGTACGGGAGAAAAAGAGCTGATTTGGTGGGGCGTCTCACGTGCCGGACCATGTCCGGGTTTGCACGACGAGAGGCGCACCACCCCCATGAGCACGGCCATGTCCGACCGGTCCGCGGTCGATCCCTCCGACCGGTCCACGGTCGTCACCTCCGAGACCTCCGCGGAACAGAACAAGCACGCCCGGCGGTTCGGACTCCCCGTCGCCACCGCCCTGGTCATGGGCAACATCATCGGCGGCGGAATCTTCCTGCTGCCCGCCTCCGTCGCCCCGTACGGCACGATCAGCCTGGTCGCCTTCGGCATCCTCACGCTCGGCGCGATCGCCCTCGCGCTCGTCTTCGGCCGGCTCGCCCGGCGCCACCCGCAGACCGGCGGGCCGTACGTCTACGCCCGCGCGGCCTTCGGCGACTTCGCCGGCTTCCTCGCGGCCTGGTCGTACTGGATCACCGCCTGGGTCTCCAACGCGGCCCTCGCCGTGGCCGCCGTCGGCTATCTCGACGTGCTGATCCCCGTCCATGAGTCGAAGGCAGCCACCATCGCCGCGGCGCTCACGCTCCAGTGGCTCCCGGCGCTCGCCAACCTCGCCGGCACCCGCTACGTCGGCGCCGTCCAGCTGATCGCGACCGTCCTCAAGTTCGTCCCGCTCCTCCTGGTCGCCGTCGGCGGGCTGTTCTTCTTCGACAGCGCCAACCTCGGGCCGTTCCAGGCGGGTGACGGCGGCGCGCTCGGCGCGGTCTCCGCCTCCGCGGCGATCCTGCTCTTCAGCTACCTCGGCGTGGAGTCGGCGGCCGTCAGCGCCGGCGAGGTCCGCGACCCGAGGCGCAACGTCGGCCGGGCCACCGTCCTCGGCACCCTGGGCGCCGCCGCGATCTACCTCCTCGGCACGATCGCCGTCTTCGGCACGGTCGCCCACGACCGGCTCGTCGACTCCTCCGCTCCGTTCTCGGACGCCGTGAACGCCATGTTCGGCGGCTCGTGGGGCGGCACCGCCATCGCCTGCATGGCCCTCGTCTCCATGGTCGGCGCGCTCAACGGCTGGACGCTGCTCAGCGCCCAGACCCCCTACGCGGCCGCGCGCGACGGGCTCTTCCCGAAGGTCTTCGCCCACAAGCGGCGCGGCGTGCCCACGGTCGGCGTGATCGTGACCGTCGTCCTCGCGTCGCTCCTGACCGTCTACAACTACACGGCCGGCACCGAGGGCGTCTTCGAGATCCTCGTCCTCGTCACCACCTTCACCGCCACCGTCCCGTACCTCCTCTCCACCGCCGCCCAGATCTACTTCCTGCTCTCGGGCCGCTCCGAGCGCGTCGACCGCGGCCGTCTGGTCCGCGACGGCGTCCTGGCCGCGGCCGCCTTCGGCTTCTCCATGTGGCTGGTGGCGGGCTCCGGGTACGCGGCGGTCTACCAGGGCGTGCTGTTCCTCTTCGCCGGAGTCCTCGTGTACGCGTGGATGTCGGCCCGCAAGGTGCGGCGGGAGACGTCCGAGGGTGCCTTCGACGGCACGCCCGCGGGCACGTCCACCGTCGCGTAGGCGGCGCGTCCGAGCGCGTGAATTCGGGCGTGTCCGCGTAGGCCGCCCGGGCGGATCCACCGCCCTCACCGGCACGTCGGGACCGCCCCGGGGCAGTACGCAAGTCCATGAGCCCCGCCCCCGTGCCCCGCACCGGCCCCGCCGCTCCGGCGGCTGTGGTGCGACGTGCCGTGCTCGTCCTGGCGCTGGTGCTCGCCGCCCTGTTCGGTGTGGGCGCCGGCGCCGTCTGCCCGGCCGGCATGGAGGCCAGGCCGGCGTCCGCGAGTCAGGCGCCCGACCTCGGCGGGGAGACGCACGAGGTCGCCGAGGCCGAGGCCACGGCGACCGGACGGCTCCGCTCGCGGTACGGCGACGTCCGCGCCCGCGCCCGCGCCGCCCGCCCGGCCCCCGCCGGGATCCGGGCCGTCACCCCCGTACCCGTACCCCGCCCGCGAGGCGAGGCCCGGCGGTGCGTGGTGATGCGCTGCTGAGAGGCCCGTACCTCTCACAGCCCCTCACCTCCCCACCGCAAGGAGCTTCACCATGCCCGTCGACCCCTTCGTCGTTCTGCGCGCCCTGCTGCGCGCCGAAGCCGCTCGCAACGCACGTGTCGCGCCCGGGGAGTCGGAACGCGCCCCGGTCCGCGAACCCGAACCCGCGCCCGCCCGGGACGAGCGTCCGGCCCGCTAGGAGAGCGCCGGCGGACTGATTTGCGGAACGCTGCCCGGTGGACGAGGCTGAGCCGATGACCTCGACCGACCGGCACACGTCTCCCGATCGGTCCGCCGGCCCCGCCGGCCGCCTCGAGTCGCTCCGACGGAACGCCCTCGGCTCACGGCTCGTGTCCGTCGCCCAACACCCGTACTGGGACCGCCCCGACCCCTCGTACCTGATCCGCCGCTGGCCCGACCTCACCGCGCTCTGTGCCGCCACGCTCTTCTTCTGGGCCTCCCTCACCCCCTCGCTGGTCCCGCGCCCCTGGTACCTCCAGGGCGTCGTCGGCGGCATCACCGCCGCCATCGGCTACGCCCTCGGATCCTGCGCCGCCTGGCTGTTCCGGGCACTCGTGCGCCGCCGGCCCGGCGAGCGGGCCCGGGCCAGGTGCTGGCAGGCGTACTGGATGATCGCCGTGGTCCTCTCGGTGTGGCTCATCTCCGAGAGCGCCCGGATGCAGCGTCAGCTCCGGGTCCTGCAAGGCCTGCCGCCCGCCCTCACCTGGCACACCCCGATGATCGCGCTCATGGCGATCGCGCTGCTGCTCGCGCTCCTCCTCGTCGCCCGTGCCGTCCGGCTCGGGTCCGCCAAGCTGATCCGCCTCCTCGGCCGGCTGCTGCCCAAGCCCATCGCCTTCGCCGTCGGGGCGCTGCTCTCCACCCTCGCGGTCCTCGTCGGCGTCCGGGACGTGGTCTTCGACCGGGGGGTCGTCGACATCGCCGACCGGATCGCGGAGGCGACCAACGGCGGTACGAAGGAGGGCATCCACCGCCCCGTCTCGCGGTACGTCTCCGGCGGCCCGGGCTCCCTCATAGCCTGGCAGGACCTCGGCTACCAGGGCCGCAACTTCACCGGCTCCGTTCCCACCCGCGCCAACATCACCGCCGTCAGCGGGCGGCGCGCCGCCGCAGAGCCCGTCCGGGTCTACATACCCTCCGCGCTGCCCGCCGCCTTCGAGGACGAACGCCCCTTCGCCGCCCAGGCCCGGCTCGCCGTCCGCGAACTGGAACGCACCGGCGCCTTCGGCCGCCGGGTGCTCGCCGTCGCCGGCACCACCGGCACCGGCTGGGTCAACCCCAACGTGGCCGAGCCCCTGGAGTTCATGTACGGCGGAGACACCGCGATCGTCGCCGTCCAGTACTCGTACCTGCCCAGCTGGGTCTCCTTCCTCGTCGACAAGGAGAAGGCCGGCCAGGCCACCCGCGCCCTCGTCGGGGCCGTCCGCGCCCGGATCGACGCGCTCCCCGCAGAACGGCGGCCCAAGCTCGTGGTCACCGGTGAGAGCCTCGGCGCCTACGCGATCGAGGCCTCCTTCGACGGCCCGGACGACCTGCTCGCCCGCACCGACGGGGCCCTGCTGCTCGGCACCCCGAACTTCTCCCCGATCTCGCGGGAGATCCGCCGCGACCGCGACCCCGGCAGCCCCGTCTGGCGCCCGCAGTACGAGAACGGCGCGCGGGTCCGCTTCGCGCAGTTCCCGGCGGCCGACCTCGCCCGGCCCCCGGCCCGCTGGCAGTGGCCCCGCGCGGTCTATCTGCAGAACGCCTCCGACCCGGTCGTCTGGTGGTCGCCGGACCTCCTCCTGGACCGGCCCCCGTGGCTCGCGGACCCGCTCGGCCCGGACATCACGCCCGAGATCGACTGGTTCCCCTTCGTCGCCTTCTGGCAGACCTCGGTCGACATGGCCGTCTCGTACGGCGTGCAGGCACCGCACGGCCACCGCTACGGGGCAGGCGCCGTGGACGGCTGGGCGGCCGTCGCCCCGCCGGAGGGCTGGACGGCCGCCGACACGACCAGGCTGCGCGGCTACATCCAGCACCGCGACGCCGCGTACTGAGGCGGCCGGCCCCTCAGCCGGCTCCGTGGGCGCTCCGCGCGGCCGCGCCCCTGCCGTGCAGGGCGACGAGCGCCGTCAGGCCGGCGGCGAGGAGCACCAGCGCCACCAGGGCCGGGACCAGACCGACGAGCGCGCCGGAGGCCAGCGCGCACACCCCGCCCACGGCGAGGACCGTCGGCCGGCGCCCCGAGGTGCGCAGCACGATCGCGGCGCCGCCGAGCAGGAAGACGCCGACACCGCCCGTCAGTGACCAGGCCACGACGCCGTGCAGCGGCTCGGAGAGGTCGTAGTGGCCGGTGTCGGCGACCTGTTGCAGGACCTTCTTCATCCCGAGCGCGCACAGCACCACCCCCGCGACCAGCGGAAGGTGCAGGAAGGTGTACACGTCCCGGGCGAACCGGGTCCGCTCGTCACCCTCCAGAGCGGCGAGGCGGTGCTCCGCCCCCTCCGCGAGCCGCCGGAAGTACAGCGCCCAGATCGCGGCCGAGAGCAGCAGACCGGCCGCGGCGGCGCCCAGGACCGCGACGGTGATCGGCAGGCCGGACACCCCCACGCCCATCGCCACGATCGACTCGCCGAGCGCGATGATGACGATCAGCCCGTGCCGCTCGGAGAAGTGCTCGGGGGAGTTGACCCGCCAGCCGGAGGCTCCCGTGACATAGATCCCGCCGTAGTCGATGACCACCGCGCCCAGCCACAGCAGGAGTTGGACCTTTCCGGTGTACGCGGAGCCGATCAGCAGCAGCACCAGCGGCGGCGCCACGGACAGCAGCGCGGTGCGGCGCAGGGTGGCCCGCAGGGCGGCGTCGTCGGGGCTGGACATCCAGTACGAGACGAGGTGGAGCGTGCGCACGGCCCCGTAGCAGAGCACGAAGAGCAGCGGAGCCGAGAGGCCGCCGGGCGCGTCCGCGAACACCTCGGGCACCACGAGCGACACGATGAAGACGACGGCCATCACGACCACGAGCACCGCGAACAGCGCCCCGGAGTCGGCCCTGACCACGTTGCCCAGCCAGGCGAAGCAGCACCAGCACCACCACAGCAGCGCGAGCACGATCATCGCGCCGACCACGCGCATCGCCGACGGATCGGCCGCCATCAGGGCGGTGACCTGAGTGATCGCGTACACGAACACCAGGTCGAAGAAGAGCTCGGCCGGCGTCACCCGGTGTTCGTCCCCGGCCGCCACCATCCGCGCCCGGTCCCTGCGCCACGCCATGTGCGTCTCCCACCGTCCCGGCAGTGGCCCCCGCCACCACGGCGCGAACAATACCCATGCGCCGCACGGGGGTTGCGGTCGGACACCACCGGGTTCGGGCGGGAGATCCGCCGGCCGTCCCCGCTCACCCGCCCGGTCGGAACACCCGCAGGTCGCGGACCTCGTACGACATCTCACGGGTCGCCGCGTCCGGAGCCGGGTGGTAACGGCCCGCGCAGACCGACAGGTTGACGATCAGATAGGCGTGCCAGGAGTGGCCGACCCCGCGCCCGTCGGAGAAGACCTTCACGTCGTCGATCCACCACACGACCGAGCGCGCCCCGAACTCGGTCCGCAGCGTCACCCAGCCGCCGGGGCGCACCGAGGGGGAGCGGTGGTAGCGGTGGGCGCCGCGCACGCGGTTCGACAGTTCGAGCAGGTCGGGGTTGTCGGGGTGGTACTCGAAGACGTCGATCTCCTGCCCTCCGTCGCGCCAGGTCCAGATCGCGGGCCAGGCCCCGGTCTCCTCGGGAAGCCGCACCCGCGCCTCCAGGACGTCCCCCGCGCGCACCTCGAACCCCTGGGGACTGCCCTCCGTCGTCAGCAGTCCGGCGTCCCACAACCCGTCGCTGCGGCGGGTCGCCCGGAAGACCCCGGAGCGGCTGTACGCGGGGTCCTCCACCAGGTGGTCCAGTTTGTTGTCCCCCGGGTTGACCGGCCCGCCGTCGGGATAGGCCCACGAGCGGCCGGCGATCCACTGCTCCGATGAGCTGAAGTCCGCGGTGAAGACCGGCTCGGAGGCCGGAGGCGAGGATGACATGGGAGGCTCCCCGGGTAGGACGTGTCGTGCCACCGACGTTCTGCCCTCAGGGGCCGCCGCCATGCGGAGTGCCGCACTCCGTGTCGACAAGTCGTCACGATGTGTACGCGGCCGTCATGTGGGGGAGCGGCCGCCATTACCTCACGCGTCATCGACCCGTGCCGGACGCGGCGGCATCGTGGTGTCCATCGGAACTCGGCCGGCGCACTCCGGCCGAGCTCCGCTTCCACCACCAGCGGTTACGTCCCCCAAGGAGGGTGATCCGCCATGTCTCAGGCCCTGCTCGCCGGCCTCTCCCGCACCACTCGGCCCCTGTCCATGCTGCGCCGGTTCCTCGCTCTCGACGCCCTCGTCACCGGCGCCAACGGGCTCGCCTATCTCGGCGCGTCCGGGCCGCTCGGCGAGCTGTTCGGCGTCGACTCCGGGCTGCTCGTCGAACTCGGCGTGCTGCTCACCGCGTACGCCGTCGCCGTGGCCTGGGTCGCCGGCCGGCCCCAGCCGCCCGCCCTCGGCGTCAAGCTCGTCGTCGACGTCAACATCCTCTGGACCGTGCTGAGCGCCGTCTCCCTCGCGGCCTGGCTGGAGCCCACCACCGCCGGGGTGGTCTGGACCCTGGCGCAGGCCCTCACCGTCGCCGGCTTCGCCGTCCTCCAGTGGTCGGCCCTGCGCGCCGCTACCCCGTGAGCGACCGCAGATGGGCGACCGTCGCCGGGTCGGCCGGGAGCAGCGTCTCGATGGCCAGCTCGGCGACCGTCACGTCCGTCGGGGTGTTGAACGTCGAGATCGAGGACACGAACGACAGCACCCGCCCGTCGTGCTCGATCCGCAGGGGGAGCGCGAAGTACGGATACGGCTCCGGGTCCTCCCGGTCCTCGGGGTCCGACGTGCCCTGAGGGAGCGGGTACGCCACCACCTCCTCGTACAGGTTCCGCAGCGCGGGCGAGCGGGACAGGGCGATCTGACGCTCCATCTGGGCCAGCAGATGCCCGCGCCACTCCCGCAGGTTCCGGATCCGCGGCGCGAGCCCCTCCGGGTGGAGCGTGATCCGCATCGCGTTCAGCGGCGGCGTCAGAAGGTGCTCCGCCACGCCGGAGAGCAGCACACCGATGGACTCGTTCGCCGCCACCACCGTGTACGAACCGTCCACCACGAGCGCCGGATACGGGTCGTACCCGCGCAGCAACTGCTCGATGCCCGCCCGCAGCGTCTCCAGCCGCGGATCGTCGAGCGTCGACTCCGTGTACCGCGGGGCGTACCCCGCCGCGAGCAGCAGCGCGTTGCGCTCCCGTACGGGCACCTCCAGGTGCTCGGCGAGCCGCAGGATCATCTCCTCGCTCGGCCGGGCCCTGCCCGTCTCGATGAAGGAGATGTGCCGGGCCGAGGAGTCCGCCCGCAGCGCCAGCGCCAACTGGCTCAACCGCCGCTGCTCGCGCCAGCCGCGCAGCAGCGGCCCTACTCCCGTGTCGGTCGGGACTGTTGTCATGGCCCGACGCTATCCCAGGTGTCGGCCGGGGTATCGAACCCCCGGGACCGTATCGTCACCGTGAGCAACCCCGACCGGAGGGAGTACGGACATGCCCACAGAGCCGCTGTCGCAGAAGGAGATCGAGGACCGCCTGCGAGAGCTCCCCGGCTGGTCCCTGACGGACGACCGGATCACCCGCACCTACCGTCTCGGCGACCACTTCGCGGCCACCGCGATGGTCGTCCATGTGGCGCAGATCCAGCAGGAACTCGACCACCACTCCGATCTGACGCTCGGATACAACACGGTCGCGCTGTCCGTGAACACGCACTCCGCCGGACCCGCGGTCACGGACAAGGACTTCGAACTGGCCACCCGGGTCGAGGCCGTCGCCCCCGGCCATGGAGCGAGCTGACCTCCACGAACTAGGCTCTCCCGCCATGGGGGAGACCTTGCTGGACTACGACGCCGAGGCGGACCGTTACGACGAGACGCGCGGCGGTGTTCCGCGCGCGCGGGCCGCGGCCGAGGCCGTACTGCGTCTGGTGCCGCCCGGCGCCCGCACGCTCCTCGACCTCGCCTGCGGCACCGGGCTCGTCACCGAGCGGCTCACCCGCCCGGGCCTGCGGGTGTACGGCGCCGACGCCGCACCCGGCATGGCCCGCAGGGCCGTTCGGCGCGTCCCGGGCGGGATCGTCCTCGCCGACGCCCGGCGGCTGCCGCTCCCGGACGCCTCGGTGGACGCGGTCAGCGCCGTCTGGCTGCTGCACCTGGTCCCCTTCCCGGCCGCGATCGTCGCCGAGGCGGCCCGGGTGCTGCGCCCCGGAGGCGTCCTGATCGTCACGGTCGACAAGGACGCGGCCCACGACGTCGGCAGCGACATCGACGCCGTCCTCGCGTCCCACCGGTCGTACGAGACGAGCACCGACCGGGCCGATCGGACAGCGGCCCACGCGGCCGCCCACGGACTCGAACCGGCCGGCGCCACCCGATTCACCGGCCACGGCCAGGGGAACACTCCGCGCGGCACCATCGAGAAGCTGCGCCGCGGCTACTTCGCCTCGTGGTTCGACGGCTCCCCCGAGACGGCCGCGGCGCTCGCCGCCGAACTCGGCGCACTGCCGGACCAGGACCGCCCCCGTGACGACCCCGATTACCGGCTCGTGTCCTATCGCCGGCCCGTCAGGCGCGGCTGAACTCCATCACCCAGTTCGTCACCCACTCGCCGCCGTCGAGGGCGAACGCCTGCTCCCAGCGCGCGGTGGTGGCCGAGATGCCCGACCAGCGGAAGCGCACCCGTACGCCCTCGCCCGCGTAGCTGTCCACCCCGTGGAACTCGCCCGTGCCGTCGCCGGCCCACCGCCCCCTGACCGATGGATCGAGGCGGCCCGTACGGCTGTCGGACCAGCTCAGGGTCCATTCGCCCGTCTCCGGCTCGTACAGCCGCAGCGTCAGCCCGCTGAACCCCTTCGACGGGAAGACGATCTCGTCGACATGGGCCCGGCCACCCCAGTGGAGACGCCCTGTGGTGTGCCCGTCGAACTCCTCCCAGCCGCTCCCGGGATCGAGGAAGTCGGCCAGGCGGCGGTTGTGGACGCTCCAGCGTCCGTCGAGGAAGTCGAAGCCGTCGATGACGCCGGCGCTGCTCATGCGCGGTCTCCCGTGGTTCCGGCGGGGAGGGAGTCGAGGACGTAGGCATCGAGGTCGGGCGCCTCCGGCGCCAGCATGTGCCGTACCCAGGCGTCCCGCTCGTGCAGGATCGGCGGGAGCTCCCAGACACAGCCGATCCAGGGCTTCGCCGTCCTCACGAAGTGCGTGGGGTCGGTGTCCGGGCAGCCGAGGACCGGCTGCCCGGCGGCAGCGCCGCCGAAGTGGAGCACGTTGTCCCACACCCAGCTGTACGCGTTCAGATAGGCGCCGCTGTCACCGCCCCGGTGCAGGACGACGAAGGTCGCGGGCGGCGTCCCGTCGGCCTCGGGAAGGAGGTCGGGCAGCAGCGCGTAGGCCGCCTTCTCGACCTCCGGCTCGATGCCGGCCGGGTCCTGGGTGACGTGATAGCGCTTGACACGACGGCCGCCCACCTCGACGGGGGGCGGCACGAAGAGCAACTTCTCTGCGAAAGCCATGGCTGGACTGTAGGAGCGGTTCACTGACACCTTGTGTCAGTGAAGTCCAGCCGTCTGATCTCCGTCCTTCTGCTGCTCCAGACCCGGGGCCGGATGACCGCCGCCCAGCTCGCCGAGGAGCTGGAGGTGTCCGTACGGACCGTGTACCGCGACGTCGAGTCGCTGCACGCGGCAGGCGTCCCGCTCTACGGCGACGCGGGCCACTCCGGCGGCTATCAGCTGCTCGCCGGCCACCGCTCCCGGCTGACCGACCTGTACACCGGTGAGGCCGAGGCGCTCTTCCTCGCCGGGATCCCCGGGGCCGCCGCCGAACTCGGCCTCGGCGGGCACTTCGTCGACGCCCAGCTCAAGCTGCGCGCCTCCCTGCCCGCGCCGCTGCGCGAGCACGTCGACCGGCTGCGGGCCCGGTTCCACATCGACGCCCCCGGGTGGTACGCGGAGGACACCGACGCGCCGTTCCTTCCTCAGGTCGCCGAGGCCGTGCGGGCCGGCCGGGTCCTCGCCGTCCGCTACCGACGCTGGAGGGAGCCCACCGACGTCGACCGGCGCCTCGAACCGTACGGACTCGTCCTCAAGGCCGGCCGCTGGTACCTGGTCGCGGGCCCCGGGCCGCGCACCTACCGGGTGGACCAGATCCTCGAACTGGACGTCACGGAGGAGGAGTTCGAGCTCCCTGAGGGCTTCGACCTGGCCGCCCACTGGCGCGAGTCCCAGGCCGGATTCCATGCCCGGCTGCACGGCGGCGACGCGGTCGTCCGCCTCTCCCCGGACGGGGCGAAGCGTCTCACGGGGGAGGCCGCCCGGGCCCTCGCGGCGAACGGCTCCCCGGAGCCGGACGGCTGGACGCGTGCCACGCTCCCCATCGAGTCCCTCGCCCATGCCCACGACACCTTCCTGGGCCTCGGCGCGGACATCGAGGTCCTGGAGCCCGCCGAACTCCGCGCCCGCATCGCCGGGACCGTCTCCCGCCTCGCCGCCCAGTACGGAACTACGCCTCCGCCACCGCGGGCCGCCCCCACGCCTCCGCCGCGAAGGCCGTGAAGTCGCGGGGCTCCCGGCCGAGGACCCGCTTCACGCCGTCCGTCACCGACGCGTTGTGGCCGTCGAGCAGCATCGTGAAGAGTGCCGACAGCCACTGCGCGTCCGGCGCGGGCATCCCGAACTCCTGGAGCAGCGACGCGTATTCGCCCTCGCTCATCGGGACGTAGGCGACCTGACGGCCCGACACCCGCGAGACCTCCGCCGCCACCTCAGCGAACGTCACCAGCCGGGGTCCGGTCACCTCGTGCACCAGACCCGCGTGACCGTCCCGCGTCAGCGTCTCGGCGATCACCTCCGCCAGGTCGGTGGCGTCGATGAACGGCTCCGCGGTGCCGCCCGCCGGGAACGCGATCGTGCCCGCCGCGACGCCCTCGGCCATCGGCCCCTCGGTGAAGTTCTGCGCGAAGAACGCGGCCCGTACGACGGTCAGTTCGGCGCCCGAAGCGCGCAGCGCCTCCTCGGCCCGGACCGCGTCCGGCTCGCCGCGCCCGGAGAGCAGCGTCAGCCGCGGCACGCCGTTCGCCACGGCCAGCTCGCCGAAGGTCCGCATGGCCTCGACCGCGCCCGGCGCGGCGAGGTCCGGGTAGTAGTTCACGTACGCGGAGTCCGCGCCCTTCAGCGCCGGGGCCCAGCTGGACACGTCCTCCCAG
Organism: Streptomyces sp. NPDC022552; assembly: GCF_055561875.1. Lineage (NCBI taxonomy): Bacteria > Bacillati > Actinomycetota > Actinomycetes > Kitasatosporales > Streptomycetaceae > Streptomyces > Streptomyces sp. NPDC022552. The sequence goes on from NZ_JBVHGJ010000001.1 coordinate 265,935, forward strand.
TCGAAGCGGGTCGTACCGGAGCGTGAACCCGCCCGCACGGTCGCGCCGCGGGCCGCGAGCAGCTCCGCCACCCGCCGGCCCGTCTTGCCCGTCGCGCTCGTCACCAGAATCGTCCGCGTGTCGTTCGTGTTCGTCGTCATGGCTCAAGACTCGCGGGATCCGGGCCCGCTTCCCATGCTCCACCGACTCACTCCCATACGCGTCCGTCTACGCTTGCCCTCCATGGACGCTCTCGCCGGACTCCTCGACGGACCGCGGGCCAAAGGGGCCTTCCTGCTCCGGATGATCATGGAGCCGCCGTGGTCCGTACGGATCGAGGACCGCGCGCCGCTCTGCCTGATGTGCGTCACCGACGGCGAGGCCTGGATCGTCCCGGACCGTGGTGAGCCCGTCCTGCTGCGACCCGGCGACGTCGCCGTCGCCCGCGGCCCGGAGCCGTACACCGTCGCCGACGCGCCCGACGCCCCGCCCCGCGCGACGATCGGCCCCGGCGGCGTCTGCACCACCCTGAGCGGCGAGCCGCTCTCCGAGTCGATGCACCTGGGCGTACGGACCTGGGGCAATGCCATCGACGGCGCCACCACCGTGCTCGTCGGCACCTACCAGATGGACGGCGAGGTCAGCCGTCGCCTCCTCGACGCACTGCCACCGCTGCTCCATCTCCCCGCGGACGCCTGGAACTGCCCCCTGATGCCGTTCCTCGACGAGGAGATCTCCCGCGACGAGCCCGGGCAGAGCGTGGTCCTCGACCGTGTCCTCGACCTGCTCCTGATCGCCGTCGTCCGGACCTGGTTCTCCCGGCCGGGCGCGCGGGCCCCGGCCTGGTACCGCGCCCTGGCCGATCCCGTCGTCGGCCGCGCCCTGCGCCTGCTCCAGGACGACCCGGCCCACCCCTGGACCGTCGCCTCCCTCGCGGCCAAGGCCGGAGTGTCGCGCGCCGGACTCGCCCGCCGCTTCGCCGAACTCGTCGGTGAGCCGCCCATGGCGTACCTCACCGGCTGGCGGCTCGCGCGCGCCGCCGACCTGCTGCGGCAGACGGACGCGACCGTCGAGTCCGTCGCCCGTCAGGTCGGCTACAGCAGCGCGTTCGCCCTGAGCGCCGCGTTCAAGAGGGTACGAGGGGTCAGCCCGCAGGAGTACCGGCGGCGGGAGTGAACCTTGTTGCCGGAACGGCAAGAATTCTCGCGTTCTCCAGCCATCCGCCGCACGCTGACACCATGACTCACGACCACAGCACCCACCTCGACTGGGCCGCGATGGCACCGCTCCTGGAGCGCCAGGCCGAGCTCCACAGCCCCCTCTACACCCGCGCCGCCGCATGGATCGGCGACCTCGTCCCGGCCGTTGGCGTCCGCCGGGTCCTCGACGTCGGCAGTGGCCCCGGCGTCGTGTCCACCCTGCTCGCCGAGGCGTTCCCGGCCGCCGAGGTGGTCGCCGTGGACGCGACCCCGGAGCTCCTGGAGCGGGCCCGCGACCGGGCCGAGGCCCGTGGCCTGGCCGGCCGGGTCACCACGCTCCACGCCGAACTGCCCGAAGACTTCGCCTCCTTGGGTGAGGCGGACCTGATCTGGGCCGGTAACTCCACGCACCACATCGGCGACCAGCGGGCCGCCCTCGCCTCCTTCGCCGGTCTGCTGCGGCCCGGCGGTCTGATCGCCCTCGTCGAGGGCGGGCTCTACGCCCGCCATCTGCCCGCGAACATCGGCTTCGGCCGGCCCGGCCTGGAAACCCGGATCGAGGCCGCGCACGCCGACTGGTTCGGCGAGATGCGGGCCGAACTGCCGGGCAGCAAGGACGAGCCGGACGACTGGCGGGCGCTCCTCGCCTCGGCCGCCCTCACGCCCACCGGCACCCGCACGTTCCTCACCGACGTCCCCGCGCCCGTGCCCCCCTTCGTACGGGAACAGGTCGTCGCCCACTTCACGCGTCTGCGGCACCCGCTCGAGGAGCGGATCGACGCCGAGGACCGCGCGACGTTCGACCGGCTGCTCGACCCGGCGGACCCGCTCTCCCTGCACCGGCGAACGGACCTGTTCCATCTCTCCGCCTCGACCGTCCACACCGCCCGCAAGGGCTGACACGCCCCACGAGGATCAGGACACCGGCTCCAACTGCCACCACTGGGAAGGGGAGTCGGTGTCCTCCCACTGCCGTACGTTGCCCCCGTCGTCCATCGAGCCGTCCTCGACCTCCAGCAGCAGCCCGCTGATGAAGCTCACCAGCGCGACCGTGCCCGGCGACTGGAGGTCCTGCTCGATGATCCACTCCTGGGCGCCGAAGTTGTTCGCCTTCCACTGCTGGATGTTGGCGCCGTTCTCCACCGAGGCGTTCGCCACGTCCAGCCGCTTGCCGCTGGCCGCGTTCACGAGGTGGTGGAGGCCGCCGCCGTTCGGTACGGGAACGATGTGCCAGTGCTGGCCGGGCGTGCCGTTCTCCTTGCCCTGCTGCACGTTGGCGCCGCTGCGGCTCGATCCCTCGAACACCTCAAGGAGCAGCCCGCTGGCCACGTTCCGTACCCGGTAGAGCCCCTCCTCGACCGGCATGGGCGAACCGCTCACTGCGCGAACTCCTTTTCCCTGGTGGTGAGATGGAAGGCGCGCCGGTAGGCGGCCGGGGAGATCCCGACCAGGGCGCGCATGTGCTGCCGCAGCGAGTTTCCACTGCCGAACCCGGTCCGGTCCGCGATGTGATCGATCGTCAGATCGCTGGTCTCCAGCAACTGCTTCGCCAGCTCGACCCGTTGGGCGGTGAGCCACTGTCCGGGTGTCGTCCCCGCCTCGTCCCGGAAGCGGCGCGTGAACGTCCGTACGCTCATCCGGGCGTGCCCCGCCAGCTCGGTCAGCGTCAGCGGCCGGTCCAGCCGTTCGAGTGCCCACGCACGCGTCGGGGCCGTGGTGGCGGTGGTCGGCTCGGGGACCGGGCGCTCGATGTACTGCGCCTGGCCGCCGTCGCGCCAGGGCGGTACGACGCAGCGCCGCGCGACCGCGTTGGCGGTGGCGCTCCCGTGGTCCTTGCGCACCAGGTGCAGACAGAGATCCACCCCCGCCGCCGCCCCCGCCGACGTCAGGATGTCCCCGTCGTCCACGAAGAGCACGTCCTCGTCGAGCCGGACACCGGGAAAGAGCGAGCGGAAGTGGGCGGCCTCCCACCAGTGCGTGGTGGCCGGGCGGCCGTCGAGCAGCCCGGCCGCCGCCAGCGCGTACGCGCCCGTGCAGATCGACACCACCCGCGTGCCGGGTCTGATCAGCCCCAGCGCGCCCCCCACCTCGTCGGCCAGGCGGCCCTCGTCGGCGAGCGTCCGCAGCTCGTGCGTGGGCGGTACGACGACGGTGTCGGCCGCCGCCAGCTCGTCGGGCCCGTGCTCGGCGACGATCGAGAAGCCGTCGGACGTACGGACCGGGGCGCCGTCCAGCGTGCACACGCGGACGTCGTAGAGGGGGGTGCCGTCCTCGTCGAGCGCGCCGCCCAGAATCCGGGAGGGGATGCCCAGCTCGAACGGGATCACCCCGTCCAGGGCGAGCACGACGACCCGGTGGGGCGGCAAGGACCCACGGGGGGACGCCTCGGGTGGTGACGCGAACGTGGTCATGGCCAGATTCTGTCACATCATGGCTTTCTGGCCAGTACCGGTGGCCCGGGGCCTCGCCGAAGCTGGAAGCGACCAGGAAACACCGGCACGAGGAGCACCCTCCCCATGAACGACACCGCCACCGCAGCCCCCGGCACCATGCGCGCGATCACCGCCACCGTGTGGGGCGGACCCGAGGTCCTCACCGAGAGCCGGATCGCCCGGCCCGAGCCGGGTCCGACCGAGATCCTCGTCCGGGTCCACGCGGCGGGTCTCAACCCCGTCGACTGGAAGTCCCGCGCCACCGGAGGCTTCGGCATGTGGGGCGAGACCCCGGTCCTCGGCTACGACGTCTCCGGCGTCGTCGAGGCCGTCGGACTCGGCGTCACGCTCTACGAACCCGGTGACGAGGTCTTCGGCATGCCCCGCTTCCCGGAGCAGGCCGGCGGCTACGCCGAGTACGTCACCGCTCCCGCCCGCCACTTCGCCCGCAAGCCCGCCGCCCTCACCCACGTCGAGGCCGCCGCGCTGCCCCTCGCCGGGCTCACCGCCTGGCAGGCGCTCGTCGAGACCGCCGCTCTGCGCGCCGGACAGCGGGTCCTGGTCCACGCGGCGGCCGGTGGCGTCGGCCACCTCGCCGTACAGATCGCCAAGGCCCGCGGCGCGTACGTCATCGGCACGGCGAGCGCCGCCAAGCACGACTTCCTGCGCGGCATCGGCGTCGACGAGCCCATCGACTACACGACGACCGACTTCGCCGAGGCCGTACGGGACGTGGACGTCGTCCTCGACGCCATCGGAGGCGACTACGGCACGCGCTCGCTGCCCGTGCTGCGCGACGGGGGCACGCTGGTGACCCTGCCGTCGCCCGACGCCGTACCGGCGGCACCCGAGCGCGGCATCCGCACCGGGTTCACCCTCGTCGAGCCGGACTACGCGGGGCTGCTCGCCCTCGCCGAGCTGGTGGCGACGGGACGGCTGCGGCCGGAGGTCGACACCGTCCTGCCGCTGGCCGAGGCGGCCAAGGCGCACGAGCTGGGCGAGTCGGGCCGGACGCGCGGCAAGATCGTCCTGACCGTCTGACCGTCCCGCCTTCGCGGCGCGCAACGGCTCGCGGGGGCGCCGACGTACGGCGCCCCCGCGAGCCGGCTCATGATCAGGCGCCGGCGTTGAACTCGGCCGGGTTCGGACCCAGGCGGCGGTCCTCGTCGAGGACGGCGATCGCCGCCATGTCCTCGTCGTCCAGCTCGAAGCCGAAGACGTCGATGTTCTCCTGGATGCGGGACGGGGTCACCGACTTCGGAATGACCACGTTCCCCGTCTGCAGGTGCCAGCGCAGCACGACCTGGGCAGGCGTGCGGCCGTGCTTCTGCGCGACGGCGACGATCGCCGGGACTTCGAGCAGACCCTTGCCCTGACCCAGCGGCGACCAGGCCTCGGTCGCGATGCCGTACCGGGCGTGCGCCTCGCGCGAGCTCCGCTGCTGGAGGTGCGGGTGGAGCTCGATCTGGTTGACGGCCGGAACGACGGAGGTCTCGCCGATCAGCCGCTCCAGGTGCTCCGGAAGGAAGTTGGAGACACCGATCGCCTTCGCCCGGCCGTCGGCGTAGATCTTCTCGAACGCCCGGAACGTGTCGACGTAGGCGTCCTTCGCCGGCACGGGCCAGTGGATGAGGTACAGGTCGACGTAGTCCAGGCCCAGCTTGTCGAGCGAGGCGTCGAAGGCGCGGAGCGTCGAGTCGTGACCCTGCTCGCTGTTCCACAGCTTGGTGGTGACGAACAGCTCCTCACGGGGGAGGCCGGACGCGGCGATCGCCCGGCCGGTGCCCGTCTCGTTCTCGTAGATCGCGGCCGTGTCGATGGAGCGGTAGCCGGCCTCCAGGGCGGTCGCCACCGCCCGGGTCGCCTCGTCGTCCGGCACCTGCCAGACGCCGAAGCCGAGCTGCGGCATCTCCACGCCGTTGTTCAGGGTGAGGGAGGGGACCCTGCTGTCCGTGCTCACGTGCGGTCGATCCTTACGTCGTCGGGTGGTACTCCCCACGACAACGGTCGGGGGCGTGATCGCATTCCGCCGAGCCGGGGGCCGTGTCGGTTTTTCGATCACGTGTCCACGACCCTGCCCGGATCGGAGCCGAGGTACGCCTCCCGGACCGCCGCGTCCGCCCGGACCTCCGCCGCCGTCCCCTCGGCGAGGACCCGGCCGAGGTCCAGGACGACGACGCGCGAGCACAGCTCCATCACGAAGGCCACGTTGTGCTCGACGAGCAGCACCGCGCAGTTCTCCTCGCCCGCCGCGCGGCGCACCACGGCGGCGATCTGGCGGCGCTCCTCGGCGGTCGTCCCGGACGCGGGCTCGTCGAGCAGAAGGACCCGGGGCGGGTCGGCCAGCGCCCGGGCGAGTTCGACCATGCGGGCCTGCCCCACGGGCAGCGCGCCCGCGTACGAGCCCGCGAGCGCGTCGAGCCCGCACTCGTGGAGCACGGCCGCGGCGCGTTCCCGGTGGCCGCGCGCTCCCCGGCGCGGCCCGCCCCGCCAGTCCTGGGCCACGACCAGGTTGTCGGCCACTGTCAGCTGCCCGAAGAGCTGCTGGCGCTGGAAGGTGCGACGGATGCCGTGACGGGCCCGCCAGACGGGGGAGCGGCGGGTGATGTCCGTACCGGCGTACTCGATTCCGCCCGTGTCCGGCCGCCTGATCCCGGACAGGACGTCGAAGAGCGTCGTCTTGCCCGCCCCGTTGGGCCCGATGAGACCGCAGATCTCACCGGGGCGCACGGAGATCGTCACATCGCGCAGGGCGTGGACGCCGCCGAAGCGGACGTCGATCCCGTCGGCGCGGAGCAGGGCAGATGTCATCGGCGGAACCCCGTTCCCAGATAGGCCTCGGCGAGCCGGTCCTGATCCACCTCGGAGCGCGGCCCCGACCAGGCGATCCCGCCCTGGGCGAGATACGCCACGGTGTCGGCGATCCCGAGCACCTCGGCCGCCTTCTCCTCGACGAGGACCAGCGCGGTGCCGTGCGCGCGGAGCTCGGTGAGGAGACGGAAGACCTCGTCCACGACACGGGGCGCGAGGCCGAGGGAGGGCTCGTCGGCGACGAGGACCTCCGGCGGATGCTGGAGCAGCGGGGCGAGCGCCAGGAGCTGCTGCTCCCCGCCCGACAGCGATCCGGCGTGGACCGTGCGGCGGGCGGCGAGCACGGGGAAGCGGGCGTACACCGCCTCCCGGTCCTCGGGCGCCGGCAGCTGCAGGGCCAGGTTCTCCTCGATCGAGAGCCCGGCGAAGATCCCGCGCCCCTCGGGCGCGAGCCGCACCCCGCGCCGCGCCCGGGCGACCGGCGTGTCCCGTGCGGCGTCCTCGCCCCGTACCCGTACCAGACCGCCGGCGGGTCGCAGCAGGCCCGCGGCCACCCGGCACAGGGTGGACTTTCCGGCCCCGTTCGGCCCGAGCAGGACGAGCGCCTCCCCGCCGCGCACCGCGAGATCGACGCCGTGCAGGACGGACGCGCCGCCGTAGCCGGCGTGGATGCCGCGCAGCTGGAGGGCGTACGGCGGCATGCCGGGACCGCCACGGGCGCTTCGGGGCGCGGACGGGGCACCAGCGGCGTGCGGATCGGCCGGGCGCGGCGCCGGCGGACCGGTCCGCGCCCGAGCGGCGGCACCGGTCGACGCCCGCCGGTCGGGCCCGCAGGCGTCGGGCCCGGAGGCGTCGGGCCCGGAGGCGCCCGTCCCGCCGGCCCCGGGTGCACCGGCCGGGACCGGAGCGGTCGCGGCCGCTCCGGCACCCTTTCCGGCACGCACCCCGGCGCTCGCCCGCGCCGCCCGCCGGGACGGCAGTGCCGCGCAGTACCCGTCCGGGTCGTTGGCGAGCGCGAGGCCCGCCAGGCCGAAGAGGATCACCGGCAGATGCGCGGACTCCGTGACGTACGTCGACAGGAGGTGCGGGGCCACCGCGAAGACGAGCCCCGCCACCACCGCGAACTGCGGCCGGCGCACGCCCGCCGCGACGACGACGGCCAGCCACACCAGCCCCGTCATCGCCGTGAAGTCCGTGGCCGTGATCCGGGTGCTGTACGAGGCGTACAGCACGCCCCCGAAGCCCGCGAGCCCCGCCGACACCGTGAAGAGCAGCAGCTTCGTCCGTACCACCGACACGCCCGACGCCGCGGCGGCCTCCGGCGCGGAACGCACCGCGAGGATCGCCCGGCCGTGGCGGGAGCCGCGCAGCCAGGTCAGCAGCGCCACCACCGCCCCGCAGAGCACGACGAGCGCGAGCCCCAGCGCGCGGTCGTCGCCCAGGTCCACCGGGCCGAAGACCGGCCGGGGGATCTCCCAGCCGGTGTCCCCGTTGCGCAGCATGCCCAGTTGGAAGAGCACCTGGTCGGCGAGGAAGGCGAGGGCCAGTGTGGCAAGCGCGAGCGACCTGCCGCCGAGCCGCAGCGCGGGGAGCGCGACCACCGCGCCGAGCAGAGCGGCCGCGGACGTGCCGGCCGCCGCGGCGGCCACGAACGGCCAGCCGTGGCTCATCAGCAGCCCCGCGACGAGGGCGGCGCCGGTCACGAACGTCGCCTGGGCGAGCGACACCATCGCGCCGAGGCCGGTCACCACCGTGAAGGACATGAACACCAGCCCGATCGCGAGCCCTTGGGCCAGGATCCCGCTCCAGAAGGGCGTGGTGACGGTGTAGAAGGCCGTACCGAGCAGGACGGCCGCCACGATCCAGGCCGCCCATCGGCGGCCCCAGCCCTTCCCGGCCAGATAGTCGACCGGCGGCGGGTCCGCGGCCGCCGTGCCCGCCGCGCGCCGGCGCTGTGCGAGGACGACGAGTCCGGCGAAGAGGATGAGGAACGGTACGGCGGTACGGAAGCCGGTGATGTCCTCGGCGAAGGAGGAGTACCCCGCGACCAGGTTCTGGAGCACCCCGAGTCCGAGCCCGCCCGCGAACGCGAGGGGCACCGACGCGAAGCGTCCGAGCACCGCCGCCGTCGCCGAGACGAAGAGGAACAGGGTGTAGTCGTGGGCGGAGAGCCCGAGGAGCGGGGTCGCGAGGACACCGGCCAGGCCCGCGAGACCGGAGGACAGCATCCACGCGATCGAGGACAGCCGGTCCGCGCTGATGCCCCGCAGTTCGGTCAGCGAGCGGTTGTCGACGGCCGCCCGCAGCAGCAGCCCGAGCCGGGTGTGCCGCATCAGCACCCACAGTCCGGCCGCCGCGAGCGCCGTCGCGACCCAGGTGATCAGCTGGTCGGAGTCGATGCCGACGCCGTCGAGGGGCTGCCAGGAGACCGCGGGGCTCGGCCCGACACCGGGCAGCCCGAACTGGTTCTCCGCCGGCAGGACCGGGGCGCCGGCCCGCTCCAGGAGCTCGACCACCCACAGTCCGGCCGCAGGAAGCGCGACCAGCAGACCGATCGTCGCCACGATCTGCGCCGTCTCACCGACCCCGGCGAGCTTGCGGAACATCAGCCGGTCCAGTCCCCAGCCGAGCGCGGGCGCGACCACGAACACCAGCAGGAGCGCGGTGGGCACGGCCGGCCAGCCGAAGCCGGAGTGCAGCTCGTAGAAGGCCAGCGCGCAGAGATAGGCGGTGGCGCCGTGCGCGAAGTTGAAGAGTCCGGAGGCGGAGTACGACAGGACGAGCCCGGTCGCGAGCAGCGCGTACAGCGCGCCCGAGACCAGCCCGCTCAGGACGAAGCCCAGCAGGTCACCCACGCGACGCGCCTCTCAGCCGAAGGGGATCGGCGGATAGCACGTGAACGGCACGGCCACCTCGTAGCGCCCGTTCGTCAGCCGGACCAGCGCCCCGCATCCGAAGCTCTCCTTCTGCCCCTTGGGCTCGGCCCGGTCGCCCACGAGCGTCCCGGTGTCGGAGAAGCCGTTCGCCGCCTTCTGGAAGGACTCGACGGTGAGGTCCTTGCCCGCCTTCCGGGCGATCGAGAGGAAGAGGTCGGCGCTCATGTAGCCGGTCATCATGTGCATGTTCAGGGGGACTTCCCTGCCGCCCGCCGCCTTCCTGATGTCCGCCTTGAACTGCCGCATGGCGGGGCTGTCGGCCTCGAACGGCTGGAACTGCAGCAGTACATGCACCCCGTCGAGCGCCTGCTTCGTCGCGTCCTTCTCGAGCAGCCCGGGGTCGTAGTCGGTCGGATCGGTGAGCAGGCCCTTGTACCCGGACCGCTTGAGGGCGGTGAAGAGGCCGATGTTGTACGGCGTCTGCATCACGGAGACGACGGCGTCCGGCGCCCCGCCGCCCGGTCCGGAGCGCAGGATCTCCTTCGTGTACGCCGACCAGTCGCTGGGCATCGAGGTCGCGGGAACCACGGCCTTGGCGTAGGGGACCTGGAAGCCGGCCGCCTTGAACCCCTGGGTGAACGTACGGATGCCGAACTTGCCGGCGTCGTTGTCGCCCGCGATGAGCGCGACCGACTTGCCGCGCGCACCGCCGAGCACCGCGGCGAGGCCCTCGGGCCAGGTCTGGTTGAGCGTGCCGCCGGGGGTGGGGACGAGGCAGCCGTTGAAGCCGTAGATGTACCGCGGACCGCAGAACGAGGGGAGCGTGCCCCAGCCCACGGTCGGGACCTTCTGGCCGTCGAGGAAGTCGGCTCCGGCGAAGGTGACCGAGCTCATGGGGGAGACGGCGAAGACCTTGTCCTGCTGGACGAGCTTGCGGGCCGCGGCCAGGTTCCTGGCCGGGTCCTGGCCGTCGTCCTCGGCGCCCAGGTAGTCGATCCTGCGTCCGTTGATCCCGCCTTCGGCGTTGGCCCGGTCGTAGCGCGCCCTGGCGCCGAGGTCGGTGTCCTTCTTCGAGTAGCCGCTCGCGGTGGTCATGGACACGATGCCGCCGACCTTGATCGCGTCGGCGGTGACTCCGCGTACGGAGGAGCCGGAGGAGCCGGGCTTCTCGGAAGTCCCTCCGGTGGAGGCGGAGTTGCAGGCTGTGGCCAGGAGCAGCGCTGCCGCAGCGGCGGCGAGGGTGCGGATCGGTCGCGGCACGTCGGTCGTCCCTCCGTCGGGTGACCGCATTCTGTGACCGGGCTGATGAACCGTCAATAACTGATACAACGTCAATTGATGATGCGTCAGAAACCCTTTACCTCTGCCCCGGTCAGCCGTACAGCGCCTCGACCTCCGCCGCGTACGCGTTCTCGATCGCCTTGCGCTTGAGTTTGAGGGAGGGCGTGAGCAGCCCGTGCTCCTCGCTGAACGGATGGGCCAGGATCCGGAACGTCCGGATGGACTCCGCCTGCGAGACCAGGGTGTTGGCCGCCACCACGGCCCGTCGGATCTCCGTCTCCAGACTCGGGTCGCGCACCAGCTCGGCCGGCGGCAGCGGCGCCCGCCCCTGCATCGCGAGCCAGTGTTCCACCGCCTCCTGATCCATCGTCACCAGTGCGGCGATGTACGGCCGGTCGTTGCCCACCACGATGCACTGGGCGATCAGCGGATGCGCTCGTACGCGCTCCTCCAGACCGGCGGGCGAGACGCTCTTGCCGCCCGAGGTCACCAGGATCTCCTTCTTGCGCCCGGTGATCGTCAGAAAGCCGTCCTCGTCGAGCATCCCCAGGTCCCCGGTGGCCAGCCAGCCGTCGTTGAGGACGGCTGCGGTCGCCTTCGGGTTGTTGAGGTAACCGGAGAAGATCTGACCGCCGTGCAGCCACACCTCCCCGTCCTCGGCGATGTGCACCGTCGTCCCCGGCACCGGCTGGCCGACCGTCCCGTACTTGACGCGCTCCGGCGGATTCGCCGTCGCCGCCGCCGAGGACTCCGTCAGGCCGTACCCCTCGAAGACGGTCACCCCGGCGCCCTCGAAGAAGAGGCCGAGGCGCCGGTCCATGCCGGAGCCGCCCGACATCGCGTGCCGGACCCGTCCGCCCATGGCGTCGCGGACCTTCCCGTACACGACCTTCTCGAAGAACTGGTGCTGCATCCGGAGCCCGGCCGACGGGCCGGGGCCGATGCCGAACGCCTTGTGTTCCATGGCTTCCGCGTACTTGACCGCCACGTCGACGGCCTTGTCGAAGGGGCCCACCTTCCCGTCGCTCTCCGCCTTGCGGCGGGCGGCGTGGAAGACCTTCTCGAAGATGTAGGGCACGGCCAGGATGAACGTCGGCCGGAAGGACGCCAGGTCCGGCAGGAGCGCGGACGCCGCAAGCACCGGCTGATGCCCCATCTTCACTCCGCTCAGCACCGCCGCGACCTCCACCATCCGCCCGAAGACATGGGCGAGGGGGAGGAAGAGCAGGGTCGAGGCCTCGTCGCCCGGCTTGGAGTGGAAGACCGGCTCCCAGCGGCCGACCAGCATGTCCGTCTCGAACATGAAGTTGGAGTGGGTGATCACGCAGCCCTTGGGGCGGCCCGTGGTGCCCGAGGTGTAGATGATCGTGGCCACGGAGTCCGGCGTCACCGCGCGGCGGTGCCGCTGGACGATCTCCTCGTCGATCTCCGCACCCGCCGCCATCAGTTCGTCGACCGCGCCCGCGTCCAGCTGCCACAACCGCTGGAGCCGCGGCAGCCGGTCGACCACCGAACCGATCGTCATCGCGTGGTCCTCGTGCTCCACCACGCAGGCGGTGACCTCGGCGTCGTGCAGCATCCAGTAGACCTGATCGGCCGACGAGGTGGGGTAGATCGGTACCGACTGGGCGCCCAGCGTCCACAGCGCGAAGTCGAACAGGGTCCATTCGTAGCGGGTCCTGGCCATGATGGCGACCCGGTCACCGAACCGTACGCCGTGCGCGATCAGCCCCTTGGCGAGCGCGAGCACCTCGTCCCGGAACTGCGCCGAGGTCACGTCCCGCCACGCGCCGGCGGCGTCCTTGCGGCCGAAGGCGACCCGGTCGGGCGTCTGCTCGGCGTGGTCGAACACGGCGTCCGCCAGACCGCCGACCTGAGGCGCCGCCTCGATGGGCGGCACGGTGAACTCGCGCAATGACCTGCTCCTCGACCGCTCGTTGTCGCGCTCCGTACGGCGCGGGTGACGGTACCCCACCCGACTGGCGGGCGGGAGGGCCTTCACCAAGCCGGGACATTGGGTGTTGTCACAGGTCAGGGCAGGGTGAGGGGACAAGTGGCGGGCGGTCGGGGGCCGTTACTGACCCGGCAGTAAGTAGGTCGGGATCGAATCTCCACGGAATCTGTACCGGCCGCTCACCTCGCTCGCCTCGCTCACCTCGCTCACCCAGGAAGTCCGGGGCCGGGCTCAGGGGCTGAGAGGTCCGGCGGCGCGGCGGGGCCGGTGCAGCCGGTCGCCCCCCGCGAGGATCGCCGCGGCCAGGGCGTCGGCCGCCTCCTGCGCCTTCCCGCGCTGCCGGCCCTTGCGCAGGACGAAGTCGACGTCGCCCAGGTCCGGCAGCCCCGCACGGGCGGGCACGTGCGACAGACCGGGCGGAACCAGCCCACGGGTGTGCGCCATCACCCCGAGACCGGCCCGGGCCGCCGCGATGTTCGCACTCAGGCTGCTGCTCGTGCACGCGATCCGCCAGGCCCGCCCCTGCGCCTCCAGGGCTTCGAGGGCACGGGCGCGGGTGATGCCGGGCGGCGGGAAGACGATCAGCGGCACCGGACGGTCCGGGTCGAGACGCAGCCGCGGCGAGCCGATCCAGATCAGCGAGTCCTGCCAGACCAGCTCACCCGCGCTCTCCTCCGTGCGCCGCTTGGCGAGGATCAGGTCGAGCCGCCCCGCCTCGAGCCGGGCGTCGAGTGTCCCGGACAGCTCGACCGTCAGCTCCAGATCCACCTCGGGGTGCTCGCGCCGGAACGACTCCAGGATCTCGGGCAGCCGGGTCACCACGAAGTCCTCCGAGGCCCCGAAGCGCAACCGCCCGCGCAGCCGGGTCCCGGTGAAGTAGGCGGCCGCCCGCTCATGGGCCTGGAGGATCGTCCGGGCGAAGCCGAGCATCGCCTCGCCGTCCTCCGTCAGCTCGACGCTGTGGGTGTCCCGGGTGAACAGCGGGCGCCCGGTGGCGTCCTCGAGCCGCCGCACATGCTGGCTCACGGTCGACTGCCGCACCCCGAGCCGCCGGGCGGCCTGGGTGAAGCTCAGCGTCTGGGCGACGGCGAGAAAGGTACGGAGCTGCCCGGGTTCGTACACGCCGTCCAGGCTAGCGCGCGCTCATCGCGATGCGTGATGACAGTCAGAGCACTGTACGGGATTCCCGATCGCCGGGGCCGGGAGCAGGATGGGGAGGCACGATCTTTCGCCCGAGAGCAGTGGAGCACATGAGCCGCCGTACCACCCTCCTGCCGTCCTGGCTGCCGATCGACCCGTACATCGCGGCACTCCTGGGCACGGTGGGCCTCGCGGCGCTGCTGCCCGCCTCCGGCGCCGCCGCGACCGTCGCGGACGGGGCCTCGACGGCGGCCATCGCCCTGCTCTTCTTCCTCTACGGCGCACGGCTCTCCACGCGTGAGGCGCTGGACGGACTCAAGCACTGGCGGCTCCATGTGACCGTCCTCGCCGCCACCTTCGTCGTCTTCCCGCTGCTCGGGCTCGCGGCGAAGGGGCTGGTACCGGCCGTTCTCACGCCCTCGCTCCACAGCGGCCTGCTCTTCCTCTGCCTGGTGCCGTCCACCGTCCAGTCCTCGATCGCGTTCACCTCGATCGCCCGGGGCAACGTCCCGGCCGCGATCTGCGCGGGCTCCTTCTCCTCCCTGGCCGGCATCGTGCTCACCCCGCTGCTCGCCGCTGTCCTGCTCGGCGGCGGCGCGGGCGGCTTCTCCGCCGACTCGCTGCTGAAGATCGTGCTCCAGCTCCTCGCGCCGTTCCTGGGGGGCCAGCTGCTGCGGCGCTGGGTCGGGGGGTTCGTCGTACGGAAGAAGAAGGTGCTGGGGTACGTCGACCGGGGCTCGATCCTGCTCGTCGTGTACACCGCCTTCAGCCACGGCATGGTCGCCGGCATCTGGCACCAGGTCACCCCGGTCCGGCTCGGGCTCCTGCTCGCGGTCGAGGCCGTCCTGCTCGCCGTGATGCTGTCGCTGACCTGGTACGGCGCGCGGCGGCTCGGCTTCGACCGGGCGGACCGGATCGCGATCCAGTTCGCGGGCTCGAAGAAGAGCCTGGCGGCGGGGCTCCCGATGGCGAGCGTGCTGTTCGGCCCGCAGGCCTCCCTGGCGGTTCTGCCGCTGATGCTCTTCCACCAGATGCAGCTGATGGTCTGCGCGGTCATCGCGAAGCGCCGTGCCAGGGACCCGGAGCGGGCTCCGGAGGCCGCCCCGCGGGGCGGGACGCCGCGGCCCGAGCGGACGGCGGAGGCCGCGACGGCGGCCCGACGCTGAGGGCCACCCGGCAGCGCGGCCTCAGGGCGCCCGGCCCGCGTTGGCGGGATCACGTCCCCACCCCCACCACGATGATCATCGGGCCCGCTACCGTGCTCCCATGCCCGCACTCGATCCCGGCCGCACCGCGCTCGTCCTCGTCGACCTTATGGAACGCATCGTCGCGCTGCCGCTCGCCCCCCGCCCCGGAACCGACGTCGTCGCCGCCGCGGACCGACTCGCCGACACCTTCCGGGCCGTCGGCGCGCCCGTCGTCCACATCAGGGTCGAGCGGCCGAACGTCGAGACCCAGCCGCCCGGCAGCGACCTCGTCCCCTCCCTCGTCTCCGACGGCGACCACGTCGTCGTCAAGCGGACCGTCGGCGGATTCCAGGACACCGGCCTCCACGAGCTCCTCGCCGCGCACGCGGTCACCACGGTCGTGTTCGCCGGCATCGCCACCAACCTCGGCGTCGAGTCCACCGCCCGCGCCGCCTGCGACCTCGGCTACGAACCGGTCTTCGCCGAGGACGCCATGACCGCCCTCACCGCCGACGAGCACCACGCCTCGGTGACCCTCGACTTCCCGCGCCTCGGCACCGTCGCCCCCGTCGACGCGATCACCCTGGACGGACCCGAGTGACGCGGGTCCCGATACGGTACGGCGCCCGTCCCTGCTCCCTGGTCATCTGCCGCGGCTGCTGCTGCGGCGACGCGGGCAAGAACCCGGGCGTCGACCACGAGGGCCAGCTCGCCCGGCTCCGCGAGGCCGCGGCGCGATCCGACGGCCGGCTCTCCGTCCGTACGAGCGACTGCCTCGGCCCCTGCGCCCAGGCCAACGTCGTCGTGGTCCAGCCCTCCACCGAGGGCCGCCGGCGGGGCGGACGCGCCGCCTGGATCGGGTTCACGGTGGACGACGACTGCCTCGACGACATCCTCGCCTGGACGGCCGCGGGCGGACCCGGCATCGCCGAACCCCCGGCGACCCTCACGCTCCAGATGATCGACCCCCCGGCCGAGACACCCCGCGCCCGCGCGGCTCGCCGCACGCGGTAGCGCCAAGCGTCCGGGCGCCCGTGCACATCCGTACGGGCACATCACGGCGGTTGCGTCACCGCGGCGCGTCACCGCGGCACATCATGGCGGCGCGTCACCGCGGCCGTTCGAGGAAGGGTGTGGGACCGGCCGGCGCAGGGGGCGCTCCCCGCCGGCCGATGGCCCGACCCGTGCAGCGCGCGGAGCCCGTCAGCCCCGGGTGGCCGCGGCCCCGAGGGCGATCCGGTGCTCGCCCGCGTACACGTTCATGTCCTGGCCGCGCAGGAAGCCGACCAGGGTGAGGCCCGTCTCCGCGGCCAGGTCCACGGCCAGCGAGGACGGCGCCGAGACCGCCGCGAGCACCGGGATGCCCGCCATCACGGCCTTCTGCGCCAGCTCGAAGGACGCCCGCCCGGACACCAGCAGGACCGCCCGGTCCAGCGGCAGCCGCCCGTCGCTCAGGGCGCGGCCCACCAGTTTGTCCACCGCGTTGTGGCGGCCCACGTCCTCCCGAACGTCGAGCAGCTCGCCGTCCTCCGAGAACAGCGCCGCCGCGTGCAGGCCCCCGGTACGGTCGAAGACCCGCTGCGCCGCCCTCAGCCGGTCGGGGAGGCGGGCGAGCAGCTCGGGCGTGAGCCGGACCGGGGGAGTGTCGGCGATCGGGAAGCGTGCCGTGGTCCGTACGGCGTCCAGGCTTGCCTTGCCGCACAGCCCGCACGACGACGTCGTGTAGACGTTCCGCTCCAGGGTGATGTCCGGGACGGGGACACCGGGCGCCAGCTGGACGTCCACCACGTTGTACGTGTTCGTGCCGTCGTCCTTGGCGCCCGCGCAGTACACGATGTTCCGCACGTCGGACGCCGCGCCGAGCACCCCCTCGCTGACCAGGAACCCGGCGGCGAGCGCGAAGTCGTCGCCGGGCGTGCGCATCGTGATCGCGAGCGGCTTGCCGTTCAGCCGGATCTCCAGCGGCTCCTCGGCCACCAGCGTGTCCGGGCGTACGTTGACGGCGTCGCCCCGGATCCGGATGACGCGCCGTCGCTCGGTGACCCGTCCCATGTGGTTACACCCGATTCTGTACGTGCTGGAAGCCGAAACGGCCCTTGATACAGAGGTTGCCATGGGTCACCGGGTTGTCGTGCGGGGAGGTGACCTTGACGATCTCGTTGTCCTGGACGTGCAGGGTGAGATTGCAGCCCACGCCGCAGTACGCGCAGACCGTCGTCGTCTCCGTCTGCGCCGCCTCGTCCCAGGTGCCGTCCGCGCGCATGTCGAACTCCCGCCTGAAGCTCAGCGCGCCCGTCGGACAGACCTCGATGCAGTTGCCGCAGTACACGCACGCGGACTCGGTGAGCGGTCCGTCGTGCTCCACGGCGATCCGGGCGTCGAAGCCGCGGCCGGTGACGGAGATGGCGAAGGAGTTCTGCCACTGGTCGCCGCAGGCGTCGACGCACTTGTAGCAGAGGATGCACTTGTCGTAGTCGCGGACGTAGAGGTCGTTGTCGATGCGCGGCTCCTCGCCGAGGCGGCGCGCGTCCGGCCCGAAGCGGTCGGGCTCCGCCCCGTACTCCTTGATCCACTCGGCGCGCGGGGTGGTCGACAGATCCACCGACGAGGCGAGCAGCTCCAGGACGACCTTCCTGCTGTGCCGGGTCCGCTCGGTGTCGGTACGGACGACCATCCCGGGTTCGGCGCGGCGCGAGCAGGCCGGGGCGAGAGTCCTGGCCCCCTCGACCTCGACCACGCACACCCGGCAGGCGTTCTTCGGGGTGAGCGTGTCGCCGTGGCAGAGCGTCGGCACGTCCGTACCGGCCGCGCGGCAGGCGTCGAGGATCGTGGCACCCTCCGGGACCCGCACGGGGGTGTCGCCGAGGGTGAACTCCAGGAGGCGGCGGGGCGGGGCGAGGGGAACCGTGGTCACTTGTAGACCCCCAGACGGTCGATGGCGGACTCGACGGCGTTCCACGCGGTCTGGCCGAGACCGCGGATCGAGGCGTCGCGCAGGGCCTGCCCGACCTCGCGCAGCAGGGCGATGTCACCGGCCGCCGCCTCGCCCGTACGGTCCTTGATGCGGTGGAGCGCCTCCTCCTGCCGGACCGTGCCCACCCGGCAGGGCACGCACTGTCCGCAGGACTCGTCGCGGAAGAACTCGGCGATGCGCAGCAGGATCCGCGGCAGGTCCACGGACTCGTCGAGGACGAGGACCACACCGGAGCCGAGGGTGGTGCCGGCGGCCCGGGTGCCCTCGAAGGTGAGCGGGATGTCGAGCTCGTCCGGGCGGACGAACCCGCCCGCCGCCCCGCCGAGCAGCACCGCGCGCAGGGTGTCCGGCCGCCCGGCGAGGTCGAGGAGCTCGCCGAGGGTCGCCCCGAACGGGAGCTCGTACACGCAGGGCCGGTCGACGTTGCCCGAGACGCAGAAGAGCTTGGTCTCGGTCGCGCGGAACGCCTCGGCGCCCCGGGTGAGGATCGGCAGGACGTTGACGAGCGTCTCGACGTTGTTGGCGGCCGTCGGCTTGCCGAACAGGCCCTTCTCGACAGGGAAGGGCGGCTTGGAACGCGGCTCGCCCCGGTATCCCTCGATGGAGTTGAACAGGGCGGTCTCCTCGCCGCAGATGTACGCGCCGGCGCCGCGCCGTATCTCGATGTCGAAGGCGAAGCCGCTGCCGAGGAGCCCGCGGGTACGGGCCTCGTCGAGGGCGTGGGTGAGTCGCTCGTACGCACGGGGGTACTCACCCCGGACGTAGAGGTAGCCCCGGTGGGCGCCGACGGCGTGCCCGGCGACCGTCATCGCCTCGACCAGCGCGTACGGGTCGCCCTCCATGACCACGCGGTCCTTGAAGGTGCCCGGCTCGGACTCATCGGCGTTGCACACGGCGTAGTGGGGGGAGTCGGACTGGGAGGCGGTCGCCTGCCACTTCCGCCCGGTGGGGAACGCGGCCCCGCCGCGCCCGACGAGCCCGGACTCCGTGACCTCCCGGACGACCCCGGCGGGGCCGAGCGCGAACGCCCGCCGCAGCGCGGCGTATCCGCCGTGGGCCCGGTAGTCGTCCACGCTGGTCGGATCGACGACCCCGACGCGCCCGAGGAGCGTGAGGTGGGCACGCCTCTCGTCGGGCCGCACCGCGTGTTCCGCCCACTCGGCGTGCCTGGTCTGTGGCACGGCCATGACGGCGGGTGCTTCGGGCACGGTGGCCTCGGGGTGCCGGGCGGCCCGGGCGAGTTCGCCCGCCGTCGCAGGGGCGACGACGACGGCGAGGCGGGTGCGGGGGGCCGGGGGTGCGGCGGCGGTGGGTTGGTCGCCCCGGGTCGTGCCTCCCGGGGCGACGGGGTTGTGGGTGCCGACGGCGGCTGTGGCGTCCGGGGCTGACGGCTCCTGCCCGCTGAGCGCCCCGAGCAGCGAGGTGCCGGGGCCGACGGGTGTCGCGGACGGATCGGGGGCCGACCCCGACGGACCGAGTGCAGGCCCTGCCGGACCGAATGCCGGCCCTGATGTTCCGCGCGAACTTCTGCGCCACGTAGTTCATCTCGTTGGTCGCGCGGGCGCAGGAGAACATCCCGAACGCGCCCCGGACCGCCCGGAACCCGGCCGCCGCCCGCTCCAGGGCCTCGTCCCAGCTCGCCGGCCGCAGCGGCCCGCCCTTCTCGTCCCGTACGAGCGGGTGGGTGAGCCGGGTGTACGTCTTGGGGTCGCGGTTCCGCTTCTTCCTGCCGTGCTCCTGGACTGGGTCGCGAGCAGGTCCGACAGGGCGTGGACGGTACGGAGCGTCGGCACGGGCACGTCGGTGATGCCCGCCAGCTCCACCACGGCGGCTAGGAGCACGTCCAGCTCCAGCGGCTTGCCCCGCTCCAGGTCCTGAAGGGTGGAGGTGCGGTGGTCGCCGACCCGCTCGGCGCCCGCGAGGCGGCGCTCGACGGAGATGCCGGGGCGGCAGCCGAGGGCCGCGGCGACGGTCAGGGTCTCGTGCATCATCTGCTCGATCACCTGCCGCGTACCGCCGTGCAGGCACATCTGACGCATCGTCGCCCGGGCGAGCGCGCTGATGGGGTTGAAGGAGATGTTGCCGAGCAGCCTGATCCAGATGTCGTGCCGCAACTCCGCCTCGACCGGGCACTTCAGGCCCCCGGCGCGCATCGCCTCGGCGAAGACCTCGCAGCGTTCGGAGGCCGAGCGGTCCGGCTCCCCGACGGAGAACCGGGTGCCCTCCAGGTGGCGGACGACCCCGGGGCCGCTGAGCTCGGTCGCGGCGTAGACGACGCAGCCGATGGCCCGTTCGGGGGCGAGGACGGCCGAGACCGCGCCGCCCGGGTCGACGCTCTCGACGCGATGGCCGTCGTGCGGGCCGCCGTGGCGGTGGAAGTACCACCAGGGGATGCCGTTCTGGGCGGCGACGACCGCCGTGGTGTCGTGCAGGAGCGGCGCGATGAGCGGCCCGCACGCCGCGTACGCGTTGGCCTTCAGGCCGAGGAAGACGTAGTCGACAGGGCCGACGTCGGCCGGGTCGTCGGTGGCGTGCACCCGGGCGGTGAAATCGCCGCGCGGGCTCTCGACCCGTACACCGTGCTGCCTCATGGCCGCGAGATGCGGTCCACGGGCGATCAGATGGACATTGGCGCCGGCGCGGTCGAGCGCGGCTCCGACGTAGGCGCCGATCGCACCGGCGCCGAGGACTGCGACCTTCACGTGCGGATCTCCGTTCGGTCGAGGGAACCGCGAGGGAAGATGGAAGCGTGTGTCGACGAAATATTGTCTACAGTATGGAGTGAGGGTCGACAAGGGGTCGGGAGCGCGCCCGTTCCCCGGCTGTTGTCACGGTCTCCCAACAGGTGCGGGTGAATCTTGGTGGTTTACGCGCCCGGTTACCGATGAGTCGCTGGCGAGACTGGGTGGTCCTGCTTGCTTGCACTGTGCAAGCGCATCACGCGCCACATGAACCCAAGGGGGTCCCGGGCATGACGGGCACTCGTATCGCCGCGCTCGGGCACTACCAGCCCGCCAAGGTCCTGACCAATGAGGACCTGGCCGAGCTCGTCGACACCAGCGACGAATGGATCAGCAGCCGCGTCGGCATCAGGACCCGTCACATGGCAGGACCCGACGAACCGGTCGACGAACTCGCCGCGCACGCCGCCGGCAAGGCGCTCGCCACGGCCGGTCTCGGCCCCGCCGACATCGACCTGGTCCTCGTCGCCACCTCCACGGCGATCGACCGCTCGCCCAACACCGCGGCCCGCGTCGCCGCCCGGCTCGGCATGGGTTCGCCCGCCACGATGGACCTCAACGTGGTCTGCGCGGGCTTCACCCACGCCCTCGCCACCGCCGACCACGCGATCCGGGCGGGCTCCGCCCGGCGCGCCCTGGTCATCGGTGCCGACAAGATGACCGAGATCACCGACTGGACCGACCGCACGACCTGTGTGCTCGTCGGCGACGGCGCGGGTGCGGCGGTCGTCGAGGCCGTGGCGGAGGGCGCCGAGCCCGGCATCGGCCCGGTGCTCTGGGGTTCCGTACCGGAGATGGGCCACGCGGTCCGTATCGAGGGCACCCCGCCGCGCTTCGCGCAGGAGGGCCAGACCGTCTACCGCTGGGCCACCCAGCGGCTGCCCGCCCTCGCCCGCCAGGTGTGCGAGCGGTCGGGGGTCTCCCCGGAGGAGCTGGCAGGCGTCGTGCTGCACCAGGCCAACCTGCGGATCATCGAGCCGCTCGCCGCGAAGATCGGCGCTGTCAACGCGGTCGTCGCCCGTGACGTGGTCGATTCCGGCAACACCTCGGCCGCCTCGATCCCGCTGGCGCTCTCCAAGCTGGTCGAACGCGGGGAGCTCCCGTCCGGTGCGCCGGCCCTGCTCTTCGGCTTCGGCGGCAACCTCTCGTACGCGGGACAGGTCGTCCGCGTCCCGTAGCCGCACCACGCGCCGCTCGCACCGGGCGGGGCCGTTTCGGACGAGATCACGCAGCGCCGCATGCCTGGACCTGTACGCCGGTAGACTGTAGACGATAGCCAATCCGTGCTGATCGCCTACGGCGTACGAGGGGGCCGCGATGTTGTCCGCAGGACTGCCGCAAGGGGCCGTGCCCAGGCTGGAGCGGCCGGGGCCGCTGCGCGACCGGGTCTACGAGGCGCTGCTCGAACTGATCACCACGCGTGCCCTGCGACCCGGTCAACATCTGGTCGAGAGCGAACTTGCCGGACACCTCGGGGTCTCCCGTCAGCCCGTCCGTGAGGCGCTCCAGCGGCTGAACACCGAGGGCTGGGTCGACCTCCGGCCGGCCCAGGGCGCCTTCGTCCACGAGCCGACCGACGAGGAGGCCGACCAACTGCTCTCCGTCCGTACGCTTCTGGAGGCGGAGGCCGCCCGGCTCGCCGCCGCGAACTCCGGCTCGGCCGGGATCGCCGCACTGGAGGAGCTCTGCGCGCGGGGCGAGCAGGCGGTGGCGGACGACGACGTCGACCTGGCCGTGGCGACGAACGCGGCCTTCCACGCCAAGGTCATGGAACTGGCCGGAAACCTCGTCCTGTCCGAGCTGGCGGGCCAGGTCGACCGCCGCGTCCGCTGGTACTACACGCCCGTCGCGCGGCAGCGTGGCAAGCAGTCGTGGAAGGAGCACCGCGAGCTGATCGACGCGATCGCGGCCCGCGACGAGGCCCGCGCCACGACGGTCATGCGCGCCCACACGGAGCACACCCGCGCGACCTACCACGAGCACAGCCAGGGCTGAGTGGAGTCCCCGCTGCCCCGTTCGGCGGAGCCCGGTGGCGGGGGGCCCTGGGCCGCCCTAGCTTCGGACGGGGCGAGGGACATCACCCGCCGTACGCGGCAACGGGCCGCCGGGCGTTCCTCGTGTGATCTGGAGGAGCGCCATGCGCGCGATACGTGTTGCTTCCGCGGCCCTGCTCGCCGCGGCCGCCCTCTCGCTCGCGGCGCCGACGGCCGCACTGGCCGACGAGGGAACCGGGAGCGACACGACGCCGAAGGCGGGCGCGCGGGCCGGCGGCCTGTCGAGCGCACCGACGGACGCCGCCGCCACGCAGGTCGACCCCGGCGACGTCGCCGAGGAGGCCGGTGGCGAGGGCACACCGGGCGTGGGCGTCGGCGCGCCCGGGACAAGTACGGATGGGGCCGGCACGGACGCGGCCGGTGCGGCGAACGTCGGCGCGGCGGGCGACGCCGCCCCGTCCGCTGTCGTCGCCCCGTCCGCCGAGGCCGCCCCGTCGACCGACGGCACCGCGAGCGACGTCACGCCGTTCGGCTTCTCCGTCACGCCCGCGACCGTCGCCCCCGGCGACACCGTCACGCTGACCTCCGACGGCTGCGAGGCCTCATCCGTCACCGTCACCTCGGGGGTCTTCGACACCGTCACGCTCACCGAGGGCCGCGCGGGCACCGCCACCATCGACGTCGAGGCCAAGATCGCCGCGGAGTACGAGGTGACCTTCGACTGCAAGGGTGAGAAGGGCACCGCCCCCCTCACCATCGCCGCCGGCTCCACCGGCCACTCCGCGGGCGGCCATGTCACCGGCGCGGACAAGGGCGTCAAGGCCGGCTTCGGCGGCGGCGCCGGTGAACTCGGCACCACGGAGGTCGTCATGGGCAGCGCGCTGATCGCGGGCGCGCTGGGCGGCGGCGGGATGCTGCTGATGCGCCGCCGCGGATCCGGCGACAGCGCCTGATACGGCTCCTTCGCCCCGGGATGACGAGGTCCGGGGCGGGGGAGCGTCATCGCCTCACACCGGGAGTGCGGATCGTGCACGGGTCGAACGGAGCGTCCAGGCGCGGCGCCTGGGGCGTCGTCGCCGTCGTCCTGCTCGTCGGCGTCCATCTGGTGCGGGGCGGTACGGAGGAATGGCGCGCCGGAGGCCCGCCTCAGCCACTCGCCGCCGCGGCCCCGGAGCACGCCGCAGTCCTCGCTCCCGCGGCGGGCCCCGGTGCACTGCCCGCCTCCCGCCCCACGCGCGTCCGCGTGCCCGCCGTCCGTATCGACACGCCCGTCACACCCGTCGGGCTCGACGCCGAGGGATGGATCGACACGCCGCCCGCGGACGAGACCGGCCTCGCCGGCTGGTTCACCGGCGCCGTCACCCCCGGCGAGAAGGGCACGGCGGTCGTCGTCGGCCACGTGGACACCCCGGACGGTCCGGGCGTCTTCTACGAACTCGGCGCGCTGGGCAAGGGTCAGCGCGTCGAGATCGCCCGCCAGGACGGCCGGACGGCCGTCTTCTCCGTGTACGGCGTCGAAGTCGTCCCGAAGGACGACTTCCCGGCCGAGCGGATCTACCGGACCTCCCCCCACCCCGAGCTGCGCCTCCTCACCTGCGGCGGCGGCTTCTCCCGGCAGAAGGGGTACGACGGCAACGTCGTCGTCTCCGCCCGCCTCGTCGACGTGCGCTGACCCACGGACCGGAAGTCTTTGTCCTCACCCGGGAAAAAGTCGGACCGGATTGCTGCGCAACTTCTTCCCAGTCCCGGACGCCACTGCTACGTTCCCCTCGAAAGCCCGACGGCGAGCCGACCGAAGGGCCTCGCCGACTCGTCAGGGGAGGGGCGCGTGAGACGCATGACGGCACGACCCGCCAACGCGCACCAGGCGCGACTGCTGCGACTGCTGCGCGACGGAGGTCCCAACTCCCGTGCGCAGCTGGGCGATCAGATCGACCTGTCCCGCTCCAAGCTCGCCGTCGAGGTCGACAGGCTCCTGGAGACCGGCCTCGTCGTCGCCGACGGACTCGCCGCCTCCCGCGGTGGCCGCCGGTCACACAACATCCGGCTCGCGCCCGAACTCCGCTTCCTCGGTGTCGACATCGGCGCCACCTCCATCGATGTGGCCGTCACCAACGCCGAGTTGGAGGTGCTCGGGCATCTCAATCACCCGATGGACGTCCGCGAGGGCCCGGTCGCCGTCTTCGAGCAGGCGCTCGCCATGGCGGCCAAGCTCCGCGCCTCCGGCCTCGCCGAAAGCTTCGACGGCGCCGGCATCGGGGTCCCCGGTCCGGTCCGCTTCCCCGAGGGCATCCCGGTCGCGCCCCCGATCATGCCCGGCTGGGACGGCTTCCCCGTACGGGAGGCGCTCAGCCAGGAACTGGGCTGCCCGGTCATGGTCGACAACGACGTGAACCTGATGGCCATGGGGGAGCAGCACGCGGGCGTCGCACGCTCGGTCGGCGACTTCCTCTGCGTCAAGATCGGTACGGGCATCGGCTGCGGCATCGTCGTCGGCGGGCAGGTCTACCGCGGTACGACGGGCAGCGCCGGAGACATCGGGCACATCCAGGTGGAACCGGACGGCCGCTCCTGCGCCTGCGGCAACAAGGGCTGCCTGGAAGCCCACTTCAGCGGCGCCGCCCTGGCCCGCGACGCCGAGGACGCGGCGCGCGCGGGCCGGTCGGACGAGCTCGCCGGACGCCTCGCGGCGGCCGGCCGGCTCACGGCGGTCGACGTCGCCGCGGCGGCCGCCGCGGGGGACGCCACCTCGCTCGCCCTCATCCGTGAGGGCGGCAACCGGGTCGGGCAGGTCATCGCCGGACTCGTCAGCTTCTTCAATCCCGGTCTGGTGGTGATCGGCGGCGGTGTCACCGGCCTCGGTCACAACCTCCTCGCCAGTGTCCGCACCCAGGTCTACCGCCAGTCCCTCCCGCTGGCCACCGGCAACCTCCCCATCGTGCTGGGCGAGCTGGGACCGACCGCCGGAGTGATCGGCGCGGCCCGCCTCATCAGCGACCACCTCTTCTCCCCGGCGTAACCCCCCTTCCGGTGGTTCGTGGGCCTTCGTTCCGCAGGACGGAGGCACACACCCCCCACCGGCCATCACCCGCCGGACCACCTCGACACCCACTCGCTCAGGCGCCACCCGCACCCGCCGAGGGGATCACCCATGCCATCGCCACCTCCGGCACGCCCTGAAACGTCCCTGCTCGCCATGTCCGCCATCACCAAGTCCTTCCCCGGCGTCCGCGCCCTCGACGGCGTCGATCTCGACGTCGCCCCCGGCGAGGTCCACTGCCTCCTCGGCCAGAACGGCGCCGGCAAGTCCACCCTGATCAAGGTGCTCGCAGGCGCCCACCAGCCCGACGGCGGGAGCATCACCTGGCGCGGAGAACCCGTCCAGCTCCGCTCCCCGATCGCCGCCATGCGCCTCGGCATCGCCACCATCTACCAGGAACTCGACCTCGTCGAAGGGCTCTCCGTCGCCGAGAACGTCCACCTCGGCCACGAACCCACCACCGCGGGATTCGTCGTCCGGGCCCGCGCCGCCCGCGCGTCGACGGCAGCGCTGCTGAAGCGGCTCGGCCATCCCGAGATCGACCCCGCCCGCCGCGTAGGCGAACTCTCGGCCGCACAGCAGCAGATCGTCTCGATGGCCCGCGCCCTCTCCCACGACGTCCGGCTCATCGTCATGGACGAGCCGTCGGCCGCCCTCGACCCCGACGAGGTCGACAACCTGTTCCGTATCGTCGCCGACCTCACCGCGGACGGGGTCGCCGTCGTCTACATCTCCCACCGTCTGGAGGAGATCCGCCGCATCGGCGACCGGGTCACCGTCCTGAAGGACGGCCGCGCCGTGGCCGGCGGCCTGCCCGCCGCCTCGACCCCCACCCGGGACATCGTCGCCCTGATGACCGGCCGCAACGTCGAGTACGTCTTCCCGCCGCGCCCCGCCGAACCCCCGCCCGCCGCACCCGTGCTCCAGCTCCAAGGCCTCGCCAGGGAGGGTGAGTTCGCCCCCGTCGACCTCGAAGTGCGGCCGGGCGAGATCGTGGGTCTCGCCGGGCTCGTCGGCTCGGGCCGCTCCGAGATCCTGGAGACGGTCTACGGGGCCCGGAAGGCCACCGCGGGACGCGTCCTCGTCGACGGCCGCGCCCTGCGCCCCGGCAGCGTCCGCGACGCCGTCCGCGCCGGGCTCGGACTCGCCCCCGAGGAACGCAAGGCCCAGGGGCTCCTCATGCTGGAGTCCGTCACCCGCAACGTCTCGGTCTCCACGCTGGCCCGCTTCTCGCGCGCCGGCTGGATCGACCGTACCGGCGAACGCGAAGCGGCCCGGGCCGCCACCCGGGAGCTGTCGCTGCGGCCCGACAACCCCGACGCCCCGATCCGTACCCTCTCCGGCGGAAACCAGCAGAAGGCAGTCCTCGCCCGCTGGCTGCTGCGCGGCTGCCGCGTCCTCCTGCTCGACGAGCCGACCCGCGGCGTCGACGTCGGCGCCCGCGCCGAGCTGTACGCCGTCATCCGCCGCCTCGCCGACGACGGCCTCGCCGTCCTCCTCGTGTCGAGCGAAGTGCCCGAGGTGCTGGGCCTGGCCGACCGTGTCCTGGTGCTCAGGGAGGGCAGTGTCGTCCACACGGCACCCGCCCGCGAGCTCGACGAACACCGCGTACTCGACCTCGTGATGGAAGGGAGTCCCACGTCATGACGCTGTCCACCGCCAAGGACACCACGGCGCCCGCGCAGCAGGGCGGCCGGCGCCCGCTCGGTCTGCGGGCCGACGTCCGCAACCTCTCCCTGCTCGGGGTGCTCGCCGTGCTGATCGCGGTCGGCGGCTTCACCCGGCCCGACGAGTTCCTCGCCGTCTCCAACCTCCAACTCGTGCTCACCCAGGCGTCCGTGATCGGTGTCGTCACCGTCGGCATGACCTTCGTCATCACCAGCGGCGGCATCGACCTCTCCGTCGGCGCGATCGTCGCCCTCGCCTCCGTCTGGGCGACCACGCTGGCGACACAGGAGTACGGATTCGCCGGCATCCTCTTCACCGCCGTCGTCGTCGGCGTGGGGTGCGGCCTGGTGAACGGGCTGCTCATCGCGTACGGCGGGATGGTCCCCTTCATCGCGACCCTCGCCATGTTCGCCTCGGCCCGCGGTCTCGCCCTCCAGATCACCGACGGACGCACCCAGATCGTCAGCGTCGACTCCGTCCTCGACCTCGGCATCCCCGACGCCTACATCCTGGGCATCCCGCCGCTCGTCCTCGTCTTCGCCGCCGTCACCGTCGCGGGCTGGCTGATCCTCAACCGGACCACCTTCGGCCGCCGCACGGTCGCCGTCGGCGGCAACGCGGAGGCCGCCCGCCTCGCCGGCATCGACGTACGACGTCAGCGCCTCTACCTCTATCTGCTCTCAGGGCTGTGCTGCGGCATCGCGGCCTTCCTGCTGATCATCCTCTCCGGCTCCGGACAGAACACCAACGGCAACCTGTACGAACTCGACGCCATCGCCGCCGCGATCATCGGTGGCACCCTCCTCACCGGCGGCCGCGGCACGATCGTCGGCTCCGTCCTCGGTGTCCTGGTCTTCACGACCATCACCAACATCTTCGCGCTCAACAACCTGCAGAGCGACGTCCAGCAGATCGCCAAGGGCGCGATCATCGTCGCCGCCGTCCTGGTCCAGCACCGCACCGCGCGCCACGGCGACACCTGACCTCCCCCGTCCCCGGACAACCCCCATCCGCCCCTCCCCGAGAGCCTCCCTCACCCCCGAAGGGATCCATCGCCATGCCAGAAACCAGCCGCAGAGGCCTGCTTTTCGGCTCCGCCGCCGTCTCCGCCGGTGCTCTCCTCACCGCCTGCACCAGCAACGAGCCCAAGAACGCGGCCCCGGCCGCGAGCAACGCCCCCGCCGCCGACGACAAGCCCGGCACCCCCGTCACCATCGGCTTCGCCGGCCCTCAGGCCGACCACGGCTGGCTCAACGCCATCAACCAGAACGCCAAGGAGCGCGCGAAGAAGTACTCCGAGGTCACCCTGGAGATCACCGAGGGCTCCAACGACACGGCGACCCAGATCGGCCAGATCCAGACCCTGATCAACAAGAAGGTCGACGTCCTGGTCATCCTGCCCGCCGACGGCAAGGCGCTCACCCAGGTCGGCCTCCAGGCCATGAAGGCCGGCATCCCGGTCATCAACCTGGACCGCATCTTCGCCTCCCCGCAGGCCTATCGCTGCTGGATCGGCGGCGACAACTACGGCATGGGCCTCAACGCCGGCCGCTACATCGGCGAGAAGCTCAAGGACAAGCCGGGCGCCACCGTCATCGAACTCGCCGGCATGGACAGCCTCGAGCTGACCAAGCAGCGCACCCAGGGCTTCGACGACGCCCTCAAGAACTACCCCAACATCCGCAAGGTGGCCCGTCAGGCCGCCGACTTCACCGTCGAGTCGGGCCAGGCCAAGATGGCCCAACTCCTCCAGGCCCAGTCGAAGTTCGACGCCCTGTGGAACCACGACGACGACCAGGGTGTGGGCGCGCTGCGGGCCATCGCCCAGGCCGGCCGCAAGGACTTCCTCATGGTCGGCGGCGCCGGCGCCAAGTCGGCGATGGACGCCATCAAGGCCGACGACGGGGTCCTCAAGGCCACCGTCCTCTACCCGCCGACCATGGCCGCCTCCGCCATCGACCTGGCCCGCGCCCTCGGCCAGAAGAAGGGCGTCGGTGGACTTGCCGAGCTGGAGATCCCGGCCTCCCTCACCCTCTACTCGGCCGTCGTGACCAAGGAGAACGTCGACGAGTACCTGCCCACCGGCTTCAGCTGACCGGGGTCCGGCCGCCGGCCCTCGGGGGTGGCCGGCGGATCCCCCGAGCCCGGCACCCCCCACCGTGCAACCGATGAGGAGGAACCGTATGGAACAGCGGGAGAGCGAGGCCGGCCCGACCGGTCAGGCCGGCGAGGCCACGGCGCCGTCACTCGGCATCGGCATGGTCGGCTACGCGTTCATGGGCGCCGCCCACTCCCAGGGGTGGCGGACCGCGGGGCGTGTCTTCGACCTGCCGCTGCGGCCCGTGCTCGCCGCCGTCGCCGGCCGTGACCGGGCCGCGGTCCGGGCGGCGGCGGCCAAGCACGGCTGGGCGGCGGCAGAGACCGACTGGCGCGCCCTCGTCGCTCGCGACGACGTCCAGCTCGTCGACGTCTGCACCCCGGGCGACAGCCACGCGGAGATCGCGATCGCCGCTCTGGAGGCGGGCAAGCACGTCCTGTGCGAGAAGCCGCTCGCCAACTCGGTCGCCGAGGCCGAGGCCATGGTCGCCGCCGCGGCGGCGGCGGCCGCCCGTGGCCAGGTCGCCATGGTCGGCTTCAACTACCGTCGGGTGCCGGCCATCGCGTACGCCCGCGGACTCATCGCCGAGGGCAGGCTCGGCGACCTGCGGCACGTACGGGTCACGTATCTGCAGGACTGGCTCGTCGACCCCGGCTTCCCGCTGACCTGGCGCCTGGAGCGCGAGCACGCGGGATCCGGGGCCCTCGGGGACCTCGGCGCGCACGCGGTCGACCTCGCCCAGTACCTGGCGGGGGAGCTGCTGGTCGGGGTCTCGGCGCTCACCGAGACCTTCGTACGGGAGCGGCCGCTGCTCGCGGGGGTCTCGGCCGGTCTCTCCGGCGCCGCCACGGGCGGGGCGTACGGGGCGGTGACGGTGGACGACGCCGCGCTGTTCACCGGGCGGCTCGCCTCCGGGGCGCTGGCCTCCTTCGAGGCGACCCGGATGGCGGCGGGGCGGAAGAACGCCCTGCGGCTGGAGATCAACGGCGAGAGGGGCTCGCTCGCCTTCGACCTGGAGCGGCTCAACGAGCTCTCGTTCCACGACCACACGGAGCCGGCCGCCTCCGCGGGCTTCCGCCGGATCCTGGTGACCGAGCCGGACCATCCGTATCTGGAGGGCTGGTGGCCGCCGGGCCACGCGCTCGGGTACGAGCACACCTTCGTCCACCAGGCCCGCGACCTGGTCCTCGCCATCGCGTCCGGCACCGCCCCCGCGCCGACCTTCGCCGACGGACTCCAGGTCCAGCGGGTGCTCGCCGCGGTGGAGGAGAGCGCCGAGAAGAACGCCGTCTACACCCCCGTACAGGTCTAGGAGGCCGTCGACCGTGACCCGTCCCTTCACCCTCTTCACCGGCCAGTGGGCCGACCTGCCGCTGGAGGAGGTCTGCCGGCTCGCCCGTGACTTCGGCTACGACGGCCTCGAACTCGCCTGCTGGGGCGACCACTTCGAGGTGGACAAGGCGCTCGCCGATCCCTCGTACGTCGACGGCCGCCGTGCCCTTCTGGAGAAGTACGGCCTGAAGTGCTGGGCGATCTCCAACCACCTGGTGGGCCAGGCCGTCTGCGACCACCCGATCGACGAGCGGCACGAGGCGATCGTGCCGGCCCGGATCTGGGGCGACGGCGAGCCGGAAGGCGTACGGCGGCGGGCGGCGCGCGAGCTCGCCGACACCGCGCGGGCCGCCGCCGCCCTCGGCGTCGACACCGTCATCGGCTTCACCGGCTCGTCGATCTGGCATCTGGTGGCGATGTTCCCGCCGGTGCCGGAGCGCATGATCGAGCGTGGCTTCGAGGACTTCGCGGAGCGCTGGAACCCGATCCTGGACGTCTTCGACGCCGAGGGCGTCCGTTTCGCGCACGAGGTCCATCCGAGTGAGATCGCGTACGACTACTGGACCACGCAGCGAGCCCTCGAAGCGGTGGACCGGCGACCGGCCTTCGGGCTGAACTTCGACCCGAGCCACTTCGTCTGGCAGGACCTGGACCCGGTCGGCTTCCTCTGGGACTTCCGCGACCGGATCTACCACGTGGACTGCAAGGAGGCCCGCAAGCGCCTCGACGGGCGCAACGGGCGGCTCGGCTCGCACCTGCCGTGGGGCGATCCGCGGCGCGGCTGGGACTTCGTCTCGGCCGGGCACGGTGACGTGCCGTGGGAGGACGTCTTCCGGATGCTGCGCTCGATCGGCTACGCGGGGCCCGTCTCCGTGGAGTGGGAGGACGCCGGGATGGACCGGCTGACCGGTGCGCCGGAAGCGCTTGCTCATCTCAAGCGGTACGACTTCGACCCGCCCGCGGCCTCCTTCGACGCGGCCTTCGGCGGCCGCGACTGACCTGGCACGGCAGGTGAGCGCCCGGCGGCGGCGACGCCACCGGGTTGCTCCGCCGTGCCCTCGGCGGGCTTTGTCCTGTCGCGGTGGAAAGTTCGACGAGGTCCGTGCGCAAGGGCTTTCCGCTGGGGATGAACCCCGCTACGGTCCCTGATGTGTACATGACGTAACCATGCAGGATCCGTGCTCAACCGTGCTCAACCGTGCTTTGAGACCAGCGTGACGGCGCGCGCCGGTCCCCGGACACCCGCACACCCGGCCCTACTCCGGAGGACATCCGTGCACAGCAAACGACTCCGAGCCAGAAAGACACTCGCCCTCCTCGCCGTCGGACTCCTCGCCCTCGGGGGCCAACAGGCCCTCGCGGCCGAGACGGACGGCGGCGCCGGCACCGCCGCGGCCGCCGAGGAGTTCCAGCAGGTCACCCTCGCCAAGGGCGGTGAGGAGGTCGGCGAACCGATGTCGCTGGCCGTGCTCCCCGACCGCAGCGTCCTGCACACCTCACGGAACGGCGAACTCCGCCGCACCGACGCGGCGGGCAACACCAAGGTCATCGGCACCGTCCCCGTCTACTCCCACGACGAGGAAGGTCTCCAGGGCATCGGGCTCGACCCGGACTTCGCCCGGAACAAGGCCATCTACCTCTACTACGCCCCGCTGCTCGACACCCCCTCCGGCGACGCCCCCGAGAACGGCACGGCCGCCGACTTCGCCGCGTTCGACGGCGTCAACCGCCTCTCGCGCTTCACGCTGAAGGCCGACGGCACGCTCGACAACGCGAGCGAGAAGAAGGTCATCGACATCCCCGCCACCCGCGGCATCTGCTGCCACGTCGGCGGCGACATCGACTTCGACGCCCAGGGCAACCTGTACCTGTCGACCGGTGACGACTCCAACCCCTTCGCCTCCGACGGCTTCACCCCCATCGACGAACGCCCGGGCCGCAACCCCGCGTTCGACGCCCGGCGCACGTCCGGCAACACCAACGACCTCCGCGGCAAGATCCTGCGCATCAAGGTCGCCGAGGACGGCTCGTACACCGTCCCCGACGGGAACCTCTTCGCCCCCGGCACCGCGAAGACCCGCCCCGAGATCTACGCGATGGGCTTCCGCAACCCCTTCCGCTTCAGCGTCGACAAGGCCACGGGCGTGCTGTACGTCGGTGACTACGGCCCCGACGCCGGCGCCGCCGACCCCAAGCGCGGACCCGCCGGCCAGGTCGAGTTCGCCCGCATCACCAAGCCCGGCAACTTCGGCTGGCCCTTCTGCACCGGCAAGAACGACGCCTACCTCGACTACGACTTCGCGACCAAGGTGTCCGGAGCGGCCTTCGACTGCGGCGCTCCGAAGAACGACTCGCCGTACAACACCGGACTCGTCGACCTGCCGCCGGCCGAGCCCGCCTGGATCCCGTACAACGGCGGCTCCGTACCGGAGTTCGGCACCGGATCCGAGTCCCCGATGGGCGGCCCCGTCTACCGGTACGACGCCGCCTCCACCTCCCCGGTCAAGTTCCCGGAGGCGTACGACGGAGACTTCTTCGCCGGAGAGTTCGGCCGGCGCTGGATCAAGCGCATCGAGCAGGGCACCGACGGCGCCGTCCAGTCCATCAACTCCGTCCCCTGGACCGGCACCCAGGTGATGGACATGGCCTTCGGACCCGACGGAGCGCTGTACGTACTCGACTACGGCACCGCCTGGTTCGGCGGCGACCACAACTCCGGGCTCTACCGCATCGAGAACGCCACCGGCGGACGCTCCCCGGTCGCCGAGGCGAGCGCGAACAAGACCTCCGGCACGTCCCCGCTGAAGGTCGCCTTCTCCTCCGCGGGCACGTCCGACGGCGACGGCGACGCCCTCACGTACAGCTGGGACTTCGGCGACGGCGGTACGTCGAGCGCCGCCAACCCCACCTACACGTACCGCAAGAACGGCACCTACACCGCGACCATGACGGCGAAGGACCCGAGCGGGCGCACCGGCTCCGCCTCCGTCCACGTCGTCGTCGGCAACACCGCTCCCAAGGTCACCCTCGAACTCCCCGCGGGGGGAGCCCTCTTCTCCTTCGGCGACGAGGTGCCCTTCAAGGTGAAGGTCACCGACCCGGAGGACGGCACGATCGACTGCGCCAAGGTCAAGGTCACCTACGTCCTCGGCCATGACAGCCACGGCCACCCCGTCACCTCGGCCAACGGCTGCACCGGCACCATCAAGACCTCCTCCGACGGAGGCCACGACGACGACGCCAACATCTTCGCCGTCTTCGACGCCGAGTACACCGACGGCGGAGGCGGCGGCCAGGCCGCCCTCACCACCCACGACCAGGCCAAGCTCCAGCCCCGTCACCGTCAGGCCGAGCACTTCGACGCCCAGAACGGCGTCAACGTCTTCGACAAGGCGGAGGCGAACGGCGGCCGGACCGTCGGCGACGTCCACGACGGCGATTGGATCTCCTTCAAGCCCTACAACCTGAGCGGAGCCACCAAGCTCACCGCCCGCGTCTCCTCCGGCGGTGTCGGCGGCTTCCTCGAAGTCCGCACCGGCTCGCCCACCGGCACCCTCCACGGCTCGGCGCCCGTCCCCGTCACCGGTGGCTGGGAGACCTTCCAGGACATCGACGTACCACTGCGCAACGTGCCCCGCACCACCACCGAACTCTTCCTCGTCTTCAAGGGCGGCTCCGGCGCGCTCTACGACGTCGACGACTTCACGTTCTCCAACGCCCCGGTGAACCGCAACGCCAAGCGGGTCCTGGTCTTCTCCAGGACCGCCGGGTTCCGCCACGACTCCATCGGCACCGGCATCGCCGCCCTCAAGGAGCTGGGCGCCGGCAGCGACATCACCGTCGACGCCACCGAGGAACCCCGCCAGTTCACCACCAACAACCTCGCCCGCTACGACGCCGTCGTCTTCCTCTCGACGACCGGTGACGTCCTCAACGCCGAGCAGCAGGCCGCCTTCGAGAACTACGTCTCCACCGGCGGCGGCTACATGGGCATCCACGCCGCCGCCGACACCGAGTACGACTGGGAGTTCTACGGCGGTCTCGTCGGAGCCCACTTCGCCTCCCACCCGCAGATCCAGCCCGCGACCGTACGCGTCGAGGACCACGACCACCCGGCCACCGCACACCTCGACGGCCCCTGGCAGCGGACCGACGAGTGGTACAACTACCGCACCAACCCACGCGGTCAGGCCCGGATCCTCGCCACCCTCGACGAGACCACCTACCAGGGCGGCACCATGAAGGGCGACCATCCGATCGCCTGGTGCAAGTCCTACGGCGGCGGCCGCTCCTTCTACACCGGCGGCGGCCACACCAAGGAGTCGTACGCCGAGCCGGCCTTCCGGCAGCACCTCCTCGGCGGGCTCACCTACGCCACCGGGCAGGCCACGGCCGACTGCCGGCCACAGACCGGTTACCGCGAGCTCTTCAACGGCCAGACCCCCGAAGGCTGGAAGCAGGCCGGACCCGGCGGCTTCGACATCGTCGACGGTGAACTGCGCTCGGTGGGCGGCATGGGCATGCTCTGGTACCAGGCCAAGGAGTTCTCCTCCTACTCCCTCACGCTCGACTGGAAGGCGGCGGGCGACGACAACTCCGGCATCTTCGTCGGCTTCCCCGCCTCCGACGACCCCTGGTCCGCCGTGAACAAGGGGTACGAGATCCAGATCGACGCGACCGACGCCGCCGACCGGACCACCGGGGCCGTCTACGGCTTCAAGTCCGCCGACCTGACGGCCCGGGACCGCGTGCTGCGCCCACCGGGGCAGTGGAACAGCTACGAGATCCGCGTGCGCGGCGAGCGGCTCCAGGTGTTCCTCAACGGGGTGAAGATCAACGACTTCACCAACACCGACCCGGCCCGCAGCCTCAAGGACGGTCACATCGGTCTCCAGAACCACGGGGCCGACGACCAGGTGTCGTTCCGCGACATCAAGCTCAGGGAGCTCCCCTCGTAGAGCCCCCGATCAGCCGGCGGCGGGCGGGGAGGCGCCGTACCCCCCGCCCGCCGTCTCCACCACAGTCCAGGGAGGCAGAGTCGTGACCACAGGAACACGTACGGGAGTCTGGCTCATCGGGGCGAGAGGCTCCGTGGCCACCACGGCGATCGCCGGCTGCGCCGCGACCACGGCGGGCCTGCACCCACCGACCGGCATGGTGACCGAGACCGACGCCTTCGCCTCGGCCGGCCTCCCGCCCCTGGCCTCCCTCGTCTTCGGCGGACACGACACGGCGACGTGTCCGCTGCCCAAGCGGGCCGAGGAACTCACGGCCGCGGGTGTCCTCCCGCACGGCCTCGCCGCCGCCGTCGCGGCCGAACTCGCGGCCGCCGACACGGAGATCCGCCCCGGCGGACCGCTGCCCGGCGACAGCCACGATGCGGTGGAACTGATCACCTCCTTCGCCGCCGACATGACCGACTTCCGGGACCGGCTGGACCTGGACCGGGTCGTCGTCGTCAACGTGGCGTCCACGGAGCCGGCGCCGGGGGGCGCCGCGCTCCCACCCAGCTCCCTCTACGCGGCCGCCGCCCTGCGCGCCGGCTGCCCCTACGTCAACTTCACCCCCTCCACCGGGCTGCGCCACCCCGCGCTCGCCGACGCCCTCGCCGCGAGCGGCCTTCCCCACGCGGGCCGCGACGGCAAGACCGGCCAGACCCTCCTGCGCTCCGTCCTCGCCCCGATGTTCCACCAACGCGCCCTGACCGTACGGGCCTGGTCGGGCACCAACCTGCTGGGCGGCGGCGACGGCGCGGCCCTCGCCGACCCGGCCGCCGCCGCGGCGAAGAACGCCGGCAAGGAACGGGTCCTCGCGGACGTCTTCGGCCATGTCCCCGAGGGCGAGGTCCACATCGACGAGGTCCCGGCGCTGGGGGAGTGGAAGACGGCCTGGGACCACATCGCCTTCGACGGCTTCCTCGGCTCCCGGATGATCCTCCAGACCACCTGGCAGGGCTGCGACTCGGCCCTCGCCGCACCTCTCGTCCTCGACCTGGCCCGGCTCACGGCCCGCGCCCACGAACAGGGCCTCGCCGGCCCGCTGGAGGACCTCGCCTTCTACTTCAAGGACCCGGAGGGCACGTCGTCCGCCTGCCTCGCGGACCAGTACGCGCGCCTCGTGGCGTTCGCCGCGCGCCTGGGGGAGGTCCGGTGAGCCAGGCGAGCGGACGCGCGGCCGCCTGGGCGGAGCTGCTGCGCGTCTCCGCCCTGGCCACGGTGCCGGGCGACGCCCTGGCGGGCGCGGCGGCCGCGGGCCTGCGCCCCAACCGCTCGACCCTGCTGGCCATCGGCTCCTCCCTCTGTCTGTACGAGGCCGGCATGGCGCTCAACGACTGGGCCGACCTCGCTGAGGACGCCGTCGACCGCCCCCACCGCCCCCTCCCCTCCGGCCGCATCACCCCTCGCGCCGCCCTCGGCGCCTCCGCCGCCCTCACGGCCGCCGGCCTCACCCTCGCCGCCCGCGCCGGCCGCCCCGCCCTCGCGACCGCCACCGTCCTCGCCGCGACGGTCTGGTCCTACGACCTCCACCTCAAACACACCCCGGCCGCCCCCGCGACCATGGCGACGGCCCGCGCCGTGAACCTCCTCCTCGGCACGATCGCGACGACGACGGGGCGCCCCGGCGCACGACGTGATGGCCGCCCGCCCCTCGCCGCCCTCCCTTCGGCCGCCCTGCTGGGCGCCCACACCTACGCGGTGACCGCGGTCTCCCGCCATGAGGCCCAGGGCGGCTCGACACGCACCCCGCTCCTGGCCCTCGCCGCGACCGTGGCCCTGGCCGCCGTCGCATCCAGGCCGCCCACCGGAGCAGGGACGCGGGCCCCGGGGGCTGCCGTCCCCGGGCGCCGCGCTCCGACAGTCGCGGTCACGGCCGCCCTGGCCTTCGCCTACGCCCGGACCCCGGCCGCCCCTCTCCTCCACGCGGCCCTCAACCCGTCACCTCCCCTCACCCAGCGCTCCGTCGGCGCCGGTATCCGTGCCCTGATCCCCCTCCAGGCGGCCCTCGCCGCCCGCGCCGGTGCGCCCGGCACCGCGCTCCTGGTGCTCGGCCTCGCCCCGCTCGCCCGTGCCCTCGCCCGGAAGGTGAGCCCGACATGAGCCCCAGACCACCCGCCGTCCGCTTCGGCTACGGCACCAACGGCCTCACCGACCTCCGGCTCGACGACGCCCTCGCCCTCCTCGCCGACCTCGGCCACGACGGCGTCGGCCTCACCCTCGACCACATGCACCTCGACCCCCTCGCCCCCGACCTCCCCGCCCGCACCGCCGCCGTGGCCCGGCGCCTGGACGCGCTCGGCCTCGGGGTGACCGTCGAGACCGGCGCCCGCTACGTCCTCGACCCGCGCCGCAAGCACGGCCCTTCCCTCCTCGACCCGGACCCCGATGCCCGCGCCGCCCGCGCCCGTCTCCTCCTGCGTGCCGTCCGCGTCGCCGCCGACCTCGGCGCCCACGCCGTGCACTGCTTCAGCGGAATCACCCCCGCGGACACCTCCGACGAGACCGCCTGGAAGCGACTCGCCACCTCTCTCACCCCCGTTCTCGAGGCCGCGGCCGCCGCCCGCGTCCCCCTCGCCATCGAACCCGAACCCGGCCACCTCCTCGCCACCCTGGACGACTTCCACACACTGCGCGGCCTCCTCGGCGACCCGGACCCCCGCCACCTCGGCCTCACCCTCGACATCGGCCACTGCCAGTGCCTGGAACCCGCGTCCCCCGCAGACTGCGTCCGCGCCGCCGCGCCCTGGCTGCACCACGTCCAGATCGAGGACATGCGTCGCGGTGTCCACGAACACCTGCCGTTCGGCGACGGCGAGATCGACTTCCCGCCCGTCCTCGCCGCCCTGGCCGATGTCACCGCCACCGGCTACCCGGGCCTGACGGTCGTCGAACTGCCCCGCCACTCCCACGCCGGCCCCGAACTCGCCCGCTCCTCCCTCGCGTTCCTGCGCCGTCACTCCACCCCGCGGGAGGCCCCGGCATGCTGACCGCCACCGCCCAGGCCTGGCTGGACGAGGCCCTCGCCGCCGCCACCGCCCGCACCACCCTCTGGGAGCTGCGCTTCGCCTCCGCCGGCCGGCACTGCGGCGCCGAGCACGCCGACTCCGTCCGCG
The DNA here is from genome assembly GCF_055561875.1 of Streptomyces sp. NPDC022552. Classification (NCBI taxonomy): domain Bacteria; kingdom Bacillati; phylum Actinomycetota; class Actinomycetes; order Kitasatosporales; family Streptomycetaceae; genus Streptomyces; species Streptomyces sp. NPDC022552. The sequence goes on from NZ_JBVHGJ010000001.1 coordinate 304,751, forward strand.
TCCTCCTCCTCAAGGCGGCACGCGCCGACACGGCCGTCCTCACCCGCCTCTACCACCACGGCTCCGCCGCCGAACGCCGGGCCGTGCTCCTCTCCCTCCCCTCACTCGTCGCAGGACCCGAGGCCCTGCCCCTTGTCGAGGACGCGCTGCGCGCCCACGACACCGACCTGGTCGCGGCCGCCCTCGGCACCTACGCGGCCACCCACCTCGCCCCCCACGCCTGGCGCCACGCCGTCCTCAAGTGCCTCTTCACCGGCGTCCCCGTCGACGCCCTCGCCGGACTGCGCGAACGCGCCCGTGGCGACACCGAGCTCGCCCGGATGCTCACCGACTACGCCGCCGAACGCACCGCCGCCGGCCGCAGCGTCCCCGCCGACCTCCACCGCGTCCTCGCCCTCACCGCCCCCACCGAGGAGTCCTGATGCGCATCTTCGACCCCCACATCCACATGTCCTCGCGCACCACGGACGACTACCAGGCCATGTACGAGGCGGGAGTCCGCGCCCTGGTCGAGCCGTCCTTCTGGCTCGGCCAGCCCCGCACCTCACCCGCCTCCTTCCTCGACTACTTCGACTCGCTCCTCGGCTGGGAGCCCTTCCGGGCCGCCCAGTACGGCATCGCCCACCACTGCACCCTCGCCCTCAACCCCAAGGAGGCCAACGACCCCCGCTGCACCCCCGTTCTCGACGCCCTGCCCCGCTACCTCGTCAAGGACAACGTCGTCGCCGTCGGCGAGATCGGCTACGACTCCATGACCCCCGCCGAGGACACCGCCCTGGCGGCTCAGCTCCAGCTCGCCGCCGACCACGGCCTGCCCGCCCTCGTCCACACCCCGCACCGCGACAAGCTCGCCGGCCTGCGCCGGACCATCGACGTCGTCCGCGAGTCCGACCTCGACCCCGAACGGGTCCTGCTCGACCACCTCAACGAGACCACCGTCAAGGAGGCCGCCGACAGCGGCGCCTGGCTCGGCTTCTCCGTCTACCCCGACACCAAGATGGACGAGGACCGCATGGTCGCCGTGCTCAAAGACCACGGCCTGGAGCGCGTCCTCGTGAACTCCGCCGCGGACTGGGGCAAGAGCGACCCGCTCAAGACCCGCAAGGTCGGAGACGCCATGCTCGCCGCCGGATTCTCCCCGGACGACGTCGACCAGGTGCTGTGGCGCAACCCCGTCGCCTTCTACGGCCTCAGCGGCCGCCTGCGGCTCGACCCCCCTTCACCGGACACATCCCACGAGGGCAACTCCATCCTCCGCGGCGGGGAATGAGGCGGCCGCCCATGCGCTTCCGCCACCCCGACGGCTCCACCGTCCACCTCGCCTACTGCACCAACGTCCACCCGGCCGAGACCCTCGACGGCGTCCTCGCCCAACTGCGCGACCACTGCGAACCGGTCCGCCGGCGTCTCGGCCGGGACCGGCTCGGCCTCGGCCTCTGGCTCGCCCGGGACGCCGCCCAGGCCCTGATCACCGACCCGGGCTCCCTGCGAGCGCTCCGGGCCGAGATCGACCGCCGCGGCCTCGAAGTCGTCACCCTCAACGGCTTCCCGTACGAGGGATTCGGCGCCGCGGAGGTCAAGTACCGCGTCTACCAGCCGGACTGGACCCGCCCCGAACGTCTCGCCCACACCACCGACCTCGCCCGTCTCCTCTCCGCACTCCTCCCCGACGACGTCACCGAAGGCTCCGTCTCCACCCTGCCGCTCGCCTGGCGCACCCCCTTCGACTCCCGCGCCGCGGACACCGCCCGTGCCGCCCTGACCACCCTCGCCGAACGCCTCGACGCCCTCGAGGAACTCACCGGAAACAGCATCCGGATCGGACTCGAACCCGAACCCGGCTGCACCGTCGAGACCACCGCCGACGCGATCGCCCCGCTCACCGCCGTGTCAAGCCCCCGCATCGGCGTCTGCGTCGACACCTGCCATCTCGCCACTTCCTTCGAAGACCCGCACACCGCCCTTGACGCCCTCGGCGCCGCCGGCATCCACGTGGTCAAGGCTCAGCTCTCCGCCGCTCTGCACGCCGAACACCCCCATCTCCCGGAGGTCCGCGCCGCGCTCGCCGCCTTCGCCGAACCCCGCTTCCTCCATCAGACCCGCACACGGACCGCCGCCGGGCTGCGGGGCACCGACGACCTTCCCGAAGCCCTCTCCGGCCGTGCCCTTCCCGACGGCGCCCCCTGGCGCGCGCACTTCCACGTCCCCCTGCACGCCCCGCCCGAGCCCCCGCTCACCTCCACTCTTCCCGTGCTCAGGACCACGCTGGCCCAGCTCGTCGGCGGTCCCCGTCCCCGCACCCACCACCTGGAGGTCGAGACCTACACCTGGCAGGCCCTGCCGGCCGACCGGCGCCCCCGCAACCGTGCCCGCCTCGCCGACGGAATCGCCGCCGAACTCACCCTGGCCCGCGACCTGCTGACCGACCTCGGCCTCAAGGAACTGCCATGACCAGCCCCCCGGCCGACACGCGGCCCACCCCCCTTCTCGTCCTCGACGTCGTCGGTCTCACTCCCCGCCTCCTGGAGCACATGCCCCATCTGCGAGCCCTCGGCCGCACCGGCTCGCAAGCGGCCCTGTCCACCGTCCTGCCGGCCGTCACCTGCACCGCCCAGACCACCTTCCTCACCGGCACCCTCCCCGCCGAGCACGGCATCGTCGCCAACGGCTGGTACTTCCGCGAACTCGGCGACGTCCTGCTCTGGCGCCAGCACAACGGCCTCGTCTCCGGCGACCGCCTCTGGGACGCCGCCCGCCGCTCCCACCCCGGCTACACCGTCGCCAACATCTGCTGGTGGTACGCCATGGGCGCCGACACCGACATCACCGTCACCCCCCGTCCCGTCTACTACGCCGACGGCCGCAAGGAACCCGACTGCTACACCCGGCCCCCGGCCCTCCACGACGAACTCACCGAGAAACTCGGCACCTTCCCCCTCTTCCACTTCTGGGGCCCCGGCGCGGATCTGGTCTCCAGCCAGTGGATCATCGACGCGACCCGGCACATCCTCCGCACCCGCCGCCCCGACCTGGCCCTCGCCTACATCCCCCACCTCGACTACGACCTCCAGCGGTACGGCCCGGACGATCCGCGCGCCTTCCGTGCCGCGGCCGACATCGACGCCGCTCTCGCCCCCCTCCTCGACGACGCCCGCGCCGAAGGTCGGACCGTCGTCGCGCTCTCCGAGTACGGCATCACCCGGGTGAGCCGCCCCGTCGACATCAACCGCGCCCTGCGCCGCGCCGGCCTCCTGGAGGTCCACACCCAGGACGGCATGGAGTACCTGGACCCGATGACCTCCCGGGCCTTCGCGGTCGCCGACCACCAGCTCGCCCACGTCTACGTCCGACGCCCCGAAGACCTCGAACTCGTCCGCGAGACGCTGGCCGGACTGCCCGGCATCGAGCGACTCCTCGACGACGAGGGCAAGAAGGAGAACGGCCTCGACCACCCCCGTTCCGGGGAGCTCGTCGCCCTCGCCGAACCCGACGCGTGGTTCACGTACTACTACTGGCTCGACGACGCGCACGCCCCCGACTTCGCCCAGCTCGTCGAGATCCACCGCAAGCCCGGATACGACCCCGTCGAACTCTTCATGGACCCGCTCGATCCCTACGTACGGATCAAGGCGGCGAAGGCGATCGCCCGCAAGAAGCTCGGCATGCGCTACCGGCTGGCGGTGGTCCCCCTGGACCCCTCGCCTATTCGCGGCAGCCATGGCCGCCTCCCCACGAGCGACGACGAAAGTCCGCTCATTCTGTGCTCCACCCCCCGCGCTGTGAGCGGCCGCGTAGCGGCCACCGATGTGAAGTCCCTCTTGCTCCGACTGGCCGGGCTTCACTGACCGGACTCCAGTGAAGCAGACCTCACCGACAACAAGGAGTTATCCACAGATGACCCGCGCCCGCCGCCTCTCGCACACGACCCCCGACCCCGAGCTCACCCACAAGCTCAGCAGACGGAACATGCTCGGCGTCGCCGCCGGCGCCACCGCCGCGGCCCTCCTCGGCGCGACCGCCCCCACCGCCGCGGCCGCGGAAGCCGGCACCGCGGACCGTGGTCACGGCCCCGACCACGGCAAGGGCCGCCCCGTCCTGCCTCCCGGCCGCCTCGGCATCCAGCTCTACTCCCTGCGCGACAAGGTCGCCACGCTCGGCTTCGCCACCGTCTTCGCCGAGCTGAGCAAGTACGGCTACGACGAGGTGGAGTTCGCCGGGTACAGCCAGGGCTCCGCGGGCCCGATCACCCTCGCCGAACTCCGGCGGCTCACCCGCGACCACGGCCTGCGCGGCATCGGCAGCCACGTCGGCTACTACTCCTCCGACCCGAACGCCTACACGTTCGCGCAGAACCTCGACAAGGTCCTCGACGACGCCCAGGCCCTCGGCCTCCCGCACATCGGCACCGCCTCCGGCCCCTGGCGCTACGGCGCCACCGTCGACGGCTGGAAGCGGTGTGCCGAGGAGTTCAACCGGTACGGGGCCGAGGCGAAGAAGCGCGGCATGAAGTTCTACCAGCACAACCACGCCGAGGAGTTCTCCTTCGCCACCGACCGCCCCGACGTCCGGCTCTACGACGTGCTGCTCGCCGAGACCGACCCCGAACTCGTCCACCTCGAAATGGACGTCTACTGGGCGTACGTGGCACAGCACCGCTTCTCCCGCCGTGTCGACGGCACCCCCGCGCCCTTCGACCCGCTGCGTTACGTCCTCGACCAGCCCCACCGCTATCCGCTCTTCCACGTCAAGGACGGCGAACGCGACGAATCCGTCCGCGACGGCTACCGGATGGCGGACGTCGGGGACGGAGACATCGACTATCGGCGCTTCATCTCCGCGGTGAACCGCACCCACCACGGGTACCGGTCCCACCACTGGCAGGCCGAACACGACAACCCGGTCGAGTCCTTCGCGTTCGCCCGCAAGTCGAGCGCGCACCTGCATTCCCTGCGCGAGAAGTACCGCTGAACCGGCGGCCCATGACGCTCACACGTCCCGGCTGATCGGCCGCGGGTTCGCCGTCGTCCGGCGGGCCCGCGGCCGCCCCGGCGGGTGCAGGAACACCGCCACGCATCCGGCGAACAGCGAGATCGACCCGGCCAGCACGAAGGCGCCGGAGTAGTCCCAGGCCGCGACCACGACCGCGCCCATACCGGAGCCGAGCAGACCCGACACCAGCTTGGAGCTGTAGACCAGGCCGTAGTTGGAGGCGTTGACCACCACCTCATGCCCTAGACCGTCGCCGGCTCACCCGATCCCCTGGCGGTCGCCCTCCAGCGCGAAGGCGCGGTCGGCCGCCTCCGGCGCCGTACGCTCCACCAGCTGCGTCAACAGCGTGCGGTGCCGGACCAGGGGCTCCCGGCGCTCGGCCGGCACCAGCGAGAGCAGATCGTCGATCCCCGCCAGCATGCGCCGGGACACCTGAGGGCTGCCCGGCGCGCAGCCCCGGATCTCGGTGAGGCCGAGATCCACCAGATCCGTCCAGTCCGGTACGTCCTGCACCAGCCGGACCGTGCCCTTGCGGTCGCGGTGGTGGACCGCCCCCAACGGGCGGTTCGCCACCGCCGCCAGGAACTGGGTGATCCGGTCCAGACACTGCACCGCCGTCGTCGGGTCGTTGACGGCGGGGGAGAGGGCCCGCAGTCCGATGTCGGCGAGCTGCCGGAGCCCGAAGCCGAGGTCCTGGTGGAAGGTCCGTTCGACCCCGACCGAGACCGCCGCCTCGATCCGGCGCGGCACGGTTCCGCCGTACACGGCCAGGATGGGCGTCCCCGGCACCACGAAGTCCCCGATCCTCGGCAGCATCCGCAGCACCACGCCGTGACGCTGGGCCAGCCGCACGAGCAGCGCGACGTTCACATCCCGCAGCACCCCGGCGCGCCCCCGGTGCAGGACGTGGTCGGTCGCCTCCCCGACATGGGCGAGCTCACCCACGTACAAGGGCTGCTTCGTGAGGACGCCGAACGCCTCCCGGGTGATCAGGTCCACCACATGCCCCACCCGCATCAGCCGCAGCGTCGAGTTCACGTACGCCACGAAGAGCAGAAGGCTCAGCGCGACCATGGCCAGGGTCAGCACCGACGACACGAGCGGCACGGTCGACACGTACCGCGGATCGGTCTCGCTGTCGTAGGAGGTGAGGACGAGCAGCGAGAGCGCGAACGTCGCGAGGAAGACGGAGAAGGCCGCCTTGGTGATGCGGCTCCGGATGAAGATACGGACGATGCGGGGGCTGAACTGTCCGCTGGCCATCTGGACGGCGACCAGCGAGATGGAGAAGACGACACCGATGAAGGTCATCATCGCCGAGCTGATCGTCGTCACGATCGTCTTGGCGTCCTCGACGATCCCGATCAGCTCGGTGACCTCGTCGTACGCCTGCTCGTCCTGTAGGTACTCGACGATGGCGGAGTCGATGGCGGAGGCGATCAGCCACAGCACGAAGACGCCGATCAGCGCGGCGACCGGGGCGAACCAGAAGGTGTCCCGCAGATGCTCCCGCATGGGCGAGAGCATCCGGGGCCTGCGGTACGTGGACCCGCGGCCGGGTGATCCGCGGTCTTCGAAGAGGTTGCTCACTCAGCGCAGGCTAGGCGGCGGTGGCCGCGACTCCTCGTATGCGTTCGACGACACACGGTGCGTCGACGCGACACGCCCGGACCTGATCAAGGACTCGGCTGTCGCCGCACCTCACTGACCACGGGAAACGTGGGTGAAAGGCACCTCAAACCCCTGGTAGAGTTATCCATGTCGCCGCGGGGAACACCCCGGGACGACACAACACCTAGTCCGGGTGGCGGAATGGCAGACGCGCTAGCTTGAGGTGCTAGTGCCCTTTATCGGGCGTGGGGGTTCAAGTCCCCCCTCGGACACAGATCGGAACGGCCCCAGATCATCTGGGGCCGTTCCGCGTTTTCCATCACCTTTCGAGGGCGCCCCACCCGGAGGGGCTACCGCCGTCGTCGCTGTCGCTGTCGCCGTCGCCGTCGACGGGCCCCGGCGGCGAGGCGGACCGGCCGCGCGGACGCCTGGGGGAGATCGCGGCGCAGGGACTGACGCGCGGGCTCACGCCTTCCGCGCCACCACCAGCCGGCACCTCGGGCTGCCGTCGTCCTGGCGGCCCAGGGAGTCGAGTGCGCGGGTCTCCACCGTGAAGCCCGCACGGGTCAGGCGGGCGCGGACGTCCGTGAGGCGGAACGTGCGGTAGTACATGACGAAGGGTGGCCGCCACAGTGCGTTCCGTACGCGCATGACCGCGTCGAAGCCCAGCAGCGTCCAGTACGGGAGCGAGCCGACGCGGGGCGGGGCCGGGAGGGGGAAGGCGAGGAGGCCGCCCGGGCGGAGGGACGCGTGGGTCTGGCGGAAGAGGGTCAGCTGATCCTTCGGGAGGAAGTGGCCGAAGGCGCCGAAGCTGACCGCCAGGTCGAACGCGGGTGCGAAGGGGAGCGCGAGCACGTCCGCGCGGACCAGGGTGGCCTTCGGATGCGCCCGGCGGGCCTCCGCCAGCATGCCCGCGCTGAAGTCGACGCCCGTGACCCTGCCGCCCACGCACAGGGACCGCAGGACGGAGAGGCCCGCGCCCGTGCCGCAGCACAGGTCGAGGCCCGCGTCGAAGGGGCCGAGGGGGCGCAGCGCGTCCGTCACCGCCGACAGCACCGGGTCCGGCGTGCGGAACGGCGTCGCGTCGAACTTCGCCGCCAGCAGGTCGTAGCCGTGCTCCACCGAGGAGAGCGCCTGGACGGTCAGCTCACGGACGGTCGGGCCCTGAGGGGTGAACATGCCCCGACACTACGCCGTCACTCGGCGTGTGGAGGGCGGTCCAGGACGGCGCGATTCCGGTCAGCTGGCAGGTCAGCAGATAGAGGGGGATCGGCGGGGTGTACGGCGAGGTGCCGTCGGGGTGGTGGATCAGGCGGGGGCCGCGGTCGGGGACCTCCGCGCCGGGGGCGTAACAGGACGGCAGGGGCCAGATCACGTCCAGGTCGGAGCCGGTCGGGACCAGCCACCACCACCAGTCCGTGTCCGCGTAGACACAGCCCTTGGCGGGCAGCCGGGACAGGATCCGGAAGCCGTAGCGCGCCGGCACGCCGACCGCGTCGCAGCCCAGCGCCGTACGGAAGTCCTCCGGGACGACCAGGCGCGTCGACGTCGCCGTGCCGGGCGAGGAGCCGAGCGACGAGCCCGGTGCGTCCGAGGCCCTGCGCGACCTCGGTGTCAGGAGGGTCGCCATCGACCTCAGCACGTGTACCCCATGCCGTGGGCCAGCTCGGCCCAGACGACCCGTGCCGTGCCGTGCCCGGTACTGTCCGCTCCCCACGCGTGGGACAGCGCCTCCACGAGAACCAGCCCCCGGCCGCGCTCCTCCTCGCCGCAGTCGCGGATCCGGGGGTCGCCCAGGCCGCCCTCGTCCCGTACGGCTATGCGCAACTGCTCTTCTCCTTCGCGCAGTTCACAGACGACATGGTTGCTCGCTGTGTGCACGACGGCGTTGGTGACCAGCTCGGAGACGATCAGCGTCACCGTGTCACGTATGTCGGGGGCACAGCCCCAGAGGATGAGCCGCTCCTCCGCCAGTCTGCGGGCGCGTGAGACCGATTCCGTGCGGGCGGGGAGTTCGAAGGCGAACCGGCGGACGTCGTGACGGAGAGCATCGGTGCGTGGGCGCTGCTGCATGACGCGGGGGCTCATAAGGTCTGAGGGAAGCGCGTTACCAGAAGCCACGACCGGTTCCTCACAACAGTGGGTAAGCAGTGCCGTGAGTCGCCCCCGTGGCGGCGCGCGGCAGCAGCGCGTACTGGTTCACCGGAATACTTTGCTCCTGACGCGGACACTTGGCAAGTGGCACTCTGAAAATTGCAGAGTGCGGTGTTCTCTCTGGCCGTGTTCGTGGCACACTCAGGCGAAACAGCGCGTCGGGGAGGTCTGAGAGTGAGCGAGCCGCGGTCCGCCCCCACGGTGGGACAGGTCGTTCTCGGCAAGCGTCTGCAGGATCTGCGCGAGCGGGCCGGCCTGAAGCGGGAGGAGGCCGCGAGGATCCTCCGTGTCGCCCCGGCCACCATCCGCCGCATGGAGACCGCGGAAGTCGCGCTGAAGATCCCGTACGTACAGCTCCTGCTGAAGGCGTACGGCATCACGGACTCCGAGGCGGAGGCGTTCGTCGCCCTCACCGAGGAGGCCAACCTTCCCGGCTGGTGGCAGCGGTTCCACGACGTGCTGCCCGGCTGGTTCTCCATGTACGTGAGCCTGGAGGGGGCCGCCGGCCTCATCCGGGAGTACGAACCCCAGTTCGTCCCCGGTCTGCTGCAGACCGAGGGGTACGCCCGCGCCATTCTGCGCAGCGGGGCGGTCGGCGGCAGCACTGCCGAGGAGATCGAACGTCATGTGGCCCTGCGGATGGAGCGGCAGTCCCTGCTGACCAGGGAGGACGCCCCGAAGTTCTGGGTGATCATGGACGAGACGGTCTTCCGCCGACCGGTCGGCGACGGGCCCGAAGTGATGCGCGACCAGCTCGACCGGCTGCTCGAAGCGTCCGAGCTGCCGAACGTCACCCTGCAGATCGCGGAGTTCTCGTCCGGCCATCATCCCGGCACCTACGGACCGTTCGTCCTCTTCCGCTTCGCCGTGCCCGAACTCCCGGACATGGTCTACAGCGAGTACCTCACCGGCGCCGTCTACCTCGACGCGCGCCCAGAGGTGGCCTCCCATCTCGAGGTCATGGACCGAATGGCGGCCCAGGCCGCGACTGCACAACGCACGAAGGAGATCCTCCGGGGTCTCCGCAAGGAGCTGTGAATGGATCGCATATACAACGGCATGCCCGCCGCGGATCTCGGTGCCGAGGGATGGCACAAGCCGTGGAGCGGCGGGAACGGGGGCAACTGCGTGGAGGCCATGAAGCTGGCCGACGGCAGAGTCGCCGTGCGACAGTCCGCAGACCCTGAAGGACCCGCGCTCATCTACACCCACGGCGAGATCGCCGCGTTCATCCAGGGAGCGAAATCCGGTCAGGCCGACTTTCTGCTCACCTGACCCCTTCCGTCACACCCCTACCGTCGCGTAACTCTTGCTGCAGTGCCAGTAGTTCCACTCCCGGACCAGGAGCCCCGATGACCCAGGAACCCGCAGCCGTACGGATCGACACCAGCAAGCCGCACCCCGCGCGGATGTACGACTGGTTCCTGGGCGGCAAGGACAACTACCCCGTCGACGAGGAGATGGCCAAGCAGCTCCTCACCCTGGACGCCCGCGGCCGGGACATGGCGCGGGTCAACCGGGCCTTCATGCACCGCGCGATCCGCTGGCTGAGCGCCAACGGCGTACGCCAGTACCTGGACATCGGCACCGGCATCCCGACCGAGCCGAACCTGCACCAGATAGCCCAGGAGTCCGCGCCGGAGTCGCGGATCGTCTACTGCGACAACGACCCGATCGTGCTCGCGCACGCGGCCGCGCTGCTGCGCTCGACCCCCGAAGGGGCCACCGAGTACATCCAGGCGGACGCCCGCGACCCCGAGGTCATCCTCGAAAGGGCCGGAAAGGTCCTTGATTTCGACCAGCCCATAGCTCTGTCGATGCTCGCCCTGCTGCACTTCGTGGGGGACGAGGACGGGGCGTCCGACCTGGTCCGCAAGCTCGTCGACCAGCTGGCGCCGGGCAGCTACCTCGTCCTCTCGCACGTCACCGGGGACTTCGACCCGGAGGGCGCCGCGAAGGCCGTCGACATGTACAAGGCTCGCGGACTGACGCTGCGGCCGCGCTCGCGCGACGAGCTGGCCGCGTTCTTCGACGGCCTGGAGCTCGTCGAGCCCGGGGTCACGCTCACCGCCGAGTGGCATCCGGAGCTGGGCGAGGTCGTCCCGGTCCAGGGCGACGACCCGATCCCGGGCTGGGCCGCCGTCGGCCGCAAGGCCTGACGGGACCCCCTGTAGGAGTGAGGGCCCGCGGACCTTTCCGGTCCGCGGGCCTTCGTGTGTCATCCCGTGCGGCGTCAGCCCCGCGGCTTCTCCAGCGTCACCAGGAACGACGTCGCGGCGCCCACATTGCCCGCCGCGTCGATCGTCCGGTACTCGACCGTGTGCGTGCCGTAGTCCGGTGTCGCGTCGTCCCACGGCACCGCCCGGCTCCGGCCCAGCTTTCCGTAGACGAGATCGTCGATGACCGTACCGCCGGGCGAGAAGCGGAAGGGCGCCTCGGCGTCGGTCGGCCAGCCGTAGTACGTGTACCAGCCGTCGCCGTCCACCCGGAACTGGCGCACCACCGCACCCGGTTGGTCGTCGCGCGCCGTCAGCTTCATCGTGAACTCGCCGTCGTAGACGTACTCGACAGGGCGTCCGGGCCGGTTCACGGTCCGTAGCGGCTCGGACAGTTCGTAGGCTCCCGTCGCCGGACGGGCGTCCACCGTCCACCTCAACTCGGCGTCAGCGCCCGGGATCCTGGCCGTGAGGGTGTGGGTGCCGGGGGTGAGGCGCAGGGAACGCAGGTCCAGATCACGGTCGTTGCCCGGATTGGCGACCTGCCGGCCGTCGAGGCGCCACCGGACGGGAAGCGTCCGGCGCGTCGGGTGGGTGGTGTCGGCGTGGACCACCGAGCGCGCGCCGACCGGCGACGTCGTCGGCGTGTGGCCCGTGAAGGCGGGCGCGGGATCGTCCCCCGGGGTGGGCAGGGCACGGTCGACGGTCCAGCTCACCGTGCGGGTCAGCGCGGCCGAACCGCGTATCGCCGGGTCCCGTACGAAGGGCGTCGGGTCGCTCACCGTCGCCGTCAGCGTGTGGGCACCGGGGGAGAGGGAGAGCGAACGCAGGTCGACGGTCCGGGCGTTGCGCGTGGAGAGCGTCCGGCCGTCCAGCCGCCACACCACGTCGAGTTCCCCGCCCAGCGGATGCAGGGTGTCGACCCACACCGTCCGGTCGGCACCGATCGGCGCCGAGTCGGGCGTGTGCCCCTGCACGAGGTTCACCTTCGCCGAGATCGCCTTCACCATGACCTCGCGCTCGACCTGGTCGAAGGCGTAACCGAGCGTCTTCATGATCGAGTGCTTGCTGGGCCGCCACACACCCTTCGTGCTGTACAGCCCGCCTTCGTGCCGGCCTATGACACCGCCCGCCTCACTCGGCTCGCCCAGCCAGCGCCACCACTTGGCGCGCTGCTCCCGCATCCGCTCCTCGGTCAGCAGGGTGTGGTGCGCCGACGTCGGCTCCGTCCCCTCGTACGTGCCGCCCGCCACACCGCGCGCGTAGTAGTCGTACTCGTCCTGGAGCCCGCCCAGGGAGTGGCCGATCTCGTGCGGGGTGATCAGCGAGGAGAGCGCGTTCCCGCCCGACGCCGTGGCGTAGCTGCCGCCCGCACCCCCGTAGGTGTCGCTGTTCGCCAGGGCCACGATCTGCCGGTTCGCGGCGCTCGTGCCCGGGACGAGATCGGCCAGGGCGGCGGCCTTCGCGCTGTCGACGGTCAGCAGCCGTTGCACGCTGTTCGGGTTGCAGCCGCCCCAGAAGGCCATGCCGAGCGGGGTGTCGCGCCGGGGCGCGTCGAGTCCCGGGTCGCAGTCCACGCCCGACTCGGGCGAAGGGACCTCCACCGCCCAGACGTTGACGTACGAACGGTACGAGGCGAACGGCTCGATGCTCCACAGCACGCCCAGATGGGTCTCGACGTCCGCCCGGAACTCGGCCGTCTCCTCGGCGGTGTAGCCGTCGCCCATGATCACCAGGTTGAACCGCTTGTCGGCGGGGCCGGTGAGCTGGACGGGGACGACGTTCGCCGGGGCGAGGGCGGAGTCGGCGGGCGTGGGGGACTCGGCGACCGCCGGTCCGGCGCCCATCAGTCCGGCGGTCAGCAGACAGCCCGTGGCGAGACGGGCCATCGCCCTTCGAAGGCGTGTGCCAGGTGAGGTCATGGGGCGCGAGCGTATGCCGCGCCCCCTGCGGCGTAAAGATGTTCGTCGGACAGTCGTACGGCCGTCGGATCAGCGTCGCAGGTAGGCCAGTTCCGGGTGTTCGGCCGTGTAGCCGTCGACGAGTCGGCGCGCCACCGAGACCGAGTCGACCAGGGGATGCAGCGCGAACGCCTTCACCGCCGTCGCCCGCGATCCGCTCGCCGCCGCCGCGAGCACCTCGCGCTCGACCGCCTTGACCGCCGTCACCAGACCCACCGCGTGGTACGGCAGGGGCGCCACGGAGACCGGGTGGGCGCCGGCCGCGTCCACGAAGCACGGCACCTCGATCACCGCGTCCGCGTCCAGCACCGAAAGGGTCGTGCCGTTACGGACGTTCAGGATGAGCGTGGCCCGTTCGTTGCGCGCGATCGCCCGCATCAGCGCCAGGGCCACGTTCTCGTACCCGCCCGACTCCAGATCCAGCTCGTCCCGCTCGCCCATCCCCGCCGCCTCCCGGTTGGCGGCCATGTACGTCGCCTCTCGGTCGGCGAGCGTACGGCGCCAGGTGGCCAGCGGAGACGTGTCCGGCTTGCCCATCTCGTCGTAGAAGCCGGCCTGTTGGTCGCGGAGATAGGCACCCCGGGTCCGCTCGGCCTGCTGGTAGGCGCGCACGGCCTCGCGGTTGAAGTAGTAGTAGTGCAGATACTCGTTGGGGATCGCGCCCAGCGTACGCAGCCACTCCGGGCCGAAGAGCCGGCCCGCCTCGAACGAGCCGAGCGCCTCATCGTCCGCGAGCAGCCGCGGCAGCTCGTCCCGTCCGCCGACCCGCAGGCCCCGCAGCCAGCCGAGGTGGTTGAGGCCCACGTAGTCGATCCACGCCTCGTCCGGGTCCGCGCCCAGGATCCGGGCGACCTGGCGGCCGAGCCCGACGGGGGAGTCGCAGATGCCGACGACCCGGTCGCCGAGGATCCGCGACATCGCCTCCGTCACCAGACCCGCCGGGTTGGTGAAGTTGATGACCCAGGCGTCCGGGGCGAGCACGGAGATCCGCCGGGCGATGTGCTCCGCGACCGGCACGGTCCGCAGCCCGTACGCGATGCCTCCCGCGCCGACCGTCTCCTGGCCGAGGACCCCCTCGGCGAGGGCGATCCGCTCGTCGGCCGCCCGGCCCTCCAGACCGCCGACCCGGATCGCCGAGAAGACGAAGTCCGCTCCGCGCAGCGCCTCGTCCAGATCCGTCGTCGCCGTCACCCGCGGTGCGTCCGGCACCCCCGCGCCCTGCTCGGCGAGGACCCGGGCGATCGCCGAGAGCCGTCCGCCGTCGAGGTCGTGGAGCGTCACATGGGTGACCCGCCCTTCGGCGTGGTCGCCGAGCAGCGCGCCGTACACCAGCGGGACCCGGAACCCGCCGCCTCCGAGAATCGTCAGTTTCATGGTCGTACGCTACTGCGATGCACGTACTGAGCAGCCGGATTCTGCTCCGGCCTTCCGACCCCGAAGCCTCCCGGCGCTTCTACGGAGAGCTGCTCGGGCTCACGGTGTACCGAGAGTTCGGCACCGGACCCGACCGGGGGACCGTCTACTTCCTGGGCAGCGGATTCCTGGAGGTCTCCGGCCGCGCCGCCCCGGCCGAGCCCCCGCAACGGCTGCGGATCTGGCTCCAGGTGGCGGATGTGCGGGCGGCGCACCGCGAACTCCACGACCAGGGCGTCGACATCGTGCGGGAGCCGGTGACCGAGCCCTGGGGACTGGTCGAGATGTGGATCGCGGACCCCGACGGCGTCGAGATCGTCGTCGTCGAGGTCCCCGAGGACCATCCCCTGCGCTACCGCCCCTGAGCGGTGCTCCCGGTCACCCCACGTCGAGGGCGTTGCGCAGACCGAGCCGGTACCGCAGCCGGTCGTGCCGCTTGAGCGCCTCCAGCTCGGGCGCGCGGAACAGCGGCCGGACCGTGCAGCGCGCCGCCGTCGAACCCGTACGGTCGAGCAGCGCGTTGACGGCCTGCCGGGCCGAGGCGTTGGCGCCCTCCATGGTGGCCAGGTCGATGTCGACGGCCACGTAGTCGCCGGCCAGATAGAAGTTCGGCACGTTCGTGGCGGCCTGCGGGCGGTTGTGGAAGGTGCCGACCGGGTGGATGAGCAGCTGGTCGTCGTTGGTCGGGTTCGGCGTGCCCAGGCCGTCCACGCCCGGGTCCAGGAACCACGAGTGCAGTGAGCCGTCCTTCAGCACCGTACGGCCCGTGTCGTTGAACGCCGCCTTCAGCTGCGCCCACACCTCGCGCGCGACTTCCGTACGGGTGCACTGCTTGGCGGTCCTGCCGTAGAGGATGCCGGGCCGGTCCCACTCCGAGACGTCCACCGACAGACAGTCCACGACCGTGCCGTCGCCGTAGTCGGCGGGGAAGTCACGGGTCGGCCAGTGGTGCGCCTGCTGGATGCAGGTCAGGGACCACGGGGAGTCGATCAGATTGGCATGTCCAGCGAGCAGCGGCGCCCGCTCGGTCAGATAGAACTGGATGCCCGTCATCCAGTCGGTCTCCAGTTTGTCGCACCGGGCCAGCTGCGGGTCGGCGGCCCGCAGCGCCGCACCCCAGGTCCGCCGCGCGTGCTCCACCGGCATGGCGGAGATGTAGTGGTCGGCGGTCACCGAGCGGCGCGCGCCGTCCGGGTCCTCGATCAGGGCGGCGGAGATCCTGCCGCCCACGGAGTCGTACGCCATCTCCCGTACGGTCCAGCCGACGCGGAACTCCACGCCGAGGCCGGTCAGATGAGCCACCCACGGGTCGATCCAGGCCTCGTTGGTGGGCTGGTCCAGGATGCGGTCGAGCGGTCCGTCGGCCCCCCGCCCGAGCGCGTTGAAGGCGAAGGCCTCCAGCAGCGTGGCGACCGTACGGGTGCTGGCCTCCTCCGCCTTCGTGGCCACGATGTTGCGAGTGAGGCCGACCGCGAGGACGCGCTGATAGTCGTAGCTCATCCGCTCGGCCCGCAGGAACTCCCACCAGGGCGTCGCCTCCCAGGTTCTGTCCCGTCGCTCGTCGCAGCTGGTCAGGAAGACCAGGAAGCGGTTGACGAAGTACGCGGCCTCGTGGAGCGGGATGGAGCGGGCGGTCTCGAGGAGTGCGGTGAGGGCGCGGCGGATCTCGTCGAGGGTGAGTTCCGCGGGCCGGTGGCCGGGCCAGGGGAGCGGGATGCGCAGGTCCTCGCGGCCGGTGCGCGCGAAGGACATCTCGGCCGGGGCGACGAGGTTGTCCCAGACGCCGTTGGCGTTGCCGGGGAAGGGGATGCGCCGCATCGTGTCGGGGAGGTTGTGGTAGATCCCGGGGATGAAGCGGAAGCCGTGCTCGGCGGGGAGCGGCCGCCGGCCGCCGCGCGCGCTCTCGGGCACGTCCATCGAGCGGGCCTTGCCGCCGAGCGCCCGGCGCTCGTAGACGGTGACGCGGAAGCCGCGTTCGGCCAGTTCGTGGGCGGCGGTCAGGCCGGCGACGCCGCCGCCGAGGACCGCGACGGACGGCGGCGCGGCCGGCGTGGACGTGGGCCCGTCCGCCGCCCGGGCCGCCGGCGTGGCACCGACGGTGGCCGTGGCGGTGGCCGCGGTGACGGCGGCGGCCGTGGTCACGAAGGTGCGTCGCGAGGTACCCGTACGGTTCATGCCCCAGCCCCTTTGGCTTACCGGCGGTAACGGTCACGTCCGGCGCAGGAGCATAAGGGCCTCCCTCAGCTCCCGGAAGCGTCGTGCGGGCCACACCGCGCACATGGCGCGATCCCGCCCCTCCGTACACGGGACAATGACGTCATGTCCCGACGCACCACCCGCCCCAAGCGGCGCCCCGCCACGCCCACCGCGCCTTCCGCGCCCGCCGTCACCGCGGGCTCGCCGTGCCCCTGCGGCCTGCCCGAGACGTACGGCGCGTGCTGCGGGCGCTTCCACTCCGGGCCCACCACCGCGCCCACCGCCGAACTGCTCATGCGCTCCCGCTACAGCGCCTTCGTCGCGCGCGACGCCGGGTATCTGCTGCGGACCTGGGCCCCGGAGACCCGCCCCGGCGAGGTCGACTTCGATCCGTCGATGCGGTGGGCGGGTCTGGAGATCCGCGACACCACCGACGGCACGGCCTTCCACCAGTCCGGGACGGTCACCTTCGTCGCCCGCTACACCCACGGCGGCGCGGCGGGCTCCCTCCACGAGCGCAGCCGCTTCCGGCGCCACGAGGGCGACTGGGTGTACGTGGACGGCGACTTCATCGACGAGCCCTGACCGGACTGCCGGACTGCCGGAGTCCCGGACTGCGGTGGTTCCGGCCGCCGCTCAGGACGTGACGCCGACCGGCTCCCGGCTGCGCCGCGGCATGCCCTGTGCCAGGTCCTCGGCGATCAGCTTCTTCGTGATCGCGTCCGTCGCGGCCCTGAGCTCCGGGCCGCTCGGCCGGCCGGTCTCCCGCTCGACCCGGCCGCTGAGCCAGTCCCCCCAGGCGTGGGTGATGACCTCGGCCTCCCGTCGCCCCGCGGGAGTGTGGGAGAGCAGACTGCCGTCCCGGGTGAGGAACCCCTCGTCGACCATGCGGTCGAAGACCGGCAGCAGGACCTCCGGGGGGACTCGGCGTCCGGCGGAGATGAGCCCGAGACTGGCGTGGCCGACGGTCCGGGTGAAGAGCTCCACCTGCATCACCGCCCACGCGCCCGCCGTGTCGAGCCGGGTGTCCGACTCGGAGACGATCCGGCGCGCGGTCTCCAGGTCCGTCTTCCGCAGGATCCTTCCGACGGTGAGTTCGAGCAGCTTCGCCGAGTCTCCCGCCGTGGTCGGCGACCCGAACCCCTCGCCCATGTCGGGCGCCGACGCCCGGGCCGTGTCCCGGAGCGTGACCTGCTTGAGGAAGAGCGCCACGACGAAGCCGATCGCCGCGACCGGCACGGTCCAGAGGAAGACCGTGTGAAGGGTGTCCGCGTACGCCTGGACGATCGGCGCCGCCACCTCGTCCGGCAGCCCGTGCACCCCGTCCGGGCTCTGCGAGGCCGCCGCGATCGCGGACGGGTCCATCGCCGGCCCGGCGACCGCCGCCGCCTCCTCCACCCCCTGGGCCAGGTTGGGCTTCAGGGAGTTGGCGTAGATCGTGCCGAAGACCGCCGTGCCGAAGGAGCTGCCGAGCGTACGGAAGAAGGTGACGCCCGAGGTCGCGGTGCCGAGGTCGGCGTACTCCACCGTGTTCTGCACCGCGATGGTCAGCACCTGCATGCACAGACCGATGCCGACGCCGAGCACGAACATGTACAGCGACTCCAGCCAGGCGCTCGTCCCCGTGTCCATCAGGGACAGGAGGAAGAGGCCGACGCCCATCACCAGACAGCCCACGATGGGGAAGATCCGGTACGTGCCGGTCTTGCTCACCACGTTGCCGCTGTAGATCGAGGCGATCAGCAGACCGACGACCATCGGCAGCGTCCGGATGCCGGAGACGGTGGCCGAGTCCCCGTCGACGTACTGCAGATAGGACGGCAGGAAGGTCATCGAACCGAGCATGGCGAAGCCGACGACGAAGCTCAGCACCGAGCAGACGGTGAACACCGGGTTGGCGAAGAGCCGCATGGGCAGCATCGGTTCGGCGGCCCGGGTCTCCACCCAGCAGAACAGGGCGAGCGCGATCAGACCGCCGGCGAAGAGTCCGATGATGACGCCGGAGCCCCAGGCGTACTCGTTCCCGCCCCAACTGGTCGCCAGGATCAGTGCGCTGGAGCCGGCCGCGACCAGCGCGATACCCGCGTAGTCGATGACCGGCTTGCTCGCCGAGCGTACGGAGGGGATCGTGCGGGCCGCGGCGATCACGACCAGGATCGCGATCGGGACGTTGACGTAGAACGCCCAGCGCCAGGTCAGATGGTCGGTGAAGAGCCCGCCGAGCAGCGGGCCGATGACGGTGGAGACGCCGAAGACGGCGCCGATCGCACCCTGGTACTTCCCCCGGTCGCGCAGCGGGATCACATCGGCGATGAGCGCCATGGAGGTGACCATCAGGCCGCCGGCGCCGATGCCCTGCAGTCCCCGCCAGACGATCAGCAGCGTCATGTTGGTGGCGAGGCCGCAGAGGAACGAACCGGTGATGAAGACGATCGCCGAGATCTGGAAGATCACCTTGCGGCCGAACAGGTCGCCGAACTTGCCGACCAGGACGGTGGCGACCGTCTCGGCCAGCAGATACGACGTGACCACCCAGGACATGTGGGCGGCGCCCCCGAGGTCCGAGACGATGGTCGGCAGGGCGGTGCCGACGATCGTCTGGTCCAGCGCGGCCAGCAGGACGCCGAGCATGATCGTGCCGAAGACGATGTTGCGGCGGCGGCTGTCGAGCACGGGTGGCTCGGCGGCCGGGGGCGCGGGTGCGGCTTCGCTGGTGATCGTCACCTTCGCAGCCTCACACCGGGTGGCGCGCCCCGCATGCGGGGAACGTCCGAACCGGTGCGGCACCGGGACCGCGCCCCGAACGGCCTAGCGCGGGCGCACCGGAAGCAGCGGGTGGTGCTTGGCCAGGATCTTGTTCGCCCGTGCCAGCACGGACAGCGCGTGCTCCCGGTCCGCCCTGTCCTCCGCGCAGAGCGGCCCCCGGAATCGCAGCACCTCGCGCGCCGCACAGTCGGCGTCGATCTCCGCCTGCAGGACGTGCAGCGGCAGACACGACCCGATCATGGCGGCCACACGGTCGGGGATCGGGACGGGTACGAGGGGCGAGGGCGAGGTGATCACGGGCCAGTCCTTGTGGGTACGGATGTCGGAGGTGGGGTCTCCCTCTCCATACGTACAGGATGGGCTTCCGGGTTCGTCGACGGGGATGTCTCCACGAGGCAACGGCCCGCCCTCCGTTCGGCGGGGTGTACGGACGGTCCTGGCCCACCCTCGATCCCCGGCGAACCTCGTCTCGCGGCGTTCCCGCAGGTGCGCGCCACGGGGGCCGATCTTCCTTCTGAAACGACCTTCCATATCGCTCGGTCGTCCGTCGAACGCGGGCTCGTGGCCCCGCGTGCGAGTGTGAAGCATCTCACTCCCGGCGGTGTCGCCCGTTCGGTGTGCGTCTCGTGTGGGGCGATCGTGTGCGGACGGTTGAAATCTGGTTACGGTCAAGTAAGTTGACTTGTCGGTAAGTCCGGAGGTCCCGCACACTTCCCGCCCGCTCGCCGCGAACAGGAGCCACCGTCATGGGCGTACGCAAGGACTTGAGGCAGGCGAGGAAGCGCCCCGCTCTGCGCGACCGGTTCCCCGTCGAGCTCGTCCGGGAGGGCGGTGTCGTACGCGAGGCGCGAACGGCTCTCCCCGCGGGGCCGCCGCCCTCCGGAACCCCCGCGGACATCCCCTTCGCCCACGCGGCCCTGGACCCCGGAGCGGTCGTCATGCGCCGTCAGGAACACGGGAACTGGCGGGCCGTCACCGCGGCCGAGTTCGCCGGAGACGTCCTGGCCGTGGCGAAGGGACTGATCGCCGCCGGAGTCGAGCCGGGCGGGCGCGTCGGGCTGATGGCGCGCACGAGCTACGCCTGGGCCGTGCTCGACTTCGCCGTCTGGTCGGCCGGCGCGCAGACCGTCCCCGTCTACCCCACCTCCTCCGCCGACCAGATCACCTGGATCCTGGAGGACTCCGGCGCCCGCCACGTCGTCACCGAGAGCGCCGAGCACACCGCCACCGTCCGCGCGGCCGCCGCCGCGCTGCCCGCACCGCACGAGCCGGTCCGCACCTGGCAGACCGACTCCGGCGGACTCGCCGAACTCGCCGCCCTCGGCGCCGGGATCGCGGACGAGGAGCCGGCCAAGCGCCGCGCCGCGCTCACGGCGGACACCGTCGCGACCCTCTGCTACACCTCCGGCACGACCGGCCGCCCCAAGGGCTGCGCCCTCACCCACGGCAACCTCCACGCCGAGGCCCGCGCCACCGTCGAGCTGCTGCACCCGGTCTTCGAGGCGGTCACCGGCGAGGCGGCCTCCACCCTCCTCTTCCTGCCGCTCGCCCACATCCTCGGACGTGTCATCCAGCTCGCCTGTCTCATGGCGCGCATCGAACTCGGCCACTTCCCCAGCATCAGGCCCGACGAACTCCGTCCCGAACTCCGCCGGTTCCGGCCGACCTTCGTCGTCGGCGTGCCCTATCTCTTCGAGAAGATCCACGACACCGGCCGCGCCACCGCCGAGAAGCTCGGCCGCGGCGCCTCCTTCGACCGCGCCGACTCCATCGCCGTCCGCTACGGCGGGACGGCCCTGCGCCATGTCCTCGGCGAGGGCCCCCGCCCGGGCCCCGGACTGACCGCCGCCTGGGCGCTCTACGACCTGCTCGTCTACCGGCGCATCCGCAAGGAGCTGGGCGGGAACCTGCGGTACGCCATCAGCGGCGGCTCCCCGCTCGACGCGCGCCTCAGCCAGTTCTTCTACGCCGCCGGCGTGCTCATCTACGAGGGGTACGGGCTCACCGAGACGAGCGCGGCCGCCACCGTCACCCCACCGCTGCGTCCGCGTCCCGGCACCGTCGGCCGTCCCGTGCCCGGCATCGCCGTGCGGATCGCCGACGACGGCGAGGTGCTCGTCAAGGGCCCCATCGTCTTCACCGCGTACTGGAACAACCCCGAGGCCACCGAGGAGGTGCTGCGGGACGGCTGGCTGGCCACCGGCGACCTCGGCGCACTCGACGACGACGGCTACCTCGTCATCACCGGCCGCAAGAAGGACATCCTGGTCACCTCCGGCGGCAAGAACGTCTCCCCGGCCGTCCTGGAGGACCGGCTGCGCAGCCGCCCGCCGGTCGGCCAGTGTCTCGTCGTCGGCGACAACCGTCCGTACGTCGCAGCCCTCGTCACCCTCGACCCCGAGGCGATGCGGCACTGGCTGGCCGTGCGCAAACGCCCGGCGGACACCCCCACGGCCGTACTCCGCGAGGATCCCGAGCTGCTCGCCGACATCCAGAAGGCCGTCGACCACGCCAACCGGGCCGTCTCCCGGGCCGAGTCGATCCGCCGGTTCCGGGTCGTGGAGGGGGAGTTCAGCGAGGAGAACGGGATGCTCACCCCGTCCCTCAAGGTGAAGCGGCACGCGGTCACGGCCGCGTACGCGGCGGAGATCGAGGCGCTGTACCGCTGACGGCTACGCCAGTACCTCGGAGAGGTCGTAGGAGACCGGCTCCTCCAGCTGCGCGTACCCGCAGGACTCCGGCGCGCGGTCCGGCCGCCACCGCTTGAACTGGGCCGTGTGCCGGAACCGGTCGCCCTCCATGTGGTCGTACCCCACCTCGCAGACCCGCTCCGGGCGCAGGGCCACCCAGGACAGGTCCTTCTTTCCCGACCAGCGGCTCGGCGCGCCCGGCAGCCGCGCCCCGGCGTGCGCGGCCTCCTCCGCCCAGGCCGCCCACGGGTGTCCGTCCGGCGGGTCCATCCGCAGTGGCTCCAGCTCGGTGATCAGCTCCTCGCGGCGCTTGGCGGTGAAGGCCGCGCAGACCCCGACGTGCTGGAGGGTGCCGTCGTCGTCGTACAGGCCGAGCAGCAGCGAGCCGACCACCGGCCCGTTCTTGTGGAAGCGGTAGCCGGCCACGACCACGTCGGCCGTACGTTCGTGCTTGACCTTGTACATCAGCCGGGCGTCCGGCCGGTACGGCAGATCCAGCGGCTTGGCGATCACCCCGTCGAGGCCCGCCCCCTCGTACTGCTCGAACCAGTGTGCCGCGAGCTCCGGGTCCCTTGTCGCGGGCGCCAGATGGACCGGCGCGTCGACCGCGCGCAGCGCCTCTTCCAGGGCCGCTCGCCGGTCGGTGAGGGGTGTGTCGAGCAGGGAGTCGTCGCCGAGGGCGAGGAGATCGAAGGCGATGAACCGCGCCGGGGTCCTCTCGGCCAGCATCCGGACACGGGAGTCGGCGGGGTGGATGCGCTCGGTCAGTCGGTCGAAGTCGAGCCGCCCGTCGTGCTCGATGACGATCTCGCCGTCGACCACGCACCGCTGCGGGAGCCGGGGGAGGAGGGCGTCGACGAGCTCGGGGAAGTACCGGGTCAGCGGTTTGCCCGTGCGGCTGCCGATGACCAGCTCCGGGCCGTCGCGGTGCACGATGGCGCGGAAGCCGTCCCACTTGGCCTCGTACTGCATGCCCGGCGGAATCTTCTTCACGGCCTTGGCGAGCATCGGCTTCACGGGCGGCATCACCGGCAGATCCATGGACCGATTGTCCGGTATGCGGGTAATGTCGGCGAGCTCTACGCTGACTCGCATGGCGACCAAGGCGGCAGCGGTGGAGCTGGAAGTCGGAGAGCGGACGGTACGCGTCTCCAACCCGGACAAGGTGTACTTCCCGGAACACGGCTACACCAAGCTCGACATGGTCAGCTACTACCTGGCCGTCGGCGACGGCATCACCCGCGCGCTGCGGGACCGGCCCACGACCCTGGAGCGCTACCCCGACGGGGTGAACGGCGAGTCCTTCTTCCAGAAGCGCGCCCCCAAGTACCTCCCCGAGTGGATCCCCACCGCGCACATCACCTTCCCCAGCGGCCGGTCCGCCGACGAGATGTGCCCGACCGAGCCCGCGGCCGTGCTCTGGGCCGCCAACCTCGGCGCCGTGACCTTCCACCCGTGGCCGGTACGGCGTGAGGACACCGACCACCCCGACGAGCTCCGCCTCGACCTCGACCCCCAGCCCGGGACCGACTACACCGACGCCGTACGCGCCGCCCACGAGCTGCGCGCCGTCCTGGACGAGCACGGGCTGCGCGGCTGGCCCAAGACCTCGGGCGGGCGCGGCCTGCACGTCTTCGTACCGATCGAGCCCCGCTGGACCTTCACCCAGGTCCGCCGCGCTGCCATCGCCTGCGGCCGTGAGCTGGAGCGCCGGATGCCGGAGCGCGTGACCATCAAATGGTGGAAGGAGGAGCGGGGCGAGAGGATCTTCGTCGACTACAACCAGACCGCCCGCGATCGCACGATCGCCTCCGCCTACTCCGTGCGCCCCCGCCCGCACGCCCCGGTCTCCGCGCCGCTGAGCTGGGAGGAGATCGACGACGCGTCTCCGCTGGACTTCGACATCAAGACGATGCCGGTCCGGTACGCGGAGGTGGGCGACGTCCACGCCGACATGGACGACCACCGGTTCAGCCTGGAGAGCCTCCTCGAACTGGCCCGCCGGGACGAGGCGGAGCACGGGCTCGGTGATCTGCCGTACCCGCCGGAGTACCCGAAGATGCCGGGCGAACCGAAGCGGGTGCAGCCGAGCCGGGCGAAGAAGGCCGACTGAGAAACCGGGCCGGGGGCGGCCGGGAAAGGCCGCCGGGCGGCCCCTGGCGGGGGTGCGGGCACGCGTGTATGGGTGATCACGAGTGGGTGGCCCGACCCCCGCGTCCCCTCCCCGCCGACGGCCGTACACAGCCGCGGAGGCCGCCCGTGGAACAGCCTCTGACCTGGGATTTCCGGGCGAATCCCACTAGCGTTCAGGCATCGGGAAAGGGGTGCCGGATGGACCGGAACATACGTGACGTCGACGATGTGCTGAGGCTTCTCGACGGGCTCTTCGCACCGGAGGCCGACCGCTGGACCGCCGAGGCGGCCGGCTGGTGGAACGGCTTCTACGGCGACCGCACGAAGGCGGTGCCGTTCTTCGTCGCGAAGCCGGACGAGAGCCTCGTCTCGTACGTCGACCGTGGCTGGGTCGCACCCGGCCGGGCCCTCGATCTGGGCTGCGGCCCGGGGCGCAATGCCCTGTATCTGGCCTCCCTGGGCTTCGAGGTGGACGCCGTGGACCTCTCCGACGAGGCGGTCACCTGGGCCGAACAGCGCGCCCAGGAGGCCGGTGCGGACGTGCGGTTCCACCGCGGGGACGCCTTCGCACTCGCCGGGAGCGCGCTCACCGGCCCGTACGACCTGATCTGCGACTCGGGGTGCTTCCACCATCTGCCGCCGCACCGCCGCGTCAGCTATCTCGCCCTCGTCGAGCGGCTGCTCGCGCCTGGCGGGCAGCTCGCCCTGACATGCTTCGCGTCCGGAGCGATGGGCTCGGAGCTGCCGGACGCCGACTTCTACCGCGAGTCCGGTCTGCACGGCGGGCTCGCCTACACACCGGAGTCCCTGCGCTGGATCTTCTCCGACCTGACGGAGGTCGAACTGCGCCGCATGCGGGACGAGCCCGCGGAGTCCCCGTACTTCGGCGAGGACTTCCTGTGGACAGCCCTGTTCCGCCGGGGGGACGCGCCGAGCCCGCTCACCTGACCGCGCGCCGGCCTCCTGTCCGGGGCAGACTCGGAGACGTCACCCCACTCCCTGGGAGCTCCTAAGGAGCAGCGCCATGCTCACCTCGCGCTACGTCACCGGATCACCGAACTGGATCGACCTCGGCACGCCGGACATCGACCGGGCGGCCGCCTTCTACCAGGGCGTCTTCGGCTGGGACTTCGTCTCCGCGGGCCCCGAGGCGGGCGGGTACGGGATGTTCCGCTCCGACGGCAGCACGGTCGCCGCCGCCATGCAGGTCGAGCCCGGGCAGGGCGGCCCGCCCTCCTGGACCGTGTACTTCCAGTCGTCGGACGCGGATGCCACCGCCAAGGCGGTCCAGGCGGGCGGCGGCACGGTCCTCTTCGAGCCGATGGACGTCTTCGAACTCGGCCGCATGGCCGTCTTCACCGACCCCGCCGGCGCCGGATTCGCCACCTGGCAGCCCGGCACGTACAAGGGCCTCGACCTCGTCGACGGGCCGAACTCCCTGACCTGGGCCGAGCTCCACACCCCGGACGTGCCCGCGGCCGTCGCGTTCTACCGCTCCGTCTTCGGCATGGACAGCGCCGCCATGCCGATGCCGGACGACGTCGGCGCGTACATCACGCTGTACCCGGCGGGGCAGGACGAGGAGGCTATGTTCGGCGGCGTGGTCCCGCTCGGCCTCGACCCCGTCGAGGCGGAGGGCGGTCCCTCCTGGCTGGCCTACTTCGAGGTCCCGGACACCGACGCGGCGGTGGCGGCAGCCGAGCGCCTCGGCGGTACGGTGCGGCTCGCCCCGATGGAGACGGAGGGCGTCGGCCGCGTGGCGAAGCTCGCCGATCCGTTCGGCGCGCGCTTCGCGGTGATCACGAGCGCCCCCCTCGAAGAGGCGGCGTGACACGGCGCGCGACGATGCCCGGCGCGCCGCATTGATCGAACGTTGATGGACCGTTTACGGCCGGACGGCAGCGTATCGGCCATGCAGACCGACACCATCGTGATGACCGCCCCGGCCGCCCCCGACATGTCCTGGCAGGAGAACGCGCTGTGCGCCCAGGCCGGGCCCGAGTTCTTCTTCCCCGCGCCCGGCTCCTCGACCCGTGAGGCGAAGCAGCTGTGCGGGGCGTGCGAGGGCCGGGTGGCCTGCCTCCAGTACGCGCTGGAGCACGACGAACGGTTCGGCGTGTGGGGCGGTCTCTCGGAGAAGGAGCGGGGGCAGCTGAAGCGCACGGAAGGCGCCCGCCGCCACCTGCGTCCGTGAACGGAACGCGGGCACCGGCGAGCGCCTCGGGCGCAGGGGCGGGTGGTCAGCCCGCCGCGCGGGCCGCCATGCGGGCCTTGCGGGCCGCCAGCTTCTCGTCGAACTTCGAGGCCTCGCTGTCCAGACCGTTCATGTAGAGCCCCAGCTCCTCCTGGGCCTTCAGACCCTCCGGGCCGAGACCGTCGATCTGGAGGACCTTCAGGAAGCGCAGGACCGGCTGCAGCACGTCGTCGTGGTGGATACGCATGTTGTAGATCTCGCCGATCGCCATCTGCGCCGCCGCCCGCTCGAACCCCGGCATGCCGTGCCCCGGCATCCGGAAGTTCACGACGACGTCCCGCACGGCCTGCATCGTCAGGTCCGGGGCGAGCTCGAAGGCCGCGCCCAGCAGGTTGCGGTAGAAGACCATGTGCAGGTTCTCGTCGGTGGCGATGCGCGCCAGCATCCGGTCGCACACCGGGTCGCCCGACTGGTGGCCGGTGTTCCGGTGCGAGATGCGGGTGGCGAGCTCCTGGAAGGCGACGTACGCGACGGAGTGGAGCATCGAGTGCCGGTTGTCGGACTCGAAGCCCTCGCTCATGTGCGCCATCCGGAACTGCTCCAGCTTGTCCGGGTCCACGGCGCGCGAGGCCAGCAGGTAGTCGCGCATCACGATGCCGTGACGGCCCTCCTCGGCGGTCCAGCGGTGCACCCAGGTGCCCCAGGCGCCGTCGCGGCCGAAGAGGCTGGCGATCTCGTGGTGGTAGCTGGGCAGGTTGTCCTCGGTGAGCAGGTTCACCACGAGGGCGATCTTGCCGACCTCGGTGACCTTCGACTGGGACGGGTCCCAGGCCTCGCCGTCCTCGAAGAAGCCCGGGAAGTTCCGGCCGTCGGACCACGGGACGTACTCGTGCGGCATCCAGTCCTTGGTGACCTTGAGGTGCCGGTCGAGCTCCTTCTCCACCACCTCTTCCAGCGCGTAGAGCAGCCGCGCATCGGTCCACCCTGTCGAGCTGCCGAGGTGGGGAGAGGTGAGCGTCACGGGGAACTCCTGGGGACGGAGAGAGGGCATACGGGATTACCTACGGATTCGTAGGTTACGAGACCGTAGGTTAAGGCTCCGTAAGGCCTCGGCCAAGCCCGCACGGACGATGTCCGATTACGTTCCGTTATGTGCGCTGCTGATGGCGGTGCATGGAGAGGCAGGTCACGGCCCTGGGTGCGCCGGGAGTGGCGTGATCATGACTACGCAGAGCGGAGGGCCGGCCCCGGTCGCGGTCCCGGAAACGCCGCGACCGCCGCAGCCGGATCCTGCGGCTGCGGCGGCCGCGGCCGTCGACCGTCACCGCACCGCCGAACCGACCTCCTCCGGGCTCGTCGGCCGCAGCTCGCCGTCGAGCAGCAGCCAGCGGGTGATGCCCAGCGACTCCAGGAACGGCACGTCGTGGCTGGCCACGATCAGCGCCCCCTCGTACGCCTCCAGCGCGGCCGTCAGTTTCCGCACGGACGCCATGTCCAGGTTGTTGGTCGGCTCGTCCAGCAGCAGCAACTGCGGTGCCGGTTCGGCGAGCAGCAGCGCCGCCAGCGTCGCCCGGAACCGCTCGCCGCCCGACAGCGTCCCGGTCGGCTGATCCGCCCGCGCGCCCTTGAACAGGAACCGCGCCAGCCGCGCCCTGATGGTGTTCGCCGTCGCCTCGGGCGCGAACCGCGCCACGTTCGCCACCACGCTCAGCTCGTCGTCGAGGACGTCGAGCCGCTGCGGCAGGAACCGGAGTGGCAGGTGGGTCTCCACCGTGCCGGAGACCGGCTCCAGCTCTCCGGCGATCGTCCGCAGCAGGGTCGTCTTGCCGGCCCCGTTCCGGCCGACGAGCGCCACCCGCTCCGGGCCGCGCAGCTCGAACTCGCCGTCGACCCGGGCGCCGTACCGCAGTTCCAGCTCGCGCAGGCGCAGCACCTCACGGCCGGGATGGACCGTGGTCCGCGGGAGTTCGATCCTGATCTCGTCGTCGTCCCGTACGGCCTCCTCCGCCAGGTCGAGGCGCTCCCGTGCCTCGGCCAGCCGCTCGGAGTGCAGGGCGCGGTGCTTGCCCGCCGACACCTGGGCCGCGGCCCTGCGGTTGTTGGCGACGATCTTCGGTACGACCTTGTTCTCGAAGCTCTTCTGGCCGTACCGCTTGCGGCGCGCCAACTTCATCTGTGCGTCGGAGAGTTCGCGCTTCTGCCGCTGAACGTCGGCCTCGGCGACACGCACCATCCGTTCCGCGGCCTCCTGTTCGGCGGCGAGCGCCTCCTCGTAGGCGGAGTAGGTGCCGCCGTACCAGGTGACCTCGCCGTCGCGCAGATCGGCGATCTGGTCTACCCGCTCCAGGAGTTGACGGTCGTGACTCACCACGACCAGGACGCCCGACCAGGCGTCCACCGCCTCGTAGAGTCGGGCGCGGGCCTTCAGATCGAGATTGTTGGTCGGCTCGTCGAGCAGCAGGATGTCCGGCCGGGCGAGCAGCAGCGCGGCGAGCCGCAGCAGGACCGACTCGCCGCCGGACACCTCGCCGATGGTCCGGTCGAGACCGATGTGTCCGAGCCCCAGTTGGTCGAGCGTGGCGCGGGCCCGCTCCTCCACGTCCCAGTCGTCGCCGACCGCCGCGAAGTTCGCCTCCGAGGGATCGCCGGCCTCGATGGCGTGCAGCGCGGCGCGGGTCGCCGCGATCCCGAGCGCCTCGTCGACCCGCAGCGCGGTGTCGAGCACGAGGTTCTGGGGGAGGTAGCCGACCTCGCCGACCGTAAGGATCGTGCCCTCGGCGGGTGTCAGCTCACCCGCGAAGAGCTTGAGGAGCGTCGACTTCCCGGAGCCGTTGAGACCGATCAGGCCGGTCCGGCCGGGGCCGACGGCGAGCCGGAAGTCGTCCAGGACTTCGGTGCCGTCCGGCCAGGAGAAGGAGACGGAGGAGCAGGTGATGAAGGTGGGATGGGTCGCCATGGGGGCCTCCCTGTTGCAAGAGCGTGGGCTGGGGCAACGGGTGAGACACCGGGGCGCGGGCAGGCGGAAATGCTCGTACGCCGAGGGCGAAGACGGCACACGCGGCGCTGCGTGAAGCAGCTCAGGGGCACGCGCGGCACGGTGTCTCGCATCCTCAGACGAGCAACGGCCTTCTCCGATCGGGCGACAACAGGGCCAGGTCAGGACGGTACGCCTGGGGCCGAGCGGAGACAATCGATTTAACGGACGGGGGCGGGCGGCGACCCGCGAGGCGGGCGGTCAGTCGTCGAGGAGCTGCGCCAGATCCTGGTCCCAGTCCAGGTACTGGTGCTCGCGCCCGGCCGGGACCAGGTGCTGCGAACGCTTCAGGAAGTGCCGCAGCTCGGACGTGCGGACATGCACCACGGCCACGCCCTCGGGCGCGTGGAACTCGACGACGGTGCGGTCGTAGCCGTACGGACGCACCCGTACGTCCCCGAGCCCGGCCGGCCCGTCCACGCCCTCGGCGAGCAGCTCGCGCGCGAAGGCCCACGACACCTCGACGCCCTCCAGCGTCGCGGGCGGCGGGAACGCCATGCTCACCGCGAAGGGATCCTCGCGGTCGTACCGCAGCGTGGCGGGGACGGTTTCCATCCGGGGAGCGGATGCGACCAGACGGGCCTGAACGGCCTGCTCGATGACGGTGGACAAGGCCAGCTCCTGTCGCGCGGCTTCGGTTCCTGACGTCTCCCTGACACAAGGGAAGACGAACGACGGGGCCGGAACGTGCACTGGAGGGCCACGTGACCTGTGTCACCGCCGCGGACGGCACGAGGCGCTCTGGACGGGGTCCACGGGGTGGGCTAGCTTCCGGCGCCATGACGTCCAAGGGGAAGACGAGACGAATGATGTCGGCGGGGCTGAGCGGGGCGGCCCTCGCGCTGGTCCTGACGGCCCCCGCGCACGGCGCGCCGCAGCCCGCACCGGACGCGGCGGCGCCGTTCGCGTCGCACGGCGCCGGCTGGCAGCTGACGGAGACGGGCACCGACGCCCGCTTCCGGGGGCTCGCGGCCGTCGACCGCGGGACCGCCTGGGCCGCGGGTTCGAAGGGCACGGTGCTGCGGACCACGGACGGCGGCCGGAGCTGGCGGAACGTCTCGCCACCGGGCGCGGGGGAGCTGGAACTCCGCGACGTGGAGGCCTTCGACGCCCGGCGTGCCGTGGTCCTCGCGATCGGGGAGGGCGAGGCGTCCCGGGTCCTGCGTACGGACGACGGCGGGGCGACCTGGACGGAGTCCTTCCGCAACACCGACCCGCGGGCCTTCTACGACTGCATCACCTTCTTCGACCAGCGGCACGGGCTCGCCATGAGCGACCCGGTGGACGGCAAGTACCGGATCCTCTCCACTCGGGACGGCGGCCGGTCCTGGGCGGTGCTGCCGGACGCGGGGATGCCGGCGGCGCTGCCCGGTGAGGCGGGGTTCGCGGCGAGCGGGCAGTGCCTGGTCTCCTCCGGACCGAGGGACGTCTGGCTCGCGACCGGCGGTGGTGCCACCGCGCGCGTGTTGCACTCCCGCGACCGGGGGCTGAACTGGACCGTCGCCGATTCGACGATCCCGGCGGGCGACCCGGCGCGGGGCGTCTTCGGGCTCGCCTTCCGTGACCGTACGCACGGGATCGCGGTCGGCGGCGACTACCGCAAGGACCAGTCCTCGCCGCAGGCGGCCGCGGTCACCGGAGACGGCGGACGCCGGTGGAGCGCCGCCTCCGCCCCGCCGCCCGCGTACCGCTCGGGCGTGGCCTGGCTCCCGCACTCCTCCTCGGCCGCTCTCGCGGTCGGACCGACCGGCACGGACCTGACGACCGACGGCGGCCGCACCTGGCGGACCGTCGACACCGGCTCGTACGACACGGTCGACTGCACGCGGGACGGCGCGTGCTGGGCCTCCGGCGAGAAGGGCCGGATCGCCCGTCTCGGCAGGCGCTAGCGGGTGGTCAGGAGGGCAGCTGCTCCCGGTACGGGGCGAGCGCGTCGGCCGTCTTGGTCGCGTAGAACTCCGTGATCCGGTAGGCGCACACACCCTCGACGGTGAACGGGTCGGCCGCCACGATCTTCTCGATCGTCGCGCGGTCGGCCCCGGAGGCGAGGATTATGCCGCCGTCGCGCGGGTTCTTCCGCCCGGAGGCGATGAACACACCGGCGGCGTACTGCGCGTCGAGCCACTCGATGTGCGCGTCGAGCAGTGCGTCCGCCCGCTCGACAGGGGCGGTATAGGTCAATTCCAGTACGAACATGATCGCCAGGCTACCCGGGGGCCGGTGGGGCGCGGGAGCCCGCTCGCCTGTCGGACGGCGACCGCCGGCCGCCCGGTGCCGGGGCCGTAGGGTGGCCGTCATCATGATGATCACCGACCTTCCCGAGGGCTGGCCCACCGACGAGACGGCTGCCCGCGCCGTGCAGGGAGAGCTGCGGGCGCGGCTCGTACTCGACGAGCCGGGACCGGCGCCCGGCACGGGGCACGTCACCGGGCTCGACGTCGCGTACGACGACGAGCGCGACCTCGTCGCGGCCGCGGCCGTCGTGCTCGACGCCCGGACGCTCGACGTCGTGGAGGAGGCGACGGCGGTCGGCCGGGTGTCGTTCCCCTACGTCCCCGGTCTGCTCGCCTTCCGGGAGATCCCGACGGTGCTCGCCGCACTCGCCTCGCTGAGCGCCGACCCGGGGCTGCTCGTCTGCGACGGATACGGTCTCGCCCACCCGCGCCGCTTCGGCCTCGCGAGCCACCTCGGTGTGCTGACCGGACGACCGTCGATCGGCGTCGCGAAGAACCCCTTCACCTTCGCCTACGACCAACCCGGCCCGGACCGAGGCGACTTCAGCCCGCTCATGGCCGGCGAGGAGGAGGTCGGACGCGCCCTGCGCACCCAGTTCGGGGTCAAGCCCGTCTTCGTCTCCGTCGGCCACCGGGTCTCCCTCGACAACGCCTGCGCCCACACCCTGCTGCTCGCCCCGCGCTACCGCATCCCGGAGAGCACGCGCCACGCCGACTCCCTCTGCCGCCGCGCCCTGCGGGACGCCCTGGGGTCTGAGTAGGCGGCTGAGTACGCGTACGGATTGGCGGGGCGCGATCATGGACGGCAGGCTGGGGTCCATGACAACCCCCGTACCCGCCACACCGCACTCCGCAGACCGCGGGATGACCGCGATGCTCGCCGCCGCCGGGCTCGTCGCCCTGGCGTGGCTCTGCGCCATGGTCTACGTCGTCACCGCGTGGGTGACGGCGTGATCGGCACGCTCCAGTGTGTCGTCCTGGACTGCACCGATGTCATGGAACTGGCCCGGTTCTACCAGCAGTTGCTCGGCGGTGAGATCAACCGGCCGGACCCCCAGTGGGCCGTCGACGACGCCTGGGCCACCCTGCACGACGCCGCCGGCGCTCCGGTGCTCGCCTTCCAGGCCGTGGCGGACCACCGGCCGCCCGTCTGGGGCGCGGCCGAGCAGCAGTTCCACCTGGACATCCGGGTGGCCGATCTGGAGGCCGCCCATGAGGTGGTCATCGAGTCCGGGGCTTGGCTGCTCGACGACGGGGGCGGCGACCGGGCCTGGCGGATCTACGGGGACCCGGCCGGCCACCCCTTCTGTCTCGTACGCCACTGAGGCCGACGCCCGGGAGGCCCGGAGGCCTGGGACTCCCGGAGCCCCGGGACGTTCCGGAGCCCGGGAGCCCCGGGTGTCAGCCCTGGTGCGCCACCCGGAAGCGGATGCCGGCCTCGCGGAGCCGGCCGAGCAGGGCGTCGCCCATCGCCACGGCCGTCGTGACCTGCCCCGAGGTCTTCGGCAGGTCGTCCAGGGCGAGACAGAGCGCCGACTCGGCGAGGATCTTCGCCGTCTCGCCGTATCCCGGGTCGCCGCCCGAGACCTCCGTGAAGACCCGCCGCCCGCCGCCCTCGCCGACGAAGCGCACGGAGAACCAGCTACGGGCGCGCCGCTCCGCGCTCGGACCCTGCCCCGGCTCGTAACGGCCCATCAGCCACCGTCGCACGGGCGCCAGTTGGGCCGCCGCCACACCCGCGCCGACCACGGCGGTGCCGCCGAGCGCCATCGGGAGGGTCTTGACCGAGGCGTAGTGGCGGTAGCGGAAGTCGGGGCCGTACGCCTCGAGCGCACGCGCCGAACGTTCCACCACCTGGGCGTCGATGGTCGGCAGCGGAAGCGCCCAGGTGCCGGTCTCCCGGCTGAAGCGCGGCCCGCCGAGCGGCGCCCGGGCCCGACGTCCCACCAACCGCGGCTCGTGCAGGCGCCGTTCGCGCGCGGCGCGCAGGATCTCCCGGCCGCGCCCCATCGCCGTCAGGGCCGACGCGAGCGTACCGCCCGAGAAGATCGCACCTGCGCGTACGAATCCGTCGATGCGCAGGGGCACGTCCTTGGGCAGCTGCTGGACGGTGTAGTACACGCCCAGGTCGTGCGGTACGGAGTCGAAGCCGCACGCGTGCACGATCCGCGCCCCCGTCTCCCGGGCGCGCGCGTCGTGGCGTACGTACATCTCGTCGACGAACTCGGTCTCGCCGGTGAGGTCGACATAGTCCGTGCCGGCCTCCGCGCACGCCGCCACCAGGCCCTCGCCGTACCAGATGTACGGACCAACCGTGGTGGCCACCACCCGCGTGGACGCGGCGAGTTCACGCACCGCGTCCGCGTCGGCGGAGTCCGCGACCACCAGCGGCAGCTCGGCGCAGCGGGGCCACCGAGCCGCCAGCCGCTCACGCAACGCGGTCAGCTTGGCGCGACTGCGCCCGGCGAGCGCCCACCGGCACCCGGCCGGCGCGTGCTCGGCCAGATACTCCGCGGTGAGCTCGCCCACGAACCCCGTCGCCCCGAAGAGGACGACGTCGTACGTCCGCTCCCTCGCGTCCCGCCCCGTGCCGTTCCCGGTCTCCATCCAGCGCCCCTCGCCTTCACCTACGGCTTCCCCTGTGACGGCGGAGCCTAGCGGTAGCTCCCGCGTGGTACGCCGGGGGTGGTCGTCGGGGGGCGCTTTCCCACGGACCGAATTTCCAAGCGCTTGCTCGGCCGGGGGGCTTGTGCGGAGTGGAACGTGTTCCTAGCATCACTGGTGTTACATCATTGGTGTCACATAGCTGGGGGCTTGATGGCGGCGACGAAGGAACCGACCCGGACCGCCCGGAACGGGCCGCTCTCCGGGGTGCGTGTGGTGGAGCTGGCGGGGATCGGGCCCGGGCCCTTCGCGGCCATGCTCCTCGCCGATCTCGGCGCCGACGTCGTTCGGATCGACCGGCCCGGCGGCTCCGGGCTGGGGATCGACCCCGCGTACGACCTCACCAACCGCAACAAGCGCTCCGTCCTCGTCGACCTCAAGGCCGACGGCGGCCCCGCGACCGTCCTCGACCTGGTCGAACGGGCCGACATCCTGATCGAGGGCTACCGGCCCGGCGTCGCCGAGCGGCTCGGTGTCGGCCCCGAGGCCTGCCTCGCCCGCAACCCGAAGCTCGTCTACGGCCGGATGACCGGCTGGGGCCAGGACGGGCCGCTCGCCACGACCGCCGGACACGACATCGCGTACATCGCGATCACCGGCACCCTCGGCATGATCGGTCCCGACCCGGACGGCCCGCCCGCCATCCCGGCGAACCTCGTCGGCGACTACGCCGGCGGCTCGCTCTACCTCGTCGTCGGCGTCCTCGCCGCGCTCCAGCACGCCCGAGCACACGGCGAGGGACAGGTCGTCGACGCGGCCATCGTCGACGGCACCGCCCACCTCGCGACCATGATCCACGGCATGCTGGCCTCCGGCGGCTGGCAGGACCGGCGCGGGATCAACCTGCTGGACGGCGGCTGCCCCTTCTACGGCACCTACGAGACCTCCGACGGGCAGTACATGGCCGTCGGAGCCCTGGAGCAGCAGTTCTACGACGAGTTCGTACGCCTCCTGGGCATCGAGGACCTCGCCCCCGCCCGCAAGGACTTCGGGCGCTGGGCCGACCTGCGCACCGCCGTCGCGGAACGCTTCCGCACCCGTACGAGAGACGAGTGGACAGCCGTCTTCGACGGGACCGACGCCTGCGTGGCGCCGGTCCTCTCGCTCCGCGAGGCCCCCGCCCACCCGCACCTGGCCGCCCGCGCCACCTTCGTCGAGCACGCCGGCCTCACCCAGCCCGCGCCCGCGCCCCGCTTCTCCGCCACCCCCGGCACCGTGCGCACCGGCCCCGCCCTGCCCGGCGCCGACACCGACGAGGTCGCCCGCGACTGGGCCGTGTCCTCCCTCACCTCCAAGGAGCCGCAGGCATGAAGCGCCAGCTCTACACCGCCGACCACGAGACGTTCCGCGAGACCGTCCGCACCTTCCTCGCCAAGGAGGTGCTGCCCCACTACGAGCAGTGGGAGAAGGACGGCATCGTCGCGCGCGAGGCCTGGCGCGCCGCGGGACGGCAGGGGCTGCTCGGTCTCGCCGTCGACGAGGAGTACGGAGGCGGCGGCAACCCGGACTTCCGCTACAGCGCCGTCCTCGCCGAGGAGTTCACCCGGGCCGGCGCGCCCGGCATGGCCCTGGGCCTGCACAACGACATCATCGGCCCGTACCTCACCTCGCTCGCCACCGAGGAGCAGAAGCGCCGCTGGCTGCCCGGCTTCTGTACGGGCGAGCTGATCACCGCCATCGCGATGACCGAGCCGGGCGCGGGCTCCGACCTCCAGGGGATCAGGACCAGCGCCGAGGACCGCGGCGACCACTGGGTGCTCAACGGGTCCAAGACCTTCATCTCCAACGGCATCCTCGCCGACCTCGTGATCGTCGTCGCGAAGACGACCCCCGAAGGGGGCGCGCACGGGCTCTCGCTGCTGGTCGTCGAGCGGGGCACGGAAGGGTTCGAGCGAGGCAGGAACCTCGACAAGATCGGCCAGAAGTCGCAGGACACCGCCGAACTGTTCTTCCACGACGTCCGCGTTCCCAAGGAGAACCTCCTCGGCGAGCTCAACGGCGCCTTCGTCCACCTCATGACCAATCTCGCCCAGGAGCGGATGGCCATCGCCGTGGCCGGCATCGCCGCCGCCGAACACCTCCTGGAGATCACCACGCGCTACGTGAAGGAGCGCGAGGCCTTCGGGCGCCCGCTGGCCAAGCTCCAGCACATCCGCTTCGAGATCGCGGAGATGGCGACCGAGTGCGCCGTCACCCGTACGTTCCTCGACCGGTGCATCGTGGATCACTCGAACGGGGAGCTCGACGCCGTCCACGCCTCCATGGCCAAGTGGTGGGCCACCGAGCTGCAGAAGCGGGTCGCGGACCGCTGTCTGCAACTGCACGGGGGATACGGCTACATGGCCGAATTCCCGGTCGCCCGTGCGTTCACCGACGGCCGCATCCAGACCATCTACGGCGGGACGACCGAGATCATGAAGGAGATCATCGGACGTTCCCTGCTGGGCTGACCCCTCTCCCCTCACCCTCATCGCTGAATCGTTGAAAGGCTTCTCGTGAGCACCGAAGCGTACGTGTACGACGCGATCCGCACCCCGCGCGGCCGCGGCAAGGCCAACGGCGCCCTGCACGGCACCAAGCCCATCGACCTGGTCGTCGGACTCATCCACGAGATCCGCGCCCGCTTCCCCGGACTCGACCCGGCCGCCGTCGACGACATCGTCCTCGGCGTCGTCGGCCCGGTCGGCGACCAGGGCTCCGACATCGCCCGTATCGCCGCCATCGCCGCCGGCCTGCCCGACACCGTCGCCGGCGTCCAGGAGAACCGCTTCTGTGCCTCCGGCCTCGAAGCCGTCAACATGGCCGCGATGAAGGTCCGGTCGGGCTGGGAGGACCTCGTCCTCGCCGGCGGCGTCGAGTCCATGTCGCGCGTCCCCATGGCCTCCGACGGCGGCGCCTGGTTCGCCGACCCGATGACCAACCACGAGACCGGCTTCGTGCCCCAGGGCATCGGCGCCGACCTCATCGCCACCATCGAGGGCTTCTCCCGCCGCGACGTCGACGAGTACGCCGCCCTCTCCCAGGAGCGCGCCGCCGCCGCCTGGAAGGACGGCCGCTTCGACCGCTCCGTCGTCCCCGTCAAGGACCGCCACAGCGGACTGCTCGTCCTCGACCACGACGAGCACATGCGCCCCGGCACCACCGCCGACTCGCTCGCCGCCCTCAAGCCCTCCTTCGCCGGCATCGGCGACATGGGCGGCTTCGACGCGGTCGCGCTGCAGAAGTACCACTGGGTGGAGAAGATCGACCACGTCCACCACGCGGGCAACTCCTCCGGCATCGTCGACGGCGCCTCGCTCGTCGCCATCGGCTCCAAGGAGGTCGGCGAGCGGTACGGAATGACCCCGCGCGCCCGGATCGTCGCCGCGGCCGTCTCCGGCTCCGAGCCGACCATCATGCTCACCGGACCCGCGCCCGCCACCCGCAAGGCGCTCGCCAAGGCCGGCCTGACCATGGACGACATCGACCTGGTCGAGATCAACGAGGCCTTCGCGGGCGTCGTGCTCCGCTTCGTCAAGGACATGGGCATCAGCCTCGACAAGGTCAACGTCAACGGTGGCGCCATCGCGCTCGGCCACCCCCTCGGCGCGACCGGCGCGATGATCCTCGGCACCCTGATCGACGAGCTGGAGCGCCAGGACAAGCGCTACGGCCTGGCCACGCTGTGCGTCGGCGGCGGCATGGGCATCGCCACGATCGTCGAGCGCGTCTGACCGTCCCTCCCTCCCACCAGCCTTCACCCGCCTTACGGAGAAGCAGCAATGAGCCAGAGCACCACCATCCGCTGGGAGCAGGACGAGACCGGCGTCGTCACCCTCGTCCTCGACGACCCCAACCAGTCCGCGAACACCATGAACCAGGCGTTCAAGGACTCCATCGCGGCGATCGCCGACCGCGCCGAGGCCGAGAAGGACTCCATCCGCGGCATCATCTACACCTCCGCGAAGAAGACCTTCTTCGCGGGCGGTGACCTGAAGGACATGATCCGGCTGCGCCCGGAGGACGCCCAGATCGCCTTCGACACCGGCACCGAGATCAAGCGCTCGCTGCGCCGGATCGAGACGCTCGGCAAGCCGGTCGTCGCCGCCGTCAACGGGGCGGCGCTGGGCGGCGGTTACGAGATCGCCCTCGCCTCGCACCACCGTGTCGCGCTCGACGCCCCCGGCTCCAAGATCGGCCTGCCCGAGGTCACGCTCGGTCTCCTCCCGGCGGGCGGCGGCGTCACCCGTACCGTACGCCTCATGGGCATCGCCGACGCCCTGCTCAAGGTCCTGCTCCAGGGCACCCAATACTCCCCGCAGCGGGCCCTGGAGAACGGCCTGATCCACGAGGTGGCCGCCACGCCCGAGGAGATGCTCGCCAAGGCGCGCGCCTTCATCGACACGCACCCCGAGTCGCAGCAGCCCTGGGACGTCAAGGGGTACAAGATCCCCGGCGGAACGCCGTCGAACCCGCGGTTCGCCGCCAACCTGCCGGCCTTCCCGGCCAACCTGAAGAAGCAGCTGAACGGCGCGCCCTACCCGGCCCCCCGCAACATCCTCGCCTGCGCCGTCGAAGGCTCGCAGGTCGACTTCGAGACCGCGCTGACCATCGAGGCCCGCTACTTCACCGAGCTGGTCACCGGCCAGACGGCGAAGAACATGATCCAGGCCTTCTTCTTCGACCTCCAGGCCATCAACTCCGGCGCCAACCGCCCCCAGGGCATCGAGCCGCGCCCCGTCCGCAAGGTCGCCGTCCTCGGCGCGGGCATGATGGGCGCCGGCATCGCGTACTCCTGCGCCCGTGCGGGTATCGAGGTCGTCCTCAAGGACGTCACGGCGGAGTCCGCTGCGAAGGGCAAGGGCTACTCCGAGAAGCTCTGCGCCAAGGCCGTCTCCCGCGGTCGCACCACCCAGCAGAAGGCGGACGAGCTGCTGGCCCTGATCACTCCCACCGCCGACCCGGCCGACCTGGCCGGCTGCGACGCCGTGATCGAGGCCGTCTTCGAGGACACCGCGCTCAAGCACAAGGTCTTCGAGGAGATCCAGGACATCGTCGAGCCGGACGCGCTGCTCTGCTCCAACACCTCGACGCTGCCCATCACCGTGCTCGCCGAGGGCGTCTCCCGCCCGGTCGACTTCATCGGACTGCACTTCTTCTCGCCGGTCGACAAGATGCCGCTGGTGGAGATCATCAAGGGCGAGCGCACCGGCGACGAGGCGCTGGCCCGCGCCTTCGACCTGGTACGGCAGATCAAGAAGACCCCGATCGTCGTCAACGACTCGCGCGGCTTCTTCACCTCCCGCGTGATCGGCCAGTTCATCAACGAGGGCGTGGCGATGATCGGCGAGGGCGTCGACCCCTCCTCGGTCGAGCAGGCGGCCGCGCAGGCCGGCTACCCGGCCAAGGTGCTCTCCCTGATGGACGAGCTGACCCTGACCCTGCCCCGGAAGATCCGGAACGAGACGCGGCGCGCGATCGAGGAGGCCGGCGGCACCTGGGCCGGGCACCCGGCGGACGCGGTGATCGACCGGATGGTCGACGAGTTCGGGCGTCCGGGTCGCAGCGGCGGCGCGGGCTTCTACGCGTACGACGAGACCGGCAAGCGGGTCGGCCTCTGGCCGGGACTCCGTGAGCACTTCACCCGGACCGACGTGCACATCCCCTTCGAGGACATGAAGGAGCGGATGCTCTTCTCCGAGGCGCTCGACTCGGTGCGCTGCCTGGAGGAGAACGTCCTGACCTCGGTCGCCGACGCGAACATCGGCTCCATCATGGGCATCGGCTTCCCGGCCTGGACCGGTGGTGTGCTCCAGTACATCAACGGTTACGAGGGTGGGCTGCCCGGTTTCGTGGCACGCGCGCGTGAGCTGGCCGAGAAGTACGGCGAGCGGTTCACGCCGCCGGCGCTGCTGGTGGAGAAGGCGGAGCGGGGCGAGGTCTTCACGGACGCGTGACGCCTCCGATCCGCTGAACGGCCCCGTCGCACCACTCTTCGATCATCCGATCGAGCGGTGCGGCGGGGCCGCGTCGCGTGGGGCCGGGGGCGGGGGCCCGCGTCCCTCTACGCTCGCGGACGATCAAGGAGGTCGGATGCGGGACAAGACCATTCGCTGGATCCGTGTCGTCATGCTCGCCGTGGTCGGCGTGTTGGGTGCCGGCGCGCTCGTCGCGTGCGACCCCGACAAGCCCGCCCCCGCGGACTCCCCGTCGCCGCCCGACGCGGTGTCCAGTCCGCCCACCTCTCCGCAGCAGCAGCAACAACAACAACCACAGCCGACCGACACCGGGGAGCCGTACGTTCCGCCCGAACCGCAGCCACCGAGGGCGACCGGAGACGATGACGGCGACCCGACCTCCGCCCCGAGCTTCGACGAGACGCAACCGCCAACGCCCCCGACGCCCGACGGGCCTTCGGAACCGATCGAACCGCCCGGTCCCGACAGCACGTGAGCGAGCCGCCCCTGGACGACCCGTCCGAGGAGCCGGAGGCCGATCCGTACCGCCCCACCGCGCTCCTCCGGACGGTCGTCGCGCAAGGGACTTTCATCGCCGCGCTCCTGTTCTACCTGGGCGCGATGTACATGAGCACGTTCTACGCGTACTTCCACATCTCCCTCAGCACGCTCGACCTGGGCTTCGGCGAGCTGGTGACCCAGAGCCTGCGGCTGCTGAAGCTCGAGGTCCTGGTGGCCGCCGGGTTGATCGTGCTGGTCGTGGCGGCGCCCTGGGCCCGGGCTCGGGCCCGGACGTACCGGGGCGGGGCGCGCCGTACCGCCGTCAAGGCCGAAGCCGTCGCCGCCCGCCTGTCCGTGCCCGTGGTGGTCATCGGTGTGGTGTTGCTCGCCCTGTGGAGCGAGATCCAGCCTTACGGCTGGACCGCCCCCCTCCTCATCGCCGTCGGGTTGCTCATGGGCCAGTGCCGTGACTCCCAGGGCCGGCGGCCGAAGGGGCTGCGACGCAAGGCGCTCCCGGTCTTCGCCGCCGGGGCCTTTCTCTTCTGGACGCTCACCCAGGTCACCGTCCAGACGGCCCAGCGGGACGCCAGGGCCCGCGCCGGCCGTGTCACCGATTGGACCGGGGTGATGATCCTCAGCAGTCATCCGCTCGCCCTCCCCACCGGCAAGGTCAAACGGGAGGTCCTGTCGAGCGGGCTGCGTCATCGCTACCGCTACACCGGGCTGCGCCTGCTCCTGGAACACGACGGGCGGTATTACGTCGTACCCCTCGGCTGGGACGTGGAGCGCGACGCGATGTACATCATCCAGGAGAGCGACGCCGTGTGGATCGCCCTCACGCCGGGCACCCAGCCGCGCTTGCTCGGCTAGTCGGCCCCCGCCGCCGTCTCCGTACCGAACGCCGCCCGCAGCTCCTCCCGCAGGGAGCGCTGGAAGGCGGTGACGAGGGCCTGGATCACCATCGGCTGCATGTGCGCGGAGAGCGACTTCATCGCGGCGAGGTGATCCGGGTCCTCGGCCCTCTCGCGGTACGGGTTCCAGACCTCCTCCCGGAAGATCCGGGACAGCTCCTGGGCCGCCACGCGCGCGTGCTCCAGCAGGACGGTGCGGGAGGCGAGGATCGTCTCGTGGGCGATGGGCACGTCGAGCAGCTCGACGCCGAGCCGCAGCAGCGAGGCGTCGAGGCGGAAGACGTCCGGGTCGGCGCCCTTGTCCAGGACACCCATCGCCGCGAGACGGTCCACGTCCTCGTCCGTAAGGGCCCGCCCGGCGCGCCGCTCCAGCTCGCGCCGGGTGATCTCCTCGGCGGACTCGGGCGCCCAGGCGGCGATCAGGGCCCGGTGGACGGCGAGGTCCCGCTCGCTGAGGTCGGGCGGCAGCTGGTGCAGATAGCGTTCGATGGCGGCGAGCGTCATCCCCTGGCGCTGGAGCTCCTCGATCAGAGCCAGGCGGGAGAGGTGTCCCGGCCCGTAGTGTCCGACGCGGCGCGGGCCGATCGCGGGCGGCGGCAGCAGTCCCTTGGTGCTGTAGAAGCGGACGGTCCGCACGGTGACCCCCGCCCGGGCGGCCAGCTCGTCGACGGTGAACGTCGGCGCCTGCTCGGGCTGCTCGGGCTGCGCCTCGGTCTCGGTGGCCATCTGAGGTGCCTCGCTTCCGGTGCCGTGACTGCCGTGCCGTTCCCTCGGTGCAACAGTATTGCTGTCTCACCAGCGATGTAAAAGCGTGCGGCCGATGTCAGTGGCGCGCCCTACGGTGAACGCATGTCGGGGATCACGTATGTACGGGGGGACGCCAGCGCGCCGCAGGGCAAGGGCGTCAAGATCATCGCGCATGTCTGCAACGACCTGGGCGGCTGGGGCAAGGGATTCGTCCTGGCGCTGTCGCGCCGCTGGCCGGAGCCGGAGGCGGCCTATCGCCGCTGGCACCGGGAGCGTGCGCGGAACGACTTCGCACTGGGCGCCGCCCAGTTCGTGCAGGTCGGGCCGTACGTCTGGGTGGCCAATCTGGTCGGCCAGCGCGGGACGCGCACCGGCCGGAGCACGGGGGTGCCCGTGCGGTACGAGGCGATCGACGCGGCGCTCGGGCTGCTCGGCGACAGGGCGGAGGAGCTGGGGGCCTCCGTGCACATGCCCCGGATCGGCTGCGGGCTGGCCGGTGGGAAGTGGTCGCGGGTCGAGCCGCTGATAGCCGAGCGGCTCGCCGCGCGGGGGATACCGGTCACCGTGTACGACTTCGAGGCGTAAGCGGGCGTACGGGTACACCCGCCCGACCCGTGCGAGATCTGGCGTGTACCTGCCGCTAGAGTCACGTGCTTGTTCGAATTCGGGGAACGGTGACTGGGGAGGGTCATGTACACGGAACTCAGGGAGACGGCTGCGGAGTTGGCCGGCGTCCTGTGGCGGGAACACACCGTGTACCGGGAGCGGGGCGGTGGAGTCGTGATCCGGGGCGAGCACGTGGGGCGCTGGATCAGCCTGGCCCCGACCGGGGGCAGGAACCAGGCCCGGCTGCGCGCCGGCCGACTCCTGGACGGCGGCACCACGGCGCCGGCCCGTTCGGAGATCGTGGTCGACCTCTCGGTCGGGACGGCCGAACTGGCCGCGGTCTGCCGCCGCCTGCTCGCCGACGTCGCCGCCGCGGACGCGGCGGCCCCCTCCCGGGCCCGCACCGAACGCCCGGCCCGGACCAAGCGCGCGCCCAAGCCCGCCCGCCCCGCCAAAAGACTCCACACGAGCGTCGGCTCCTGGGTGGTGGTGCTCTGCGTGGCCGGGATCGTGGGGCTCTGGGCCTACACCCAGTTCGGCGTGTACGGGTACTAGGACGACCCCGGCCCGCCGGGCGCGAGGCGCGGCGGGCCGGGGGCGATCAGGTCGGAGCGTTCCCGTTCAGAACGCGGTGACAGGGTAGTGGTCGCTCAGGTTCGTGTACGTGTAGCGCGTGCCCCAGCTGGAGACCGTCCAGGGCGCGGTCTGCTCCAGGACCACGTTGTTCGTCCAGTTCGCCGGGCGCGCGTTGCCCGAGCGGTACAGGACGTAGTCGAGGTCCTCGCGCGGGTCGTCCGGGTAGCGCTCGGAGGCGATCGAGTTCAGCTCGGTGTCGAAGGAGTACGGGTGGCCCGTGCGGGCGTCCGCCCCGGCCAGGCCCGCGTCGCTGAGCATCGTGCCGTACTCGGGCGTCCGGGAGTCGACGTTCATGTCGCCGGCCACGATGACCTGCTCGTTCGCCGGGATGTTCTTGCCGTCGAGGAAGGCGTCCATCGCCTTGAACTGGCGGCTGCGCATCTGCGCCGCCTCGCCCGCCGAGCAGCCCGGGTCGGTGGACTGGGCATGGGTGCCGACGACGTGGACCTTGGTGCCGTTCACATCGAGGACCGTGTAGACGAAGCCCTTGTTCGAGTACCAGTCCGCGCCGCAGGCGTCCTTGTAGACGTACTGCTCCTTGCGGACGATCGGCCACTTGCTGAGGATCGTCACGCCGCCGTCCTCCGGCGTCGTGGCCGAGTAGGCGCCGCTCGTGGCGTCCCAGCCGGTCTTGCTGCGGCCCATGACCGGGGTCTGGTACGGGTACTGGGCGGCGGAATTCGCCTTGAGCGCGTCCGAGGAGGAGTTGTCGAAGGCCTCCTGGATCACGACCACGTCGTGGCCCTGGTAGAAGGAGGCGGCGGGTATCGCCTTGGCCCGGTGGTCCTGGCCCCAGTTGGGGTAGAGCGTCTTGCTGAACAGGAAGGTGTTGTAGCTGAGCACCTTCAGGCGCGGGGCCTCGGCGGCGGAGGCCGAGGGCGCTGCCGTGGCCAGGGTCGCGGCGGCGAGCGCCAGGGACAGGGCGGCGCCGGAGGCACGACGGCGGTGTGCGGCGAGCGGCACAGAAACTCCCGTGTGTAGGTGGGGGGTTGGAGCGGCGCCGCACATCAAATCAGCCGTAGTTACCTTGCGGTAGCCATTGGGTGCCGGGAATCTTGCGCGGTCATGTCAGCACGGACCGCCGTCGAAGGGGCTGTCTTGCCGCCGCCCGGGGAACGGGCCCCATTTCCGAGCAGGTAACATGCGCGCATGACCCTCGC
Source organism: Streptomyces sp. NPDC022552 (assembly GCF_055561875.1). NCBI lineage: Bacteria > Bacillati > Actinomycetota > Actinomycetes > Kitasatosporales > Streptomycetaceae > Streptomyces > Streptomyces sp. NPDC022552. Next base: position 349,503 of record NZ_JBVHGJ010000001.1, read on the forward strand.
GCAGAATTCGACGATCTTCGACATGGACCTTGGTCCGCTCAACCCGGTCACGGCTGAGCTCATCCTCGGCGTGGTCCTGTTCGCCCTCACCTTCCTGATCCTGGCGAAGGGCATCCTGCCGAAGATCAACCGCACCCTCGCCGAGCGCGAGGACGCCATCGCCGGCGGCACCGAGCGCGCCGACGACCTGCGCGCCGAGGCCACGCAGATCCGCGAGCAGTACGAGGCCGAGCTGGCCGAGGCCCGCCACGAGGCGGCCCGCATCCGCTCCCAGGCGACCGAGGAGGGCGCGGCCGCCATCGCCGCCGCCCGTGCCGAGGGCATCCGTGAGCGCGAGGCGATCCTCGCCGCCGGTGCCGAGCGCATCGCCACCGAGCGCGCCGCCGCCGAGCGCGAGCTCTCCGCCGACGTCGACGCCTGGGCCCGCGCCCTGGCCGGCCGCATCGTCGGCGAGCCGGTCGGCGCCGACCGCGGCTGACGCACCAGCACCACGCACCACCAGATCGGGGCCGTGCCCCGGGCTCCGGCCCGGCGCACGGCCCCGATCTTTGTGCGGCCTTTGCCGGAAAGGCCTGGCCGAGGCAGGCTGAGAACGTGAGGAGAGTGCCCGCATGACCGGACCGACGAGGCGCACGGACCGCTCGGCGCGGAAGGCGGAAGCGCGGCCCACGCGGCCCACCGGGACCACCCCGCCCACCGGGACCACCCCGCCCACGCGGCCCACCGGGACCACCCCGCCCACGCGGCCCACCGGGACCACCCCGCCCGCCCGGACCGCCACGGAGGACGGGGCGACACGGGACGCGCCCCAGCCGCCGCCCGTCGGCGGTGTGCTGTGGAGCGTCGCCGGGGACATCCGGGGGCTCCTCATGCTGCCCTCCGCCCTCGCCCTCCAGGTCGCCCACCCCGCCGTCGGCGCCGGCGTCGACCAGTACTCCGTCTTCCGCACCGACCCCTGGGGCCGCGGCGAACGCTCCCTGCGCTCCGCCCTGCTCTGGGTGTACGGAGGCGAGGCCGCGGCCGAGGAAGGGCGCCGGCTCCGCGCGCTGCACCGGACCATCCAGGGCACCGACGCCCACGGCCGCCGGTACCACGCGCTCACCCCGGCGAACTACGCCTGGGTGCACGCCACCGGCTTCCCCGTCTACCAGCACGCCCTGCGTCTGCTCCACCGCCCGCTCACCGACGCCCAGGAGCGCCGGCTCTACGCGGAGTGGCTCCAGGTCGGCCGCATCCTCGGCATCCACGACCGGGACATGCCCCAGACCGTCGAGGCGTTCTGGCCCTACTACCGCACGATGCTCGGCGAGATCGAGGCCACCGTCGTCCTGCGCGAGCTGGTCGCCACCGACCAGCCGGTACCGCCCCCGGACCGCGGCCCCCTGCCGCTGCGGCTGCTGCTCCGAGCGCTGTGGCCGGTGATCCTGCCCCGGCTCGCCCGCTTCCGCGCCTTCATCACCGTCGGCCTGATGCCACCGGACGCCCGCGAGGCCGTGGGACTGGAGTGGACCGACGCGCAGGAGCGCCGGCTCCGCCGCTTCGCCCGGGTCGTACGGGCCGTCGTGCCCGTACTCCCCGAACGGCTGCGCTATCTGCCGCCGGCCCGCGAGGCGCGCCGCGCCGCGAGGCTCGGCGCCGCGGCGGCGGGGCTCAGCGTGCCAGCCCCCCGCGCCTGATCACCTCCGCGTACCAGCGCGCGCTGTCCTTGGGCGTACGGCGCTGGCTCGCGAAGTCCACATGGACCATCCCGAACCGCTTGCCGTAGCCGTACGCCCACTCGAAGTTGTCGAGCAGCGACCAGAGGAAGTACCCGCGCACGTCCGCGCCGTCGGCGATCGCGCGGTGCGCGGCCGCGAGATGGGCGTCGAGGTACGCCACCCGCTCCGGATCGTGGACCTCGCCCTCGGGGTCGGCGTAGTCGTCGTACGCGGCGCCGTTCTCGGTGATCAGGAGCGGCACCTCCGGCAGCTCGTCACGGAGGCGGACGAGCAGCTCGTACAGGCCGCCCGCGTCCACCGGCCAGTCCATCGCCGTACGCGGTCCGGGCGCGGGAACGAAACGCACCCGCTCCGGCGCGCCCGGCCAGGGCGAGGGGGACTCCGAGACGCCGGCGCCGACGACGGACGGGGAGTAGTAGTTGATCCCGAGCGAGTCGATCGGTGTGGAGATCACCTCCAGATCGCCGTCCCGGACGAAGGACCAGTCCGTGATGTGCGCGGTGTCCTCGACCAGATCGGCGGGGAGACGGCCGTGGAAGACCGGGTCGAGGAAGATCCGGTTGCCGACGGCGTCGATGCGCCGTGCCGCGTCCCGGTCCTCGGGCGCGTCGGACAGCGCCCTGATCGCGTGGAGGTTGAGGGTCAGCGAGACCTCCGCCGAGGCGGGGACGGCCTCGCGCAGGACGCGGGCGGCCAGGCCGTGAGCCAGGTTGAGATGGTGGGCGGCGCGCAGGGCGGCCGCGTCGTCGGTCCGGCCCGGCGCGTGGACACCGGAGCCATAGCCGAGGAAGGCCGAGCACCAGGGTTCGTTGAGCGTGGTCCAGGTGGTGACCCGGTCGCCCAGAGCCTCGGCGGCGAGCCCCGCGTACTCGGTGAACCGCTCCGCCGTCGCCCGCTCCGGCCAGCCACCGGCGTCCTCGAGCTCCTGAGGCAGGTCCCAGTGGTAGAGCGTGGCGACCGGCCGGATTCCCGCGTCGAGGAGCTCGTCGGCAAGACCGCGGTAGAAGTCGAGGCCCTTCTGCACGGCCGGGCCGCGTCCGGTCGGCTGGACCCGGGACCAGGAGAGGGAGAAACGGTAGTCCGTGAGGCCCAGCTCCTTCATCAGGGCCACGTCCTCGCGCATCCGGTGGTAGTGGTCGGCGGCGATGTCACCGGTGTCGCCGTTGCGCACCTTGCCCGGCGTACGGCTGAAGGTGTCCCAGATGGACGGGGTGCGGCCGTCCTCGGCGGCGGCGCCCTCGATCTGGTAGGCGGCGGTCGCCGCGCCCCAGCGGAAGCCGTCGGGGAAGAGAGCGTTCATGGACGGAGACCTCCTGTGAGAGGGAGAGGAGTAGGGGCGGCCCTATTCGGCGGAGCCCCCGGTGAGCGGGGGCCGATCGGGCGAGCCCGAGCAGAAGAGCGCTTCAGCCCTTGACGGCGCCCTGCATGATGCCGCCCACGATCTGCCGGCCCAGCAGGCCGAAGACGAGCAGCACCGGCAGCGTGCCGAGCAGGGTGCCCGCCATGATCACGGACTGGTCGTGGACGTATCCGCCGCCGAGTTGGCGGAGCGCGACCTGCACGGTCGGCTCCTGCGAGGAGAGCGCGATGATCGGCCAGAAGAAGTCGTTCCACGCGGCCATGAAGGTGAGCAGTCCGAGCACCGCCATGCCGGGCCGGGCCACGGGCACCACGATCGACCAGAAGATCCGGGCCGAGGAGGCTCCGTCGACCCGGGCGGCCTCGATCAGCTCGTCCGGCAGGGCCTGCACCAGGAACTGGCGCATGAAGAACACCCCGAAGGCCGAGACGAGACCCGGCAGGATGACCGACTGCAGCTGGTTCACCCACCCCAGCTCGGCGATCAGCATGAAGAGCGGGATCACCCCGAGCTGCGGCGGGATCATCATCGTGCCGACGGTGATCGCGAGCAGCGCGCCCCGGCCGCGGAAGCGCAGCTTGGCGAAGGCGAACCCGGCCAGTGTGCAGCAGAGCACCGTGCCGACGGTGATGGAGCCGGAGACGACAAGGGAGTTGAAGAGGGCCTTGCCGATGTCCGCCTCCTCCATCACCGCCTCGAAGTTGCGGAACAGGTTCGGGCCGGGCAGCAGCGTGGGCGGCACCTGTGCGAGATCGGCGTTCGAGCGGCTGGCGGCGACGATCGTCCAGTAGAACGGGAAGGCGGAGACGAGGACGGCGAGGATCAGGATCGCGTACGTGATCCGGCCCCCGCGGCCCGTACGGCCGGCGACACGCGTGGTCATGCCCGGCCCTCCTTCCGTGAACGGCGGCGCACGATCAGGGCGTTGACCCCGACCAGGACGAGGATCAGCAGGAACATCAGCCAGGCGATGGCGGCGGCGCGGCCCAGGTGGAAGAAGCCCCAGCCCTGTTCGTACAGATAGAGACCGAGCGTCTGGTACTGGTGGGAGATGCCGCCCGAGATGGACCCTTCGAAGAGCAGCGGCTCGCCGAAGAGCTGGGTCGCGCCGATCGTGGAGACGACCGTGGTGAACACGATCGTGGGGCGCAGCCCGGGCAGGGTGACGTGGAAGAACTGCCGCCAGCGGGAGGCGCCGTCCACCTCCGCCGCCTCGTACAGCTCGGTGGGGATGGACTGCATGCCCGCCAGGTAGATCAGCGCGTTGTAGCCCGTCCAGCGCCAGACGACGATCGAGGAGACGGCGATCTGCGAGGCGAGCGTGCCGTTCTGCCAGTCGACCGGGCCGAAACCGATCAGCGAGAGGCCGTAGTTGACGAGCCCGTAGTCGTGCCCGAAGAGCTGGGCGAAGACCAGGGTGGCGGCGGCCACGGAGGTCGCGTACGGCAGCAGCATCGCCGTACGGAAGAACGTCCGCCCACGCAGCTTGTAGTTGAGCAGATGGGCCAGGCCGAGCGCCATCGCGAGCTGCGGCACGGTGGACAGCACGCCGATCGTGAAGGTGTTGCGCAGCGCGGTCCAGAAGAACTCGTCGGTCAGCAGCGCCGCGTAGTTGCCGAATCCGCGCCACTCCATGTCGCCGGGTGTCTGCAGCTCCACGCGGTAGAGCGAGACGAAGGCGGTGTAGAGCAGCGGGAAGAGGCCGAACGCCGCGAACAGGGTGAAGAACGGGGCGAGATAGGCGTACGGAACCAGCGCGGACCGTCTGCGGCGGCGGGCCGGTCCGGAGGACCGGGCCGACGACGGCGGGACGGGCGCCCTCGTCGGCCCGGAGGCGGTCAGGGTCACGGTGCGGCCCTTCGAGTCGGATGAACGGGTGCTGTTGCTGCCGCGGCTGGGGCGGCTTCTCAGGCGAGCGGAAGGTGTGCGGGCGGGGGAGCACGCCTTCCGGCGGAAGGTGTGCGGCAGGGAGTGCGGGCGGGAGCGCGGCGGGAGCGCCCGCCGTCCTGAGGCGTGCGCGAGACGACCGGGGGCAGCGGGTGTGGGGCCCGGGACCGGCCCGGACCCCACACCCGCCCGCATCAGCCGACCGCGTTCTCGACGCCCTTCTGCGCGTTCGACCACGCCTTCTCCGGCGAGGTGCCCTTGCGCTCCACCTCGCTCAGCGCGTTGGTGATCTGGTCGGCGACGTTCTTGTCGTGGATCCCGAGCACCTGCACCGGGGCGGCCTTGGCCGCGTCACCGAAGATCTGGCCGATCGGCGCGCCCGAGAAGTACGGGTCCGTCGCCGTGGCGACCTTGGCGATGGCGCCGGTCGACGAGGGGAAGTTCCCCTGCTTGGTGAAGAGCGTGGCCTGCTGCTCCGGGGCGGTGAGCCACTTGATCAGCTCGTACGCCTCCTTCTTGTGCTTGGCCGCGCGCGGTACGGAGAGGTACGAGCCGCCCCAGTTCCCGGCGCCGCCGGGCAGCTTGGCGATGTCCCACTTGCCCTTGCCGGCGTCACCGGCCTGGCCCTTGATGTAGCCCAGCATCCACGCGGGGCAGGGGAGCGTCGCGAAGGAGCCGGTCGAGAACGCCTGGTTCCACTGCGGCGACCACTGGTCGAGCTTGGCGCTCAAGCCCTCCTGGGCGGCCTTCGTCGAGGCGTCCCACGCGGACTTCACGGCCGGGCTGTCGGCGTAGACCAGCTTCCCGGACGCGTCGTAGTACCGCTCCTTCTCCTGGCCGATCATGACCGCGTACAGACTGCCGACGCTGTCCACCCAGGCGCTCTTGGCCGGGGCCTTGGACTTGTACTGCCGGCCGAGCTCCAGATAGCCGTCCCAGGTGGACCACTTCTGCGCCAGCTCGGCCCGGTCCGTGGGGAGTCCGGCCTGCTTGAACAGGTCGGAGCGGTAGCACATGGCCTCGGGGCCGACGTCCGTGCCGAGCCCCAGGACCTTGCCGTCCTTGGTGGTCGCGGCGGACCACTTGGCGTCGGCGAACTCGCCCTTGAGCGAGTCCGCACCGTACGTGGTCAGGTCCTCGAACTTGTCCGACTGCTGCTGCGTGACGGAGGCGATCCGGCCGACCTCGATGCCCTGGACGTCCGCGAGCCCGCCCCCGCCGGCCAGCCGGGTCTGGAGCGACTTCCAGTAGTCCTGCTCGTCCTCGGTGTCGGTCTGCTTGATGGTCACGTTCGGGTGCAGCTTCTCGTACGCGGCGTAGAGCCCGGCCTCCTTGTAGCCGAACGAGCCGAAGAGGTCGACGGTGATCGTGACCTTTCCGCCCGCGCTGTCGGAGGAGCCGTCGGATCCCCCGGATCCGCAGGCGGCGAGCAGGGCCCCGGTGAGGACGACCGCGCCGATCCGTACGGCGGCGGTCGTTCTGGCGGCTCGGGCAGTGGGCATGGGAAGCCTCCGTCTTGAGAGCGCTCTCAGGAATGCGTCTGGAGCGTGCCTCCCGGCCCGGGCTCCCGTCAAGAGTCGAACGCGTAACAGCTCGGCGTACGCCGGAACTTGTCCGTCCTCTTCAGGAGCCGTAGGCGGCGGAATCCTGGCGGAGGACGGTCATGCGGAGGCCCGGCGGACCAGCTCGGTCTCGGTGATCACGGGCTCCGCGACGCCCGTGCCGTCGAGGGTGCGCATCAGCAGCCGCACCATCAACCGGCCCATTCCCTCGATGTCCTGACGTACCGTCGTGAGCGGAGGATCGGTCGCCTCGACCACCGGGAGGACGTCGTCGAAGCCGACGAGTGCCACGTCCTCCGGGACCCGCAGGCCGTGCTCGCGCAGCACGCGCAGCGCACCCGACGCCATCAGGTCGTTGGCGGCGAAGACGGCGTCCAGGTCCGGGCGCCGACCCAGCAGTTCGGCCATCGCACGCGCCCCGCTCTCCTCCGTGAACGCACCCTCGGCCACCAGATCGGGTCCGGCGTCCGGCAGTTCGTCCCGGTATCCGTCGAGCCGGTCGAGCGCCGAGGTCTGGTCCCGTGGCCCGGTGATGTGCGCGATGTTCCGGCGGCCGAGCGACCGCAGATGACGCACGGCGGTACGGGCACCCCCGCGGTTGTCACAGTCGACGTACGGGACGGGCGGCTCACCCACGGGCCCCGTCCAGCCGGGCCGCCCGCCGAAGACCGTGGGCACCTGCGCCCGCCGGACGATCTCCGGGAGCTGGTCGTCGTTGTGGAGCGAGAAGGCGAGCGCCCCGTCGACATGGCCGCCGCCGAGGTAGCGCGCGATCCGCTCGTGGTCGCCCGGCCCCTCCACCCAGAGCAGGACCAACTGGGCGTCGTGCGCGGTGAGCTCGCGGCTGATGCCGCGCACCTGCTGCTCGAAGAACGGGTCGGAGAAGATCCGGAACTCGGGCTCGGCGATGATCACAGCGACGGCGCCGTTGCGCCGGGTCACCAGGGTCCGCGCCGCGTGGTTGGGGACGTACCCGAGCTCCTCGACGGCCGCGCGCACCTTCTCCGCGAGCGCGTCCCGCACCCCGGCCCCGCCGTTGACGACTCGGGACACCGTCGCCCGGGACACCCCGGCGCGCGCGGCGACGGCTTCCAGGGTCGGGCGCGTCCCGGACGTCGTTTCGCTCAAGGCTGGCTCCCCACGGGCACGGTGGTGCGACACTGCTGACAGCGTCGAGGGTAACTCCTGGTCGGCGTCCTGTTCGGTGTCCCGCGAGGCCTCCTGTGAAGCGCTCTCCTCAGCCGCTCGGAGGCGGAGAGGGAAACGCCTCGGCGGCCGGTCAGCGCGCGGGTCGCAGGACGTCCACGGTCGGCAGCCCCCGGTGGCGGTGATGGGCCGCCGCGACGCCCGCGAGCGCGGGCCGGCCCAGCTCGCGGTAGGCCACGGCCAGCAGCTCGCCCGCGTACGCCTCGTGCTCCGCCCTGCCGTACGACGCCCGGTGCAGGTCGCGCCCGAGCACCAGCGCCTCCGCCGGATCGCCGGCCGCCGCCCGCCGAAGGGCCTCGTCGACGGCTGCCCGTACGGCCTCGGCGTCGTCGAAGAGCTCCTCCATGGACGTGCCGAAGCGGTACTCGTCGGCCGCGCCCAGCGGCGGACGGTCCAGCGCCGTCGCACCGGAGACCAGGGCTCCCGCGCCGTCCATGGTCGTGATCCGGGCGGTGTCGACCGTCCTCCGCCGGTACCCGTGGGCGTCGGCGTACGCCTGCCCCGTCTCCGTGCGCTCCCCGGTCTCGAAGCCGGTCAGGGCCGTCCGCAGGTGCCCCAGATCGTCCAGGCGCGCGAGCTCGTCCTCGTCCCCGTCGGCCGCGTAGTCGGCGAGATCACGCTGCACCGCCTCGATCCTCGCCCGCACGGCCTCCAGCGGGGTGCGGTGGCGCCGCTGGATCCCCTCGCCGTCGTCGTTGTAGTACGAGGCGACGCCGTCGCAGGTGCGCCCGTCGTCGGACCAGAGCCCGAAGTGCAGACCGCCGGAACCGCCGTGCAGGAAGGTGAGGAACTCCGGCGGATCGCGGTAGTACCGCCCGTGCACCCGGATGTCGAGACCCTCCCGGGGGCGCGCCTCCGGGTCGGCGAACAGGTCCGTCACTCCGTACGGCGAGAACTCCAGGTCCTCGAGCGCCCGCCGCTCGACAGGACCGAGTGCGGCGAGGAAGTCCGCGAACCGGAAGAAGGAGTCGGGCAGTTCGAGCCCCCACTCCGCCTCGACCCGCCGCGCGACGGCCTCCCGCACCGCCGGATCGCCGTACCGCCCCGTCTCCACCGCCACCGTCCGCTCCCGCCTGTCGCTCCGTACAGCCGGCGAGCCTATCCACGGCGGACGGACGCGCCCCACCCCGGCCCCCTCGGGGCAGGGCGGGGCGCCTCCGCGCACTCAGTGGTCGTGGATCGTGTTCGTCTCCGCGATCTTCTTCCAGGACTTCGGCTGCACCGGCTTCGCCGAAGCCACGGGTGCATGCGAAGCCGTCGCCCCGGCCGATCGCGCCACCCGCGCGGACGCCCCCGGCTCGCCCGCCGTCGACGTCGCCGGCTTCACCGGCTGGTACAGCCAGGTGTCGAAGAGCGCGGCCAGCGGCTTGCCCGAGATCCGCTCCGCGTACGACACGAAGTCCGCGACCTTGGCGTTGCCGTACCGGAACTCCGTCGGCCAGCCCTTCAGGACGGTGAAGAAGTCCTCGTCGCCGATCTCGTTCCGCAGCGCCTGGATCGCCAGCGCGCCCCTGTCGTACACGGCGATGTGGAACTGGTTGTCCGGCCCCGGGTCGCCCGGCTTGACGGTCCAGAAGGGGTCCTCGGCCGTGCGCGTCCCGTAGACGTAGTCGGCGAGCTCCTGGGCCGTGCCCTCGCCCTCCTTCTCCGACCACAGCCACTGGCTGTAGCGGGCGAAGCCCTCGTTGACCCAGATGTCCTTCCAGTGGTCGACCGACACGCTGTCGCCGTACCACTGGTGCGCCTGCTCGTGGACGACCACCGACACGTTCGCCCCGTTGGCGAACTGCCGGGGGCTGTAGAACGGCCGGGTCTGCGTCTCCAGGGCGTATCCGCTGGTCACGTTGGGGACATAGCCGCCGATCGCGTTGAAGGGATACGGCCCGAAGATCTCCTCGAGCCACTCCGTGACCTCGGCCGTGCGCTCGATCGACGCGCGCGCCGCGCCCGCGTTGTCGCCGAGGTCCTTGCTGTACGCGTTGAGGACCGGGAGCCCGTTGTCCGTGGTGTCCGTGGTGACGTCGAACTTCCCCACCGCCAGCGTGGCCAGATAGGTCGCCTGCGGCTTGTTGGAGCGCCAGTTGTAGCGCGTCCGGCCCAGGCGCGAGGACTGCGACTGCAGCACACCGTTGCTGATCGCCTGTGTGCCGTCCGGAACCGAGACCGAGACGTCGAAGGTCGCCTTGTCCAGGGGGTGGTCGTTGGACGGGAACCACCAGGCGGCCGAATCCGGCTCCTGCGCGGCCACCCCGCCGTCGGGCGTCCGGTGCCAGGCGGTCCAGCCGCCGATCTTCACCTCGGAGGGCTTGCCCGCGTACCGCACGACGACCGAGACCGTGCGGTTCTTCTCCAGCGGCGTCGCCGGAGTCACCACCAGTTCCTGCTCGCCGCTCCTGGTGAACCGCGCCTTCTTGCCGTTCACCCGCACCTCGCTGACCTTCAGCCCGAGGTCCAGGTTGAAGCGCGAGAGGTTCTGCTTCGTCGTGGCGACGATCGTCGCCGTACCCTCCAGGAGGTCGGTCGCGGGCTGGTACGTCAGCCGTAGGTCGTAGTGGGAGACGTCGTAGCCGCCGTTGCCACTGGCCGGGTAGTAGGGGTCGCCGATGCCCGATGCGCCGGGAACGTAGTCGGCGGCCGATGCCGGGATCGCCAGCAGGAGAGAGGCCGCGAGCGCGCTCGGAACGACAAGTCTGCGGTGCACGAGAGCTCCAAGTCGGTAAGGAGAATGAGTAAGGCGTCCGAAGGGTGTTCGGTCCTTAGCGACGCTATTCAGTCCCCGATGCCCCGTCACGTCCAGAGGACCTCCTTTCACGCGATCGCCATTCGGCCGAAATGAACCCTCGCGCCGCCGCCCGCCCCTCCCGGCCCCCGACGGCCCTCTTTTGCACCGGAGTTGACAGGGGTACGTTCCGCCCCATGGCGATACGTGTGCGGAGAACCCGCGGAGCCCGTCTGTCGTGCAGAACCCTGGCCGTGGCCGCCACGGCCGCCCTGATGTCCGCCCTCGTCTCCCCGGCCGGCGCCACCGACCGGGCGACCGCCTCGGGGGTACGGGAGTCCCGGCCGGTGTACTCCTATGGCGACGCCGTCCGGGAGTCCGTCTGGGTCGACACGGGACTCGACGGTGACGGCGACGGCCGCACCGACCGGGTCGCCGCCGACATCGTCCGTCCCCGCGAGGCCGCGGCGAACGGCCGGAAGATCCCGGTCATCATGGACGCGAGCCCGTACTACGCCTGCTGCGGCCGGGGCAACGAGAGCCAGAAGAAGACCTACGACTCCGCCGGGAACCCCGTCCAGTTCCCGCTCTTCTACGACAACTACTTCGTGCCGCGCGGCTATGCCTTCGTCGCCGTCGACCTCGCCGGTACCAACCGCTCCGACGGCTGCGACGACGTCGGCGGCCGCTCCGACGTCCGGTCCGCGAAGGCGGTCGTCGACTGGCTGAACGGCCGCGCCCGCGGCTACACGACCCGTACCGGCTCCGAACGGGCCCGCGCCACGACCTGGTCCACCGGCAAGGTCGGCATGATCGGCAAGAGCTGGGACGGCACCATCGCCAACGGCGTCGCCGCCACCGGCGTGGAGGGCCTGGAGACGATCGTGCCGATCGGCGCGATCTCCTCCTGGTACGACTACTTCCACTCCCAGGGCGCCCCGCTCTACAACGCCAACCCCAGCTGGCTCTCCGAGTACGTCAACAGCCCCGAGGCGAACGCCCGCTGCGGCGCGGTCCAGGACCGCATCACCGCCACCACCCCGTACAGCGGCGACTGGACCCGTGCCTGGAGCGAGCGCGACCACGTCCCGGACGCCGGGAAGGTGCGGGCGAGCGTCTTCGTCGTGCACGGCCAGCAGGACCTCAACGTCCGCGCCAACCAGTTCGGTCAGTGGTGGGACGCCCTCGCCGCCCGCGGTGTCGAGCGCAAGATCTGGCTCTCCCAGACCGGCCATGTCGACCCCTTCGACTTCCGGCGCGCCGAATGGGTCCGCACCCTGCACCGCTGGTTCGACCACTACCTCCTCGGCCACGACAACGGCATCGACCGCGAGCCGATGGCCGACATCGAGCGGGCGCCGGACCGCTGGACCACCGATCGCGTCTGGCCGCCGCGCGCCACCGAGCCCACCACCCTGCGCCCCGGCACCGGAGCGGCGCCCGGCGTCGGCACCCTCGGACGTACGCCCGCCGCCCCCGGCTCCACGGAGACCTTCACCGACGACCCGGCCCTGGGCGAGACCGACTGGGCCGCGCGGATCGACGACTCCACCCCCTCCAAGGCCGGGTTCACCACCCGGCCGCTCACCCGCGACCTGAGGCTCTCCGGCTCCTCCACGGTGACAGTCACAGCCACACCGACGACCGGTACCGCGCATCTGACCGCCGTGCTCGTCGACCTCGGCCCCGACACCATCAGGGACTACGCGGCGCCGGGCGAGGGCATCACCACCCTCACCCGGCGGACCTGCTGGGGTGCGAGCACGAGCGGCGACAGCGCCTGCTTCAAGGAGACCGAGGCCCGTACCGCGGACGTGGACTTCACCGTCGTCAGCCGCGGCTGGGCCGACCTGGGCACCTGGGCCGATCCGAGGAAGGGCCGGCCGCTGACCCCCGGCACGTCGTACCCGATCACGCTGAAGCTGGCGGCCACCGACCACGTCGTCTTGGCCGGGCACCGGCTCGCCCTGATCGTCGGCGGTACGGACCGGGACCTCCTCGACCCTCCGTCCGCCCCACCGACCCTCACCGTCGACCTCACCCGTACGTGGGCGAAACTGCCCTTCGTCGGCGGTGCCTCGGCCTTCGCGCGGGCCACGGCCGGTACGGTCGACGCACGCCCGGCGCAGGCCTGGCAGCCGCTCACCGGTGTCGGGCCCGCGCGGTCGGACATCCCTGTCCCGGGTGAGGCCCGATGACCCGCGCACCGAGCCGCCGCTCCCGCCGCACGCTCGTCCTCGTGGCGGCCGCCGCCGCCCTCGGCCTCCCGCTCGTCGCGGTGCCCGCCGAGGCGGCCGGCGGCGCCGCCCCCGCCCCGCCCCCGCGGACCGGCTTCGAGCTGAGCAGTGGGGCACTGTGGACCACGGAGCGCCAGGAGACCGACTTCCTCGCCGCCGTCGACCGGGGCAGCGACCGAGTCGCCGTGCGGACCATCGGCACGACGAAACAGGGACGTCCGATCCGGCTCGCCACGGTCGGCACGCGCGCCCCGGGCGCGGCCCGCACCACCGTGCTGCTCGTCTGCTCGCAGCACGGTGACGAACCGTCGGGCCGGGAGGCCTGCCTGACCATCCTGCGCGACCTGGCGTACGCGCGGGACGGCGAGACCCGCCGCTTCCTCTCCCGTACGACCGTCCTCGTCGTCCCGACCGCCAACCCGGACGGGCGCGAGGCGGACACCCGGGGCAACGCCGACGGGGTCGACGTCAACCGCGACCACATCGCCCTGGAGACCGCCGAGGGACGCGCCCTCGCCGCCCTCGTCCGGGACCGGCGCCCCGGGCTGATCTACGACCTGCACGAGTACGACGGCACCTCGCCGTACTACGACAAGGACCTGCTCGCCCTCTGGCCGCGCAACCTCAACGCCGACGCCCATGTGCACGACGAGTCCCGGACCCTGTCGGAGTCCTACGTCCGGCCGGCGGCCGGGTTCGCCGGTCACAGCAGCGGGATCTACGGCATCTGGACCGACCCCCTGACCGGGCAGCCGGTCAGACAGGTGGCGGGCGACGGACAGGAGCGCATCCTGCGCAACACGGCCGGCGTCAAGCACTCCGTCGGCCTGCTCGTCGAGACCCGGATCGAGGCCCTGACCGAGGCCGAGAAGGCCGACAACGCCCGCAACCAGCGCCGCCGTGTGGGCACCCAACTCACCGCGCTGAAGGGCGCCTTCGCCTATGTCGAGGAGCGGCGCGGCCGGCTCGCCGCGGCCACGGCCGCGGCCCGTCACACCGGGTTCGCCGACCGGGGTCCCGTGCTGCTCGGCGGAGCCGACAACGACCCGGCCGAGCCCGCCGAGATCATCCAGGACCCGCCCTGCGGCTACCGCCTGGACGCCGCGCAGTACGCCGAGTTCGGCGACGAGCTGGCTCTGCACGGAGTCACCGTCCGGCAGGAGGACGGCGGGGCGTTCGTACCTCTGCGCCAGTCGCAGCGCGCGCTCGTCCCGCTGCTGCTGGACGGCCGGGCGACCTACCGGCTCACCACCGGAGTGCCGGTGGAGGTCTGTTGATCGGCTGAGTTGGTCCCGGAAGTGACGCGTCACGTGTGGTACTGCCTTACGGAGCGAGTTGAGTTTGTCCCGAAATGCCGTGAAAGGTGCCACCTGTGTCGCAGGAAGATCAGAGAGCGGGCGAGCCCCAGGGCGGCGGAGGCCGGGGTGGGAGCAGACGCGGAGGCCGGCTGCCGGTGACGGCGGCCCTCCCGGGCCGCCCCGGTCACGACCGCAAGGCCCGGACCGACTGGATCGTGTTCGGCGTCACCGCCGTCCTCACCGTCGCCTTCGTGGTCTGGGGCGCCACGGCCACGGACAGCCTGGAGAGCGTCTCCAGCAAGCTCCTCGACGGTCTGATCCGCAACGGGGGATGGGCGTTCATGCTCGCCGCCTCCGGCTTCGTCGTCTTCGCCCTGTGGCTCGCCATCAGCCGGTACGGGCGGATCACCCTCGGCCACGAGACCGAGGGACCGGAGTTCCGGACCGTGTCGTGGATCGCGATGATGTTCAGCGCGGGCATGGGCATCGGCCTGATGTTCTACGGCGTGAGCGAGCCGCTCGCCCACTACGGCACCCCACCGCCCGGTACGAGCCCCGCCGACTCGGCGGAGCGGATGCAGGTCGCGATGGCGACCACCCTCTTCCACTGGACGCTCCACCCCTGGGCGATCTACGCCGTCGTGGGGCTCGCGATCGCGTACTCCACGTTCCGGCGCCGCCGGCGTCAGACCATCAGCGCCGTCTTCGTGCCGCTGATCGGGACGAAGGCGGCCAACGGCGGTCCGGGCCGGGTCATTGACATCCTGGCCATCTTCGCCACCCTCTTCGGGTCGGCCGCCTCGCTGGGTCTCGGCGCGCTCCAGATCGGCAGCGGGGTCGAGGAGTTGGGATGGCTGGAGACGACCGGCACCGGGCTGCTCGTCGGCATCATCGCCGTCCTGACCGTGGCGTTCGTGCTGTCCGCCGTCTCGGGTGTCGAGAAGGGCATCCAGTGGCTCTCCAACACCAACATGGTGCTCGCCCTGATCCTTGCCGTGTTCGTCTTCGTGGCCGGCCCGACCATCGTCGTGCTCGACCTGCTGCCGACCTCCATCGCCGCCTACATCGGTGACCTGCCGCAGCTGATCGGCCGCACCGAGGTGACCGCGGGGGAGAACGTCCACGACTGGCTGGGAAGCTGGACCGTCTTCTACTGGGCCTGGTGGATCTCCTGGACGCCCTTCGTCGGCATGTTCATCGCCCGCATCAGCAAGGGCCGGACGATCCGCCAGTTCGTCGGCGGAGTCATCCTCGTACCGAGCACGGTGAGCCTCGTCTGGTTCGCCGTCTTCGGCGGCACCGCGATGAAGCTGAGTGAACGCGGCGAGCTGTCGGACGAGACGACCCCGGAGGGGCAACTCTTCGGTCTCCTCCAGGAGTTCCCGCTCACCGGGACCATGAGTCTGCTCGTGATGATCCTCGTGGGCATCTTCTTCGTCTCGGGCGCGGACGCCGCGTCGATCGTCATGGGCACGCTCTCGCAGCGCGGCTCCTTCGACCCGACCCGCCCCGTGGTCGTGTTCTGGGGCGTGGTGACCGGCGCCGTCGCCGCCATCATGCTCCTCATCGGCGACGGTCAGGGTGACGCGCTCGCGGGCCTCCAGAACCTCACGATCCTCGTGGCGGCGCCGTTCGTCCTCGTGATGATCGGCATGTGCGTGGCGCTCATGCGGGATCTGCGGCACGACCCGCTCATCGTCCGCGGCGAGGTGGGCGAGGAGGCCATCGAACTCGCCGTCATCGCGGGCCACGAGAAGTACGACGGAGACTTCGAGCTGCGCATCGGGCCGGGCACGGGGACGCCGGGTGACGGGTCCTGACCGGCCCGGTGGGCAGCGCCGGAGCCCGGCCGCCCGGCGTCAGCCGGCGGCCAGGTCCGCCGCCTGTCGGGCGCAGCCCCAGGCGACGGTCACCCCCGCGCCGCCGTGGCCGTAGTTGTGGATCAGACGGCCGCCGTCCGGCAGCGGCTCCACCGCGATCCGTACCCCACCCGACCGCGCCGGACGGAGCCCCACCCGGTGCCCGAGCACCCGGGCGCCCGCGATCTCGGGCCGCACCCGCGCGCACCGCGCCACGATCGCGGCCGCCGTCGCCGGATCGGGGTCCGGCCGCTCGTCGCCCTCCTGCGCCGTCCCGCCCAGGATCAGCCGCCCCGGCTGCGGGAAGAAGTACGTCGTCTCGCTCGACGCCGAGTCGGCCGCCGTGAACCACTCCTCGATCCCCGGATTCTCCACCAGCACCAACTGCCCCCGCACGGGCCGCATGCGGGCATCCGGCACGAGTTCCCTGGCACCCAGACCCGTGCAGTCCACCACCACCCGCGCCGCCCGGGCCGCCTCGGCGAAACCGGTCACCGAGCGCCGCTCCACCACCACGCCCGCCGCCTCCGCCCGGTCCCGCAGCCACGCCAGGTGCACCGGCATGTCGATCAGCGGCAGCCGCGCCGCGAGACCCGTTCCGTACGGCCCCGGCACCTCCTCCGCCGCCAACTGCCGCAGTCCCGAGACCTCCCGCGTCCAGTCGCCCAGGTCGCCGAGGACCGTGTCCGCGTGGACGCCGGCCACGATCCGTACGCCCGTCGCCCCCGCGTCGCCCGCGAGCTTCTCGTACACCCGCAGCGACTCCAGGGACCAGCGGGCGACCTCGGCCGCCGGCTCGATCCGGTACGGCCACCACAGCGCCCCCGCCACCGCGGAGGTCGTCCCCGTCACCGGGTCCCGCGACCACACCCGTACGCGATGTCCCCGCTCCGCCAGCGTCAGGGCCGTCGTCAGACCGATGACCCCGCCACCGACCACGATCACGTCGTCGCTCATGAGCGGACCGTACCCAGCCCCAGGTCCCGCGCACCATGCGGGTTCGCCGTGCGACTGGCACGCGCCGGATCCCGCTCGACACCGAGCCGGGAAAGGGGAGACGCCCCGGGTGGCCCGCGCCCCTCGGGGGACGCGCTGGCCGTCCCGGTCCTCCCCTGAGGGGTGGCATACGATTCATCTCCTGATGACTGCCACTCTCGTCGCCAAGGACCTCGCCGCCGGCCACGGCGAACGCTCCCTCTTCGCCGGCCTCGACCTCGTCGTCGCCCCCGGCGACGTCATCGGCCTCGTCGGTGTCAACGGCGCCGGCAAGTCGACCCTGCTGCGGCTGCTCGCCGGGCTCGACACCCCCGAGGACGGCGAGCTGAAGCTCTCGCCGCCCACCGCCACCGTCGGCCACCTCCCGCAGGAGCCCGAGCGGCGCGAGGGCGAGACGGTCCGGGACTTCCTGTCCCGCCGTACGGGAGTGACAGCCGCGCAGACAGCCATGGACGAGGCCACCCAGGGCCTGGTCGACGGAGTACCCGGCGCCGACGACGCGTACGCCGTCAGCCTGGAGCGCTGGCTCGGCCTCGGCGGCGCGGACCTCGACGAGCGGGCCGAGGAGGTCGCCGACTCCCTCGGTCTGACCGTCGGCCTCGACCAGCCGATGACCTCGCTCTCCGGCGGCCAGGCCGCCCGCGCAGGTCTCGCCTCCCTCCTCCTCTCCCGGTACGACGTCTTCCTGCTCGACGAGCCCACCAACGACCTCGACCTCGACGGTCTGGAGCGGCTCGAAGCCTTCGTCCAGGGGCTGCGCGCCGGCACGGTCGTCATCAGTCACGACCGCGAGTTCCTCACCCGTACCGTCACCAAGGTCCTGGAACTCGACCTCGCCCAGCAGCAGATCACGCTCTACGGCGGTGGCTACGAGGCCTATCTGGAGGAGCGGGACACCGCCAGGCGGCACGCCCGCGAGGACTTCGAGGAGTACGCCGACAAGAAGTCCGCGCTCGAAGGCCGCGCCCTGATGCAGCGCAACTGGATGGACAAGGGCGTACGCAACGCGCGCCGCAAGGCGACCGACAACGACAAGATCGGCCGGAAGCTCCGGGGCGAGGCGAGCGAGAAGCAGGCCGCGAAGGCCCGCCAGACGCAGCGGATGATCGAGCGGCTCGACGTCGTCGACGAGCCCCGCAAGGAGTGGGAGCTGCGGATGGAGATCGCCGCCGCGCCGCGTTCCGGCTCGGTCGTGGCGACCCTGCGCGAGGCCGAGGTCCGGCGCGGCGACTTCCGCTTCGGGCCCGCCACCCTCCAGATCGACTGGGCCGACCGGGTCGCGATCACCGGCGCGAACGGGGCCGGCAAGTCGACGCTGCTCGCCGCTCTCCTCGGCCGGCTTCCGCTCGACGCGGGCGACGCGGTGCTCGGCTCGGGCGTCGTGGTCGGCGAGGTCGACCAGGCCCGCAAGCTCTTCCACGGTTCCGAGTCGCTCCTCGACGCGTTCTGCGCGGCCGTCCCCGAGACCGAGCCCGCGGAGGTGCGGACCCTGCTGGCGAAGTTCGGCCTCAAGGCCGAGCACGTCCTGCGGCCCGCCACCACGCTCTCTCCGGGGGAGCGGACCCGGGCCGCGCTCGCCCTCCTCCAGGGCCGGGGCGTCAACCTGCTCGTCCTCGACGAGCCGACGAACCACCTGGACCTGCCGGCCATCGAGCAGCTGGAGTCCGCGCTCGACTCCTACACCGGAACGCTCCTGCTGGTGACCCACGACCGGCGCATGCTGGACGCGGTCCGCACGACCCGGCGTATCGAGGTCGCGGCCGGCAAGGTCACGGAACTCTGATGGGTGTGACCTTCGGCTGGGGCCCGACGGAGGCCGCCGTCCTCGCCCGGGACGCCGCGTGCCTGGTCGTCGTCGACGTCCTCTCGTTCACGACGTCGGTGGGCGTGGCGGTGGAGGCGGGTACCGCCGTCCTTCCGTACCGCTGGAGGGACGAGACGGCCGTGACGTACGCGGCCGGGCTCGACGCGGCGCTGGCCGTCGGCCGGAAGGAGGCGTCGCCGGAGACGCCGTGGACCCTCTCCCCGGCAGCCCTGCGGGTCGCCCCGCGGACCCCGCGCCTGGTCCTGCCGTCCCCGAACGGCTCCACGATCTCCGCCGGGGCCGGCGACGCGACCGTGGTCGCCGCCTCGTTCCGCAACCGCACCGCCGTCGCCCGCTGGCTCGCCCGCCACGGCTACGGCTCCGAGTCCCGGCCGCTCGCCGTCGTCGCCTCGGGCGAACGGTGGCCCGACGGCTCCCTGCGCCCGGCCCTGGAGGACCTCCTCGGCGCGGGCGGAGTCCTGTCGGCCCTGTGCGCGCTCGGCTCGTACGCCCTCACGCCCGAGGCGCGTGCGGCGGCGACGCTGTGGGAGGCGACGGACGATCCCGTGGCGGAGCTGCACCGCTGCGATTCGGGGCGTGAACTGTACGAGTACGGCTATCCGCAGGACGTCGCGGTGGCCGCCGAGGCCGACACCTCGGAGACGGTCCCCGTCCTGAGGGACGGCGCATTCCAGGAGACACCATGACCGACCTGCTGACCCGGCTCACCGAGATGCTGGACGACCTCGACTCCGACGTCGACGAGACGATCGACCTCGCGGACGAGATCGCGGCCTCGGGCGACGCGGCGCTGCTTCCGCGCCTCCAGGCCGAGCTGGACCGTGCCCTCGTCGAGCGCAACGCGTACGCCCGGGAGCTCCTCGGCGGCGTCCTCGCCGCGATCGGCGGCCCCGACGCGCTGCCGGCGCTCCTGCGGGCCTCCTCCGTCGACCTGGGCGACGACCAGGACGCCCTGGCGGGCGAGATCGTCGACCTGGTCCAGGCCGACCCGACCCGCTCCCGCGCCCTGCTCCAGCCCCTGACGGAGGACGACGACCTCACGGTGGCCAACCGCGCCGAATGGGCGCTCCGCTTCCTCCCGAACGCCTAGAGGATCATCGCGGCCGCGATGCCGGCCCGCGCGACCGGCGTCGACACGTCGACGAGTCCGCCCCGCTCCCCGAGGATCATCCGCCTCGACCGGCACGGGACCGGTCGAGCACGGCACCCGGCACGAGACCCGAGGGGCCCGGCCTTCAAGGCCGGGCCCCTCGGGTGCGTCAGCGGCCGCGCCGCTTCCCGCCGCCGCTTCCGCCCTCGTTCAGCAGGCCCGCCTTGCGCAGGGCGTCCGCCATCGCGCTGTTCGCGGGCGCCGGGGCCGAGCTCTGGGCCTGGGGCTGGCCGCGGCGCTGCTGCGGCGGGCGGCCACCACGCTCACCGCGTCCGCCCCGCTCACCCCGCTCCCGCTTCGGCGCACCGCCGCCGCCCGGCTCCGCCGTCGCCTCGTCGTCCAGCCGCAGCGTCAGCGAGATCCGCTTGCGCGGGATGTCCACGTCCAGGACCTTCACCCGGACCACGTCACCCGGCTTCACCACGTCCCGCGGGTCCTTGACGAACGTCTTCGACATCGCCGACACATGCACGAGCCCGTCCTGATGCACGCCGATGTCCACGAACGCCCCGAACGCCGCCACGTTCGTGACCACGCCCTCCAGGACCATCCCCGACGCCAGGTCGCCGATCTTCTCGACGCCGTCCTTGAAGGTCGCCGTCCTGAACGCCGGCCGCGGGTCCCGCCCCGGCTTCTCCAGCTCGCGCAGGATGTCGGAGACCGTCGGCAGACCGAAGGTCTCGTCGACGAAGTCGTCCGCCCGCAGCGACCGCAGCACGCCCGTGTTGCCGATCAGCGACGCGACCTCGCCGCCCGTCGTCTTCACCATCCGCCGCACCACCGGGTACGCCTCCGGGTGGACCGAGGACGCGTCCAGCGGGTCGTCCCCGTCCCTGATGCGCAGGAAGCCCGCACACTGCTCGTACGCCTTCGGCCCGAGCCGCGCCACGTCCTTCAGCGCCCTCCGCGACCGGAAGGGCCCGTTGGCGTCGCGGTGCGCCACGATGTTCTCGGCGAGTCCGGCGCCGATGCCCGACACTCGCGAAAGCAGCGGCGCGGAAGCGGTGTTGACGTCGACACCGACGCCGTTCACACAGTCCTCGACCACCGCGTCCAGCGAGCGCGAGAGCTTCACCTCGGACAGGTCGTGCTGGTACTGTCCGACGCCGATCGACTTCGGGTCGATCTTCACCAGCTCGGCCAGCGGGTCCTGGAGCCGCCGCGCGATCGAGACCGCACCGCGCAACGAGACGTCCAGCTCCGGCAGTTCCTGCGAGGCGAAGGCCGACGCGGAGTACACCGAGGCGCCCGCCTCGGAGACCATCACCTTCGTGAGCGTCAACTCCGGGTGCTTGGCGATGAGTTCACCGGCCAGCTTGTCCGTCTCGCGGGAGGCCGTGCCGTTGCCGATGGCGACCAGCTCGACCGCGTGCTCCTTCGCGAGCCGCGCCAGCTTCGCCAGCGACTCGTCCCACTTGTTCGCCGGGACGTGCGGATAGATCGTGTCGGTGGCCACGACCTTGCCCGTCGCGTCGACGACGGCCACCTTCACGCCCGTACGGAAACCGGGGTCCAGACCCAGCGTCGCCCGCGTCCCGGCCGGCGCGGCGAGCAGCAGGTCGCGCAGGTTCGTCGCGAAGACCCGTACCGCCTCGTCCTCCGCCGCCGTCCGCAGGCGCAGGCGCAGGTCGATCCCGAGGTGGACCAGGATCCGGGTCCGCCAGGCCCAACGGACCGTGTCGAGAAGCCACTTGTCGCCCGGACGCCCCCGCTCGGCCACACCGAAGCGCGAGGCGACCATGGACTCGTACGAGGACGGGCCGGGGGTCTCGGTGGGCTCCTCCGGCTCCAGCTCCAGGCTGAGGACGTCCTCCTTCTCGCCGCGAAGCATCGCGAGGATCCGGTGCGAGGGCAGCGCGGTGAACGGCTCGGCGAAGTCGAAGTAGTCGGCGAACTTCGCCCCCGCCTCCTCCTTGCCCTCCCGGACCTTGGCGGCGAGCCGGCCCCGGCCCCACATCCGCTCACGCAGCTCGCCGATCAGGTCGGCGTCCTCCGAGAACTTCTCCGTGAGGATGGCGCGGGCGCCCTCCAGCGCCGCGGCGGGGTCGGCGACACCCCTGTCGGCGTCCACGAAGGCCGCCGCCGCGGCGGCGGGGTCCACGGACGGGTCCGCGAGGAGCCCGTCCGCCAGCGGTTCGAGCCCGGCCTCCCGGGCGATCTGCGCCTTGGTGCGGCGCTTGGGCTTGAAGGGCAGGTAGATGTCCTCCAGCCGGGCCTTGGTGTCGGCGGCCCGGAGCTGGGCCTCCACCTCGGCCGTCAGCTTGCCCTGCTCGCGTACGGAGTCGAGGATGGCGGTCCGCCGGTCCTCCAGCTCCCGCAGATAACGCAGCCGCTCCTCGAGCGTGCGCAGCTGGGCGTCGTCGAGCATCTCGGTCGCTTCCTTGCGGTAGCGCGCGATGAACGGCACGGTCGAGCCGCCGTCGAGCAGCTCGACGGCCGCCCTCACCTGTCGCTCACGTACGCCGAGTTCCTCGGCGATCCTGCCTTCGATGGACGTCGTCACGGTGTCCCGACTCGCCTTCTCGTGCCTCAAGCTTGCGAGTGCATTCTGCCGCGTCCCTTCCCGGAACCCCGCACGCGCCCCGAACCGGCCGTGTCAGCCCTTGTCGGCGAGGTCCGCCGGGAAGGCCCCGGCGAGGAGCGCCGCGTTGCGGAAGGCCTTGCCCAGCTCCGTCAGCCGCTCCACCCCCGCCGCGCCCAGGTGCTCGTACGGGGCCGCGTCCAGGCGGTCCGTGTGCTCCTCGACCGCGTCGCGCAGGGCCGTGCCCTCCAGGGTGAGCTCCCCGTCCGCGTCCAGCAGCCCGCGCTCCCGCAGCCGCGCCGCCGCCGCGTCCCAGTCGGTGCGCCGCCAGCCTCGGGCGCCCAGGGCCCAGCGCGGGTTCATGCCGGTGCCGGTGGCGGTGTGGCTGACCATCGCCTCCAGCGGGTCCAGGCCTGCACTCAGGAGGGCCGCCAGGTGGCCGTCGCCCCGGTGCTCGCGCAGGAGCGTCGCGGCGTGCCAGTAGCGCAGGTGCGGCTGGTCCGGGACGGGAAGGTCGGCGTGGGCCGAGTAGAGCGGCCGGGAGTGCCGGGTACAGGCTTCGGTGGCGCGCAGGGCCAGCTCGGCGGCCTCCGCCATCTCGGCCGACGTGAGGGCGTCCTCACCGAGGAGGCGGCGCATCGTGGCGTCCACGGCGCGCAGCCGCGCGGCCACCACCTCCGCGGGCGAGGCGATGTCCCAGACGGCAGGGAGGTGCTGGGCCAGCATCTCGACGTTGTAGTTGGAGAAGGCCGCGGCGACGGTTCCGGCGCCCACGGCCCCCATCGCGGCGCTGCGCGAGGCGAGTCGCATGGCCGTCACGTCCTCGAACCCGAGCGCCCGGAACTCGGTGTCCAGGTCGGGTGAGAAGTACACCGTGGAGTGCATCGGGTTGAGCATGTGGTGGCAGCGGCGGCCCGCGCGGGGCGGCAGAGAGGTCATGGAACCGAACGTTACCGACTGGTCGGTACGACCGGAAGGCCGGGCTCCGTCACGCGAGGGCCATGGCAGGAAAGGTGGGGTCCTCGTCATTGCGGACATCCGGCGCTCCGCCAAGGATGGTCCACATGACGAAGCGACCCGTGCTCGTCGTCCTCTTCGACGACGTGCAGAGCCTGGATGTCACCGGACCGGTGGAGGTGTTCGCCGGAGCCGCCCGCGCCGCCGGCGGTGACAGCGCCTACCCGATCGTGACCGCCTCCCTCGACGGCGGACCGGTCCGCACACAGAGCGGCCTTCGGCTGCTCCCGGACACGACGCTCGCCGCCGCGGAGCGCCCGCACACCCTGCTCGTCCCCGGAGGGGAGGGCACCCGGCACCCGGACCCCCGGCTGATCGACTGGCTGCGCGCCAACGCTCCCGGCGCCGAGCGCCTGGTCTCCGTCTGCACCGGCGCGCTGCTGCTCGCCGAGGCCGGGCTCCTCGACGGCCGCAGGGCCACCACCCACTGGGCCGTCTGCGACCACCTCGCCCGCTGCTATCCGGAGGTCGAGGTGGAGGCGGACCCCATCTTCGTCCGCGACGGCAGGCTCTCCACCTCCGCGGGCGTGACCGCGGGCATCGACCTGGCGCTCGCGCTCGTCGAGGAGGACCTGGGCCGCGACACCGCGCTGACCGTCGCCCGACATCTGGTCGTCTTTCTGCGCCGCCCGGGCAACCAGGCGCAGTTCAGCGCCCAGCTCGCCGCCCAGACCGCCCAGCGCGCACCCCTGCGGGACCTCCAGCAGTGGATCACCGAGCATCCCGAAGGGGACCTCTCGGTCGAGGCCCTCGCCGCCCGCGCCCGGCTGTCGCCGCGCCACTTCGCCCGCGCGTTCCAGGCGGAGACCGGCACGACGCCGGGCCGGTACGTCGACCAGGTCCGGCTCGAACACGCGCGCAGGCTCCTGGAGGAGACGGCCGACGGTGTCCTCGAGGTCTCCCGGGCCGTCGGCTACGGCACCCCCGAGGCCATGCGCCGGGCCTTCGTCAAAGCCATGGGCACCGCCCCGGCGGACTACCGCCGTCGCTTCCACGCACCCGTACCGAACGCATCCGTCCCGAACGCACCCGCCCCGAACGAGCCGCAGACCACCCGCTGAAAGGGAACCCTCCATGCAGATCGCCGTGCTGCTCTACGACCGCTTCACGACCCTCGACGCCGTCGGCCCCTACGAGCTCCTGGCCCGTATCCCCGGAGCCGAGACCGTCTTCGTCGCCAAGGAGGCGGGACCGGTCCGCAACGACCAGGGCAGCCTCGCCCTCGTCGCCGACAAGACCCTCGCGGACGTGCCGAACCCGGACATCGTCCTGGTCCCCGGCGGCCCCGACTCCCGGCAGGCGATGAACGACCCGGAGATCCTCGCCTGGCTCCGTACCGCCGATGCCACCAGCACCTGGACCACCTCGGTCTGCACCGGTTCGCTGATCCTGGGCGCCGCGGGCCTGCTCGACGGCCGCCGGGCCACCACCCACTGGCTCGCCTTCGACGAGCTGCGGGCGGTCGGCGTCGAGCCCACCGGCGAGCGGGTCGTCTTCGACGGCAAGTACGTCACCGCCGCCGGGGTCTCGTCCGGCATCGACATGGCGCTGCACCTCATCGGCCGGATCGCGGGCGACGCGACGGCGCAGACCATCCAGTTGCTGACCGAGTACGACCCGCAGCCGCCCTACGACGCGGGCTCGCCGGAGAAGGCCCCGGCCGAGATCGTCGCCCGCTGGCGCGGCACGGCCACGGAGGACCTCCCCCAGGGCTGAGCCGTCGGATGCCGCGCGCCCGTACGGCGAAGCCTCAGACCTCGTACGTGAAGCGGGGAGCACGGCGCTCCAGGAAGGCGGCGACCCCCTCCGCGGTGTCGCCGCTGCCGCGTGCCTGCTCCGCCCAGTGGGCGTCCCGGTCCGTGCGTCCGTCCGCGAACTCCTTGGCCGCCGCCTGCGTCAGCAGGGAGCGCCCGACCAGGACCCGGGTGAACTCGCCCACCCGCTTGTCCAGTTCGCCGACCGGGAGCACCTCGTCCACCAGGCCGGTGCGCAGCGCCCGCTCCGTGCCGATCAACTCGCCGGAGAAGAGGAGGTACTTGGCGGTCGAGGGTCCCACCAGCGCGGTCAGCCGCCGGGTCGAGGGGGAGGGGTAGACGATCCCGAGCTTCGACGGGGTGACCCCGAACCGCGCGCCCTCCTCCGCGAACCTCAGATCGCAGGCCGCGGCCAGCTGGCTGCCGCCGCCGATGCAGAAGCCGCGGACGGCGGCGAGCGTCGGCTTGGGGAAGGCGGCGAGCGCCTCCTCGGCACGCACCGCGAGCGACTGCTGCTCGTCGCCCGGCTGCCGCAGCGTGGAGATGTCCGCGCCGGCGCAGAAGGTCTCGCCGTCACCCGTGAGGACCAGCGCACGGACCGCGGGGTCGGTGGCGAGCGGCGCGAGCAGCTCGGGCAGGGACCGCCACATCGCGGCCGTCATCGCGTTGCGCTTGGCCGGGTTCGAGATGACGACGGTGGCGACCTCGTCGTCGACGACGACCTTCAGCCGCGGTTCGGTGGGCTCCATGCGCCGGATGCTATCCGGGCATCCCGACCGTACGATCAAGAAGGGGGTGCGAGGAGGAGACGCCCATGGCCCGGGATTCCCAGGACGGTTCCTACGACGCGGCGCGCGAGGGCAGGAAGCTGAGCCGCAGTCTCGGCTGGCTCGTCTTCCTCGGGGTCCTGCTCGTCGCCGCCGGAGTCGTCGGTCTGATCTACACCGGTCTCGCCACCCTCACCTCGATGCTGCTCTTCGGCTGGCTGCTGCTCATCGGCGGTGCCGTGGGCCTGCTGCACGCCATCGAGTCCCGCGGCACCAGCTACTTCTGGCTGGCGGTGGTGGTGGCCGCGCTGAACATCGCGGCCGGTGTCGTCGTCATCCGGCACCCGGAGGGGACCGCCGAGGCGCTGACCATGTTCGCCGCCCTGCTCTTCCTGACCGGCGGGGTCTTCCGGCTGGTGGGGAGCGTGGTGGTGCGCGGGCCGCAGTTCGGCTGGACCCTCATCCAGGGGGCCTTCGGGCTCCTCCTCGGTCTGCTGGTCCTCTTCGACTGGCCGGAGAGCAGCCGCTACGTCCTCGGTGTCTTCTTCTCGCTTGCCCTGCTCTTCGACGGCCTCGGTCTGATCGCCATCGGTCTCGGGGGCCGGCGGATCGTCGGTATGGTCGCACCACCGGACACCGGCACCGCGACGGACGCTCCGCAGGCCACAGCGCCGGGCGGTCCGCAGGGCAACCCTCCGAAGAGGTCAGAAGAAGGTCAGGAGCAGTCGAACAACTGACGTTGGCATACTCACCCGATCGGAATGCGGTCGATAAGTGTCGACTTCTGGTCAGTAGCCCGGTCCGGACCTGCGCATTACCAAGACTCGACTCGTGGCGACAATCGAGCACGAGGGTGGGAGCCGGACTATGGAGAGCCGCGGGAGCGTCCCCGCACGGCCACCGTCCTACGAAGGGGTCTGGCGCTTCACCGCTCCCGCGGTCGACGTCTCCGTTCCGCAGGCCCGGCACGCCGTACGCGACCTGCTGATCCGTCAGGGTGTACCGGCACACGAGGACACGGTCCAGGGCCTGCTCCTGATCGTCTCGGAGCTGGTCACCAACGCCGTCAAGCACGCGGCGCTGCTCTCCCCGGAAGTGGCGGTGGAGGTGGCGATCGGCGCGGAGTGGATCCGGGTGTCCGTCGAGGACAACCATCCGTACCGCCCGAAGGCGCTGGAGGCGGACGACCGGCAGACCGGCGGCCGCGGGCTGCTCCTGGTGCGGGAGACCGCCCTGGAGGCCGGCGGTGCCTGCGACGTGGAGCACACGGCGAGCGGCGGAAAGATCATCTGGGCGGCCCTGCCCCTGGTCCCGCGGCTTCCGGCGCCGGGGTCGGCGCCGGAATCGCTGCCCGCGACCGCGCCCGGGATCACCAGCCCCCGGCCGGACCCGTCAACTCCTTGATCGCCGGACGCGCCGCGTCCAGGACGGTCATGAACCAGGCGGAGAACGGTGCGGCCGCGTGCCGCTCCGCCAGCTCCTCCGCCGTCACGAAGGCGGTGTCCTCGATCTCCTCCGGGTCGGGCCGCAGCTCGGCCTGGACCATGCCGACGAAGAGGTGGTTGTACTCCTGCTCCACCAGGCCCGACGCCGGGTCCGGGTGGTTGTAGCGGACGGTGCCCGCCTGGGCGAGCAGCGAGGGCGAGATCCCCAGCTCCTCGTACGTGCGCCGGGCCGCGGCCGCGAACGGCGCCTCGCCCGGGTACGGGTGGCCGCAGCAGGTGTTCGACCAGACACCGGGGGAGTGGTACTTGCCGAGCGCGCGCCGCTGTAGCAGCAGTCGGCCCGACTCGTCGAAGAGGAAGACGGAGAACGCCCGGTGCAGCTGGCCCGGCGCCTGGTGGGCGGCGAGCTTCTCCGCCGTACCGATGGTGATGCCGTTCTCGTCGACCAGTTCGAGCATGATCGACGCCTGGGCTGCGGTCGGCTGGACGCCGTTCGACGAGCTGTGAGCCACGCTGGCTGATGTGGTCGGCATAACCGTCCTTCGCTTCGGTCTCGGCCCGGTGGGGCTCCCTCAGTCTGCCGCACAAGAGCCACTTGTCCGTACTTGGGCGGCCGGACATGGCCCGCTCCCACCACACCGGAGTACATCCGGCGCGGCGGGAGCGGGCGGCGTGTCAGACGCCGAAGGCCGCCGGATAGCGCAGGGTGCCCGGCGGGACCGGTCCGGAATCGGCCAGGACGAGCGCCATCATGGCCTCGTCCGGGACGCCGAAGGACGGCTTGATTCCATACGCGGACGCCCGTTCGAAGCCGAACCTGGGGTAGTACTCCGGGTGCCCGAGGACGAGCACGAGCGACTCCCCGCGCAGCCGTGCCGCGTCGAGCACGGCCCGGACGACGGCCTCCCCGGCCCCCTGCCGCTGGTACGCCGGTGCGACGGCGACCGGGGCGAGGGCCGCCGCGGGAACACCGTCGACATGGCACCGGGTGATCAGCGCGTGCGCCGCCACCGAGCCGTCCGGGGCCTCGGCCACGAACGACAGACCGGGCAGCCACGCCCCGGCGTCCGCACGGAGGGCGTCGACCAGATCGGCCTCCGCCCTCGTCTCGAAGGCCGTCGCGTTGACCTCCCGCACGGCGCGCAGGTCGGCCGCGGTCTCCGGCCGCGTCCGCCACCGGTCGTCGGCCGGCCGCAGGACATAGCCGGTGTAGCCGTACTCGCCGCCGTGGTCACGGCGCATGGCAAGTTCCGTCCGGGTCGCCGCGAGTGCCTCGGTCATCCCGGGAGCGGTCGGGTCCGCGGCGTCGGCCCGCTCGGAGAGCGGTCCGTAGTACTCGTCCCAGTCGCTCTCGGGCTGAGGGACGACGCCGAGGACGTGGTAACCGCCCTCGACGGCCGCGGCGGTGTTCTCGCTCCCGGTGCGGAGCGTGTAGTGCTCGTCCCAGAAGGCGCGGGCCTCCTGGCTCGGCTCCTCCACCGTCCACTCGCAGTCGGTGAGCACGAGCGTGCCGCCGGGAGAGAGCAGCCGGCGCCAGGAGCGCAGGGCGGTGTCGAAGCCGAGGACGTAGGCCGAGCTCTCGGCCCAGACGAGATCGAAGGATCCGTCAGAGAACGGCAGCTCGCCCATGTCGGCGTCGAGCGTACGGACACGGTCGCCGAGCCCACGGGCTTCGGCGGCCTGCCGCAGCTCCTCCAGGAACGGCTCGTGCAGATCGACGGCCGTCACCTCGGCCCCGGCCTCGGCGGCCAGGAGCAGTGCGGAACGGCCGGGCCCGCAGCCCAGATCGAGCACGCGCGGCCGCTCGGGGAGCGGACCCGCGAGCGCCAGCAGTCGGCGGGTGGTGGCGTCGGAGCCTGGACCCTGTCGCGGAAGTCCGTGGTGCAGGGTGAAGAAAGCGGTGTACAGAGCGTTGTCGGACAACGTGGGAAACCCTTGTGTGAGAGGGCCCCGGCCGACGTGGAGCGTCAGGTCAGCCGGAAACCCGGAAGCTGAGGAAGGACCGGGCGCTGCCGCACTGGGCAGCCTCCATCGCGACGGTCATCAACCTCAGCTCCTCTCCACACCGCATGTCTGTCCGAGAAGGCTAGCAGTCACGGACTGGGGTCACAGGCAGAGTTTCGCCTCGTGGGCGGCGTGCCCGGCGGGCTCCAGCTGGAAGGTGCAGTGCTCCACGTCGAAGTGGTCGCCCAGGCAGCCCTGCAGCTCGTGCAGCATCTTCTCGTGGCCGACGGCGTCGAGTGCCGCCTGGGTCACGACCACATGGGCGGAGAGCACCGGCATTCCGGACGTGATCGTCCAGGCGTGCAGATCGTGGACGTCCTCGACGCCCGGCAGCGCCAGTATGTGCGCCCGTACCTCGGCCATGTCGACGCCCTTCGGGGCGGACTCCAGCAGGACGTCCAGGGTCTCGCGGAGCAGCTTGACCGTGCGCGGCACGATCATCAGGCCGATCAGGATCGAGGCGATCGGGTCGGCGTACTGCCAGCCGGTGGCGAGGATGATGCCCGCGGAGACGAGGACCGTCACCGAGCCGAGCGCGTCCGCCAGCACCTCCAGATAGGCGCCCCGCACATTGAGGCTCTCCTTCTGGCCGCGGACCAGGAGCGAGAGCGAGACCATGTTGGCGACCAGGCCGACCAGCGCGAACGCGATGGTCAGTCCGCCCTTGGTCTCGGCCGGCTCGATGAACCGCTGGATCGCCTCGTACAGCACGTACGTGCCGACACCGAGCAGCAGCAGACAGTTGGCCAGCGCGGCCAGGATCTCGGCCCGGGCGAAGCCGTAGGTACGGGTCTGCGTGGGCGGGCGGTTGGCGAAGTGGATCGCGAGCAGCGCCATCGCCAGGCCGACGGCGTCGGTCGCCATGTGGGCCGCGTCGGCGATCAGGGCCAGCGAGTCCGCGACGATGCCGCCGACGATCTCGACCACCATCACGGACAGTGTGATCGCGAGCGCGATCCGCAGCCGGCCCCGGTAGGCCGCGGCCGCGGTCCCCGTGGGCGGCGGTCCTCCGTGACTGTGCCCGTGGTCGTGTCCAGCCCCCATGACATGGCCTCCCCGTCGTCTCGTTTCCGGTGCCCGAGCCGCAAGTCAACTACGGGAGGGGGGTATGTGCAACACGGTACTGAAGACCGTTGTCATATCATCTGACCTGCGGTGATGCGGACCTGGTGGGAGGGCGTGCGAGGGTGGGTACGGGCCGCGGGGAAGCGCGGTTTGTGGGGCGGCCTGTCGATCACCCATGATGATCTCCGTAGGGCATGGCTCACTCGGGCGGATTCGAGTGGGCCCGGGGGAGTCCGCACCGCAAAGCCTCGGTGAACTCCCGCCCTCGTTCATCCGATAGCCTCAGCCGACGTGCGAGCCGCCCGATGCCGGGCGGAGCCGCCGTGCCCGGGGCGTGCCATGGGCCCCGCGGGCCCGCCCGTCAGCTCCAAGGAGTGAGTTCGTCTGTCGACCGCCATCCTCACCGGTCCGCCGGTACCCGGATCGTCGCTCGACGGCGATCTGCGGTCGCTGGGCTTCGACGTACGGGTCGCCTCCGGCCCGCAGGACACCGGCGCGCTGCTCGCCGCCGTACCCGCTGGTGAGCGGGTCGCCGTCGTCGATCCTCGCTTCGTCGGACACCTGCACGCTCTGCGGCTGGCCCTCACCGACCCCCGCTTCCCCGCCGCCGCGGCGCCCGGCGCGCTCACCGCGCAGCCCGAGGCCCGCCCGGCGCTCGCCCGTGCGCTGACCGACGCCTACGCCTCGGTGCCCGGCGCGCCGGCGGCACCCGCCTCCGCCGCCACCGACGAGAACCTGCCCGACGCGCTCGCCGACGCCCTCGACGCCGACGGCGTCGCCGTGCACCGGCCCGCGCTCGGCACCCTCGTCGCCGCCGTGCCGACCGACGCCGAGGCCCGCCACGAGGCCCGCTCCGCCGTCGCCGCCGTCGACGACGAGGCCGTACGACTGCGCTCCGCGGTGAAGGCCCACGACGGCTTCTTCACCACCTTCTGCGTCAGCCCGTACTCGCGCTACATCGCCCGCTGGTGCGCCCGGCGCGGTCTCACCCCCAACCAGGTCACCACGGCCTCGCTGCTCACCGCACTGATCGCGGCCGGCTGCGCCGCCACCGGCGAGCGCGGCGGCTACATCGCCGCAGGCGTGCTGCTGCTGGTCTCCTTCGTCCTGGACTGCACCGACGGACAGCTCGCCCGTTACTCCCTGCAGTACTCGACGATGGGCGCCTGGCTCGACGCCACCTTCGACCGCGCGAAGGAGTACGCGTTCTACGCGGGCCTCGCGCTCGGCGCCGCGCGGAACGGCGACGACGTCTGGGCGCTCGCGCTCGGCGCGATGGTCCTGATGACCTGCCGCCATGTCGTGGACTTCTCCTTCAACGAGGCGAACCACGACGCCGCGGCGAACACCAGCCCCACCGCGGCCCTCTCCAGCCGGCTCGACAGCGTCGGCTGGACCGTCTGGGCCCGCCGGATGATCATCCTGCCGATCGGCGAGCGCTGGGCCATGATCGCGGTCCTCACCGCCGTCACCACCCCCCGGATCGTCTTCTGGGCCCTGATCGTCGGCTGCGCCTTCGGCGCCTGCTACACCACCGCCGGGCGCGTGCTCCGCTCCCTGACCCGCAAGGCGAAGCGGACCGACCGGGCCGCCCAGGCGCTCGCCGACCTGGCGGACACGGGGCCCCTCGGCGAGCTGGTCGCCCGGTCGACGAAGCGGCAGCCCTTCCGGCTGGCCCTCGCCGTGATCGGCGTCGGGTTCCTCCTCGCCGCGGCACTGATCGAACCCTTCGGCAGCAAGATCGTCGTCTTCGCGGCCGTCCTGTACGTCGTGATCAGCGGCAGCGTGGTCGCGCAGCCGCTGAAGGGCGCGCTCGACTGGCTGCTCCCGCCGCTCTTCCGGGCCGCCGAGTACGGCACGATCCTGATCCTGGCCGCCCGCTCCGAGGTGAACGGCGCCCTGCCCGCGGCTTACGGCCTCGTGGCCGCCGTCGCCTACCATCACTACGACACGGTGTACCGCATTCGCGGCGGCACCGGCGCTCCGCCCGCGTGGCTCGTGCGCACCGTCGGCGGTCACGAGGGCCGCACGCTCCTGGTGACCGTGCTCGCCGCCCTGGCGAGCAGCGGCACCGATTTCACCCTGGCGCTCACCGCTCTGGCGGTCGTCGTCGCGCTCGTGGTGCTCGTGGAGTCCATCCGCTTCTGGGTGTCCTCGGGAGCACCCGCCGTACATGACGAAGGAGAAACCGCATGATCGGCCTCGTACTGGCAGCCGGTGCCGGACGGCGTCTGCGCCCCTACACCGACACGCTTCCGAAGGCCCTCGTGCCTGTCGACGGTGACACCACCGTCCTCGACCTCACGCTGAAGAACTTCGCGGAGGTCGGCCTCACCGAGGTCGCCATCGTCGTCGGCTACCGCAAGGAGGCCGTGTACGCGCGCAAGGAGGCCCTGGAGGCCGCCTACGGCGTCTCGATCACCCTGATCGACAACGACAAGGCCGAGGAGTGGAACAACGCCTACTCCCTGTGGTGCGCGCGTGAGGTCCTCAAGCGCGGTGTGATCCTCGCCAACGGCGACACCGTCCACCCCGTCTCCGTCGAGAAGACGCTGCTCGCGGCGCGCGGCGAAGGCCGGCGGATCATCCTCGCCCTCGACACCGTCAAGCGTCTCGCCGACGAGGAGATGAAGGTCGTCGTCGCCGAGGGCAAGGGCGTCGAGAAGATCACCAAGCTGATGGACCCGGCCACCGCCACCGGCGAGTACATCGGTGTCACCCTCATCGAGCCCGAGGCCGCCGAGGCGCTCGCCGACGCGCTGAAGGCCACCTTCGAGCGCGACCCCGACCTCTACTACGAGGACGGCTACCAGAAGCTCGCCGACGACGGCTTCATGATCGACGTGGAGCCCATCGGCGACGTCAAGTGGGTCGAGATCGACAACCACGACGACCTCGCGAAGGGCCGTGAGATCGCGTGCCAGTACTGACCCGGCTGATCCCCTCGCCGGTCGTCGTCGACATCCGCCGCGGAGCGATGGAGGACCTCTCCACGCTCCTGGCCGACCAGCGGATCTCCAGCAACGGCCGGATCGCCGTCGCGATCAGCGGCGGCTCGGGCCTGAAGCTGCGTGAGCACTTCGCCCCCGAGCTGCCCGGAGCCGACTGGTACCCCGTCGACGGCGGCACCATCGACGCGGCCGTGAAGCTCGCCGACGCCATAAGGGGCCAGCGCTACGACGCGGTGGTCGCCCTGGGCGGCGGCAAGATCATCGATGTCACCAAGTACGCGGCGGCCCGGGTCGGCCTGCCGCTGGTCGCCATCGCCACGAACCTGTCGCACGACGGGATCTGCTCCCCGGTCTCCACCCTGGACAACGACAACGGGCGCGGCTCGTACGGGGTGCCCACCCCGATCGCGCTGGTCATCGACCTCGACGTGATCCGGGACGCCCCCGTGCGCTACGTCCGCTCCGGGATCGGCGACGCGATCTCCAATCTCTCCGCCATCGCGGACTGGGAGCTCTCCCACCGCGAGACCGGCGAGCCGGTCGACGGCCTCGCCGCGGCCATGGCCCGCAGCGCCGGCGAGGCGGTGCTCCGCCACCCCGGCGGCGTCGGCGACGACGACTTCCTCGTCACGCTCTCCGAGGGCCTCGTGATGTCCGGCATCGCCATGTCGATCAGCGGCGACACCCGGCCCTCCTCGGGCGCCTGCCACGAGATCAGCCACGCCTTCGACCTGCTCTTCCCCCAGCGCGCCGCCAGCCACGGCGAGCAGTGCGGCCTCGGCGCCGCCTTCGCGATGCACCTGCGCGGTGCCGCCGAGGGCTCGCTGGGCATCGTCGAGACGCTGCGCCGCCACGGGCTGCCCGTGACGCCCGAGGAGATGGGCTTCAGCGTGGACGAGTTCGTCCGTGCCGTGTCCTTCGCCCCGCAGACGCGTCCCGGCCGCTTCACCATCCTCGAACACCTCGACCTCTCCGACGACCAGATCAGGGACGCGTACGCCGACTATGCCAAGACCATCCGTAGCTGAACTCCGCCCGGTCGTGCACCCGGCGGGTGTGAAGGACCGGCGTAGCGGAGAGCACTGGGGCGGCCGCCTGTACATGCGCGAGATCTCGCTGCGCATCACCCGCCGCCTGGTGACCACGAAGATCACGCCGAACCAGCTGACGTACGTCATGACCCTCTTCGGCGTGCTCGCCGCCCCGGCGCTGCTCGTGCCGGGGATCTGGGGCGCCGTCCTCGGTGTCGTCGCGGTCCAGATGTACCTGCTGCTCGACTGTGTCGACGGCGAGGTCGCCCGCTGGAAGCAGCAGTTCTCGCTCTCCGGCGTCTACCTCGACCGCGTCGGCGCCTACCTGTGCGACGCCGCCGTGCTGGTCGGCTTCGGCCTGCGCGCCGCCGACCTGTGGGGCACCGGCCGTATCGACTGGCTGTGGGCCTTCCTCGGCACGCTCGCGGCGCTCGGCGCCGTCCTGATCAAGGCGGAGACCGACCTCGTCGGTGTCGCGCGCCACCAGGGCGGGCTGCCGCCCGTCAAGGAGGCGGCGAGCGAGCCCCGCTCCTCCGGCATGGCCCTCGCCCGCCGGGCGGCCTCGGCGCTGCAGTTCCACCGCCTGGTCCTCGGTATCGAGGCGTCCCTGCTGATCCTGGTCCTGGCGATCATCGACGCGGTCCAGGGCGGTCTGTTCTACACCCGGCTCGGTGTCGCGGTGCTCGCGGGCATCGCGCTCCTCCAGACGGTCCTGCACCTGGTGTCGATCCTGGCGTCGAGCCGGCTGAAGTGAGGCCGGGGGACATGGCGAGGGTGCGGACGACAGACGAGACGACGACGAGCGCGGGGAGGACGAACGTGACCACGGCGATGAAGCTGGGTGCCGTCATCATCACGATGGGCAACCGGCCCGACGACCTGCGCGCGCTGCTGGAGTCAGTGGCCAAGCAGGAGGGTGACCCGGTCGAGGTCGTCGTCGTCGGCAACGGCGCCCCTGTCACGGGGGTGCCCGAGGGCGTCCACACCATCGACCTGCCCGAGAACCTCGGCATCCCCGGCGGCCGTAACGTCGGCATCGAGGCGTTCGGCCCCGGCGGCCCCTGCGGGCCCGTCGACGCCCTCCTCTTCCTGGACGACGACGGACTGCTGGACCGTACGGACACCGCCGAGCTGATCCGCGAGGCGTTCACCGCCGATCCGAGGCTGGGCATCATCAGCTTCCGGATCGCGGACCCCGAGACCGGTCTCACCCAGCGCCGGCACGTCCCGCGGCTGCGCGCCTCCGACCCGATGCGGTCCTCGCGCGTGACCACCTTCCTCGGCGGTGCGAACGCCGTGCGCACACAGGTCCTCACCGAAGTCGGCGGACTGCCGGACGAGTTCTTCTACGCGCACGAGGAAACCGATCTCGCCTGGCGGGCGCTCGACGCCAACTGGATGATCGACTACCGTTCCGACATGGTGCTGCTCCACCCCACCACGCCACCGTCCCGGCACGCGACGTACCACTACAACGTGGCCCGCAACCGGGTATGGCTGGCCCGGCGCAACCTCCCCGCTCTGCTCGTTCCGGTCTACCTCGGTGTCTGGCTGCTGCTGACCCTCGCGCGGCGCCCCTCCGGCCCCGCCCTCAAGGCGTGGATCGGCGGTTTCCGGGAAGGCTGGGCCGCCCCCTGCGGACCGCGTCGGCCCATGAAATGGCGTACGGTGTGGCGGCTGACCCGACTGGGACGCCCGCCCGTCGTCTGACACGTGGTGCCCGATCTGCCGCGCATCCGAATACGAAAGTTTCGACCTGTGAGTGACACAACCCACGACGGTGCGGTCGCGACCAGCGCCCCGCCATCCGCCGACGACGGCCTGTCCCCGGCCGAGCTGGCCGCGAAATACGGTCTGTCGGTCAGCGGCGCCCGGCCCGGGTTCTTCGAGTACATCCGCCAGCTCTGGGGACGGCGCCACTTCATCCTCGCCTTCTCCTCGGCGAAGCTGACGGCGCAGTACAGCCAGGCGAAGCTCGGCCAGCTCTGGCAGGTCGCGACCCCGCTGCTCAACGCGCTGGTCTACTTCCTGATCTTCGGCCTGATCCTGGATGCCGGCCGGGGCATGGAGACCAAGGTCTACATCCCCTTCCTGGTGACCGGCATCTTCGTGTTCACCTTCACGCAGAGCTCGGTCATGGCGGGCGTACGGGCGATCGCGGGCAACCTCGGACTCGTCCGGGCCCTGCACTTCCCGCGCGCCTCGCTGCCCATCTCGTTCGCGCTCCAGCAGCTCCAGCAGCTGCTCTTCTCGATGATCGTGCTGGCCGCGGTCGCGATCGCCTTCGGCAGCTACCCCTCGCTGAGCTGGCTGCTGCTGATCCCCGCGCTGTTCCTGCAGTTCGTGTTCAACATCGGTCTGGCCATGATCATGGCGAGGATGGGCTCCAAGACCCCCGACCTCGCCCAGCTCATGCCGTTCGTCATGCGCACGTGGATGTACGCGTCCGGCGTGATGTTCTCGATCCCGGTGATGCTCGCGGACAAGCCGGCCTGGATCGCCGACGTGCTCATGTACAACCCCGCCGCCGTCTACATGGACCTGATCCGCTTCGCGCTGATCGACGGTTACGGCTCCGAGAACCTGCCCTCGCACGTCTGGGCGACCGCCCTCGGCTGGGCCCTGGCGATCGGCATCGGCGGCTTCGTCTACTTCTGGAAGGCCGAGGAGAGGTACGGCCGTGGCTGACCCCACCCTGGGACGCGTTCCCACCGTCATCGCCGACGACGTCCACATCGTCTACCGGGTCAACACCGGTGGCGGCGGCAAGGGCAGCGCCACCGCGGCCCTCAGCCGGATGCTCGGCCGCGGCAAGGCCGAGGTCACCCGCGGCGTCCGCAAGGTGCACGCGGTGCGCGGCGTCACCTTCACCGCGTACCGCGGCGAGGCCATCGGTCTCATCGGCAGCAACGGATCCGGCAAGTCGACCCTGCTGCGCGCCATCGCCGGCCTGCTCCCCACCGAGAGCGGCAAGGTGTTCACCGACGGTCAGCCCTCGCTCCTCGGCGTCAACGCGGCGCTCATGAACGACCTGACCGGCGAGCGCAACGTGATACTCGGCGGCCTTGCCATGGGAATGAGCAGGGAAGAGATCCGCGAGCGCTACCAGGGGATCGTCGACTTCTCGGGCATCAACGAGAAGGGCGACTTCATCAGCCTGCCCATGCGGACGTACTCCTCCGGCATGGGTGCCCGGCTCCGCTTCGCCATCGCGGCCGCCAAGAACCACGACGTCCTCATGATCGACGAGGCGCTCGCGACCGGTGACCGCAAGTTCCAGATCCGCTCCGAGCAGCGCATCCGGGAGCTCCGCAAGGAGGCCGGCACGGTCTTCCTGGTCAGCCACAGCAACAAGTCGATCAGGGACACCTGCGACCGGGTCCTGTGGCTGGAGAAGGGCGAGCTCCTCATGGACGGCCCCACCGAGGAAGTCCTGCGGGCGTACGAGCGCGAGACCGCGAGGTAGCACCCGAACCGCATACGAAGGCCCCCGCCGGTCCCGGTGGGGGCCCTCGTATGCCCCGGGCCGGGCCCCGGCCCCCCACCTGGAATGTTCATGCGGTCAACATCGGGCAGGATGAGCGCATGGCAGCGATCTCGGGGGGAAAGTCCTACCACCACGGCGATCTGCGCAACGCGCTGATCTGCGCCGCCGTCGACCTCGCCACCGAGGGCGGTCCCGAGCGCGTCGTGCTGCGCGAGGCGGCCCGCAGGGTCGGCGTCTCGCCCACCGCCGCCTATCGGCACTTCGAGGGCCGGGGCGAGCTGCTCGGAGCCGTCAAGATCCATGCCCAGCGGGCGCTCGCCGAGTCCATGGAGCGTGCCGCCGCCCGAGTCCCGGGCGCCGACGACCCCACTGTTGCCGCGGAGCTCCGCCTCGCCGCCCTCGGCCGCGGCTACGTCGGCTTCGCCGTGGACCAGCCCGGCCTCTACCGGGCGGCCTTCTGCACCCCGCGCGCGGCCTGTGGCGACGCCTGGGCGCCCCCCGGCCGCCCGGCCGAACCCGAACCCGAGATCCGCGCGTTCGCCCTGCTCACGGAGGCCCTGAACGCCCTGGCCGGGGCGGGCCGCAGCCCGCGCCGCGCCCGTCCGGCCGCCGAGGCCGCCGCGTGGTCGGCCGTGCACGGACTGTCACTCCTGCTGCTCGACGGCCCGCTCGGCCGCCTCCCGGAGCAGCGCCGCGCCGACGTCGTCGAGTCCACCCTCGCCCTGATGGTCTCCGGCGCCCGCGCCGACTGACGGCCGACAGGATGTGAACCACCGCTCCCTGCAAGGGGGTTGACATGGCCGGTGATGTTTTCGCCCGGGGCCCGGCACCCCGACGAGGCGCTCGGCGTTGTACAACGTAAGCTGTACCGGTGCTGATTCGTGGCAAGTGGGGCGATAACCCCTAGGCATCCCGGCCGTCATGCGGTGAGCCCCCCGGGGAGGACCGGTGGCGTGTCCGAAATAGGATGGATTGGATCGGCAGTGTAGAACAGGAGATATGACGGCCATGACGCGAAATCTCCAGCTCCACGAGGGTGTCGCCGTCCCCGCGTCGGGCAGCGGCCAGTGACGCCGACCCGACAGGTACGCCCCGACGCCTCCTCCCGCGCCACGCTCGACAAGGCCGCGGACGAGAACTTCCCCGTGGCGCCCTTCTTCCTGCCGCGCGCCTGGCGCGATGACCTCATGGCCGTCTACGGCTACGCCCGGCTCGTCGACGACATCGGCGACGGCGACCTCGCCCCCGGCGGAGCCGACGCCCGCCACCTCGGCGTCGCCCCCGAACGGGCCGAGGACCGGCTCGTCCTGCTCGACGCCTTCGAGGCCGACCTCCTGCGGGTCTTCGACGGCACCCCGCGCCACCCCCTGCTCCGCGCCCTCCAGCCCACCGTGCGGGACCGCGCCCTCACCGCCGAGCCGTTCCTCGGCCTGATCGAGGCCAACCGCCAGGACCAGGTCGTGCGCCGCTACGAGACCTACGACGACCTCGTGGCGTACTGCGAACTCTCCGCGAACCCCGTCGGACGGCTCGTCCTCGGGATCACCGGAACCGCCACCCCCGAGCGCATCCGCCGCTCCGACGCCGTCTGCACCGCCCTGCAGATCGTCGAACACCTCCAGGACGTCGCCGAGGACCTCGGCCGCGACCGGATCTACCTGCCCGCCGAGGACATGAAGCGCTTCCACGTCACCGAGGACGACCTCGCCCGGCCGAGCGCGAACGCGTCCGTACGCGCCCTGATCGCCTTCGAGGCGGCGCGCGCCCGCGCCCTGCTCGACGACGGCGTCCCGCTGGTGGGCAGCGTGCACGGCAGGCTGCGGCTGCTGCTGGCCGGCTTCACGGCCGGTGGACTCGCGGCGCTCGACGCCGTCGCCGCCGCCGGAGGCGGGTTCGACGTCCTGGCGGGGTCGCCCAGGCCCACCAAGCCGAGTCTGTTGCGTGAAGCGGGATCGATTTTGCTCAGAGCGCGGAGAGAGGGGTGAGCCGGACCGTGGAGGAACAGACGGAGACGTCCGCGCCGGTACAGGCCGCGTACAGCTACTGCGAGGCCGTCACCGGACAGCAGGCCCGCAACTTCGCCTACGGGATCCGGCTCCTGCCGACCGAGAAGCGACAGGCCATGTCCGCGCTGTACGCGTTCTCACGGCGCGTCGACGACATCGGCGACGGCACGCTCGCCCCCGAGGCCAAGCGGGACCGGCTCGAAGCGACCCGTGGGCTCCTCGACCGGATCCGGCAGGGCGGGGTCGACGAGGACGACACCGATCCCGTCGCCGTGGCCCTCGCCGACGCCTCCCGGCGCTTCCCGATCCCGCTCGGCGGGCTCGACGAGCTCATCGACGGCGTGCTGATGGACGTACGCGGCGAGACCTACGAGACCTGGGACGACCTCAAGGTCTACTGCCGCTGCGTCGCGGGCGCCATCGGGCGGCTCTCGCTCGGCGTCTTCGGCACCCAGCCGGGCGCGCAGGGCGTCGAACGCGCCCCCGAGTACGCCGACACGCTCGGGCTCGCCCTCCAGCTCACCAACATCCTCCGGGACGTACGCGAGGACGCCGGCAACGGACGCACCTACCTGCCCGCCGACGACCTCGCCAAGTTCGGCTGCGGCGAGGGGTTCGCGAGCCGGACCTCGCCCGCCGGCGCCGACTTCACCGGCCTCGTCCACTTCGAAGTCCGCCGCGCCCGCGCCCTGTTCGCCGAGGGGTACCGGCTCCTGCCCATGCTCGACCGGCGCAGCGGCGCCTGCGTCGCCGCGATGGCCGGGATCTACCGCCGCCTCCTCGACCGGATCGAGCGCGACCCGGAGGCGGTGCTGCGCGGTCGCGTGTCGCTGCCCGGCCGCGAGAAGGCGTACGTCGCCGTGCGCGGCCTCTCCGGACTCGACACCCGGCACATCTCCCGACGGGTCGTCA
Source organism: Streptomyces sp. NPDC022552 (assembly GCF_055561875.1). Taxonomy (NCBI): domain Bacteria; kingdom Bacillati; phylum Actinomycetota; class Actinomycetes; order Kitasatosporales; family Streptomycetaceae; genus Streptomyces; species Streptomyces sp. NPDC022552. The sequence continues at coordinate 390,280 of NZ_JBVHGJ010000001.1, forward strand.
GGAGGCGCGCCTGATGCGCGCGTACGATCCCGGGCACCGGGCAACCCGGCGGCGCCTCGCGGCGTCCCTGACTGCGACCATCCGAGGGGAGGCCTCGTGACCACCGACGGCATCACCCCGCACCGCGCGGCCGGTGCCGGCGCGACCGCCGTCGTCATCGGCGGCGGACTCGCCGGGATCACCGCCGCGCTCCAACTGGCCGACGCCGGACTGCGCGTCACACTCCTCGAAGGCCGGCCACGGCTCGGCGGACTCGCCTTCTCCTTCCGGCGCGGCGAACTCACCGTCGACAACGGGCAGCACGTCTACCTGCGCTGCTGCACCGCCTACCGGTGGTTCCTCGACCGCGTCGAAGGCGCCCACCTCGCGCCCCTCCAGGACCGGCTCGACGTGCCCGTCCTCGACGTCGCCCACCCCCGCGGCCCCCGCCTCGGACGGCTGCGGCGCGCCAACCTGCCCGTACCTCTGCACCTCGCGCAGAGCCTGGCGACCTATCCCCACCTCTCGCTCGCCGAGCGGGCGAGCGTCGGCCGCGCCGCACTCGCGCTCAAGAGGCTGGACCCCGCCGACCCCGCCCTCGACGGCATCGACTTCGCCACCTGGCTCGGCCGCCACGGCCAGTCCCCCCGCGCGGTCGAGGCCCTGTGGGACCTGGTCGGCGTCGCCACCCTCAACGCCACCGCGCCGTACGCCTCCATGGGTCTGGCCGCCATGGTCTTCAAGACCGGCCTGCTCTCCGACCCGGGCGCCGCCGACATCGGCTGGGCGCACGTCCCCCTCGGCGAGCTCCACGACACCCTCGCGCGCAAGGCCCTCGACTCCCTCGGCGTACGGACCGTGCTGCGGACCAAGGCCGAGCGGATCACCCGTACCGTGGACGGCCGATGGAGCGTCGAGGTGCCGGGGGAGACGCTCGAGGCCGACGCCGTCGTCCTCGCCGTGCCGCAGCGCGAGACCCACGAGCTGATCCCCGAGGGCGCCATCGACGACCCCGACCGGCTTCTCGACATCGGCACCGCGCCCATCCTCAACGTGCACGTCGTCTACGACCGCAAGGTGCTCAAGCAGCCCTTCTTCACCGCGCTCGGCTCCCCGGTGCAGTGGGTCTTCGACCGCACCGACTCCTCCGGTCTCAAGGGCGCCGGACAGTACCTGGCCGTCTCCCAGTCCGCCGCCCAGGACGAGATCGACACGCCCGTCGCCGAGCTGCGCGAGCGCTACCTCCCCGAGCTCGAGCGCCTGCTGCCCGCCGCACGCGGCGCCGGGATCCGGGACTTCTTCGTCACCCGGGAGCGGACAGCGACGTTCGCCCCCACTCCGGGCGTCGGCCGGCTCCGCCCCGCCGCCCGCACCCACGCCCCCGGCCTGTACCTGGCCGGCGCTTGGACCGCCACCGGCTGGCCCGCGACCATGGAGGGTGCCGTCCGCAGCGGTTTCAGCGCCGCAGGCGCCGTGCTCTCCGCCCTCGGCCGCCGCCATGAACATCCGCTGCAGGAGGCGGCATGAGTGTGAGTACTGGAACAAGAGGAGAGACCGTGCCGACTGTGCCCCCGGTGAACCCGGCCGTCGACACCGCCGACGTCACCGCTCTGCTGGAGCGCGGGCGGACCCTGTCCACCCCCGTCCTGCGGGCGGCCGTCGACCGGCTCGCCCCGCCCATGGACACCGTGGCCGCCTACCACTTCGGCTGGATCGACGCGCAGGGCAACCCCACCGAGGGGGACAGCGGCAAGGCCGTCAGGCCCGCCCTCGCGCTGCTCTCGGCCGAGGCCGCGGGCGTCGCCCCCGAGGTCGGCGTCCCCGGCGCCGTCGCCGTGGAGCTGGTCCACAACTTCTCGCTGCTGCACGACGACCTGATGGACGGCGACGAGCAGCGGCGCCACCGCGACACCGTCTGGAAGGTGCACGGCCCCGCGCAGGCGATCCTCGTCGGCGACGCGCTCTTCGCGCTCGCCAACGAGCTGCTGCTCGAACTCGGCACCGTCGAGGCCGGCCGCGCCACCCGCCGGCTGACCACCGCCTCCCGCAAGCTCATCGACGGACAGGCCCAGGACATCTCCTACGAGCACCGCGAGCGGGTCACCGTCGAGGAGTGCCTGGAGATGGAGGGCAACAAGACCGGCGCCCTGCTCGCCTGCGCCGTCTCCATCGGGGCGGTCCTCGGCGGCGCCGACGACCGCACGGCCGACAAGCTGGAGGAGTACGGCTACCACCTCGGCCTCGCCTTCCAGGCCGTCGACGACCTGCTCGGCATCTGGGGCGACCCGGAGGCCACCGGCAAGCAGACCTGGAGCGACCTGCGCCAGCGCAAGAAGTCCCTGCCCGTCGTCGCCGCCCTCGCGGCCGGTGGCCCGGCCTCCGAGCGGCTCGGTGAACTGCTCGCCGCCGACGCCAAGAGCAGCGACTTCGACTCCTTCTCCGAGGAGGAGTTCGCCACCCGCGCGGCCCTGATCGAGGAGGCCGGCGGGCGCGAGTGGACCTCCGAGGAGGCCCGCCGCCAGCACACCATCGCCATCCGGGCCCTGCACGAGGTGGACATGCCCGAGCGCGTCCGGGCCCAGCTCACCGCGCTCGCCGACTTCGTCGTCGTACGGAAGAGATGATCACCATCACCCTGATATGAGTGCGCAGTCGCCGGCCGGTGCCACCGGGCATCGGCCGACGGCAGACCCGAAGAAGCAGAAGTATTCGACTGCACGAAGGGGAAGCCATGACAGCGACGACCGACGGAAGCGCCGGGGCCGTGGGCCCCCGGGCAGCCGCGGCCTGCGACACCACCACCACCGCGCCGGCGACCGGCCTCGACGAGGCCGCGAAACGGGCCGCGGAACGCTCCATCGACCATCTCCTCGGCCTCCAGGACGCCGAAGGATGGTGGAAGGGCGACCTGGAGACCAACGTCACCATGGACGCCGAGGACCTCCTTCTGCGCCAGTTCCTCGGCATCCTGGACGCGGAGACCACCCGGGCCGCCGCCCTGTTCATCCGCGGCGAGCAGCGCGAGGACGGCGCCTGGGCCACCTTCTACGGCGGACCCGGCGAGCTCTCCGCCACCATCGAGGCGTACGTGGCGCTGCGCCTCGCCGGGGACCTGCCCGAGGCCCCCCACATGGCCCGCGCCGCCGCGTGGGTCCGCGAGCGGGGCGGGATCGCAGCCTCCCGGGTCTTCACCCGGATCTGGCTCGCCCTCTTCGGCTGGTGGAAGTGGGACGACCTGCCCGAGCTGCCACCCGAGCTGATCTTCCTGCCGAAGTGGTTCCCGCTCAACATCTACGACTTCGGCTGCTGGGCCCGGCAGACCATCGTGCCGCTCACCGTCGTCTCCGCCAAGCGGCCGGTACGGCCCGCGCCCTTCCCGCTGGACGAACTGCACACCGACCCGGCCCACCCGAACCCGGCCAAGCCCTCCGCGCCGGTGGCGAGTTGGGACGGTGTCTTCCAGCGGCTCGACAAGGCGCTGCACCTGTACCACAAGGTCGCGCCGCGCAAGCTGCGCAAGGCCGCCATGAACGTGGCCGCCCGCTGGATCGTCGAGCGGCAGGAGAACGACGGCTGCTGGGGCGGGATCCAGCCTCCCGCGGTCTATTCGGTGATCGCCCTGCACCTCCTGGGCTACGACCTGGGCCACCCGGTCATGCGGGCCGGCCTGGAGTCCCTCGACCGCTTCGCCGTGTGGCGCGAGGACGGCGCGCGCATGATCGAGGCCTGCCAGTCGCCCGTCTGGGACACCTGTCTGGCCACCATCGCCCTCGCCGACGCGGGCCTCCCGGCCGACCACCCGGCCCTCGTGCGGGCCGCCGACTGGATGCTCGGCGAGGAGATCGTCCGGCCCGGCGACTGGGCCGTCCGCCGGCCCGGACTGCCCCCGGGCGGCTGGGCGTTCGAGTTCCACAACGACAACTACCCGGACATCGACGACACCGCCGAGGTCATCCTCGCCCTCCGCCGCGTCCGGCACCCCGACCCCAGCCGGGTCGAGTCGGCCATCGCCCGGGGCGCGCGCTGGACCCTCGGCATGCAGTCGAGGAACGGCGCGTGGGCCGCCTTCGACGCCGACAACACCAGCGCCTTCCCCAACCGGCTGCCGTTCTGCGACTTCGGCGAGGTCATCGACCCGCCCTCGGCCGACGTCACCGCCCATGTGGTGGAGATGCTCGCGCACGAGGGCAAGGCCCAGCACCCTCGTACCCGAAGGGGAGTCGAGTGGCTGCTCGCCGAACAGGAGCCGAACGGAGCCTGGTTCGGACGCTGGGGGGTCAACTACGTGTACGGCACGGGCTCGGTGGTCCCGGCGCTCACCGCCGCCGGGCTGCCCCGCTCCCACCCCGCGATCCGCCGGGCCGTCGCCTGGCTGGAGTCCGTACAGAACGAGGACGGCGGCTGGGGCGAGGACCTGCGCTCGTACAAGGAGCAGGCCTGGATCGGGCACGGCGCATCGACCGCGTCGCAGACCGCCTGGGCGCTGCTCGCCCTGCTCGCCGCCGGCGTACGTGACTCCAAGGCCGTGGAGCGGGGGGTCGCCTGGCTCGCCGGGACGCAGCGCCCGGACGGCTCCTGGGACGAGCCGTACTTCACCGGGACCGGCTTCCCCTGGGACTTCTCCATCAACTACCACCTCTACCGGCAGGTGTTCCCGCTCACGGCGCTCGGCCGCTACGTGAACGGCGAACCGGCTGTCTCCAAGGAGGGCTGATGGGCGAAGAGCCGGGGCCCTCGGCCGGCTCCTCCGCGCCGCTGCTGATCGCCTGCGCGCTCGGCATCGAGCAGCTCGCCCTGCGCAGCGGCGAGCGCGCAGGCGCGCCCGGCGCGTTCACCGTCGTCCGTACGGGCATGGGCCCGGGCCACGCCCGCAGGACCGTGGCCCGTGTGCTGGGCCAGGAGCCCTGGCGGGACGCCGTCGTCATCGCGGCGGGCTTCTGCGCCGGGCTGGCTCCCGGAATGCACCCCGGGGACCTGATCGTCGCCGACGAGACGCGGGGCGCGCCGGGAGGACCCGACGGCGCCAGGCCAGGTAGCGCCGGGAGCGCCGCGGGCGGGGGCACCACGCCCTGTACCGGGACAGAGCTCCTGGTGAAGGCCCTGACCCGGGCGCTGCCCGGGCGGACCGTCCACACCGGCCCGCTGGCAGGCTCCGACCACATCGTGCGCGGCCACGAGCGGTCCGAGCTGCGGGCCACCGGCGCCATCGCGGTGGACATGGAGTCCGCTGCCACCCTCCACACGGCGCTGGACGCCGGGCCCCGTCCGGTTGCGGCCGTACGGGTGGTCGTGGACGCTCCAGAACATGAACTGGTCCGGATCGGCACGGTACGCGGTGGAATATCTGCTTTCCGTGTTCTTCGTGCCGTCCTTCCCGCATTCTTCGAATGGCACCGTTCTTTGCTGCTCCCCAGGAGGTGAGCGAGTTATGGCCATGCCGCTCCGTCAGTCCATCCGGGTCGGGACCTATCTCATCGAACAGAAGCTCCGCAAGCGGGACAAGTTCCCGCTCATCGTCGAACTGGAGCCCCTGTTCGCCTGCAACCTCAAGTGCGAGGGCTGCGGAAAGATCCAGCACCCGGCCGGTGTGCTCAAGCAGCGGATGCCGGTCGCCCAGGCCGTCGGCGCCGTCCTGGAGTCCGGGGCGCCGATGGTCTCCATCGCGGGCGGCGAGCCCTTGATGCACCCTCAGATCGACGAGATCGTGCGCCAGTTGGTGGCGAAGAAGAAGTACGTCTTCCTCTGCACCAACGCGATGCTGCTGCGTAAGAAGCTCGAGAACTTCACTCCCTCCCGCTACTTCGCCTTCGCCGTGCACATCGACGGTCTGCGCGAGCGCCACGACGAATCCGTCGCCAAGGAGGGCGTGTTCGACGAGGCGGTGGCGGCGATCAAGGAGGCCAAGCGGCGCGGCTTCCGGGTCACCACCAACTCGACCTTCTTCAACACCGACACCCCGCAGACCATCATCGAGGTGCTCAACTACCTCAACGACGACCTCCAGGTCGACGAGATGATGATCTCGCCCGCCTACGCCTACGAGAAGGCCCCGGACCAGGAGCACTTCCTCGGTGTCGAGCAGACCCGGGAGCTCTTCAAGAAGGCCTTCGCCGGCGGTAACCGGGGCCGGTGGCGGCTCAACCACTCCCCGCTCTTCCTGGACTTCCTCGAGGGCAAGGCCGACTTCCCCTGCACGGCGTGGGCGATCCCGAACTACTCGCTCTTCGGCTGGCAGCGCCCCTGCTACCTGATGAGCGACGGCTACGTCCCCACGTACCAGGAGCTGATCGAGGAGACCGACTGGGAGAAGTACGGCCGGGGCAAGGACCCGCGCTGCGCCAACTGCATGGCGCACTGCGGCTACGAGCCGACCGCCGTCCTCGCCACCATGGGCTCGCTGAAGGAGTCCCTGAGAGCGGCCCGCGAGACCGTCTCCGGCAACCGCGGATGACGTGACGGGCACGGGAGGTCCCGCGACGCCACGGGGCGCGGGCCTCCCGCACGGCCGAGGACGTACGACCCCGGGTCTCCGGCCCGGGCGTACGGCCCCGGGTGCACGGCCGAGGACGTACGGCCGAACGACGAAAGGGGGCCGAGCATGACGATTCTGGAGAACATCCGGGGGCCGCGCGACCTCCGGCCGCTGAGCGGCGCGGAGCTCGACGCACTGGCCGCGGAGATCCGGCAGTTCCTGATCCACGCCGTCGCCAGGACGGGTGGCCATCTGGGACCCAACCTCGGCGTGGTGGAGCTGACCATCGCGCTGCACCGGGTCTTCGACTCGCCCGACGACCGCATCCTCTGGGACACCGGGCACCAGAGCTATGTGCACAAACTCCTCACCGGCCGCCAGGACTTCTCCAAGCTGCGCAGCAAGGGCGGACTCTCCGGCTATCCCTCCCGCGAGGAGTCCGAGCACGACGTCATCGAGAACTCGCACGCCTCGACCGTCCTCGGCTGGGCCGACGGACTGGCCAAGGCGAACGAGGTGTCCGGCCGCCTCGACCACGTCGTCGCCGTCATCGGTGACGGCGCCCTGACCGGCGGTATGGCCTGGGAGGCGCTCAACAACATCGCCGCCGCCCGCGACCGGCCCCTGATCATCGTCGTCAACGACAACGAGCGTTCGTACGCCCCGACGATCGGCGGCCTCGCCCAGCACCTCGCCGCCCTGCGGACCACCGACGGCTACGAGCGCGTCCTCGCCTGGGGCAAGGACGTCCTCCAGCACACACCCGTGATCGGGCAGCCGCTCTACGGGTCGCTGCACGGCGCGAAGAAGGGGTTCAAGGACACGTTCGCGCCCCAGGGGCTCTTCGAGGACCTGGGCCTGAAGTACGTCGGTCCCGTCGACGGCCACGACATCGGCGCTGTCGAGTCCGCGCTGCGCCGCGCCCAGCGCTTCCACGGTCCCGTCCTGGTCCACTGCCTGACGGAGAAGGGCCGCGGCTACCGTCCCGCCCTGGAGGACGAGGCGGACCGCTTCCACGCCGTCGGCGCCATGGACCCGCTCACCTGCGCACCCCTCGCCCCGTCGGCCGGACCCTCCTGGACCTCCGTCTTCGGGGAGGCCGTCGCCGAGCTCGGGGCCGAGCGCCCGGACGTCGTGGCGATCACCGCCGCCATGCTCCACCCCGTCGGCCTGACGAAGTTCGCCGAGCGGTTCCCCGACCGGGTCTGGGACGTGGGGATCGCGGAGCAGCACGCCGTCGTCTCCGCCGCGGGCCTGGCCACCGGCGGTCTCCACCCCGTCGTGGCGGTGTACGCGACCTTCCTCAACCGGGCCTTCGACCAGCTGCTCATGGACGTCGCCCTGCACAGGTGCGGGGTCACCTTCGTCCTGGACCGGGCCGGCGTCACCGGCACCGACGGCGCCTCGCACAACGGCATGTGGGACCTCTCCGTCCTCCAGGTCGTGCCGGGCCTCCGGATCGCCGTCCCACGCGACGCCGAGCAGCTCCGCGCCCAGCTGCGCGAGGCCGTCGACGTCGACGACGCCCCGACCCTGCTGCGCTTCCCCAAGGAGACGGTGGGGGAGCCGGTCCCGGCGGTCGGGCGGATCGGCGGGATGGACGTCCTGCTGGAGCCCTCGGGGCCGGGCGCGGAGGTGCTCCTCGTCGCCGTCGGTGTCATGGCCGACGTCTGCCTCCAGGCCGCCGATCTGCTCGCCGGACGCGGCATCCACTGCACCGTCGTCGATCCGCGCTGGGTCAAACCCGTCGACGACGCCCTGGCCCCGCTCGCCGAGCGCCACCGCCTGGTCGCCGTCGTCGAGGACGGCATCCGCACCGGCGGCGTCGGCGCGGCCGTCGGCCAGGCCCTGCGCGACGCCGGCGTCGACGTCCCGCTGCGGACCTTCGGGATCCCCGAGCAGTTCCTCGGCCACGCCAAGCGCGGTGAGCTACTCGCCGACCTCGGCCTGACCCCGGTGGAGATCGCCGGGCGGATCAGCGCCGCACTGACCCGGAAGAAGGGGCGATGAGCAAGGAGTTCGACCTCTCGGCACTGCTCGCCGAACGCGGCGCGGAGCGCTACGAGCTGCACACCCGGTACCTCAACCACCAGCTCCCGCGCATGCTGCACACCATCGGCTTCGACAAGGTCTACGTACGGGCCGAGGGCGCCCACTTCTGGGACGCCGACGGCGGCGACCATCTCGACATGCTGGCCGGCTTCGGCGTCATGGGCCTCGGGCGGCACCACCCTGTCGTCCGCAAGGCCCTCCACGACGTCCTGGACGCCTCGCTCGCCGACCTCACCCGCTTCGACTGCCAGCCGCTGCCCGGGCTGCTCGCCGAGAAGCTGCTCGCCCACAGCCCGCACCTCGACCGCGTCTTCTTCGGCAACAGCGGTACGGAGGCGGTGGAGACCGCGCTGAAGTTCGCCCGGTACGCCACCGGGAAGCCCAGGATCCTCTACTGCTCCCACGCCTTCCACGGTCTGACCACCGGCTCCCTCTCGGTCAACGGCGAGAAGGGCTTCCGGGACGGCTTCGCCCCGCTGCTGCCCGACACCGCGATCGGGCTCGGCGACCTCGACGCCCTGGAGCGCGAGCTGCGCAAGGGTGACGTCGCCGGGTTCGTCGTCGAACCCATCCAGGGCAAGGGGGTGCACGAGGCCCCGCCCGGCTTCCTGCGCGCCGCCCAGGAGCTGCTGCACCGGCACGGGGCGCTGCTGATCGCCGACGAGGTGCAGACCGGGCTCGGCAGGACCGGGGACTTCTACGCGTACCAGCACGAGGACGGCGTCGAACCGGATCTGCTCTGCGTCGCCAAGGCGCTCTCCGGCGGCTACGTGCCGGTCGGCGCGACGCTCGGCAAGGACTGGATCTTCAAGAAGGTCTACTCGTCCATGGACCGCGTCCTCGTCCACTCCGCCAGCTTCGGGTCGAACGCTCAGGCCATGGCCGCCGGGCTCGCCGTGCTGTCGGTCATGGAGAACGAGGGGACGGTGGCGCACGCACGCCGGATCGGCGAGCTGCTCTCCTCGCGACTCAGGGAGCTGGTGCCGCGCTATGAGCTGCTGCACGAGATCCGCGGGCGCGGCCTGATGATCGGGATCGAGTTCGGGCGGCCCTCCTCGCTCGGACTGCGCAGCCGGTGGACGATGCTGCAGACCGCCCGCAAGGGCCTCTTCGCGCAGATGGTCGTCGTGCCGCTGCTCCAGCGCCACCGGATCCTGACCCAGGTGTCGGGGGACCACATGGAGGTGATCAAGCTGATTCCGCCGCTGATCATCGACGAGGCGGACGTGGACCGCTTCGTGACCGCGTTCACGGCCGTGATGGACGACGCCCACGCGGGCGGCGGGCTGATGTGGGACTTCGGAAAGACGCTGGTCAAGCAGGCGGTGGCCCAGCGCTGACCATTGCGCGACACGGGCCTTTGCCTCTGGGGCAAGAAAGTTGCCTCAGAGGAAAGTTCCTGGCGGAATGGAGGCATGGCACACCTCTCCGGGAAGCAGTCCGCGGACCCCGCCGCACCGGACGCGTCCGACGCCCTGCCCGAGGCGTCCGCCGCCCCTCCGGACGCGCAGCACGTCGCCCCGCAGCTGCGCGCCCTGCGCAGGCGCCGCGGGCTGACCCTGGAGGTCGCCGCCCAGCGGGCCGGGCTCTCCCCGGCCCATCTCTCCCGGCTCGAGACGGGTCACCGGCAGCCCTCGCTCCCGATGCTGCTGGCGCTCGCCCGTATCTACGGTACGACGGTCTCCGAGCTCCTGGGCGAGGTTCCGCCCGAGCGCGATCCCATCGTCCGGGCGGGCCGGTCCGAGCCCGTCGAGGCCGACGGCTGGACCTACCGCCAGGCCGGCGGACCCGGTCGCGCTCTGCAGGCGCTCCGCGTCCACGTCCCGTACGCCACCCGTGCCGACATCGTGCGCGTCCATCCCGGGGAGGAGTGGCTGCACGTCCTCGACGGGCAGGTGCGCCTCGCGCTCGGCGACGCCGTGCACGTCCTGGATCCCGGGGACAGCGCGCACTTCGACTCGCTCACCCCGCACCGCATCGGCGCCGTCGGCCGCGGCGGGGCCGAGCTGCTCTTCGTCCACACGCTCATGCAGAGCCCCGCCGCCGAGCTGTGCCTCGGTGACGGAGCCCCGCATCTGCGCTGAGCCCTTGGAAAGGGGTCGATATGTCCGAGAAGTCCGCGCCGGTCACCGGCGAGGAGCGCGAGGCCGGGAAGTTCCCCAAGGGTCTGGTGCTCCGGCTCTTCGCCTATCTGGTGGCCGGGCACCTCTTCGCCGGCTTCCTCTACCTGCTCTTCATGCTCGGCGGGCAGCGGTAGCGGACAGGAGAGGGGTCACGCCTCGACGACGAGGCGCTCGCGCAGCCGCGCCCGCGTCTCCGGAGCGAGCTTCAGGCCGTCCGTGAGGTAGCGCTCGACCGTCCCCCAGGTCTGCTCCATCGTCTCGAACGCGGCACGCAGGTACGCGATCCGCGCGTCGAAGAGCGGGCTGAGCAGCTCCATCACCTCGGGTGCCATGGCCTCCGCGGTGGTGGCGCTGCGCTGCACCTTGTAGCGGCGGTGCGGCTCGTTCGACTTCACGTAGTCGGCCTCGATCGCCTCCCGCTCCACGCCCACCGCGAGCAGCGAGACGGCGATGGACAGACCCGCGCGGTCCTTGCCGGCCGCGCAGTGCATGAGCGCGGGGACGCTGTCCTCGGCCAGCGCGTGCAGGACGCGGCTGTGCTCCGCCGTCCGCTCGACGATGATCTCCCGGTATGAATCGGACATTCGGGCCGCCGCCTTGCCGTCACCCAGGATGCCGCGGAGCTGCTCCACCCCGCCGCTCCTGACCAGCTTCCAGAACTCCTTGCCGTCGGCCGGATCGTTGAGCGGTATGTTCACATTCCGTACACCGGGGAGTTCGACGTCCGGTCCCTCGATCTTGACATCGGCCGCGTTGCGGAAGTCGAAGATCGTATGGAGCCCGAGGGTGGAGAGGAATGCCGCGTCCTCCTCGGTGGCGTGCGCCAGGTGGCCGCTGCGGAAGAGACGGCCGAATCGCACCGAACCGCCGTCCACGGTCGGCAGTCCGCCCACGTCCCGGAAGTTGCGTACCCCGGTGAGCTCGGGTTCGGTCGACGGGACCTGCGGCAGCTGCTGCGTCACGAGTGCTCCTGAAGGTTGGCGGATCGGGATCGACTGCTGATCGATTCCTGGGCCAATCATCCCGGGTCGGGGAGCCGCCGCACACCCCCGGGGCATGGGAATGGGTGTTCTGTCCGAATTGGACCATTAGGTATAACGCGCCCTGGTTGCAGGGGAGATGAGATTCGGCGCGTGAGCAGCGTCATAGAAGTGACGGACCGTGCCTGATCGTCTTACGCAATCCCCCGGCCGGAAAAGGGAATCGAGGTTCCGTCATCCACGGAGGGTGACCGGAATCCGGCGTGAATATCCCGCCCCCGATTGCGAATGAAAAGAGGCGGCTTGTTCGCCCCGATCCGCTGGTCTAGCGTCACGCTCAATCCGGTCGGACCCGCCGAATCCTGCCACCGTCCGGTATCCGCACCCACCCACGTACGGCAGGAGCGGGGGACCCAGGTAGTACGCCGATCCGGTCGTTTCCGGACGGCTCGGGGTGAAGCCGCGTGACATGCGGCCGGACATCTCCAGTTCGAACCCGACAGCTCACCTCGCAGGCGACGGAGAGGAATTCGCCATGCCCGCAAAGGGTAAGCACCGCCGTCCCAAGGCCAACCCGCTCACGCGTGGATTCGTCGCCGCCGGTACGGGTGGCGCCGTCGTCGCCCTGCCCCTGCTCGGCGCGACCGGAGCCCACGCCGCCGACAAGGCCGCCCCGTCCGTCACGTCCCAGCAGGCCGTCACCGCCGTCGCCGCGACCCCCGCCAAGGCCCCGGCCGCGGAGAAGACCGCCAAGACGAAGACGTACTCCGTCGTCCGTGGCGACTACCTGTCGAAGATCGCCGCCGATCACCACCTCGCGGGCGGCTGGAAGAAGCTCTACGCGGACAACCGCCAGGTCGTCGGCGAGGACCCGTCGCTGATCCTGCCCGGCATGAAGCTCACCCTCGGCGCCAAGTCGACCGCCAAGGCGGCGCCCAAGGCCGCTCCGAAGACCGCTCCGAAGGCCGCGCCCAAGAAGGCGGCTCCGAAGGCCGAGAAGTCGTCCTCCGACGAGCGCGCCTCGCGCTCGGCCGAGCGTGACACCACCGGCACCGCCGCCGCGGCGTCCGCTCCCGCGCAGGCCTCCTCCGGCTGGGTCTCCCCGGTCAGCGGCGGCATCTCCACCCCGTACCGGGCCTCCGGCGCCATGTGGTCCTCCGGCTACCACACCGGTGTCGACTTCATCGCCTCCTCCGGCACCTCGGTCAAGGCCGTCGGCGCGGGCACCGTCTACTCCGCGGGCAACAGCGGTTCGTACGGCAACGAGGTCGTCATCCAGCACGCCGACGGCACGTTCTCGCAGTACGCCCACCTCTCCTCCCTGGGCGTCTCCGCCGGCCAGACCGTCACCGGCGGCCAGGAGATCGGCCTCTCCGGTTCGACCGGCAACTCCACCGGTCCGCACCTGCACTTCGAGATCCGCACCGGCCCGAGCTACGGCTCGGACATCGATCCGCTGGCCTACCTGCGCTCGCACGGCGTCAGCATCTGACGCACGTGATCTGACGCACCGGCAGCACCCGCGGAGGCCCGGCACTGGGAAGTGCCGGGCCCCCGCGCGTATTCCGGCTTGGTGCAATCTTGACCGGTGGCGTATCTCACCCGGCGTCAACCCCTCCTTACGGTCGCGTAGGTCACATCCATAAGGGAAAGATGTGCTCCCGTGGCAGACGATTCGAGATCAAGAGACACGCACGTATTCGGGTCGTACGCGGCGATCGGGGACAGCTTCACCGAAGGCGTGGGAGATCCCGGGCCCGACGGGAAGTACGTGGGCTGGGCGGACCGCTTCGCGGTACTGCTCGCCGACCGAATGCCGGAGCACGACGCGTTCCGTTACGCCAACCTGGCCGTACGCGGCCGCCTCCTGGACCAGATCGTGGAGGAGCAGGTCCCCAGGGCGAAGGAACTCGCCCCCGACCTGGTGACCTTCTGCGCGGGCGGAAACGACATCATCCGCCCCGGCACCGACCCCGACGACGTCGCCGAGCGCTTCGAGCGCGCCGTCGCCGACCTGACATCCGCCGTCGGCACGGTGATGGTGACGACCGGATTCGACACCCGCGACGTTCCCGTCCTCCGGCATCTGCGCGGAAAGATCGCCACGTACACGGCCCATGTCCGGTCGATCGCCGACCGCTACGACTGCCCCGTCCTCGACCTGTGGTCGCTCAAGTCGGTGCAGGACAGGCGGGCCTGGGACGGCGACCGGCTGCACCTCTCGCCCGAGGGCCACACCAGGGTCGCGCTGCGCGCCGCCCAGGTCCTCGGCATGGACGTACCGGCCGACCCGGACCAGCCCTGGCCCCCGCTCCCGCCGCGCGGCACGCTCGAGGTGCGCCGCGACGACATCAACTGGGCAAGGGAGTACCTCGTGCCGTGGATCGGCCGGCGGCTGCGGGGCGAGAGCTCCGGCGACCACGTGGCGGCCAAGCGCCCCGACCTCATGCCGCTCGGAGACCTCATGCCCCTCTGAGCACGGCCGGGGCCGGGATCCGCTCCAGGACACCGCCCGCGAACACGTCGTACAGCGGCAGCGTCTCCAGATGGACGTAGCCGATGTGACAGTCGCAGACAGAGAGCGGGCAGGCGCGCGGGCGCAGGGCGGCGCGGTACGAACCGTCGTACAGATTGCCCAGCTCGGCCTTCACGAAGTGACAGCGGCGCACGGTCCCGTCACCGTCCACCGAGATCACCGACTCACCGGTCCGGCAGGGGAGACCGGCTGAGGGGTGCGGGCGGCGGCTGTACGGGAAGAGGGGGTCGAGGGCCGTCCAGCCCTCGGCCTCGTCGTCGGTGTACGTGTGCCCCTCGGCCGCGTTCACCCAGAGATAGACCTCGGGCGGGAGATCGTCCCGCAGCCGCCCGGCGTGCTCCCGGTGCTCGGGCAGGCCGACGATCCCGACGCTGAACCGCGTGCCCCGGGCGGTCAACTCGCGGCACTTGGCGAGGAAGCGGTCGTACGGCGTCTGCCCGGGGTGGTACGTGCACCAGAGCGCGAGGGTCCCCGGGTCGGCCTCGGCCAGCCATTCCGTACGGCAGCTCAGATTGGTCTGGATCGCCACCCGCTCGATGTGCGGAAGGCGGGACAGCTCGACGAGCGTACGCCGGTACCAGGACCGGACCAGTCCCTCCCCCCACGGGGTGAAGAGGATCCTCAGCCGGTCACCGGTCTGCGCCGCCGCCCATGAGGAGAACCGCTCCAGCGCCGCCCGGTCGGCGCGCAGCTGATCGCGGCTGTCACGGCGCTTGGCGAAGGGGCAGTAGGGACAGTCGTAGTCGCAGGAGGAGAGCGGGCCGCGGTAGAGGATCGTCAGGTCCATGCCGTCCCCCTACTTCGGCTCGTAGGCGGCCATCGCCGCCCGCACGGCCGGCGAGAAGAGGGCGGGTCCGAGCGCGTCCGAGTGGGCCAGGCCCTCCGGGGAGAGCCGCAGCAGACCGGCGGGGGCCGTCTGATCCAGCCAGCCGAGCGCCTCGAACCGACGCAGCTCGGCCGGGAAGTCGGCGAACGGCGAGGTGCCGAACCGCTCCTCGTAGTCGGCCGTGGCCATGCCCCGGGCCTGGAGGAGCGACTGGAGCAGATGGCGGCGGCGCGCCTCGTCCGCGTCGACCCACCGGCCCACCCGCGCCCGCGTGAAGTCCTCCGTCTCGGTGTAGGCGTCGACGATCGAGCGGATCTCCCTCATGTCGACCGCGTAGTCGAAGGAGTGGTGCAGGGAGGAGGTGTACGAGCGGGCCCCGCAGCCCAGGCCGATCATCCCGTCCGTCTGGCAGGCGTAGTCGTCGGCGCCCTGCGGCGGGGCGTCGGTGCGCCGGAACATCCGCATGGACACCTGGGCATAGCCCCGGGCGAGCAGATGGTCCCGGCCGTGGCGGTACAGGCGCAGCCGCTGCGCGTCCCACTCCCGGTCGGCGTTCGGGGAGAGCCGGCCGAGGCCGGTGAGCGGACGGACGTAGAGGGGATAGAGGTAGAGCTCCTCGGGTGCCCAGGCGAGTGCCGCGTCGAGGGAGCGGGTCCAGGACTCCTCGGTCTGGCCGTCGATGCCGTAGATCAGATCGATGTTGAGGACGGGGACGCCGGTGTCCCGGATCCGGGCGAGCGCGGCCTCGACATCGGCGCGGCGCTGGGGCCGTACGGCGGCGCGCGCCTCGGCCTCCACGAAGCTCTGCACGCCGATGCTGAGCCGGGTCGCGCCCCTGTCGGTCAGGACCGCGAGCCGGTCGGCGGTCGCCGTCGAGGGAGAGGTCTCGACGGACAGGGGGACGGCGCGCAGATCGGCCCCCATCCGCTTCTCGGCGATGTCGCAGAGCCGCTCCAGCTCGTCGGCGGTGAGGAAGGTCGGCGTGCCGCCGCCGAAGGCGGCCGTGGCGAACCGGACCGGCGCGCTGTCGCCGAGCGCCTCACGGACGGCGGTCGCCTGGCGGTCGAGCGCGTCGAGATAGCGCGTCGTCAGCTCGTCGGGCGCGCCGATCCGGGTGAAGAGATTGCAGAAGCCGCATCGGACCTCGCAGAACGGTATGTGGGCGTAGAGCGAGAGCGCGTCCTTCGGCTCGTCCCGCCAGAGCGCCGCGAGGGAGGGCGCCGGGTCGGGGAGCGGCCGATAGGCCGTCTTGTGCGGATAGGCGTAGACGTAGCTCTCGTACGGGCGCGGGGTCTCGGTCGCTTCGTTCACGCGGCTGTCCCCCGATCCGGGCCGTCCAGGAAGAAGTGGGCGTACGGGACGGTCCAGACGACCTCGTGGCCGAGTCGGTGACCGGTGAAGCCGTCCTCCCCGTACGCGGTGCCGTGGTCGGAGCAGAGGATCGCGAAACAGGGGCGGCGGCTGCTCATGGCGGCGAAGAGCCGGCCGATGTGCCGGTCGACGTACTCCAGTGCCGCCGCGTGCGAGGCGCGGGTGTCGCCGGACTCCCGGGTCGCGCCGGGGAGATGGAACCAGTTCGGCTGGTGCAGCGCGGAGACGTTGAGGAACAGGAAGAGGCGCTGCTCGGGCGGGAGCCCGGCGACGATCTCCTCTGCCCTGGTCACCTGGGAGGCGAAGGAGGTCGGGGAGGTGACACCGAAGCCGGGCTCCCAGTGGCTCTCCTGGAAGAGGCCCGGGAGCACGGAGCCGAGCGGGCCCTGCCCGTTGAAGAAGCCGACGCCGCCGACGCACACGGTGCGGTAGCCCTCCTCGGCCAGGCCGGAGACGAGATCGGGGGTGTCGTGGACGAACGTGCCCCCGGCGGTGCTCTCGCTGCCCGCGAACCGCGCCGCGAAGAGACGGGGGTGCGGGCCCTGGGCGGCGGGGGTCGGCAGGAAGCCCGCGAAGATCGCCTGGTGGGAGGCGTACGTGAAGCTGCCGGGGGCGTGCCGGCGCTCCCAGCGCCCGCCGGGGAGGTGCCGGGCCAGGTTCGGGATGCGGCCGGCGGCGGCCAGCTCGGCGGCCACGTCGTACCGGAGGGTGTCGAGCGTGACCAGGAGGAGATCGTGGCTGCCCACGATCTCGTTCATGTCGGGTGGGTGCTGCTGGTTCACGTGGCGCTCGATCCTGTGGTGCGGGTGGTGCGGGTGGTGCGGGTGGTGCGGGTGGTTTCGGTGGTTCTTGTGGCGGCGGGGGTGCGGGGCCCGTCGGTGGCCGGGGCGGGGGTGCGGGCGGGCCTTCCGCGGAGGAGCGCGGCGACCTGGGCGGCGTACGTATCCAGGCCCTCCGCGCCGCTGCCCGGCAGACCGGTCAGTCCGGGGAGGAGATCACCGAAGGCGTTGACCTCGCCGACGGCGAAGCGCCGCCAGCCGACGGCCGGCAGCAGATCGACCCCGACGCACCGCATCCCGGGGAAGGCGTCGGCGGCCCGCTCGCACACCCCGAGCGCGTCCGACCACGTGCCGCCCGCGGCCGAGACCGCCGCCCGCACGGCACCCAGATCGCCCCGGGTACCGCCGAGATGGAGGTTGGTCATGGGCGAGCGGCTGGTCCGTACGACGGCGTGGGTCGCGCGCCCGTCGATCACCACCACCCGCAGATCGGCCGCGCGCCCACCCTGCACCGCCTTCGGCAGCCAGCGCTCGATGTGCAGCCCGTCGGGTGCGAGCGCGTCGACGATCGCGGCGACCTCGCGCTCCGTCGTGTAGCGGCGCACCCGGAGGGAGTTGAAGAGGCGTCCGTCGGGGGAGCGTTCCACGGAGGTCGTGGCCTGTACGCGCCCGGCCGTGTTCGTCTCCACGGCCAGGACCCCCGAGGCGGACGAGCCATGGGCGAGTTTCACGAACACCCGGCGCAGCCCGGACGCCGCCATCAGGGAGCGGACGTCCGCCCAGTCCCGTACGGGAGGAGCGGCCGCCCCGGAGGTCGGCGAATCGGGCACCGGGACCCCGGCCTCGACCAGCCGGGCATGGGCGAGCCGCTTGTCGAACAGCACCGCCGGCTCGGCGGGATCGTCGACGAGGACCGCCCCGGCGTCGCCCACGCTCCGGGCCAGCCCTGCCGTCGCCGCCGTGAACGCCTCGTACCAGCGGCCCGTGCCCTCGACCCGGGTCGGGTCGTCCGTGCCGCGCAGCAGCCGGTCGACGTCCGCGTCCTCGCCGGGCGACTCCAGCCGCACCGTTTCACCCGGATGGAACCGCGCCCCGCCCCGCAGCACGTCGAGCCAGGGCTCGACCCGCACTTCGGGCAGACCGGCCGCCCGCACCGCGTCGCGGAAGAACGCGACCCGGCGGTTGGCCGGATTGCCGACGACGACGAGGCGCGGGTGCGCGAGGGCCGGTTGCCCAGGGTGCGGGTGCCCGAGGGGCGGGGAGTACGTCATTCGGCGACCGCGACGTACCGGTAGATCTCGCCGTCGCCGTCGTCCTCCGCCTCCTGCGCGTCGTCCACGTCGACCGTCACCCCGTACGGGGTGAGGGCGTCGACGACCCGCTCGCTCATCTTCTCGGACAGGTAGTGGCGCGAGAGGTCGAGATGGGAGAGGTGCGTCAGCGGCTGGCCCACGAGCAGCGCCTGGGCGCCCTCGTCGGTGAGCGTGCCCATCGACAGGTCGAGGCTGTCGAGCCGCGCGACGACGGGGGCGCCGGCCACCGCGGCGGCGATCTCGTCCTGGATCACGCTGTTGCGCAGCCCGAGATGGCGCAGAGCGGGGAACCCGGTGCCGGCGAGCAGCGGCTCCAGGTCCGAGACCGAGGAGTCGCCGCCGTACTCGTCCGTGCCGAGCCAGAGCTCCAGCTTCTCCAGCGCGGGGAGCTCACTTCCCGCGATGCCGCGCACGACCTCGGCGCCCAGACCGCCCGACTCCACCACGAGCGTGGTCAGCGCGGTGTGCCGGATCGCCGGGAACCCGAGCTCCGTGCCCCCGCGCACACCGAACTCGCGCAGGCGGGGGTAGGCGGCGAGCAGAGGCGAGACGTCGGACTGCTGGATCCACGAGATCTCGCAGTCCTCGAAGCTCATGTCCCCCAGGAACAGCGCCTCCAGACCGGTGAGCCGGTCGTCGGCCACCTCCACGAGCCGGGCGACGATCGCCGCGGACGACGTGTCGTACGCCTCGTCCCAGCCGCCGACGATCAGCGCGCGGACCCGGGTCGTGTCGACGGCGGCGAGGAAACGGGCGAAGACCCGCTCCCACTGCTCGTCGTCCGAGTCGCAGTACGTCGGTCCGGACACGCGCCAGGCCACGGAGGCCGCGTCCGGCAGCTCGACGGCGGTGTCACGATCCGGGAAGTGGAACACGGGCAGGCCGTGAAACTCCTGAATGTATCCCGAAATGGTCATGAGTGCTCCAGACACCGGACGGCGTTGATCGGCTGACGCGAGCAGTTGTACCAAGCCGCACCGACAACTCCGCGCGCCGGGGGCTGCGGAAGGCCGTTGTCAGTGGCTTCCTCTAGCGTCGAATGCGTGGTCGACACGAGGCGTGTCCACCACGGAGGGGAGAGCCATGTACCGGCAGGGAGACGTGCTGATCGTGCCCGTCGCGGAGAGCGCGGTGCCCGAGCATGTGAAGAGCGCGGCGGGAGAGCCGAGAGACGCCAGGGGCCGGCTGGTCCTGGCCCTCGGTGAGGTCACCGGGCACGCCCACGCGGTCCCGGGCCCCGGCCGACTGGTGGCCGAGCCGGGACCGTTCGGTCCCCTGGTGCTCGAACTGCCCTCGGGCGGACGGGTGGTGCACGAGGAGCACGCCCCGATCCCGCTGCCCAAGGGCTGGTACCGGGTGGTGCGGCAGCGGGAGTACACACCGGGCGCGTACCGGATCGTCGCGGACTGACACAGCGGCGTCGCGGACGGAAGCGCCGCGCGGGACGGACAGAGCGGCGCGGACCGAGGAGTCGTCGCGCACGGACAAGGGGGAGAGATGAACGGGACATCGACGGTGGTGGACAGGTGGAGGGCCGTCGCGGCGGCCACCGGGGCGGCCGACCGCGCGGCGGCGGAGGACGGGGTACGGCTCGCGTACCGCTCGGCCGGCCTCGCGGAACCGGAGCGGATCGTCTGGGCGGACTCGCCCCGGGCGGCCGTCGCGCTCGTACGCGAACTGGCCGACGTGGGGCGCTCGGTGCGCGACGAGGTCCGAACGCGGCCCTGGGCTGAGGAGCGCCGCAGGGTTCATGACGAGCTCGGCCCCCGTGGCTGGACCGCGCTGTGGACGAGCACCGGCGCCCGACTCTGGGACACCACGCGGACGCTCGCCGATCGCCTACGGTCCGCGGTCGTGGAGGACCTCCTCGACGCAGCCGAGATGCCGGGGGAGGCCAAGCACGCCGGGGACGCCGGGACGCATGTGACACCCGGGACGCTCGGGAGTTCCGGGGCGCCCTGGGACGCGGCCGCCGTGCGGCTGGTGCTGCTCGACGCGGTCCTCGGCCAGCAGGACGCGGCCTGGCTCGCCGCCTTCGAAGGCCGTGGCGAACGGCTCGCCGGGCTCGCCGCGGTCGCCGCGCACGCGGGCTGGTGGTGGCCGTACGAGAAGGTCGCCGTGGTGTGCGAACGCCCGGTCGAGCTGCACCGGGACGAGGCCGGCCGCCTGGACCGGGGCGACGGTCCGGCGCTCGCCTTCCGCGACGGCTTCGCGCTGTACGCCTGGCGGGGGATGTCGGTGCCCGCGGAGTTCCTCGCCGGACTGGGCGGGCTCACTCCCGAGCGGATACGGGCCGAGGAGAACGCCGAACTGCGGCGCGTGATGCTCGAGTACTACGGCTACGAGCGCTACCTCGCCGAGTCGGGCGCCCGCCCTGTGGGCCGGGACGAGACGGGAGTGCTCTGGCGGATCGAGCTCACGGACGACGAGGACGTGGTGATGGTCGAGGTGGTCAACGCGACCCCGGAGCCGGACGGAACGTTCCGTACCTACTGGCTGCGTGTGCCGCCCGGGACGACGACCGCGCGCGAGGGGGTCGCGTGGACCTTCGGGCTCGACGCGGCGGTGTACGAACCGGTGGTGCAGACCTGACGGACCTGACAGACCTGAGCGGGTGACCGGACAGGAGTGGCGCCCGGGCGGGGGAGGCGGAGGGTGCTGGGATGGGCGGCGCCGGGGCTGTCCGGCAACCACCGCCGAAGGGACCGCCCGTGACGACCGGTCAACACCACCGCTTCCGCACTCGTACTCGTACCCGTACCCGCACCCGTGTCCTCCGCCGTACGACGGTCGCCGGTGTCGTGCTCGGCGCGCTCGCGCTCGCCGGTGTCGCGCCCGCGCTCGCCGCGGCGCCCGTGACCGGACCCGCCGCGGCGGCTGTCCGGGCCCCGGCTCCGGCGACCCTCACCGTGACCGGTACCGGGCGTGCCGGCGCCGCGCCCGACATCGCGGTGATCTCGGTCGCGGTGGAGGCGCGGGCCAAGACCGGCCAGGAGGCGATGGCGGCCCAGAGCCGTGCGGCGGAGGCGCTGTTCGCCGCGCTGCGGAAGCAGTCCGTCGCGGACCGGGACATCCGCACCGAGAGCCTCTCCCTCTTCCCGGTCTACACCCAGGCCACCGACGGAGAGAGCAAGGTGTCGGGTTACCAGGCCTCGCAGAGTGTCTCCGCGACGGTCCGGGACGTCGACAGGACGGGCGTGGTCGTCGGGGCCGTCACCAAGGCGACCGGGGACGCGGGCCGGGTGGACGGAGTGACCTTCGGCGTCGCGGATCCGGGCGCGCTGCGGTCCAGGGCCCGCGAGCTCGCCCACAAGGACGCGCACGAGAAGGCCGCCCAGCACGCCAGGCTGAGCGGTCACCGCCTCGGCCGCCTCGTGTCGATCACCGAGACGGACAGCGGCCGCCCGGGGGCCGGGGCCGTCCCGGAGGCGTCGGCCGACGCCTCGGGGGTTCCGCTGGCCCCCGGCGAGATCGAGGAACAGGTGACGGTCACAGCCGTGTACGAGCTGCTCTGAGCGTGGACCGGGGCGGCCGGGGACGACGAGTCGTAGGACGGGCGCGCCCGGGGGCGAACCCGCCGAGCGACGACGGGCCGGCGACGGCCGTCGCCGCGCTGCGCCGGCGAGCGGTCGCCCGGCCCATCGAGCCGAGCGACGGGCAGGTCTCTCTACGCGGGCGCGCGGTCCTCCGTGCCGTCGAGCACGGCGTCGAGCGAGGGCAGGCCGAGTTCCCTGGCCAGTGCGGCGTCCGCCCATTCCAGCATCGCGGCGCGGGAGAGCGATCCGGCGTACGACGTCATCTGTACGGCGAGCCCGTCCAGGAAGGCGGTCAGCCGCCAGGCCGCGGCGGCGGGGTCAGGGCAGGGGAACTCGCCGGCCGCCGCGCCCTCGCCGATCACCCGGGTCAGGGCCGCCTTCCACTGCTGGTCGAGCGCCCCGGCGACCTCACGCAGCGCCGGTTCGCGCAGGCACGCCGCCCAGCCCTCGATCCAGAGCCGCCACCCCTTGGCCTGCCCCGTCGGGGCGTACCACCGCACGGCGGCCCGGAGCCGGCGCAGGGCGCTGGTGCGCCGCTCCAGGAGCCGGCGCAGATGGGCGAGGTCGGCCTCCGCGGCGTACGCGAACGCCTCCGCGACCAGCTTTTCCTTCGTGGAGAAGTGGTAGAGCACGAGCGCGTTGCTGACCCCCAGGGCCGAGGCGACATCGGCGATCCGGACGGCGGCCACCCCCCGCGCCTCGATCTGCTCGACGGCAGCGCGGAGCAGCTCGTCCCGCCGCTCCGCCACGCTCAACCGCACTCTCGCCACGCCGGTCAGCCTACACAGGCCAGGCCCCCCATCATGATCATCTTCTCGGTGGGCGAAGCGGCCCGACGAAGGGGCCGCGGCCGGCCGGGGGACGGGTCGGCGGGTCAGTACCAGCCGTACCGTTCCGCGATCTCCGGCAGCCGCTCCTCGACCAGCGCGTGCGCCGCCGCGCGCGGGGTGGTGCCGTCCGCCTCCGCGCGGTCGAGCATCCGGCCGACCAGGGCGCGCATGGCCGCACGGATGTGTGTGAACGCTCCGTCCGGGTCGGCGTCGATGTCGCCGAAGAGGGTCCACCACCACCAGGCGTTGGTGGCGGAATTGACGACCACATCGGGCAGGACGGTGACTCCCCGCGCGGCGAGCAGCTCCTCCGCCTCCGGGAGTACCGGCATGTTCGCCGCCTCCACGATCCAGCGAGCCCGGATCCGCTCCACCGCCTCGCTGTCGATCGCGTACGAGACGGCGGCAGGGACCAAGACCTCGGCGTCGACCGCGAGCCAGGCGTCGCGGGGCAGCTCGGTGTCCCCGGGCCGCTCGGCGTCGCCCGGCCGCAGCGCGCTCCGGTCCACGGTGCCGTACGGGTCTCGTGCCGCGAGCAGCGCCTCGACGTCCAGGCCGTCGGGGTTGGCGATCGTCCCCTTCACGTCGGCCACCGCCACGACGGTGAGCCCGGCTCGGGACAGGAAGCGTGCGGTGGCCCCGCCCATGGTCCCGAGACCCTGCACGGAGACCCGGGTGCCCGCGTGCGGCCGTCCGGCCCGGTCGAGCGCCACGAGGACCGATTCGGCGACCCCGCAGCCGCCCGCCAGCTCGTCCAGGCCGATGCCCTCGACCTCGGCCTCGAACGCGTCCGCGAGCCTCCGCCGGGCCTGCGTCTCGTCGTCCAGGAGCGGATAGACGGCCTGGATCGAGGAGAGCAGCCCGGCCTCGGCCGCGGCCCGGTCGACGAGGTCCTGGGTCAGGCCGAGGTCCTCGCCGGTGGTCCAGCAGCGTTCGATGTGGGGGCGCATCGCCCGCAGGTACCGGACCAGGACGCCGTACGCCTCGGGCGAGCGCGGATCGCAGTCGATGCCGCCCTTGGCGCCGCCCAGCGGAACGTACCGGCCGCTCGGGTCGTAGTGCAGGGCCTCCTTCATGCTCATGCCCCGCGCCAGACCGGCCACCTCGTCCAGGGTGCAGCCCTCACGCATCCGCAGGCCCCCGCTGGCCACACCGCGCACGAGCCGGTCGACGACCAGATACCCCCGTCGTCCGGTGACGTGGTCCGACCAGGTGACGGACAACAGCGGGGCGGCGCTCATGGGCGTTCTCCGAGGTGAGAGGGGGTGCACTACTGAATGGCGGTTCAGTATGACGTACTCGGCCGGGCCGGGAACCGCGCGGGCCGCCCATAATGGAACGACCCCGACCACCAGGAGGACTCGTGACCGGCTCCGACCATTCGCTGCGGGCCAGGCTGCGCGCCCTGCGCCCCGAGGCCTTCGGCGCCGACCCGGCAGGGGATCGCCTCGCGCGCATCCGCCGCTCGCCGAACTTCGCGGACGGTGTCTTCCAGAACCCCGTGGCCGCGCGGACCAGGCCCACCGGGTCGACGGTCGAATTCGCCAAGGTCTACTTCGACAAGGAGGCGCGGACGCGCCGTGCCCCCTCCGGCACGATCCCCGTCCACGCGACCACGCTGGCCGACCTCGCCAAGCCCCCGGTCTCGGGCCTCCGCATCACCTGGATGGGGCACTCCAGCGTCCTCGCGGAGATCGACGGCCGCCGGGTCCTCTTCGACCCCGTCTGGGGCGACCGCTGCTCGCCCTTCGCCTTCGTCGGACCCAAGCGCCTGCATCCCGTGCCCGTGCCGCTCGCCACGCTCGGCCCGGTCGACGTCGTCGTGATCTCCCACGACCACTACGACCACCTCGACCTGCCCACGATCAAGGCGCTGGCCTCCACGGACACCGTCTTCGCGGTACCGCTCGGCGTCGGCGCCCACCTGGAGCGCTGGGGTGTGCCGGCCTCGCGCCTGCGTGAGCTGGACTGGAACGAGTCCACCGAGGTCGGCGACCTGCTGCTGACCGCGACGCCCGCCCGTCACTTCTGCGGCCGCGGCCTGCGCAACACGCAGCACACCCTCTGGGCGTCCTGGGTCGTCACGGGCCCCGAGCACCGGATCTACCACAGCGGCGACACCGGGTACTTCCCCGGCTTCTCGGAGATCGGCGCCGCGCACGGTCCGTTCGACGCGACCATGATCCAGATCGGCGCGTACAGCGAGTACTGGCCGGACATCCACATGACCCCGGCCGAGGGCGTCCAGGCCCACCTCGACCTCCAGGGTGGCCGCCCGCACGGCGTGCTCCTGCCGATCCACTGGGGCACCTTCAACCTGGCCCCGCACGCGTGGGCGGAGCCGGGGGAGTGGACGGGCGACGCCGGCGAGGAGCTGGGGCAGACGGTCGCGTCCCCGCGCCCGGGCCAGCCCTTCGAACCGGCCGGAACCGTCCCCGTGGACCCCTGGTGGCGCGCGATCTCCGAGCCCCTGGCCCACCCCTGGCGCCGCCCGGACCGAATCGAACCGGCCCCGGTCGAAAAGCGAGGAACCGACCTCGACCTCGCCGGCGACCGCTGACGCGCGGCCCCGGAGCGCGCCGCGCCGCGGTGCAGCTGCCCCCGGAGCACCGCGCCGCACCGCCGCCGACGCGGCCCCGCCGCATGGGCGCTGACGTGCGCCGCCGCGGGGCCGCAGACGCGAGCCGAGCGCGGGCACCGCACCGCCGGCGCCTGCGGCACGGAGCGGGATCCCCGCTGAGCGGCGCGGCGCCACTCGACGCTGCCGAGTGGCGCCGCTCAGCGGCTGGCCCAAGCGCCGTCCCGCCGCCATCGCGCTGACGCGCGGCGGCACCCCCGCCGCCCAGTCGCTGATGCGGGCGCGGTTCTGCGACTTCCGCGCTGACCTGCTGACACCGTGCGGTTGTGGCGCTGCTGGGTGGGCCGTCCCGCCGCCTCCAGGCTGGCAACGCACGGCTCCGCGCTGCTCGGTCGCCGTCGCGCGCGGCTACGCGTCGCTCGACGCCTCGCCGCTTCCACGCGGGCGCGCACGGCGTGGCGCTGCTGAGGAGACGCTGCCGGCGTTCCGTCCCTTCCGCGCTGGCCCGCAAGACAAGACGCCGCCCAGCCGCCGACGCGTACGCGTCCTGCCGCTTCCACGCTGCCGCGGGGTCCCGCGCCTCTCAGACGCTGACGAGCCCCACCTTCCGCCGCCATCCCGCCGACGCCCGCCACCGGCTCACCCTCGCTCCGTGCGCGCACCTCCCCTCGGACGGCGTCGAACGTCTCACCAAGCCCGCCTCCTGCGCCCGTCCGGCGGGCGCCTCGGCATCGCCGCCCGCCGGAGGGGCGGCGACAGAGGCGAACGCCGTTCGCACGCACGGCGGCGATGCGAACGCGAATGCGGAAAGTGGCGGATCGCCCCGTGCCGCGGAGCGAGGGTCGCCCGGCGTGGTCCGCGCGCGGGCGCGCTCCGGCCCGCTCGGCGGACCGCGCGGGCAGATTCCGGTCACGGCCGGAATTCACCGAGGGTGGCGGCGCGAACACGCCTCCGCCCGCCCCCTGCCTGCTCCGTTCCCCCGCCCCCGCGCCCCTTCGTCGAGTTCCGGCCATGTTCTCGGCCTGTCGTGCGAAGAGCGATAGCAGAGTGGGCCCCCTCTACGGGTAACTTTGCCAACTGCGCACCGCACATGAACGGTTGACATCTAGAGTGGGTGGTTGGTGATCATCGGTAGGCTCATTCGACCCACGTAGTGCACCCCCGTAGTACGCCGACTTCTGGGCACGTACCAAGGACACTCATGTCGCAACTTCGCGCACCCGCCGCGCGGTCCGAACGCCGCGAAGGCGGACGGCACGGCCGGTCAGGCGCTCGTTCCGCTTCCGGCGCCGGGGCTCCCAACCCCGCGCGGCAATCCGCGCCGCTCCCGACGGAAGCCCGCATACGCTCCCAACTCCTGCGCACCTCCGTACTTCCCGCCGTCGCGGTCGCACTCGGCGGCGCGGCCGCCGTCATCTTCACCATCCGCTCCACCGGAGCCGGCCCGACCCCCGGTCTCTGGGCCGCGCTGACCGGCGCGGCGGCCCTCACCGTCGCCTCCGTGACCGCCGCCGCGCTCGGCGCCGACCGGGCGGCCAAGTCCGTACTCGACCGCTGCAACGCCCTGCGCCGGGCCAGCGCCCGCGGCCAGAGCGAGCTGCGTACGGTCGTCGAGCAGTTACGTCGCGGCGAGGGCGCCCCCGCTCGCCCGGCCACTCCGCCCGCCCCCGCGACCGGCGACGAGTTCGACCTGCTCGCCCAGGAGCTCTCCCGCTCCCACGAGGCCGCCGTGGCCGCCGTGGTGCAGGCCTCCCGGCTCTCCACCAGCGCCGGCAACGAACAGAAGGTCGAGGTCTTCGTCAACCTCGCCCGGCGCCTGCAGTCCCTCGTGCACCGCGAGATCCAGCTCCTGGACGAGCTGGAGAACGAGGTCGAGGACCCGGAGCTGCTCAAGGGCCTGTTCCACGTCGACCACCTGGCCACCCGTATCCGCCGCCACGCGGAGAACCTCGCGGTGCTCGGCGGCGCAATCTCCCGCCGCCAGTGGTCGAACCCGGTCACCATGACCGAGGTGCTGCGCTCCTCGATCGCCGAGGTCGAGCAGTACCCGCGCGTGAAGCTGGTGCCGCCGATCGACGGCACGCTGCGGGGCCATGCCGTGGCCGACGTCATCCACCTCCTGGCCGAACTCGTCGAGAACGCCACGCTGTTCTCCGCACCGCACACCACGGTGCTGCTGCGCGCCCAGTACGTCACCGCCGGCCTCGCCATCGAGGTCGAGGACCGCGGCCTGGGCATGCCGGTCACCGAGCAGAACAAGATGAACGCGCTCCTCGCCGACCCCGATCAGGTGAACGTGGCCCACCTGCTCCAGGACGGCCGTATCGGGCTCTTCGTCGTCTCCGCGCTCGCCCGGCGCCACGGCATCGCGGTACGCCTCCAGTCCAACATCTACGGTGGCGTCCAGGCCGTTCTCGTACTGCCGCAGGGCCTCCTCGGCGCCGACCCCGAGGGTCTCGCGCGCAGCGAGGGCCAGACGGCCGCCGTGGCGGCCGCCCCGTCGCCCGCCCAGGCGCCCACGGTGCGGCAGGTCCCCCAGCGGGCACCCCAGGTGCCGGCCCGGCCGGCCCACGCGGCACCCGCACCTGCCCCCGTGCCCGGCCACGTACCGGCGTCGCCGGCGACCGCACCCGTACAAGCACCCGCGCACAGCCCCGCACAGCCTCCCGCGCACAGCCCCGCACCGCCTCCCGTGCACACGGCACAGCCTCCGGTGCGTACGCCCGGACAGTCACTCCCGCACATGCCCGTACGCACCCTGGCGCACGCTCCGGAACCCGCGGCCGCCGAACCGCCGTACCTGCCCCCGACGTACACCCCCGCCGCGTCCGCCATGCCGTTCCAGCAGGCGGAGACCGCCGAGCACGCGCAGTCGACGGGCCGCCCCCTGCTCCCCAAGCGGCGCGCCCAGGAGCACCTGGTCCCGCAGCTGCGGGACGAGCCCGCGGTCCGCAAGCCCGAGGAGCACACCCTGCACGACCCGGGTCTGATGGCCGCCTTCCAGCGCGGTATCGGACTCGCCGAATCCCAGCCCGCCCCCCACCAAGAACCGCTGCGTCCCGGTGACGCGCACAAGGAGTAGATTCACCATGGCGAGCAATGTGCCGAACGGCCATTCCTCGGATCTCGACTGGCTGCTGAGCGGTCTGGTCCAGCGGGTCCCGTACACCCGGAACGCGGTACTGCTCTCCTCCGACGGCCTCGTCAAGTCGGTCCACGGCCTCGACACCGACGCCGCCGACCACATGGCCGCGCTGGCGTCCGGGCTGTACTCGCTCGGCCGCAGCGCCGGCGCGCGGTTCGGCGACGGTGGCGAGGTGCGGCAGGTGGTCGTCGAGCTGGACTCCACGCTGCTGTTCGTCTCCACCGCGGGTTCGGGCACGTGTCTGGCCGTCCTCGCCGGGCGGGAGGCGGACGCCGCCGTCCTCGGATACGAGATGGCGATGCTCGTCAAGAGCGTGCGGCCGTATCTCGTCACTCCCGCCAGGCAAGCGGCGGGTGCGGCGGGCCGCGCGGGACAGTGAGCGTGGTGTCCTCCCAGGAGGGGCCCTGGCTCGACGACGCGGCGGGCCGGCTGATCCGTCCGTACACCGTGATCGGTGGCCGGACCCAGCCCACCACCGCACTGGACCTCCTCTCCATGGTGATGGCGACGGGCTCCTCCCCTCAGCCCCACATGGGTCCCGAACACAGCCTGGCCCTCGGGTTGTGCGGCGGGCCCACCTCGGTGGCGGAGATCGCGGCGCACCTACGGCTGCCGGCCGTCGTCACCAAGGTCCTGCTCTCCGATCTCGTGGACTGCGGGGCGCTGACCGCCCGCGCGCCCCGCTTCCACGCCAATCCAACCGACCGTTCCTTGCTGGAGGCAGTGCTCGATGGCCTACGACAACGGCTCTGAGCGCCACGAGAGTTTCGCGACCGACCCGTTCCCCACCGCCCTCAAGATCCTGGTGGCGGGCGGCTTCGGCGTCGGCAAGACGACCTTCGTGGGCGCGGTCAGCGAGATCGAACCGCTGAGCACCGAAGAGCTGCTGACCCAGGTCAGCGCCGCCACCGACAGCCTGGAGGGCGTGGAGTCCAAGACCACGACCACGGTCGCGATGGACTTCGGCCGCATCACGCTCGACGACCGGAACGTGCTGTACCTGTTCGGCACCCCCGGTCAGGAACGCTTCTGGTTCATGTGGGACGAGCTCTCCGAGGGCGCCCTGGGGGCGGTCGTCCTCGCCGACACCCGCCGCCTGCAGGACTGCTTCTCCGCCGTCGACTTCTTCGAGCGGCGGGGCATCGGATTCGTCGTGGCGGTCAACGAGTTCGACGGCGCGTTCCGCTACGAGCCCGACGAGGTGCGGGCGGCGCTCGACCTCGATCCCGAGGTGCCGGTCGTGCTCTGCGACGCCCGGATCTCCAGCGCCGGCATCCGTACCCTCCTCACCCTCGTCCAGCATCTGCTGACCACCATCCCGGCCCCCGTGCCGAGCTACGGAGCACCGTCATGACCTACGACCCGACCGGTCATCTGCTGCTGACCCCCGTCGACCAGGAAGCGCCCGCCCGTGTGCGCCGCCTGCGCGAGCTGGGCATCGGGGAACGGCCGGAGCAGGCGTTCGACGAGTTCGCCCACCGGCTCGCGGAGGTGACCGGCGCCCCGTACTCGATGGTCAACTTCATCGACGAGAACCGGCAGTTCTTCGCCGGGCTGCACACCCCGGCAGGCACCCACACGGGCAGCGACCTGGGCGCCGCCGCGGCCGGTGGCGACGTCGGCCGGTACATGGCCCGTGACCACGGCTACTGCCCGCACGTGGTGGTGCGCCGCAAGGCACTCGTCCTGGAGGACGTCTGCGACTACCCGCGGTTCGCCGGGAACCCGGTCGTGGACGAGATCGGCATCCGCTCGTACATGGGCGCGCCGCTGATCGACCGTACGGGGATAGCGCTGGGCACGATCTGCGTGGTCGACACGGACGTACGGCCGTGGGGCCGCGCCGGTCTGGAGACGATCAAGTCGCTCGCGGCGGAGCTGGTGGAGCAGATCCACCGCCGCGAGGAAGGGCTGATCTGACCCGTTCCGAGGGGACGCCGGGCTCCGACGTGATGCCCGGCTCCCACGGAACTCCCGCTCCGGCGAGGCTGAACGGGTGCGCCCCGGGACGACTCAGAGGTCGTGCCGGGGCGCTGCTGCGTGTACACCCTCAGGCATGCACGGGCTCCAGCCTGAGGAGGTCCGCCAGCTTCTCGGACCAACTGCCCTTGTCCTGCCCGAGTGCCACCTCGGCCAGACGGAGCAGCTGGATGTCGGAGGTGCCGGCCGGGGCGAAGATGTGGTGCGCGTCGCGGAGGTAGCGCTCGATCGGACGGTCGGTGAAGAGGCCGGCGGCCGCGTGGATCTCCATCGCGGTGCGGCCGGAGTCGATCGCGGCCTCCACGTTGACCAGCTTGGCGTTCATCAACTCGGCGTCGCAGGAGAGGCCTTGGTCGAGGAGATGCACGGCGTGGTACGCGGCGAGGCGGGCCGTCATCAGCCGGGACTGCATCTGGCCGAGCTTCAGTTTGACCGTGGGCAGGTGGTGCAGGGGCTTGCCGTAGCGGTGGCGCTCCGCGCAGAAGCGGGTCGTCTCCTCCAGGATCGCCTGGTGGATGCCGAGCGAGACGGCGGCGAGGTTGGCCCTGCCGTAGAGCACGCTGGAGGAGTACGCGACGGCCAGGCCGTCGCCCTCGTCACCGAGCCGGTTGGCCGCCGGCACCCGGCAGTTCTCGAAGATGAGCTCGCCGAAACTGAAGCCGTGCAGGCCCATGGCCTCCTGCTGGGGGCCGATCCGGAAGCCGGGGCGGTCGGATTCGACCAGGAAGGCCGTCAGGCCCTTCGACCCGGAGCCGGTCCTGACCACGACGCCGTGGAGATCACCGACATGGCTGTTGCCGACGAAAACCTTGCTGCCGTTGAGGAGGTAGTCGTCGCCGTCACGGACGGCATCGGCCGTCATGCCGAGGACATGCCCGCCCGACTCGGCTTCGGTGACCGCGATGGTCGGGAGGCATTCGCCGGCGGCGATGGCGGGAAGCCAGGTCTTGCGCTGCTCGTCGCTGCCGAAGTGGACGATCTTGGCGGTGCCTAGCTGGGAGGCCTGGACCATGGCGCCCATCGCGCCGCTGACCCGTGAGAGTTCCTCGATGATAATGGTCTTGGCCAGGTGGCCGGCGCCCATTCCGCCGTATTCCTGACTGATCGTGGCGCCCAGCCATCCTTGATCGCAGATGAGCCGGGACAATTCGTGGTGCACCGAGCGTGAGGATTCCATTTCGGCTATTCGCGGGCGGACCTCTCGCTCGGCGAAGTCCCGGACGGTTTCCCTGAGCTGATGATGGAGTCGGCTGCCGAAGTAGCTGTCCATACGAGTCCCTCCTCTGCGAAGCCTGCTCGTTCGGTTGTTCGAGCAGGTGGTGCATCGGCAGTGGCCCCGTCCCGAACAGGCCGACACTCCATGGTGTTGATCTTTCTCGGGCGGATCAATATCGCCACCGAGTTTGTCCGAAACCCGGGTGGTTGACGTTTGTATCTGACCGTGTTTCGGGGGGAGTTGGCCTGTTCGGGAGGGTCGTCAGGGCATTCCGCTTGGGCATCTTTCTGCCACATGCCAAAGGCAAACAATGGGTGGTCATATGGCGGTCATATGGCGGTGAGGCGGGTCGGATCACCTCATGTGCCACCTGTTCACCATGGGAGCGCCCTCATGAACGGAAAGCCGATTTCGGACGAAGTGGAAATCTAGGTTCCGGGCGCGTCAAGGGGCGTGCGGGGCGTGCGCACCGGCGTGTACGCCGGGATGGCGTGCCAGGGGGCGCCCCGTGGCGTCACCGCTGCCCGGCTGTCGGAGTCAGTGGTGGGTCGTACGGTCGACGTATGGCCACTGCCGACGATGTTCGCCGTATCGCGCTCTCGCTGCCCGGGGCGGTCGAGAAGCTCGCCTGGGGCATGCCCACCTTCCGTGCGGGCCCGGGCGGCAAGATCTTCGCCTCGCTGGACGACGACGACCAGGCGATAGGGGTGAAATGCCCCAAGGAGGAACGGGCGGAGCTCCTCGCGTCCGAGCCCGCCAAGTTCTTCGTCCGGGAGGGTCACGACGACGGCTACGCCTGGGTACGTGTCCGGATCGGTGCCCTTGACGGCGAGGAGGAGCTCCGCGCCATCCTGGCCGATTCCTGGCGTCAGGTGGCTCCGCGCCGCCTCCGGGACCAGTACCCGGAGGTGGGCGCGCCCCCGGAGCAGGGCTGAGTCAGCGGCCGAGGAAGCCTGTGACGCGCTCGCGCAGTCCGGCCGGGTCGAGACCGTGCCCCGCCAGATGCTCGTCGATCGTCCCGTACCTGCGCAGCTCCCGGCGGGCGACACCGAGCCCGAGGACGCGGTGGGGGAGTGCGGCGAGGGCGTCGTTGGCGGCGGCGGTCGACGTGCCTGCGAGGTACGGCTCGACCAGGACGACGTCCGGGCGGGCCGCGCCGACCGCGTGGCGCAGGGTCTCGGAGTCGAAGGGGCGGACCGTGGTGGCGTGGAGGACGGTCACGTCCAGTCCCTCGGTCGCCGCGAGGACGTTGTCCAGCATGGGCCCGACGGCGACGACGACCCCGGCGCGCCCCTCGCGGACGGTGCTGAAGCCGGGCGTGACCGGGCGGGGTGAGGCGTTGGACTGCAACGAGAGCCGGACGTAGACGAGCTCGTCGCCCTCGACGGCCTGGCGCAGCAGCGTCTCCGCCTCGTCCGGATGGCCGGGGACGTGGACCGTCCAGCCGTCGAGGGTGTCGAGCAGGGCCACGTCGCCGGGTGCCATATGGGTGAGGCCGCCGGCCGGCCAGTCGTACGACGCGCCGGCGCTCACCAGGACGCCGCCCACTCCCTGGTGGCCGAAGTCCAGCTTGAGCTGCTCGAAGGGCCGCTCGACCAGGAAGCTCGCGAAGGTGTGCAGCACCGGCCGCATCCCGGTCAGCGCCAGCCCGCCGCCCGCGCCGATCAGCAGCTGCTCCCGGATGCCGACGTTGATCACGCGGTCCGGATGGCGGCGCTCCGCCGGCCGGAACCCGTCCATGCTGATCTCGGCGAGCACGAGCGCGAGGCGCGGGTCCTCGTCGAGCAGCCGGCTGGTGGTCGAGATGAAGCGGTCACGCATCGTGTCCATGGTGTGGCTCTCCTGGAAGCGGTCAGGCGTTCTTGGGCTCGACGCGGGCGACGACGGCGCGCGGCCGTCCCGGGTGGGGTGCGGTGAAGGCGGCGTACAGCGCCTCGTGATCCCGCCCGTCGACGGTCTCGGCGGACCACCCGGCGGCCTCGAACCGCGAGGCGATCCCTCCGGGCCAGCCGTAGGTGGCGGAGCTGTTGTCGATCACCAGCGTGTGCAGCTGCTCCAGGCCGGCGGGCCCCGCGAAGGCGATGGCCTCGTGATTGCTGCCCTCGTCCAGCTCGGCGTCGCCGATGAGCACCCACACGCGGGAGTCCGTGAGCCCCTGCGCCCGCAGCCCGAGCGCGCTCCCGACGGCGAGCGGCAACCCGTGCCCCAGCGATCCGCTGCCGATCTCGGCGCCCGGCACGAGGGTCCGGTCGGGGTGATGCCCGAGGGGTGAGTCGTACGAGCCGAAGCCGGTGAGCCACGCTTCGGGGAAGAACCCCTTGGCGGCGAGCACGGCGTAGTACGCCATCGGCCCGTGCCCCTTCGACAGCAGGAACCGATCCCGGTCGGCGCGGTCGACACTCGCGGGCGAGACGCGGAGCACGCGGTCGTAGAGGACCCAGAGGGCGTCGAGGGTGGAGGTGGCGGCGGGCGAGTGCTTCTCGTCGCCGGTCATGAGGCCCATGAGGCCGTGGAGCCGGTCGATGTCCGGCTCGATGTCCGTGTTCGTCATGGCCCCCACGGTGCAACCTCAAGCTGGGTCGAGGTCAACCACGTAAAGCGGTTCGTGACCACCCGGCGAAGTGCGGTATTGTTCTCATGCGCGTTCGGCCGGGGGAAACCCCAGGTCAGACGGGCATCGGGACGTGGCGCAGCTTGGTAGCGCACTTGACTGGGGGTCAAGGGGTCGCAGGTTCAAATCCTGTCGTCCCGACTTTTCGAAGTCGGATTTCAAGGGGCCGTTTCAGAGCAATCTGAAACGGCCCCTTGGACATTCCCCGGGACCCTTCGGGGACCCGTGCACTCAACCGGTCTGAGCGCACCTCGACCCGGGACGACTGCGGTCTAGGAGAGGGCACTGCCTGCGGCGGGCAGGACCTGTTCGGCCCAGATGACCTTGCCCTCCGGTGTGTACCGGGTGCCCCAGTGCTCGCTGAGCTGGGCCACCAGGAACAGTCCGCGGCCTCCCTCGTCCGTGGTGGCGGCGTAGCGCAGATGCGGGGCGGTACTGCTGCCGTCCCACACCTCGCAGGTCAGAGCGCGATCGCGCAACAGACGAACGCGAACTGGCGCCGCGGCGTAGCGTATGGCGTTGGTGATGAGCTCGCTGAGGATCAGTTCTGTGGTGAAGGCGAGTTCCTGCAGGCCCCACTCCTCGAGTTGCTCGGCCGCGAGGCCGCGGATGGCGCCGACCTCGCTCGGGTCGAACGGTACGTCCCACTCCGCGACCCGGCCGGGGCCCAGAGTCCGTGTCCGGGCGATGAGCAGCGCGATGTCGTCGGCCGGCCGGCCGGGGAGCAGGGCGTCGAGTACGGCGCGGCGGCTGGCTTGCGGGTCTCGGTCGGGGTGGCTCAGTGCCGTGCGCAGCATTTCCAAGCCCTCTGCAATGTCCCGGCTCCGCTCCTCGACCAGCCCGTCGGTGTACAGGACGAGCTGACTGCCTTCCGCCAGGTGCAGTTCCATGGTCTCGAACGGCATGCCTCCCAGCCCCAGCGGGGGGCCGGCCGGCAGTTCCGAGATCGTCGTCGTGCCGTCCGGGGCGACCACAAGCGGTGGCATGTGTCCTGCCCGCGCCATGGTGCAGTTCTGGGAGACGGGGTCGTAGACGGCGTACAGGCAGGTCGCGCCCAGGACACCGCCGTCCGAGGGCGCGCTGTCGCCTTCCTGGTCCATGCGCTGGACGAGGTTGTCGAGACGGGCGAGGAGTTCGTCGGGCGGCAGATCCAAGGAGGAGAAGTTGTGCACGGCCGTGCGCAGCCGTCCCATGGTGGCCGCGGCGTGCAGGCCGTGCCCGACGACGTCTCCGACGACGAGCCCGACGCGGCTGCCCGACAGCGGGATCACGTCGAACCAGTCCCCGCCCACTCCGGACTGGGCGGGCTGGTAGAAGTGCGCGACGTCCACCGCGCTCTGCTCGGGCAGATCCTGCGGCAGCAGGCTGCGCTGGAGCGTCACGGCGAGATTGTGTTCGCGGGTGTAGCGGCGTGCGTTGTCCATGGTGACCGCGGCGCGGCCGACAAGCTCCTCGGCCAGGGACAGGTCGTCCTCGTCGAACGGTTCCGGCTTCTGCGACCGCCAGAAGTTGACCACCCCGAGCACGACGCCCCTGGCCTTCAGCGGAGCCGCGATGAGCGAGTGGATCCCGTAGTCGACGATCGCCGATGCCCGCGGCGCGTCCTGGGCGTGCCAGCCCGGCGCGTCATGGAGATCGGGCACGAGTTCGGCTGTGCCCGTGCCGTATCCGCGGGCCTGCGGCGTGGACGGCAGGAATTCGATCAGGCTACCGAGCGGATACAGCGGGTGATCGGAGCGGATGCCGCTGACCGCCGTGCGCCGCATGTCGGCGCCTGGGCCGGGCTCGTCGCCCTTCAGTACCGGGTCGGCCAGATCGACCGTGACGAAGTCCGCGAACTGGGGAACGGCGACGTCGGCCAGTTCCTTGGCGGTGCGGACCACGTCGAGGGTGGTGCCGATGTCACCCCCGGCGTCGTACAGCAGCTTGAGCCGCTTGCGGGCCGTCTCCACCCGGCTGCTCAGGAGCTGCATCTCGGTGGAGTCGCGGATGGTGACCGCCGAGCCCTGCGGGCGCGTGGGCCGCTGATTGACCACGAGCAGCCGGTCCCCGGCCTCCAGCACCTCGTCGGTGGCCACCCGGCCGGACAGCAGCAGTTCCGCCATTCGGCGGTCCATGCCGACCTTGTCGACGGGGCGTCCTTCGGCGTCGTCCGGCAGGCCGAGCAGCCGTCCGGCCTCGTCGTTCGCCAGGAGTAGCCGTCCTTCGCCGTCGGTGATCAGCACCCCTTCGCGGACGGAGTGGAGCACCGCGTCGTGGTGCTCGTACATGCGGGTCATCTCCTGCGTGCCGAGCCCGTGGGTCTGGCGGCGCAGTCTTCGGCTGATCAGCGCCGTGCCGACGGTGGCCAGAGCCAGACCGATGGCGATGGCCAGGAGGATGACCGGAAGCTGACGGTCGGCGACGCCGGTCACGCTCTCCACCGTCAGACCTGCCGAGACCAGGGCGACAACCTCACCCTGGGGCGAGGTGACCGGGACGATCGCCTGGATCTCCTTGCCGAGCGGCCCCTCCACGCTCTCGGTGTGCACCTGGCCGGCGAGAGAGGGCTCGATCGTGCCGACGAACCGCTCGCCGATGCGGTCGGGCTGGGGGTGGCTGTAACGGATGCCGTTCGTGTCCATCACCACGATGAAGTCCACGCCTGCGTCCTTGCGTGTCTCCTCGGCGAGGGGCTGCAGGATCGCGGACGGGTCCGGCGCCCTCAGCGCTTCCTGCAGGCCCAGGGAGTTCGCGAAGGTCTGAGCCACGGAAACCGACCGGTTGCGCGCTTCACGGTCGATGTCGTACCGCGACTGCAGCACCAGGGCCAGCAGGGCCCCGGCGGCGAGCAGCACCACGATCGCCACCTGGAGGACGAAGACCTGTCCGGCGACGCTTCCGAATCTTCTGCCTAGGTTCGACCACACCGGTACGCCGGGCACGAGAGACGAGACGGGCTCACAACCCCAGTTGTAGCACCTCCCCGTGGCCAGGGCTCCCGGCGTTCACGGTACGCATCAGGGCCACGACACAACGTTCCACCGCTGCGGGTCAGGGGGATGGGCGTTGAACCATGATCGGGGAGACGAGGGCGTCCAGGTCGAGGTGCTCGCTCCCCTGGGGGTCGAGGGGCACAGGTTCAAATATGCCGTC
The DNA here is from genome assembly GCF_055561875.1 of Streptomyces sp. NPDC022552. Lineage (NCBI taxonomy): Bacteria > Bacillati > Actinomycetota > Actinomycetes > Kitasatosporales > Streptomycetaceae > Streptomyces > Streptomyces sp. NPDC022552. Next base: position 427,742 of record NZ_JBVHGJ010000001.1, read on the forward strand.
CCGGCCCGTAGGCGCTCACGCATCGGCATGCTGATCATGGCTATTCGGGCCAGACCGAAGCAGATTGACGCCTCGTCACCGGGGAATCGAGACTCCTGCTGTCCGAACCCCTTCCCGAGGATGGCGAGAGATACGTGATCAAGCAGGTCTCCGGTCGAACAGCCGTACGGCTGGCCGTCGCGGCTTCGGCCCTCGTTCTGGGCGTCGCCACGGCGTCGCCGGCCCAGGCGGCGGCGAAGGTCGCGGCGTCCAGTGACGTGGTGCACAGCCAGTCCGGCAAGTGCCTCGACGGCAGTCTCAGCCAGGGCGTCCGCCTCGTCACCTGCGACGGCGGCGCATACCAGAGGTGGACCTACAGCGGGGATTCTCTGGTGCACGCCCAGTCCGGCAGGTGCCTGGACGCCAGCGTGTCCCAGGGTGTCCGCCTGATCGTCTGTGACGGCGGCTCCTACCAGAAGTGGGACACGAACATCGACGGGGAGCTGAGGCACCGCCAGTCGGGCCGGTGCCTCGATGGCAGCGTCTCCCAGGGTGTCCGCATCCTGGCCTGCAACGGCACTTCCTACCAGTGGTGGTACGGCGAGATCAGCTGACCCGCGGCGAGGGCCGGTCGGGCAGCGCCGTCCCGGGGGCGCCTCGCGCGCCCGGAACGGCCTCGTCAGATGCCGCCAACGGGCACCGGGACTCCCGTACGCCCTTACGGGGAGCCGAAGTCCGGGATGGTCAGTGAGCCGTCTTCGGCCAGGGGGAAGCCCGGGTTGTGGGCGATCTCCCACAGATGGCCGTCGGGGTCGGCGAAGCACCCCGCGTAGCCGCCGTACGTCGTCGTCCCGGCCGGCTTCGTGATGGTGCCACCGGCCTGCTGGGCCGCGGCCAGGAGCGTGTCCACGTCCTTCGGCGCGCGCGTGTTGTGCGCCAGGACGATGCCGCCGAAGCCCGTCCCCCGACCGTTGTCGAGGCCGCAGTCGCGTGCGAGCCTGTCGCGGCTCCACAGGACGAGCCCGAAGCCACCGGCCTGGAAGAATACGGTCTCCTCGACCTCTTGTCCCCGCCAGCCAAGGCTCTCGTAGAAAGCCCGGGAACGTCCGAGATCGGCGACGCCCAGGGTGATCAGACTGACGCGTTGCTCCATGATCGGAAGCTAGCACGCGGTCCAGCGGACTCCCGCGAACCCTGCGTGCTAGGACGTGCCGAAGATCAGCTCGAGCTGGGCGTCCAGGGTGGCGACGGCCTCCGCCTCGCTGAACTGGCGCGAGAGCAGTTGCAGGCCGAGGCCGTCGACGAGTGCGAGCAGGGCGGTCGCCGCCCGTTCGGGGGAGCTGCCCCCGGCCCCGGCCGCCCGGATCCGGTCCGCCAGGAACGTGCGCAGGACGCCGTGCCCTCCTGGACCTCGGCCGACGGCGTCGTCCGCCTCCCCGCCACCCCGCTCCAGCCGATCGCGTCGGCGGACGTGGCCGCCACCCTCGACGACGTCGCCACGGCGCCGCTCAACGGGACGCTCGACGTCACCGCGCGCGGCCAGGGTGCTCCCGCTCGACGAGATCGGCCGGATCACCCTGGCCGCGCGCGGTGACGACAGCCACGTCGTCACCGACGACCGGGCGGGCATGTTCGCCGCCGTCCACGGCGACGTCCTCACCGCCGGTGCGGGGTGCCCGCCTGGCCCCCACGCACTACCGCGACTGGCTGACCACAACCCTCGCGCGCTGAGCCGCTACGCGGAGGCTCTGCCCCGGCCCGTCGAACCGCCGTTCGTCGGCGGGTACGCGGGGCGCTCCGGTATCGACGGGGAGCCATGGGGGGAGGGCAGGGGCGGGAGGGCCGGTTCGTGCAGCCAGGCAGTGAGCAGGTCGTCCACCGGCTCGTCCGCGTAGCGGGCCACGTGCGCCGTGAAGGACGCGGTCGTCACCACGCCGTTGCGGTGCACGGTGGCCCAGTCGCGCAGCATCCGGAAGAAGGCACCGTCGCCCAGGGCGCAGCGGATCGCGTGCACGGTGAGACCCCCGCGCTCGTACAGGCGGTCGTCGAACATCAGCTTGCGTCCGGGGTCGGCGAGCTTCAGGTCCTGCGGCAGCGCGGTCAGCATCCGGTGGGCGACGCCCGCAAGGTCGTGGGCCGTACGGCCGCCGGAGCGCTCCGACCAGAGCCACTCGGCGTACTTCGCCAGACCCTCGTTCAGCCAGATGTGCCGCCAGTCGGCGATGGTCACGCTGTTGCCGAACCACTGGTGCGCCAGCTCGTGGGCGACGAGGCGCTCGGAACCGCGCGCGCCGTCGACGTGGTTGGCCCCGAAGAGGGAGAGGCCCTGGGCCTCCACGGGGACGTCCAGTTCCTCGTCGGCGACGACCACCGCGTACTCGCCGAACGGGTAGGGACCGAACAGCTCCTCGAACAGCTGCATCATGGCGGGCTGCCGTGCGAAGTCACGCGAGAAGCGCGGCAGGAGGTGTGCCGGCACATGGGCGCTCTGCGGCACCCCGCCGAGCCCCGGGTCCCCGAGCAGCACCGTCTGGTACATGCCGATGGAGAGACCGACCAGATAGCTGGAGGTGGGCGCGGGCTGCTCGTACACCCACGTGGTCGTGCTGGCCCTGGTCGTACGGGTGAGCAGCCGGCCGCCCGCCACCACGGTGTACGCGGAGGGCGTGTTGACCGAGATCTGGTACGAGGCCTTGTCGGCGGGCCGGTCGTTGCACGGGTACCAGGAGGGCGCGCCGACGGGCTGGCTGGCCACCAGCGCACCGTCGGTCAGCTCCTCCCAGCCGAGCCCGCCCCACGGGCTGCGGACCGGCTTCGGATTGCCCGCGTAGTGCACCTCCACGGTGAAGGCGGCACCGGCGGGCAGCGGCTTGGCGGGCCGGACCCGGAGCTTGCCGCCGCGGTGGGTGTAGTGCGGCGCCCGGCCGTTCACGAGGATCCGGCCGACCTTGAACTCGGACAGGTTCAGAAGGAACTCGGTGAGCGGGGCCCGTCCCACTATGGCGCTGAGCCGGGCCGTCCCGGCGAGCCGGTTGGGGCCGGGACGGTACTCCAGGGCGAGTTCGTACCGATGTACGCGGTAGCGGGAGTCGCCGTGCTCGGGAAAGTACGGGTCCGATGCCGATGTCCGCTCGCCGCTCACTGCCGCTCCCGCTCCCTGCCCTGTGCTGTGCCGTGCTCGTACTGCCCGTTCAGGCCCGCCACGCCTCGATCGGATTGCCCAGCCAGCGGGTGTCGGCGGGGACCGATTCCCCGGCCATCACGAGAGAGGCGGGACCCAGCGTGCTGCGGGCCCCGACCGTACTGCCGGGCAGGACGATTCCACCCGGGCCCAGGGTGGCGCCCTCGCGGAGAACCACAGTATCCGTCCGCAAGATCCGGTCGTGGAAGAGGTGTGTCTGCAACACACAGCCGCGGTTCACGCTGACCGCGTCGCCCAGCACGACCAGGTCCGTCTCGGGGAGCCAGTAGCTCTCGCACCACACCCCCCGGCCGATCCGTGCCCCGAGCGCGCGCAGCCACAGGGCCGTCAGCGGCGTTCCCGGCACCGATCCGATCAGCCACGGAACGGCCAGGACCTCGACGAAGGTGTCGGCCAGTTCGTTGCGCCACACGAAACCGGACCAGAGCGGGTGCTCGCCCGTCCGGTGCCGGCCCACCAGCAGCCACTTGGCGGCCACCGAGACCAGGCACGCGGCCGCCCCGGCGGCGAGGAGGACCGCCCCGGACAGCAGCGCGGTGCCCCAGATCCCCGTCCCCGTCGCCGTGGCCAGGGCGCAGAGCGCCGCCACGGTCAGGACCGCGAGGGCGGCCGAGCAGAACACCGGCAGGAGCCGGCACAGCTCCACCAGACCGCGCGCCCACAGCAGGTGCGCGGGAGGGTCGTACGTCCTGCTCCGGTCCGAGTCGGCGGCGGACCGCGGCAGCCTGACCGGGGGCAGACCCAGGTACGAGCTGCCCTTCTTGGCCTTCTTCGGCGTCGCCGACAACACCCCGACCAGACCGTCGTCCGGCACCGTGCGGCCCGGCGCGGTCATGCCGGAGTTGCCGAGGAACGCCCGGCGGCCGATCTCGGAGTGGCCGATCCGCACCCAGCCGCCCCCCAGCTCGTAGGGCGCGGTCAGGGTGTCGTCGGCGAGGAACGCGCCGTCGCCGACGGTGGTGAGGCTCGGCAGCGCGAGCACCGTGGACACCTCCGCGCCTCGGCCGATCTTCATCCCGAGCAGCCGCAGCCAGACCGGGGTGATCAGCCCGGCGTAGAGCGGGAAGAGCGTCTCCCGCGCCATGTCCATCAGCTGCGTGACGGTCCACGCCTGCCAGGCGACCCGGCTGTGCGTCGGATGGCTTCCGGTGCGCAGCCCGAGGCTGAGCAGCCGTACCGAGACCAGCACCAGCGACGCGTACGCGAACCCGTAGGCGAGCGCCCCGGGCACCACGGCGAGCAGCGCTCCCGGCAGTGCCTCGGCGAGCCCGGCCCCGGCCGGTACGAAACGGCTCACCACGAGCAGGGCGGGCACGGCCGCGAGCACGGGCAGAGCCGTGAGGAGGAAGCCGGTCGCCCCGTAGACGGCGCGCCAGTGGAACGCGCGGGCCGGTCGCTCCTTGGGCCAGTTCCGCTTGGCCTTGCCGAGCTTGCCCGCGGGCGCTCCGGCCCAGCGCTGTCCGGTCGGGATCTGTCCGGCGACGGCCGAACCGGGGGCCACCTCGGCCCGCTTGCCGACCCGCGCCCCGGGGAAGAGCAGGCTGCGGGTGCCGACCACCGCGCCCGCGCCGACCTTGACCGGGCCGATCTCCAGCCGGTCACCGTCCAGCCAGTAGCCGGAGAGGTCCACCTCGGACTCGACGGCGCAGCCGCGGCCGAGCTTGAGCATGCCCGTGACCGGCGGCAGCGAGTGGAGGTCCACGTCGGGGCCGACCTTGGCGCCGAGAGCCCGTGCGTAACGCTCGAGCCAGGAGCCCGTGAGCGAGGTCGCGCCGACGCACTCGGCGAGACGTTCGGCCGTCCACAGCCGCAGATGGACGCTGCCGCCGCGCGGGTGGCGTCCCGCCTTCACCCCGCGCAGCAGCAGGCGCGCGCCGCCCGCCGCGATCGCGAGCCGTCCGGGAGGACTGAAGAGCAGCGCCGCGCCGGCGGCGACGAGCCACCACGAGGCGGTCGGTGCCCACGGGTACGACCCGAACCGGTGCAGGACGTTGCCCAGGGCAAGGAGCGCCACCGTCCAGCGGAGCCCGACCACGGTGAAGAGCGGGAGCAGCAGGGCGGTCTGGACGAGCCGGGACCGGAACGGAACCGGCGCGACGGTCCGGGCTGCGCCGTCGTCCTGGACGGACTTCTCCAGGCGCCGGGCCAGCTTGCGCAGGGTGGGCTGCTGGTAGATGTCGACGACGGCCGCGCTCGGATAGCGGGTGCGCAGCCGGGTGGTGAGCTGGGCGGCGGCGAGGCTGCTGCCGCCGATCGCGAAGAAGTCGTCGGCGGCGCTGGTGACGGTCACGCCGAGCGTCTCGCTCCACTGCTCGGCGAGCCAGGCCTCGGTGCCGTACAGCTGCTCGGTGGGGCCGGTGGTCTCAAGGTCGGGCAGGGGCCAGGGCAGCGCGTCCCGGTCCACCTTGCCCGACGTGCGGGTGGGCAGCTCGGCGACGGGCGCGAGCAGCGGTACGAGGGCGGCGGGCAGCTCGGCGCGCAGCCGCTCGACCGCCGCCGCGTGGTCCCAGCCGTCCTGGGTGACCAGGTACCCGACGAGCAGTTGGTTGCCGCTGCGCGCGGTGCGGACGGCGGCGGCCGCACCGGCGACGCCGGGCAGGGCCTGGAGGGCGGAGTCGACCTCGCCCAGTTCGATGCGGCGGCCGCCGAGCTTGATCTGTTCGTCGCCCCGGCCGAGGAAGACCAGGCCCTCCGGCTCGGCGCGGACGAGGTCGCCGCTGCGGTAGGCGCGCTCCCAGCCGAGGGCTTCCAGCGGCGCGTACTTCTCGGCGTCCTTCTCGGGGTCGAGGTAGCGGGCGAGCCCCACGCCGCCGATCACCAGCTGACCGCTGCCGCCCATCGGCACCGGCTCGCCGGACTCGTCGACCACGGCGAGTTCCCAGCCGTTCAGCGGGAGTCCGATCCGGATGGGCTCCTCGCCGGTCATGAGGGAGGCGCAGGCGACGACGGTGGCCTCGGTGGGGCCGTACGTGTTCCAGACCTCGCGGCCCTCGGTGACCAGACGCTGGGTCAGCTCGGGCGGGCAGGCCTCGCCGCCGAAGATCAGCAGCCGGACCTCGTCGAGGGTCTCCGGCTCCCAGAGCGCGGCCAGGGTCGGCACGGTCGAGACGACGGTGATCTCCTGCTCCACCAGCCAGGGGCCGAGGTCGGCGCCGCTGCGGACCTGGGAGCGGGGGACGGGCACGAGGCAGGCGCCGTAGCGCCAGGCGAGCCACATCTCCTCGCAGGAGGCGTCGAAGGCCACGGAGAGTCCCGCCATGACCCGGTCGCCGGGACCGATCGGCTCCTCGACGAGGAAGAGCGCGGCCTCGGCGTCCACGAACGCGGCGGCACTGCGGTGGCTGACGGCGACGCCCTTGGGCCTGCCCGTGGAACCGGAGGTGAAGATGATCCAGGCGTCGTGCTCGGGGCCGGGGCGCGCGGCGGGGGTGCGGGTCCCCGCGCGGCCGGTCACGTGGCGGGCGGTGGTGGCGTCGAGGCGGGCGGCTTCGAGGCGGGTGGCGTCGAGGCGGGCGGCGTCGAGGCGGGCGGCGTCGCCCTCCGTGGCTTCGCCGGCGGTGACGTCGATGCGCCCGCCGGCGCCGAGGACGGCGCGTACTCCGGCCTCACCGAAGACCAGCTCGGCCCGCTCGTCCGGGTCCTCGGCGTCGACCGGCACGTAGGCGGCGCCCGCGGCGAGGACGGCGAGGACGGCCACGTACAGGTCGTTGGTCCCGGAGGGCACGCGGACGCCGACCCGGTCGCCGAGCCCCACTCCGGCGGCGGCCAGGGCGCGCCGCCGCCGCTCGACCTCGGTGGCCAGCGCCCGGTAGGTCAACCGGGTGGTGCCGTCGTCGAGGGCGAGCTCGTCGGGGTGGGTCCGTACGGATGCCTCGAAGATGTCGACGAGCGTGCGCACCGGTGCCGCGGGGCCGGCGGAGAACCTGGCGGACTTGCCGGACTCCTCCTCCCACGCATCCCCGCCGTGGAGCAGAGTGATCTCACCGTGCTCGGGTGTGGCTGCCATCGGACCTCGCGTCTCGTTCCCGGCAACGTCCGGGTCGTCGGCGGAGCCCGGGTCTGCCCGGGTTGTTCCGTTCCGACGCCAAACAGCCCGCCAGTCTAGTGCGTCGGCAAGGATTTACCGGCCGACGCCTTGCGCGTGGCCGGTACCGGGCGGTATTGGAGCGGCATCCGAAGGGCGGTCCGCCCTTTCTATCTCCAACCTGGATTGTTCCTAGAATGGCCAGGTGGAGGACATCAACGCGATCGCGATGCTGCAGGATCCGGTGCGGCGCCGACTGTACGAGTACGTGGCGGCACAGGGGCGCGAGGTGGGCCGCAACGAGGCCGCCGAGGCGGCCGGAGTGGCGCGCACGCTCGCCGCGCACCATCTGGACAAGTTGACCGAGGCCGGTCTCCTGGAGAGCGGGAGCCGCCGCCTGACGGGCCGCTCGGGGCCGGGGGCGGGCCGTCCCGCCAAGGTGTACACGCGGGCGGCGGCCGAGCGGTCGGTGTCGCTGCCAGCCCGCGATTACCGCACCGCCGCGGAGCTGCTCGCCGAGGCGGCCGAGGAGGCCGGGCTCGACGCCGGTCTCTGCGCGGCCGCGCGCCGCCGGGGCGAGGTTCTGCGTGGCTCGGCGGCGCCCTGCGGAGGTCTCGAGGAGGCGATGGAGACGCTGGCCGCCCGCGGCTACGAGCCGCACATGGAAGGCGGTGCGGGTGCCGTCGGGGGGACCGGTGGCGCGAAGAGCGGTGCCGGTGCCGAAGGGGAGGCCGGGGAGGCCGCGCCCGTGGTCCGCATGCGCAACTGCCCCTTCCATGCCGTCGCCGAACGCTTCCCCCCGCTCGTCTGCGGGATGAATCTCGCGCTCCTGGAGGGGTTGCTCGGTACGGACGGTCCCGTGCGCGCTCGCATGGACGCCCGGCCGGGGGAGTGCTGCGTGGTGGTCGAGAGTTCTAAAAACAACGATGATTGACATAGAAAAGCGGACCGTGCTGGGATGAGGCCATGACCGCATCCACGCCTCCTGCCGCCCACCTCGCCCAACTCAACGTCGCCACGCTCCGCCATCCCCTCGACGACCCGCGCATCGCGCCGTTCGTCGAGCTGCTCGACCCGGTCAACGCCGCCGCCGACGACGCCCCCGGCTTCGTCTGGCGGCTCGTGGAGGACGGCGCGGCCGACGCCACCGGCCTGCGCCCGGCGGGTGAGGACGTCATCGTCAACCTGTCGGTGTGGGAGACCCAGGAGGCCCTGTGGGACTTCGCGTACCGCAGTGGGCACCTGGAGGTGATGCGACGGCGCCGCGAATGGTTCGAACGGCACGTCGAGGCGCACCTGGTGCTCTGGTGGGTCCCCGCCGGGCACCTTCCCACGGTCGGGGAGGCGCTGGAGCGACTGGCGGACCTGCGGGCGCACGGGCCGTCCCCGCGAGCCTTCACCTTCGCCTCCGCCTACAGCGCTGCCGAGACAGCCCAGGACCTTCAGGCCGTTCCTCCGGCGCGGCACGAACAGGCCGGCCGGAGTACGCGCCCGACTCCGGCCGGGGACGCGGCGGCGGTCTGAGGGCGCGCCGGCTCAGCGTCCTGGCTCACGACCGCGGAGTGCTCCGACCGGCGCCGGTGGAGCGCTGAGCGTCAGTGGGGGTCGCCGTGCCGGCCGAGGGTCTCCACGGGGGTCGCGCCCGGGCGGGTCCATTGCGGTACGGGCCGGCCGGTCGGGCCCCAGGTGGCGACGCCGTCGGCGTCCGTGCGCCAGTACCAGCAGATCGGCGCTCCGTGCCCACCGACCGGCGAACCGGCGTCAGGGGCCTCCGGCCGGCCCTCGGGGTTGTCCTCCCATGCCTCGCGCCGGCCGTAGGGCGTCATGTCGAGCAGGCCCAGGGACCCGTTGACCGGCTCGTTGCCGCGGCCGGTCGTGGAGTACGTGAGGAACGTGCGGTCGCCGTCGCGCAGGAAACAGGTGACGTACCCCATGGCTCCGCCGACCGGCTCGTCCACGTCGCGCACCGAGTACCAGGGCTGGGTGTAGCCCATGAACGCGACGTAGGAGGCCACCTCGTCCCACGGGCCGGTCGTCAGCACCGCGAACGACACGCCACGCGCGTTGAGGTAGACGGCGTCCTTCATGTGCCAGGCCGTGGTCGTACAGCCTTCGCACTGGCCCTGGTGCGGCGCGCCGTCGTACCACATGTGCTTGTACACCACGAGTTCGTCGCGGCCCTGGAACAGGTCCAGGAAGGGGACCGGGCCGTCCGGCCCGACGACCTCGACCGTCCCGTCGAACTCCACCATCGGCAGTCGGCGGCGGGCCGCGGCGATGGCGTCGCCCTCGTGGGTGTGGGCCTTCTCGCGGACCAGGAGCTCGTCACGGGCGGCCTTCCACGTGGCCAGGTCGACCACGGGCGGGCGCCCGGGCAGCGCGCTGGTCCGATCGTCCGACATGGGCGCCATGGCGTCCTCCGCGGTGTCTCGTGCCGGGCAGTCTCGTACGACGCTCGGCGGCGCCTCGTGACCGGCGGCGGCCTACGACGTCCTTCGACTCCATTAGACGCGCGGCCCGGCCGAAACTCATCGCGGCTCCAGGTGGACGACCGTCAGATGCCGTTCCAGCGTGGGCATGCGCAGGTGGACGCGGATGGCGGGCAGGGCGCTCGACGGGCGATGGGCGGTGTCCGGTGGAAGGCTGAGGGGCGAAACGGAACTGCGAAAGGTCACTGCCATGATCACCACCGATTTCGTACCCGGCTCCCCCTGTTGGCTCGACCTCGGCGCCCCCGACGTCCCGGCCGCCGCGGCCTTCTACAGCGCTGTGTTCGGATGGGAGTACGAGTCCATGGACGTGGGGGAGGACATGGAAGGGGGGATGTTCCGTAAGGACGGGAAGATCGTCGGCGGGCTCGGCAGACTCACCGAGGAGGGCGCGCGTTCGGCCTGGATGATCTACTACTCCGTCGTCGACGCGGACGACACGCGCCAAGCGGTGGAGCGGGCGGGCGGAACGGTCCGGGTCGCACCGATGGACCTGGAGGAGTGGGGCCGGATGGCGCAGTTCAGCGATCCGTACGGAGGACAGTTCGCCGTCTGGCAGCCGGGCACGAACAAGGGCGTCGAGCTGGTGGACGAGCCGGGATCACTGTCGTGGACCGAGCTGTACACGACCGACGCCGCTGCCGCGAAGGAGTTCTACGGCGGGGTCTTCGGCTGGCAGTACAGCGACATGGAGATGCCCGGCGGCGGAGGCACGTACACCCTCATCACCCCGGCCGGGCTCCCGGAGGAGCGCATGCAGGGCGGCCTCATGGGGATGCCCGCGAAGGACCTCGTACTCACGAACGGACGGCCGTACTGGCACCCCGTCTTCGCCGTCACCGACTGCGACGCCACGGTCGCCAAGATCGTCGAGAACGGCGGCAACGTGCAGATGGGACCGGACGACGCGGAAGGCGTCGGCCGGCTCGCCGTCTGTGTCGACCCGTCGAACGCCGACTTCGTGGTCCTGGCCCCCGAGTCGAGCTGAACTCAGTCGGCCAGTCGGCCAGTCGCCCAGTCGGTCAGTCAGGTCAGTCGGTCAGTCAGGTCAGCCACTCACTCCGTCGGGCGTGACGGGTGGCGGGAACTCCTGTTCCGCCCAGATGGTCTTGCCGCTACGGCTGTAGCGGCTGCCCCAGCGGGTGGCGAGCTGGGCCACCAGGTAGAGACCGCGTCCGCCTTCGTCGGTCAGGCGCGCGCGGCGCATCCGCGGGTGGGTGGCGCTGGGGTCGGAGACCTCGCAGATCAGCCGGCCCGCGCGGATGAGCCGTACCTCGATCGGCCCTCCGGCGTACCGGATGGCGTTGGTGACCAGCTCGCTCAGCACCAACTCGGTGGTGAAGACGAGCTCTTCGAGCCCCCATGCCTGCAACTGCGCCGTGGCGGCCTCCCGTACGGTGCCGACCGCCGCCGGATCGGCCTCGATCGGCCAGGAGACCGCGTCCTCGGCGGGTACGGCTCGGGTGCGGGCGAGCAGCAGGGTGACGTCGTCTCCTAGTCCGTTGCCGATGCCGAGGGCCAGGCCGTGGCCCGGTGCCGGGTCCTGCTCCTTGGCCCGGTCCTGATCCTGCCCGCCGCCGTTGCGGCCCGTGACGATCTCGCGGCCGAGTTCGCGCAACGGCCGGGCGAGGGCCCCGGGTCGGGACAGCCGGGCGGCGAGGTCGGCCATGCCCGCGTCCAGGTCGCCGTCCCGCCCCTCGAGCAGCCCGTCGCTGTAGAGCGCGAGGACGCTCCCGGGGGCGAGGTCGACCTCCGTCGTCTCGAAGGGCAGCCCGCCGACACCCAGCGGGGGACCGGGGTCGACGGGAAGGTACGACACATGGCCCTCCGGGTCCGCCACGGCGGGCGGTGGATGGCCGGCGGACGCCACCGCGCACCGCAGTGAGACCGGGTCGTAGATCGCGAACACACAGGTCGCGCCGGTGGGCGAGGAGGGGTGGCCGACGTGCCAGCCGTCGTCGCGGTCGTCGTCGGTGTCCGTGCCCCTGCCGTCGTAGCCGTCCTCGCCGTCGTCCGCCCCGGGTTCCCTGTCCGTCTCCTCGGGCTCGGCGAGCAGTTGGCTGACGAGGTCGTCGAGGTGTGCGAGCAACTCGTCGGGTTCGAGGTCGAGATCCGCGAGGGTACGGACGGCGGTACGCAGCCTGCCCATGGTGGCCGTCGCCGCGAGGCCGTGTCCCACGACGTCGCCCACGACCAGGGCGACCCGCGCGGACGACAGCGGGATCACGTCGAACCAGTCTCCGCCGACTCCGGTCGTGGTGTCGGCGGGGAGGTAGACGCCCGACGTGGACGCCGCGGCCGTCTCGCTCTGCGTGGGCGGCAGCATGCTGCGCTGGAGACCGACCGCCGCGCGGCGCTCGCGGGTGAAGCGGCGGGCGTTGTCGAGCGCGAGGGCCGCGCGGTCGGCGATCTCGCGCAGCAGGTCCCAGTCGGCGTCTTCGTACGCGCCGCGGTCCTGGTGCCGGCCCAAGGACACCCGGCCGAGCACCATCCCCCGCGCGCGCAGCGGGACCGTCATGCTCATCGGGTGTCCGCCGATGCCGTCGGCACGCGTCCCCGTGCGGGCGCCAGGTGCCGTATCCGTACGCGAGCCCGAGGCCGAGCCCGAGCCCGAGCCCGTGACCGTACCCGGGTCGCCGCCGCCACGGACGGTCTCGTCGACGGTGACCAGCCCCGCGCCGACGGGCTTGGCGTCGGCTCCGGGCACGGGCTGCCCCGCCACCGCCGTACGGCGGAGCAGCAGCCGCCCCTCCGGGTCGGGCACCGGCTCTTCGCCCAGCATCACCGCGTCCGCGATCTCCACGACGGCGTGATCGCCGAGACCCGGGACCAGCGCGTCGGCCAACTCTCTGCCCGTCTCCCTGACCGACAGAGAACCGCCGACGCCGGCCGTGGCGCGGTGCAGCAGCGCCAAACGCTCGCCCGACCGGCGCAGCTCCGTTACGTCGGTGAAGAGGGCCGTGAGGCCCAGGACCTGCCCGTCGGGCGCCTGCAGCCGGAACGCCGAGATCGAGATGATCACCCCTCCGGCGGGGTCCTCGATGGTCCGCAGGACCTCCTCCGACCCGATCGACGGCCGGCCCGTCCGCAGGACCTCGCGCAGCTTCTTCTCGACGGCCGCCGCGTCTCCGGGCCAGAGGAACTCGCTCAGCCGCCGGCCCCGCAGATCGGTCGGCACGCCGGTGTACGGAAGGAGGTGGGTGTTCGTCCGCAGGAGCCGCAGCTCCGCGTCGAACACGGCGAGCCCCACGCGGTCCTGGAGGAACAGTTCCCTGACGAACGCCCGGTCCTGATGCCAGCGGGTGGCCAGTGCCGCGGGAGCGGCGAGGACGAGAAACCCCTCGCCGGTCACCTCGCCGTCGCCCGTCACCGGGCCCTCGCCCGTCGCCACGGCCCCGTCCACCCCCGCCGTACCGCCGTGTCCGCCGCTGTCGTCGGCGAGGCCGAAGGCCTGGAAGACGACGGGCAGGTCCTCGCCCCTGCCCGTGCGCAGCACCGTCTCGCCGCCCGCCTCTCCCCGCGCGTATGCCCCCACCAGTGCCGACCAGGCCGTGGGGTCCGCGAGCAGGGCGTACGCCGGACGGCCGACGACGTCGGCGGGGGACCGGCCGAGCAGCGCCCCGGCCTCCGGTGACCAGCCGGTGATCCGCCCCAGGCCGTCGAGCAGCGCGCCGGCCGTCCCCTCGGGGAAGGGCAGGAGGCTGTCACCCGGGAAAGGCGTGTCGTTCACGGTGCCTCCTCCTCTCGGCCGTGCTCGCTGTGGTCCGGAGGGTGGGCCCGGGCGATCAGCAGCGCGACGTCGTCATGGTCGTCGGGGCCTCGCAGCGCGCCCAGGAGCAGGTCACAGGTCTCCTCAAGAGGAAGGGACGACTGGCCGAGCAGGTCGGTGAGGGCCGTGAGCCGGACATCGATGTCCTGGTCACGGGTCTCGACCAGGCCGTCGGTGTACAGCACCAGTTCGTCGCCCGCCGCGAACTCGATCTCCTCCGTCTCGAAGGGAACCCCGCCGACGCCGAGGGGCGCACCCGTGGGAAGGTCGAGCAGCCGGGGCGGCAGGCCCATGGGGACGTGCACGGGCGGTGGATGGCCGGCGTTGGAGAGGCGGCACGTTCCCCGTTCCGGGTCGTACACGGCGTACAGACAGGTGGCCATTTCATCCAGGTCGATGACCGTCCGGTCCAGCTGGGTCAGGACCACGGAAGGCGACAGGCCGAGCCCGGCGAGCGTGCGCGCCGCCGTCCGTACCTGCCCCATCGTCGCCGCGGCCTTGATACCGCTGCCCATCACATCGCCCACCACCAGGGCCGTCTTGCCGTCCGGGAGCGGGATCGCGTCGAACCAGTCGCCGCCGACCTCGACCGCCTCGGAGGCCGGCTGGTACCGGTAGGACACGTCGAGCCCGTTCAGCCGTGCCGGGCCGTGCGGCAGCAGATGGCGCTGGAGCGCCAGGGCGGCCTGGCTCTGGTGCCGGTACCAGCGGGCGTTGTCGATGGCCACGGCCGCGCGGGCCGCCAGCTCCCCGGCCAGCAGGACGTCGTCCTGGTCGAACGGCACGGAGTTGCGCGCCCGCTTGAGGTCGAGCACCCCGAGGACGACGCCACGGGCGCGCAGGGGGACGGCCAGGTACGAGTGGACCCCCGCCCGCCGGAGCAGCGCGGCGGCGGGGCCGGCGCGGGCGATACGGGTCAGGTCACTGTCCGTGACATGCTCGACGAGGACCGGGCGGCCGGTACGGGCGCACTGGGTGACCAGCCGCTCGATGCCGTAGCGGGCCGGCTGTCCGACCGGGTCCGCCGCCTCCTCCGCGGGGGTGGGATACGCGGCCTTGACCGCCAGGGCGCGGAAGACGGCAGGGCCCGAGGCCCGCGTCCCACCGGGGTGCGGGCCGGTCAGGATGTCCTCCAGGACGTCGACGGCCGCGATGTCGGCGAACTCCGGAACCACCAGATCGGCGAGCTCGTGCGCGGTGAGGTCCAGGTCGAGCGTGGTGCCCACGCGCTCGGACGCGTCCGCGATCACCGCGAGGCGCCGCCTGGCGCGTGCGGCCGCCCGGGCGGCGTGGTGCTGGTCGGTGATGTCCACGACCGAGACGGCGACCCCGACGACACGCTGCGCCGAGGTCTCCAGGCGGTACAGCGACAACGACCAGATCTGCTCCCGGCCGCCGGACCGGTCGGGGCCCCGCACGCTCCTGGAGAGGACCGGAACGCCCGTCTCCAGCACGTCGCGGAGCGCCGCCTCCAGCGCGTCGCCGTCCGGCGACGTCACGGCCTGGCGGAACGTACGGCCCAGATGGCCGGCGGCGGTCCGGCCGTCGATCTGTTCGAGTGCCGGGTTGACCAGGACGAACCGGAGGTCGGAGTCCAGCACGGCCAGCCCGATCGGGGAGTGGGCGACCAGCCGGGAGGACAGGGCGAGGTCCTGTTCCACGCGCCTCGAGGTGCCGGCGTCCGTGGCCAGCCCGAGCGCGTAGTGATGTCCCTGGTCGTCCTGGAGCCGGGTGTTGCGGAACTCCACCGGGATCGTACGGCCGTCCTTGTGGCGTACCGAGAAGATGCCGGACCAGGGGGCCCCGGCCCAGGGCCCGCCGACGGACATCACCCGCTCGAACAGGGACAGCGCCTGGTCGCGGTGGCGCTCCTCGACCAGCAGCCGGGCGGCCGGCCGGCCCAGCGCCTCGGCCGCCGGATATCCGAAGATCGCTTCCGCCTGCGGGCTCCACAGCACGATCCGCCCGCTCGCGTCCACGACGACGGCGGCCACCCCGAGCACATCGAGAAGCCCGCCGGGCTCCACGGCGAACTCACCGTTCGCCGGGTCCTGGCCGGCAGGGGGAAACGCCGCCTCACTCATCCAGACCGCATCCCTCCTCCACCCCGCGACCACCACGCCACCGCTGCCCCTTCACGGCGCGGACGCACGGGTCTCCTCCATCATCCGTCAGACGGCGGCCGTCGGCTTCACGGCCGTGTCCGCCGTGCGGTTCGGTGGGAGCGACGGCCGTCCCGTGAGGGACCGGCCATCGGCATCCGGGCATGTCGAAACGGAGACGGAGTCTCCAGAAGCCCCGACCGCCTCGCCGGCCTCGTCCGGATGGGCGGCGCGCCTGCGGCCCCGATGATCTTCGTGAAAGGCTGAACAGACCGTCGCAGCAGCGCAGAACGTCGTCGTCAGAGAGGCGAACTCCCATGAACCTGCCCGCATCAGGCCGCCGCGTCCTCGTCAGCGGAGCATCGCGGGGCCTGGGCCGCGCCGTGGCGCAGGCGTTCGCCGCCAACGGGGACCGGGTCGCCGTCCACTTCGGTTCCCGTGCCGAGGACGCCCGCGAGACGCTCGACTCCCTCTCCGGCACCGGACATGTCCTGATCGGCTGGGACCTGACGGATCCGGCGGGGGCCGCCGCCGTGGTGGACACGGCCGTGGAGGCGCTCGGCGGGATCGACGTGCTGGTGAACAACGCGGCGGTGAACATCCGGCATCCCCTGGCGGAGACCTCGTACGAGGAATGGGTCGCCGTCTGGCAGCGGCATGTGTCCGTGAACCTGCTCGCCACGGCGAATCTGAGCCATCTCGCGGCACGGCGGATGATCGACCAGGGCAAGGGTGGCCGGATCGTCAACATCGGTTCCCGGGGCGCCTTCCGGGGCGAGCCGGACCACCCTGCCTACGGCGCGACCAAGGCCGCCGTCCACGCGCTCGGCCAGTCCCTGGCGGTCTCCCTCGCCCCGCACGGCATCGGAGTCGCCTCGGTCGCCCCCGGCTTCTTCGCCACGGAGCGGGTCTCGCCCCGCCTGGAGGGCCCGGAGGGCGCGGCGATCCGCGCCCAGAGCCCCTTCGGCCGTGTGGCCGCGCCCGAGGAGATCGCGGCGGCGGTGCTGTGGCTCGCCTCCCCCGAGGCCGAGTGGTCGTCGGGCACGATCCTGGACCTCAACGGCGCTTCCCACCTGCGGAGTTGAGTTGCCGTCAGCAGGCCTCCGTCGGCTCACCGCCCGCTGCGACGGGCCGGTCGGCCCGAGGCCGAGATGTGGAGCGAGTACGAGGGCGAGCACGGCGACGAGGGCGAGGGCCGGAGCCCGGGCTGAGGTGGTCGGCCTGGACAACATCCCGTCCCGTCCATAGCCTCTCCCCACCTATTCAATTAGTTGAGTACTGCGAGGGTTCATGCACGCGTTCCGCACAGCGGTCGAGAACCGGGACGAGAGCGCCATCGTGGCGCTGCTCGCCGACGACGTCGTCTTCACCAGCCCCGTGGCCTTCAAGCCGTACGAGGGCAAGGCGATCACCGCCGCGATCCTGCGTGCGGTGATGCGTGTCTTCGAGGACTTCGAGTACGTCCGTGAGATCGCGAACCCCGACGGCCGCGATCACGCCCTCGTCTTCACCGCGACCGTGAACGGCCGGCGGATCCAAGGATGCGACTTCCTCCACGTCGACGAGGAAGGGCGGATCGACGACTTCACGGTCATGGTCCGGCCGCTGTCGGCCGCTCAGGCGCTCGCGGAGGCGATGGGCGCGCAGTTCGACCGCATCGCGCAGGAGGCGGCGGGGGAGTGAAGCGCCTCACCAGGCCGGGCCCGCAGCCAGCAGATGGTCCCGTACCAGAGTGACGTGGGGGTTGGCGGGAGTGCCGGGGCGCTGGACCAGGTAGCCCGTGTTGATGGGAGGGTCGTCGGTCTCGTGGAGGGCGACGAGGGCCCCCGAAGCGAGTTCGTCCTGGCAGAGGTAGTGCGGGAGGACCGTGAAGCCGGCCCCCGCGACGACGGCCGCGAGGACGCCGCGCAGGTCCGGCACGGTGACGGCGGCTCGCCGGTTGAGACGCTGCTCGAAGACGTGACGCCAGTAGCGGCGGACGATCGGGAGATCCTCGGCGTACGTCACCAGGGGCACGGCGTGCAGGGCTCCCGGTCCCTCGGCGGCGACCCGTCCGCCGAGGCGGCCGGCCCAGACCGGGGCGGCGACCAGGACGAACTCCTCGTCGGACAGCGGTACGGCGGTCAGCGTCCGGCCGCGGGGGCGGGCGGTGGCGATGACCAGGTCATGACGGCCGGCCCTCAGCTCGTCGAGCAGAGGGTCCGTCAGGCCCGTCGTGAGACGGAGCTGTACGCCGTCCCGGACGAGCGGGGCGAGCACGGGCAGGACCCGTACACAGAGGAGCTCCGCCGGGCCCGCCAGGTGGACCGGCGCGGGAGCCGACCCCGCCGCCGGGTCGTGTCCGGTCGCCGCCAGCAGGGCGTCGAGAGGGCCCGCGATCCTCGCCGCCAGATCCTGGGCGTACGGCGTGGGGGCGACGCCGCGCGGCAGGCGGGCGAACAGCTCCCGCCCCGACTGCCGTTCCAGCGCCTTCACCTGAGTGGTCACCGTGGGCTGCGAGATGCCGAGCAGCTGGGCCGCGGAGGTGAAGGAGCCGGAGCGGTACACGGCGAGGAAGGTGCGTACGAGGTTCAGGTCCAGGGCCGCCGCGCCCTGCCCCTCGACGCGCCCCGGACCGCCGCCCCGGCCGCCATGGACATCCCTATGCCTCATGGGCTTGAAGCATAGCTTCCGCTATGAGTGTCGGGCGTGGCGGCCGTCGCAACCGTGGCCGGCCCGCTGTGCCTCAGGCCAGCTTCTTCAGCAGCTCGTCGGCGAGCGGGGCCGCGGAGGCAGGGTTCTGGCCGGTGACCAGGTTGCGGTCGACGACGACGAACGGCGCCCACGGCTCGCCGGACCGGAACTCGACGCCCGCCTCGACCAGACGGCTCTCCAGGAGCCACTTTGCCTTGTCGGCGAAGCCGGCCTGCGTCTCCTCGGCGTTGGTGAACGCGGTGACCTCGTACCCCGCGAAGGCGTTCGTGCCGTCGGCCTTCGTGGCCGCCAGCATCGAGGCGGGGCCGTGGCACACGACGGCGAGCGGCTTGCCCGATGCGAGTGCGTCGACGAGGATCCGGCCGGAGGTCCGGTCGGCGGAGAGGTCCTCCATCGGGCCGTGGCCGCCGGGGTAGAAGACGCCCGCGTAGTCGTCCAGGTTCACGTCCTCCAGGCTGATCGGGTGCCGGAGCTCGTCGATCGAGGCGAGCGCGGCCGCGACCTTGTCGGCGCCCTCCTGGCCGCCGTTGAACTCGGGCGCGAGGCTCCCCTTGTCCACGGTCGGGACGACGCCGCCGGGCGTGGCGACGACGACGTCGTGGCCGGCGGCCTTGAACGCCTCGTACGGGGCGACGGCCTCCTCCGCCCAGAAGCCGCTGGGGTGCTCGGTGCCGTCGGCGAGCGTCCAGTGGTCGGCGCCGGTCAGCACAAAAAGGATCTTGGACATGAGGGTCACTCCGAGGATTCAGATCGCCAGTGCGGTGATGTCCTCGAAGCTATGCCCGCCGCCGACAGGTTTCCAATGCGGAATCCGATGTCTGACATCGGAACTCCGATGGGTCGGAGGGAATATCCCAATGATCTCGCGAAACGGGCTCTGACCTGCGATGTTGCCCGCGAGGGCGGTGGTGGGGGCGGTGGCGTCCCGGCGCCCGTCGTCCGCCTTCCGCAGGAAAGAGGTGCCCTTCGGCGCCCGACGCCTTACGGCCGGCCGGGTGACGTCGGCGTCGTCGCCGACGGAGGGTCGGGCTGTCCTGGCGGGTACCAGGCCTCCAACGCAGCCGGTCAGACCCAGTTGACCTCCGCGCGCTCCAGGAGCGGATCGTCGACGAGTTCCCACAGAGGTACGGCCTCGTTGCCGGACCCGTAGCGGCCTCCGAACTGCAGGCCGAGGACACGGTGGTCCGCGAGGTCGAAGACCGGTGAGCCGCCGCTGTCGCCGAGGGTGGAGCAGTCGTGTCTCATCACCAGGCGGTCCGGGGTGAACTCCGTTGCCGTGCCCGGCTGGAGGCGTTTCGCGTCGTACACGTCCATGAAGATCCGGCGCATCGACTCCGGCTCGTCGCGGCGCCCGTCCCAGACCGGGTGGCCGATCATGTACACCGGCCGGCCGGGCAGGTCCGCGGGTGCGTCGGCGGCCACCGCGAGCGGGGTGGGCAGCGCGCCGCCGTCGGGCGGGACGACCCGCAGCAGCGCCATGTCGACGTCCGGATGGATGCCGATCACCTCGGTGACCTCGTACCCCTCGCCCAGGTCCACGCGGGCCGACATGCCCTCCCGGAAGGACAGTCCCGCGTCCTCCGCCCCACTGAACTCCCCGGCCACATGGCGCGTGGTCATCACCGTCCGCGGACCCACCAGGAAGGCCGTACCGACCCAGTCGAGGCTCGGATGGCCGGTCACCTCCAGACGGCCCACCCGCGCGATCGACGCGCGGATGGCGGCCCGGTCGGCCTCCAGTACGGACCAGACACCGTCCTGCGCGGCGAAGTCCCGCCCCTGCACGGGGATCGCGGGCCTGCCTTCCAGGAGGACGATCGCCTCCATGCCGAAGTGCTCGTCCTCGCTGATCTCGTCCGCGCGGTCCGCGGCCAGCTTCTCCAGACCGGAGACCCCCGCCTCCAGGACCCGGGCCCGTTCCTCCTGCGCGAAGCGGGAGATCTGGCCGGCCGGTGTCTCGTCCCCGGGCAGCTCCGCCACCGGTCCGGAGATCTCCTCCTCCAGATGCCGGCGCACCCGCGCGGCGACGCGGCGCAGGTCCTCGAAGACCCGCGCGGGATCGGTCGCGACGGGTGATCCGTACAGCGTCCTCATGTCCCGCCACCTCCGTCTCTCCGCGCTCCTTCCGTCCGTCCGTGAGCGCGTCGAGCCCTGCCATGGTTTCACCGGGCCGGAGGAGGAGCAAACGGGTGAAGCGGTACGACGTGGGCCCCCCGGGCCTTCAGCTCTGCAGGACGATGTCGTCGAACGACTCCAGACGCCGCCAGCGATCCTCCGGCGAACGGAACGGCGGCATCAGGTCGACGTCCGGCAGCGGCCCGAACTCCAGCTCCGTGAGCTCCGCGATGTCCGAGACCGGCACCTGGTACGTACGGAACGGGCCGAGCGGCGGCGGCGCGCCCGGCTTCGCCCCGGCGAGCGCCCGCTCGGCGTCACGGCCCAGATCCGGGCTCTGGTCCAGCACGTACGCGGCGGAGACCAGCGCCCCCTCCTGCATGAACGCGGCCACCTTCCAGAAGCGCAGCGGCACCTGGATGCCCCGGTAGGGCGGATCGGAGTCGTGCAGCACGGGACCGGTGAGGATCGTCAGCCTCCGGTCGAACTCCGCGGCGTGCTCCAGGAAGTAGTTCTCGAGCCCCTGCCAGAGCTGTCTGCCCTGGTTGAAGAGGTCCGACTGCGGGACCGCGTTCGGGTAGTGGAACGTGTCGGTGGCGGCCCGGGCGGCCACGGCCGCCGGGCCCCACACCGGGTCGAGCCGGCGCACCAGATGACCCCGGTCCAGACTGTTGTTCCGGTAGACGTCGTTGCCGGCCTGATGCTCGTCGGGCAGCCGCGGGTCGAATTCCCAGACGTCGTCCCCCTGTACGCCGTTCACCCCGTGCGTCCCGGGCGCGTCCTCGGACATCTGCCCGCCCTGGACACAGACCGCGGCCGAGGCGGCGAGCCGCCGGTCCGGCCGGAACACCACGGTGAAGTGGGTGTACGGCAGGATCACCGTCTCCACCGAAGCGCGGACGGGCAGCGGCAGCGGCACGGTCGGGCCCAGGAAGTCCTCGTCGTAGCCGGTGCGGTCGTCGAACGACTCGTGGCGCTGTCCGCCCGCGCGCGGGTGCGGCGGGGAGGGCAGGGGATCGGTCGGTTCCATACGACGTAAGTACCGCGCATCACCGCTTCGCGCGCGGCGCCGGGCCCGCGGGCCACTCGATCAGCCCCGGAGCGCGGTCGCCAGTTGCGCCCGCGAGCGGACGTCCAGCTTCTGGTAGATCCGGGTGAGGCGCGCCTCGACCGTCTTCACGCTCAGATACAGCTTGGCCGCCGCCTCCTGGTTGCTGGCGCCCTGCCCCACCAGGTGGGCCAGGCGCAGCTCCGCGTCTGTCAGCGAGGACAGCGCGGGCAGCGAGTCCTCCCCGGCCGGGGTCTCGCTCGCCAGCGCGAGCCAGGGAGCCGCCCCCGCCCGCTCGAACACCGTCGCCGCCGACTGCAGCGCGCTCTGCGCCGCCGAACGCCGCCGGCGCCGCCGCTCCACCCGCGCCAGCGAGACCAGCGCCCGCCCGTGCTCCAGCGGCAGCCCCGCCTCGGCGAACCGCTCGGCCGTGCGGGTGAGCAGCTCCGCCGCCTCGTCCGTCCGCCCGCAGCCGGCGAGGTACAGCGCGTACGCCCGGTCGCAGCCCAGAAGTACGGTCGTACGGCGCAGCTCCTCGGCCACCGGACGCACCTCGTCCAGCAGCTCCGCCGCCTCCTGCGCCGCGTCGTTGGCGAGCAGGGCCTCCGCCAGCTCCTCGTGCCAGCGCAGCATCGACGGGTCGACGGTCGACTGCGCCCGCTCGTTGGCCTGCACCCGGCGCAGGGTCTCCAGGGCCGAGGCGACGTCCCCGTTGATCAGCTGGACCCGCCCCAGGGCGTACAGGCTGCGGGAGAGGAAGACCCGGTCGCCCTCCTCCTCCGACGCCTGGACGCTGCGCCGCGCGTAGCTGGCCGCCCGGGCGAAGCTGCCGCCCGCCGTCTCCGCGAGCGCGAGGGTGTACCAGGCCGGTCCGGGGGAGAGGCCCGCCTCCAGGGTCAGGGCGAGCGACTGCCCCGCGTGGACGAGCGCCGCCGGGCACGCCCCGATACGGGACTCGATCGCGGCGAGTGTGGAGAACAGCTCGATCGTGTCCTCCACCGAACCACGCCGCTGCACCAGCGGAAGCAGGGCGTTCACCTGGTCCCTGGCGTCGGTCAGCCGGTCGTCGAAGAGCGCATGACGGAGCGTCAGGATCTGTGCGGCGTTACGGATTCCGAGCGGACGCTCGGCCATCTCCAGGCCCCGCGCCTGCGCAAGCACCGACTCCGCGTCCGAGGCTCCGAGCGCCCGGTCCATCCGCGCCTGTACGGTCAGCGCCTGCGCCGCCGTCCGGGGATCGCCCACCGAGGCGGCCAGCGCGGCCGATTCGACGGCCGCAGCCCGCGAGCGCAGCGGATCCCCGTCCGCCAGCACGTATTTGACGGCCAGGCGGAGCAGGACGCCCGCCCGCAGCGCGGTGTCGCCCTCGGAGTCCTCCATGGCGTGCACGTACATCTCGTCGAGGCCGGTCAGCCCCTGGCCCGCGGTGTCGAGGACGGCGAGCCGGGCGCGTACCCGGTCCGAGGGGGCCGCGTCGCGGGCCAGCAGATCGGTGGCGGCACGCATCGCGAGATCGGCCCGGGCGGCGCGGGCGGCCTCCTCGGCCGCGTCCACGAGCCGCGTGATCCGCTGCGTGGCGTTCCGGACGGGCGTCGACTCGGCGGCGAGCAGGGCCAGTTCGGCCGCGAGCGCGCTGTTGCCGCGCCGCCGCGCGAGATCGGCGGCGTCGGCGACCTCGGCGGCGAGGGACTCGTCGGGGATGTCGGTGGCCAGCGCCCGGTGCCGTACCGCCTCGACCGAATCGTCCACCACGCGGGCGAGCGCGGCGTGCCCGGCGCTGCGCTCGGCCCAGCAGGCGTCGTGGACCAGCGTGGAGGGGAGCAGGCCGGCGGTGAAGGCGACCGTGCCGTCCTCGGCGAGCGAGACCAGGTCGGCGCGCTCGGCGGCGGCGAGGTCCGCCTCCGCGTTGGGGCGCCCGGCCCGGCGTATCAGCGCCGCCGTGGGGCGCAGCGCGAGGGCGGCGAGCAGCAGCGTCTGCCGTACGTCGGGCGGCGCCGCGCCGAGGAGCTGCCGCGCCAGATCGCGGGCCCGGCCGGACAGGGTCAGTGCGTCGGCGTGGTGGACGGGGGTGCGGGCGTCGGCCAGCGAACGGCCCACGGCGAGCGCGAGTCGGGGGTTGCCGCCGCTCGCCTTGTGGATCCGGCCGGCCATCCGGGACGGCAGCCGGTGGTGGAAGAGGAGCTCGGCGATCTCGTCGGCGTGGAGCGGCGGTACGAGCAGGATGTCGGCCTCCGACGGCACCCAGAGCCGGGCGTCGTGACCGTCCTCGGCGCCGTACGCCTCGGGGGTCTCGACGGCGATGACCCGCAGCGCGGGCGGGGCCAGGTGCAGGGCGAAGCGCAGCAGGTCGGCGCTGTCGGCGTCGATGTGCTGCACACCGTCCACGACGAGCAGCGCGGGGCCGCGGGCGGTGAGGGCTCGCAGGATCTGGGCGATGCCGAGACGCAGCGCGATCGGGTCCCAGCCGCCGTCGTAGAGGGGCGCCTCGCGGCACAGCATCGCGACAGCGGTCCGCTGGGGCCCTGGGAGCCCGTCGAAGACCCCGGACGCGGTGACCGGTCCGACGGCCGTACGGAATCCGTCGGGATCCCCGGGGTGGGCTCCGTGGTTCGTGTGGCCGACGGGGCCGGTCGGGCCGGACCGGTCGTGCTGTCCCGGGTGGCCGGCGTGCGTGGTGTCGCTCGTCGCGGAGTCGGCGGGAGCGGCGTGACGGGCGAGGTCGCCGTCGGGCACCACGTCCGCGCGCGGCGCGGGCACGCCGGGCAGCGGGACGCCGGCGCGGGGCGCCTCCGGTAGGGAGAGGAGGCCCGCCGTGTCGGCCGCCCTCGGCCAGGTCACCGTCGCCGCGGCCGAGGCGACCAGGGCGGCGGCAGCCGCACCGGGTATGTCACGGTCGGCCGGCAGGGTCGCCAGCCACAGGACGGTCTCGCCGCGCGCCTCCGCGCGGGCCGCCTCCGCCAGGGCGACCTCGGTCTTGCCGACGCCCGCGGTGCCGGTGAGCAGCGCGCGGCCGCGGGAGTGCAGGACGCGTTCGAGTCGGGAGAGCAGCTCCTCCCGGCCCACCGGCGCCGGGTGTCCCCCCACGCCCCCGGGGCGTAGGGGAAGGTGTGCCGCTGTCGTCACGTGTCCACCCCCTCCGGCACTCGGGCCCTGCCCGTGAGCCCCGTGGGGCAGAAGAATACGGAGCGTACCGGCGCAGTCCAGGCCTGTTGTCCGGCATACGGACAGCCGATGTCGGTCACCACGCCAGGACGCGCCCGTGGTGTAGACCACGAGCGCGTCGCTGACCAGCAGTAATGCTGTTGTGGGGGGTGGTTCAGGTGGGGCTCAGAAGGTGAGGTTCCACGAGTCGATGTAGCCGGTGTCACCCGAGGCCACATCGCGGACCTGCAGCTTCCAGGCGCCGTTGGCGACCTCGCTCGACGCGTCCACGGTGTACGTGGTCACGACGTTGTCGGCGCTGTCCGAGCCGGAGGAGGCCTTCAGGTTGCGCACCGTGCCGTCGGGAGCGACCAGGTCGATGACCAGGTCCCCGCGCCAGGTGTGCTTGATGTCCACGCCGACCTTGAGGGCGGCGGGGGCGTTGCCGGTGCGGCCGGTGACGGAGATCGTGGACGACACGGTGGTGTTGTCGGAGATCGTGACATCGGTCGCGTTGGTGAAGACGGTGCCGGTGGGCGGCGTCGTGGTGGTGACCGCGTTCACGGTCTTCGTGGCGTCGGCGATGCCGGTGCCGCAGCCGCCGGTGCAGGTGCCCGGCAGCGGGCGGGCGTTGGACTTGATCGCGGACTCGATCTCGGCCGGCGTGAGGCTGGTCTTCGCCGACTTCAGCAGCGCGGCGAGGCCGGCGATGTGCGGCGCGGCCATCGAGGTGCCCTGGTAGGGCGCGTAGTTCTCCGCGGACTGGGTCGTCGCGCCCGAGTTCAGCGTGGAGTAGATGCCGTTCTGCGGGGTGGTGATCGTGCCCGGCGTGTCGGTCGCGCGGCGGGTCTCGCCGCCCGGCGCGGCCACGTCCACGATGGTGCCGTAGTTCGAGTAGAACGAACGGTTGCCCTCGCGGCTGGTGGAGGCCACGTTGATGACGTTCGCGCAGTTCGCGGGGGTGAAGCCGGACGCGTTGGCGTTGCTGTTGCCCGCGGCGACGACGACGGTGGTGCCGCGCGAGACGGCGCCGTTGATCGCGTTCTGGTAGACGCTCGGGCAGGTGGAGCTGGCGCCGCCCAGGCTCAGGTTGATGACCTTCGCCGGGGTCGCGTTGGCCGCGACGCCCGGCACGGTGCCGCCGGACGCCCAGGTGATGGCGTCGGCGATGTCGGCGGAGGAGCCGCCGCACTTGCCGAGCACGCGCACGGGCTGGATCTTCGCGTTGTACGCGATGCCCGCGATGCCCTTGGTGTTGTTGGTGACCGCGCCGATGGTGCCGGCCACGTGGGTGCCGTGCCAGGAGGAGTTGGAGGCCTTGGAGCCGAGGCCGCACTCGTTGTCCGTGGCGTTCCAGTCGCCCTCGTCCTTGGCGTTCGCGTCACGTCCGTTGCCGTCGCGGGCGTCCGCGGAGTCGGAGATGAAGTCGTAGCCGGAGACGACGTTGGTGGCGAGGTCCGTGTGGGTCGCGTAGCCGGTGTCGATGACGGCGACGGTGACGCCGGAGCCGGTCGTCTTGTCCCAGGCGGTCGGGACGTTCATGCCGCCGGTGGCCTCGAAGAGGTCCCACTGCTTCGCGTAGTCGGTGTCGTTCGGGGTGACCGCCATCGCGTACGCGCGGATGTCGGGCTCGACCGAGGCGACCTGCGGGTCGGCGCGGAAGGCGTCCATGACCTCGGCGACGTCCTGCTTCGTGGCGCTGCCGCCCAGGTCGACCAGCGCGGCGCCGCCGGCGAGGCGGCGCTCGAAGGCGAGGCGCTCGCCGGTCTCGGCGCCCTTGGCGGCCGCGTCGCTCTTCGCGGCGGCGTTGGAGCCGGCCTCGGCGGTCTTGGACTTGTAGGTGACGATGACCTTCTCGACCGGTGCGCTGGGCAGCGCGGTCATCGCCTGTGCTGCCGGAGCCGGCTTCGGCGTGGCAGCGGCCGGGGCGGCGGCGAACGCCCCGGAGGAGGTGGCAGCGGCGCCGATGATCGCGGCGCTCGCGACCACGACGGATATGACTCTCCGCCTGGAACTGTTCAAGGTGTTCCCTTTCAAGCACGACGTAGGTGCGGAGCAGTGGCGGCGGCGCGGGAGCCACGGGGCGATGTGGGGTCGCGGTCCGTCGTTCCCTGGGCTTGGGGGGCCCGTGCGCCGCCACCGGCGACACGACGGCCCGGGTCAAGGCCGTCACCGGCGGACACTACCCACCGCTCCCCATGAACCTGACAGGCGGGGCGGGGGATGGGATCTGCCGGTGCGGCAGACAGTAGGGAACGGCGAGATGAACCCGATACGGGGAAAACCCTTGTCGGCCCCCGAGGGGGGTGGGGGAGGGGGTGTGGGGCACGCGCGGGTTGACGCGAAGTGGCGTCGACCCGCGGACTTTCGGCCGGAAATGTCGCCACGCAAGGTGCCCAGAAGGGGAGATGTCGGGGCATAAGGAAACCCTGCGGCCTCCTCAGTAGCGGAACGCGCCATGCCAGTTGTCCGGTCGCAGACCCCCTCCCGCGGACACCGGTGAGCCGCTCGGCTTCGGTCTGCGGTCGGGCGAGCCCCTGAGAGCCCCGGCCCACCGGGGCCCGCCGTTCACCTAGCCCAGTTCGAGCGTCGTCACTCCGAAGACCCGTTCCCGCGCCACCGGCCGGACCTCGCCCGTGTACATCCGCGCCGTCTCGAACGTGGGCTCCAGACCCCGCTCCACGGCGAGCGCGGCAGCGGCGGGGTTCGCCTCGGGCATGTCGATCGCGACGCGTGGCGAGCCGAAGGCCCGCGCCTCGGCGGCCAGCGCGTCCAGGAGGGCGGCGGCGTCGGCGGGCGTGTCCGCGAACAGGGGCCCGATCCGCGCCTCGTCCTCGGCCGGCCGCACCACCCCGTACCCCGTGAGGCGCCCGTCGACGACCCGCACCAGCGCCCGATGGCCAGGAGTGGTCAGCCACGGCACGAGGAACCGCGGCCGCTCGGCGTGATGGCAGGCGCTGTCGTACGCGGCGAGGGCGGCCGGGTCGACCCACGCCGCGGGGACCACGTCGGGCGAGACGGCTCCGGCCGGGGCGGACTCGCCCACGTACCGCGCGGTGCGGTACGCGAGGGAGAAGCCGGAACGCCGGTAGTTGTCCTGCTGGTCCGGCACCCCGTCGAGTCCGACCGTCCGCTCGCCGGCGTGCGCGAGCCCGGCGCGCCAGGTCGCGAGGCCGTGGCCGCGACCGCGGAGATCAGGGCGGACGAGATAGAAGCCGAGGAAGGCGTACCGGTCGCTGTAGTTGACGACCGAGACGGCGGAGACGGGCTCCCCGTCGATCCGGCCGAGAAAGAATCCCTCCGGATCCTGGGCGAAGAACGCCCGGGCGTCGGACGCCCCTGGATTCCACCCCTCGTGCGCCGCCCACCCGCGCACGACCGCCCAGTCCTGGAGGGTGGCCGGGGTGATGTGGAGCGTACCGGGGGTGGGGGAGGCCATGGGCGTTCCTTCGACAGCCGGTGGAGCACGGGGCGGTGGGGGCGAACCGGACGAAGCGGTCCGATCCTAGCGAGCACGTCCGGCCCGGCGGGCGGCCGCCGATACTTTCGGGCCGCCGTGGAAACGGCAGCGGTGTGCCTGGGCTTCCGGCGATCCCGTTCTGCCCGCAGTTCGAGGACACAACCTGTCCGCCATTGCTGCGAGGGTGATCTCCGGATCGCCCCCGGACCGGAGAGCAGCAGCATGACCGTCCTCGACACACGCGCCCTCAACCGCGCCACCCTCGCCCGCCAGTACCTGCTGGAGCGTGCGGACACGCCCGTGCGGGACGCCGTGGCGCACCTGTGCGGAATGCAGGCACAGGAACCGCAGGAACCGTTCGTCGGCCTGTGGTCCCGGCTGCGTGGCTTCGCGCCGCGACAACTGGACGACGCGCTGACAGGCCGCCAGGTCGTGCGCACGCACCTGATGCGCCGGACCGTCCACCTCGTCACCGCCGAGGACGCGCTGGCCTGGCGGGCCCGCCACGACGCGATGCTGCGCCAGCGTGTGCTCGCCACCTACCGGCGTGAGCTCGCGGGCGTCGACGTCGACGAGGTCGCCGCGGCCGGCCGAGCCGTCATGGCCGACGGTCAGCCCCGCACCATGGCCGCACTCGTCCAGGAACTCGACGACCGCTGGCCCACGCCCCCGCGCCGCGTCCTCGGCGAGCTGCTCGTGGCGGCCCTCGTCCCGATGGCCCAACTCCCGCCCCGCGGGCTGTGGCAGGCCAAGGGAGGTGTCCGCAACCTGCCCCTGGCCACCTGGCTCGGACGGGACGTCGACCCGCTCTCCCCCGACGAGACCGACCCGACCGGGCAGCAGCTGGTACGGCGCTACCTCGCCGCCTACGGTCCCGCCGCGACCGCCGACCTCCGCGCCTGGAGCGGCCTCGCCGGACTGCCGGCAGCCGTCAAGGCCCTCCGCGACGAACTCGTCTCCTTCCGCGACGAACGCGGCCGCGAGCTCCTCGATCTGCCCGACGCGCCGCGCCCCGACCGGGACACCCCCGCACCGGTCCGGTTCCTCCCGGCCTTCGACAACGCGATCCTCGGCTACGCCGACCGCGGCCGCATCATCGACGACGCCCACCTCGGGCTGTCCGTCGCCGGTCAGCGCGCGGTCCTCGTCGATGGCCGTGTCGCCGCCACGTGGGCCGTGCACGACGCACAGGTCGCCGTCACCCCGCTCCGCACCCTCACCCCTTCGGAGCGCGAAGCCGTCCACGCCGAAGCCGAAGCCCTGAGCGCGTTCCTGGGCGGATGAACAGCGCGTGCCGGGGCCGAGGCCACGTCGCGGGGTGGTGGCCCGCCGGACGCGGAGGGCCCGGAGCTCGTGGTGGTGGCCGCAGCGCTCCGGCGCGCACGAACGGCGGGTGCCGGGGGTGGCCCTCACCCCATCAGCCGGAGCGCGGTCTCCGCCACCCCGACCCGGACCGTCTGGCCCCAGGTCAGGTCCAGCGCGTCGGACTCCATGCCGTCGCCGAAGGCGACCAGGCGGTCCGACTCCACCGTGAGGTGGAGGCGGTTCCCGGCGTCCAGCACTCCCTCCACCCGCGTCGTGCCCGTCGTCGGGGACGGCCAGGCCTCGCGGACGAACCAGGCGAGGCGGCGGGCCGTCGGGGCGGGGAGCGCCAGGGGGCTGGAGCGTTCGTGCCAGAGGGAGCGGAGCCAGCCCGTCGCGCCCGTCCCCGTACCGACCAGGACGCCCGAGGACGCCTGTGGCTCGGGCGCCGACCCAGTCGCCCCGGTCGGCTCCGTCGCGCTGGTCCGCTCCGTCGATCCGGTCGGTTCCCCCGACCCCACTGACTCCGCCGGCCCCGTACCGCCCTCGACCGCGAGGGTGTAGCGCGCGGTCTGGTGAGTCGGCGGGCCGAGGTAGATCTCGTTCAGCGCGAGGAGCCGTTGCCCGTCGTCCGTCACCGCCTCCGCCATCGTGAGCGCGTCCACCCCCGTCCGCCCCGCCGACGCCCCCGCCGACCTCAGCAACGCCCCCGCGTCCGCCGCCCGGTGCCGGACGAGGACCCCCGGATTCCGCCCCGGGTCGGTGTCGATGCCGACGACCGGCTGACCGTCCAGGTACTTGGCGGCATTGGCCACCAGACCGTCCTGCCCCACCACCACGACCACGTCCTCGGGGCCGAACAGGAACCGGTCCAGGTCCGCCCGCTCCACCCTCGCCTGACGCCACGACAGCGGCACCGCCGCCGCGACCTCCGCGAGCCCCCGCAGGGTCCGCTCGTGCCGCCGCCGTACGTCCTCGATGCTCCGGCCACGGCTCGACAGGAAGAACTCCGCCTGCCCGTGCGTACCGTGGCGCGCGAGCAGCCCCTCGTACTCCGTGACGCGGTGCACGAGCACCGCGCGGGGCGCCAGGCTCACGACGAGGACCCGCCGCCCAGCCTGCCGAGCAGCGCCGTCAGTACATCGGGGGAGACCGTGACGCTCTCGATCCGCGGCAGGTTCTCCGCGGCCCGGGTCGCCGCCAGCGCGTGCAGCGTCCCCGTGTCGACCTCCCCGTGCACCCGGAGCCACGCCGCCTGCGCGGCCGCCCGCGCCTCGCCGACCTCCCGTGCTGCCTCCGCCTCGGCCCGCGCGAGCCGGACCTTCCGTACCGCCTCGGCCTCCGCCCGTACGGAGTCGGCGGCGGCGCTCTCCTCGGCCTCGCGGCGCGCGTTGGTACCGCGCTGGTCGACGAGCCGCTCCTCCTGCCGGGCCAGCTCGATCTTGCTCGCGAGCTCGTTCTCGGCGATGGTCCGCTCACGCTCGACGGCCACCGCCCGCCTCTCGTACGTCGCCCGGTCCGCCTCCTGCTGGATCTGCTCGCGGGCCGGGGTGCGCAGCGCCCGCTCCACCTCCGGCTCGGGACGGATCGCCACCACCCGTACCGCCACCACCTCGATCCCGGTGGCCGGCAACCGCGGCTCGGCCGCGAGCCCGTCGGCGATCCGGTCCCGCACCGCCGCCACGCCGTCGACCAGCGCCGCCGCCAGCGGGGTGCGCGCCAGGACGTCGAGGGCGTGCTGCTGGGCCGTCTCGGTCAGCAGCGTGGCGATCTGCTCCAGCGGCGCACCGCGCCACGCGCCCGTGTCCGGGTCGATGGAGAAGTCGAGCCGGGTGGCGGCCGCCTCCGGCTCACCGATCCGGTACGTGACGGTGGACTGCACGCTCACGTCCTGGAAGTCGGCGGTCCGCGCGTGGAACGCCATCGCCAGCTCCCGGTCGTTGACCGGCACTTCGGAGAGCGCGGCGGACAGGGAGCGGTACCAGAAGCTCAGCCCCGTCCCGTCGTGGACGAGACGTCCGCGCCGGTGATGACGGATGTGCGCGGTGGGCGCGGACCGCAGATGGCGCCAGCCGGCGCGGCGGGTGATGTCGGCCATGGAATCCCCCTTGTCGTCATGCTGACGTTAGGGGGCCCGGCCTCTTTTCGTCAAGATGACGAAAGTGGGGGTTCCGGCGGGGTGATGTCGTGCAGATGTGCCGAGACGTCCTCGTGCGCCAGGCGGCGCAGGGCCAGCAGGATCGGCTCGTAGAGCATCGTGTACGCGACGGCCGCCTCGATCGCCTCCTCCACGACCGGGTACTCCTCCATCACCGCGTACTCCTCGGCGGCGATCGGGTGCATCACCTCGGCGTACCGCCGGATGTGGTCGACGCCGCCCCGGTATCCCAGTGCGCGGAGCGTCACGACGGCCCGGGTCAGCGCGGCGAGCGCCGGCGCCCCGTCGCTCACCCGCCAGCCCATCTCGGCGAGCAGGTCGCGCATCTCGGCGAAGACCTCGTCCCAGAGCGCGCGCTCGGGATCGGAGGACTCCGGCGGCGAGATCTGCGGGCCGAGCATGTACGCGGCGACGCTGACGCGCTCGTGGCGGCCGGAGGCGGGATCGTCCGCCACCGCCAGGACGTCCCGGGCCTGCTGGATGGTCATTCCGCCCACCGTGAGAAGCGCCCGGACCAGGCGCAGCCGGCGCAGATGCTCCTCGCCGTACTCCGACTGCCTGGCGGTGACCGGCGTGCCGGGGGGCAGGAGTCCCTCGCGGAGGTAGTACTTCACGGTGGCCACGGACACGCCGCCGCGGTCGCTCAACTCGGAGAGGCGCACAAGCGATTCACCGTTCCCGTCGTCTCGACACCGGTACCGAGGAGTTCTACTCCGCCCCTTGAGGATAGTTCAGCTATCCAATGAGGGATGCGAGAGGTCTCCGAAGGCCGTCAGCCCTCAGCCGCCAGCCGCCAGCGGTCCTCCGTCAGCCGGCTACCGGCGCGGGAGCGGGAGCGGGAGCGGGAGAGGCTGTCACCTCGTTCGTACGGGGTGAGGGCAGCGGCTGTCCGGAGGCGACGACCGGAGAGGGATTCGGGGGTGCGGGGAGGGTCCCCGCCCCTGCCGTCAGGACCACCACCCCGCGTGCCGTCACCATCGAGGCGGCGGCCGCGACCAGCCAGCCCCACACCCCCGCGCGGAACGTCTCCCCGAGCAGCGCCACGCCGATGATCGCGGCGGCGGCCGGGTTGGAGAGGTTCACGACGGCCAGCGGTGCGGCCAGGCCGCCCCGGTAGGCGGTCTGCGAGAGCAGGAGCCCGCCCACCGCGAAGGCGGAGATCAGCACCGCGATCAAGGCCGTCTGCCACCAGGCGGTCGGGCCACCCGGCAACTCCCGTGCGAGCGCGGCCGTGAGCGTCTGCGTCAGCGCGGAGCCGACCCCGGAGGCGATCCCGGAGGCCGTGGCATGCCCCAGCCCCCTCCCGCGACCCGGCACCCGGCCCTGGCTCGGCCCCGGGCCCGTTCCGCGTCCATGCCCGGCGCCGCCTCGCGCGCGCGAGCCCGCACCTCCGTGCCGCCGCCCGCCCGAGGAGAGGGCCGCGATGAGGAGCGCCGTCACCGCCGCGACGACCAGGGCTTCGCGCAGGCTGAGCGCGTCGCCCGGTGTCGCCGGTCCGGTGACCGAGACCAGGCCGACGAGCCCGGCCAGGGTCCAGAGCGCACCGCGCCATTCCGCCCGCGTCACCCGCCGCCGCGCGTAGTACGCCCCCAGGGGCAGCGCCGCCACCAGGGTCAGCGCCCCCAGCGGTTGAACGAGCGTCAGCGGACCGTAGTGCAGCGCGGCCACATGGGCGAGCGCGCCCGCCGCGTTGAGGCCGACCGCCCACCACCACTGGCCCCGGGCGAGCAGCGCGCGCAGCGCTCCGCGTCCGCCGTCGGAGGACGAGGCGAGCCGGGACTGGGCGACCGCGGCCAGCGCGTAGCCGGCGGCGGAGACCAGGGACAGGAGGACGGCGATCATGGTGCCCTGGAGGCCGTTCATCGCAGTACCTCGGCCGGGCGGCCCGCCGCGGCGCGCAGGAGGGGCCCGGGGGTGGCTGAGCCGGTGCCGGGAGTGCGTACGACCGCGAGCGCCACACCGAGCAGCCCCGCCGCCGCGAGCGCGTCGAACCAGTAGTGGTTGGCCGTGCCGACGATCACCAGCAGGGTCAGCGCCGGATGGAGGAGCCACAGCCACCGCAGTCGTGTGCGGGTCGCCACGATCAGACCGATCGCGACCATCAGCGCCCAGCCGAAGTGGAGTGACGGCATCGCGGCGAACTGGTTCGCCATCGAGTCCGTGGCGGGAGTCGTGCCGTACACCGACGGCCCGTAGACCCGCGCGGTGTCGACGAGCCCCGTCGCGTCGAGCATCCGGGGCGGGGCGAGCGGCATCAGGAGATGCAGCGCGAGCGCGGCGGCGGTGAGGAGGGCGAGGATGCGCCGGGACCAGAGGTAGTGCTCCGGCCGCCGCCAGTAGAGCCAGGCGAGGAAAGCGATCGTGGCCGGGAAGTGCACGGCCGCGTAGTAGGTGTTGGCGCCCCGGACGAGCGGTTCGCCGTGCATCAGGAGGGCCTGTACGGAACCCTCGCCGGGCAGATGGACCCACCGCTCCGCGTCCCAGATCCGGTCGGCGTTGTGGAAGGCCCGCAGTTCGTGGCCGTTCGCGAAGAGGCGGCCGAACTTGTAGACGAGGAACAGCGCGGTGACGAGCAGCAGCTCACGCACCAGGGGTGGTCTCGCGCTGCGCGACGCGGACGGCGGGTTCGGGCTGCTCGGCGGGTTCGGGGGGTTCGCGCTGTCCGGCGGGTTCGGGGTAGCGGTCGGCCCCGGTCCGGTGGGACGTGTCCCGCGTATCCCGGCAGCCATGCCCGGCCCCTTTTTCCGTCAAATCGCCTGCAAACGGAGGAAGCCTAGATCCGAATTCATCGAGACGCAAGCGTCTCGATACGTTTGCGTCTCGATTGTGCACCCCCTACTCTCGTATGTGCAGAGAGCTGTCCGGGAGGAAGCCATGTCCACGCAGGCCGCGACCGAAGCCGCCCGCCGCAGCAAGATCACCCCCGAGCGGGAGACCGAGCTGTACGAGGCCGTGCTCTGCCTGCTCCGGGAGGGCGGCTACGACGCGGTGACCATGGAGGGCGTCGCGGCCCGCACCAAGTGCGGCAAGGCCACGCTCTACCGGCAGTGGGGGACCAAGCCGAAGCTCGTCACGGCCGCCCTGTCCAAGCAGCGGTGCGTGTTCTTCGCCGGAATCGACACCGGTTCGCTCGCCGGCGACCTCCGCGAGGCCGCCCACCTCGCCGCGACCCGCCGCGACCACGACGCCGAGCTGATGGAGGCCGTCAGCCAGGCGTACGTCCAGTACCCCGATCTGCGCGAGGCGCTCCGCGAGACCGTGATCAGCCCCGAGATCGCCGCGCTCGACGAGGTCCTCCGGCGGGCCGTGGAACGCGGCGAGATCGACCCGGACAACCCGGCGGTCGGGTTCGTCGCTCCCTGTTTCCTCGGCATGCTCCGCATCGAGCGGCTCTTCGAGGAGCGGTTCGCCGACGCCTCGACCATGCGCGTCTTCGTCGACTCCGTCCTGCTGCCCGCGCTGATGCCGGCGGGGCGCGCCGAGGTGTGACCGCCCGTCCCCTCCGGCACCCTGGACCCATGGATTCCGCAGCCCCCGACGTACGCGTCCGACGGATCTACGAAGCACCCTCACCCGACGACGGCGTACGGGTCCTGGTGGACCGCCTCTGGCCGCGCGGCCTCGCCAAGGCCGACGCCCACATCGACGAGTGGCCCAAGGCGCTCACCCCCTCCACCGAACTGCGCCGCTGGTACCACGGCTCCGAGGGTTCGTACGAGGAGTTCTGCCGGCGGTACGAGGAGGAGCTCGCCGAACCCGAGGCCGCCGATGCCCTCGACCGGCTGCGTACCCTCGCCGCTCGGGGCCCCGTCACCCTCCTCACCGCCGCCAAGGACCCTTCTCTCAGCCACACGTCGGTGATCGAGCGCGCCCTGGCCGCTTCGGCGGCGTAGCCAGGGGTACGAGGGTCCGGTCACCATGGCGGGACAGCACGCAGTTCACCCCTGCCCGAGTTCCGCACCTTCTCGTTCCGGAGGCGCCGCGTGGACCCGACTACGTACGCACGTCACGAGCTGCTCGACGCGCTGCAGCGCGACCCGTACCCCCTCTACGCACGAGCGCGACAGGCCGACGGTCTGACCTTCGTCCCCGAGCTCGACGCCTGGCTGGTCGCCCGGGACGCCGACGTCCGCGAAGTGCTGCTGCGGTCCGAGGACTTCTCCTCCGCGCAGTCCCTGCGGCCCGACGTCCTGCCCGCGCCCGCCGTCTTCGGCGTCCTCGCTCGCGGCTTCGGCCAACGGCCCACCGTCGTCTCCACCGACGGCCCCGCGCACCGCCGCCACCGGGCCCCGATCAACCGCGGCCTGTCCGCCGCGTGCGTCGCGGCCCTCACGCCGTACGTCACCGAGGTCGCCACCCGCCTCGTCGACGGCTTCGCCGCGGACGGTCACACCGAGGTGATGACGTCGTACGCGGGCGAGCTGCCCGGAGCCGTCATCGGCAGGCTCCTGGGCTTCGCGCCCGAGGACGTCCCCGCCGCGGTGCACGGAGGACACCGCGCCGAACAGCTCCTCTTCCGGCCGATGACCGAGGACGAACAGCTGGCCGCCGCCGAGGACGTCGTCGCCCTCCAGCACCTCCTGGACCGCTACGCCCGCGACCGGCGGGCCCGGCCGCGCGACGACCTCTGCTCCGCGATGGTCGCCGCCCTGGCGCCCGACACCGGCCTCGGGCCCGGCACCCGTGAACTCACCGACGACCAGCGGAACGAACTCGTCTCCAACCTGCAGAACTTCCTCATCGCCGGCCACCTGACCACGACCGCCCTGATCGGCACCGCGCTGTTCCATCTGCTGTCCCACCGCGACCAGTGGGAGCTGCTCTGCGCCCGGCCCGAGCTCATACCCGGGGCGGTGGAGGAAGCGGCCCGCTTCGACACCGCCGTCCAGGGGTTCCGCCGTACGACCACCCGCCCGGTCGTGCTCTCCGGCACCGAACTGCCCGCCGGTGCCACCGTCTTCGTCGCCTACGGCTCCGCCAACCGCGACGAGGCACGCCACGAGGAGCCCGACACCTTCGACATCACCCGGCCCGCGAGCCCCACGCGCCACGTCAGCTTCGGCCACGGCGCCCACGGCTGCCCGGGCTCCCAGCTGGCCCGTACCCAACTCCGGCTCACCCTGGAGCTGTTCACGCGCCGCTTCCCCGGGCTGCGGCTCGCGAAGGACCAGGAGGTCGTGATGCGGCCGACCATGATCCACCGCTCGCCCCTGGAGCTGCCGGTCACCTGGTGATCCGCAGCGGGCGCCGCGTCACTCCCCGAGCAGTCGCGGCGCCTCGGCGGCGGCGTCCGTCACCTCACCGGCCCGGTCGGCCAGCGCCTCGGCCCACCGTACGAGTCCGCCGACATCGATCCCGTACGGATCGGGCTGCCCGGCGATCCGCGCGGCACCGCGCAGCAACAGCCGCGCCCCGCCCGCCGCGTTGCCCCGGGCCGCGTGCGTCAGCCCCACCGCCAGCTGCGCGAGCCCCTGCCAGAGCTCCCGCTCCTCGCCGGGGCCGCTCTTCCAGGCGTCCTCGAAGACCTCGTGCGCATGGAACGGCATCCCCGCGTCGAGGAGCCGCTGCGCCTCGCGCACGGTCGCCTCCGGGGTCCGCACGACACCCTCGGGCTGCCGTGGCACCCCCTCGGTCCCGTACGGCAACGGCCGCCCCAGCCCGTCCCGGGGCCGCCCACTGCGTGCCCGCCCCTCCGTGTCCCGGTCCCTCGGCATCCTGTCCACGCCTCCATTCTCCCCCGAGCCCGCACGGCCTGCGCGAATGCCACCCGCGACCCGGGAGGGGGTGCGCCACGACGTCGCACGGAGTGGGGTAATGTTCTCTTGCACGCCGCCGCCGGGGACAAACCGGGGGCACGGGCATCGGGACGTGGCGCAGCTTGGTAGCGCACTTGACTGGGGGTCAAGGGGTCGCAGGTTCAAATCCTGTCGTCCCGACTTTTCGAAGTCGGAGTTCAAGGGGCCGTTTCAGAGAAATCTGAAGCGGCCCCTTGATCGTTTTCCCCGCGCGGCAGTAGCACGTGGTCGCGCCCACGGCGAGACCGAACTCGGCGGGCGCGTCACGGGTGAAGTCCGCCGGCGGTCCTCCAGGTGGTGGGTGATCTCCCGTTCGGTGAGCGGCGCGTTGAGGGGGACGACCGTGCAGCGGGTGGCGTCAGGACTTCGGGACGGTGTTGATGTAGTCGGTGCCGGTGCTGTGGAAGCCGTCCACCGTCTTCTGGACGTCCGCCTGCGAGACGGCCTCGTCGGCCTTGTGGTAGACCCAGTCGACCTTCATGTCCCAGGTGCGCGGGCCGCCGGTGAAGGGGAGGTCGATGAACCAGTTGCTGAAGTGGATGTCCATCTGCTCGCGCGGGACGTACTTGCCGGAGCTGGTGAACAGCTCCTCGCCGTCCAGGGAATAGGTGACCTTTCCGTCCATGGCGGTGATCATCATGGTGTGCCAGCCCTCGAGGCGCCGCTCGAGGGTCTTGTGGACCCGGTCCGGCGGGTCGGCCTTGTACCAGCTGACGTTGTCGAGCTGCGGACCCACCGAACCCCAGCCGCCGTTCGGCAGGTACTCGAAGTCGAGTTCGCTGTAGTTCTCCGAGGAGTCCGAGGGAGAGATCGGGAAGAAGGTCTGGACGACGTGGTCGCCGTCGCGTCCGCTCGTGGGCTTGTCGCTGAGGTGGACCCGGGCGGCGAAGGTTCCCGTGAAGAAGTTCCGGCTCGTGGTCTGAACCTCGACCTGCGTGGTGCCCTGCTCGGTGCCGTCGGTGGAGGAGCGCAGTCGTAGGACCTTGCCCCCCTTGGCCGTCGGGTCGACGGGGAAGGCGGCGCCGTCGGCGTTCCAGGTGTCCTTGATCCCCGGGCCGCCCCCGCCGGTACGGATCTCCCAGCCGTGCGCGGCGAGGGAAGGGTCGTCGGCGCCGGTGTAGTTGAAGTTGTCGAACAGGGTTCCCGGCGGTCCGGTGGGCGTCGGCGAGGCGTCCCCCTCGGGCCCGGCGGCGTGGGAGCCCCCGCCGGCCGCGGGGTCGGCGGAACACGCGGCGAGTACGCACAGGAGGACGGGCAGCGTGAGCGCCGTCCACGCGCGGCGACGAGAGGTGCGGCGGGACTGGCTCACGCAGGCTCCTTGGGGCGTAGGGGCGATGTCTGGGCACGCCCCTTGCATGGGGGTCAAACGCTGATCACATGAATGGAGGCGTCATCCTAGCGAAGGGTTCAGGCCACTCCGACGCGTGTGCCCGACCGGCCGCTCATGGGTCGGGACACGTCCGCCGACATACCGATCCGGTTACGACATTCGATCGGATCATGTCAAAAGCGGATATCGCACACCAATCGATCAGGGTCATCCGCTACGGTCCGCTCTACGCTTCAGCCGTCTACGTCCCTGCACAAAAAGGCCACACGAGATGCACCAAGTCTCCACATCCTTCGGGCGTGGACCGGTATACCCGGCACAGGCCGTTGTGGCCGAATCCAGTCTCCAGGAGCCTGTTCCGGCACCGGTGTTCGTCGACCAGTCGGGCCTGCGCAGCCGTCTGTTCCGGCGCTTCGGCTGGCCGGTCTCCGTGGTCGGCGCGATCCTGGCGGCCGCCATGGGCAGCAGTCTGATCGGTATGCAGTCGGACGCCCCGGCGATGGAGATTCCGCCGAAACCCGCGTACTTGCCCACCAGGGGACCCCTGTCTCCCACCTGGCCCTAGAGGGCGCGGTCTGCGACACCCCACCCGAAAAGTTCGGCCATCACGCCGAACATCGCCACATTCCACGGCATATCGCGACCATCGTGCCGCCCGGAGCAACGCCTGCGGGCCGGCCGAGCGTGCCTGATCGTCCGCACCACCCATCTCCAGGAGCGCCCTTGTCCCGCCACCAGCGTCGTCGGCAGTCACTGCTGAGACCGCGCCGACTGGCTGCGCCGCCGCTGCGCTTCTTCATGCCGCTGTCCCTGCTGGCCTGCTTGCTCGCGCTCCTCGTCCTGCGCGGCCTCGCCACCAACGAGGCCTTCCACGACGACCGGATCGCGACCTCGGTCGACAAGACGATGGTGCCGCGCCACCTGCTCAAGGGCGGCCCGATCATCGACGCGCGCGGCGACAGGAACGAGCGCCCGGTGAGCTACCGGGTCCCCGACCGCACCGTGGTCCTGAGCTTCGACGACGGCCCCTCGCCGGAGTGGACCCCGAAGATCCTGGACGTGCTCGCGGCCCACGACATCCACGCGGTCTTCTTCGTGACCGGCGCGATGACCACGCGCCACCCGGAGCTGATCCGGCAGATCGTCGAGGGCGGCCACGAGATCGGTGTGCACACCTTCACCCACCCCGATCTGGTGTACCAGTCCGAAGCCCGGATCAGCTGGGAGCTGGCGCAGACGCAGCTGGCGCTGGCCGGCGTCGCGGGCGTCCACAGCGCGCTGTTCCGCCCGCCGTACTCCTCCGACGCCTCGGCGCTCGACAACTGGAACTACCCGGTGATCAAGTACGTGGGTTCCCACGGCTACCTCACCGCGTTCATCGACCGCGACACCGACGACTGGAAGCGTCCCGGCGTCGACGCGATCGTCAAGGCGGCGATGCCGCGCAAGCCCGGCGCGGGCGAGCTGATCCTGCTGCACGACGCGGGTGGCGACCGTACCGAGACCCTCGCCGCGCTCGAGCAGATCATCGAGAAGCTGCAGGGCGAGGGGTACCGCTTCGCCACCGTCTCCGAGGCGCTCGGCGCCACCGACGCCACCGTGCCGGTGCACGGCTACCAGCTGTGGGCGGGCAAGTGCTACATCTGGGCCAGCCAGGCCGCCGTGCTCACCCTGCCGGTGCTGGTCGCGCTGCTGGCTGTCGTCGGCTTCCTCAACTTCGGCCGGTTCGCGCTGATGCTGGTCCTCGCGCCGCTCCACGCCCGGCGCTCCCGGCGGCGGGACGCGTGGGGACCACCCGTCACCGAGCCGGTCACCGTCCTCGTCCCGGCCTACAACGAACGCGAGTGCATCGCGAACACCCTCAACTCGCTGGCCGCCAGTGACTATCCGATCGAGGTCATCGTCATCGACGACGGCTCCACGGACGGCACGGCGGACATCGTCGAGGCGATGGCCCTGCCGTTCGTCCGGCTGATCCGCAAGGCCAACGGCGGCAAGTCCACCGCGCTCAACACCGGTATCGCGGTCGCGTCGCACGACATCATCGTGATGATGGACGGCGACACCGTCTTCGAGTCGTCCACCGTGCGCGAGCTGGTCCAGCCGTTCGGCGACCGGGCGATCGGCGCGGTCGCGGGCAACGCCAAGGTCGGCAACCGGGACAGCCTGATCGGCGCCTGGCAGCACATCGAGTACGTCCTCGGCCACAACCTGGACCGCCGGATGTACGACATGCTCAACGTCATTCCGACCATCCCCGGCGCGGTCGGCGCCTTCCGCAAGGAAGCCCTGCGGCGGGTCGGCGGGATGAGCGACGACACCCTCGCCGAGGACACCGACATCACCATGGCGGTGCTCTGCGACGGCTGGCGGATCGTCTACGCCGAGCGCGCCCGCGCCTGGACCGAGGCCCCCGCCAGCCTCCAGCAGCTCTGGTCCCAGCGGTACCGCTGGAGCTACGGCAGCATGCAGGCGATGTGGAAGCACCGGCGCGCCGTGACGTCCCGCGGCCCGGCCGGGCGCTTCGGCCGGCTCGGGCTGCCGCTCGTCGTCCTGTTCGGCGTGGTCGCCCCGCTGCTCGCGCCGCTGGTCGACATGTTCCTGCTGTACGGCGTGCTGTTCGCGGACGCCCCGATCACCCTCGCCAGCTGGGGCGGCTTCATTCTGCTCCAGGCCGTGCTGTCCTGGTACGCCTTCCGGCTCGATGGCGAGAAGGTCCTGCATCTGATCAGCCTGCCGATCCAGCAGCTGGTCTATCGGCAGCTGATGTACATCGTCCTGTTGCAGTCCGCGATCACGGCGCTGACCGGTGGCCGACTGCGCTGGCAGAAGCTCCGGCGCACCGGCGAGGTCGCCGCGCCGGTGGAGGCCTGATCATGACCGCATCCTTCGAGTTCGGGGGCACCCAGGAAACCCTCCGGCTGCGCGTCCCCGCCGTTCTGCGACGGGAACCGGAGCGGGAGCCGGAGGCGCACCCCACGGCACCGTCCAGGGCCAGGGGCGGCCGAGACCGCTATTTCGACCTGCTGCGTGCCCTGGCGCTGGTTCGCGTGGTGTTCTACCACAACTTCGGCTGGTTCTGGCTGCCCGTCGTCTTCCCGTCCATGGGCGTGATGTTCGCGCTGGCCGGGGCGCTGATGGCCCGTTCGCTGAGCCGGCCCGCCCTCGGCGTCATCCGGGGCCGCCTGCGCCGACTGCTGCCGCCGATGTGGCTGTTCGGCGCGATCCTGCTCACCGCCCAGCTTCTCGACGGCGGAGGGCCCGACGCCGAGGGGCACCCCAACTGGTGGTGGGGCAAGCTGCTGTTCTGGATCCTGCCGCTGAGTACTCCGCCGTACGCCGACTCGCTGAACGGTTTCGACCATCTTGTGGGGCAGGGCTGGGCGGTGCAGGTCGTCGTCCCGCTCTGGTATCTCCGCGCGTACCTCTGGTTCGTCCTGCTGTCACCGTTGATGCTGTGGGCGCTGCGCCGGATGCCGGTGGTGACGCTGTCCGTGCCGCTCGTGCTGTCGATCGTCATGAACACGTTCTTCATCGACCAGGAGTTCCTCTACGGCCGGGTCTGGGAGACCGTCAGCGACTTCGCCACCTTCGGCTCCTGCTGGATCCTCGGCATGGCTCACCAGGAGGGCCTGCTCAGGAAGATCCCGCAGTACGTCGTGCCGTCCGTCGCGCCGCTGATCATGGTGGCCGGCTGGTGGTACCTGCAGACCCGGCCGGTCGATCCGACCGTGCCGACCGACATCGAGAGCTGGCCGATAGCCCAGGCCCTGTGGTCCTTCGGCTTCGTCGCGCTCCTGCTCCACGTCAGTCCCTCCTGGGAACAGTGGCCCCGACCGCTGGAACGCTGGAACGGCCTGATCAGTCTGCTCAACACACGCGCGGTCAGCGTCTACCTCTGGCACCAGGCCGCGTTGGTGGCCGCCATCCCGCTGATCGACCCCCTCTGGTCCGTCGGCTTCTTCTACGAGCACTTCCAGTGGCTGCTGACCAGCCAGTGGTTCCCGCTGATGGTGGCGATCCCACTGACCGGACTGCTGGTGCTGACCTTCGGCTGGGTCGAGGACCTGGCCGCGAAGCGCCCTCCGCGGCTCTTCCCGTACCCGCGCCGCGTGCGGGGCAGGCGCCGGGCCGGCGCCTGACGCGGGCCGTCCGATGCGCGGACGCGCCAGGACAGCAGTGACCCGCGCCACCGATTCTCCGACACGGTCACGGCCTTCGAAGTGGCCGTGGCCGCCGTCCCGCACGTGCTTCAGGCGCAGCGCCTGACCTCCACCCTCGTCATGAAGAACGTCATCGACGACCGCCCCCTGCCCGATTGGTCGCGGGATGGGCCTCGCCCGGTGACGGCCGGCGCGGAACTACCGTTCGGCGGTGGTGGGTTCCTGCGGGGGGCGTCGGAGTGCGCGGAGCGCGAAGGCGGACCAGGCGGCTGCCGCGATCAGGGCGACGGCGGCCATGCCGACGAGGAGGGGCGCCTCCGGGCGCCAGCCCAGGGAGAGGCGGGTGCCCAGGTAGGTGAGGGCCGCCGCGACACGGCCGGGGGCGTAGACGGGGACCTTGGCGGCGGCGGCGCGCAGGACGGTCGCCGTCGCGAGGCCCGTCGCGGCCCAGGCCGTCAGGTACGGCGTGAGTTCACCGGGAGCGGCGGCCGGGAGTCCGTACCGTTCGGGTCCGATGCGGAACGACGATGTGGCCCAACCCAGCGCCAGCGCGGCGGCGGTGATGCCGGCCACCCACAGCGCGTGGCGCCAGAACGGCCCGGGGCGCACGGTCTCTTCGTCGTTGTCGTAGAACTCCATCACGTCCCCAAGGACGTGATGGAGCGGTCGAGGGTTGCTCGGTCAGCCGGCCCAACGCCCTGTCAGATACGTGAGGGCGAACACCGTCGACAGGGGCGTGACCAGGCAGTAGTACGCGGTCCTGAAACGCGGGGAACGCAGGCTCCACGCGGCGAGCGTGACCCACAGCGGCCACCACAGGAGGGTCGCCCGGGGGATGGAGGTGTACCAGTAGGACGTGCCAAGGGCCCAGAGGCTGAGGACGATGTAGGCGGCTTCGGGCCGGCGGCGGCGACGTATCAGCAGGGCCGCCAGGGCGAGTCCGATGAGCATCGTGAGGAGTTCGGCCTGGAACATGAAGGCGTAGCCGGTGGTCTGGACGTGGCCGAACGCGGACTCCCAGGTGGTGCTCCAGGCCTCCCAGGGTGCGTGGAACCGGCGGTACCACCCGCGTTCCTGGGCGTGTTTCCAGGCCATCCAGTCGCCGGTGTGGGCGTGCAGGTACCAGGCGTAGAGGACCGCGGGCACGGCGGGCAGGGCCAGCCAGGGCAGCCGTCCCCAGTCGGTGCGGGTGCGGGCGGTCAGGACGAAGTGCAGCGCCAGGGCGGCCGCGAGGAAGAGACCGCTGATGCGTACGGTCGTGGCCAGGGCGGCCAGTGTGGCGGCGAGGGGCCAGTTGCGGCGGTGGGCGGCGAGCCAGGCGGGGAGGGCGAGGGCGAGGAAGAGCGACTCGCTGTAGCCCGCGGCGAGGAAGACCGCGCACGGCGAGAGGAGCAGGAGCTGTACCGTCCGGCGGCCGGCCTTCGCGTCGGGCAGGTACAGCCGCGCGACCCGCGCGAGCGCCAGTACGGCGATGCCTCCGGCGACGAACGAGATCAGCAGCCCCGCCGCGGTCCAGTGCGGAACGACGATGTGTACCGCCCGCAGGGCGAGCGGGAAGCCAGGGAAGAACGCCTCGCGGTTGTCCCAGTCGGCGTTCCACGGACCGTCTCCCGCGGGGAAGTAGCCGTCGCGCGCCACGTTCAGGAAGTGCCCCCAGTCCCATCGCTCGAAGGGGGCGAGGGCGGGGCCCGGGTCGCGGGTGTCGGCGTCTGCGGGGAAGATCCACCGCGCGCAGTAGGCGGTCGTCCAGAGGGCTGTGCGGGTCAGCAGGTAGAGCCAGAGGACGTCCCGGTCCTCGGCGCTCAGCCGCAGACGACCGGTGCCCGAGCCGGCGCGGCCGGGGCTCGGTTCCGGGGTGGTGCGGGGGAGGGCGAGCGGCGGCGTCTCTTCCCGCGACCTCGGGGATATCACAGACATATCGGACTTTCGTGGGTGTGAGAAGGCA
This sequence comes from Streptomyces sp. NPDC022552, assembly GCF_055561875.1. NCBI lineage: Bacteria > Bacillati > Actinomycetota > Actinomycetes > Kitasatosporales > Streptomycetaceae > Streptomyces > Streptomyces sp. NPDC022552. Next base: position 472,458 of record NZ_JBVHGJ010000001.1, read on the forward strand.
TGGGGGATCGCGCGACGGCGGCGCGTCGCGGGAAGAGGTGGCGGAGGTCAGACGGCGGAGGTCAGTGCGGGCATAGCGGGCCGCAGGGCGAAGGGGCCAGGGGGCGGTGGAGGTCAGGGCGGCGTGGTGGTCGTCCGCCCCGACGGCCATGTCGCGGAGGTCGACGGGTCGCCCGGGGTGCCCTCGCCGGTGGGAGAGGTCGGCGACGTCGAGCTGGTCGCCGGCGGCCGGGTCGTCTCCCCGGGCGACGGCGGTTGGGCCGGAGGGCTGGGGCTGGGGCTCGGGCTGGTGGCCGGGCCGACGGGCGTCGGGCCGTCCGACAGGAGAGCGGCCGCGGTCACCCCGCCACCGGCGAAGAGCAGGCACGCGGCCCCGGCGGCGACCGCGAGGCGGCGCCGGTGCACGCGCCTGGCGCGTTCGGCGATACGCGCGACCGGTACGGCACGGGATCGGGACTGCCCGGAGGCGGCGGCCTGCCGGAACAGCTCGCGAAGGGGGTCCTGGGGTTCCTGGGGATCAAGCACCGGGGTCCTCCTCGACGTTCCGGGGCTGCAGACGATCGGCGAGCGCGACCCGGCCGCGGACCAGGTGCGTCTTGACGGTGCTGGCGGACTGTCCCGTCTCGCCGGCGATCTGTTCGACGCTCAGGTCGCACAGGTAGTGCAGCGTCACCGTGCGCCGCTGCTGGGCGGGCAGGTCACGCAGCGCCTCGATGAGCACCACATGCTCGGGGCCGGGGCCCTCGACCGGTGGTGGAGCGCCGGCGCGGTCCCAGGCGTCCGACGCGCGCCGGCGGAAACGCCAGCGGCTCACGGCGAGCCGCCAGGCGACGGTACGGATCCACGCCTCCGGCTGCCCGTCGCGATCGAGCTGCCGCCGCCGGCTCCAGCCCTTGACGAACGCCTCCTGCACGACGTCCTGAGCCTCGTGCAGATCGCCCAGCATCACGTACAGCTGCCCTGTGAGTCGCGCGACCGCCTGCTCGTAGAACGCCTCGAACTCCTCAACGGTCAACACTCACTCCCGGATCTTTCGCTTCACCCCGCATACGCCTGGCACCAGGCGTCCGGTTGACACGGGCCACGAATCACCAGAGTGACGGTGATCACGGAACCGAACGGGGCCGACACGCGTCGCCCCGGCGGAGCGCACGAAAGGCCGCTCTCCCTCAGGGGAGAGCGGCCTTTCGTGTGTCCGGGGGCGCGGGGGCCCAGCGGCGGGCGGGGGTGGACCCGGACTGGAGTGACGCTACTTCGCCAGGAAGGCGAGGAGCGCCTTGTTGACCTCCTCCGCGTGGGTCCAGAGCAGGCCGTGCGGGGCGCCCTCGATCTCGATGTACTCGGCTGCCGGGAGGGCCTTGTGGAAGGGGCGCCCGGTGCCCTCGACGGGAAGGATGCGGTCGCCCGTCCCGTGCAGGATCAGGGCGGGGACGTCGATGGCCGGGATGTCGGCGCGGAAGTCGGTGTACCAGGTGGAGGGCGCCGCCGACGCGGCGAAGGAGCCACCGAGGGCCGCGGTGTTCCAGCTGTTGCGGACGGCCTCCTCGCTGATGCGGGTGCCCAGGTTCTCGTCGAGGTTGTAGAAGTCCTTGAAGAACGCGGTGTAGTACGCGTAGCGGTCCCCCTTGACGGCCGCGACGATGCCGTCGAAGAACTCCTTCGGCGCGACCCCGCCCGGGTTGTCGTCGGTCTTGAGCAGGCAGGGCTCGAGCGAGGCCAGGAAGGCGACCTTGGCGATGCGCGCCGAGCCGTACCTGGCCACGTACCGGGCGACCTCGCCGGTGCCCATCGAGAAGCCGACCAGGACCGTGTCTGTCAGGTCCAGGGTCTCCAGGACGGTGTTCAGGTCGGCCGCGAAGGTGTCGTAGTCGTAGCCGGTGGTGGGCTGGGAGGACCGGCCGAAGCCACGGCGGTCGTACGTGATCACCCGGTGTCCGGCGCCGAGGAGTGCGGCGCTCTGGCGCTCCCACGAGTGGCCGTCGAGGGGGAAGCCATGGATGAGGACGACCGGCTGACCGGTGCCGTGGTCCTCGTAGTAGAGATCGATGGAGGTGGAGTTCTCCTGGCCCACGGTGATGTGCGGCATGGATGTGCGTTCCTTCGCTCGGTGGTACGGACGGCCTGATGCCAAGTCAGCCGTACCCGCGCCGGTGGTCCTCTATTGCCCTGTCACCCGCCTGGAAGTGCCCTGCCGGGCCGAGCCGGACCCTCGCGACGCGGCCGGTCGGGCGAGTCAGTGGCGGGCCAGTTCCCCCTCCAGCCACTGGAGGAGCTCAGGCGTCACCGGGTCGGTGATGTCGGCGAACTCCTCGTGCTTCTTGAGGAACTTCGCCACGTACGGGCAGACCGGCACGATCCGCATTCCGGCGGCCCGTACGTCGGTCAGCGCCTGCTCGACGAGGATCGAGGCGAGCCCCCGGCCGGCGTAGGCGTCGTCGATCTCGGTGTGGAAGAAGACCCGCCGGTCGCCGCGGTCGCGGTACGCCGTGAGGCCGGCGTGCTCGTCGTCGACCAGGATCTCGTAGCGGTGCCGGGGGTCGACACGCCGGACGACGGGGGTGGTGTCCTGCTCGCTCATGATGTGCCTTTCGGGGGTCCGGACATGACGGAGGTCAGGGGGCGGGGGATCAGGCGCGGGGCGGGTTTCCGCGCGGGGTGAGTGCGGCGTTGGGCAGGGCGGGGGCGGGGAGGCGGTCGCCGGGGTAACCGTCGACGTGGCCGAAGCGTGCGGAGGCGTGCTCCCACTCCTCCCTGGCCGCGACGATCTCCTGGTGGCTGCGGCCGATGAAGTTCCACCACATGACGATCTCCTCGTCGAACGGCGTTCCGCCGAGGAGGACCGCCCGCGCGCGGTGGTCGGACTCGTTCGTCAGGGTCAGCGTGGTGTGTCCCGTGCCGGCGTAGCCCAGTTCGGCCGGGCTCAGCAGGGTTCCCGCGAGGCGGACGGCACCTTCGTCGACGAGGAGGCCGTGCTCGAAGGCCGGATCGACGGTCAGCGTGACCGTGGCGCCGGCGTCGATGAGGAGTTCGGCGCCGAGGAGCGGGGTGAAGGTGGGCACCGGGGAGGTCTCGCCGGCGAGCGAGCCGAGGAAGACCCGGAGTTCGGCGCCCTCCAGCCGCACCGGCTTCGGGGCGTGGTGCCGGAAGTCGCGGTCGGCGTGGCGGTGTTCGTCGGGCAGCGCCACCCAGAGCTGCACCCCGTGGAGGACGGTCGTACCGGGCGTGGAGACCTCGGAGTGGCTGATGCCGTGCCCGCCGGTCATGAGGTTCAGTTCCCCGGGCCGTACGAGCGCGTGGCTGCCCAGGCTGTCGCGGTGCTCGATCTCCCCGCTGAAGAGCCAGCTCACCGTCTGCAGTCCGGTGTGCGGGTGGGGAGCGACGTCCATGCCCCCGGACTCAGCGACCTCGTCGGGGCCGTAGTGGTCGGCGAAGCACCACGCCCCGATCAGCGTCCGGGACCGCTGGGGGAGTGTGCGCCGTACGGTCATGGCGCGCGGGCCGCCCAGGGGGACGTCCCGTGCGGAGAGGACCTCTATCGCCGTGTCGCCCATGCCCGACCCCTCTCATGTAGTTTCGTTTTCAACAATCATGGACGATAATAGCGCTCACACCCGTGACGCGCACGGGTCGGCGGCGAAGGAGCGAGCGGTGAGCGACATGGCGCAGGTCCCCACGGGCAGGCGGGTCTACCTCGACAAGCAGAGCCCGGCGGCCTACCAGGCGCTGGTCCGGACGGCCGAGACCGTCCGCGCGACGGCCGCTGAGGCGGGCCTCGACCGCGTCCTCGTGGAGCTGGTCAACCTCCGCGTGTCGCAGATCAACGGCTGTGCCTCCTGCCTGGATGTCCACACGAGGGCCGCGCTCCGGGCCGGCGAGACGCCCCGCCGTCTCGGTGTGCTCGCCGCCTGGCGGGACACCGAGCTCTTCACCGCGCGGGAGCGCGCGGCCCTCGCCCTGGCGGAGGCCACGACCGACCCCGCCGACGCCTTCGCGCAGGAACGGGCCTACGAAGCGGCCCGCGAGGTCCTCGACGACGACGAGCTGTCCGCGGTGATCTGGGTGGCTATCACCATCAACGCGTTCAACCGCGTCTCGATCCTGAGCAAGCATCCCGTACGGGAGGCGGCGCTTCCCGTACGGGAAGCTATGGCCTGATCCAGGATGCGTCGGTGGCCGACAGCCGTCTGATGGCCAGCGCGGTGACCAGCAACAGCGCCAGCGTCACCGCCAGGCCGAGGGCGAGCCGCCCGACCTGGAGGAGCAGCGCGCCCACCAGGGCGCCGAGGAACATGGCCAGCACGGACAGCAACCGGCGGCCCGGTCGGGGCGCGGTTCCGCCGGCCGCGGTGGAGTCCGCGGCCAGTCCGGTCAGCGTCTGCGTCAGCACGGTCGTGGTCAGGCCCGGGACACCGAGCCGCCGGGCGACCGCGGTCTGAAGCCCCATGGCGACGCCGAGCGTCACGATCAGGGCGTACTGGACCGGCTCGCTCACCTTGTCCCGCGCCACGACCGCGGTGACGAGCGCCGCGGCGACGAGCAGCGCCTGCAGGGCGGTGCCCGCGGCGAGCAGTCGCCCGCGGTGCGCCGTGAACCGGCTGCCGAAGCGGCCGCCGGCCACCGCGCCGGCGAGGAACGCCGCCGTCGCCGTGAGGGAGGCGGGCGCGGAGAAGCCCTCGGCGCCCGCCAGGGCGAAGCCCAGGAACACCACGTTGCCGGTCATGTTGGCCACGAAGACATGCCCGAGCCCCAGATAGCTCACCGCGTCCACCAGGCCGGTCACCACCGTCAGCGTGAGCAGGAGCGGCGGCAACGGCCCGTGCCGGTCGCCCTTCGGCGGGACCAGCGTGTGGGCCGCGTCGACCAGCAGCTTGCGCATCCTCGGATGCTCCTTCCGGGCGGAGGGGCGGTCCAGCACGCCGGGCCGACGGCAAAGGCGGCCACGGAGACCCGCACGGGCCAGGGGGTGGCCCGAGAACATGATCCACCGGCCGGCGCCCGGGACCGGTGAGCGCCGGCACGGTCGGCCGACCGCGCCTGACGCCGTGCCACCCGACCGGGGCGAGCCCCCCGACTCGCCCCGATGGTCGTCCGCTGCCGTCACTTCCCGGCCGGCGCCGCTCCCGTACACGTGCTGCGGCCGAACGCGCCCGACGCTGTGGCGCGTTGGACGTGGCGGCCGTCGACGGTGAGGGCACAGCTCGCGCTGCCGCCGCGTTCGCCGAGGGCGATGTTCACGAGCGGCGCGGCGCCCCGCGGTACGTCCACGGTCTTGCGCCACGGCAACCGGGCGCCCCGGACGGACTCCGCCCGGTCGCCGTCGCCCCCGCCCCGGTAGGTGATGTCGGCGGTGCCCTCGCCGAGTACTTCGTATGTCACGCCGACCGTCTCCGTCGCGGCCCGCCGCGGCGCCCGGTCCTCGCCGCCACCGGCGAATCCGTACGCGACGAGCGCCGCGCACCCGAGCAACAGCGCGGCGGCGACGGCGATCCCCGTGCGGTCCGGCACTTCCGGATTCGGCGATTCTTCTGTGCTTGCCATGGGTCCGCGCTCTCGGTCGATGGGAATTCGGCAGGGTTATACACCATCCGAATCGAGGAATACCAGGGCGCGGAGATATCGGGCGAACGGCCTCCTTCCGACCCCCGTTCCGGCTTCGTCCAGCCCCTGTCACCTCGTCAAATGTCCCAATTCTGAAGTCGGTTGACAGTGCAGTCGGCGTTTGATTAGAAAGCCTCCCGCCAAGACCGGAGCGGGTCTCGTTCGGCGTGCCCGGAATTGCTCCGTTCGAGGTCAGTGCGACCGACGACGGAAGTACCCGCGCCGGCGCACCTGTGCGCCCTTTTCGCGTGCGTGCGAGAGGGCGCGGATGAAGGGATTGGCGTGAAAGTGAGATTCGGGCGGGCAATAGCCTGCCTTGTGGCTTCGGCGGTCACCGTCTCCGTAGTCCCGAACGTGGCTTATGCCGCGCCGGTTTCGGACGGTGGGGGCGAGGGTGTTTTCGACACCCTCAAGGGGTGGTTCTCCGACGAGGACGAAGGCGAGGCCGGCCGGCCGGCACAGCCGTCGACCGGTGGCACTCCCGCCCTCCCGACCCGCGAGTCGCTGCCGAAGGGCAAGGCGGCCCCGAAGGCGAAGCGTGTCGCGGAGCTGACGGGCAGACGCACGGCCAACGCACGGTACTGGCAGCTCTCCGACGGCCGGGTGCAGGCCGAGGTGTCGGCCGTGCCGACGGGGTACCGCGCGGGGAAGTCGTGGCGGGACATCGACCCGACGGTCCGCGCGACGGACGCCGGCGGATTCACCTTCGGCAACACGACCAACGCGGCCCGCAGCTGGTTCGGCTCCGACGCGCGCCGTCTGCTGAAGTTCGAGACCGGGGACGGGCACGCGGTGACGCTCGGCCTGGAGGGCGCGGGCAGGCTCGCGCCGACGGCCGAGGGCAGCACCGTCACCTACAAGGACGCGGTGGCGGGCGCCGACCTGTCGTACGAGGTCGGTCCCGGGCGGGTCAAGGAGAACATCGTCCTGGACGAACGGCCCACCGGGCCGGTCTCGTTCACCTTCACCCTCGACTCCGGCGGCCTCACGCCGAAGGCGGGCGAGGACGGCTCGGTCCGCTTCTACGGCGAGGGCGCCGAACCCGTCCTGGTGATCCCGGCCGCGTTCATGACGGACGCGAAGAAGGACGCCACCTCGCCGTACGGGTTCGCCTACAGCGACAAGGTCGCCCAGAAGCTCTCCCGGGACGGCAAGGGCTGGAAGCTGACCGTCACCCCGGACGCGAAGTGGCTGGCCGCCGAGGAGCGGCAGTATCCGGTCACGGTCGATCCGACGCTGGCGATCGCCCCGACGCCGACGACCGCCCAGGATGTGATGATCTCCTCGGACGGTCCCACGACGAACTACGACGACAACTGGCGTCTGTCGGTCGGCAACACCAGCACCGGCTCCTCACGCGCCCTCGTCAAGTTCCCGCTGGGCAGCATCCCCGCGGGCACCAAGCTGGACTCCGCCGATCTGCGGCTCTACTACGACCAGACGCACACCGCGGGCGACACCGAGGTGCAACTGGAGGCACACCGGGCCACGCAGGCCTGGACCGAGGCCCAGGCGACCTGGAGCAACGCCAACGCGATCACGGGCGAACTGTCGGGCACAGCCGTCGTGGTCGACGACGGCGACACCGGCCGCACCGCGGCCGTCGGCGCCTGGCCCGCCTCCGGGAACACGGCGTTCACGCAGTACGCGGTGAACCAGGACTACCTGTACAACAAGGACTCGGTCGCCGGTGACACGTACACCTGGCAGCCGAGCCTCCCCGAGGACGGCACCTACCAGGTCGAGGCGCACTACGTGCCCGCCTCTGACCGGGCCACCACCGCCCCGTACACCGTCACCTACGACGGCGGCAGCAAGGCGTACACCGTCAACCAGCAGTCCGGCACGGCCGGCGTGTGGAAGACGCTCGGGTCCCACCCCTTCAAGGCCGGCACCCTCGGCAAGATCGTCCTGGGCGACGGTCCCGCGTCGACGGCCACCTCGGTGATCGCGGACGCCGTCCGGTTCACCAAGGGCGGCGTGGTCACCAAGAAGCCGGGCGAGCAGAACACCTGGCACTCCTTCCCGGTGACCAGGACCGTCCAGTCCTGGGTCGACGGCACGAACGCCAACCACGGCTTCGTCGTCAAGGCCGGCGACGAGAGCGCCGGCGGCCCCAAGGGCGGCCCGCGGTACGAGGGAAGCGAGTTCGCCTACGCCGGCGAGACCGCCAACTACCCGCGGCTCGTGCTGACCTTCGGCCGCCAGGGCGTCGACCTCGCGGCACCGACGACGATCCACGACACGGGCGCCGAGCTGAACTGGTCCGCGTACCAGGACCGGGACCCGCTGAACACGGGCGACGACCTCGCCGAGTACCAGGTCCACCGCTCCGTCTTCCAGACCTTCACGCCCTCCGCCTCGACGCTCGTCTCGCCGATCACGGCAGGTGTGACGTCGTTCACCGACACCACGGCGGTCCCGACCAAGGCGGACGACGCCGACCCGTTCGGGCGCGCGTACTACTACATGGTCGCGGTGAAGACGAAGGACGGGCAGCTCGTCCCCGCGCCGACCCAGCTCGTGCGGCTGCCGAAGGCCGGCCGGACGACGAAGGTCTTCGAGGCGTCCCAGGACACCACGCTGTCCTCGACGCAGTCCACCGCCCCGCACGACAGCATCGACGACGGCGGCCCGCAGACCTGGGTCTCGGTCGGCAACAACTCGGCGACGTACGGCAAGACCCGCGCCGTCCTGAAGTTCCCGCCCCTCGGCATCCCCGCGACCGCCCGGGTGCTGGACGCCGACGTGCGTCTCTGGGGCACGCAGACCACCACGGACAGTCCGGGCGCGGTCTACGAACTCCGCCCGCTCACCCGCGACTTCGACGAGACCGCCACCTGGGTCAAGGCGAACGCCACGACGAACTGGACCAGCCAGGGCGGTGACTTCGGCGCCACGGTGTCCGACACCGGCGCGATGAGCAACGACCCGGCCCGCCACGACTGGAACGTCACCTCGCTCGCCCAGTCCTGGGTGACGACGCCCGCGTCCCAGAAGGGCGTGGTCGTCAAGACGGCCGACGAGACCGTCTCGCAGGAGCGGACGCTGTTCCTCTCCTCCGAGGGCGCCGAGCAGCGGCTCCGCCCGAAGTTCGTGGTCACCTACGTCGACTCCACCACCGAGTCGACCTACTACGCGCCGCAGACGCCGGCCCGGATGACCCCGAACACCACCTACACGGTCGACTTCACGCTCACCAACACCACCGCCGCCACCTGGAAGGCGCTCGACCAGGTCCTCACGTACCGGTGGACCCTGCCCGACGGCACGGACGTCACGGGAGGCGGCAACCAGATCCAGACCGCCCTGCCCCGGGACGTCGCACCGGGTGACTCGGTCACCCTCCAGGCGCAGGTGAAGACCCCGATCAACTCGGACTCGGGCAACAAGCGCACCGACTACGCGCTGACCTGGGACGTCTTCGACAAGACGGCCGGCACCTGGGCGTCGGGCACGGCCGGGATCCCCGGGCTGAAGCAGAACGTGGCGGTCGAGGACCCCACGTCCAACGAGCTCGGCCTGGAGAAGTTCTACTTCTTCTCCGGCAAGAACACCGGCGCCGGCTCGACCGTCATGAACAACGCGGCGGCCGGCAACAGCGTCTGGTCCTACAACGCGTTCTCCAACCCGGGCCGCGGGCTGAACACCTTCGTCCGGTTCTCCTACAACTCCCTGGACACCTCGGACACCGTGCTCGGTCACGGCTGGTCCGGCCAGGCGGCGGGACCCATCCGCCTCGGAGCGCCGCTGGAGTTCCACCCCAAGCCGCACCCGACCGAGATCAGGCTCCCGGACGGCGACGGCACGACCCATGTCTTCAGCAAGCAGCCGGACGGCTCGTGGAAGGCCCCGGCCGGCGTCCACTACAAGGTCACGCCCAAGCCGGGCCTGGACTGCACCCCGGAGAAGGACCCGATCACGGACGCCTGGACGCTCACGCGCCCGGACGGCACCCGGTTCCTGTTCGGCTGCGACGGCTACATGACGTCGGTCGTCGACCGGAACGGCAACACGCAGACCTACACGTACGAGGAACGCAAGTCCAACAACAAGCCCACCAAGTTCCTCAGCTACATCACCGACCCGGTCGGCCGGCAGACGCTGAGCGTCGCGTACTACGGCAAGGCCGACACCAGCAGCCCCAAGATCATCGACCACGTCAAATCGATGACGGACATCTCGGGGCGCAAGCTCGCCTTCGAGTACTCCGACAAGGGTCTGCTCACCAAGCTCACCGACGGCGCGGGCTCGTCCCAGCCGAAGGTGTTCGGCTTCGAGTACGACGCCACGCAGGGCAACAAGAACGTCAAGCTGGTCAAGGTCACCGACCCGCGCGGGAACGCCACCTCGCTGGAGTACAACTTCCCGCGCACCGGCGACGACCCGAAGTACCACTGGTGGACCAAGTCGATCACCGACCGTCAGCAGGGTACGACCTCCTTCACCTACGCCCCTGACGCCGTCAACGACAAGTTCACCGACACCCGGGTCACCGACGCCGAGAACCGCGTCACCGCCTATGTGACGGACGACTTCGGCCGTCCGGTGCGGACCACCGACGCCAAGTCCCAGGTCGGCAAGCTCGCCTGGGACGCCGACAACAACGTCGTCCTCCTGGAAGAGGCCAACGGCGCCAGGACGGTGTCGTGCTACGACCAGAAGACCGGTTATCCGCTCTGGAAGCGGGGCGCGGAGAGCAACAAGGGCGGCATCCCGGCGCCGAGCGACTGCGCACCCGGCGTCTACCCGGCCGGCGCGCAGAAGTTCCAGTACCAGACGCGCCTGGACGGCTTCGCCACCGACCTCTACCGCAAGACGTCCCCGGAGGGCCGCACCTGGGAGTTCGGCTACGACACCTTCGGCAACGTCACGAGGGTCACCGACCCCAAGGGCGTGGCCTCGGCGACCGCCGGCGACTACACCACCACCCACGCCTACGACGCCCACGGCCAGCCCGTCCGGACGGTCGACGCCAACGGCAACCCGACCACCTTCACCGAGTTCGGGCCCACCGGCTACCCGGCGAAGACGACGGACGCGCTGAACCGCACCACGCAGGCCGCCTACGACGTGCGTGGTCTGGTCACCGAGGTCACGGACGCGCTGGGCAAGAAGACCACGCAGACGTACGACACGTACGGGCGTCCGCTGGTCAGCACGGTCCCCAAGAACCAGGCCGCGGGCGAACTGATCACCACCCCGGCACCGGTCTACGACGCCAACGACAACGTCACGCTCGTCACCGCTCCGCACGGCGCGGTCTCCACGGCCGTGTACGACGCCAGTGACCAGATCACCTCGGCGACCGCGCCCAAGGACTCGCCGACCGCGCCCGAGCGCCGGACGGCCTACACCTACGACAGGACCGGTCACCTCAGGACGACGACCGAGCCGAAGGGCACCGCGACCACCGCGGACCCCAACGACTACGTCACGACCAACACCTACGACGAGATCTACCAGCTCAGCTCCGTGGTGAACGCGGCGGGCCACAAGATCTCCTACGAGTACGACAACGTCGGCAACCCGGTCACGGTCATCGACCCGCGCCGGAACGCGACCCCGGACACGACCGACTACTCCGCCAAGACGGTGTACGACCTCGACCACCGGGCCGTCACGAGCATCGACGCGCTGGGCAGGACCACCTCGCGCACGTACGACAAGGACTCGCTCGTCGTCGCGTCCAAGGACGCCGAGGGCAACGAGACCCTGGTCGACTACGACGAGCGGGGCAAGCAGGTCGAGGTCAAGGTCCCGCACACGGGAACCGCGCCGAACATCACGTACCGGACGACCACGTACGAGTACGACCAGGTCGGCAACGCCACCAAGGTCACCACTCCGCGCGGCACGGCCACGGCGAACCCCGACGACTTCGCCGCCCGGACCGAGTACGACGCCCTGAACCGTCCGGTCAAGCAGTTCCAGCCGTACGACCCGGCGGACGCCCGCTACAACAGCCCGAACGTCTACACCCAGACGTTCTACGACGAGGTGGGCCGGGTCTCCAGGACCTCGCTGCCGCCGTCGGAGGGCCAGACGGTCCGCAACGACACCCGCTACACCTACTTCGACAACGGCTGGGCCAAGTCGTCCACCGACCCGTGGGACATCGTCACCACCTACGACTACAACGAGATCGGTCAGCAGACCTCGCGGACGCTGACCTCGGCGGGTGGCTCCTCCAGCCGCACCATGGGCTGGTCGTACCACCCCAACGGCACGCTCAAGTCGAAGACCGACGACGGCGTTCCGGTGGGCAGCGCGGTCCCGCTCGTCGACAACTCCGACGTCCAGCACACCACCTCCACCGGCACCTGGGCCAAGGGGAGCCTGACCGGCGAGCAGGGCTACGACCACCAGGTCCACGCCGCGGGCGCCGGGACGGACGCGTTCACCTGGACGCTGAACATCCCCAGGAACGGGACCTACACGGCCTACGTCAAGTTCCCGCAGGTCTCGGGCGCGGCGACGAACGCCAAGTACACCGTCACGCACGCCGCCGGAACCACGGACAAGACGATCAGCCAGGCCACCGGAGGCGGTGCCTGGGTCAGCCTCGGCTCGTTCACGTTCACGCAGGGCGACGCGGCCAAGCTCCAGCTGTTCCAGAACAGCGGCGGCGCGGTCGTCGCGGACGGCGTGAAGCTGGTGCGCGACACCTCCGGTGACACCGACACCGAGAAGCACACCTTCACGTACGCGTACGACGCCAACGGCAACATGGAGTCGATCGCCGACACCTCGTCCGGCACCCGGGTCGACGCCTACAAGATGGCCTACACGGAGCTGAACCAGGTCCGGCAGGTCACCGAGGAGCTGGCCGGCCAGGAGAAGAAGACCACCTCCTACACGTACGACATCAACAGCCGGCCGGACACGGTCACCCACCCCGAGCAGTTCGCGAAGTACAGCTACGACCTGCGCGAGCTGGTCAAGACGGTCTCCGTGGGCACCTCCGCCACGGACCCGACGCCCAACGTCTCGTCGTTCACCTACACCGACCGCGGTGTGGTCCAGCGTGAGACCAAGCCCAACGGCAACACCGTCGACAACACGTACTACCTCGACGGGGCGGTGAAGTCCCAGACGGAGAAGAAGCCGAACGGGACCCTGGTCTCCTCGCACTCCTACGCCTACGACGCCAACGGCAACAAGGCGCAGGACGTCGCGAAGAAGATGAACGCCGACAACCACGCGGCGTACCTCGACTCCACCACCGACTACACCTACGACCCGGTCGAGCGGCTCGCCAAGTCGGTCAAGACCGGCAACGGCGCCAACACCGAGACGTTCGTCCACGACGACAACGCCAACGTCATCAGCCAGTCGGACAAGGCGTCGTCCGCGACGTACACCTACGACCGCAACCGGCTGCTGAGGTCCTCGACCTCGGGCGTCACGTCCTCCTTCACCTACGACCCCTTCGGACGCCAGGAGTCCGTCTCCAGCGGCGGGCAGATCGTGTCGCGGAGCGTGTACGACGGCTTCGACCACGTCGTCGAGTCGCAGCAGCGCGACGCCGGCGGCGCGATGAAGTCGACGACCTACACCTTCGACCCGCTGGACCGGACGGTCTCCAAGACGGCCGAGGGCAAGACCACCACGTTCAACTACCTCGGTCTCTCCAACGAGGTGCTGAACGAGGAGGTCGCCGGCAAGCTGACCAAGTCCTACGAGTACAGCCCGTGGGGACAGCGGCTCTCCCAGGTCACGCACAACAGCGACGGGACGACCGAGGACGCGTACTACGGCTACAACAGCCACACCGACGTCGAGACGCTGACCGACAAGAACGGGGACACCAAGGCCACCTACGGCTACACCGCCTACGGCAGCGAGGACAAGAGCGAGTTCACCGGCATCGACAAGCCCGACGCCGGGGACCCGACGAAGCAGGAGTACAACCACTACCGCTTCAACGCCAAGCGGTGGGACGCCCAGTCCGGCACGTACGACATGGGCTTCCGGGACTACTCCCCGGGCCTGAACCGCTTCACGACGCGGGACCTGTACAACGGCGCCCTCGCCGACATGGGGCTCGGCGTCGACACCCTCACCGGCAACCGCTACGCCTTCACCGGTGGCAACCCCATCAGCAACGTGGAGGTCGACGGGCACTTCGTCTGGGCGCTCGCCGCGATCCCGGTGGTCGCCGCCGCCGTGGTGCTCGTCGCCGCGGTCGTCATCGTGGCGGCCGTGGTCGCGGTCGTGGAGGAGGCCGCCGACCGCATCGAGGAGGCCATCGACGAGGCGGCCGAGGAGGACACCCCGGCGCCCAAGCCCACGCCTCAGCCGCAGCCGAAGCCGCGTGGCACCGACGGCGGTGACGACGACGACAACGACGGCAAGTGCGGCTGGGTCAGGCACGGTGACGTGGACAAGGCCAACGGCAGCCGCGCCACCGGCGTCTCCGCCTGCCTGAACAAGTCCTACCTCGCCGAGAACAAGGGCACCAAGACGGACACGTCGAAGGTGACGCCTCCCGGCTACCGGTGGGCGCAGCGCACGGCCGGCTTCCTCGGGGCGCACCCGGTGGAGCAGAACATCAACGCCTGCCACCTCCTCGGCAAGCAGCTGAGCGGCTCGGGCACCGATCTGAACAACCTGGCGACGTGCGCGCGCGGTGCCAACGACTGGCAGACCGGCTCCCAGCAGGGCGACAACAACATGAAGAACTACGAGAACCAGGTCGCGGCGGCCGTCGCGGCGGGGCAGGACGTCCTGTACCAGGTGACCCCGACCTACAGTGGCCGCAGGACCGTTCCGCTCGGGTTCAAGATCACCGCGTACGGTACGAACCCGGACGGGTCCGCGGGGATCAGGATCGACACCTTCGTGTCGAACACCCTCGCCGGCCGGAACCTCGGCATGTTCAACGACCAGAACACCGGCCGACAGATACCGACCGGATCGATGGAGTGAGGGCCGGATCCATGCGGAACGAGAGGAGAGGAGAGTGACGCAGGTGGCCGAATGGGACGAGCTTCGGCGACTCATGCCGCCTCCGGCCGAGAGCGGGACGTCGGTCGACTGGAGCCGGATGAGCGAGTCGTGGGGCAGGGAGTTCCCGCCCGACTACCGGCAGTTCATCGAGGCGTACGGCGCCGGGACGATCCAGGGCTGCCTGGTGATCCAGCTGCCCGAGTACAAGGGTGCCGAGCCGGCGTCGCCGTACGGGGGCATGCTCCTGGAGACGGCGAACGCGGAGGGTGCCTGGGCGAGGGAGAAGAAGTCTCCCGAGCTGGCGGGCGCGGACCCGGTGCTGATCACCTGGGGTGTCGACGCGAGCTCCGACCTGCTGTGCTGGGACGCCTCGGGCGACGACCCCGGCGCCTGGCCGGTCCTGGTGCGCAACCGGGACGACGACCTGTGGCGGCGCTACGACTGCGGGATGGTCGAGTTCCTCGCGCGCGTCCTGCGCGGGGAGTTCGACGAGTGCCCGCTCGGTGACCTCTCCCTGTGGGGGAGGCAGTCCGCGCTCTTCCTGGGCGAGGGCGAGCAGAAGCGCCTCTGGCAGGAGGGCGTGGACCCCTGGGAAGGCAAGAGGTAGCCCGGGAAGGGAAGAGAGGGGCCCGATCGGGGCCTTCTGATCGCTTCCCGGTGTGAGCGAGGCTCCCGGCCACCCCGTGCGTGTCGTACGACATGTCACG
Source organism: Streptomyces sp. NPDC022552 (assembly GCF_055561875.1). Lineage (NCBI taxonomy): Bacteria > Bacillati > Actinomycetota > Actinomycetes > Kitasatosporales > Streptomycetaceae > Streptomyces > Streptomyces sp. NPDC022552. Next base: position 487,714 of record NZ_JBVHGJ010000001.1, read on the forward strand.
GGGAGGCGCGGGAGCCTCGTCCGTCTCCGGCTCCCGCGTGCGCGGAGAAAACACGTGGACCGCGCACGTGCCGACACGGAAGACTGACGTTTTGTCACCTGTCGGTCCGAGAGCACAGGGTTCGAGATGGGATCACCTGAAACGTCCGAAGGGTTACCGAGCAAGGGCTCGGTGCTCCTCGCGCTCCGCTACTACGGAAGGGAGCTGTCCCGGCTCCGGTGGATGACCGTGCCGGCCATGCTGCTGCCCGCGCTCGGCAACATCGGCATCTTCTACATCGCGCCCCTGATCGTCGCCAAGCTCGTCGGCCGGATCGCCGGGGACGGCGACGCGGCCGCCGGAATCGGCCCGATGCTGCCGTACGTCCTCGGCTTCGCCGGCGTCCTGCTGCTCGCGGAGGCCTTGTGGCGTATCGGACTGCACTGTCTGAACCGCCTCGACGCCCGCGGCATCGAGCACCTGTACGTGATCGGCATGGACGAGCTGTACGCCAAGGACGCCGCCTTCTTCCACGACAACTTCGCCGGATCGCTGACCAAACGGGTCCTGAGCTTCGCCTCCCGCTTCGAGGAGTTCGTCGACACGCTCACGTTCTCCGTCATGGGCAGCTTCGTACCGCTGGTCTTCGCCTCGGTGGTGCTCTGGCAGTACGACCCTCTGCTCGTGGTCGGCCTCCTCACGCTGATCACCGTCACGGCGGTCTGCGTGACGCCCCTGATCCGTCGCCGCCAGGCGCTGGTCGCCCGGCGCGAGCAGGCCATCGCCCGGGTCTCCGGCCATGTCGCCGACAGCCTGATGAACATGGACACGGTCCGGTCGTTCGCCGCCGAGGACCGCGAGGCCGCCGAGCACCGGTCCCGCGTCGCCGAGTCGCGGCGGCTCACGCTGCGGTCCTGGGACTACGGCAATCTGCGCATCGACACACTCGTCGCGCCGATGTCCGTACTGACCAACCTGCTGGGGCTGCTGCTCGCGCTCTCCCTCGGCGCGGGACAGCACGGCGTCGAGGCGGTCATCGTCGCCTTCACGTACTACGCCAACGCGACCCGGATCATGTTCGAGTTCAACCAGATCTACCGCCGCCTGGAGAGCTCGATGACGGAGGCGGCGCAGTTCACCGAACTGCTCCTCGAACCGCCGAGCGTACGGGACCCCTCGTCCCCGGAGCCGCTCCTGCCCCAGGGCGCCGACGTGCGCTTCGAGCAGGTGACCTTCGCCCACGCGGGGGCCGAGCCGCTCTTCGAGGACCTCGACCTGGACGTGCCCGGCGGGGCGAAGATCGGCTTCGTCGGCCGGTCCGGCGGAGGCAAGACCACGCTCACCCGGCTGCTGCTGCGGATGTCGGACATCGACGGCGGCCGGATCATGATCGGAGGCCAGGACATCAGCCGGCTGCGCCAGGCCGAACTGCGCAGCCTGATCGCGTACGTACCGCAGGACCCGGCGATGTTCCACCGCACGCTGCGGGAGAACATCGCGTTCGCCCGGCCGGGCGCCACGGAGGCCGAGATCCGCCGCGCCGCCGAGGCGGCGCACGTCACGGAGTTCGCCGACGCGCTCCCCGAGGGCTTCGACACCATGGTGGGCGAGCGGGGGGTGAAGCTGTCGGGCGGTCAGCGCCAGCGGGTCGCCCTCGCCCGGGCGATCCTGCGCGACGCGCCGATCCTGCTGCTCGACGAGGCCACCAGCGCCCTGGACTCCGAGAGCGAGATCCTGGTCCAGGACGCGCTGTGGAAGCTCATGGCGGGACGCACGGCGCTCGTGGTGGCGCACCGGCTCAGCACGGTCGCCACCATGGACCGGCTCGTCGTCCTCGACCGCGGCCGGATCGTCGAGCAGGGCACGCACCAGGAGCTGCTGGCCTTCGGCGGTGCCTACGCGAAGCTCTGGCAGCACCAGTCGGGCGGCTTCCTCGACGACACCCCCGCGCAGGCCGACCTGCACTGAACCCGGAGCACCGCTCCTCGGGCCGCGTCCTCGATTCCCGTACTCTTTGCCAGTCTTGGCATGATCGGGGCGGACGCGGCCCGAGGAACACGAGAGGTCGGGGCCATGCATCATGACCGCACGCTGGACGGCGCACTGGACGTGCTCGTCTCGCTGGCCGACATGGACGACGCCGGGCGGATACGGGAGCGGATCGGAGTCGCGGAGCGGCCGGGGACGACCGACCCCCGGCGCTGGCTCGCCACCAGGCAGATCGCCTCCACCGACCCGCGCGCCTCCACCTGGCTGTGGATGCTGGAGGAGGACAACCCCGAGATCAACGAGATCGTGGTCCTCCTCGACAGCGGCCTCCATGGAGCGCTGGAGCTGGCGGTCCTCAACGGCGAGCCCTTCGGACCCGACGCGCACCGCCGGGTGCCGGTGACGAAGGCGCTGGCCGACCGGCCCCGACCGGAGGCGGTGAAGCGGCTGCCCGAGGAGGAACTGGTCCCCGCCCTCCGGTCGGTGACGACCATGCGCCTTGGCCGCCGGGCCGCGAGGGCGGTCGCCCGCGACGACTGGCCGCGGGTCGTCGAGGCGGACAGCGCGGACCCGTTGCCCGGGTACGCCCGGTGGGCGCTCGCGCTGCGGCCCGACTGCCCCACGGAGCTGCGGAAGCGGTTCTCCGACCACCCGAGCTACGCCCACCGGATGCGCACGGCCGGCATCGTCGAGAGCCCGGCCGCCTACGTACAGGAGTGGCGCACCGCCCACACGGTCCTGGCCACACTGGACACCGGCCGATGGGCCTTTCCCACCCGGCTTCGGGAGGCCGAGGACGTGCTGCGGCCCCTGGTGCGCGGCTCGTTGGGGGCGAATGTCGAGGCCTGGGCCGTACTCGCGCAACTGCTGCCGACCTTCACCGGTACCGTCCCGGAGCTGATCGTGACCGCGGGCGCCATCGCCTGAGGCGCCCCGAGGAGGAGGCGCCGCCCGGAGAGCGGACCGGGTCTCGGAACGGGGGGCGGGGCGGCTGGAGTCGAACCAGCGTGTCCCGGTTCTGGAGACCGGTGCGTCTGCCTCTGCGCTACGGCCCCGCCTTGTGGCCGATCCTAGAGCACATGCCCGCGGCCGAAACAGCTTCGCCCGCTGTCGCCGTCGCCTGATAGCAATGGACCAGCACCAAGGGAGTGACGGGGGAGACATGGCGTACGGGGAGCGCGGGGGACGGCCCCGCCATGTGGTCGATCTGACGGACCGGCGCGCTCTGGAGCGGTGGCGGCCCGCCGACGAGGCGGTGATCGCGGAGGCACGGCGGCTGAAGGAGGCCGCGCTGCTCGACTTCGGGCTCTCCGGTTCGGCCGTGGCCTCCTGGCTGTACGCCAAGTGCCGCCACCAGATACCGACCACGGCGGTGGACACGGCGGCGGTGGTGGCGAGCGGCGACGGGACCTGTCTGCTCGTCTACAACCCGGAGTTCTTCGTCTCCCTCGGGCTCGACGGCGTCGCGTTCGTCCTCTTCCACGAGGCGCGGCACCTGATCCACCGGCATCTGTTCGTCGAGCCGGAGCTGCGGAGCGATCCGGTGTTCACCCTGGCCGCCGAGGTCTCCATCAACCATGTGGCGATGGTGCGCCTCGGCGCGCGCGAGCTGCCGACGCGCGACGGCGTACCGGTGGGCGTGAACCCGCGCGAGATCCACGCCACCTACCGTGAGGACCTGCGTGCACACGGCCTGGAGCCCGTGGAGTACCGGGAGTTCATCGCCACGGACATGTCGGTGTACGGAGAGCTGAAACGGATGGCGCACCCGCCCGTTCCGGCGCCGGCGCTGTGCGCCAGGCTCTCCCACGACGCGATACCCACCGACCAGGAGACCGTCGACACCCTCGCCTCCTCCGTGCTCCTCAACGCGCTGCTCGCGGCGCGCCGGGGCCACGCCGTGGCCGAGGCGGAGCTCGGCGACCTGATGGACCGCACGGACGGAGCCTCCGACCGGGTGACCCGGATGTGGGGCCGGCTCGGCGCGGGGCTGCTGCGCGGACAGACACCCCGTACGGGACGGGTGGACTGGTGGCAGCGCTGGCTGGTGGACGTCGTCGCGTCGAAGCTGCGCGACGGCGAGCGGCTGGTGTACCCGAAGAAGCGGGGCGCGCTGCTCGCGGCGCTCGGCCTCGACCCGATGCTGTCGCGGCGCGGCCCGGTGCGCGACAAGGTCCTCGTCATCGCGTACGACACCTCGGGATCGATGCCGGACCATGTCGTCGACTGGCTCACCGAACTGGTCGGCGGGATCGACGGGGTGGAGGCCCACTGGCTCTCCTTCGACGCCGTCGTGATGCCGTTCCGCCCCGGCGAGCGGGTCTTCGGCGGCGGAGGCACGAGCTTCCAGGTCGTCGCCGACTACGTGGAAGGGCGCACGCTCGTCGACGGCCGGCCCTTCGAGGAGACCCCGGACGCCGTGGTGATGCTCACCGACGGGTACGCACCCCCGATCACGCCGGCCGAGCCCGACAAGTGGATCTGGCTCATCACCGAGGGCGGCGACGACTGGCCCGACTCCCACACACCCGCGATGGCCTGCCATCGCGTCACGACAGGATCGACATGACCGCGCTCCCCACCGCCGCTCCGTGGCGGCCCAACGCCACCTACCCGCAGCCGCCGGAGGGCTGGACGGGGGTGTCGCGCCTCGAGGGCTTCATCGACGCGATGATCGACATGGGCCAGACCGGCCAGGTCTTCGGCGAGCACGGCATCGGCAAGACGGCGACGTTCTTCTCGCACGTCGCGGAGGCCTACCCGGACGCCGAGCTGGTCTTCGTCCCGGCCGCCAACCTCACCCCGGACGACCTGCTCGCCAACGCTCCCGTACGGGACGAGGAGACCGGGAGGCTCGTGCTGCGGCAGCTGGTGATGAGCCAGCTGAAGCCGGGGAAGCCGTTCGTGCTGCTCATCGACGACTCGCTGCAGGCGGGGGAGTCGATCCAGTCGCAGCTCATGCAGATCGCCTGCAACTGGACGCTCGGCGGCTACGACCTCCGGGCGCTCGGCTGCATCGGTGTCTTCCTCACCGACAACGAGTCGCTCGCCGAGACCGCGGCCCGCCGCAGCGACCTGGCCATCCTGGACCGGATGGTCACGGTTCGGATCACCGCCAACGACACGGCCTGGCGGTTCAAGCTGGCGGCGAAGTACCGCGGGTGGGACCTCGGCGGGGTGTTCTCCCTGTGGGCGTCGCTGAGCCCCGGTCTGCGGGAGCTGCTCTCGCCCCGCACCCTGGACCACATCCTCGCCAACGCGCAGGAGGGCTTTCCGCTGAGCTGGGGGCTGCCCCTGGTCAACGGGGAGCGGCTGCGCCTCGCCGAGCCGCGCCCCGACGGCAGCCCCGGCCCCAACAGGACCCAGGAGATCCTCGACCGGATCGCGCAGACGCTCGGCGTCCCGAACCCGGCGCGGATCGCCGACCCCGTGCGCACCGTCGTGCGGGCGGCCCTGCGCAACCGGTGGACCGTGCTGCTCCAGGGCCCGCCCGGCTGCGGCAAGACCGAACTCGTCCGGCAGACGGTCCGGGAGGGCATGGGCGGGCGGGAGCCGCTGTACTTCTCGCTGCCCGTCACGAACGTCGAGGACCTCTGCGCCCCCATCCCGACCCCGGACGGCTCGCTGGACAATCTGCTGGCCGCCGCGTTCACCGGCACGGAGCCGAAGGCGATCGTCTGGGACGAGTACAACCGCCCCAAGGACAAGGCGGCCTTCGCCAAGCTCATGGAGATCACCCAGGAGTGGTCCCTGGCCGGCCGGCAGATCGAGGGGCTGCGGGCCCAGATCGCGGTGCAGAACCCGCCGTACCATCTGGGCCGCAAGCTCCTCGTGGCGCGGAACAACATCGCCCAGGCGACGCGCTTCACGGCCTCGCTGACCGTTCAGCCCGGGGACATCCCGGCCAACGAGTGGCTGATCGAGACGTACGGTCCGGTGGCCGAGACCGTGCTCGAGTGGTGGAAGCACGACATCGACGACGACGGCCGTGCCTGGATCACGAAGCGGACCATCGAGCGGCTGGTCAAGCTCCATCAGCGGGGGCTGCCCCTGGAGATGGGGACGGTCTATCTGGGGGACGGCGAGTACGCCCCGGTGTCGCTGACCGGTCTCGTCGAGCGGCTGAACAACCGGCCGGTGACGGGGCTGCGGGAGATGGCCCGGCAGGTGGAGGCGTGGGAGACGCGGCTCCGGCGTGCGGCGGACGAGTCCTCCGAGGGCGGTGACGACAGCGACGTGGTGCACCAGGTCATCGCCAACGCCGAGCTGTCGCAGCTGAAGAAGCACCGCAAGGCCGTGACCCGGCTGGTCGCGCTGCTGCCTCCGAAGCTGCGGTCGACCTATCTGGTCGGAGCTTCGGAGGAGCATCAGCGCTTCTGGATCGAGGTGTTCGCCGCGATGCCGCGGTGACACCCGCTCAGGTGAGGACGAAGAGGGCGGCGAGCGCCGGTCCCACGGCGCCTCCGAGCTGGTAGCAGAGGACGAAGAGCCCGATCGCGGCCGGCCGCCGGGCTTCGGACACCTGCCGGGAGGCGCGGACGGAGAGGACCGCGTCGCTGCCGGTGGCGACGAACACGGCGGCCGCGGCGGCCAGGAGCAGCAGGGGGCCCAGGTGGCCGCGCCTGCGGCCAGGGGCGCGGCCGGGACGAATGCGACGCCCTCGCCGGGCAGCTGCGTCGCCTCCTCATCGCCCTCTGTGACACCAGCATCCACGGACACCCGCGCTCGGCACCCTCCGGCCACCTCTCCGCGGCGTTCCTGCGTCGTGTCACGTCCGACCTCGCAGGTCCCGCGACCCGGTGACCGGTCATTTCGCCGATGCCTTCGTCCGCCGCTGCCCCGACAGTGGCCCGAGCCGGTCGATACCGGCGCGCCGGCCGATCCCCAGGCCGTCGCCGCACCCCCACGACATGACGCAACACGACACGAGAGGACGACTCCGTCGTGAAACGACACCTCGCCGCCGCCGTAACCCTGTCATCCCTGGCCTTCCTGGCCGCCCCCGCCGCCGACGCCGCGGACAACCCCTACCAGCGCGGACCGGCGCCGACCGTTGCCTCCATCGAGGCGGCGCGCGGCTCCTACGCCGTCTCCCAGACCAGCGTCTCCTCCCTCGCCGTCACCGGCTTCGGCGGCGGCACCGTCTACTACCCGACGTCGACGAGCGACGGCACGTTCGGCGCGGTCGTGATCTCCCCCGGCTTCACCGCGTACGAGTCGTCGATCGCCTGGCTGGGCCCGCGTCTTGCCTCGCAGGGCTTCGTCGTCTTCACCATCGACACCCTGACCACGCTCGACCAGCCGGACAGCCGGGGCCGTCAGCTCCTCGCGGCCCTCGACTACCTGACGCAGCGCAGCTCGGTCCGCGGCCGCGTCGACGCCTCGCGCCTGGGCGTGATGGGCCACTCGATGGGCGGCGGCGGCACGCTGGAGGCGGCCAAGAGCCGGCCCTCGCTGAAGGCCGCCATCCCCCTCACCGGCTGGAACACGGACAAGACCTGGCCGGAGATCAGCACGCCCACCCTGGTCATGGGTGCCGACGGCGACACCGTCGCGCCGGTCGCCACCCACTCGGAGCCGTTCTACGAGAGCCTGCCGGCGTCCCTGGACAAGGCGTACCTGGAACTCAACGGCGCGACCCACTTCACGCCGAACAGCTCGAACACGACGATCGCGAAGTACAGCATCTCCTGGCTCAAGCGGTTCATCGACGACGACACCCGCTACGACCAGTTCCTCTGCCCGCTGCCCCGGCCGAGCCTGACGATCGAGGAGTACCGGGGCACCTGCCCGCTCGGCTCCTGACGGCCGCCGCCGTCCCCGCCGCGCGCCCCGGGCGTGGGGCGCGTGAGCGGGGCGGGGGTGACGCTTGTCCCGGTGCACAGCGGGTGCCCCACAGGTGTGGGCCCGGGCCCAACACGCGACTCTTCCCTCGGTCCCTACCCGCCAGTACCGTTGCGGCGTGAGTGGAGCGTCGAGGGCCGCCGCTGCTCCGCGGCTGTACGACCGTACGTCCGAACTCGCCGCCGGGGCGGAGCTCGCGGCGCGGGCCGCCGACGGTTCGGGCGGTGTCCTGCTGGTCACCGCCGGCCCCGGCATGGGCCGCACGGCGCTGCTCGACCGGGCGGTACGGGAGTGTGCGATCCGGGCGCACCGGGTGGGCGCGCCGAGCGGCAACCGGGTTCCCTGGAGCGGCGTGCGGGCCCTGGTGTCCGCACTCGCCCCGACGCCCTCGGCCGCGCGACGCGCCGTGCGGGCGGCCCGCGGCCCGGAGGGCGTGGCGGGGGCGCTGACCGCCCTGCGCCCTGGCGAACCCCTGCTGCTCTGCGTGGACGACCTCCATCTGTGGGACGCGCACTCGCGCACCGCGCTCGACGCCGTGTGGCGCGCGGGCCCCGTTCCCTGGGCGTGGGTCGTCTCGTTCGCGGGGCACCACCGGCCGCCCGAGGTGCCCGGTGCCCGGGTGCTGCGCCTGGGGCGGCTCGGCAGGCAGGGCGCCGCCGCCCTGCTCGACGAGGTGTGCCGGGCGCCGCTGACCGCCTCCGTACGCGCACGGCTGCTCGACGAGGCCGCCGGGCACCCCGGGGTCCTGACGGCGATGGCCGCACGACTCTCCGCGGCGGGCGGGCAGTCGGGTGCCGGGGGTGACCTGCTGGGCTCCGTGACGGACGACGCGGTGCTGTCCGAGGTGTACCGAGGGCTGCTGGAGTCTTTACCGGCCGAATGCGAACGGGTGTTGACGCTGGTGGCGACCGCCGGCGAGCCGGGCCCGGCAGCGGCCGGGCCCGGCGACGTGCGACCGGTCGGTGCCGATGCCGTCCTGGCGGCCGCCCGCGCCGTACGGGCATCGCCCGAAGCGCTCGACCGGCTGGTCGCCTACGGGCTGCTGCGGGGGACCCGCGAGGCGCTGCGGTTCGAGGACCCGCTGCTGCGGCGCGCCGTCCTGGGCACCGTAACGCCGTCACGGCGCCGGGAGCTGCGTGCGCTCCTCGCTCCGCGCACCGGGGCGGGGGCCGTGGTGGGGGCGGGTTCCGTTGCCGTGGCGGAGATCGCGGCCGACGGGCTCCTGGCCGCCGAGGAGGTGCGCGCGCCGGCCGGTGTGGTGCGGGGACGGGCCGAGCTGGTGCGCGGTCTGGCCGTACTGGCCGACGGCCCGGCCGGGGACGCCCACCAGGTGCTGCTCCTCGCCGCCTCGCTGCTGCGCGAGGGAGCGCCCGAGGAGGCGGCCGACGCCCGGTTCTTCGCCATGGAGGCCGCCTGGGCGGCGGGGGACGCCGAAGCCTGCGCGACCGCGCTCGGCGGTGGCGACAGTGTCCGTACCCCCGGAACAGAACGCGCGGACGAGTCAACCGACGCCGCCGAACGGGACTTCCGTGACGGGATGTGCGCCGCGCTCGCCGTACGGCTGCACGAGGCACGCGCGCCGCTGGCCCGCGTCGTGGCCCAGGACGGAGCGGCCGAGGAACCGCGCAACCTGCTGCGGGCGGGGGCCGCCGCTCTGGTTCTGGGCGACGCGCCCACCGCCGTGCGCGTCCACTCCCGCGCGCTGGCCAAGGTACGGGCCGAGGGCCGTACCGCGCTGCTCCCGCGGGTCCTCGAGCACCTGGCGTACGCCGAGCTGAGGGCCGGATGCCACGAACGCGCGGCCGCCCACGCCCGGGAGGGGCTCCGTACGGCGGAACTCACCGGCCAGCGCAACGCGGCGGCCCACCAGCACGCGGTGCTCGCCCTCGCGGCCTCGGTCTCGGGCGACAGACGCGCCGTGGCCGAACACGCGGGGCGGGCGCTCGGGACCGCCCGGCCGCACGGGCTCGTCCAGGCGACGACCCTCGCCGAGTGGTCACTGGCCCGGGCGGAACTGGCCGACGGGCTCGCCGCCCAGGCCGCGGCACGCCTCGCCCCCCTCGTGGGCCAGGGGCCCCGCAGCGGCCACTTCGCCCTCCGGATGCTGGCCGTGCCCTGCTTCGTCGAGGCCGCCTGCGCGGCGGGCCGGGCGACGGACGCCCGGGCCGCGGCGGAGGAGTTCGCCGTGTGGGCCGGTCTGGGGGTCGATCCCCAGGCGCCCGCCCAACTGGCCCGCTGCCGTGCGCTGCTGGCCGGTGCCGACGACTCCGCGCACTGGTACGGGGAGGCGGTGCGGCACCACGAGGACACCGGCAACGACTTCGAGCGGGCGCGGACCCTGCTGGCGTACGGCAAGTGGCTGCGCAGGCGCAGGCGTCCGGTGGATGCCCGGGCGCCCCTCAGCGACGCGCTCGTCACCTTCGAACGGGCGGCGGCCGGTGTCTGGGCCGATCAGGCGCGGGCGGAACTGCGGGCGACCGGTGGCGCCGTGGGCGGTACGGCCGCGGCGTCGCCGGAGGCCGCCGGTGAGCTGACGCCCCAGCAGCAGCGCATCGCGGGTCTGGTGGCGGCGGGGGCGACGAACCGTGAGATCGCCGACCGGCTGTCGCTGAGCCCCCGCACGATCGACCACCATCTGCGGAACGTGTTCGCCCGGCTGGGCGTCCGCTCCCGCGTCGAACTCTCGGGGCTCCTGGCCCGCGCCGCGGGGGACGCCCGGGACCCCCTGCACGCCCCGGACGTACGCCGAACCGGCCCGTGACACACCCGCACCCGTCCGTCGTCGGCCCCGGAGGTCAGGGGTCGTTGCCCGGGTCCGTCGGGTCCGCCGGGTCCGCCGAGGCCGGCGGGGCCGTGCGGTGGACGCTGCGGACGGCCTCGACGTCCGCGGAGACCGCCGGCTTCGGCAGGTGCGCGCTGAAGGCGTCGAGCCGGCGCCGGACACTCGTCGCGATGCCCTTGCCGAGCACGAAGCGCGTCGGGGTGAGCGCCCGGGGCGCGGCGTCGAGGATCCGGTGGGCCTCGCGGCTGCGCAGACCGGTGTGGGCGAGGACGAGGTGGGTCAGGCGGTGCTCGCGCCCGGCCAGCGTCTCGCCGATCGCGGTCGCGGCACCCAGGTCAACATGGTTGTCCGCCGCACCCAGCGTGCCCGCCGCGCGGACCCGGCCGAAGTCGAGCAGTTCGACGCCCGCGCCCGCCGCCGCGGCGACGAGCCGGGCGGCGGCCTCCGGCCCGATCCCGTTGCTCGCGACGGAGAGCCTGGTCGTACGGCCGTACGGCGCGCGCTCCAGCGCGTCCGCGAGGAGCAGCGCCCCGTCGTCGCCCAGCCGGGCCGCCGAGGCGTACAGCTCGCCGACCGCTCCGGAGGCGAGCAGGGCGGCGAGCGGTGCGGCCCCGGTGCGGCCGAGCGGATTGCCGCCGACGAAGAGCCGTTCGATCCGGCGCCCTGAGGCGGCCGCCGTGAGCAGTGCCTCCGCGAGAACGGCGAGCCCCGCGGGGTCGAGGCCGGTCTGGACGAGGTCGAGGGTGCGAAGCCCGGAGGCGGCGGCCACCAGATCCGCCGCCGCCCGGCCGCCGCCCGAGCCCAGCGGGTTGCGCTTGAGCCAGACCCCGCTGACGACGTGCTCGGAGGCCCGCAGACTGTCGGCGATCCGGCAGGCACCGCCCGCGGTGATGCCGTTGCAGCCCAGATAGAGGGTCTCGACGCCCGCGCCGACGGTCTTCTCCGCGACATCCGCCGCGCCCTCGTCACCGAGCCCGTCCGTACCGAGGAGGAGATGACGGACCCGCCTCGGGCCGGCCGTGTCGCCCAGGGCCTCGGCGATCAGCGCGGCGCCTTCGGGGCCGAGGGCCTGCTTGCACAGGTCGAGCCGTCCGTCGGGCATGGCCGTACCCGCCGGGAAATCGAGCCTGCGGTCGGCGGCCCCGCCGCCGCGCAGCCAGTCGATCAGCGGACCGAGGTCGGCGATCGAACGGGGCAGGACGGGGGGCACGCCCGCGAAGGGGCTGCCGCCCTCGTCTCCTGCCGTGTTCCCCGGTCCGGTCACCACGCCGCCTCCCGGTAGTCCTTGAGGAAGACGCCGGACACCGGCGCGCCGGCCTCGCCGCGCACGATCGGGTCGTACACCCGCGCCGCCCCGTCCACGATGTCGAGGGGCGTACGGAACCCCTCGGCGGCGAGGCGGTTCTTCTTCGGCAGGGGGTTCTCGTCGGTGATCCAGCCGGTGTCGACGCTGCACATATGGACGCCCTGGGCGGCGAGCTCGGGCCCGCTCGTGCGCGTGAGCATGTTGAGCGCGGCCTTCGCCATGTTGGTGTGCGGGTGCCCGGCGGTCTTGCGCCGCGCGGCGAAGCGGCCCTCCACCGCGGTCACGTTGACCACGTAACGGTTCGGCCTGGGCGAGGCGAGCAGCAGCGGCAGCAGCCGGTCCACCAGGAGCGCGGGCGCGAGCGCGTTGACGAGCTGGGTCTCCAGGAGCTCGGCCGGGTCCAGCGCACCGATCCGGGCCGACCAGGAGTTCACCGGGGCGTGATCGGGCAGCAGACCCGCCTCGTCCGCCTCGGCGAGGACGAGCGCGAGCGCGCCGCCGGCGGAGGGTGCCTCCAGGGCCCGCAGCGGGGCGTAACCGGGGGCGGCCCAGGCGGAACGCGGGAGCGCCGCCGTCTCGCCCGCGGCGAGCAGCGCGTACGACTCGGGCGGGCGACGGACCGTCTGGGCGGCGTTGTTGACCAGGATGTCGAGCGGTTCGCCGTCCTCGCGGAGCCGTTCGCAGAGCCCGAGGACCTGGCGCGGGTCGCGCAGGTCGACGGCGACGACCGTCAGCCGGTCGAGCCACGCCTCGCTGCCCGGCGCGGCCTCGAACCGGCGGAGCGTGTCGTGCGGGAAACGCGAGGTCACGAGGAGTTCGGCACCGTCCCGGAGCATCATCAGCGCCAGTTGGAAGCCGATCTTGACCCGGCCGCCGGTGAGCAGGGCACGGCGCCCGGTGAGGTCGGTCGACAGGGCGCGGCGGGTGGTGTTGTCGGTGGCGCACTCGGGGCAGAGCGCGTGGTAGAACGCGTCGACCTGCCGGTAGTGCGTCTTGCAGACGTAGCAGCGCCGCGGCCGGTGGAAGACCCCGCCCCCGCCCGCGTGCCCGCGGCCCAGCGGGGCGTCCTCGCGGCGCGCGACGGCGCCGGTCGCCGTGGCGGCCACGACCGTGGCGTCGGCCTCGCCGAGTGCGCCCCTGCGGGCCTTGCGGCGCCGGGTGCGGCCGTCGCGGGCGAAGGATTCGGCGACCTGCTCGGCGCGGAGACGGACCGGATCGTCGACGGGCAGGGCGCGGAGCTTTCCGACCGTACGGTCGAAGGCGGCGAGCTCCTCGTCGCTGATCTCCTCGCCGACCCGCCCCATGTCCGTTCCGCCCCGCTGTCGTTCGATGCCGTGGTCCCGGCCGGATTCGAACCGGCGTGTCCCCTCCGAGGAGGAGGGCGCGACTGCCTCTGCGCTACAGGACCGGAGAGGCCCGGACGGTCGGATTCGAACCGACGTGACCCGACCTGAGAAGTCGGTGCGACTGCCTCTGCGCTACATCCGGGTGCGGTGATCATACCGGCGGCGCCCAGGGCGCTCGCCGGGCCCTCGGTCCGGCACCGGACCGCTCCGACCGGACGCCGCGTACAGTGTGGGCGGGCGCGGTGTGATCACGAGGAGTATGTGTGACCGCGGTGAGTCTTGAGCACGCCAGCGTCCCCGCCGACGCCGGCGAGGTGACCCTGCTGATAGCCCGCCGGGTGGAGCCCGGCTACGAAGCCGCCTTCGAGCGCTGGGCGAAGGGCATTCTCGAGAGCGCGGCCGCCTTCCCCGGCCATCTCGGATACGGACTCTTCCGCTCCTCGGGCGGGGACGCCCCCTGGTTCCTCGTCCACCGGTTCCGGGACGCGGAGGCCTGCCGGTCCTGGCAGGAGTCGCCGGAGCGGGCGGCCTGGTTCGCCGACTGCGAAGGCCACCACCACACCGAGATCGCCCGGCGGAGACTGACCGGCATGGAGACCTGGTTCGCCAAGCCGGGCTCGACACGGCCCGCCCCGCCCCGCTGGAAGATGGCGATCAGCGCGACCCTTGCGATCTACCCGATCTCCCTCCTCGGCAGCCTCTTCCTCGTGCCCCACCTGACCGCCCTGCCCCTGGTGTTCAGCAGCGCGGTGATCGCCGCCGTCTTCAACGTCCTGATGACGTACGTGGCGATGCCGGCCGTGAGCAGGCTCCTCCGGGGGTGGCTCGGCCGCTAGCGCCGTCCACTCGTCCCGGGAACGGAGTTCCGCCGCGGTCAGCAACTGGAGCTGGACCTCCGCCCAGGGACCGCTCGGCCGACGACCGCAGCGGATGCCGCTCATCGGTGCGCTTCCCGGTGGCGGTCACGAGGTCAGCTCGGTGAGGTCGGCGAGCAGTTCGGAGACCGTCACCGGGTCGAGGTCGGCGATCTTCAGGGCGTGGTCGCGGTTGGCCCAGTGATCGCACGGCCGCTTGTCGAGCCAGATCGTCTCCAGCGTCTGGTTCTCGAACATCTCGATGTTGCCCACCGCGATGCCCGGCTCCAGCGCGATGACCAGATGGCTCTGGGGCCCGATCCGCCGGGAGAACCACCGCTCCACACCCGCGTCCTGGGGCACTCCCCGCTCCCATCCGCGCTTCTGCAGACCGAGCAGCCTGCCGACCGGAACGGTCACACCCTCGAAGCGGGTGAGGCGCGCGCCGGCGGCCTCCTCATCGGTCGCGGCGAGGACCGGCCGCCCGAGCTGCGGGAAGGGCTGCACGATCTCGTGGCCGGCGAACAGCTCCGACCACGTGGCGAGCTCGGCGCCACCCAGGTGCAGGGGGTGGGCGAGCGTGACGGTCGCGTCGTCGGCGACGGACACCGTCACGTTCTCGGCATCCACGTACGTACGGTCCTCGGCCACCCGGAACGCGGTGACCGTCCCCTCCTCCTCGGCGCGCCACACCAGACGGCGCACCAGATGCCACACCAGCGGATGCTCCACGAGCAGCTGCCGGAACTCGCCGCCCGTCCAGGAGCGCCGCGTCACCATCGCCTCCTCCAGGCGCCGCACCTGGTCCGAGGCGATCGTCCGGGCATCCTTCTTCAGGGCGGCGAACCGCTTGCGCTCGGCCGGGGCGAGCTCCGCGTCGTCCCGTACGCCCGGCTTCGGCAGATCCTTCAGACGCCGCCCGGCCTCGTCCCGTACGAACGGCTTCAGCTGTTCGTCGAAGCCGACCGTGAAGCGGCGGTCGCCGTAGTCGACGACAGTGCTGCCGTCGGCGTCCAGGCCGAGATCCGGCACCAGACGGTCGGCCAGCTGTTCACCGGTCAGGCCGAGCCCGGCGGCGACGGAGGAGATCTTCTCCTGGGCGCGGAGCTTCAGCGCCTTGAACTTCACCCGCTGGGCGATGCCGTGCAGCTGGAGCAGAGCGACGTCGGTACCGATCGCGGCCAGTACGTCCAGACCGTCGACTGCCCGGTGGTGCGCACCCTCGCCCGGCCAGACGCGGATGATCGGAGCCAGCGCGCGGACCGTGTCGTCGTCCCCGAACCAGCCGAGCGCGTGCAGCGCCCACGCGTCCTTCGGGGGCATCCCGGCGAGCCGCCACTCCTCGAACAGCGCCCAGGCGAACGCCGCGAGGGAGTCCTTCGCGCACAGTTCCCGTACGACGGCCACACCCGGATACACGGCACCCGGCTTGGAGAGGGCGAACATCGTGAGGAGGTGACCCACGGCCGAGGACGGGAGCGCACCGCCGGACGACGTCACCAGCTGAGGAAGCGCGAGCGGATCGGCCCACGCGCCCAGCTCCGGCATCCGGGCGGGCAGCGCGGCCGTCAGCGGATCGGAGTCGAGCAGGACCTCGATCGCCTCGGCGGCCTCCTCGCCGTACTCCGCCGCCGCCTTGCGTACGACGTCGGCACCGTGCGCCGACACGATCAGCGCCAGCGCCCGCTCGGCGGCGGTCCGTGCCGCGCCGGGCTTGCCCAGGGCGTCGGGGACGAGCAGTCGCGCCGCGTCGGCGCCGTGCCGGACGAACCATGCCCTGGCCGTCTTCCCGGCCGTCTTGAGCCGTTCCAGCCAGTCCGCCATCAGCCGGGCCACGGCGGGATCGACGAAGGGCATCAGGAGCGGCGCCAGGGAGGTCGGATGGTCCCTGGCGACGCGCAGGACCGAGGGGAGCGCGAGGAGTTCGTGCCGGGCGACGAACGGCTTGTAGATCTCCGGGCCGTCGTAGGAGCTGTCACCGGGGGTCCATTCGGCGAGCAGCGGCCGGACCGTCTCGACCGGGCCGTGCGTGAACACCGCCACGTCGT
The DNA here is from genome assembly GCF_055561875.1 of Streptomyces sp. NPDC022552. Lineage (NCBI taxonomy): Bacteria > Bacillati > Actinomycetota > Actinomycetes > Kitasatosporales > Streptomycetaceae > Streptomyces > Streptomyces sp. NPDC022552. Next base: position 503,862 of record NZ_JBVHGJ010000001.1, read on the forward strand.
GCCAGGAGTTCCGCAGGCCCGAGCGCATCTGCTCGATCAGCTCCTCCATGGGCCGGTACGGCTGCCAGCCGCTGATCCAGGACTCGGCGACCGTCCACAGCTGCTGCTCGCCCGGCTCCCACACGATGCGGGAGTCCGCCGGGGCGACGAGCCCGGCAACCACCCGCGGCTCGACGACCGTGCGTGGCCGGGTCCACGGCGGCGCGGCCAGCAGCTCGGGCAGGGAGGTGAGGGCGACCTCCTCCATGCGTCCGTCCTGGCGCGCGAGCGACCCCACGATCTCGGCGACCTGCTCGGGGAGGTCCGGAAGGACGGCGAGCGCCGTCTCGCGGTGGGCGGCCACATGCGCCGTGAGCAGCCGTCGGACGGTGGCCGGGGTCTCGCCCTCACCGCCCGCGGCCTCGCCGAGCAGGCGCAGCGCCCGCATCGGGAAGCGGCGCGCGGCGGTGACCAGGACGCTCCGCACATGCTTGTCGTCGACACGGGCGACCAGCTGACGGAAGGCCTCGTCCGAGGGCAGCTCGCCGAGCGCGGTGGCCATGGCCTTGGTGCCCTCCGCGTCGATGTACTGGCCGTTCAGTTCACCCGCGAGCAGAGGGGCCATGGCCGCGCCCACGCCCTCGCCGACCGTCGCGACGACCGCCGGGCTCCAGCCGCGCCAGCCGAGATCGCAGCGGCCGCCGAAGAGGGCGGCCTGCTCGGCGGTTCCCAGCGAACACAGCAGCATCATGCGCACATGGGCGTCGGCGTGCACGGGATGCCTCAGCCGCGCGCAGCACTCGTCCACCCACGCGCTCTCCGAGGGAACGAGGTACGACGCCCGCACCGCCCTGCGGACACTGTGCCGGTGCCCGGCGAGGGCCTCGACCGCGGCCAGGTACGTGGCATCGTCCGTCCCCGCCAGCAGCGCCCTGATCCGGTCGAGGGCCGATCCTGTGACGCCCTGTCCCCAGCCGCCGGAATCCTCGGGGTTCACCTCGACCCCGACGAGGAGGCTGCGGCGGTCCTTCTGCAGCCACACGTTCCGCACCTCTCCCAGCTCGACCGCGGCGCAGGCGGCGAACGGCAGCCCGAACTCCGCCACCCAGGCGTCCGCGACCGCTCCGTAGCCCCCGCGCTGGAAGTTGACCATCCGCGCGAGCACCGCCGCGCCGACGGCGTCCGGCTTCCCGCGCCGGTGCGCGCGGGCCGCCTCGACGAGCGCGGGGTCGCTCTGCTCGGAGTCCAGTGCGCGCTCGATCGCCTCGGCGTCCCGCGCGAGCCATACGCGGAGCTTCTCCGGCGCGTCCGCCTCGACCGCGGGCACGGTCCGCCGGACCCCGCCGCGCCGCGGGTGCAGACTCCGCTTCCAGGCGGCGGGCAGCACGAAGGTGTCCTCGTCGGCCAGGGCGGCGGACGCGGACCCGGCGGTCTCGGCAACCTCCGAGGCCTCCGGAACCACACTCTCCGGCACGGCCGCCACCGCCCCGCCGCTCTCCTGCTCCGAGCCGTCCGCGAAGTACTCCCAGCGCCGCACGGGCCCCCCTTGTCCCCGATGATCAGTTGCCCGCACACTAACGGGCGCCTCTGACAGGGGAGCCGGCCGACGGTTCTGACGGAGCGTCAGGCGCCGGTGGCCGAGACCCGTTCCTGGTGGACACGGAGGTGCAGGGTCGCCAGGTCGAGGAGCGGGGTGGGTACCGACAGGGTGCGGGCTCGGGTCACCAGGTCGCCGAAGAGGTGCTCGACCTCCGTCGGGCGTCCGGCGATCAGGTCGCGGTAGAGCGAGGGCACCATCGGGGACCCGGTCGCGGTCACGATGCCCAGGGTCGCGGCCCGTTCCGACTCCGGTACGGGATGGCCCGCCGCCGCCGAGACGGCCGAGGCCTCCGCGAGGACCGCCGGACCCAGGTCGGCGCCGCCCGGGACGGCGTTGATCTCGCCGACCGTGCCGCGCATCAGGCTCGTCACCGCACCGAAGGTGGTGATGAAGACCCACTTGTGCCACATCGAGGCCATCACGTCCTCCGGGACCAGGACGTCGATGCCGGCCTCGGCGAGGACGGCCCGGATCTTCTCCACCCGGGGCGACGGGGCCCCGTCCTGCTCGCCGATCGTCAGATGGGCGAGCGGCGCCAGCCGGACGATGTCCCCCTCGTCGCTGAGCGTGGTGACCACCTTGGCGACGCCGCCGAGCACCGGCGCGGCGCCGAAGCGGGTGTTCAGGGCCTCGATGTGGGCGAGACCGTTGAGCAGCGGCACGATCGCCGTGTCCGGCCCGACGGCCGGAGCGATGTCCTCTATCGCCTGCGTGAGGGCGGTGGACTTCACGGAGAGAAGCACGAGGTCGTACGGAGTGGTCAGCTCGTCGGCCGTGACGAGCCGGGGCTCCAGGGACCACTCCTCGCCCCGGCCTGTGATGCGCAGACCGCGGGCGCGCAGCACGGCGGCGCGGTGCGGACGGACCAGGAAGGTGACGTCCTCCCCGGAACGGGCGAGCAGCGCCCCGAAGTAGCCTCCGGTGGCTCCGGCGCCGACGACCAGGATCTTCATGAGTGCGGACCTCTCGGGGAGCGTTGCGTGGTGGACGGTACGAGCAGGGGGCGGAGCAGACGGTGCGGGCGGGCGAGGGCCGCCGTCACCGGGTCGTCGTCCCCGGCCGGCGGGGGCAGCCCGGGGCCGGGCGCCACGACGAGGTCGCCGACCGGGACCGCGGCCCCGCAGCCCGTACAGCGGCCGTCCCCGGCGACCGGGGCCTCGTCGTCGGCGTGGCGGAAGATGCGCCGTGGGCCACCGCCCGCCGCGTAGAACTCGTCGCCCCAGGAGGTGAGCGCGCGGACGGCGGGCCAGAGCGCGACGCCCTTGGGCGTCAGCCCGTACACCTCGCGCCGTCCGGTGCCGGGCAGGCGGTCGAGCACGCCGGCCTCCGTGAGGGCGGCGAGCCGGTCGGCGAGGACGGCGCGGGGGAGGCGGAGATGGGCGGCGAACTCGCCGAAGCGGCGGACCCCGTAGAACGCGTCCCGGACGATCAGCAGGGTCCAGCGCTCGCCGACGATCTCCATGGAGCGGGAGAGGGCGCAGCTCTGGCCGCTGTAGTCGCGGGGAAGGGGCATGCCGCAGACAGTAGCGCAGAGAGTTCGGTGGTTGAACTCTTTTGCGGGAAGGACGTGCGGTGGGAGGGAAGGGCGAGGTGAGGTGGAGGGGGATTAGGCTCGACACACGATGACGAAGACTCCGCGGACCGGGGACGCTCGCCCGAAGGAACGGAAGCCGGTGGAAGAAGGCAGCCCGGCCGAGGGCACCCCGGCGGCAGGTACGCGGGCGGCAGGCACGCCCGCGCGGAGTGCGCCCGGAGAGGAGCGGACGCGGATGGCATCGCGGCCCCGGGAGCCCAAGGCCGACAAGGCGAGCGTACGGCGGCACAATCTCAGTCTCGTCCTGCGGACCGTCCACGACGCCGGCGAGACGACCCGCGCGGCCGTCGCCGCGCGCGTGGGGCTCACCCGTGCCGCCGTCTCCTCCCTCGTCGAACAGCTCCTGGAGCAGGGCTTCCTGGTCGAGTCGGGCAAGACCTTCAGCGGACAGGCGGGACGGCCCGGGACGGTCCTGAAGGCGGCCGACACCGGTCCGGCCGGGCTCGGCGTCGAGATCAACGTCGACTACGTGTCCGTCTGCGTCGTCGACCTCGCGGGAGCCGATCGGGTCCGGATCACCGAACCCCTGGACAACCGCGCCCCCGTGCCGGACGAGGTCCTCGCACGCGCCGCCGGGATCGCGGCGCGCGCCCTGCGGAGCGCGGCGGACCTGGAGCTGCGTCCGGTGGGGGCACGGCTCGCCCTGCCGGGCCTGGTCTCGTCCGGAACCGTCCGCCAGGCGCCCAACCTCGGCTGGAACCGCGTGGCGGCCGACCGGCTCTTCGGCACCGCGCTCGCGAAGCACCGCGCACGGCGGGAGCTGCCGGTCGCCTCGGACAACGAGGCGAACGCGGCGGCGCTGGCGGAGCTGTGGTTCGGCGCCCTGGGCGACGTACGGAGCTTCCTGTACCTCACGGGCGAGATCGGGGTGGGCGGGGCGATCGTCGTCGACGGCGAACTGCTGCGCGGCGCACACGGGTTCGCGGGCGAGATCGGTCATCTGCCCGTGGACGCGAACGGTCCTCTCTGCCGCTGCGGTTCACGCGGCTGCCTCGAGCAGTACGCGGGCCAGTCGGCGCTGCTGCGGTCGGCGGGCGCGGCCGACGTCGAGGAACTGGCGCGCCGCGCCGACGCGGGGGAGCCACGGGCGGTGACCGCCGTCGAGGGGGCGGGGCGGATGCTCGGGCTCGCGCTCTCCGGTGCGGTGAACCTGCTCGACCCCGAGGCCGTCGTCCTCGGTGGGATCTACCCGCTGCTGATGCCCCGTCTCGGCCCCGCGGTCGACGCCGAACTCGCCCGCCGCGTGGTCTCCGGCCTCTGGACACCGGACGCGGGCCGCCTCCGCGCCGCCTCCACCTCCAGCCCGGCGGCCCGCGGGGCGGCCGCGTTCGTCATCCGCCAAGTCCTGGCGGACCCCCTCTCGTACGAGCCCTGAGCCCCGGCCCCTGACCCCCCGGCCCCCGATCCAACCCTGAGCCCCCCGCCCCGGCCCCTGAGCCCCCGCCTCGCCCCCTGAGCCCAGTCCCCCGGCCCCACCTGGTTCTCTCATCCCACTCTCACGCGGGCCTTATCCAGCCATCACCGCGCGCACCTAGCTTCGCGCCCATGTTCTTCACCTACCTCCGGCGCGAGCTGCGCCGTCGCAGAAAGGCGGCGCTCGTCGTCGCCTCCGGGCTCGCGCTCGGTATCGCGTTGGTCATCGTCGTCAACTCCGTGGCCTCCGGCATGAAGCAGGCCCAGACCCAGGTCCTGGAGTCCCTCTACGGGCTCGGTACCGATCTGACCGTCACCAAGGCCCGTGAGGAGCCCCAGGCCGGTGGTCAGGCTCAGCGGCCGCGGTTCGAGTTCGACGCCGGCGAGGACGGCGAGGAGCAGAGCAGCGACCGGCTGATGGTCCAGGGGTTCCAGACCCTGCCCGCCTCCACCTCCGCCACGGTCGCGAAGCAGGCCGGCGTCGCCCAGGCCGTCGGCGGTCTCAGCCTCGTCAACCTCAAGATCGACGGTGAGTTCAAGCGGGGCGAGTTCAAGCAGGCGCAGCCCGCCCAGCCCGCCCAGCCCGGCACCCCAGGTGGCGGCAACGGCGGCGGCGGGGGCCGGGTCGAAGGCGGTGGCGCCGCCTTCGACGTCAACTCCTTCACCCTCTACGGCACCGACGTCACCGCCCCCGACCTCGGCCCCCTCACCACCTCCACCCTCACCAAGGGCCGCACGTTCAAGGCCACCGAGACCGACGCCGCGGTCGTCGTGATCGACAGCGCCTACGCCAAGCAGGAGGGCCTCGACGTCGGCGAGACGCTCACGGTCAAGGGCGTGAAGTTCGAGGTCGTCGGCGTCGCCACCGCCGACAGCGGCCAGGCCGCCGCCCAGGTCTACCTGCCGCTCACGAAGGCGCAGACGCTCTCCGACTCCAAGGACAAGATCACCACCGTCTATGTGAAGGCGACCGACTCGACGAAGATCGAGGCCGTCAAGGCCGCCATCCAGAAGAACGTCACCGGCACCACGGTCACCACCTCCGCCGATCTCGCCGAGACCGTCTCCGGTTCCCTCGACACCGCCGCCAACCTCGCCACCAACGTGGGCAAGTGGCTCTCGTACGCCGTCCTCGTCGCCGCCGTCCTCGTCGCGGGGCTGCTCACCTCCTCGGCCGTCAGTCGCCGGGTGCGTGAGTTCGGCACGCTCAAGGCGCTCGGCTGGAAGAGCGGCCGGGTCACCCGGCAGGTGATGGGCGAGGCGCTCGTCAACGGCCTCATCGGAGGCGCACTCGGCATCGCCGTGGGCCTCGGCGGCGCGTACCTCGTCACCGCCGTCAGCCCCACCCTCACCGCCGAGCTCGGCGGCGGCGCGCTGACGGGCGGCGGCGGTGGCCGGATGCTTGCCGGACCCGGCATGGCCGTGGCCCGCGACGCCGGGGGCGGCAACACCCTCGACATCGCCCTCACCGCGCCCGTGAGCCTCACCACCGTCGGCCTCGCCGTCCTCCTCGCCCTCGGCGGCGGGCTTGTCGCGGGCGGCTTCGGCGCCTGGCGCGCCTCGCGCCTGCGCCCGGCGGACGCGCTGCGCCGCGTCGAGTAGCCGGTAGCCCGAACCCCTTCCCCGTATCGCAGGAGTTGCACCATGTACGAACTCACAGGCGTCACCAAGCAGTACCGCAGGGGCCAGGAGAGAGTCGACGCCCTCGCCGGGATCGACCTCACCATCAGGGAGGGCGACCGACTCGTCATCCAGGGCCCCACCGGCGGCGGCAAGTCCACGCTGTTGCAGATGCTGGGCGGTCTCGACCGGCCCACGGCCGGCAGTGTCATGCTCGACGGCGTCGATCTGGCCAAGCTGCCGGAGAGCCGGCTGACGGCCGTACGCAGTCAGAACATCGGCTTCGTCTTCCAGTCCTTCAACCTCATCCCCACGCTCACCGCCCAGGAGAACGTGGAGACCGCGCTCGTCCCGATGGGCATCAAGGCCGGGGAGCGGCGCTCCCTCGCGGCGGAGGCGCTGGAGGCCGTCGGTCTCGGCGAGCGCAGGGCGCACCTGCCGTCCGAGCTCTCGGGCGGACAGCAGCAGCGCGTCGCGATCGCCCGCGCCCTGGTGAAGCGGCCCAAGGTGCTCCTCGCCGACGAGCCGACCGGCAACCTCGACGAGTCGATGCGCGACGAGATCGTGGAGCTGCTCGAAGGGCTCTGGAAGGAGCACGGGCTGACGTTCGTGATGGTCACCCACGACAGTGCCATCGCCCGCCGTGCACCGCGCCTGGCGACCATCCGCAAGGGCCGGATCACGATCAAGGAGAACCGCCACGCGGAGGCGGTGGAGGCGTAGGTCCCGCCACCCCGAACCCCCCGGTGATGCCATGATGTGCGCCATCACGTACGAAAGTACGAAACTCGCACAAAGACCCGGGGGGGTTCGTGGGAACGATCGGGACCGCGCTGACCGAGCTGAAGTCCGCCCAGAAGTCCGCGAAGGGGGTCTCGCTCTACTCGCGGTTCGTCAACCGTCCGGTGGGGCGCCTCCTCGCGGCCGGCTCGTACGCCATCGGACTGACGCCCAATCAAGTCACCTTGACAAGCGCACTGTTCAGCTTCGCCGCTGTCGCCGGACTGGCCGTCGGCGGTCCGTCCTGGGTGCTCGGTCTGCTGGTCTGGCTCGGTCTCGCTGTCGGATTCGCCTTCGACTCCGCCGACGGGCAGCTCGCGCGGCTGCGCGGCGGCGGCAGCCCCGCGGGGGAGTGGCTCGACCACGTCGTGGACTGCGCGAAGATCACCGCGCTGCACACCGCGGTGCTGATCGCTTTCTACCGCCACCCCGAGCACTTCGGCACCGAGGCCGACAGCTGGCTCCTGGTCCCGCTCGGGTTCCAACTCGCCGCCGTGGTCACCTTCTTCGGCGGCCTGCTGACCGAGAAGCTCAAGCCCCGCCCGGCGCCGGGCAGCCCCGCCCCGCAGCCGTCCACCCTGCGCGCGGTGGCCCTGCTCCCCGTCGACCACGGGGTCTTCTGCCTGGTCTTCCTGCTCCTGGGCGGCGGATCGGCCTTCCGCTGGGGTTACACCGCGCTCGGCGTCGCGAGCGCGGTGTTCCTCCTCGCCTTCCTCGCCAAGTGGTTCCGCGAGCTCAGCGCAGCCCCTCGCTGACGCCGCCGATCCCGCCCACGCCGGTGCCCGGCTCGGCCTCCTGCGTCAGGAGGTCGAGCGCGCGCCGGAGTTGGGTGCTGGAGGTGTGCATCGTGTACGGGAAGTAGACGATCTCCACCCCCACCCCCGCGAAGTCCCGCTCCAGCCGGTCCCCCTTGGGTGTGCCGCGCCAGTCGTCACCCTTGAACAGCACGTCGAACCGGACCTGCTTCCAGGTCTCCAGCTTGTCCGGCACCGTCTCCACGAAGGCCGCGTCGACGTACTTCACATGGCGCACGATCTCCAGCCGCTCGACGAGCGGAATCACCGGCCGCCGGCCCTTGGCCAGCTCGGCCATCTCGTCCGAGACCACACCCGCCACCAGATAGTCGCACTGACTGCGCGCGTGCCGGAGGATGTTGAGATGCCCGATGTGAAAGAGGTCGTAGGCCCCCGGCGCGTAGCCGACGCGGTACGGCCTTCCTGCGGTCATGTACGAAACCCCCCAGGTGCGTTCGCGCTCCCCAGCGCGAAGGAGTTTCGACGATAGCGTGCACGTTCCGTTGAGAGTGGGTGAACGACTAGGGTGATGACCGGTTCGCGTCGGGGGAGAGGGGCGGTCGCGTGGGCGGACGGACGGCGGGGAACAGCGGCTCGGATACACCGGACGGGCGCAGGCGCCTGCTGATGGTGTCCACCAACTATGCACCGGAGCATGCCGGCATAGGACCCTACGCGACGCAGATCGCCGAACACTGGGCGGCCATCGGCCACGAGACCCATGTACTCGCCGGAATGCCGCACTACCCCTCCTGGTCCCTAGACCCGGCCTACGCCAAGACCTGGCGCCGCACCGAAGAGCGGGCCGGAGTCGTCGTCCACCGCCGACGCCACACCGTCCCGCCTCGCCAAACCGCGCTGAGACGTGCCGCGTTCGAAGCCAGCGTCCTCGCCCACGGCCTCGTGGCCCCGCCCACGATGGCCCGTCCCCATGCCGTCCTCGCCCAGATGCCCAGCCTCGCCGGCGGCATCATCGGCGCCCGGCTCGCTGCCCGTTGGCGCGTTCCGTACGTCCCCGTCGTCCAGGATCTGATGGGCGCGGCGGCCGCGCAGAGCGGGATCGCCGGCGGGGACCGCGCCGCCGCACTCGCCGCCCGGGCCGAGACGTACGCCGTGCGTCGCGCCGTGCTCGTCGGCGTCATCCACGAGACGTTCGTCGACAAGGTCGCCGCCATGGGCGTCGACCGCGGCCGCATCCGGCTCGTCCCCAACTGGTCCCATGTGACCGGCCCTTCGGCTTCCCGCGACGAGACCCGGCAGCGGCTCGGCTGGGGCGAGGGAGAGACCGTCGTCCTCCACTCCGGCAACATGGGCCTCAAGCAGGGACTCGAGGTGCTCGTCGAAGCGGCCCGCCGCGACCCGAAGATCAGGGTCGTGCTCCTGGGCGACGGCAACCAGCGGGCCCATCTGGCGGAGTCGGGCGTGGGCATCCCCAACCTGGAGTTCATGGCGCCCGTCGGCGACGACGAGTTCCCCGACACCCTCGCCGCGGCCGACGTCCTCGCCGTCACCCAGCGGGCCTCGGTCCTCGACATGAGCGTGCCGTCCAAGCTGACCTCGTACTTCGCCGCCGGACGCCCCGTCGTCGCCTCCGTGGCCGCCGGGGGCGGCACCGCCCACGAGGTCCTGCGCTCCGGCGCCGGCGTTCTCGTACCTCCGGAGGATCCCGACGCGCTGCTCGCCGAGATCCGTAGACTCGGCGACGATCCGGCGGCCGCCGACGCGCTCGGCGCCCAGGGGCCCCGCCACGTCGAGGCCCATCTGACGCGGGCGGCCGGGCTCGCCCGGATCGACGCACTGATCGAAGAGGCTCTGGGGGGTCCGAGCACGTGACACACTCGCACGTCACCGCGGTGGAGGACGACGAACCGGAGCTGCTGCGCGACCAGTTCCGCCAGCTCCTGCGCTACCGCGCGATCATCGCCGCCGGCATCGGGATCGGTCTGCTCGGCGGCGTCTGGTTCGGGATGTCCAACGCGGACACCTATGTGGCCACCAGCCAGGTCGTCCTCCGGGCTCCCGTCAACGACCCCTTCAACCCCAGCATCTCGCAGGAGAAGACCCTCAACATGGGGTCCGAGCGGCAGACCGCGCTCAGCAGCAGCGTCGCCGAACAGGCCGCGAAGAAGCTCCGCTGGACCGGCACCATCGGCAAGCTCCAGAAGGACCTCCAGGTCACCAACCCGCCCCAGAGCCAGGTGCTCCAGTTCACCTACACGGCCGACACGCCCCAGGCCGCGGCCGACCGGGCCAACGCGGTCACCCAGGCCTACCTCGACCTGCGCAAGAAGCAGTGGACCGACCTGAGGACCACGATGCTCGACGGGCAGCAGAAACAGCTCGACGAGGTGGCCAAGAAGCACGACCAGAAGACCAAGGAACTCGACCGGATGCCCGACGGGGCGGCCCGGGACGCCGAGTACGGCGTCAAGACCAACCTGCTCAACCGCATCAACGAACTCGACGGCCGGATCTCCCAGCTCAAGTCGCTCGACATGTCGCCGGGCACCGTCATCCGCGTCGCCACCGCCCCCGGCTACTCCGACGGTCCCGGCCTCCCCATGAGCCTCGGCCTCGGCGCCCTCGTCGGCGTGGCGCTCGGCCTGCTCGCCGCCTGGGTCCGGCTCGTCTTCGACCCCGCGCCGCGCTCCGCCGGCGACGTCGCGCGCGCCGTGCGCGCCCCGGTCCTCGGCACCCTGCCCCGTGGGGCCACCGACGTCCTTCTCGCCGAGGACCACACCGACGCCCGGGCCGCCGAGGAGTACCGCTCCGTGGCCTTCAGGCTCGCCTACGACCAGCGTTTCGCCGACCGCCGACGCCTCCTCGTCGTCGCCCCGCGCGGCTCCAACGAGGCCGCCGTCGCCGTCGCCTCCCACCTCGCGGCCTCCTTCGCAGAGACCGGCAAGGACGTCCTGCTCATCGAGGCCGATCTGCGCGCTCCCACCCTCGCCGGACGGCTGCGCGCCCACGCGGCGGCCGCTCCGCGCTGGAGCAACCCGGTGGAGAGCGAGGAGAACGGCTGGCCCGCGAGGCGTCAGCTCTCCGTCGACGCGGGGGAGTCGGGCTCCTTCGGTCTGGTGCCGGGTGAGCGGGTACGGAACGTGGCGCGCGCCCTGACCGGCCCCCGGGTCTCCCGGCTGATCGCCGAGGCCGACTCGCCCAACTCCACCGTCGTCGTCCTCGCCCCGCCCGTCCTCAACTACGCGGACGCGCTCGCGCTCGTCGACCGCGTCGACGGTGTCCTCATCGTCTGCGACCCGCGCGGCGTCCACCGTACGGACCTCCAGCGCATCCGCGAGCTGATAGCGGGCGCCGGCGGTACCGTCCTCGGCGCCGTCGTGTACACCCCGGGCCGCCAGCGCCGCCGCGCCGCCAAGCAGCAGCCCGCCCGCCGAGGTCCGGGCGGCGGTCGGGCCGGCCGACCCGTACCGGAGCCTGCCGGGACGGAGGAGTTCGCCGCCGAACCCGAGCAGATCCTCGTGGGCGACGGCTCCGACACCGTCGCCCTGCGCGCGCTCCGCGCGGAGGACCTGCGGACCGGCGACATCCACGCGGGCGACCGTTGAGACGTGCCGTCACCGTCGCCGCCTCGGTCCTCGACCAGGCGGCGGCCAGTCTCACCAACATCGCCGTCCTGGTGATCGCGGCCCGTGCCTCCAGCGCGGACGGCTTCGCCGCCTTCTCCATGGTGTACATCGTCTTCACCGTGCTCCTCGGCCTGGGCGCGGCCCACGTCGGGCAGAGCGTCGTCCTGGAGAAGGGCGAGGATCACGAGATCGGCGCGGCGGTCCGGTCCGCCGTCACCTTCACCGCGGTCGCCTCCACGGCGGCAGGGGCCCTGCTCCTCGCGGCCGGCGCCGTCATCGGCGGCGCCACCGGACTCGCCGTGCTCGCCCTCGGCGCGGTCCTCCCCGTCGTACTCGTCCAGGACGGTCTGCGCTACGGCTTCTCCGCGCTGCGCCGGCCACACCTGGCCCTCGCCGCCGACCTGCTCCGGCTCGCCTGCGCCGTCCCGGCCCTGCTGATCCAGCCGCACGGCAGCTCACCGGCCCGCCTCGTCCTCGTCTGGGGCCTGTCGGCGCTGCCCGCCGCCCTCCTCGGGCTCGCCCTGCTCCACCCGTACGTACGGAACCGGCCCTGGTCACTCCGCCGCCAGCTGCGCAAGGACCACCTCGGCCGGCGCTTCGTCGTCGAGTTCGCCGTCGGCAGCGGTTCCAGCCAGCTCGCCGTCCTCGGCCTCGGACTCGTCGCCGGCCCCCTGGTCGTCGGCGCGCTGCGCGGCGCGACCACCCTCTTCGGCCCGCTCAACACGCTGTTCACCTCCGTCAACGCCTTCGGCCCGCCCCTCCTCGGCAGGGCCGGCGGCCGCCGCGCGACGGTACGGGCCGCCGCCGCGCTCGCCGCCGTCCTCGCTCTCGTCGCCCTCGGCTGGGCCGCCGTCCTGTACGCACTGCCCGACCGCGTCGGACGCCAACTCCTCGGCGCCACCTGGCAGTCCACCACCGCGCTGCTGCCCGCCACGGGCAGCCAGTACGCCGTGATGGCGGCGGGCACCTGCGCCCTCGTCACTCTCCGCGTCCTCAGCCCGCGCGCCACCCTCTCCGTGCAGGTGGTCTTCTCGCTGCTCTCCGTGGCCCTGATGCTCGCCGGATACGGAGCCGGCGGCGCCGCAGGGGCGGCCTGGGGCCTGGCGGCCGGCTCCGCCCTCAAGGCCCTCGCCGCGTGGACGCGGGTGGCGCGCACCCACCCCGAGCCGGCCGCGCCGCGCCCGGAGGATCAGCGCAGCGCCGCGCCCTTGTCCTGACGCCAGGTCATCACCAGGGCGACACAGATCAGCGCGATCGCCACCCGCCCGGAGGCCTGGAGCAGCGGGCCCCGCAGCAGGATGAAGGAGTAGCCCGCCACCAGCGGCACCACCAGCGAGATCAGACTGCCCGGGGGAGCCCGGCGCGTGCCGCGGCGGGCGAACCGCCCGTCGACCCGGGCGGCCGCGTAGCCGAGCCCCATCATCCCGGCGCCCATCCCCACGGCCCCGAAGTCGATCCACAGCTCGGCCCAGACGGGGGAGGAGAGATTGGTGTTCACCGTCCCCATCCACTGGCCGACCATCACCCCCGTGTCCCGCGGCTTGCCCGGCCACACCGAGCGCGGCACGGCGAAGAACACGGACCCCGCCAGCTGACGTCCGTACCGGTGCCGGCTGCCCGAGTCGACCAGGGTGATGGTGTTGGCGAACATGCCGACCTGGTCGTAGTCCTTCAGCGCCAGCGGCTCCAGGACGGACGTCGTCTCGACCGGGCGGTAGTTCTTCTCGTCGTACCGGAAGCGGTCCGAGAACGGGAAGACGATCAGCGCCATCACCACACCCAGGCTCAGCGCCGACCGGTACATCGCGGCGCTCACCGGGAAGACGGTGAACAGCAGCGAGAACATCACCGTCAGGAACCAGTACCGCGGGTTCGATATCGGGTTGTTCACCACGCAGTTGAGCAGCACCAGGGCGATGAACACGGCGAGGACCATGGGGCGGCGCCTGGCCCGTCGCGAGGTGACCAGCCAGCGGCTGTACACGAGCAGCGCGAAGAGCGCGGGGACCGTGCCGAAGCCGCGCAGGAACGCCTGCCCGGCCTGCGAGTCGGCCTGCGAGACGCCCGCCTCCTCGATCCCCGCGATGATCTCCTGGCGACTGGAGAAGAAGACCGCGGGCCCGCCGAGCTTGACGACGAACAGACCGCTGCACACGAAGGCCAGCAGCACCAGGAGGTAGAGCCGTCGTCGGTGCACCAGCACCGGGCGGCCCTCCGCCTTCCGCGACGTGCCCGGCCGGCCGCGGGCCAGCAGCGACCCCACGTCGAACGCGGCGCAGCCGACCAGGACCAGCGCCACCGCCGTCGTCAGATCGGAGCGCGGTCCCACCACGGGCGTCGGCACGCGGCCCAGGACGGCCTGGGCGAGCGGCGCCACCCCCATCGCCATGTAGACGAAGAGCCAGAACGACCCCTGGAGCAGCTTGCGCCGGCTGGTGAGGATCATCGCCGACAGCCGGGCCCCGGCGTACATGGTCAGCGCGATCTGGAGGTAGTACGCGGCGTCGTGCACGCCCGCGCCGGGCTGGATCGCCACGAGCAGCGGCAGGAACACCGTGAAGCCGAGCACCAGCGGGATCGACAGAGCCCGCGAGAGCAGCGTCCGCGGGGACACCGCGGGGGCGAGCAGCAGCGGCGCGGGCCCGGCCGGCTCCGGGCGCGCCTGGGCCTGCGCACCGCGTACATCGGTCGTCATTCCGCCCCCTGGACTCCCCGGAGCCGCGGCCGCCGAGGACGTCGAAGTCCCCACCCCGGAACATCACTTCGCGGCAGTGTACCGACGCCCCCCTGTCACCTCGTGTCAACCGTTAGTCTGAACGCCGGGCGCCTGGGGAGGCGCCGGTGGGGGTGAACTCATGCGGAATCTACCGGCCTTCACGCTGGCCGGATACGACAAGGGCCGCGGCAAGCTCGTGCAGGCCCTCTGGTTCGCGGTGATGAACACGGTCTTCATGGCCTGGTTCTGCCCGGCCGGACTGAGGGTCGCGCTGCTGCGGGCCTTCGGCGCGACCATAGGCGACGGTGTGCTCATACGGCACCGGGTGCGGATCCTGTGGCCGTGGAAGCTGACCGTCGGCGACCACACCTGGATCGGCGAGGGCGCCTGGCTGCTCAACCTGGAGCCCATCACGCTCGGTGCCCATGTCTGTGTCTCCCAGGAGGCGTTGCTCTGCACCGGCAGCCACGACCATCGCGCCGCGGACTTCCGCTACCGCAACGCCCCGATCGCCGTGGAGGACGGCGCCTGGGTCGCGGCCCGCGCGACCGTCCTCGCCGGTGTCACCGTCGGCCGTCACGCGGTCGTCGCGGCCGGTACGACGCTCCACAAGGACCTGCCCGAGCTGACGCTGCACACGGCCGAAGGCCGCCGACCGGTTCCGGTGCCCGCGTGAGCGGCCTCAGGATCCTCCACGCGGTCACCCTGCACAGCCCCACCCACGCCTTCGGCGGACCGGTCAGGGTCGCCGTGAACCTCTGCCGCGGGCTCGCCGCACGCGGCCACCAGGTGCGGCTGACGGCTCTCGGCGACGGCTTCCCGGGCCCCCTCCCGACCGACGTGGAGGGCGTGCCGGCGCGGCTCTACCAGGCCCGTTCGATCCTCCCGCTGGGCTTCAGCGGCATCACCTCGCCCGCGCTGCTCGCCGGGGCGAGCGCGCTGGTCAAGGACGCCGACGTGGTCCACGTCCACCTGGCCCGCGATCTCGTCACCCTGCCCGTCGCGCTCGCCGCGCTCCGGGCCGGCCGCCCGCTGGTGCTCCAGACGCACGGCATGGTCGACCCCAGCGACAGACCGCTGGCCAAGCTCCTCGACGCGGTCGCCGTACGCCGTGTGCTCCGCGGTGCCTCCGCCGTGCTGTACCTGACGGACCGCGAGCGCCGGGACCTGGACGCGGTCGTCGGCGGGCCGCTCGCCGGGTCCGTACGCCTGGTCAACGGCGTCCCGGCCCAGGAGCCGCGCCCGGCGCCCAGCGGCCCGCCCCGCATCCTGTACGCGGCCAGGCTGCAGGCCCGTAAACGGCCCACGGACTTCGTCGCGGCCGTCCCGGAGATCCTGCGCCACCATCCGGACGCCCACTTCGTCCTCGCCGGACCGGACGAGGGCGAGCGGGCCGCGGTGGACGCGCTCGTCGCCGACCTGGGCGTCGGTGACCGGGTGAGCCGCCCGGGACCGCTGACGTCCGGGCAGATGCTCGACGAACTGCGCCGGGCGCACGTGTACGTCCTGCCGTCGGTCGACGAGCCGTTCCCGATGTCCGTCCTGGAGTCCCTGTCGGTCGGCACCCCGACCGTCGTCACCACCTCCAACGGCCTCGCCCGGGACATCGAGGAGGCCGGCGCGGGACGGGTGGTCACGGACGCCGCGGGCCTGGCCCCGGCCGTGTGCGCGCTCCTGGACCCCGGAGCGAACGACGCCGCGTCGGCGGCGGCCCGGAAGCTCGCGGCGGAGGCGTTCTCGATGGACGCGGTCCTCGACACCCTGCTCGGGGTCTACGAAGGCGCGGCGGGCGGGGTCTGACCTGGCCGAGTACGAGTGAGCCCGGTGCGGTCGCGATGACCGCACCGGGCTCACTCGTATCGCGCGGGTGTCACGCCGGCAGCCAGGCGTAGCAGGCGCTGGAGACGAACTCCTTCGTCCCTGGCGGAACCTTCGCGCGAACAGGCCCCTCGGATCCGGTCGCGGGTCCGGACGCGAGGACCTTTCCGTCCGCGCCGACCGCCCGCCAGGTGCAGGCGGGGCTGGTGGTGAGGGCGCGGTAGGTGCCGGCCTTCGGGTTCGCCGCCGTGCCGTCCGGGAAGCCGGTCTCCGCCGTGGCGAACAGAGGCTTCTGCGCCGGGCAGAGATGGGTCACGACGGCCTCGGCGTCGCGGATGTCGCCGGCGATGATCGCGCCGACGGCCGCGTCCTTGTCCCGCTTGGCGGTGCGCTCCAGACGCTGGCAGGACTCCTGGCCGGTCTGGAGGACGGCGGCCGGGTCCGTGTTCTGCGGCACCCGCCCGCTCAGGAACTTCTTCTCCTTCTCCGTGAACGAGCCGGTGACCGGCTTGAGCGCGGAGTCGGGGACGACCGGGCCCGTGGTGGTCGCGGACGGGGTGGGGCCCGTGGGCTCCGACTCGGCCTGCCGGTCGGGCACGGCCACCGAGCGCGTGGGCGCGGCGGCCTTCGCCGCCCCGTCGGCGCCCTCGCTCCCCGAGGAACAGGCGGACAGGGCGAGCAGCGAGGCGAGCACGGCCGCCGCCGCTGCCGGGCGCCGCTGAAGCGATCGACGCATGAGCGAACTCCTGTGGTACGTCGGATGCGGGGCCCGGAGTGCCGGGCCCCGCATCCGTGATGGAGGTACGACGACCCGTTACGGAGCGCCGAAGGTCAGCACCAGCTGCGGAGTGCCCTCCGCCGCCGTCGCCTCGGACGACCAGAGCCACAGCGGGTCCGTCCCGGTGCTGGTCAGCGCCAGGCCGTACGAGCTGCCGAGAGCCGCCGAGACCGCCGTGGTGTCCAGCGCGGCCGAGTAGACCACCGAGCCGTCCACCGCGCCGCTGAGCGTCCCGATCGGGTTCGCGTCGAGCGTCGGCCGGTTGTTGTACGTCAGCGTGTCCTCGGCCCACGAGCCCGTGATCGGCACGACCGACTGGGAGTCGGCCGAGCCCGCGCCGGTCATCGTGGTGGTCTTCACCGCGAGCCGGGCGCTCTTCAGGACCGTGCCGGCCGGAGCGGCCGGCAGCGGGAACCGGAGGTAGGACGCGTACGGCGAGGTGCCGCGGACGGCCAGCGAGCTGGACGTGCCGTAGTTGGTGCTCGGCGCGCCGGCGTTGGCGTAGGTGTCCTCGGCCGCCGTGACGGTGGTGACCGAGTCGGCCGGGGCCTTCGCCAGGTTGTAGTGCTGGGCGACCTGCGTCCCGGTGAGCGCCGACGGATAGACGGCGACCTCGTCGACCTGACCGGCGAAGAAGTTGCTCGTCGGCCGCAGCGGCCAGCTGGAGAGGTTGTCCGCGCCGACGTGCCAGTAGCCGTCGTACTGCTGGTTGGTGGTGACGCTGTTGGAACCGACCAGCTGGCCGTCGATGTACAGCCGCATGCCCTCGGGACCCTGGGTGCCCACGGCGTGGTGCCACTGGCCGTTGTTGTACGAGCCGAGGGAGGTGAGCGTCCGGGTGGACCCGGTGTACACGCCGAACACCACGTTGCCGAAGTTCGTCATGTACAGGTGCTTGTCGTAACTGCCGCTGTTGCGGGTCGTGTTGTTGCCGAAGCCGATCAGCTTGCCGCCGCGGTTCGTGGTGGTCTTGAACCACGTCTCGACGGTGAAGGCACCGGTGACGCTCTGCCGCCGGTCGCTGTGGATCTGCTCGTCCGTGCCGTTGAGCGCGACGGCCGTGGACGAGCCGGAGACGGCGCCCGGAGTCTGGCGCATCGCGGGGGCGTTGACGTACAGACCGCTGTTGTTGCCGCCGTCGGAGGAGTCGGCCGCGTAGGGCGTGGTCGACTCGTCGAAGCGCCAGTACAGCCCGGCACCGTCGGCGATCACCTTGGAGGCGTACGGCTCCGGCGAGGTCGGCACGGTCACCGTGGACGTCGCGGACAGGGCGCTGGTGTTGCCGTCCGCGTCACCCGCGGTCACCCGGTAGCTGTAGGTCTGGCCCGGGGTCACGCCGGTGTCCTTGAAGGAGACCTGCGGGCGGGACCAGTGCAGCGAGTCGCCCTGGACGGTCGCGATCGGCGTCGCGGCGCCGTTGCGGTAGACCTTGTAGGTCAGCTTCGAGTCGTCCAGGTCGAGACTGGAACGCCAGCGGATCTGCACCGAGTTCGGGCCGACGGCCGCCGCGCTGGCGACCGGAACGGTCGGAGCGCCGGTGTCCGGACCGGACGCGAAGCGGGTCAGACCCTGTGCCGGGGCTCCGTTGGTGGTGGTGAACTCGCCGCCCACCCAGAGGTACTTGGCGGAACCGCTGCCCGAGACGGTGAAGGCGCGCGGACCGATGCCCTCGCCGATGCCGTCGTTGGTGTCCGGGAACCAGCCGAGCTTGCCGGTCGACGTGGTCGGCTGGGCGAGCAGGTGGTAGCGGCGCCCGTCGGGGAACTCGCCGACGCTGGAGCAGTCGTGGGCGTGCGAGGCGCTGTAGAGCACGCCCTCGTAGGAGCGGACGGCCTGGGTGGCGCCCAGGCACGTGTCGCGCCAGCGCTGCTCGAAGTTCGAGAGGTTCAGGGCGATGCGGCCGTCGAAGACGCCGCCGCCGGTGCCCTCGTTGCCGGTGTAGAAGCCCGTCGCGTCCGTCTCGATGTCCTTGACGACGGAGTTCGACGGGATCCAGCCGTTCGGGTACGCCTTGGTCACGGCGCCGGTCGTGGCGTTCACCACGGCGAGCGCGTGCGAGTTGGACCCGTTCACGCTGAAGAAGTCGCCGCCGAGCAGGACGTTCTGTCCGTCCGGGGTCACCTCGACGGCCCGGCCCGGCTCGTCCGCGTTCGCCGTGAAGGGCAGCAGCGCGCCGGCGGTGGTGATCGCGGCGAACCGCTCCCGCGTCTGCCCCTCGACGGTGCCGAAGTCGCCGGCCGCGTAGATGGTGGTGTCGGTGACGGCGAGCGCCCGCACCGTGGCGGGGAAGCTCGGGGTGAAGGACGCCCTCGGCGTGCAGGTGGCGATGTCGATCGCGGCGAGGCTGGAGACAGGGGTGCCGTTGACGGCGCCGAAGTATCCACCCGCGTACAGCGTCTTCTTGTCCGGCGAGACCACCAGGGTCCGCACGGTCGCGGTGCCGCTGCCGACGGTGAAGGAGAGGTTGCAGCTGGTGGGCGCGCCCGTGGCCGCGTCCATCGCCGCGAAGTTGACGGCACTCCTCGGAGTGCCGGTCCCGCCGTCGGGCGGACGCACCTCGGAGAAGGTGCCGCCGACGAAGACGGTGTCGTTCGCCTCGGCGAGCGCCCAGACGACACCGTTGGTCTGCCAGGTCGGCAGATCGTCCGCGGTGAAGGCCACCGGCGGCGTCAGTGCCGCGGCCGTCGGGGCCAGAGAGCCTCCGGCTCCGGCCGCGACGGTCAGGACGAGGGCAGTGGTGAGCCCCCAGGATCTACGCATGTTCCCCCCAGGCGTGATAGCCCAGTCAATGTGGCGTGAAGTGGTGCAACTGCCATCTGATGAATGCGAACTGTATGACGAAGTGGCAGTCGGACAAGCCAACTTGACCAATTCTGTATCTGCCGGCCCGGGAGCCGCCCGGGGGCACGCGGAACGCAGGCGCCTCTCGGTCCCCCGGCGCGACCGAAAGGCGCAGTTCAGCGGTCGATGCGTACCGTCACGCCGGCCAACTGGTCCTCGACGAGCCGGACATCGGCGTCGACCATGATCCGGGCCAGTTCGTCCACCTGCACCGAGGGCTTCCAGCCAAGGAGGTCCCGGGCCTTGCTCGCGTCACCGATCAGCGCGTCCACCTCGCTGGGCCGCTCGTACTTGGGGTCGTAGCGGACGTGCTCGGCCCAGTCGAGCCCCACGTGCGTGAACGCGGTCTCCACGAACTGCCGTACGGTCGCGGGGACTCCGGTCGCCACCACGTAGTCGGTCGGCTCGTCCTGCTGGAGCATCCGCCACATGGCGTCGACGTACTCGGGGGCGTAACCCCAGTCGCGTACGGCGTCGAGGTTCCCCAGATAGAGCCGGTCCTGAAGCCCGGCCTTGATCCGGGCGACGGCCCGGGTCACCTTGCGCGTCACGAAGGTCTCGCCCCGGCGCGGCGACTCATGGTTGAACAGGATGCCGTTCACGGCGAACATCCCGTACGCCTCACGGTAGTTGACCGTCGTCCAGTAGGCGAAGACCTTGGCGGCGCCGTACGGGCTGCGCGGGTGGAAGGGGGTCTCCTCGTTCTGGGGCGGCGGGGTCGCGCCGAACATCTCGGAGGAGGACGCCTGGTAGATCCGGGTGTCGACACCGCTGGCGCGGATCGCCTCCAGGAGCCGCAGGGCGCCGAGGCCCGTCACGTCACCGGTGTACAGCGGGGCGTCGAAGGAGACCCGCACATGGGACTGGGCGCCCAGGTTGTAGACCTCGTCGGGGCGTATGTCGCGGAGCAGGTTCACCAGGGCCACACCGTCCGCGAGATCCGCGTGGTGCAGCACGAAGGAACGGTTCGCCTGCTGGGGATCCTGGTAGATGTGGTCGATCCGCTCGGTGTTGAAGCTCGACGAGCGGCGGACGAGGCCGTGCACGGTGTAGCCCTTGGACAGCAGCAGCTCGGCCAGGTACGAGCCGTCCTGCCCGGTGACGCCGCTGATCAGTGCGGTCTTGCTCATGCGTCGTGCCCCTCCCTGACGGACCGGCCCCCAGCCGGTCCGTATCTTGCGGATATGATGTGATCCGAGCAGAAAATCCGGATCTGGTGTACTGCGGTCCCGCTCGGCCTGGCATGATCCGGGCCATGACTGAATCGACGAGCGCCTCTCCGAGCGCATCGACGTCGTACCTGCCCGAGCGGGCCCGGATATTCGTCGCGGGACACCGCGGCCTCGTCGGCTCCGCGATCACCCGCCGGCTCGCCGCCGACGGGCACGAGGTGATCACCCGGACCCGTGCCGAGCTCGACCTGCGGGACGCGGCGCGGACCGCCGCCTTCCTCGCCGAGACCCGCCCCGACGCCGTGGTGCTCGCCGCTGCCAAGGTCGGCGGGATCATGGCGAACAGCACCTACCCGGTACAGTTCCTGGAGGAGAACCTCCAGATCCAGCTCGCCGTCGTCGCCGGTGCGCACGCCGCCGGAGTCCGGCGCCTGCTCTTCCTCGGCTCGTCCTGCATCTACCCCCGTCTCGCCCCCCAGCCCATCAGCGAGGACGCGCTCCTGACCGGCCCGCTCGAGCCCACCAACGAGGCCTACGCGCTCGCCAAGATCGCCGGAATCGTCCAGATCCAGGCGTACCGGAAGCAGTACGGCGCGCAGTACGTCTCCGCGATGCCGACCAATCTCTACGGCCCCGGCGACAACTTCGACCTGGAGACCTCTCACGTCCTTCCCGCGCTGATCCGCCGCTTCCACGAGGCCCGCGAGGAGGGGCGGGACGAGATCACGCTCTGGGGATCCGGCAGCCCGCGCCGCGAGTTCCTGCACGTCGACGACCTCGCCGCCGCCTGTGCCGTTCTGCTGCGCGGCTACGACGGCGACGAGCCGGTCAACATCGGCTGCGGCGAGGACCTCACCATCCGCGAACTGGCCGCAACAGTCGCAGAAGTGACGGGTTATCAGGGCCGGATCGCCTGGGACACGAGCAAGCCCGACGGCACCCCGCGCAAGCTCCTCGACGTCTCCCGGCTCACCGGTCTCGGCTGGAAGCCCGCCATCGCCCTGCCGGACGGGATCGCCGCCACCTATGCCTGGTGGCGGGAACAGCACTGATCTCATGCGCGGCGGCCCGTCAGTACGCTCCGCGACCGTCGACGACGGCGCGGAACGTACGGGCCATGACATCCACATCACTCGTGAACGACCAGTTGTCGACGTAGTGCAGATCGAGCTCGACGGTCTCGTCCCACGACAGGTCCGAACGGCCGCTGATCTGCCACAGTCCCGTCATCCCCGGCCGCACCGCGAGGCGGCGCAGCTCCACGTCCCCGTACCGGGCGACCTCGTCCGGCAGCGGCGGACGCGGCCCGACGAGGGACATCGAACCGAGCAGCACATTGATCAGCTGGGGCAGTTCGTCGAGTGAGGTGCGGCGAAGCAGCCGGCCCACGCGGGTCACCCGCGGATCGCGGCGCATCTTGAACATCAGCCCGTCGTGCTCGTTGGCCCGCTCCAGCTCCGCCTTGCGGGCGTCGGCGTCCAGGAACATCGTGCGGAACTTCCACATCACGAACGGCACGCGGCCCTGGCCTATCCGCACCTGCCGGTAGAAGACCGGCCCTTGCGAGCCCAGCCGGACCGCGGCACCGATCGCCAGGAAGACCGGCGACAGCAGAAGCAGCCCGAGCGCCGCTCCCGCCCGGTCCATCGCGGACTTCAGGAACGGCTGCACGCCGCTGCGCAGCGGCGGAGCGACCCGGAGCAGTGCGAGACCGGCGGCCGACGTGGTCTCCAGGCGTTTGACCGCGCACTCCACCAGGCCGGGCGCCAGGGCGAGTTCGGTCCCGGCGTCATGCAGTCCCCAGGAGAGCCGGCGCAACCGCTCGCCCGCCATCAGAGGGCCCGCCGCCACCAGGACGACGTCAGCCTCCAGCTCGCGGGCGGCGTCCAGCACCTGCCGGGTGTCACCGTCCGCGGCCTCCGGCATCGGGACAGCGAGCCGCGCGGCCACCGGGGCGCCGGTGCGGACGGCGCCCTCGCCGATCGCGACGATCCCCACCACCACGTACGGATGCTCGGTCCGCCCGGCGAGATGCTCGGCCACGTCACCGGCGGCAGCGGGCTCACCGAGGACCAGCACGCGGGTCACCACCTGCGCCTCGCGGCGCGCGGCCACCAGGTGACGCCACGTCAATTTTGAGCAGGTCAGGGTCAGTACGGGCGCCGGAAGCAGCGCGGCGAGACAGAGGATCGCCGGGTGGTGCAGATCGGCGGCGGCCCGCAGGACGGCGAGGACCCCGAGCAGGATCAGCCAGTCGTGGAGGACGGGCAGGCTGCCTCGCGACTCGCCGAGCTCGCGCCGCGCGTACCGTCGGCGCATGGACCGCACCGCGGCCCAGGCGACAGCGGCCACGAGGGCGCTGGCATAGGCGTACGGCTGGCGCTCGACGCGCAGTATCAGCGCGACCGGCAGCCCCACGCCGAGCACGTCGACGGTCAGCGCGGCGACCGGATACCAGCTCGCCTTGGTGCGAGGGCGTGTCGCTGTAACCGCTGAACCGGCAGCGGTTCCGGTGGAGTTGGTCTCAGTTGTGCGGGCATGCCACATGTACCCCCCAGGCACGTGTCGACGTTCGCCACCCTGTTCGTCGACCCCCTGATCGACGAACAAGCGTCGCAACGCCGGAACAGTACGACATACATGCGCACGTCCGCTGCAGTTCACGCGAACGACCTCAGAAGGCGATGGCGTATTCATCTCGTGACGTGAGGGCCGGTGTGGACACGGCCGAGCGCATGATACGTCTGTTCAAAGGGAGTTGACGCACGTGGGGCCATGGAAGGAAGAGGTGGGAGCGTGTCGGAGGGGGAGCAGGTCACGGAGGGGGAGAGAGCCGGCACTGTGGCGGAAAGCACACCGTCCGTCACGCCCCGCAAGCGCCGAGTGAGCCCGAAACGCGTCCTGTTGGTGGCGCTGGCCCTGCTCGGGATCGGGATCCTGATGCTCGGCGGTGCCGGCTGGTGGGCGGTCGAGCACTACACCGGGAAGGTCGACCGTATCCCGGGCGCGTTCCCGACCCACGTACCGCCGGCCGAACAGCCTCCACCCTCCAAGGGCGGGCAGACCTTCCTCCTCGTCGGTGTCGACAGCCGCTCCGACCTGCCGACCACCGGGCGCGACGCCAAGGCGCCGTCCTGGACGTACGGAGCCCAGCGCAGCGACACGATGATGCTCGTCCACCTGCCGGCCGACCATTCCAACGCGTACGTCGTGTCGCTGCCCCGCGACTCCTGGGTCGACATCCCCGGACACGGCACCGCCAAGCTCAACGCCGCCTTCTCCTGGGGAGGTCCGCCGCTGCTCATCGACACCGTCCAGCGCCTCACCGACGTCCGCGTGGACCATCTCGCGATCATCGACTGGGAGGGGTTCAAGGAACTCACCGACGCGGTCGGCGGGGTCGACCTGCGCGTGGACGGCACGGTCCGCCACATGAACGGCACCCAGGCGCTCGTATACGTCCGCGAGCGCAAGAACCTTCCCCGCGGCGACTTCGACCGCACCCACCGCCAGCAGAACTTCCTGCGCGCCGTCCTCACCAAGACGATGACCACGCGCAACCTCACCAACCCCGTCCGGGCGACGGAACTGCTCGACACGCTCACCGCAAGTGTCAGCGTGGACGACCGGCTCAGCGACGCCGACCTGCGCGAACTCCTCTGGGACAACCGGTCGGTGAGGCCCGGCGACATGGTCTTCATGAACGCGCCCGTCGCCCGCACCGCGATGATCAAGGGTCAGTCCGTCGTCCTCCTCGACCGCGGCGGATCCGACGCGTTGTGGGCGGCGATGCGGAACGACACCCTGGCCGCGTACGTCGCCGGTCACCGCACCGACCGCCTCGGAAGCGGTACGCCGTAGGCTCGCGCGGCCGGTCCGCCACACGCCCGACGGTGGTTGTTCCCCCGTCCGCCATCGGCTGTACTACAGCCAGCCCGCGGCTCCGCGGCAGCCGCGACCGACCCTAAGGACGCCCATGGCGGACAAGTCCTCCGCCCGGACCACCCACCGGGCTCCGCGACGGCGTCGGCTCGCCACGGGAATCGGCCTCGGCGTCCTCCTCGTCGGGGCCCTGGCCGGCATCGGCGCGGCGAACTCGCTCCGCGCGAACGCCCCCGCCGAGGCGACCGCCACGCCCCCGAAGGCGTACAGCACCGCCCTCCCCTTCGACCTGCCGTCCACCGCCGAACTGCGCCGCTCGGACAAGCTGGTCCTCGCCCACTACTTCACCCCGTACCCGCTCTCCCTGGACAACGAGCCCGCCGAGCGCGACTACTACGCGCGGAACTACCTCACCCCGGACGGAGAGAAGGGCAGACACCAGGCCTACGGAGGGCTGTTGCGCGACCGCCCGATCCCGGCCGCGCCCGAGGCAGGGGACTGGGAACTGGCGCATCTGCGCCAGGAGGTCCGCACCGCCCGCGACGCCGGACTCGACGGCTTCACCCTCGACCTGCTCTCCGAGACCGGACGCAACCGGGACCGCGCCGAACTGCTGCTCCGCGCCGCCCACGAGGAGGACCCAGGCTTCCGGATCCAGCTCATGCCGGACATGACGGCCCTGACGTCGACCACCCCCGCCGGCCTCGCCGATTCGCTCGCGCAACTGGCCAAGAGCCCCTCGGCACACCGGCTCCCCGACGGACGGCTGGTCGTCTCCCCCTTCAAGGCCGAGGAGAAGGACCCCGACTGGTGGCGGCGGATGATGGGCGAACTGGAGGCGCGGCACGGCATCCGCACCGCCCTCGTTCCGCTCTTCCTCGACTTCACGCCGGAGCGGGACGCGTACGCGGCGATCAGCCACGGACTCTCCGAATGGGGCGCCCGCAGCGCCGGCCGCCAGGCGGGGGCGGTTGCCGACGCCGAACGGGCCCACCGGCTCGGGAAGATCTGGATGCAGCCGGTCTCCGTCCAGGACACCCGCCCCAACCAGGGCGTCTACGACGAGGCCGGCAACACCGAGACCCTGCGCGCGAGCTGGGGAGCCGCCATCGACTCCGGCGCGGACTGGGTCCAGCTCACCACCTGGAACGACTACTCCGAAGGGACCCACGTCGCGCCCTCGCTGCACAACGGCTACGCGTACCTGGACCTGTCCTCGTACTACCTGACGCGGTTCAAGACCGGTGCCTGGCCGAAGATCCTGCGCGACACGCTCTATCTGACCGCACGGGTCCAGTTCGCCGACGACCTCCCGCCCGCCGCGCGCCAGCCGCAGGTGATACGGCCCCGCGAGGGCACCACGGACCCCCGCGACACCGTGGAGGTCCTCTCCTTCCTCACAGCCCCCGCCGACATCCGCACGAGGACCGGTGACACGGACAGCGGCTACCGGGCACCGTCCGGTGTGCACGCGCAACTGTTCCCGCTGCGTACGGGACACAGCGCGGCGACCGTCGTACGCGCCGGGGCGACCACGACGAAGGTCACGACCCGCTACCCGGTCCGGCGGCCGGTCGACAAGCAGGACATGCAGTACTACGCCGTGACGAGCGGCCGCAGCCAGCGCTGAGCGCGGTTGTCAGTGGCGGGTCCTAGCGTGGGGGCATGACGAAGAACCGGGGGACCTTCGAGGCGGTGACGGGCGACGATCCGCCGCTGCCGGAGGGAGACAGGGAGCAGCGATCCCGTGAGGTACGGGCCGCGGTCGAGGGGCTGCTCCAGATACGGCGGCTGACCGGCGGCCACGGAGGCGGCGATCCACGGCAGCGGCCCGCCGAGTGGGAGCGCAGACAGCCCGTCCGGGCGGTGGCACTCGCCCTGGAGGCGGCGGGCGTCGCGCCCTCCGCGGTCGACGCCGCGGGCGGCCGGACGGCGACCGGGTACCGCGTCACGGCCGGGGAGCGGCCCGGCACCGCCGTCGTGGAATGGGTGGGGCCGCCCGGAGGGGGAGCGGTCCAGGGGGAGGAGTCCGCCCTGGGCGCGTGCGTGCCCGTCCTGGAGCGGCTCGGCTGGGAGGCGCTGCTCTATCGGGGGCCGCGCCGCAGACGGTTCCTCGAGGTCGAGCCGATGGGGCACTGAAGGGACGGCCCCTGGCGGCTCGGCTCGTTTCGGGTCGGCTCGGGTCGGCTCGGCTCGGGTCGGCTCGGATCAGGCGATGGAGGCGGAGACGATCGCCGAGACCGCGATGTTGCACGAGGCCGTGACCCAGACCGCCGGGTGGGGCTGGGGGTCGACGAGGGTGGCGCCGAGCTTGCCCGGCGTGACCAGGTCCACGACCAGGAACGCCACGGCCATCATGACCAGGCCGAGCAGGCCGAAGGCGGCCGTCGAGGCGAGGCCCTTGCCGAAGTCGTCGTACGTCGTCCATATGGAGGTGAAGACGATGCCGCCGATGCCGAGCAGCGCGGAGCTCAGGAGCGTCGCCGCGTTGCGGTTGCGCTCCTCCCAGATCTGCCGGCCGAGCTTCCCCGGCGTGAGCAGGTCCACGAGGACGATGCCGAGGATCAGCAGCACCACGCCGAGGGCGCCGTAGGCGGTGGCCCGGCCGAGGCCGTTGACGATGTCGCTCATGTGTTGCCGGCTCCGAGGGGAGGGATCGTGAATGATCGCGGTCAAGGACCGGCAAAATGTAGCGCATGCGTCCTGGCCCCCTGCCGGGTGGCCACCCGGCGCGCGGCGGGACCCGCGTGGCACGGAGCGTTCCCTGTATGGAGCAACAACGCACCGGCCCCGGCCCTCGGAGAGGTGACAGTAGAAGTCGTACGGCTTCGGCTCTGCCCAGGGAGACCCAGATGACCACCCTCAACCGACGCGACATCGGGCTGTTCGTCCTCCGGGTCGGCACCGGCGCCGTCCTCGCCGCACACGGCACGCAGAAGCTGTTCGGCTTCTTCGGGGGAGGCGGACTGGAGGGGACCACGAAGGCGATGGAGGCCATGGGCTTCCATCCGCCCCGCGAGAGCGCCATCGCCGCGGGGCTCGGCGAGACGGGAGGCGGGGTCCTGCTGGCCCTGGGCCTGGCCACCCCGGCCGCCGGCGCCGCCGCGGCCGGAGCGATGGCGGGCGCGGTCTCCGTCCACGCCCCGGCCGGCTTCTTCGCCCAGGCCGGTGGCTACGAGTACCCGGCCTTCCTGGGGTTCACCGCGGCCGCCATCGGTGTCGCGGGCGCCGGGCGCTACTCCCTCGACCACGCCACCGGTCACGTCCTGGACCGCCCCTGGGTCGTCGCCACCGCGTTCCTCGGAAGCGCCCTCGCGGCCGCCGCCGTCGTGGGCCGCCGCGCCCAGGCGCGGAGCGCCGCGGCGCACGAGGAGGACAGCGCCGACTGAACCGGGCTCTCTCCGGCGCGGCGGCTCCCCGGTAAGTCCGGGGAGCCGCCGCGTTTCTGAGCGTGCGGACGCTCGATGCACCCGAACACCCCACTGACTCCCATACCCCCACACATCCATCGAAGCGCGGCTTCCCGCCCATGCGGCGGGGAGCCGCGCCGCGCGTTCCGGCGCCAGCCGCGCGGTGCCGAACTCGGCGCCGGTGACGGGCTGTCGACGACCGAGCCCCACAACCCCTCCTCGGCACGGGCCCTTCCCTCCCCCGAAACCTTTGGGGGGTGCGCTCGTCATGACGGTGTGTGAGCCGCGGGGCTCATGCGCGTCGTTGAAACGATGCGAGCCCACCTGGAGAAGACCCTTCCACCGAGCTGCCTCGTCCGTTGCACTAGGAGTCATCTTCCGGCAACTGACTGCGCTTTGCCTTGCCTTACGTTCCTACGACGGAAGGACGCTCATGCAGCGCAAGTCCCTCTCCCTCCTGGCGGCGGCTGCGACGGTTCTGGGCACGGCTTCGGCGGTGCCCGTCGCGGAGGCGGCGCCGCCGCAGAGCTCCGCGGCCGCCAGAGCATCGGCCGTCGCCCGCACCCCGCACCCGTTCATCCCGAGCGCTCCTTCGGTGAGCACGACCGTGGCGCCCGGTGTGACCCTGACCTCCACCTCGTACGGCAAGCAGAACGCCGACGATCGGTGGACCGTGCATGTCTATCTCCCCGCGGCCCCCGACGGCCCGCTCCCGTCCGCGGGGACGGCCCTCGGCCCCCGGGCCACCGCCGACCGGGTGGCCACGGCGCTGCGCGAGAAGGGGTTCGAGCCCCGCGTCGAAGAGGTCGTGGCCCCGGCGTTCGCCGACCGCCGTCCCGGCACGCTGGGCTGGACCGTCCGCGTCGGCCTCCATGCGAACGAAGCCGACGCGACGGCGCAGCTGAACCGGATCAAGTCCGCCGGTTTCGCGGGCGGTACGCGCTACACGGCGCAGGATGGCACCGACAAGCAGGCACCGCAGAAGGTGCATGTGCTGCGCCTGGACTTCCGTACGTTCAAGGGCAGCGTGGGCACGGACTTCGGGCCGAGGCTCAACGGCACGGAGACCCTGACCGACCTCATCGCCTCCACGGGCGCGCTCGCCGGCATCAACGCCCAGTGGTTCTACAACCAGGCACCGGCCGGTCTGTACGTCAAGGACGGCAAGCTGCTCGGCTCCGCGACCCAGGGCCGGGCGGGCCTCAAGGTGACCAACGGCGGCCGCTCCTTCGCCGTGGACACGTACACCGCGCATGTGACGCTCAAGACCGGGACGGAGACCGTCGAGGTCGACGGGGTGAACCGGGTGCCCGGTGACGTCTGGAACTGCGGCGGTGTCGGCGGCGACCTGCCGACGCAGAAGCCGCAGCACGACCTGAAGTGCACCGACAGCAGCGAGCTGGTGCGCTTCACCCCGGAATGGGGGAAGCCGCCGGCCGGAGCGGGCGCGGAGGCGGTGCTCGACGGCGCCGGCCGCGTGACGGCCGTGAACACCTCGCGCGGCGCGAGCGTGCCCGACGGCGGGTCGACCGTCCAGGCGACCGGCGCGAGTGCGGAGTGGCTGCTGAGCCACGTCGTGGTCGGTCAGACACTGACGTTCTCCGAGCGGGTGGAGGACGGCAGGGGCCGTCAGGTGCCGCTCACCTCGGACACGACGATCCTTCAGGTCGGCCCGGCCCTGGTACGTGAGGGGAAGGTGTCGGTCAACGCCCAGGCGGACGGCATCATCCGCGACGGCGCGGACCAGACCTTCACGTACAACTGGACCCTGCGCAGCAACCCGCGCTCGATGGTCGGCGTGGACGACCTGGGCAGGCTGATGCTCGTGGTCGTCGACGGCCGGCAGGCCGGGTACAGCGAGGGGCTCGGCGTCCCGCAGGCCGCTCAGCTGATGAAGCAGCTCGGCGCCCGCCAGGCTATGAACCTCGACGGAGGCGGCTCCAGCGTCCTGGCCACGGCCCGGTCGGGCGTCGTCAACCGGCCCTCGGACGCGACGGGCCAGCGCTCGCTGGGCAACGTCCTGGTCGTCCGCCCCTGACGACGCCCGTCCCCACGGCCGGCCGCGTGCGGACCCTCCCCGCGCGCGACCGGCCGTCGCCCGCAGGCCCGGCCCGCACGGTGGCACGGCGGCCGCCCCGACAGACGCTTCCCGCGTGCGACGTGCGGCGAGTGTGGCAAGACTGGTGCCATGGCGCACAAGGTGTTTCTGGAGGGCGGGCCGAACGATCTCCCCGAGCGGATCGTGGAGGTCGAGACCCCGGGCGAGGACGTGAAGCTCCCGCATCTCG
Source organism: Streptomyces sp. NPDC022552 (assembly GCF_055561875.1). NCBI lineage: Bacteria > Bacillati > Actinomycetota > Actinomycetes > Kitasatosporales > Streptomycetaceae > Streptomyces > Streptomyces sp. NPDC022552. Next base: position 534,134 of record NZ_JBVHGJ010000001.1, read on the forward strand.
GGGGATACGAGCACTTCAGGGAGACCCCGCGCCGTGAGGACACCGCCGCGGGGACCCTGCGGGTGTACGAGTGGTGGGAGCGTACGGAGATCGCCGAGTAGGCGACGCGTCCGAGGCGTCCCCTTCGAACCGCACCCTTCCCACCACGCATGACGCATACCGGCCCGCGCCCCGGGCACGCGCTGGGGAAGAGGTCGACGCGCGCGGGATATGCGAGGCGAATCGAGTCATGTCCGACAAGAAGATCATCACGGTGATCGGAGCGACCGGGAAGCAGGGCGGCGGACTCGTCCGTGCCGTCCTGGCCGACCCGGACCAGGAGTTCGCGGTACGAGCCGTCACGCGGCACCCCGACGGGGACGCGGCGCAGGAGCTGAAACACCTCGGCGTCACCGACATCGTCCACGGCGACATCGACGACCCGCCCAGCCTCGCCCCGGCCTTCGAGCACGCCTACGGCGCCTTCCTCGTCACCCCCTTCTGGGAGCACATGTCCGCCGCCAAGGAGAAGGACCAGGCCTTGGCGCTCGCCCGGGCCGCCTCGCACGCGGGCGTGCAGCACGCCGTCTGGTCCACGCTGGAGGACACACGCGCGTGCATCCCGCTCGACGACGACCGGATGCCCACGCTCCAGGAGCACTACAAGGTGCCGCACTTCGACGCCAAGGCGGAGGCCGACCGCTACTTCACCGACGAAGGCGTACCGACCACCTTCCTGCGCACCACCTTCTACTGGGACAACTTCCTCGACTTCTTCCCCCCGCAGCGCGGCGAGGACGGCACGCTCCAGCTGAACCTCCCGATGGGAGACCACCGGCTCTCGGGCATCGCCGCCGTCGACATCGGCAGGACGGCGCTCGCCGTCTTCAAGCGGGGTACGGACCTCATCGCCGCCACGGTGAGCATCGCCGGGGAGCACCTCAAGGTCGCCGACCTCGCCGCCGCGCTCGGGGAGGCACGCGGTGAACCCGTGCTGTACCGGCCGCTGACGCCGGACGCGTACCGGGCGCAGGGGCACCCGGGCGCGGACGAGGCGGGGAACATGTTCCAGTTCTTCGCCGACTGCGAGGAGCCCTACATCAGGGCCCGCGACCTCACCGCCGCCCGGGAGCTCAACCCCGCGCTGGAGAACTTCGCCGACTGGCTCGCCGCGCACCGGGACGACGTCCGCAACGCCTGGCAGAGCTGACCTCGGCGGGCCCGTGGACCTCACCCGCGACCTCACCCTCGACCTCGACCACCCGACGGCGGGAGACGCACATGGCGCCCCAGCACGCGGAACTGGCGGAGTACCGCCGGCGCAGGGACTTCTCGAAGACGACGGAACCGGAGGACACCACCGCGACGGAGCCGGGTGAGCGACCGTCCTTCGTCGTCCAGATCCACGACGCGACAGCGATGCACTTCGACTTCCGGCTGGAGGTCGACGGGGTCCTGAAGTCCTTGGGCGGTGCCCAAGGGGCCGTCGACCGACCCGCACGACAAGCGGCTGGCCATGCCCACCGAGGATCACCCCCTGGCGTACCGGGAGTTCGAGGGCGTCATCGCCGGAGGGGAGTACGGCGCCGGCACCGTGATCGTCTGGGACGAGGGCACGTACCGAAATCTCTCGACGCGACGGGACGGACAGACGGAGATCCCGTTCGCGCAGGCCCTGGCGGACGGCCACGTCTCGTTCTGGCTCGACGGGCACAAGCTGCGCGGTGGCTGGTCCCTCACCCGCTTCCGTACCGACTCGGACGGTGGGCGGGAGACATGGCTGCTGGTCAAACGCTCCGACGAGCGCGCCTCCGGAGCGGGCACGCCCGACCCCCGGCGCGCCCGCTCGGTGCGCACCGGTCACACGCTGGGGCAGATCGCCGCGGGGAGGACGGCATGACCGCCCCGCAGAAGATCCGGGCGGGCCGGCGCACGGTCGAGGTCCGCCGGCCGGAGAAGGTGCTCTTCCCCGAGGACGGCATCACCAAGGCAGACCTGGCGACGTACTACCGCACCGTCGCCCGCCGGATGCTGCCGCATCTGCGCGGCCGCCCCCTGATGCTGGAACGGCACCCGGACGGCATCGGCGACCGGGGATTCATGCAGAAGGACATCCCCGACCACTTCCCGGACTGGGTCCACCGCGCGGAACTGCCCAAGGAGGGCGGCACCGTGACGTACGTCCTGTGCGACGACACGGCCACCCTGGTCCTGCTCGCCGGTCAGGGCTGCATCACCCCGCACCGATGGCTCTCCCGGGCCGACCTGCCGGACCGGCCCGACCGGCTTGTCTTCGACCTCGACCCGTCCGACGACGACTTCACGCGGGTCCGCGATGCCGCGCGGTGGCTCCAAGACCTGCTGGACGAGCTGCGACTGCCCTCGCAGCTGATGACAACCGGCTCACGCGGCCTGCACGTGAGCGTCCCGCTGGACCGCGGCGCGGCCTTCGACGACGTACGGGCCTTCGCCGCCGACGTCGCCGGTGTCCTCACCGCCCGCCACCCCGACCGGCTCACCACCGAGGCCCGCAAGAAGGCGCGGGGCGGGCGGCTCTACGTCGACCTCCAGCGCAACGCGTACGGGCAGACGGCTGTCGCGCCCTACGCGGTACGCGCCCGCCCCGGCGCGCCCGTCGCCGCGCCGATCGCCTGGGGCGACCTGGACGACCCGGGGCTCGACGCCCGGCGCCGGACCCTCGCCGACGCGGACCGACTCCTCAAGGACGACCCCTGGACCCCCGCCCCGCGCCCCCGCTCCCTCGCCGCGGCGGCGGACCGCCTGCGCCGCGTCGCCGAGGGACATGCCGCACGCGCATGACCGTGACGTTCGGGGACGGGGCTTTCGGAAACACGCGGGGCGTCGGGCCAGTCCCGGTGAGGCGCCACCGGCTCAGCGCGGCACCTCGGACCGTGTCCGCAACCGCAGGGTGAACGAGCGCACGCCCATGCCCTCCGGCCGGAGCCCGTGGCACGGTTGGCGGTGACGTGACGGGGAAGTCGCCGTGGGAACCCCGCACCACGGAAACGAATCAGGCGATATCCATGACCACCGCACGTGACCTGATGACGGCGGACGCCACCTGTGTCCGCGCGAGCGAGACCATCGTCGAGGCCGCGCGGAAGATGGCGGACCTCGGCGTCGGAGCCCTGCCGATCTGCGGCCCCGACGAGAAGCTGCACGGCATGCTGACCGATCGCGACATCGTCGTGAAGGTCATCGCCCAGGGCAGGGACCCCGCCACGTGCACGGCCGGCGACCTCGCGCAGGACTCGATCGTCACGGTCGCCGCGGACGACACCGCCGAGCAGGTGCTCCGCGTCATGGGCGAGCACAAGATCCGACGCGTACCCGTCATCGACCACCATGTCCTCGTCGGCATCATCGCCCAGGCGGACGTCGCCAGGACCCTCTCCGAGGGCCAGGTCGGCGACTTCGTCGAAACCGTCTCCACCTAGTCCCGACCTGACGCCTCCTGCCCGGCCGCCGGTCGCTCTCCCGATCCTCGACGCGCTGACACCGCTTGCCGTCCGGGCGGTCGACCCGAACGCGGATCGCCTCAACCGCCCCACGGGCCTGCGCATCCGGCAACAATTGCGTGACGTCGCCCGTGGGCAACGGACACGGGCGACGGAACTTTCGGCGAGCAGAAGGCGAGACACCAGGCATGCATGTCAGCGCGCACATCGAGGCCGTCTACACCGAGATCTGCCGGCGCAACCCCGGGGAGGCGGAGTTCCACCAGGCGGCGGCCGAGGTGCTCGACTCGCTCGCACCCGCGCTCGACCGGCACCCGGAGTACGCGGAGACCGGGATCCTGGAGCGGTTGTGCGAGCCGGAGCGGCAGCTGCTCTTCCGGGTGCCGTGGGTCGACGACCAGGGCGCCGTGCGGGTGAACCGGGGCTTCCGGGTGGAGTTCAACAGCGCCCTCGGGCCGTACAAGGGCGGTCTGCGTTTCCACCCGAGCGTCAACCTGGGCATCGTGAAGTTCCTCGGGTTCGAGCAGATCTTCAAGAACGCGCTGACCGGGATGGCCATCGGCGGTGGCAAGGGCGGCGCCGACTTCGACCCCAAGGGCCGCTCGGACGGCGAGATCATGCGCTTCTGCCAGTCCTTCATGACCGAGCTGTACCGGCACCTGGGCGAGCACACCGACGTTCCCGCCGGGGACATCGGCGTCGGGGCGCGGGAGATCGGCTATCTGTTCGGCCAGTACAAGCGGATCACCAACCGGTACGAGTCCGGTGTCCTCACCGGGAAGCCGGTGGGCTGGGGCGGCTCCCACGTCCGCACCGAGGCGACGGGGTACGGCGCGGTGTACTTCGCCGAGGAGATGCTCGCCACGCGCGGGCAGAACTTCGACGGGCGCCGTGTGGTGGTCTCCGGGTCCGGGAACGTGGCCGTGTACGCGGCGGAGAAGGTGCACGCCCTGGGCGGCCGCGTCGTGGCCTGCAGCGACTCCTCCGGCTACCTCGTCGACGAGGACGGCATCGACCTGGAGCTCCTCAAGGACGTCAAGGAGGTACGCAGGGCCCGGATCTCGGCCTACGCGGAGGCCAGGCCGACCGCGCGCTTCTCGGCCCGCGGCACGGTGTACGACGTCCCGTGCGACATCGCCCTGCCCTGCGCGACCCAGAACGAGCTGGGTCGCGACGACGCCGTGGCCCTGGTCAAGCACGGCGTCCTCGCCGTCGCCGAGGGCGCGAACATGCCCTGTACGCCCGAGGCGGTGAAGGTGCTCCGGGAGGCGGGGGTGCTCTTCGGACCCGGAAAGGCCGCCAACGCAGGCGGTGTGGCGACCTCGGCGCTCGAGATGCAGCAGAACGCCGCCCGCGACAGCTGGTCCTTCGAGCAGACGGAGACACGGCTCGCCACGGTCATGCGCGGCGTCCACGCCGAGTGCCGCGCCACCGCCCAGGCGTACGGCGGCGACCCCGAGGACTATGTGCTCGGCGCCAACGTCGCGGGGTTCCTGAAGGTGGCTCGGGCGATGACGGCGCAGGGCGTCATCTGACCCCCGTCGCCGGACCTGGGCGGCCCCACGGCGCCAAGGGGCCGCTCGGGGGTGGGGCGCGCCAATGTCGGCGTGCTCACACGGGTCGGCGGGGGCATCGGTCGTACGCTGCGTCTGTCCGAGGCCCCGTCGAAAGCGCGGATGCTCTTGATCGCCGTCACCGTCATCGCGGGCATTCTCTTCACCTGGTGCGTCCTGTCACACCGGCTCGCGCGATGGAGCATCACCGCACCGATCGCCATGATGGTCGCGGGCATCGCCCTCACCAGCGGCTCCGATCCGCCGCTCGTCTTCGACTTCGGCGACATGGCCGGCTTCGAGCACGCCGTGGAGGTCGTCCTCGCCCTTCTGCTCTTCGTCGACGCGACCGAGGTGCCCAAGGGAGTCGTCCGCCGGGAGAGGAGCGTCGTCGTCCGACTCCTCGGCGGCGCGCTGCCGCTCACCCTGGCCGCCGCCTTCCTGACCGCGCTCGCCTTCTTCCCCGACCAGCCCGGATGGGTGCTGGCCGTACTGGCGACCGTCGTCGTCCCCCTCGACCTGGCGCCCACCGCCGCCGTGATCCGGGACAAGCGCATCCCGGCGCGCCTGCGGGACGTGCTCAACGTCGAGGGCGGCCTGAACGACGGCATCGTCTCCCCGGTGTTCCTGCTCTGCGTCGCCGCCGCCGCCGAGTCCCACACGGCGGGCGACGACTACGCCGAGGCCGTCCTCGACGCGATCGGAGCGGCGGCCTGGGCCCTGGGCGCCGGCTCACTCGTCGGCTACGTGGCCGGATGGGTGCTCCGCCGCTCCTGGGCGCGAGGGTGGACGCAGCCCGCCGCGACGAGGCTCGCGGTGCTGAGCGTGCCCATCGCCGCGTACACCCTGTCCGCGTTCCTGGGCGGCAACGGCTTCGTCGCCTCCTTCGTGGCCGGTGTGTGCATCGCGCCGGCGCTGCGGCATCTGCCGAAGGACGCGGTGGTGATGACCGACGACCTGGTCACCCTGCTGACGCTCGCCCTGTGGTTCCTCTTCGGGCAGCTGGTCAACGACGAGTTCTGGGACGGCTTCCACCTCTCCGTCGTCCTCTATGGGCTCCTTGCCGTCACCCTGGTGCGGATGGTGCCCGTGATGCTCGTGCTGATCGGTACGGATGTGTCCCTGCCGGACCGGCTCTTCCTGGGCTGGATGGGGCCCCGGGGCGTGACCTCGGTGGTCTTCGGGCTCCTCGCCGCGCTGGAGCTGCCCGCCGCCGGCGGCGGCGACTTCATCTCCCGGGTGATGGTCATCACCGTCATGGTCAGCATCGTGCTGCACGGCCTGAGCAGTGAGCCGGTCGGCCGCCTCTACGGCCGCCGCCGGAGCGCCGCCCCACCGCCGGAGCCGGAGCCCCGGGGCGTGGACTGAGACGTACCGCGCCCCGGAGAGGGCGCGGGGCCCGGGAGGGCGCGGCGGGCCGGCATCGTGCCCGGTCCGCCGCGCCCGCGTCAGGACGGGAGCCACGCCCGCCAGGTGGCCTCGTTCTCCTTCACCCAGCGGCCCGCCGCCTCCTGCGGAGACAGCTTCTCCTCCGCGATCATCAGGGCGACGTCGTTCTGCATCTCGGTCGTCCAGCGGAACTTCTTCAGGAAGGCGGCGGCGTCGCCCCCGCCGTCCGCGAAGCGGGCGTTGAGGAACTTCTGCAGCGGCGTGTGCGGGTACGCGCAGGCCACCTTCTTCGGGTCGGCGTCGCAGCCCTCGGTGTACGCGGGCAGCTTCACCTCCGTCATCGGAACCCTCTCGAACAGCCACTGGGGCTTGTACCAGTAGCTCAGGAAGGGCTTCTTCTCCTTGGCGAACTGCTGGATCTGCGTGATCTGCGCCGCCTCCGAGCCCGCGAACACGACCTGGTAGTCGAGGTCCAGGTTCTCCACGAGAGCCTTGTCGTTCGTGACGTAGGAGGGGGACCCGTCAAGCAACTGGCCCTTGCCGCCGCTCTCCGCGGTACGGAACTCGTCTGCGTACTTGTTCAGGTTCTTCCAGTCGGTGACGTCCGGGTGCTTCTCGGCGAAGTACGTCGGTACGAACCAGCCGATGTGGCCGGTCACCCCGAGATCGCCACCGCGCGCGATCGTCCCCTTGTCGTCGATGTACCGCTTCTCCTGCTCCGGGTGGCCCCAGTCCTCCAGGATGGCGTCCACCCGGCCCTGGCTGAGCGCGTCCCAGGCGGGCACCTCGTCGATCTGGACGGTGTCCACCCGGTAGCCGAGTTCGTGCTCCAGCAGGTACTGCGCGACGGCGACGTTGGCCTGCGCGCCCACCCACGACTGCACGGACAGGGTCACCGTGCGGGAGCCCTTCGCGTCGGCGTAGGGGGAGGCCTGGCGGGTCATGTCAGCGGCGCCGCAGCCGGTGAGGCCGGCCGCCAGGGCGGCCGCGGTCACGAGTGCGGCGATGCGTGTGCGAGCCATCTCAGGCCCCCTTTCCGGCGAGTTCACGGCGTTCCGTCGGCTGGGTGACGCGGTCGAGCATCAGGCCCAGGCAGACGATCGCCGCGCCCGCGACCAGACCGGTCGCCAGGTCGCCCTGGGCGAGACCGAAGACCGCGTCGTACCCGAGCGCGCCGCCGCCCACGAGACCGCCGATGACGACCACGGCGAGGACCAGCACCACGCCCTGGTTGACGGCGAGGAGCAACGCGGGCCGGGCCAGCGGTAGCTGGACCTGGAACAGCTGCTGCCGCCCGGTCGCGCCCAGCGAGCGCGAGGACTCCATCGCGGCCGGGTCCACCCCGCCCACGCCCTGGGCCGTGATCCGTACGACGGCGGGCAGCGCGTAGACCACGGCGGCGGCGACCGCCGGGGCGCGGCCCACACCGAACAGGGCGACCACGGGGATCAGATAGACGAACTGCGGCATCGTCTGGAAGACGTCGAGCACCGGACGCAGGGCGCGTCCGAGGCGCGTGCTGCGAGCCGCGGCGACGCCCAGCGCGACACCCAGCACCAGCGTCACCGCGACGGCGGCGAGCACCTGCGACAGCGTGTCGAGCGCCGGGTCCCAGACGCCGAGCACACCGATCGCCGCCATCGCGAGGACGGCCGTCGCCGCCGTGCGCCAGGTGCCGATGAGCAGGGCGAGCGCTCCGACGGCCAGCAGGACCGCCCACCAGGGCAGCCACTGCAGACCGTCGCGCAGGGGGTTGAGGACCCACGTGGTGAAGCGCCCCGCCCAGTCGGCGGTGCCGCCGACGAGCGGCACGCCGGAGTACAGGTGCGCGGTCATCCAGTCGACCGCACCGTTGACGGGCTCGGCGATGTCCACCGTCCACGCGTCGGGCCAGGAGAGCCGGTCGGACAGGCGGCCCGCGACGGCGACGACGACGGTCACCGCGAGAGCGACGGCCCAGCCGAGTCCGGCCCGGCGGACGGGAGCAGCGCCGATCCGCTCTCCGGCCGCGGCGGTGACCCGGTCCAGGACGATGGCGAGCAGCACGATCGGCACACCGGCCGCGAGCGCCGCACCGACGTCGACGGAGGCAAGCGCCTGGTAGACCCGGTCGCCGAGGCCGCCCGCGCCGATGACCGACGCGATCACGGCCATGCCGAGCGCCATCATGATCGACTGGTTGACGCCGAGCAGAAGCTCCTTGCGGGCCAGCGGAAGCCGGGCCGTCAGCAGCCGCTGCCGACCGGTGGCGCCGAGCGACGCGGCGGCCTCCATGACCCCCGCGTCCGCGCCGCGCAGCCCGAGCGTGGTGAGACGGGCCATGGGCGGCGCGGCGTAGACGACGGTCGCGAGGACGGCCGCGGGCACGCCGATGCCGAAGACCAGGACGACGGGCAGCAGATACGCGAAGGCCGGCAGCACCTGCATGGTGTCGAGGACCGGGCGCAGGATCCGGTGCATCCGGTCCGACAGGCCGGCGGCCAGGCCGAGGAGACCGCCCAGCAGCACGGACGCGGCGACGGCGACCACCATCAGGGCGAGCGTCTGCATCGTCGGCACCCACATGCCGAGCAGGCCGCAGGCGGCGAAGGCGGCGACGGAGATCAGCGCGAGCCGCACACCCGCGACGCGCCAGGCCACGAGCCCGGCGGCGGCGGTGACGCCGGCCCAGCCGAGAGCCAGCAGCACGAGGTACACCGCGCGGACGGACACGACCACGACGTTGCTGACGTGCCCGAGGAAGTAGAGGAAGAGCGGGTGGCCGTCTCGGTTGTCGATGATCCAGTCGCTGGTGCGCCCCAGCGGCCCGGACAGATCGACGGCGAGCGACGCGGGCCAGCTTCCGCCGCCCAGGAGAACGGCTCCGAGGACGAGCGCGACGGCCACGCCGGCGCCGATCAGCCGGCCGCGGTGGCGCGCGAGCGCGCGCAGCGCACCGGACCCGGCGTCGCGGGCGGCCGTGGGGCCGGGGGGAGCGGGGGTGACGGTGGCGGTCATCGGCCCCACCGCCCGGTGGAGGGGGTCCCGCTCACGCAGTGGGCGGCGGCCCGATCGCCGGTACCGCTCGTGCCGCCCGGCGGCGGCCAGGTCGTATGGGCGTACATCAGGCCACCGCCTTCCCCGTCGTGGCCGGGACCCCGGCGACGACACCGAGGAGTCCCGCCTGGTCGACCACGCCCAGGCACCGGCCGTTCTCGACGACCCGCGCGTTCTCGCCCGTACGGGCGACGGCCTCGATGGCCTCGTGGACGGTGGCGCTCGGGGCGAGCGCGGGTCCGGCCTCGTGCTCGTCGGCGAGTGCCGGGCGCATCGCCGAGCGGACGGTCAGTACCTGCTCGCGCGGGACGTCCCGGACGAAGTCCCTGACGTAGTCGTCGGCGGGGGAGCCCACGATCTCCTCCGGCGTGCCGAGCTGGACGATCCGGCCGTCGCGCATCAGCGCGATGCGGTCGCCCAGCTTCAGCGCCTCGCTCAGGTCGTGCGTGATGAAGACCATCGTGCGTCCCTCCTCCCGGTGCAGGCGGACGACCTCCTCCTGCATGTCCCGGCGGATGAGCGGGTCGAGCGCGCTGAACGGCTCGTCGAACAGCAGGACTTCGGGGTCCACGGCGAGCGCGCGGGCCAGCCCGACGCGCTGCTGCTGGCCACCGGACAGCTGGCTCGGCCTGCGGTGCTCCATGCCGTCCAGGCCCACCTTGGTGACGAACTCCGCGGCCCGCTCGCGGCGTTCGCCGCGTCCCACGCCCTGGATCTCGAGCCCGTACGCGATGTTGTCGAGCACCGTCCGGTGCGGCAGCAGACCGAAGTGCTGGAAGACCATCGCCGCCCGGTGCCGACGCAGCTCCCGGAGCCGGCCGGTGTCCATGGACAGCACGTCCTCGCCGTCGATGGCGATGGTGCCCGAGGTCGGCTCGATGAGCCGGGTCAGGCAGCGGACGAGCGTCGACTTGCCCGAGCCCGAGAGGCCCATGACGACGAAGACCTCACCCTTGCGGACGTCGAACGAGACGTCGCGGACGGCGGCGGTGCAGCCGGTCCGCTCGCGCAGCTCGGTGGCGTCGAGGGAACCGAGCTCCGGGTCGGCGGGCACGCGGTCGGCCTTCGGACCGAAGACCTTCCACAGGTCACGTACGGAGAAGACGGGGTCCGCGGCATTCTGCGGCGGAGTGTGCGGAGTGGTCATCGGGCCGTGCCTCCCAGCAGGTCGGCGCATTTCTCGCCGACCATGAGCACGCCGATCATCGGGTTCACGGCGGTCATGGTCGGGAAGACGGACGCGTCGGCGATCCGGATGCCGTCGAGGCCCCGGATCCTCAGATCGGGCGCGACGACGGCGAGTTCGTCGTCGGCGGCCCCCATCCGGCACGTACCGGCCGGGTGGTAGACGGTGTGCGCGACCTGGCGGGCGTACGCGCTGAGTTCCTCGTCGGAGGTCACCTCCGGCCCCGGGCACACCTCGCGCTTCAGCCATCCGGCCAGCGGTTCGCTCGCCGCGATCTGCCGGGCGATGCGGATGCCGTCGACGAGGGTCCGGCCGTCGTAGTCGTCCTCGTCGGTGAAGTACCGGAAGTCGAGCGCGGGCTTGACCTCGGGGTCGGCGCTCGTCAGGTAGAGCCGGCCACGGCTGCGCGGCTTGGGGATGTTCGGGGTCAACGACACGCCGTGCGGAGGCCGTTCGTAGCCCAGGCGCTCGGGGTTGTCGGTGAAGGGGATCTGGTAGAAGTGGAACATCAGGTCCGGCCCCTCGGACTCCGGGTCCCGGCGGACGAACAGTCCGGCGTCGGAGTCCATCGCGGAGTTCTCGGGGATCGGGCCGTGCGTCTCCCACACGATGACCGACTCGGGGTGGTCGAGGAGGTTCTCCCCGACGCCCGGCAGGTCGTGCACGACGGGGATGCCGAGCTTCTCCAGGTCGGCGCGCGGCCCGACGCCGGAGTGCAGCAGCAGACGCGGGGTGTCCACGGCGCCCGCGCACACCAGGACCTCGCGCCGGGCACGTACGACGTGCTCCCCGCCCTCCTTGGTACGGATGTGGACGCCGGTGGCGCGGGTGCCCTCGAACTCGAGCCGGAACGCCCAGGTCTCCAGGGCGATGTGCAGGTTCGGCCGGTCCAGGAAGGGGTGCAGATAGGCGACCGAAGCGGACGACCGCTTGTTGTTCTCCGGGTGGTACGCCAGGTCGAAGAAGCCGACGCCCTCATGGAACGGGCTCTTGTTGAAGCCCTCGACGCGCGGCACACCGAGCGTGGTCCGCGCCGCGTCGACGAAGTCCCGGGCGATCGCGTTCCGGTCGGCCTCGTCGACGGGCACGATGTTGTTGCGCAGCCGGTCGAAGTACGGATCCATGGCCGCCGCGTCCCACCCCTCGGCACCGGCCTCGGCCCACTCGTCCCAGTCGGAGGGCAGGGGCTTGAAGGCGATGAGGGTGTTGTGCGAGGAACAGCCGCCGAGGACCCGCGCACGGCTGTGGCGGATGTACGAGTTGCCCCGGGGCTGCTCGGTGGTGGGGTAGTCGTAGTCCAGCTCCCCGCCGAGCAGGCCCATCCAGCGGCGCAGGGTGAGGACGTCGTCGCGCCCGACGTCGCTGGGGCCGCCCTCGATGACGGCGACGCTGACGTCCGGGTCCTCGGTCAGCCGGGAGGCGATGACCGAACCCGCGGTGCCGCCGCCGACGACGACGTAGTCGTACACGTGCTGGTCGTTCATGCCTGGTCCTTCGCCGTCGTGCCCGCGAACCAGCGCACGGGGCGCGGAGCGAGGTTCTGGTAGATGTGCTTGGCCTCGCGGTACTCGGCGAGACCGCTGGGGCCCAGTTCGCGGCCGATGCCGGACTTTCCGAAGCCGCCCCACTCCGCCTGCGGCAGGTAGGGGTGGAAGTCGTTGATCCAGACGGTGCCGTGGCGCAGCCGGGCGGCGACGCGCCGGGCACGGTCCTCGTCGGTGGTCCACACCGCCCCGGCGAGGCCGTACTCGGTGTCGTTGGCGAGGGTGACGGCCTCCTCCTCGGTGCGGAACGTCTCCACGGTGAGGACGGGGCCGAAGACCTCCTCGCGGACGACCCGCATGGAGCGGTGGCACCGGTCCAGGACCGTGGGCCGGTAGAAGTAGCCGGGACCGGCCGGCTTCTCGCCGCCCGCACGCAGGACCGCGCCCTCGCCGAGGGCGGAGGCCACGTACTCCTCGGTCTTCGCCACCTGGGCCGCGGAGACCAGCGGTCCGCACTCGACGCCCGCGTCGGTGCCGCGACCGAGCCGGATCAGTTCGGCCCGGCGGGCGAGCTCGGCGACGAACCGGTCGCGCAGCGGCTCCTCGACGATGAGGCGGGAGCCGGCGGAGCAGACCTGGCCGCTGTGGATGAAGGCGGCGTTGAGCGCCTGGTCGACGGCGGTGTCGAAGCCCTCGGGTGTCGCGCAGGCGTCGGCGAACACGACGTTGGGGTTCTTGCCGCCCAGTTCGAGCGCGACCTTCTTCACGCTGTCGGCGGCCGCGCGGGCCACCTTCGTACCGCTGACGAGACCGCCCGTGAACGACACGAGGTCGACGTCGGGGTGGTCGGCGAGCCGGGCGCCGACGGTTTGGCCGGGGCCGGTGACGATATTGGCGGCGCCGAGCGGCAGCCCGGCCTCCAGGAGCAGTTCGACCAGGACGACGGTGCTCAGCGGGGTGATCTCGCTGGGCTTGATCACGAACGTGTTGCCGGCGGCGAGGGCGGGCGCGATCTTCCAGCTGGCCTGGAGCAGCGGATAGTTCCACGGCGTGATGAGGGCGCAGACGCCGACGGGCTCGTGCACGACGACGCTGTGGATCTCGTCCGACCCGGCGTCGACGACGCGTGCGCCGCTCTCGCTCTCCACGAGGTCGGCGAAGTAGCGGAAGGCGTCGCGGACACAGTCGACGTCGACGCGGCCCTCCTCCAGCGTCTTGCCCGCGTCCTGGCTCTCCAGCGCACCGATGCGCTCGCGGTCCCGCTCGAGCAGGTCGGCGACCCGCCGCAGCAGGGTGGCCCGCTCGGCGACCGGCGTACGCGGCCAGGCACCGTCGTCGAACGCGGCGCGTGCCGCGGCCACGGCGTCGTCGGTGTCCGCGACACCACCCTCCGACACGACCGCGAAGGCGGTCGCGTCGACGGGGTCGATGATGTCGCGCGTGGCGCCGGAGAGGGCCGCTCGCCACTCTCCGCCCACATGGATGGTCTGTTGTTCTGCGGTCACGTCGCGTATGGCCCTTCGTTTCCTTGAATCCCCCTGCCGGTTGCCCGGCGGTCGGGCCGCCTGCCCCGACCCCGGGGATCCATGCGCAATGCCTTACGCAGAGTGCTCTGTCTCACGCTCGATAGTGGTTCGAAAGCGGACATACGGCGCAAGTCGTGACCGTACGGCGGCAGGGTGCCCGACCGGGAGGCACCGGGTCGGGCACCCTGCCGCGGTGAGCCCTCGGCTACGGAGCGTCGACCAGGATCCGGCCGTCGACGGGGATGCCCAGGGCGGCGCCGTTGGCGTAGGTGGACTCCACCCGTGCCCGCTCGGTCGCGTTCGGGACCGCGTTGACGCAGCTCGTGCCGGCGCTCGACCCCGACATCAGCTGTGAGCACGGGCCGGGCTTGGTGTCGGGGAGGCCCAGGCTGTGGCCGAGTTCATGGGCGGCTATCCGGGTCTTGTCGTACCCCTGTGTCACCGCCTGGCTCCCGAGCTCGACGCGGACCTGCCGGCCCGGACGGACGGGGCCGAGGGTGGCCTGGGGCCAGCCGGTCGTGGCCACGATCACGATCTCGGCCCGGGTGCCCGGCGCGGCCTCGACCAGCTTCACGTTGCCGACGTTCGCGTTCCATGAGGCGACTCCGGCCGCGACGGCCGCCTCCCAGCCGCCGGCCCTGCTGTCGTCGTAGCGAAGTGTCACCACCGCCGACGTGCCGGCCGTCGACGGCTGCGGCGTGGTTCCGGGTGCGGCGGTCGCCGCCGTCGCGGTGGCCAGGACGACCGCCGCGGCGGTGGTGCCTGCCTTCAGCCATGTGGAGAGGGGCATGCTGCTCCTTCACTCGTGGGGGCTCGGAACCGCTGGGGATCGTGCGGAACGTGCGGAACCGAGAGTGCGGGAACCTCGACGGTATGCCCCCGCACCCCACATCCGCCATGTACCTGTCAGTTTTGACTGTCCGTCAACTCCCTTGCCGAGAGCCGGTGTCGGAGGGACGCGCCGCGACGGAGCCCCGAAATCCTCGCGTGCTACTTGGCGGTAGGGAATGATGACGGGCAACCATCCACACGGTCGGGGGCTGAGGCAGCGGTGACGACTTTCGACGAACGAACCACGGTGCACGCCTTCCGGGACGACGCCCTGGGAGACCACGACGCCGTCGGCCTCGCCTCGGCGATCCGGCGCGGTGAGGTCGGCGCCGACGAGGCCGCACGGGACGCGGCGCAGCGGGTGCGCGCCGTCGAGGCCCGGCTCCACGCGGTCCAGGTGCACGTCGACCTTCCGGCGCACGCGGCCGGCGGGAGCGGCGCCTTCGCCGGGGTGCCGACCTTCGTCAAGGACAACACCGACCACCAGGGGCTCCCGACCGGCCACGGCAGTGCCGCCTTCACCCCGAGGGCCGCCCGCCGGCACGCTCCGTTCGCCCGGCAGCTCCTGAGCAGCGGTGTCACGGTGCTGGGCAAGACCCGGCTGCCCGAGTTCGGCTTCAGCCCGACCACGGAGTACGAGGGCGCCGAGCCCGTCCGTAACCCCTGGAACACCGGCTTCTCGGCGGGTGGTTCGTCCGGAGGCAGCGCCGCGCTCGTCGCGGCCGGTGCGGTCCCCATCGCGCACGCCAACGACGGCGGCGGTTCCATCCGGATCCCCGCCGCCTGCTGCGGACTCGTCGGCCTCAAGCCGACCCGCGGCCGGGTCGTGGCGAACGCCCAGAGCCGCCAACTGCCGCTGGACCTCGTCTCCGACGGCGTCGTGAGCCGCTCCGTGCGGGACACCGCCGCCTTCCTCGCCGCCGCGGAGACGCACTGGCGCAACCCGAAGCTGCCGCCGCTGGGCCTGGTCGAAGGCCCCTCGGGACGGCGGCTGCGGATCGGCCTGCTGCTCGACTCGCCCAACGGCGTCCGCTCCGACGCCGCCACCCGTGCGGCCGTCACGGAGACCGCGGCCACCCTGGAACGACTCGGCCACACCGTGGAACCCGTGGAGCTGGCCCTCGACCCGCGCTTCACCGAGGACTTCCTCGCCTACTGGGGGATGCTGTCGTTCCTCCTCGGCATCACCGGCCGGACCCTCGGCGCGGACTTCGACCGGCGCCGCATGGACGGCCTGAGCCGGGGCCTGCGCGAGGCGTACCTCGCGACCTGGCAGCGCACCCCGGGGGTGCTGCGGAGACTGAAGCGGACGGAGCGCGCGTACGCGGCGGCGTTCCGCGGTCTCGACCTCATCCTGTCGCCGGTGCTCGCCCACACCACGCCGCCGATCGGTCACCTCAGCCCGACCGTTCCGTACGAGACGCTGATCGAACGCATCCTCGCGTACGTCGCGTTCACCCCGGTCAACAACGTCGTCGGCACCCCGTCGATCTCGGTGCCCGCCGTGAGCGCCACCGAGGACGGACTCCCCATCGGCGTCATGTTCTCCGGCCGCCCGGGCGGGGAACAGACGCTCCTGGAGGTCGCGTTCGCGCTGGAGGCGGAGCGGCCCTTCCGGCGCATCCAGGACGTGTGACCTCACCTCCCCGAAGACACCCCACCGGTCCGACGTGGGCTCGGCTTGCGGCCGCTGCCCGTCGATCCCCGGGAGGAGTCGGCGTCGGAGGGCGGTCAGTGCCTCGCCAGAGCGGTCGGCGCCCCGTCTCCTCGCCGCACACGTGGCGCGGGAGGACGGCGCGCAGCCCGTACTGGACAGCCCGGACGCCTCGCCCAGCACCTCCCGTCGAAGAGAAGGCCGAGCATGAAGCACACCCCGATATCGATCACCGGCCTCGGCGCCTGCGCGCTCGTCGCCTCCCTCCTCGCCGCCCCCGCCACGGCGGCCGAGGCGGAGCCCGAGCAGGCCGTCTACGGCGAACTGGCGCGCAACGGCACCTTCGCCACCGGCACCGAGGACTGGTGGGGGACTTCCGGCGTCTCGATGACCGCCGAGAACGGCGCGCTGCGGGCCACGGTCGAACCGGCCCCGGCGGACCAGGTCGGCCAGTCGTACCGCACGGTCATGGGCCAGAACCGGATCACCCTGCGCCCGGGCGTCACGTACACCCTGTCCTTCGACGCGAGCGCCTCCAGGGCGACGAAGATCAGGTCGACGGTCCAGCTCGGAACCGAGCCCTACCCGGCGTCCCTGGCGAACGAACTCGACCTGACCACCGACACCCAGCACTTCAGCTGGACCTTCACCTCCTCCCTGGACTCGGCCGACGGCCACATCGACTTCCAGGTCGGCGGCCAGGCCGACAGGACAGACATCGTCCTGGACAACGTCTCGCTGACCACGTCGACCGTCCGCGAGGGCTTCTACACCGACCCCGCCAGCACGGCCATGACATGGGTGCGCGGAACGACGGACCCCCGGGCCGCGAAGATCGCGTCGGCCGTCGCGGACCACACCACCGTGAAGTGGTTCGGCAACTGGGACGCCGACGGCGACCCGGCGACCGGTGTCCGGGACGAGGTGGGCGCCTACGTGGGCGCGGCGGCGGCGCGGGGCGAGCTTCCCGTGCTCGTCGCGTACAACATCCCCGGCCGTGACTGCGGCGGTGCCTCCTCGGGCGGTTCCGAGGACGCGGACCGCTACAAGGCGTGGATCGACGCCTTCGCCCAGGGCATCGGGGGCCGGCCCGCCGTCGTGATCCTGGAGCCCGACGCGGTCGCCCAGTCCGCCGACCCGGGATGCATCTCGGGCGAAGCCCTCGAAGCCCGCTTCGACATGCTCTGGTACGCCAACCAGCACCTCCAGGCGCAGGGTGGCTTCGTCCGGACGTACCTCGACGCAGGCAACACGACCTGGACCCTGGGGCAGGACCTCGGCGGCGACGGCGGCATCGGCCTCCAGCGGATGGCCTACCTGCTCAACCGCTCCGGCGTCTCGATGGCCCGAGGGGTCTCGATCGGCGTCTCCAACTTCGACGCCACCGACATCTCCAACCAGTACGGCAGCATGCTGGCCGCGCAGCTCAGGGCCGACTTCGGCGTCGACGCCCGGTGGGTGGTGGACACCGCGCGCAACGGCAACGGGGCCTATGCGACCCCTGGCGACCCCGGCAGCGGGCACGTGGGGTTCTGCAACCCGCAGGGGCGCAGGCTGGGCGTGACGTCCCGGGCCGGCGAGGGCGGCGCCGAGTACCTCCTGTGGATCAAGAACCCCGGCGACTCGGACGGCGACTCGGCCGCGTGCCCGCCGGGCTCCCCGCCGGCCGGCTCCTTCTCCCCGGACCTCGCCGACGCCCTCATCGAAGGCCGCTGAGCCGGCCCTCGTGGATGCCCGGAGTCTCCGTGTATCGCGGGCGTATCGAAAATCGCATACGCCCCCGCAACGGCCCTCCGTCTCCAATGGGGTCATGAACCATGACGCATCCCTGCCGGAACCGCCCCGCCGCACGCGCAGGACCGTGCTCCTCGGCCTGGCGGTCCTCGGACTGGCGAGCGCCCTGTTCGTCGTGCGCGGACCGCTCATGATGTCCGCCCCGAGGTGCATGGCCGGGCAGTGGCACGGCTGCTACGACACGTTCAACGGGGTCGTGCTCATGACGCTGGTCGCGCTGCCCCTGGCGGTGCTGGTGGCATGGGCCCTCGCGCGCCGGCGGCGCACCGCCGGTGTCCGGTCGCCGTGGCGGAAGTCGCTGGCCGAGGTGGGCATGGTCCACGGGACGGTGCCGTTCCTCTGGCTGACCATGATGCCGGGCGCCGCGCCGGGCACCGCCCCCGCGCGGGTGAGCCTGGTACCGCTGCGGGACCTGGTCACAATGGGGTCGCTCGGGATCGCCGGCAATCTGCTGGTCTTCGCGTCGCTGGGGTTCTTCGCCCCGATGCGGTTCGCGGCGGTGGCGTCCCTGCCGCGGATCCTGGCGCTCGGGGCGGGCTGCTCGATCCTGGTCGAGACCGCGCAGTACGTCCTGCGGCTGGACCGGGTCTCCTCCGTGGACGACGTCCTGGTCAACGCCACCGGCGCCGTGCTGGCCGGGTTCGCGTCCCGCCGCTGGTGGCGCACCACGTCGGAGGCGCCGGCGGACCGCCCTCACCCCGCGATGGCACAGGCGGGCTGAGTCGCGCGTCCGGTGCCCACACGTCCTCGCACACACCGGCGACATCCCCTCCTGCTTAGGCTTCCCCCATGCGCGTACTGATCGTGGAGGACGAGCCCTACCTGGCGGAGGCCGTCCGTGACGGCCTGCGGCTGGAGGCGATCGCCGCCGACATCGCCGGCGACGGCGACTCGGCCCTGGAGCTGCTCAGCGTCCACTCCTACGACCTCGCGGTCCTCGACCGCGACATCCCCGGCCCCTCCGGTGACGAGGTCGCCCGGCGCATCGTCGCCTCCGGCAGCGGGATCCCGATCCTCATGCTCACCGCTGCCGACCGGATCGACGACAAGGCCTCCGGGTTCGGGCTCGGCGCCGACGACTACCTCACCAAACCGTTCGAGCTGCGGGAGCTCGTCCTGCGGCTGAGGGCGCTCGACCGCAGACGCGCGTACGCCCGGCCCCCGGTCCGCGAGCTCGCGGGCCTGCGGGTCGACCCCTTCCGCCGGGAGGTCTTCCGCGACGGACGCTACGTCGCGCTCACCCGTAAACAGTTCGCCGTCCTCGAAGTCCTCGTCGCCGCCGAGGGCGGGGTCGTCAGCGCGGAGGAGCTGCTCGAACGGGCCTGGGACGAGAACGCCGACCCCCTCACCAACGCCGTGCGCATCACCGTCTCGGCCCTGCGCAAACGTCTCGGCGAACCGTGGCTGATCGCCACGGTGCCCGGCGTCGGCTACCGCATCGAGACCGGCTCCGACACCGCCCTTCCCGGCAGCACGCATGCGTAGACGCCCGGGGCTCAGCGTCCGACTCAGGCTCACCCTCAGTTACGCCGGGTTCCTCGCCGTCGCCGGCGCCCTCCTGCTGGCCGTGGTGTGGATGTTCCTGCTGCGCTACGTACCCGACAATTCCCAGGGCCTGCTCGGGATCTCGCCCAACCGCTACCTCCTGGTGCGCACCTTCGTCCCCGCCGCGGGCGTGGCGATGGCCTTCCTGCTCGGCTTCGGCCTCGTCGGGGGATGGATCCTCGCCGGCCGGATGCTCGCCCCCCTCACACAGATCACGGACGCGGCACGGAGGGCCGGGAACGGGTCGCTGTCCCACCGGATCCGAATGAAGGGCCGCCAGGACGAATTCCGGGAACTCTCCGACACGTTCGACTCGATGCTCCACCGACTGGAGTCCCATGTCGCCGAGCAGCAGAGGTTCGCCGCGAACGCCTCCCACGAACTGCGCACCCCGCTGGCCATCTCGCGGACGCTCCTCGACGTCGCCCGCCAGGACCCCACGCGGGACCGGGGCGAGCTCGTCGAACGCCTGCACGCGGCCAACACGCGGGCGATCGACCTCACCGAGGCCCTCCTGGTGCTCAGCCGCGGCGACAGCGGACATGTCACCCGCGACAGCGTCGACCTCTCGCTGCTCGCCGAAGAAGCCGCCGAAACGCTGCTTCCCCTCGCCGAACAGCGCCGGATCACGCTTGACGTCACCGGCGGGGCGGCCCCGACCAGTGGCTCCGCGGAGCTTCTGCTGCGGATGGTGACGAACCTCGTCCAGAACGCCGTCGTCCACAACATCCCCGCCGGCGGCGCCGTGACGGTCCACACCGAGGCGCTCGGCGACATGAGCGTGCTGCGGGTCGGGAACACGGGCCCTCGGCTCGCCCCGGACCTGGTGCCGACCCTCACCGAACCCTTCCGGCGCGGAACGGAACGCGTACGCACCGACGAGCACGCCGGCGTGGGCCTCGGCCTGGCCATCGTGCACAGCATCGTCCGCGCCCACGACGGAACCCTCGATCTCACCCCCCGCCCCACCGGCGGCCTCCTGGTCACGGTGCGGCTTCCCGGCGGGGCACGGACGGCATCGGACGCGGCCCACCAGGGTCCCTGCCCTTGACGCCCGGGCTGTTCATGCGGCGTGGACCTGGAACCGGAACACCGGTGGTCCTGTGTGACGCGCGGGAGCGGGAGTCGGGCAAGGAAGTCCTCATCTCGCTGGTCGAGTCGGCGGGCCGCCAGGGATGATGCGCTGGTGGATTCTTCACATGACGGAGAGGGGTCCGGGTGGGACAGGGACGTTCCTGCGAGGTACGGCTCGACGAGCCGCCGCGCGTGCTCGGCCTCGGTGTCGGAGTCCACGGCACGACGAGTCCGGTCGACGTGTTCCGGCTGCCGGACCTGTGGCAGCTGCACCTCTACCGGTACACCGCCGAACTCGTGGTCGACGGCGTGCTCCATGTCATCCGCCCGGGGTACGTGTCCCTGGTGCCACCGGGGACGGAGGTGCGTTTCCGCTACCGCGGACGGTCCGAGCATCTGTACGCGCACCTGAGCCTCTCCGGTACGGGGGAGGCCGTCACCCTGCCCGTCGTCCAGGACGCCGGTGCGCGCACACCGGCCCTCTCGGAACTGCTGCTGCGGGCCATCGCGGTGGCTCCGCGTGCTCCCCGCAGGGCGGACGCCGAGGTCTGGACGGCGTTGTGGGAGCTGGCGGAACTGGCCGAGCCGGTGGGGCGTGAGAGCGGTCCGCACGCCTCGCTCGCCGCCGCCGTCGCGTACATCGAGTCGCGCCTGGCGGAGCGGCTCCTCGTTCCCGAGGTGGCGCGGGCCGCGGGGGTGTCGCACAACCATCTGCTGCGGCTCTTCCGCGCCGAGACCGGCACCACCGTCGTGGCGTACATCCGGCAGCGGCGAATGGAGCGGGCACGGCATCTGCTCCGCGAGTCGACCCTGCCGATCCCCGCGGTGGCGGCGGCGGTCGGGATCGACGACCTGCAGGCGTTCAACAAAGCGTGCCGGCGCGAACTGGGCGTCTCCCCACGAGGGGTTCGCGCCGGCGGCCGAGCGGGGCGGAGCAGCGGTGCCGCCGGGCGGCCTCAGGTCCTGCCGGTGCCCCGGTAGAGGTCGAGTTCGCCGTCGAGCTCGACGGCCAGCACGGTCGCCGACCCGTCGACGTCGACCTCTTCCGGAGCGTCGATCCACAGCACCCCCGGCACGTCGTGAAGTCCGCCGGTCACGCGATGGGCCAGCTCGGCGCCGGTACCGAGGACGGTCACCCGCTCGACCCTGTTGCGCAGACCGCGCAGCGAGACCGATTCACGGGGGGCGTCGAAGCAGACCAGGAAGAGCGTGCGCCGGTCGGCGGAGAGCGTGCTGGGGCCGTAGTGGTGTCCGGCCGGCAGCCCCGCCACCGTCCCGTACACCGCCCGTTCGTGCCGCGCGATCCAGGCCCCGAGACCCTCCAGCCGCTCGACCTGCTCCGCCGGGATCGTGCCGTCCTCCCTGGGGCCGACGGCAAGGAGCAGGTTGCCGCCCATGCCGATGGTCTCCGTGAAGTAGCGCACCAGCTGGCGGACCGACTTCTGATTGTGGTCCTGGTGCTGGTGGCCCCAGGAGTCGTTCATGGTCAGGCAGAGCTCCCACGGCCCGTCCGGCGGCAGGAGCGGCACACCCTGCTCCGGCGTGGAGTAGTCGCCGTGACTGAGCATGCGCGCGTTGAGGACCGTCCCGGGGTTCCCGGCGAGGATCTGCTCGGCCAGCGCGCGCATGCCCCACTGTTCCTCGCTGCGCTCCCACTCGCCGTCGAACCACAGCAGATCGGGGCGGAAACGGGAGACCAGCTCACCGACCTGGGCGTCACGGTACGCGACGTAGCGTTTCCAGGCCTCCGGGTCCTCGACCCCGTCCTTCGGCGCGACGAGCGGGTGGGTGGCCACGTCCTCGTTCGGCGGCTCGGGGTGCACCACGCTCGCGTAGTCGGGGTGGTTCCAGTCCGAATGCGAGTAGTACAGGCCGACCTTGAGGCCCTTCTCGCGCAGCGCAGCGGCGTACCCGGCCACGAGGTCGCGTCCGGCCGGCGTGTGCCGTACGACGTTCAGATCGCCGTGGTCGGTGTCCCAGAGGGCCACGCCGTCGTGGTGGCGCGCGGTCAGCACGGCGTACCGCGCGCCCGCGCGGGCGAAGAGCTCCGCCCAGGCCCTCGGGTCGTACGCGGAGGCGGTGAAGCCGTCCAGCTGCCGCATGTACTGCTCGTGCGGAACCTGCCCGCTGTAGAACGACCAGGACTCGGGCACGCCGTCGACCGCGTAGATGCCGTAGTGGAGGAAGATGCCCAACTTGGCATCGGGGAACCAGGGTTGCATGGGCATGGGACCAGTCCTCGGTGAAGGCGGTGGCGGGTGGGGTGGGGCGGGGATGCCCCGCTCCGTCCACGCTAGGACGGCCCGACGGTCCCGCGCGTGGGCGGCACTCACTCTCACTGGTCCGTTTTCACCAAGCCGTCGGGGGCTCTCACGCGTCCGGACGGCCGGACGGGACCGCATCCACGCCTCCACCTCGCCGACGTGCGCGGCGTACCTCCAGGAGCTCGACGAGCTGCTCACCGCGCGAGAGGTCGACGACATCGCCGAAACGATGCGCAACCGATGCGTCTTGATCCGCGACTCCCGACCGCCGGATCCTGAGGGAGCCGGAAGCGCCTGCCTTCGGGTGGCGGATCGGCACCCTCATGGCCGACGCCTGCCGGCCGACCGCGCCCGTACGCCGGACAGAAGGAGTGGCCGTCATGATCACAGCGCCCACGGCGCGCCGCGTCCGCCCGCTCGCGACCGACACACCGTCCGCCCCGCGCCCTCTTCTGCCGGCCCCGGACGTACGTCCCGCACAACCGCCCACGGACGCACCAACGGACGAGCCCACGGACGAAGAGATCGGCGCCGGGCTCCTCCGCGGCGACGAGTACTGCATGGCTCTCGCGTACCGGCGCTGGGGCGGTCTCGTGCACACGCTCGCCAGCCGTACGCTCGGCGACTCCCGCGAGGCGGAGGACGTCACGCAGCAGGTCTTTCTCGCCGCGTGGCGCGGCCGTGCGGGGTACCGCCCCGAGAGGGGACCGGTCCCGGCCTGGCTGGTCGGCATCGCGCGCCGCAAGATCGCCGACGCGCTCTCCGCCCGCACCCGCAGGACCGCCCTCATCGCCGCGGCCGGAGCCGCGCTGCCCCCGCACACGGTGACCGCCGACGGGCCCGACCACGTGCTCGACCGGCTCGTCGTCAGGGGCGAACTGGCCCGCCTGCCGGGCGTCCAGCGCGACGTGCTGACCCTCGCGTACTTCGGGGACCTGACTCAGGTGCAGATCGCGCGGCGGACCGGCCTGCCGCTGGGCACCGTCAAGAGCCATGCCCGGCGCGGAATGCAGCGGCTCCGCTGCCGCCTGGCTCCGGACGTGGCGGACGGGTGGAAGCCCGCGGACACGAGGGGGAACGCATGAACCGGAGGACCGTCGCCGTCGTCGGGGCGGGTGTGTCCGGCCTGACCGCCGCCCACGTGCTGTCCCGCTCGTACGACGTCGTGCTCTACGAGGCCGACTCCCGGCTCGGCGGGCATGCCCACACCCACGAGCTGCCGACCCGGGCGGGCGGCACGGTGCGCGTGGACACCGGTTTCATCGTCCACAACGAGCGCACCTATCCGAACCTCCTGCGCCTCTTCCGCGAACTGGGCGTCGCCACCCAGGACTCCGAGATGAGCATGTCCGTCCGGTGCGACGGCTGCGGTCTCGCGTATGCCGGGGCCCGCGGCCCCCGCGGGCTGCTCGGCGGCGGAAACCTGCGCCGCGGCCGCCATCTGCGGATGCTCGCCGACGTGCCGCGCTTCCACCGCGCCGCCCGTCGCCTGCTCGCCACCGGGAACGACGGCCCGACTCTCGGCGCCTTCCTGGAACGTGGAGGGTTCTCGCCGTACTTCGTCGGACACTTCGCGATCCCGCTGGTCTCCGCCGTGTGGTCCTGCGCGCCGGACACCGCACTGCTCTACCCGGCGGCCTACCTCTTCCGCTTCCTCGACCACCACGGACTGCTCTCCACCACCGGCTCACCCCGGTGGAAGACGGTCACCGGCGGCTCCTCCGCGTACGTCGAGAAGGCGGCCAAGCGACTCTCCGCCGTCCGCACGGCCACACCCGTCCGGGCCATCGAACGTGCCCCGGACCACGCGCGCGTGACCACCGAGGACGGGGAGTCCGACACGTACGCCGGCGTCGTCGTGGCCGTCCATCCCGACCAGGCCCTGCGGATGCTCGCCGACGCCACCCCCGACGAGCGCCGCGTCCTCGGAGCGTTCACCTACTCCCGCAACCCCACCGTCCTGCACCGGGACACCACGGTCCTGCCGCGGTCACCGCACGCCCGCGCCTCATGGAACTACTGGCTCCCGTCGTGCGAGGCGCGCCCCGAGTCCGTACGCGTCAGCTACGACATGAACCGGCTCCAGCGCCTCCCGGCGGACGAGCCGCACATCGTGACCCTCAACGCCGACGGCCGCGTCGACGAGAGCACCGTCCTCGCCCGCATGGTGTACGAACACCCCGTCTACACGCCCCGTTCCGTCGCCGCCCAGCGTGAACTGCCCGGCCTCGCCACGTCCGTCACCGCCTTCGCCGGCGCCTACCACGGCTGGGGCTTCCACGAGGACGGCTGCCGCTCCGGAGTCGAGGCGGCCCGAGCCCTGGGGGTGGACTGGTGACAGCTCCGGCCGCCGACGTCCCGCCCGTCACCGGAACCGTCGTACGGGTCCCGGTGCCGGCCCTCTACCCGAGCGAGGTCGCGCACACCCGCGTCCAGCCGGTCCGCCACAGCCTGCGCCGATGCACCTACCTCTGGCTCGTGGACCTCGACGACCTCCCCCGGCTGCCCCGCCTCCTGCGGCCGCTAGCCCGTTTCGACGCCCGCGACCACTTCGGGGGGCGGGCACCCACGCTGCGCGCGGGCCTCGACGCGTACCTCGCCTCCCACGGCGTACGGAACGCCGACGGTCAGGTGCTGATGCTGGCCCACGCCCGGGTCTTCGGCCATGTCTTCAACCCGCTGACGCTGTACTGGTGCCACGACCGGGCAGGGCGCCCCGTCTGCGTGGTCGCCGAGGTGCACAACACCTACGGCGGTCGGCACTGCTACCTGCTGCGGCCAGACGCCGACGGACGCGCCGACGTCGCCAAGGACTTCTACGTCTCGCCGTTCTTCGACGTCGAAGGCTCCTACCGGATGCGGCTCCCGCTCCCCGGCGAGCGCCTCGACCTCACCGTCCAACTGCGGCACGACGACGGGAGCCGCCCCCTCACCGCCACCGTCCGAGGCCGACGCCGTCCGGCCGACACCCGCGGCCTGCTCACCGCCGCGCTGCGCCACCCCTGGTCCACCGCGGCCGTCAGCGCAGGCATCCGGTGGCACGGAATCCGCCTGTACCTCAAGGGACTTCCCGTCCGTCCCCGACCCGTGACGCCCACCCGAGAAGGCATGCTGTGACTGTCACCGTCCCGTCGCCCGAACCCGTCGCCACCGGTCCCGCCCACCCGCGCGTCGACCCCGAGCGCTGGCCCGACGTCGCCCGCCTCCCGCGCGCCTCCGCCCTCCGTACAGCCATCGCCCGACGCGTCGTCGAACGCGCCCTCGCCCGCCTGCCGCTGCGGATACGGAACGGCAGCACACCCACCACCGTTCCCCACCCGGCCGCGAGCGGGGACGGCCCACCCACGCTGACCCTGCACGACCCCGGCGCCTTCCACCGGCGGATCGGCGCCGACGGCCTGATCGGCTTCGGCGAGTCGTACATGGCCGGCGAGTGGGACAGCGACGACCTCGTCGGCGTGCTCACCGTCCTCGCCACCCATGTCGACGACCTCGTACCGGCCCCCCTGCGCCGCCTCCGGGGTGCGTGGGCGCACCGGCGCCCCGACCGCGACCGCAACACCCTCGACGGCGCCCGGGACAACATCCAGCGCCACTACGACCTGTCGAACGACCTGTTCGCCCTCTTCCTGGACCCGAGCCTGACCTACTCCTCAGCCGTGTTCGACACGCTCCCGGCCACATCGCGTGCGTTCCACGCCGCCCAGCACCGCAAGATCGACCGCCTGCTCGACCTGGCCGGGGTCGGCCCGGGGACCCGGGTCCTGGAGATCGGCACCGGCTGGGGCGAACTCGCCGTCCGCGCCGCGTCCCGGGGTGCCGACGTCCTCACCGTCACCCTCTCCGCCGAGCAGCGCGAGCTGGCCCTGCGAAGGATCGCGGACGCGGGCGCCACAGAGCGGGTCACCGTCGAACTCCGTGACTACCGCCAGGTCCAGGGGCGGTTCGACGCCGTCCTCAGCGTCGAGATGATCGAGGCGGTCGGTGCCGAGTACTGGCCCGCGTACTTCGGCGCCCTGCGCCGCCTCCTCGCGCCCGGCGGCAGGGTTGCGCTCCAGTCCATCACCATGGCGCACGAGCGGATGCTCGACACCGCCCGTACGCACACCTGGATCAGCAAGTACGTGTTCCCCGGCGGTCTCATCCCGTCCCCCGAGGCCATCGCCCGCGAGAGCGCCGCCGCCGGCCTGAGGATCACCCACGACGCCGGGTTCGGCGACCACTACGCCGAGACGCTACGGCTCTGGCGCGAGCGGTTCGTCGCGGAGTCGGAGGCGGTCGGCGCGCTCGGCTTCGACCAGGTCTTCCGCCGCATGTGGGAGCTGTACCTGGCCTACTCCGAGGCGGGGTTCCGCTCGCGCTACCTCGACGTGCGCCAACTCCGGCTGGTCGCCGACGGTCAGGATCCGGAGGAGCCGCGATGACATGGTCCGCGTTCGCCGTGAACCTGGCCGTGTCGGCCGGTGCCGCTCTCGGCGTCATGCTCGTGACCTTCGCCGTGGCCCTGGTGAAGGGCGTCCACCGGATCGTCGACATCGCCTGGGGCCTGGCGTTCGCCGCCGTCGCCCTGGTCACCTGGGTGCTGTCCGCCGGGTACGGGGACGACGGGCGCCGACTCGCCGTCACCCTTGCGACCCTTCTCTGGGGCCTGCGGCTCGCGCTCCACATCGCTCGCCGGGGACGCGGCCACGGCGAGGATCCCCGCTACGCCCGCATGCTCGCCCACGCCCCCGGCAGTCCCGCCCTCCACGCGCTGCGCAAGGTCTACCTCCTGCAGGGCGCCCTCGTCTGGCTCGTCTCGCTCCCCGTCCAGGCGGCGGCCTACCTGCCCCGGGGCGTGGACGTCCTGCTGGTCGCCGGACTCGTGCTGTGGGCCGTGGGGCTCACTTTCGAGACCGTGGGCGACCATCAGCTCGCCCGCTTCAAGTCCGACCCCGCCAACCGGGGGCGGATCATGGACCAGGGGCTGTGGAGCTGGACCCGTCACCCCAACTACTTCGGCGACTTCCTCGTCTGGTGGGGGCTGTACCTGACCGCCTGCGCGAGCCCGCAGACCGCCGCGCTCACTCTTGTGTCGCCGCTGGTCATGAGCGGACTCCTCATCTGGGGGAGCGGAAAGCGGCTGCTGGAAGCCCATATGGAGGGGCGTCCGGGATACGCGGCCTACGAGGCCCGCACCAGCGGTTTCCTGCCGCGGCCTCCCCGCCGGCGGCCCCGTGCGCCCCGATCGGGCGCGTCGGGGAGCGAGGCCGGATGACGGACGGCCCGGGCTTCGGGCTCCGGCGGGGTGAGGAGGGCTCGCTGGTCGTGCGCAGTGCGCCGGCGGTTCCGGTCGCGGCCGTTCTCCTGCTGCACGGCGGCCGGTCCGAGGGGCTGGAGCCGCCGCCTCTCATCAACCTCCCCGCCCTGCGCATGCGGCCGTTCGCGGCGGCCGTCGCACGCGTGCTCTCCGGACGGGACGTCCTGGTCGCCGACGTCCGCTACCGGCACCGCGGCTGGAACGGAGAGCGCCGCGACGCCGCTCGCGACGCGCAGGCCGCCCTTGTGCGGCTGCGGGACGACTTCGGCGCGGTCCCCGTCGTCCTCGTCGGCCACTCGATGGGCGGCCGCGCCGCCCTGAGCGCCGCCCGGGACCCGATGGTCCGCGGTGTGGTGGGCCTGGCCCCGTGGTGCCCGCCCGGGGAACCCGTCGAGCACCTCGAAGGGCGGGGGATCTACCTGCTGCACGACGAGACCGACCGCGTCACGAGCGCGCGGGAGTCCTGGGGGTTCGTGCGCAGGGCCCGGTGCGCGGGCGCCGACGCGGTCGGGGTCCCGATGCCCTACGGAGGGCACGCCATGCTGGCCGGCGCCTCCCGCTGGCACCGTCGCACCGCCGAACTCACCGCGCGGCTGCTCGCCCGCCGGTGACGTGCGGCCGGCCACTCGCCCGACCGAACACCCGATGCGACGCCCCGGGAACCCGACTCAACCGCCCGCGTGACGGACCGCGTCGGTGTGGGGGCCGGCCGTACACCGGTGGACGAGGATGTCGAGCGCCTCGCGCAGGCCGCCGGGCCGGAGCATCCCCGGCGCGGTGGCGCGACCGGCCCAGCCGGGGCCGGCGAGGAGCACCAGGGGATGGGTCCGGGCACCCCTGACGCCGAAGGAGGTGTCCGCCACGTGCCGGGCCAGGGCGTGACTGGCGGTGGAGCGCGCCTGCGACCAGAGGACGACGGCCGTCGGGCCCAGGCGCCGCACCGCGGCGTCCAGGGCTTCGGCCGGCACAGCCGCTCCGAACATACGGGTCGGCAGCCCTCGTTCGGCCAGACCGGCGGCCAGCGCCTCGATCGGAAGGGTGTGCTGCTCGCCGGGGACACAGGCCAGCAGCACCGGATTCACGTGGCCGCGCGGACTCGCGGATCCGATCAGCTGACGAAGAGCCGTGGAGATGTGCCAGGACAGAAGGTGCTCCACCTCGACGTACCGGTCACCCGAGGACTCCCACTTGCGGCCGACGGCGTGGAGCGTCGGCGCCATCACCTCTTCCCAGGAGGCGACGAGCCCGTGCTCGGCCACCAGATCGCGCAGCAACGCGTGCATGGTGGGGCTGTCGAGGCGTACCGCCGCCCGGGCCAGTCCACGGAACTCCTGGTGGACCTTGTCGAGGGGCAGCCCGTTGCCGGAACCCGGGGGGTGCGCGGACACGGGCGCGGATGCCGTCACATCGGGGGCCGGCTGGTCGGACGCCTTCCGAGGCTGCCGCGGGGACTGCTTCCCGGCCGGCTCCCCGGGCTGTCGACCGGCGCGCGCCCGGGCGACCCGGGCGGCCTCGGCCGGCGGCACGCCCGACGTGGTGAGCCGGCACATCGCCTCCAGCATCTCGACGTCCGCCGGTGACCAGCGCCGGTGCCGCCCGTCCTCACGCGCCGCCGGGCCGATGCCGTAACGCTGGTCCCACGACCGCAGCGTGGTGGGCGAGACACCCAGCCGTCGCGCCACGGCCCCTGTCGTGATGCCGGCTGCCGTCTCGCTCATACGACCAAGGATACGACGCACAAGTGATGCGAGTCCGTCGCGGAGCCCTGCCCGCCCCGGACGGGAGTGCGCCGCGGGCTCATCCGTACGGCACCCCATGACGGAAGTACGGATGCGCCTCGGTGTGACGCGGCGTGCAGAAGGGGCCATCCGGACAGGAAGAGGAGCGGCAACGGTGATGCGGAAGACGGACGGTGGAATCGATGTCGTCGTCGTCGGGGCCGGTGCGGCCGGTCTGGCCTGTGCGGCGGACCTCGTCGGCGCGGGGGTACGTGTGCGCGTGCTGGAGAGCGACGACACCGTGGGCGGGAGGATGCGGACCGACAGGATCGCGGGCTTCACCGCCGACCGCGGCTTCCAGGTGTTCAACACCTCCTATCCGCAGGTCAAGCGGCGTCTGAACCTGCGAATGCTCCGGCTGAGACCGCTCACTCCGGGCGTACTGGTGCACACGGACGACGGGCCGCGCCGGTTCACCGACCCCACCCGGCGTCTCCGGGAGAGTCGTGACCTCCTGCCCGGCCGACTGGCCTCCGCCCGTGACCTCGCGGCCCTGGGCGTGCTCTCCGCGCGCGACACGCTGCTGCCCGCCTCACGGCTGCGCACGCGACCCGACGCCACGACCCTCCGCGCCCTGTCCGATGCCGGTCTCTCGTCCGAACTCGTGGAGACTCTCCTGCGGCCGTTCCTCTCCGGGGTGTTCCTCGAGGACGACCTGGAGACCTCGGCACGCTTCTTCCACCTCGTCTGGCGGTCCATGGCACGCGGCACGCTGTGTCTGCCGGCCGACGGGATCGGCGCGGTCCCCGCGCAGCTCGCCTCCGGGCTCCCCGCCGGAGTCGTACGCACCGGTTCGCCGGTCGCCTCGCTGACCACCGACGGGGTGGCCTCGGCCGACGGAGGCGAGCTGAAGGCACGGGCCGTCGTCGTCGCCACGGGGCAGAGCGCGGCAGGACGTCTGCTGCCCGGCCTCGACGTACCACCCGGCCGGACCGTCACCACCTTCTACCACGCGGCGGAGCGATCCCCCCTGGCCGAGCCGACCCTCGTGGTCGATGCACGCCGGCGGTTCCTGAACACCTGCGTCGTGACCGAGGCCCAGCGTGGCTGGTCCGCCGACGGGCGGGCGTTGGTGTCGACCTCCGTCCTCGGCTCGCCGGGTCCGGCGGAGGAAGAGGCCGTCCGCGAGGCCCTCGGCGAGGTGTACGGCACGGACACGGCGGCCTGGGAAGCCGTGCACCGCGTCACGGTGCACGACGCCCTCCCCGTGATGCTCCCGCCGCTGGAGCTCTCGCGGACCACTCGTCTCGCGCCGGGCAGGTACGTCTGCGGCGACCACCGGGCGACGGGCTCGCTGCAGGGGGCGCTGGCCTCCGGAGCCCGCGCGGCCCGGGAAGTCCTCGCCGACCTCGATCCGCTTGCCCCCGCCTGATCCGGAGAGGGGTGCCGCTGCGAATACCTACAGAGAGTGCCATTCCAGCCCATGGCCGGTCCCGGTTCCGGGACCTGCCCACGAGGAGGAAGCATCATGAACACCTCGCACGTCATGCGCCGTGTCGCCGCAGCTGCCGCGGCCGTCGCCCTCCCGGTGTCGCTGGGCGTACTGGCCCCGCAGGCTGTGGCCGCAGAGGGGAACGGCCCGTTCGGGCCCGGCTGCAGCGCGCTCCCGGCAGAGGGCGAGGGCAGCGTCGACGGTATGGCCGACGACCCGGTCGCGACCGCGGCGTCGAACAACCCGGAACTGTCCACGCTTGTCTCGGCCGTCAAGGCGGCCGGACTGGTCGACACGCTGAACGGAGCCAAGGACATCACCGTCTTCGCGCCGACGAACGACGCCTTCGCGAAGATCCCGAAGGCGGACCTGGACAAGGTCCTCGCGGACAAGGCCGCCCTGACCAAGATCCTCACGTACCACGTCGTGGACGAGGAGGTCGGCAAGGCGGAGCTGGCCGACGGCTCGTTCAAGACGCTCCAGGGCGGCACGGTGACGACCGACGGCTCCGGCGACGCCTACACCGTCAACGGCACCGCCAAGATCGTCTGCGGCGATGTGCCGACCTCGAACGCCACCGTCCATGTGATCGACACCGTGCTGATGCCGAACTGAACGATGACCGCCGCGGGAACGCGGCGGTCAAGACGTTCCGGAGACCGCGCCACGACGCGGTCTCCGGAACGTGGCGCGGAGGCCGGACCAATCAGCGGTAGTGCTCCGTGACCGCGGCCGGGAGACGTTCGGTCACGCCGTCACCGAGCCGTTCGAACTCCGTCCGCAGGAACGGCGTGGCCAGCTTCGCCAGACCGTGGAACCGGAGGGATCCGACGTACGTCAGCGCGGTCTCCGTGGCGGACCGCGCCTCGAAGGTCATGTCATCGGTCGCGGTCACTGTCTTGTTCTTCCCCACGAACATGAGGCGGGCGGGCTCCCGGGCCTCGAGCCGGTAGAGGAGCTCGCTGGTACGCCCGCGGAAGCGTGACGTGTTGCGCCAGGACGAGCCCGGCCGCACCGGCCCCTCGTCGACCCTGGCACAGCGCACCGTCCCCGGATCCCATTCCTCGGTCCGGGTGAAGTCCTCCAGATAGGCGACCGCCTCGTCCAGAGGGCATGAGAGGAGCATGCTCCGTCGCACCACGATCACTTCGCCGCCTCCTTCGTCCGGCCCGAAGGGCCGCCGTGCGTTGGTCGCCCCTCCTTCCCCTCCAAGGGCGTCGGCGGATGCACGAGTCGCGCGGACCGCGGGGAACCGGCGGGCATGGAGCACGGCCAAGGGACCGGTCGCACGGACCCGCCACGACACGGCCGCGAGGAGCAGCCGCATCCGCGGGCACTCGGTGCGCAGAAGGAGGACCGTAGTGCACGCGCAGAAGTCCACCGGGCGTACCCGCCTCCGCCCCGGTGCTCGATCGCCAGGAGTGGTGCCATGAACGTCTCGGTCGTCCTGTTCACCTCGGACCTCCGTCTCCACGACCACCCGCCCCTGCGCGCCGCGCTGGAATCGGCACCCGAGGTGGTACCTCTGTTCGTCCGCGACCCCGCCGTGGACCGTGCAGGCTTCGCCGCGCCCAACCGGCTCGCGTTCCTGGCCGACTGCCTTACCGACCTCGACGCGGGGCTGCGGGAGCGGGGCGGCCGACTCGTCGTGCGGCACGGCGACACGGTGGACGAGGTGTGCGCGGTGGTCCGCGAAGTCGACGCCGACGAGGTGCACATGGCGGCGGGCTGCAGCGCCTTCGCACGCCGACGAGAGGAGCGCCTGCGGCACGCCCTGGAGACGGACGGCCGCCGGCTCTACGTCCACGACGGGGTGATCACCGTGCTGCCCGCCGGGGCCGTCGCTCCCGGTGGATCGGACCACTTCGCCGTCTTCACCCCCTACCACCGGCGGTGGTCGGCCGAGTCGCTGCGCTCCCCGGTCGCGGCTCCCCGGGCGGTCCAGGTGCCCGGCACCGTACGCTCCGACGACGTGCCGTCGCGGGGCTCGATCGCCGCCGTCTCCGAGGGACTGGCCGTCGGCGGCGAGCGGGAGGCGCGCAGGCGCCTCGCGGCATGGATGTCGCGCCACGTCGACGAGTACGAGGACAGGCACGACGACCTCGCCGGCGACGTCACCTCCCGGCTCTCGCCCTATCTGCACTTCGGCGCGGTCTCCGCGACCGAGGTGGTGCACCGCGCGCGGTCCCGGGGCGGTGCCGGCGCCGACGCGTTCGTACGGCAGATGTGCTGGCGGGACTTCCACCACCAGGTGCTGAACGCCCGCCCGCACAGCGCCACGGAGGACTACCGTCCGCGCCACGACCGCTGGCGCGAGGGCAAGCAGGCCGAGGCCGATCTGCGGGCCTGGAAGGAAGGGCGGACCGGGTATCCGGTGGTGGACGCCGCGATGCGGCAACTCACCCACGAGGGCTGGATGCACAACCGGGGGAGGCTGCTCGCGGCCTCCTTCCTGACCAAGACGCTCTACCTCGACTGGAGGACCGGGGCCCGCCACTTCCTCGACCTGCTCGTCGACGGCGATGTCGCCAACAACCAGCTGAACTGGCAGTGGGTGGCGGGCACGGGCACCGACACCCGGCCCAACCGGGTCCTCAACCCCGTGCTCCAGGCCAGGAGATACGACCCGGACGGTGCCTACGTACGCCGCTGGGTCCCGGAACTCTCCGGTCTGGAAGCCCCGTCGGTCCACGAACCGTGGAAGCTCGCCGGGCGGCTGGGCGTCTCCCTCGACTACCCGGACCCGATCGTCACGCTCGTCGACGGTCTGGCCCGCTTCCGCCGCGCCCGCGACCAGGACTGACGCCGCGGGATCAGTGCTCGCAGAGGGAGAACTCCCGTTCGTAGAGCTGCTCGTTGTGCTCGTCGACGAAGAACTTGCGTTCCTGCATGAGTTGTTCGCGGAAGTTCTTGGCCTTCTCGAGCGTCATGGTCGAGGTGTGGGACCACGGCTGTTGCGGTGGCACATCGGATGTCGAGACGATCTTTTCCGACGGGTCGACCAGGAAGAACGCGAGAATCTTGCGATGCCCCGGGCGGGTGGGGTCCGCGAGGCGGAACGAGTCGACGCGGTGTTGCAGGACGTTCGGGAACGCCAGGCAGCGGCCCGCCGGGGTCGACGCCGATCCCAGCATCTGGTTCAGTGCGTCTTCGTCCTCCAGGCCGTACACCTCACGCAGGCCGTTGTCGTCGTTCTGTTCGTAGTTCGGGTCGTCGAGTGCCGCCCGGAAACTCAGCCGGCTCTCGGTGATGTTCTCGTTGTCCCAGTAGTAGATGCCGGTCGAGACGATCCGCTCGTTCAGCATCCCCTCGACATGCCAGGAACCGCCCGGGTACTCGGGCTTGTCCGGGGTGAGATGAATGGTGGCGAGCTTGACGATGACCTGGAGACGGCGGCCGCGCAGGTCGACCCGGGCCGATTCACCGGGCACCTCGGGCGGGGTGAAGGCCGGGGCGTCCGGGACGACCGGGCGGCGGTTCTCCCACCAGTCGTCCTGGGCCGCTTCCCATGCCCGGAGGGCTTCCGCGTGGGCCGCGGCATCGCTGTAGGAAGACTTGTCCGGATACTCCGGCTCCGAGTCGTACCACCCGTAGGGATCGGCCTCGATCCGCAGGGGCCGCGGATGGCGCAGATCGGTGAGCACGTTCTCCAGCAGCGGGCGCATGCGCGCGAACAGGTCCGGCAGGACGGAGGCCAGTTCGTGATGGGTCTCGGGGTGGACGTTGTTGACGTAGGAGCGGAAGGCGACATCGCCGTCTTCACTGACGTCGACGTCCGTGGGCAGCCATTGGAACTTCTCCGAGAACTCGTACTTCGAGTAGTGGTTCGTCGGGTTCTCCCAGGCCCGCTCGGGCGCGCCGCTCACCTCTCTCACCAGGCAGAACAGTGAGGGATGAACGAGATCCAGTACCTGGCCGTCGGATCCGGGATGCCAGTCCAGTTCTGCTTCGGGGACCTGTTCCAGAACCCGGACCGCCTCGCGCAGCCGGGACCTGAGCTTGTCGTCGATCAGCGTGTCCGCCTGCCACACCCCGTCGACGGCGGACACCTCGACGCCGTTCCGTCCGTCGCGCAGCGCGGCGTAGTGCACGAGTTCGGCGAGGACGTAACGAACCTGCGCCTCGGTGAGGCCCTGGGCGACCGCTTCCTGCGTCCACCTGGCGACGATGTCGGCGTTGTTCATCTTGTCGAACCACCCCGGCTTCGCCCGAATGTGAGCGCTGCACTGGATCATCTGAAGTTCCCGCAGCGTTCGGGGCGTCGCGAACGCCAGGGAACGGGAAGCTTGAAAGGGCAGCGGGAAAGCGGACAGGCCGGTCAATTCTGTTGATCCTCACAGTCGGTGTGCGGTGGCGGGAAGGATACTTCGGCGGACTGACACCGCAGCCGTGGCCCCGGTCAGCGCTGGTCCGGGAGCCAGGGCTGCGACGTGGTCGTGACGATGTGCGGCGCGGTCGGCGGCGGCCGGTTCATCCCGCTTAGCCCCGTCGTCCGGGTGGACAACTCCAGTCGTTTGTCGCCCTTTTGCTGCGCGATGTGTCCGGACTCCTGGAACATGCGCATGAGCGTGTGGCGGTGCGGCCGACTTCGGACGTCGCCCCCGGCACTGCGGCTCCACCCACGTGCCGTTCCGGCAGGCATCGTGGACCCGGCGATCACAGGGGATACGGAGAACCTCAATGACTACGTACGCCGATCCACTCGTCGACGCCGCAACCCCGATGAGCGAGTACGAGGCGCAGGTATGGGACACGCTCAACGAGCACTGGCAGGGGCGCAACAACCGCCGTGGTCTGCCGAACTGGGCCAGCGCCGCCCTCGGTCGCAGCGGTGAGGCCGCTGGAAACGCCATGAGACGGGTCGCGGACGCTGTGCCGGCGACGGTCGCAGAACCGATCCGTCGCGCAGGCGACGCGGTCGCCGACAAGGCCATGCGACCGGCGCTCGCAGGAGCGGCAGCGTTGCTCGAGCTGGTCAACGACTGGGCCATGGAGCTCAACGACCCGAAGAACGTCGAGAAGCTCGCCCGCAAGCAAGGCATCGAACTCGACGGTTTCGCCGAACTACGGCAGCAGGATCTCAAGGTCTGCGACCGGCTGCTGTCCCGCAACACCCTCAAGTGGCGCACCGCGGGCGCGTTCGAAGGTGGCGCCATGGGCCTGCTGGCCATGGTGCCCGTCGCCGGTATCCCCGTGGCGATGACAGCGGACATTCTCGTCATCCAGGTCCTGAGCACGTCGATCGCGTCGCGCATCGCGTACTCCTACGGCTACGACGCCAAGGACCCCAAGGAGCAGGACTTCATCCAACGCCTGGTACAGCGGTCCTTCATGGTGCAGGCGGCCAAGGCCAAGCCGTTGCGTGAGACCGCGCAGGCGGCGAACGCGATCAAAGGGCGCATCAAGTGGTCTCAGAAGCTCCGCCAGGACCACCGCCTCCTGGCAGCCCTCGAGAAGCTGATGCAGCAGCTGGGCCCGGCCGGCTCCAGGGTGCCGGTCAAGAACGTCGCCAAGGTCGTGCCGTTCGTGGGCGTCCTCATCGGTGCCGGCATGAATTCCGCGGTCCTCGGCAGGGTGGCCGCCGACGCCCAGCGGTACTGCCAGACCCGATTCCTGTGCGACAAGTACGGCCTGCCATTGCCGACCGCACTGGCGACCGACCGGGAGGACGACCCCGGGACCGAGAGTGTGAGCCCTGAAACACCTGGGGGCGGCTGACCGGACACACGAACGGGGCGCTCCACGGGGCTGCCGCCAAACTGATCCGTGCTTCGGCTTCGGTTCTGGCCTGGCCCCCTGGCACGTGCGTGCGCGCGGCGCTCGCGTACCGGTCCAGTCGGGTGGCGTGGCGCTATGCCGCTCCCCGCGCTTCGGAGTGCCTGACGCGGAACGCCTCTGCTTGCTTGACGCGGGCTTGTTCCATCGCGGCCTCCCAGCGGATGCGCTCGCCGCGCCGCTTCCGCTTCGGCCAGCCGTTCGCGTTCGGTGGCTTCGCCGCGGAGCGTGAGCTCGCTACATGACCTTTCCGGTCCTGTGCGGCGGACGGTCACGGCGGCGCTGAGCCCACTCCTTTCTCCCGCGTCCGGCTGATACAGCTCAGGAGCTGCTGCCCGCAGGTTGTCTCCCCAGCAGTTCCGCGAGGCCGCGTCGGGTGGAGGCGATGACGACGCGGTCCTCTGGTCGTAGCACGTAGCCCGGGTGGAGTTCCCAGAGCAGTTGTGGCTGTTCGCCGTCGTGGTGGGCGGAGGCGAGGTCGGGGCGGCGCGCGGCGGGGGAGACTGTGTCGATGGCGAGGACGCGCCAGGCGCCGGGACGGAAGGCTTCGGAGACGGTACGTCCTTCGAACTGGGGGTGTCCGGCGACGAGGAGGGCGGCGAAGACCAGGACCTTGCGCTCGACGGGGATGGCGCCGAGGATCTGGCGGCCCATCATGGCGCCGGCGAAGGCGGGGGCGGCGAGGTGGGTGACGCTGCGGCTGCGTGTGAGGGCGTCGGGGTGGGCGGTGCGCAGGGTGCGGTAGACGGCGGTGGCGAAGTCGTCGTCGTACAGGCGCATGGCCACGCGCAGATCGGTCTTGACCGTACGTGCGTAGAGGACAGCCTCCAGGTTGGTGGTGTCCGCACTGGTGAGGGCGAGCAGTGCGTGAGCCCGGTGGACCTTGGCGGCCTCCAACACGCCCTCCTCCGTGACGTCGCCGAGGACGACCGGCACATGGAGGCTGCGGGCGAGGGGGATGCCGCGGGCGTCGGGGTCCTCCTCCACGCAGACGACCGGGATGTCGAGTTCTCGCAGCCGGGCGAGGACGCGGGTGCCGACCTTGCCGAGTCCGAGCAGGACGACATGGCCGGACAGGCCGCGGGGCGGGCGGCGTAGGGTGCCCGCGCTCCGGAAGGTGCCGAGTGCCTCCAGCGCTCCGGCGACGAGGAGGGGGAGAAGCGCGAGGCCGACGAGCCCGGTCAGGAGTTGGAGGATCTGGTTCGTGGCCGACGCGTCGATGGCGGGGTCGTTGATGGAGAACAGGTCGAGCAGCGTGATGTAGGCGGCGTGCACCGGGTCGGCGTCGGTGAGCGCTGTGGTGGTGAGGGTCAGGGCGAGGACGGTGGCGACGATGCCGGCGAGCGCCCAGCGCAGGCGACTGGAGAAGAGGTCGCGCAGCGGCGCCCCACGGCGGGCCAGGCGCCGTGCGGGCAGGGCGGGACCGGTGTATCGGACGGTCTCCAGGACAACGCTGCCGCGCCCGGTGGTGCCCGCCGCGGTCCGGTCGTCGGGCAGGAGGACGGGGCCTTGCGGCCCGCTGGCCTCCGAGCCTTCTGCGCCCGCCGGGTCGGCGGTGGTGGACGACAGCAGCGCCAGGGTGCACAGGCCGGGGTCCGGTACCTCGCCGCGTCCGGGCGGGGTGCGTTCGGCTGCGCGCAGGAGCACGCCGTCGGCCTGGACGACCTTGCTCGTGCCGGCGACGGCGGTGGCGGCGAGGGCGGGGGCCGCGGTGTCCGCGTCGGAGAGGACGGTCGTGGAGGCGTCGAGGACGGCCCGTTCCATGCCGGGGGAGTGCACGAGGGCGGCCTGGTCGAGTAGCTCCTCCAGTCGCTGGCCGAGCTTCCGGTTGTACATGCGGACCACCAGCCGAAGCCCCGGGTTGAGCCGGCGGGCGGTGAGCGCTGCCCGCAGGTTCGTCTCGTCGTCCTCGTACAGCAGCGCGAGCGCGGTCGCCCGGTCGACTCCGGCCCGCAGCAGCGTCTCCTCCGTCGGAGCCTGCGCCGTCATCACGTGTACGGGCACGAGGGTGCCCCCGCTCGTCGTGCCCGCCGGTGCGGTGACCCGCTCGGCGGTCCCCACCTCGGCCTGCTCTCCGGTGAGGACCAGGACGACCCGCTGCCGGTAGACCTCCCGCAGCTCGTCGGCCAGCCGGCGGGCGAGCCCGTCGTCGCCGCAGACCACCATGTGCCCGCCGGCCCGTGCCTCCGCGTTCCCCTGCTGCGGCAGTGCCGCCATGTCTCCCCCTATGACGTCGTGAACGCACTGATTCGATCATTGCCCTGAGGTTCTGCGCCGGGAATGTCCTGCGGCTGCCATCAGCGAGGCGTCTGACCTCGCCGGCCGATGTGGATCAGGAACGCGCACGCGGCCAGGGCGGCGGGTGTCCAAAGCGCGAAGTAGACGCCGAGGTCTGTGCTCCGGCCGTGCAGGAGGAGCGGCAGGAGGAAGGACCAGGCGCTCAGCAGGCCCACCGCCCAGGTGCTGCTGCCGAGTGCAGCCGGCTTCCGGCGCCACGCGGCGGCCTCCTGGTACCTGAGCGACCACTGCGACACGTGGACACCGAGTCCTCCGGCCAGCAGGAGGGCGGTGCCGGTCCCGGCGGCGAACTGAGAGTCGCCAGCCGGGTGGGAGTTGGTCCGCTGCGCGGCCCGGTCGTTCGAGAGGACGATGATCCGGCCGCGCCAGATCGTGCCCGCGACCCGATCGCCCGGGCGCACCTGATCCAAGAAGTCACCGACGCCGGAGAACTCCGCCTCGCCGGCTGTTTCGTCGGCCCCCGAGACCACGACCCGTCCGCCCCGGTTCTTGCCGCGGTGCACCTGAACGGACTTGACGGTGTACCAGGCCGCCCACAGGCAGTCCCTCGTCGCCGCCCCGTGGCACTCGGTCGCCGCGCGGAACGCCCGCTCCTCTGCCACCGCATAGGGGAGCCACGCGAACAGGACGGTGCCTGCGATGAGGGCTGACACTCCGGCGAGCCCGATGAGTACGGCGCGTATGCGCAGCCGTCTTGTGTCGTACGGCTTGCCGTGTCGCGGAGCCCGCGTCACGGCCGTCCTGCCCAGTTCTCCAGCTTCGCGAAGACGAGGGTCAGGCCGCCACCGCCGGCCGCTATGAGGCCATAGATCGCGAACATCGTCCTCTGGCCCTGCTTGCTCAGCGCCTCGTACTGGCTTCCGGTGACCTCGATCCTCTGCCGCTGAGGGTCGGTGGTGTCGACGGCGTAGTAGCGGCCCCGGACGGCATCGGTCGCCTGGAGGCCCGAGTCGTCCGAGAACGCTCCGGAGAGCAGGCCGGCCCCTGCCAGACCCAGTCCCACGAGCAGGACGTGCACCCGGCCCGGAAGGGACTTCAGAGCACGCCACTGGTTCGTCTTGTTGCTCGCGTATCCCCTGACGCGGAACTCGAGCGCGATGCTGCGGAAGATCGTCGCGGCGTGGAGCGGGAAAAGCAGAGCGAACCCGATACCGAGAAGAATCCCCTCGCCGGCGAACGGCGGTAGGTAGGGGACGGCGCTATAGGCGGCCGCGGACAACGCCACTATGGCCAGGGCCAGCTGCAGCCCCGCGTGCACTTTGAAGCTTCTTCTCACGCCGTCCCCCCGTCGGACTCGTGTCTCAGTCGGTGATCTCGACCTGCGCGCTCCTCGCGGCCGGCACGGCCGCCGGCTCCGCCTTGCCGGTGATGCCCTGGAGGAGGGCGGCCAGGTCGACGCCGGTGGTGGAGGAGAGGAGTTCCATACCCTGGGCGACGTTGTCGGTGACGGTGCGGGAGAGCTTGCTCGCTCCGTCGGTGGAGATGACGGTCATCTTGTCGATGGCGGCGAGGGGTTCGGCGGCCTTGGCGACGACCTGGGGCAGGACCTCGACGAGCATCTGCAGGACGGCGGCGTCGCCGTACTGGGCGAACGCGTCGGCCTTCTTCCGCATGGCCTCGGCCTCGGCGGAGCCCTTGGCGGCGATGGCGGCGGCCTGGGCCTCGCCCTCGATGCGTACGGCGTCGGCCAGGGCGGCGCGGTGGGCCTTCTCGCCCTCACCGGTCAGGCGGGAGCGCTGGGCGTCGGCCTCGGCCTCCTTGACCAGGGCGATGCGGCGGGCCTCGGCCTCCTGTTCGGCCTGGTAGCGGGCGGCGTCGGCGGGCTTGCGGACCTGGGTGTCGAGCTGACGGTCGGTCAGTGCCGCCTGGCGCTCGGCGACCTTCTCCTGCTCGGCGAGGATCTGCTGCTGGCGGTCGGCCTCGGCGAGCGGACCGGCCGCGTTCGCCTGGGCGGCGGCCTCGTCGGTCTGGGCCTTGATCTCGGCCTGCTTCAGGTAGAGGGTCCGCTGGGCGATCGCGATCTCCTCCTCCGCCTTGAGCCGGGCCTGCTCGGCGGCACGCCGGGCGACGGCCTCGGCGATGTCCGCCTCCTGCTTGGCGCGGGCGGCCTCAGGCCGGCCCAGGTCCTCCAGGTAGGAGCCCTCGGTGGTGATGTCCTGGATCTGGAAGGCGTCCAGGACCAGGCCCTGGCCCGAGAGGCTGGCCTCGGCCTCCTCGGCGACCTGTCCGGCGAAGGCGGCGCGGTCGCGGATGATGTCCTCGACCGACATGCGGCCGACGATCGACCGCAGCGCGCCGGAGAGCACCTCCTGGGTGAAGCCGACGATGCCGTCCTGCTGCATCAGGAACCGTTGGGCTGCGGCCCGGATCGAGTCCTCCGTCCCGCCGACCTTGACGATCGCGACGCCCTCCAGGTTGGCCTTCACACCGCGCAGCGTGACCGCGCCGCGCACGGCGACCGGGATGTGCCGGCTGGACAGGTCGAGGGTGAACTTCTGCTGCACGAACGGCACGACGAAGACGCCGCCGCCGACCACGACCTTCTGGCCGCTGTTGTCGGTGAAGACCCGCCCAGTGGCCGGATCGGTGGCCTGCTTGCCGCGCCGGCCGGTGATGATGAACGCCTCACTGGGCCCCGCGACCTTGTAGCGCGTGATGACCACAAGACCAAGCAGGACGACGAGTACGACGATGCCCACCACAGCGGTGAGAACAGGGCTCATGAGCACATCCCTTGAAAGTGGAGCCACAGAAACAGAGCAAGTCGGGGGCAGCGGTCAGCGCTCGACGGGACGTACGACGACCGAGGTCGGCGAGAGCACCGACTCGACCCACACCTCGGCGCCACGCGGAACCGGACCGGACGCCTTCGCCGCGTACTTCACCGGCTGGCCGGCCAGGTAGAGCAGAACCTCGCCATAGCCGTCCCCCGGAATGGCGGTGACCACCGACCCCGAACTCCCGGTCAGGTCCTCGCCCTTCGGCGCGGGCGCGGCACCGTCGCGCATCAGCGCCCGACTGAACTTCCCCGTCAGCCAGGCCACGACGACCCCCGCGACCACGCCCGCACCGGTGGCGACCCCCGCCCCCGTACCGGTGACCCCCATCGTGATCGCCCCCGCGAACCCGAGCGCCGACACGAAACCGGCGATCACCGGCAGTGACAGAAACCCGTCCAGTCCCGAGCCGAGTCCGTCGAAGACCCCCTCCAACAGACCGTCGAGGACGAGGGCAAGGACGAGCAGCACGAGTCCCGCGGTGCCGAGGCCGAGAAACCACGTCATGTCACTGTCCCCTCGGCTCGCACGCAGATGCGGTGCCGCTTCTGCCGTTAAAGGATGTTCCCACCGAACCGCACGGGAGTTCACTGCCGGAGTCCGGCAATCTTTACGCGCTCTTGATGCCGTTAACGCGCGCCGAGCGCCTCAGAAACGACCATGGCGGCTCGCTCCACCGCCTCGTCCAGGACCAGGTGCCCAGAATCGCCGATCACAAGGAGATCGGCACCGAGCAGGCGTCGTGCGGCGCGACGCAGCGCAGAGGCCGGCAGGAAGGTGTCGTGTGCCCCGACGATCACGAAGACCGGAGCAGTCCGGGCGGCCGTCAGCGCCGATCGCGGCAGAGGCCGGGGAGCGAGGCTGCTGCGGCACGTCGTGCCCACGAGCGCCATCCAGTCGGCCAAGGCATGCGGTGGCCGAGTACCGGGGGCCGTCATGTGCCGTAGAAGTCGCTCGGCGCGGTGAACAGTGGGACGCAGCAACCACGGGAGCGTCGCCCCGAGGACGGCGGGTCTGACCCGTAGCCTGATCAGCCCCGCAGGGGAGACGACGACCCGGGCTGTGATCCGCTCCGAGGTGCAGGCGAGTGCGATCGCGCCGCCCAGCGAATGCCCCATGACCACCGCACCCTGGGGCGCCACCTGGTCCACGACCTGTGTCAGCCAGCGCCCGTACCACGCTGTACGGTCGCGCCCGGGACGAACATCCGCACTCAGACCGGGCTGCCCCGGAACATCCACCGCGATTGCCTGACCGACACCTGACAGGGACTCCAGCGTGTCCAGGGAGACAGCTGCGTTCATGTTCGTCCCCGGTACGAGGACGATGCTCGGAGTCCCTGGAGTCGGGGCAGCCCCCACCGTCGTCACATGAGTCGCTCCCGCAGAGGTGTCGACATGCGAGCGGGTGTGGGGCACCGGCCACGCGTCGAGGCGCTTCTCGCACCAGTCGCGCACCTGGTCGTGCGCGGCCGGGCCGCGGTAGATCGATCGCATCGCCACAGCGTAGAACCGAGCACCCGTGCCGCCATCGTGCCGGTCGCTCGTCCCCCACGGGCGCGGAGGTACTGTTGCGCCGGTCAATGACGCTCTCTTGACATCACATCAGCATCAACTCGCGGGAAGAGGACAGCGCCGGTGGTAGTGACCGCGCCCCAGCGCGCACGAGCGCTCTTCACGGCACACCCCGCCCGCACGGTGGTCCTCGG
This sequence comes from Streptomyces sp. NPDC022552, assembly GCF_055561875.1. Classification (NCBI taxonomy): domain Bacteria; kingdom Bacillati; phylum Actinomycetota; class Actinomycetes; order Kitasatosporales; family Streptomycetaceae; genus Streptomyces; species Streptomyces sp. NPDC022552. The sequence goes on from NZ_JBVHGJ010000001.1 coordinate 577,995, forward strand.
GTTCGCGGGTGTGGTGATGGTCGGCACGATGCTGCTGATGCTGCCGCTCGCGACCGAGGACGGTGGTGCCACCGACCTGCTGACCGCGCTGTTCACGTCGACTTCTGCTGTGTGCGTGACCGGCCTCGCGGTCGTCGACACCGGCACGTACTGGAGTGGTTTCGGCGAGGGCGTCATCCTCGCGTTGATCCAGGTCGGCGGCTTCGGCATCATGACGATGGCCTCGTTGCTCGCCCTCCTCGTCTCGGGCCGGCTGCGGCTGCGCATGCAGCTGACCGCGCAGGCGGAGACCAAGAGCCTCGGCATCGGAGACGTCCGCAAGGTCCTCCTCGGCGTGGCCGGCACGACCCTGGCGGTGGAGCTCGCCGTCGGCGCCTTCCTCGCGCTGCGGTTCCGCTTCGGGTACGACTACGGCTTCGACGAGTCCGCGTACCTGGGGTACTTCCACGCCGTGTCGGCCTTCAACAACGCCGGGTTCGGTCTGCATGCCGACAGCCTCACCCGCTACGCCCAGGACCCGTGGGTCACGTTGCCGATCGCGCTCGCCGTCATCCTGGGCGGCATCGGGTTCCCGGTCATGCTGGAGCTGCTGCGCCACCGCAACCGGGCGCGTACCACGGGCCGCAGGAACTGGACCCTGCACACCAAGCTCACGGTCATCACGTCAATGGTCCTGCTGGTGGTCGGGACGGTGCTCACGGGCCTGCTGGAGTGGACCAACCCCGCTACGCTCGGCGTGTACGACGTGTGGGGCAAGCTCCTGAACAGCTTCTTCTACTCCTCGATGAGCCGCACCGCCGGCTTCAACTCCCTCGACATCGGCGCACTGCATTCCTCCACGCTCTTGATGACGTGTGCCCTGATGTTCATCGGCGGCGGCAGCGCGGGAACGGCCGGCGGCATCAAGGTCACCACCTTCGCCGTCCTGGCGGCCGCGATCCTGGCCGAGGTACGCGGCGAGCCGAACTCGGTCGTCCTCGGCCGCCGCCTTGCCCCGCATGTGCTGCGCCAGGCGCTCACGGTGGCGCTCCTCGGCGTGGGCCTGGTCATGGCCGCCACCCTGGCCGTGCTGTCGGTGAGCGAGGAGCCGCTGGACGTCGTCCTCTTCGAGGTGGTCTCGGCCTTCGCGACCGTCGGCCTGTCCACCGGCATCACGGCCGACCTCCCGGCGATCGGGCAGCTCATCCTCGTCGGCCTGATGTTCATCGGCCGCATCGGCCCCATCACCCTCGTGTCGGCACTCGCCCTGCGCGAGCGCACACGACGCTACGAACTGCCCGAGGAGCGACCCGTCATTGGCTAACTACCTGCACAACCTGCGCAAGCGCCGGCGCCGGCGGCTGACCGAGCAGCACCAGGTGGCCACAGACCAACGTGTCGCCGTCATCGGTCTCGGCCGCTTCGGATTCTCCCTCGCCAACGAGCTGATGCACCGGGGCTGGGACGTCCTCGGCATCGACACCGACGCCCGGCTCGTCCAGAAGTACAGCGACCTGCTCACCCACGCCGTCGTCGCAGACTCCACCGACCCGGACGTCCTGGGCCAGCTCGGCGTCCACGAGTTCACCAGCGCCGTGGTCGGCATCGGTACCGACATCGAGGCCAGCATCCTGGTCAGCTCCAACCTCCTCGAAGTCGGCGTCCCCAACATCTGGGCCAAGGCGATCAGCCGCCAGCACGGCAAGATCCTCGAACGCCTCGGCGTCCACCACGTCGTCCTGCCCGAACACGAGATGGGCGAGCGGGTCGCGCACCTCGTCACCGGCCGGATGCTCGACTTCATCGAGTTCGACGACGACTACGCCCTCGTCAAGACCGTCGCACCGGGCGTGGCCACTGGACAGCCTCTGGGACGCTCCCGGGTCCGCAGCGAGTACGGCGTGACCGTCGTCGGCATCAAGCGGCCCGGGGAAGACTTCACCTATGCGACCGCCGAGACGGTTGTCGAGAAGGGCGACATCATCGTGGTCACGGGCAAGACCCAGGCCGTGGAGGCGTTCACAGATCTGCCCTGACCGCTAGGATCCACTGCTGGTGAGCCGGGAAGTCTGGTCGGCACAGTCGTCCGCCTGCCCGGAAGCAGCCACCATGCCTCTCACCCTCGTCGTGCTCGCCCTGTGGGCGCTCGCCTTCCTGACGTTCAACACCGTCATCGCCGTACGGGTCTTGCGCCTCACTGAGCTGCCACGGTGGCGCCGCGTACTGCCCGCGCTCCTGCTCTGCGCCGCGCTGGCCGCGAGCCTCAGCCGGGCGACCGGCACGACCGTCGTCGCCGAGACCTTTGCGTTCCCCCTGAACGCAGCCACCGCACTGGTAGGTACGTTCGAAATGCGTCGGCACCGTGTGCGCGCGAACGGCGCTGCACAGGGAGCGTCGGCGTGAGCCCGTGGGTGGGCTGGACACTCCTGGCCGTCGGGGCCGTCCTTGTCCTCACGCCGAGCGTCGCCCTTCTCCGGGGCTGGAGACCCGGCAGACTGCGGTGGTCCGAGGGACCCGTGCCCCTGCTCGGCGTGGCGGGCGTGGCCCTGTACGGAGCGGTGCTCACCGACGAGGTAGCACGCCTGGCCGGTGCGTCGACCGGCGTGCGCTCGGTGTGTGCGTACACGGCTCTGGGGCTTGTCGCCATGAGCATCGCGTTGGTGATCCTCTACGACCACCTGGCACGTTCCTCGCGGTCGAAGCGTCGCTGAACTCGATCACCGGTGTGTGGTCACCACGGCAGAGTGCGCCGCCGGCCGGGTGACCTCCCCGTCGGGTGGCGCGGGCCTTGTGCTCAGGGCGGCTGTCAGGATCAGCGCCAGCACTGCGATGACGGCCAGGACGACCGCCGTCACGAGTCGGGGGTCGCGCCGGGAACGAGCCTTGACAGGGCGCTCCGGTTGCTCTGGGAACTGCTGGTTCAGCGTCTCCATCGTGGCGCTGAGGGCGGGGTCGTCGTGGGCGAGTCCGTGCTCCATCTCGGCAAGGATGCGCTCGTCGTCTGCGGGGTGACTCATGGTGACCGCCTCCACCGCTGCTGTGGAACTCCTACCGTCAGTGTGCCCGTCCGGCGCTGTCTCGGCGCCCCCAGCGGTCAGAGTTCCTGGTCGGGCCACCCGAGGAGGCGGGCTCCGACGACGGCGGTCTGGAGGGTGTATCGCTGGGCGGGGTCGCCCGGGTCGGCGCCCGTCAGTCGGTGGATGCGGTCGAGCCGGTACGTGATCGCGCGGACACTCAGGGAGAGGCGTCGGGCGGCCTCGGCGGCCACGCAGCCGGTGTCGAAGTACGCAGTAAGGGTGTTGAGGAGCGGCTCGGCGCCGCCGCGGGCCTGCTGGAGTGGGCCGAGCACGCTGAGGACCAGGTCGGCCATCGCTTGCCGGTCGCGGGTGAGGACTGGGTAGACCAGGAGGTCCGCGGCGTGCAGGACGGGGTCGTTCAGGTCCATGCGGGCGGCGAGGTCGAGCGCGTTGAGGGCTTCCTCGTAGGAGTGGACGACTCCTCCCGCTCCGGAGTGGGGGCGGCCGATCGCGACCTGGCCGCCGTCGGTGGCGGCGTATGCCTGCTTCGCGAAGTGGGTGAGCACGTCGGGCTCGTCGGCGGGCGCGACGCAGATCAGCCGGCCGTCCTTGGTCGTGAGAAGGATGCGGCGGTTGCCGAAGCGGGCGACGAGCGAGGACTCGACGCTGCGGGAGACCGGAAATCCGTCGGAGTACGGCTCTGGTCCCTGGGCGACGGCCACGGCGTGGGCGTGGGAGAGGAGCAGCCCGAAGCGTTCGGCGCGCTCGGCCAGGCGGCCGAGATCGCTGCGTCCATACAGCAGGTCGTCGATGAACTCGCGGCGCGCCGCCTCTTCCTGACGTACCGCCAGGCGTTGTGCCCGCTCGTGCCCTTCAGCGAAAGCGTCGATTGCCTGCTCGACGGCTGCCAGAAGGTGGTCGTGAGCCCCCTGCGGCAGCTCGGAGTTGGTCGCCCTCGCGGCGGAGAGGTGGGCGCGGACGAGAGCGCGCAGACCCATGCCGGCCTCGGCGGCTCGCTCGCCGCGGGCGCGCAGCCCCTCCAGCTCCTCGCGCGTCAGCCTTCGTCCGGTGACGCAGACGCCCTTCAGGATCTCGGCGTACCCCTCCAGGTACTCCTCGGCCGACTCCCGTTCCGTCACGGTCCCTCCCCGACTACACGTTGCGTCGTTGATGAGTTCCTGACGCGCGGAGACCAAGGGTGCCATGGCTCCGTCGAGGGGGCTCCTACCGGCATCAAGAAGGCGTTAAGGCTGCCGGACGACGGCAATGTGCGAGACGCACTCGCGGTGCCACGATGGGCCTGCCGGGGGTGTGGGTGGAGAGCCGATGCCGGGGGCCGGAAGCTGTCACGCGTCAGGGGGTAGACCATGGGGGAGTTGCTGAACGCCGCCGTCGGATTCCCCACGCTGCTGTTGACCGCGGCGCTGGTCGTGGTCGTCGGCTTCTGGCTGCTGGTGCTCTGTGGTGCGGCGGGCTATGACGCGTTCGACTCCGACGTGGACACCGACGCGCTGCACCTCGCCGGTCTGCCCGTCGCGGTGGCGGCCTCGATCTTCGTCGCCGTCGGCTGGTTTCTGAGCCTGTCCGGCGCCGTGCTGCTCGCAGCTGCCGCTCTGCCAGGCGCGCTGCCCCCACTGCTCTCCCTGCTCCTGCTCTTTCTCGCGCCCTTCGTCTCCTGGCGTGTGACGCGTCGCCTCGTACGACCGCTTGCCGCGCTCTTCCCTGACGAACCCGGGCCTTCCCGGGAAGACGTCGCCGACCTGACCTGACTCCGTCGGTCGTGCTCTTCCGGGCTTCCACCCACCACACTTCACCTCACCCGAGGACTTCTCATGGATGCCATCACCGTGGGCATCGGCGTGTTCGTCGCCGTTGCCCTGCTCGCCGCCCTCGCTCTCCTGTTCGTGCTCAGCCGGCTGTTCCGCAAGGTGGAGCAGGGCAAGGCGCTGATCGTGTCCAAGATGCGAAAGGTCGACGTCACGTTCACCGGGCAGGTCGTTCTGCCCGTGCTCCACAAGGCCGAGATCATGGACATCTCGGTGAAGACGATCGAGATCAGCAGGACGGGCCGCGATGGGCTGATCTGCCGGGACAACATCCGTGCGGACATCCGGATCTCGTTCTTCGTGCGGGTCAACAAGACCGTCGAGGACGTCATCAAGGTCGCGCAGGCCATCGGTACCCAGCGGGCCAGCGACAAGGAGACATTGCAGGAGCTGTTCAACGCCAAGTTCTCCGAGGCGCTCAAGACCGTCGGCAAGCAGCTCGACTTCACCGACCTCTACACCAAGCGCGAGGAGCTGCGGTTCCGGATCATCGAGATCATCGGCATCGACCTCAACGGCTACAGCCTGGAGGACGCGGCCATCGACTACCTGGAGCAGACTCCGCTCACCCAGCTCGACCCCGGCAACATCCTCGACGCCCAGGGCATACGGAAGATCACCGAGCTGACGGCTGTCGAGAACGTCCGTACCAACGAGTTCCGCCAGCACGAGCAGAAGGAGATCACCCGGCAGAACGTCGACGCCCGCGAGGCCATCCTGGAGCTGGAACGCCGCCAGGCGGATGCCGAGATCAAGCAGAAGCGGGAGATCGACACCGTACGGGCCCGGGAAGAGGCCGAGACTGCTCGGGTCGTCGAGGAGGAGCGGCTGCGGGCGCAGAGCGCCTTCCTCAAGACCGAGGAGCAGCTCGGCATTCAGCGCGAGAACCAGGCCCGTGAGGTGGCGGTCGCGCAGAAGAACCGCGAGCGGGTCATCGCCGTCGAGAACGAGCGGATCGAGAAGGACCGCCTTCTGGAGGTCATCGCCCGGGACCGGGAGACCGAACTGACCCGTATCTCGGCGGAGAAGGAGGTCGAGGTCGAGCGCCGGGACATCGCCGAGGTGATCCGCGAGCGGATCGCGGTCGACCGCACGGTTGCCGAGCAGGAGGAGTCCATCAAGCGACTGCGGGCGGTCGAGGAGGCTGAGCGCGACCGGCAGGCCGTCATCATCGCTGCCGAGGCCGAGGCGCAGGAGAAGCTCGTCAAGGACATCAAGGCCGCCGAGGCCGCCGAGCAGGCCGCCGTCCACCGGGCGGCCGAGGAACTCACCCTGGCGGAGGCCCGGAACAAGGCCGCCGACATGGACGCCCGCGCCAAGATCCGTCTCGCCGAGGGCGTCCAGGCCGAGGCCGCTGCCGACGGCCTCGCTGCCGTGCAGGTGCGGGAGAAGGAGGCCGACGCGATCGAGAAGGCCGGCCGTGCCGAGGCGGAGGCCATCGAGGCCCGACTGCGTGCCGAAGCCATCGGCACCCGTGAGAAGGCGCTCGCCGAGGCGACCGCGATCGGGGAGAAGCTCAAGGCCGAGGCGGCCGGACTGACCGAGAAGGCGGCCGCGATGGCCGCGCTCGACGAGGCGTCGCGCGGCCACGAGGAGTACCGGTTGCGTCTGGAGGCCGAGAAGGACATCCGGCTGGCCGGGCTCGAAGTCCAGCGGCAGGTCGCCGAGGCGCAGGCCACGGTCCTGGCGACCGGCCTGGAGCACGCGGACATCACCATCGTCGGCGGGGAGTCCGTCTTCCTCGACCGCCTCGTGCAGTCCATCGCCCTCGGCAAGTCGGTCGACGGCTTCATGGACTCCTCGCAGACTGCGCAGGCCCTCGCAGGCTCGTGGCTCAACGGCACCTCGGACTTCACCGAGGACCTGACCAAAGTGCTCGGCTCCCTTTCCACGGCCGACGTGCAGAACCTCAGCGTGTCCGCACTCCTTGCGAAGGTCATGAAGTCCGGCGTCCTGGACGGAGCGGCTCCAGCGGCCCCGGTCGACACTCAGGCGTTGAACGGCGCCGCCAAGAACTGACCGCCCACGGGGGAGCGGTCGGAGGTGGCTGAGCTGCCACGGGGGTGCGGCTCAGCCACCTGAATCACCTTGCACACACAGGAGCTGGAGCAGATGGAGACCGGTATGGAGACCACGCTGGACGCCGGTACGTACGAGGTGCTGCGCGACCGGCTCGGAGCGCAGGCCGCCGAGCTGGCCCGTCGCGCGGAGATCTTGAACACGGCCCGTGTCACGGAGTTCGGCTCCACCGACCTCACCCTCACCGGCACCGAACGGATCCGTACCGAGAGCAACTGTGTCCCGCGTGACATCGTCGCCATCGGTGACCGTCTGCTCTTCGCCTACAATGCCTCCACGGGCCTCACCTCCGAGAAGGCCGTCGGTGACGTGCTCGCCCTCCACGACCGAGAGCTGAACCGGCTCCCCGACGGCGCTGTCCCCGGCCTGCTCGACGACCCGGCCTTCATCCGCGAGTTCTCGGCCCTGCACCGGTACTACCAGGGCGCGCGGCTGCTCCAGCTTCGCCATGTGGACGGCAGGCTGCTCGCCGTGTTCCAGATCGGCGAGCAGGCCGACGACATCCGCGTGCTGCGCTGGACCCTCACCCCGTCCGGCGAAGCACAGTTCCTGGACGCCCGAGGCGAGCGCGACCATGCCTTCCCCGCCCCGCAGGACTTCGAGTGGACCGAGACGACCCGCGACGACCACGTCCTCGGCCGCCACCCGCACGTCTCCATCGACGGGACGGTCTTCGTCTCCATCGTCGGCGGGACCCTCACCCTCAAGACGGAGAACGACACCGAGACCAGGGACGGCATCTACGCCGAGCCCGTGGACGAGCCGCTCCAGTCCCTCGCGGATGCCGAGGTCGCCCACGTCACGGTCGGCACGCTGATCCTCCTGCGTATCCGCCCGTACAAGGAGAAGACGCGGCGCCACCTGGTCTTCAACACGGTCACGAAGACCGTGGTCCGGCTCGACGGCATCGGTCAGTCCTGCCGACGGCTGCCCGAGGACCAGGGCATCGTCTTCCCCGGCGGGTACTGCCTGGCCACCGGCGCGGTGAAGACCTTCGACGCGGACACCGACGACCTGGAGTTCGAGCGCGCTGTGCGTTCGCCGAACGGCGAGGACGTGCTGTACGCGTTCCACGCCCGGGCCGAGGGCCGCAACCTGCTCCTCCCGTACAACCTGATCCGCAAGGAGATCGACTCGCCGCTCTCCTGCCGCGGCTACGCCCTCTTCGACGACGGCGCGCTGGTGGTCCTGCGCGGCGAGGCGTACGCGCCCACGCGGGTGCACCCGCTGCAGATCTGGCAGAGCCCGTACGTCTCCGCCACCCACGTCGCGCCCTCCGCGAACGGCCCGCTGGCCCGGATCGGCAACGCCGACCTGGTGCGCGGCATCTCCGACTGCCTGTCCGTCGCCCGCCAGGTCACCGAGACCACCCCGACCAGCGGCGTGTACGAGACCCTGCTCGCCGCCTGCACCCGCGCCACCGACCAGCACCACTGGCTCAGCGCCCCGGAGGCCGGCGACCTGCTCACCCCACTGCGCGAAGTGCGGACCACCGCCGAGCAGGTGCTGGCCGAGTTCGAGACCGTACAGACCCTGACGCGGCAGGCCGCCGACGCGCTGGCCGAGTCGGCCGCGGACATCGCCCGACTGGTACGCCGGATCCGGGGCGAGGCGCCGGCCTCCGCCCAGGAGTGGATCGGCCGCGTCACCGAACTCCGGCAGGCGCAGGGCCACCTGGTGACCCTGAAGGAGATGCGGTACGCCGACACGGAGCGCATCGACGTTCTGGCCGGGGACGTCGAAGCCGACATCGCCTCCACCGCGCAGCGCGCCGTCGCGTTCCTCGGGCGCGAGGACTCCTTCGCCGGTCACCATGGAGAGGTCGAGCGGCTCACCGCCGACGCCGAGGCGATCGCCACCGTCGCCGGTGCGGGCCCGGTCACCGATCGGCTGGAGGCACTGACCACCGGGCTCCAGACGCTCACAGAGGTCGTCGCCGGCCTCGACATCGGCGACGCGACGGTCCGCACCGCGATCCTGGAGCGGATCGCGGAGGTGCTGGGCGGGGCGAACCGGGCGGGGGCGGTGCTCTCCGCCCGTCGCCGGGAACTCCTCGCTCAGGAGGGACAGGCCGAGTTCGCCGCCGAGTTCGCGCTCCTCGCCCAGACGGTCACGGGCGCGCTGGCATCCGCCGACACCCCCTCGGCCTGCGACGACCAGCTCGCACGCCTCCTGCTTCAGTTGGAGAACCTGGAGTCGCGCTTCGCCGAGCACGACGGCTTCCTCGGCGAGATCGCCGACAAGCGCACGGAGGTGTACGAGGCGTTCTCGGCGCGCAGGCAGACCCTCCAGGACGCCCGAGCCCGCCGAGCCCAGCAGCTCGCGGACTCGGCGACGCGGGTCCTGGAGGCCGTCAACCGCCGGGCCTCGTCCCTGGAAAGCCTCGACGCGGTCCACACGTACTTTGCCTCGGACCCCATGGTCGCCAAGGTCCGCCGCACATCGGAGGAGCTGCGCGCACTCGACGACCAGGTACGGGCCGAGGAGCTCGACGGCCGGCTCGCGGCCGCCCGGCAGGAGGCCGGGCGCGCCTTGCGGGACCGCACCGAGCTGTACGTGGACGGCGGAGACACGATCCGCCTCGGCCGGCACGCCTTCGCCGTCAACCGGCAGACACCCGAACTGACCCTCGTACCGTACGAGGACACGCTCGCGTTCGCCCTCACCGGCACCGACTACCGCGCGCCGGTCACCGACCCGGAGTTCGCCGAGACCCGGCCGTACTGGGACCGATCGCTGCCCTCCGAATCGTCCGAGGTCTACCGCGCCGAGCACCTGGCCGCGCGACTGCTCACCGAGCACGGACCCGACGCCCTCTCGGGTGCGGATCTGCCCGCACTCGTCCGGCAGGCTGCCGAAGCCGCCTACGACGAGGGGTACGAGCGTGGCGTCCACGACCACGACGCGGCAGCGATCCTCACCGCACTACTCAGACTGCACGAGAACGCCGGACTCCTCCGACACCCGGCCACAGCACGTGCCGCCGCGCAGATCTTCTGGTCACACGGCACCACGGATGAGTCCCGCGCCTCGTGGACCCGCCGTGCCGCCTCGCTGGTCCGGGCCCGCGACACCTTCGGACTCGCCCCCACGATCGACACCGCCCGGGCGGAACTCGCCGCCGAGGTGGGAGACGCCGCAGCCGCCGCGTACCTCTTCGAGGAACTGGCCGCCGCCCCGGCCGGTTTTGCTGTGTCCGAGTCGGCCCGCACGTTCCTGGAGAAGTTCCGCCGGGCCGTCGGAAGCCCCATGTACGACGACGACCTTGCCGCTCTCGGGGACCTGTCCGCACGGCGGCAGGTGGTGGAAGGCTGGCTGACGTCCTACGCGGCGGCCTGCGGCGAGGAGATCGAGGACGGCGACCTTGCCGAGGCGGTCGCGATCGAGCTGTGTCCGGACCTGGAGCGCTACGACGCGCGTGGCACGACGGTCGCGAGGGTCACCGGCCTGCTCGGCACACACCCGCGAATCACCGACCGGACGCTGCCCTTGCGGCTGGACGAGTTCCTGGCGCGTACGGCGGCCTTCGCGGACCGCTTCGTGCCCGGCTTCCGGGCGTACCAGCAGCAGCGGACCGCCCTCGCCGCCGCCGAGCGCCGTCGGCTGCGACTGGACGGGTACCGTCCGCGGGTCATGTCGTCGTTCGTACGCAACCGGCTCGTCGACGAGGTCTACCTGCCCCTGATCGGTGGCAACCTGGCCAAGCAGCTCGGCGCGGCCGGTGACGCCAAGCGGACCGACAACAGCGGTCTGCTGCTGCTCCTCTCGCCGCCCGGGTACGGCAAGACGACGCTGATCGAGTACGTCGCCGACCGCCTCGGCCTGCTGCTCGTCAAGGTCGACGGTCCCGCCCTCGGCCAGGACACGACCTCGCTCGACCCCGCCGAGGCCCGGAGCGCCGCCGCCGGTCGGGAGCTGGAGAAGATCGCCTTCGCCCTGGAGGCGGGCAACAACGTCCTGCTGTACCTGGACGACATTCAGCACACGTCACCCGAGTTCCTGCAGAGGTTCATTCCCCTCTGCGACGCGACCCGGACCCTGAACGGCCACGACCTGCGGGGCAAGCGCTTCGCCGTGTGCATGGCCGGCAACCCCTACACCGAGTCCGGCCGGCTCTTCCGCGTCCCCGACATGCTCGCCAACCGCGCCGATGTCTGGAACCTCGGCGACGTCCTCACAGGCAAGGAGGAACCCTTCGCACTGAGCTTCGTCGAGAACGCCCTCACCTCGAACCCGGTCCTCGCACCTCTCGCCGGCCGCGAGCGGACCGACCTGGAACTCCTCGTGCGCCTCGCCGACGGCGACCCGGCCGCCCGCCGAGACGGGCTCGTGCACCCCTACGCCCCCGCCGAACTCGACCGCGTCCTCGCCGTCCTGCGCCACCTGCTGACCGCCCGCGAGACCGTCCTCGCCGTCAACGCGGCCTACATCGCCTCCGCCGCCCAGTCCGACGACGCCCGCACCGAACCGGCGTTCCGGCTCCAGGGCTCGTACCGGAACATGAACAAGATCGCGGCCCGTATCTCACCCGCCATGAACACCGCCGAACTCGCCGCCGTGATCGACGACCACTACACCGCCGAGGCCCAGACGCTCACCACCGAGGCCGAGGCCAACCTCCTGAAGCTCGCCGCGCTGCGGGGCACCCTCACCACCTCGCAGGCCGCCCGCTGGTCGGAGGTCACCACCGCCCACCTGCGCACCCAGGTACTTGGCGGCGCCGGAGAGGACCCGCTGAGCCGGGCGGTCGCCGCCCTCGGCCTGCTCGCCGACCGCATCACGGCCGTCGAAACGGCGATCACCCGGGCGACGGACCCGCGCCATCTGCTCGCCCGTCCGGTAGGAAGGCACGCGGCAGGACCGGCAGAAGCTTCCCGCTAGGCAGCGTGAGGTGCCTGATGCTCCATGCGTTCCTGCATATGTCCGAAGAACTCCTCCGGCCGCGTCACGCCGGCCGTCACTCGGGCGAACTCGTCCTGTGCCGAGCGGCTGCGGGACGCGGCGAGGAGCAGCTCCTGCATCTCGGGGGGCGGTGGTTCCAGCGTCGCGAACTCGGCCGTGAACTCGTACATGCTCATGACCTCGGAGTCCCTTGCCTCTTGGCAGGACCGCATGGCTTCGTCGAAAGGCCGGCGGCCGGCGAGCACGTCGTCGAGGGCCCGCGTGCACCGCTCCGCGTCCCGGAAGGCGTCCTGGATGCCCTGGGCGGTGATGGGGTCCTTCAGATACCCGGCGTCTCCGACGAGGATCCAGCCGGGTCCGTAGGGTTTGCGGAAGTAGTTGGGGATGGCCATGCCGACGAACCGTTCGGCCTGAGTGGCCTTCGAGACCCGCTCGGCGAAGGCCGGCGCGCGGGCCAGTGTGGCGTGGTAGCTGCCTTCGATGTCGCCGCGGTTGGCCTCGAAGTCGCGCATGGGCCACGCGCAGATGACCATCGTCAGGTCGTCGTTGGTGGGCCATGCGGCGAAGGCGCGGTCTTCGCGGTCGAACGCCTCGAATTGCCCGTACATCGGCAGGCCGGCCCAGTAGGTGTAGTAGTACGCGTTGATCTTCGGCTTCTCCGCATAGCCTGAGGCGGCCGTTGCCTTTGCGACGGTCGAGTGGAGTCCGTCCGCACCGACGACGATCCGTGCGTGGTCGGTGGCGGTCCTGCCGTCCTTGCCGTGCCCCTTGATTCCGGTGACCGTCCCGCCGTCGAAGAGGATCTCCTCGACGGTGAACCCCTCTCGGACCTCGGCGCCCGACTCTGCGGCGGAGTCGACGAGGATCTTGTCCAGGACCGTGCGGCGTGGGGCGTAGGAGACGTCGAAGCCCTCCCCGGCAGGGGACCCGGCGATGACGAAGGGGCCCAGGTCGAACGCATAGATGTCGATGGCGGGGCAGCCCGTTCCGACCACTCGGTCCAGCAGTCCCCAGCGTTGGAGCGCGGCCAGGCCGGGCGGATGGATCAGATGGGTGGAGATGGTGTCGCTCGGGAACGTCGCCCGGTCGACAAGGAGTACCCGGTGACCGAGGCGGGCCAGAAGCATGGCGGTCGGGGCACCCGCACACCGAGCGCCGACCACGATCACGTCGTAATCCTGGGTTCCGGCACCGGACACGCCGGCTGTGCTGGTCATGGACCTCACCTGCCGATCGAGCACACCGCCCGACGGAACTGTCTGCGGCCAGGCGGGGTGTCTGTCGCAGTTGCGGTGCGTCACTTCCACGCTAGACCAGGCTCGCGCGCCGTTCCCGCCGAGCCGTGGACGCCTGTCTGCGGGCCATCCCTCGTGAACAGGGGTGTTACGTACTCAAGCTCCTGACCTGCGGAGATAAATGCACTGTGAACGGACGCCGTGTCCGGATAACGGTCACGTCACGCTTGCTGGGACTTTCGAAGATCACCATGCGTTATGTGACGTCCGTCACGCTGCCTGTGGCGGATGTCGTGGTAGGAAAGCGCAACTTCGCAGGTGGAACCGCTCGTCGCCGCTCCTGCGCAGTGCCGGCACGCACCGGCAGCACGACCAAGGTGATCACGTTCCGAGTTCGTGGACGTCGACCCTCGGGTCGCCGATCGGACAACGGCGTTCGCTCAAAGCCCGCACATCCACCGGCGAAGCCTCCCGCACGCCGGTCCTGCGTTACTGAGGTCCCCATCGTGTCACTCGATTCCTTCACCCAGTCCGTCGACGAGGCCGTCAGCGGCTTCTTCGAGCCCATAGCCAAATGGCTGGGCGAGGTCGTCTTCTACTCCGTCCCTGTCGGTGGTACGGAGCTTCCCCTCATCGTGGCCTGGCTCGTCGTCGCCGGTCTGGTCTTCACTGGCTGGTTCGGCCTCGTGCAGCTGCGCAAGTTCAAGCTCGCCGTGAACGTGGTGCGGGGCAAGTACGACGAGAAGGGGTCGGCCGGTGAGGTCAACCACTTCCAGGCGCTGACCGCCGCCGTATCCGGCACGGTCGGACTGGGCAACATCGCCGGTGTGGCCGTCGCCGTCTCCATCGGTGGCCCCGGCGCCACGTTCTGGATGATCCTTTGCGGCCTGCTCGGCATGGCGACGAAGTTCGTCGAGGTCACCCTCGGTGTGAAGTACCGCGAGGTCCACGCCGACGGCACCGTCTCCGGCGGTCCGATGCACTACCTGCCCAAGGGCCTGGCCGAGCGCTTCGGTAAGAACGGCAAGACGCTCGGCAAGGTTCTCGCCGTGCTCGCCTCGTTCATGATCCTGTTCTTCGGCCTGTTCGGTGGCAACCTCTTCCAGGTCAACCAGTCCTATGCCCAGCTCGTCTCCGTCACCGGCGGCGAGAACGGCGCCCTGGGCTCCTCCGCCGGCGCGCTCTTCTTCGGCATCCTCATCGCCGCCCTCGTCGGCATCGTGCTCCTCGGCGGCATCCGCTCCATCGCCTCGGTGACCAGCAAGCTCGTTCCCGCCATGGCGGGCATCTACATCGCCGCCTGCCTCGTCGTCATCGCCGTCCACGTCACCGCCGTCCCCGCCGCGATCGCCACGATCATCGAGGGCGCCTTCAACCCTCAGGGCGTCGCCGGCGGTGTCCTCGGCGCGCTGATCATCGGCTTCAAGCGGGCCGCGTTCTCCAACGAGGCCGGTCTCGGCTCCGCCCCGATCGCCCACTCCGCGGTGAAGACCAAGCACCCCGCGAGCGAGGGTCTGGTCGCCCTGCTCGAGCCGTTCATCGACACGGTCGTCATCTGCACCATGACCGCGCTGACCATCGTCATCGCCAACCCGGCCAGCTATGTCGAGGTCCGTAAGGGCGGTGACTCCATCGGCGGCGTGACCATCACCTCCGACGCCTTCGCCACCGTCCTTCCCTGGTTCCCGTACATCCTGACCATCGCGGTCATGCTGTTCGCGATCTCCACCGTGCTGACCTGGGGCTACTACTGCATGAAGGCGTGGACCCACCTCTTCGGCCGCTCCAAGGCCAGTGAGTTCACGTTCAAGGTCCTCTACACGCTCTTCGCGGTGGCCGGTTCGCTGCTGACCCTGCAGACCCTCATCGACATGGCCGACGCGGTGCTCTTCATGCTCGCCGTCATCAACATCATCGGCCTCTACCTCCTCGCCCCGGTCGTCAAGCGGGAGCTGAACTCGTTCCTCGCCTTCGTGAAGAAGCGCGACGCCGGTCTCGACACGGACGAGGACGAAGACCAGGAGCCGGTGAAGACCACCGTCTGACCGCCCCCCGGCGGCCCGGTTCCTGAGAGGGCCCGCTCCCACCTCGCGCCTTGGTGGGGACGGGCCCTCTCGCCCCGTTCCAGCGTTCCAGCAGGTGAGAGACGCCTGGTGGGACCCCCGGCCACCCGATAGGGTGTTAAGAACGCATCAACACGATGCTGGTGTGCCGGGAAGTCTGGTCGGCGTCCGAGGGCCTGTGTGCCCGTTTGCCGACATGCCCCGGAGGTCCCTTCCCGTGACTCAGGCACGCCCCCGCAAAGTCATCTTCGGACTGCTGCCGTGGCCCGAACGTCAGGCCGTCACCGAAGCCCTGCGCACGGAGACCGTCGGCGGTCTGGTCCTCCTCGCGGCGGCCGTCGTCGCGCTGGTGTGGGCGAACAGTCCGTGGAGCGAGGCGTACGAGTCCGTACGGGACTTCCACTTCGGCATCCCCGCGCTGGGCCTGGACCTGTCTGTCGGGCACTGGACCGCCGACGGCCTCCTCGCGGTCTTCTTCCTCGTCGCGGGCATCGAGCTGAAGCGCGAGCTCGTCGTCGGCGAACTGCGTACCCCCGCCACCGCCGCCCTCCCCGTCGTCGCGGCCCTGTGCGGCATGGCGGTACCCGCGGCGCTCTATGCGCTCACCGCCGCCGCGGGCGGCGGAAGCCTCGACGGCTGGGCCGTGCCGATGGCCACCGACATCGCCTTCGCGCTCGCGGTCCTGGCAGTCATCAGCACCCATCTGCCGTCCGCGCTCAGGGCGTTCCTGCTCACGCTAGCCGTCGTCGATGACCTCGGTGCGATCCTGATCATCGCGATCTTCTTCACCTCGGACCTCAACTTCTGGGCGCTGGGCGGCGCGTTCGCCGGGCTCGCCCTCTTCTACACCCTCCAGCGCTTCCGGGTGCGCGGCTGGTGGTGGTACGTGCCACTCGGCATCGCGATCTGGGCGCTGATGTACAACTCCGGTGTCCACGCCACCGTCGCCGGCGTGGCCATGGGCCTGATCCTGCGCACCACCCGCGACAAGGGTGAGACAGCCTCCCCGGGAGCGCGAGTGTCGCACCTCGTCCACCCCGTCTCGGCGGGCGTGGCCGTCCCCCTCTTCGCTCTCTTCGCCGCCGGCGTCGGCATCTCGGGCGCCGCGCTGACCCACGTCTTCACCGATCCCGAGCCCCTCGGGGTCGTCGTCGGCCTCGTCGCGGGCAAGATCCTCGGCATCTTCCTCGGCACCTACCTGGCCGCGCGCTTCACCAGAGCGCAGCTCAACCCTGAGCTGGCATGGGCCGATGTCTTCGGACTCGCCACCCTGGCCGGAATCGGCTTCACCGTCGCCCTCCTGATCGGCGAACTCGCCTTCCCCGAACCGGCCGAAGCCGAGCACATCAAGGCGGCCGTCCTCGTCGCCTCGCTCATCGCCGCGGTCCTCGCAGCCGTCCTCCTGCGCCGCCGCAACCGCATCTACCGGCGTCTGTGGGAGGAGGAGGAACGGGACGAGGACGCCGACGGCATCCCCGACATCTACCAGACCGGCTCGCGCACCGGTGCGGCGAACGGAGGGTAGCGGCTGTGGGATCCGCAGTGCTCGGAGTGGCGATCATCATCGCCCTGCTGGTCATTCGTACGGCCGTCCACGAGCTGAGAGTTCCCGGGAGCGGGGCACGGCAGTGGGCGTTCCTCCGCGAGCCTCGGGCGCTCGCAGTGGGTGCGCTCACGGGGTCTGTTCTCGGCGCGATCGGCTGGGCGTCGATAGGCCCTGCGAGCATGCCGTGGGCGGTCCTCGCCGGACTGCTGGTCGCCGGCCTCGCTGCCCGGCCATGACACGAAGCGAGCGGCTCCGTGACGGTATCCCTCGGAGTGCTGCTGCTCGTACTCGAAGGCGGGGCCCTGTTCCGGGGCTTCGGGGGGGCGGAGACATCGGGGGACGATCTCGACGGCGGCTGTCGAGGATCGCTGGGCCGCCCCCGGTGAGGACCGAACCAGTGGCACATTGCCGCCTTCCGGCAAGCACAACCGCCTCCGGTTGCCCGTCAAGGACCTGTCAACATCGCGTAAGAAGCGCATAAGGTCGCTAGCGGTGTGCCGGGAAGCCTGGTCGGCGAAGCAGGGGGAGAGCTCTCTCTGTTCTTACGTGTCGATCGGGGGACTTCTGCCATGGTGCTCGTCGTCGTCTTCGGGGCCGCGCTCCTCATCGCGGTCCTGCTCTCCGGGCTCGCCGCCCGTACCGTCCTGTCGACCTCGCTGCTCTTCCTCCTCGGCGGGGCGCTGGTCAGTGACGGATTCCTCGGGCTGATCCACATCACTCCCGACAGTGAGATCGTGTCGGTCACAGCCGACCTCGCGCTGTTCGCCGTCCTGTTCACCGACGGGATGCACGTCTCCTTCGCCAAGCTCCGGGCCAACTGGCGCAACCCCGCCCGCGCGCTCGGCCTCGGTATGCCACTCGCGTTCGTGGGCACGGCACTGATCACCCACTACCTGGTGGGCCTGGATTGGACGACGTCGTTCCTCGTCGGAGCGGTCCTCGCGCCGACCGACCCGGTCTTCGCCTCGGCGATCGTGGGGCGCAAGGAGGTTCCGGCCCGGCTGCGTGAACTGCTCAACGTGGAGAGCGGCATCAACGACGGACTCGCGCTGCCAGTCGTCCTGATCCTCATCGCCGCAGCCGGTCCGAGCTCGCCCCATGCCGAGGCGTCCCTCGGCATGATCGGCCTGGAGCTGGGCCTTGGTCTCGTATTCGGTGTCCTGATGCCGCTGATCGTCAGCGGGCTCGTAAGGTTCCGGCTGCTGGGGGCCGAGCCCAAGCTCCAGCCCCTGTTGCCGCTGGCCATCGGCGTCATCCTGTACGCCGCCTGCCACCTCACCCACGCCAACCCCTACCTCGCCGCCTTCTCCGCGGGGGCGGTCCTCGCAGCCGTCTCGCCAGAGTCCCAGAAGGCGTTCGAGCCCTTGGGCGAGTCGCTGGCCGAGCTCGCCAAGTTCGCCGCTCTCTTGGTGTTCGGGGCGCTGCTCACCCCGCAGCTCTTCGGGGACCTGTCTCTCGGCGGGTACGTGGCGGTGATCCTCGCGATCGTGCTGATCCGCCCCGCGTCACTGCTCCTGTCGCTGCTGGGCACGAGGATCGACCGCCGGGAGAAGCTCGTCGCGGCCTGGTTCGGCCCGAAGGGATTCGCCTCGGTCGTCTACGGACTGCTGGTCCTCCAGGCCGGCGTCCCGCAGGGCCAGGAGGCGTACACCCTCATCGCCGTCTGCATCGCCTTCTCGATCATCGCCCACAGCAGTACGGACGTCCCGATTGCCCGCCTGTTCCACGTGGACGACCTCGTCGAGGCCGGCGGCGCGGGGGCAACGACACGCGCAACGATCACCACCACGGAAGCGAGCACTCATGCACGCACGTGACCTCGCTCGCCGTTGCGCTTCCGTGTCCGCCGACGAGTCCGTGCTCCGAGCCGCCGAGCTCCTGGCCGGCGACGAGGCGCTCGCCCTCCTGGTGGTGACGCGGGAGGGCCATCCGATCGCGTTCATGGAAGGGCATCACCTCCTGGCAGGGATGCTGCCCGATTCGGTGCGTGAAGACCCTCTGCGTGCCGCTGTGCTCGCCGGCCGCCTCGACGGCGAAGTCCGCCAGAACATGGCCGCGTTGACGGTCGCCGATGTCCTGCCCCGGCGGCGTCCCGCCCTCGCCCTCGTCAGCCCGCACGCCTCACCCCTGCAGATGGCCGCCGTCATGGCCCGGAGCGGCAGCCCCGTCGCCGCCGTCGTCGAGTACGACGGCGACGGCCACCCGAGTCTGCTGGGGACGGTCACAGCAGCCACGCTGCTCGCCCACTTCCGCTGACCATCTCGATGCCCGACTACGGAGGAACGTCCTGTGAATCACGATGACGAGCCCGTCTTCAAGAAGAGCTCATGGGGGACGAACCGCTACACCTACAACCCCCGCAACCCCATCGGCCTCGGGCTGATCATCGCCAGCTCGGTCTTCGCCATCCTCATGCTCGTGATGATGGAGAACCGTGCCGGGCCCTTCGCTCCGTCACCCACGCCGACCTGGAACCCGCCCACGTACACGTACGAACCGCCGACGTACGCACCCTCCGCACAGCCGTGAGACGCCTCAGCGGTCGGCGGCCTCCAGCCGGACGAACGGGATCTGCTCACCCGCCGCGCGGTAGGCGGCCTCGCTGCCGTCGACCGTGAAGCCCATGTAGCGGCAGAGCGCGCGTGCGGCCCGGGGGTGCCGGCGGGCGTATTCGGCCAGATCCGACCTCCTTCCTCCGGGGCGGGGAATCGCGCGGTGACCACCTGGTAGTGGCGTCCGAACTGGATCGTCGCCTGAGGAGTGCTGCGGAGGTTCCGGTACCACTGGGCATCCGGACCGAAGCCGGAGGCGACGGTCCAGGTGTCGTGGAGGTGGTCGCGGTCGACCACTTCCAGGACCACCTCACGCGACTGGCCCGACTTTCGGCCCGTGTGGATGAGAAGGAGCAGTCTCCCTCCGAAGAGAGGGCCGAGCCCGCCCGCCTCGTTAGAGGTGGATCGGAAGCCGGGCGAGGCGGCGCCTCCAGCCTGAGGGAGGGCGGGGACGTCGAGGTGCGGGGGACATCTGACGGTTCTCCTGGCGCGAGGGCGAGTGCCTGGCGGCTCGGTTCGGTAACAGCTGGGTGGCTGGTATTACTCGTCGAGGCGTTCGTCGCGGTCCTCGCGGTCCTCGGTGCCCTGCTCGCCACTGGTGTTGCCGGTGTCGCGGCGGAGGCGGTGCTGACCGGGGCGGGACGTACCCAGGACGTCGTCGTGACCACAGTCGCGTACGAGCCGGCGGGCAACCCCGCCTACTACTGCTCCGTCCGGCGGCAGGACGGCTCTCCGGTCGAGACGAGGCTGTGGAGAGGCTGTGGCCCCTCGGTGACCCCCGGGGACTTGATCGGCATGGTCTACGACCCGGCGGGCAGGGTGGCCCCGCGAGGTGTCGCCGGGCCCGGCAACCTGCTGCGGGGCGCTGTCGCGTCCGTGCTGCTCCTCTTCGCGTTCGCCGTGGTCTGTTTTCTCGCCGTCGTACGGTCCTACCGTGTGCCGTCCACCGGATCGGTCCAGCCGAGGGGATGAGGGCCCATGCCGCCTTCGTCGACGGGCAGTTCCTGTCCTGCCGCGTTGAAGGCGTCGAGCGCCTCCACGAGGGCGCTCCGCCGGGCCGGTTCGAGCCGCCGCAGGACATCCGTGATCTCCGCCCGCCGACGGGCAGTCACGTCCTGGACGACACGGCTTCCCTCCTCGGTGAGGCTCAGCTCGGTCTCCCGGCGGTTGTCCGGGTTCGTCCGACGGTGCATCAGGCCGGAGGCGATCAGCCGGTCCACCATTCGCATGGCGGTGGACGGCTGCACGCCGAGATGGTCCGCCAACGCCACCAGCTTCGCCGGGCCGTGAGTGGACAACACCACGAGCATCCGGAACTGAGGCAGGGTGATGCTGTCCTCGACCGTCGCGAGCGACCGGGCCGATAGCGCTACGAGCAGCCGCGACGCGGTCAGCACCGCACGCGTGACGGCCTCGATGTCGTCCTGGACCGGGCCGGTCTCCTTGTGCTCTCGCATACGGACCTTTGTACCGCTTGCTGTAGAGAGGGCCGAGACCGGCTCAGTTCGTCGTCTCGTGTGAGCGGTAACGCAGCAGCAGCATCGCCGCGTCGTCCCCGAGCGGCCCGCCGGCGTGCGCGACGATGTCGCCGTGCAGGGCGTCGAGCGCGAGCTCCGGGCTGTCGGCCTTCAGCAGATGGAGCCGGGAGGCAAGGGGATAGAACTCCCCCTGGCCGTCGCGTGCTTCGGTGACACCGTCCGTGTACAGCAGCAGCTGGTCACCGGGGTGGAACACCGTCCTCAACATCTCGGGGCCCACCGCTCCGTGGAGGCCGAGCCCGAGTGGCAGTGCGCGCTTCTTCGGATCGAGGAACTGCGCCGAGCCGTCCGCATGGACAAGCAGGGGTGAGGGGTGACCTAGTTGAGCAGAGCCATCGTCCGGTCCTCCCGAATCTCGGCGATCACCGCTGTGACGAATCGCTCCCCGCTCAGGGCTCGGTTCATGGCCCGCTCCAGCCGGGTGCTGACGCCGTGAGATCGGGCTCGTCGTGGGCGGCTTCGCGGAATGCCCCGAGCAAGTCGGCCGCCGCCTCGACCGAGTCGAGCCCTTTGCCCTGGACGTCGCCGACGATGACCCGTACACCACCGGGCGACGTGACGACCTCGTACAGGTCGCCGCCGATGCGTGCCTCGGCGACGGCGGCCGTGTACGAGAAAGCGGCACTCAGCTCGCCGGCGGTCCGGGGCACAGGGCGGAGCAGGACCCGCTGCGCCACCTCGGCGATCGAGCGGACGCTCGCCAGCTCGGCCTCGCGGCGCTCACGCATGACGGCCGCGAGCAGGCCGGCGGCGGTGACCTCGGCCACCGAGACCAGTGCCGTCGTACCGCGGCGCCCGGGAAAGAGACCGTCGTGCCAGCCCAGCGCCAGGCACAGCACGAGGGCCATCGCTCCGATCGCGGCGGTACGGCGCGGTCCGCCGGTGAGTCCGGCGAAGGCGGGTCCCGGCGCGACCAGGGGCAGCAGGCCGACGGTCCGGCCCGGCGGTGACGTCGGCGAGCGCGGTGATCGCCATGACGAGACAGGGGAGAACGGACAGTGCGCGTGTTCCGGCTGGCGGCGGGTTGGACAAGGTGCTCCCCGGGGTCCGGTGGTGGCACCCTCGGCGCCCGCCCGACACCGTCCCGTGCGACGGACCCGACGAAAGTGCCTGGCCCCGGCACACCGCGTCGCGCCACCTACGACGTGGTGCCTTGGTCGCTTCGCTTGTGCGTCAGGCCCGTGCAGCCGAGAGCCTTCTTCGCCTTCGGCACGAAGTCCAGGGTGAAGGACTCGATGTCGCCCTGGGGGACGGGCAGGCAGGGGTTCTGTCAGGGGCGGACGCTCCCCGTGGTGGGTCCGGGTGAGGCGTCGGTGCGGTGCGTCCCGGAGGTGCCTTGCTGAGCCGGGTCCTGAACCGGTCGGCTCTCGGTGACCTGGTAGGTGGCCTCCTGGGCGGAGCCCTGGCTCTTCATCGCCTTCGACTCGCTCTTGAGGATGCGGGCCGCCTTGCCCGCGTTACGGGCCAGCTCCGGCAGCTTCTTGGCGCCGAGAAAGACGATGACGACGATCAGGAGGATCGCTATCTCGCTGATTCCGAACACTGTCTTCCGCTCTCTGGAGGGGTGGCCATCTGGCTCGGTGTCTCAGACGCTGACGCCGAAGTCCGTCGCGATTCCGGTGAGTCCGGAGGCGTATCCCTGGCCCACGGCGCGGAACTTCCACTCGGTGCCGTGACGGTAGAGCTCGCCGAAGATCATCGCGGTCTCGGTGGCGGCGTCCTCGGAGAGGTCGTAGCGGGCGAGTTCGGCGCCGCCGGCCTGGTTCACCACGCGGATGAAGGCGTTGCGGACCTGGCCGAAGCTCTGACCGCGGTTCTCGGCGTCGTGGATGGAGACGGGGAAGACGATCTTCGTTATGTCGGCGGGTACGGCGGCCAGGTCGACCTTGATGGCCTCGTCGTCGCCGTCGCCCTCGCCGGTGAGGTTGTCGCCCGTGTGCTCGACCGAACCGTCCGGGCTGGAGTGTCGCGGTGGTCCGCGTCCCCTTGCCGTAGGGCATCGTCACCAACACCACAGAAACAGAAGCGGGCAGGACCGTGTCGTCTCAGTACGATGAACCGCCCCACAATGGCGGTACGAGTCGGCGGGAGGGTGGCGGCATGACGGAACACAAGCGGGAGGGGCGCGACACGCCTCCCCGGCGGCGGGGCCAGGGCGAACTCGAAGCGCAGGTGCTGACCGCCTTGCGCCAGGCACCTGGTGCCCGCACCGCAGGATGGGTGCAGGAGCGCCTCGGCGGTGACCTCGCCTATACGACCGTCATCACGATCCTGACGCGCCTGCACATCAAGGGTGCGGTGAGCAGGGAGAGGGCGGGCCGGTCGTTCGAGTGGACGGCGGTCGCCGACGAGGCGGGACTCGCGGCGCTCCGGATGCGGAAGGTCCTGGACGCCGAGGCGGACCGGGAGGCAGTGCTTGCCAGCTTCGTGACGGCGCTCTCGCCCCGGGACGAGCGCCTGCTGCGTGACTTGCTGGCTCAGGAGCCCGAGGAGAAGGAAGGCTGACGGCATGGGGGTCTTCGTCTTCCTGCCGCTGGTCCTGCCCTTGACGGCATGGCCGGTCGCACGTCTTGCCGCGCACCACCTGCATCCGCGGATGGCCACCTGGCTGCTGACCGGTGTCTCGGGAGTGCTCGCCGTATGCAGCACACTGTGCCTGGCACTGCTGATGGTCGTCGGCACCGCGCAACTGCCTGGCAACCCGCTGCCGGACGGCTGGTCCGACCCTGAGGTCCGTGCGGCCGTCCCCTACGACGAGGTCGCGGGCAAGGTCGCCATCCCCACCCTGATCGCCGTTCTCGCCTCCTGCGCCAGGACGGCGTGGCGGCGCCACCGCGTACGCCACCGTGCCGGCCGGGCGCTGGCGGGCCTGCCCGCCACATCGGTCGTGGTGCTGCCCGACGAGACGCCGTACGCGTACGCCCTCCCGGGCCGGAAGAACCGCGTCGTGGTCACGACCTCGATGCTCGCCACGCTGACCGGGCCTGAGCGCCGAGCGCTGTTCGCCCACGAGCGTGCCCATCTGGATGCTTGCCACCACCGATTCCTGCTGACTGTGCAGCTCGCCGCGCGGGCCAACCCGTTCCTGCGGCCCCTGCGTACGGCGGTCACGTACACCACCGAGCGGTGGGCGGACGAGGAGGCCGCCACCCGGATCGGCAGCCGCCGCACCGTGGCCCGGGCGGTCGGCAAGGCCGCGCTGGTCTCCCGGGGCGCGCCGTCCGTGACGCTCGCGGGATTCGCCTCGGCCGGACCTGTCCCGCGCCGCGTCGCGGCCCTGATGGGCCCTGCTCCCGCCGCACGCCTCTGGCCGTCCTTGTTCACCACCGCCGGCCTGGCCGCGTGGGGCGCGGCGGCCGGCACGACGGTCTCCGCACTCTCCTCGGCGAACTCGGCCGTCACGCTTTTCCTGATCCTCAAGGCGGCTACCCCGCTCTAGGGCCGTCCCGTAAGTGATCTCGCTGTCCGGTGTTCCTGAGCACGGCTGTCGCGCTTCATCGAGCTCAAGACCGACCCGGGCATCCCGGGGCTGGCGCTGCCCGCAGACCTTTGCACCGGCCGGCCGGCGGCCCGGTCCACGCCATGATCCAGCGTCGGCCGCGCCTCGAGACGTGCCATGCCGCAGAATCGAAGGTAGGGGCCGGCGCGGCGTCGGCCATGGGGAATGGCCGACATGCTCGATGTCCCGCTCTGGCTGTGGGCAGCGTTCGCCATCACGGTGGTGGTGTCGCTGGCCGTGGACCTGCTGGCCCACCGCACGGCGCATGTCATCGGGTTCAAGGAGGCCGCCGCCTGGAGCGGGCTGTGGGTCGGCCTCGCTCTGATCTTCGGCGCCGTCGTCTTCGTGGTCCTCGGCACGACCGCGGGAACCGAGTACACCACCGCCTGGCTACTGGAGAAGAGCCTGTCGGTCGACAACCTGTTCGTCTTCGCCGTGATCTTCGCCTACTTCAGGGTCCCCCGCGCCTACCAGCACCGGGTCCTGTTCTTCGGCGTCATCGGCGCCCTGGTCTTCCGTGGCGTCTTCCTCTCCCTCGGTGTCGCCGTGGTCAGCCGCTTCACCGCCGTCCTGTTCGCCTTCGCCGCCGTTCTCTTCTACAGCACTTACAAGCTCCTCAAGGAGGAAGAGGACACCTTCGACCCCGGCAGGAGCTTCGCCGTCCGGGCCCTCAGGAAGGTCATCCCCGTAAGGGACGAGTACGCCGGTGCGAAGTTCTTCGTCAAGGAGGCCGGTAAGCGCGTCGCCACGCCCCTGCTCGCCGTGGTGGCCGCGATCGAGGCAGCCGACCTGATCTTCGCCGTCGACAGCGTCCCGGCCGTCCTGGCGGTCAGTGACGACGCCTTCATCGTCTACACCAGCAACGCCTTCGCGATTCTGGGCCTGCGAGCCCTGTACTTCATGCTCTCCGGCCTTCTGGACCGCTTCCACTACCTCAATACCGGCCTCGCCATCATCCTGTCGTTCATCGGCATCAAGCTCATCCTCCAGGCGTCCCACAAGTTGATCAGCCCCGCGATCCCTGAGATCCCCTCCCCGGTGAGTCTGGCCGTCATCGTCGCCGTCCTGGCTGCCTCGGTCTTCCTCAGCATCCGTCGGCCCGACACGCCTGAGCCCGATCGGCCTCAGGACGCAAGCGGTGATCACCAGGCCGTCGGTCCCGGCCCGGACGACGACACCCCTCAGCCGGGTGACCCCAGCGGTACCGGGCCCGACGAGCAGCCGGACCCACCGACGTCCTGAGAAACAGACAGGCCCCACGATCATGCCCGATCCATCGATAAGCGACTATTGTTAAAGAATGGGCAAAAAAGAGCACGAGACCGGGCCGCGAGGCTCGCTGCATTGCCCGGTCTGCAATCACCGTGTAGACGCGATCATCAAGGGGCGGCACAAGTCGCTCGGGGTCTACGTGCCGGCGTGGACCCCAGGCCCCTGCCACAACCCCGACTGTCCCGAGCGCGTGTCGGACCCTGAGCGGACCAAGGCCCAGGGTTGGCCGTAGAGGGTCTACTCGGGGAGGCGGGCGGCCGGGTCGCGCTCGGCGACGTGGCCGCGGTCGGGGTGCCGCCCTCCGGGATCCTGCAGCGTCCACAGAACGCCGCGGTCAGTGGCGGGTGGAAGGGCGAGGGCTCGCGACGACGGGACGAGCCCCCACCCTGGACGGGCGACTACAGGTCGAACTCGTGCGGCGGGAGGTCGAGGGCGAAGCACGCCTCCCGTACGACCGCCTGCTCGTCCTTGTCGAAGTCGCCGTCGGCACCACCGATGATGATGCCGATCTGGATGACGGCGCGGGCCTCGGCGGGCTTCTTCTTCGCCTTGGCCACCTCCTGCAGGACGCTGACCTTGCCGAAGTCGAAGTCCGCGGTGAGCTTGTTGCAGTTGTCGTCGAAGCGGCGCTGGAGGTCCTGCGCGGGGAAGTTCTGCAGCACCTCGTTGTTCATGATGAGCTGGGCGACCTTCTGCCGCTCAGAGGGGTCGATGTTGCCGTCGGCGGCGGCGACGAGCGCGCACATCGCCATGCTGGCGTCCCGGAAGGCGCCGCTCTTCAGGTCGTTCTTCCTCGCCATGAGCTGGGTCTGCATCGTCGATGCGGACTCCTTGATGCGGTCCCACAGGGCCATTTCAGAACTCCCTTACGTGTCGGAGGCGGTCCAGGCCGGATGGGGGGACGGCCCGGACCGCCCACATCTTCTACATTGATGTAGAAGCTATCAGGGTGGTGCATGATCGGCGTCGTTCCGGTCAACTCCGCTAGGCCCACGACATGAGAGGGGTGACCTCCTTGGCGAGTCGTCCGTCGAGGTCCGGGCCGCGAACGACGACCTCCCCCGCCGAGTCGAGCAGTTCGTACGCACCTGGCCCGGTGATTCCGAACCGTTCCCAGATACGCCGATCCGGATCCGTCAGGTGGCGCACATGTCGCGTGCCCGTGGAGGCGATGAACCCGTCCATGAAGGCAGCCCCTCCTGCCCTGGCGATGCCGACGACGTTGACCTCTCCTTCGTACAAGTCTGCCGTCATCACGGTCTCGGGGCCCTGGGCGCGGCACTTGGCGCACGACGGCTTCCAGAACCACAGAGCCGTGGGCTTGCCCGCGAGCTGTGAAGCCTCGAACGGACGTCCGTCGCGAGCTGTGGCGGTGAATCGGAGGGCGTCCGGGACGACGCCCGGTTTCGCACCGCCGGCGGGCGCGTGGCGGGCTCCTGGGAGAGGGGTGGCGTCCCTGTCCCCCCGAGCTTGAAATCTGCAGTCCCGTAGAGGTGGAGCCGGTGGACGCGTACCGGAAGACCCGGGTGGACGTACGGTGTGGAGCTTCGGCGGTCGTGGGGAGGGCCCGCGGCCGGAAGCGGTCGCGGGCCCAGGGGTATCCGGGCGTGCGCCCGTCAGGCCGATATCTCAGCCTTCGCCGCCTTCCTCCTCGTCGCCCTCGAAGAAGTCGCCGATCTCGTCGACGGCTTCGGCCGCGACCATTCCGCCGACGACACCGACGGCGATCCCTGCCGCACCTGCCGCGACCGCCGTGCCCATGCCCGGCCCGGAGCGGCGCCCGTGCCCGTCACCGTGGCTGTGACCGTAGGCGTCGTGGGATCCGTAGGAGGAGTGCGATCCGTACGAGGCGCGGTGCTCGATGAGTTGCCTCATCCAGGATTCGGCCTCGGCGTTCCAGTTGACCTGCTCGACGCCGTGGTGGCTGACCGTGTAGCGGTTGACGGCGTCGTGGCCCTCGGAGAGGAAGCCGCCGCGTTTGTCGGCCTCCAGGACGACCTCCATTCCGGCCGGTCCGGCGAGGAAGGTCACCTCGATCTCGTTCACCTGATGCGCGTACTGCGGCGCTGGGGTGATCTCGATCTCCTGGTAGAACGGCAGCTGCTGGCCGGTGCCCCGGATGTGGCCGAGTTCGAGGTCGGCCGACTTGAAGCCGAAGCCGAGCTGGCCGAGCGCTTCGAGGATTGCCTCCTGGACGGGCAGTGGCCGTACCGCGAGCGGGTCGAGATCGCCCTTGTCCTTCGCGCCGGCGACGCCGAGCTCGGTCCGTACGCCGAGGGCGATGCCGAGGCCCTGGCCGTACAGCTCGGTGATCGGCGTCTCCCAAGGCAGGCTCACCGTGAACGGGACACTGCGCTGCTCGCCCTCGGCGAGACGGAGGTTGCCACCGACGGTGAAACGGTCGAACACGACCATGCCTTCGGACTCCCCGTCCTCGTGCTCGGCCTCGACGCGGGCCACCAGTTCGAGGGTGATGTGCTCGATCGTGAAGTCGGTGTCGCCGCCCTTCAGATGGACCTGACCGGTCAGGCTGCCGCCCGGCGTCACGGTGCCGGGGTCGAGAACCGTGTCCACGGCGGGGCCGCCGATGCCGAGGGATCCGAGCAGCCGCTTGAACACCATCGTGGCGTTCACTCCTTCTTGTGTACGTGTGTTTCCGAGGACGCAGCCGGCGCACCGGCGCGGTGTGCCGTTACTTGCCGGACGTGTCCAGGCCGACGAGGGCCTGGGCCCAGCGGACATACTTCAGATCGGCGAGGTCCGCGATCGTCTTGACCCCGAACGCCTCCTGAAGGAGGTCGCCGTCGCGGTCCGACACGCCCTTGAGAGCAGCGACGGGTGCCGCGAGGATCTCGGGCAGGTTCTTGTCCGCCCACGCCTTGTCCAGCATGTTGTCCAGGTCGATCGAAGCCATGACAGCCCTCTCAGGGGTAACGGATGAGCCCGTGGACTGGATCCGCCCGCCGACGCGTGCGTGAGCCGGGCCCCGTGCCCTCTACATGACTGTAGAAGAATAGGGGTCGGGTGCCTCAACGGAAGGGCGCCCAGAGGTGCTTCGGAGAGAAAGTCCGAAAGATGCGTGTGGAGAAGGGCAGGGGCCGGCTCCGCCGCGAGGAGGGTGGCGACGTGACGGACGAGTCCCGGGTCCACCAGCACTCCGTGCCCTGACGAGGAGACACACCCTCGGCTCTCGATGCGTGTTTGCCTTTCCTTTACAGTGGTGTAGAAGCCTACGTGCTTGCCTGACCATCCGATTCCTCCTGAGGACGAGAAGGAGTGAGCGACCCGCAATGGGTGAGCCTCCCAGTACCAGCCGTGCCACCGCCTGCCCGGCCGAGACGAGCCAAGGAGCGGGGGCGGCACGGTGACCGAAGTGCTTCTGCTGCTTCTGGCCCTGGCCCTCACGCTGGCGTGTGCGGTGTTCGTGGCGGCCGAGTTCTCCCTCACCACCGTCGAGCGCGGTGAACTGGAGCGTGCCGTCGCGGCGAAGGAACGCGGCGCCGAAGGTGCGCTGCATGCCGTGCGGCGGCTGACCGTTCAGCTCTCCGGCGCCCAGCTGGGGATCACCGTCACCTCGCTGGTGATAGGCATGCTCGCCGAGCCGTCCCTGGCGGCACTGCTCCGCGGTCCGCTGGAAGCGATCGGTCTGGGCAGCGCGGCGTCCTCGGTCGCCACTGTTCTCGGTGTGGCGATCTCCACGGTCGTGCTGATGGTCGTGGGCGAGCTGGTCCCGAAGAACTGGGCGATCTCGCACCCCCTCGCTGTCGCCAAGGTCGTGGCCGGACCCCAGCGGGGATTCACCGCTGCCTTCGGGCCGTTCATCCGGCACCTCAACAACACCGCGAACCGGTTCGTACGCCGCTTCGGCCTGGAGCCGGCCGAGGAGCTGACCACCGTCCGCACCCCCGCCGAGCTGGCGTCCCTCGCCCGGCACTCGGCCGCCGAGGGCGCCATCGAGGCTGACTCCGTCGAGCTGTTCGTCCGTACGCTCCACCTGAGCGAGCTGACGGCGGAGAACGTGATGACCCCGCGCGTCGACGTTCGCGCCCTGGAGGCCCGGGCCACGGCCGCGGACGCCGCGAACCTCACGTACGCCACCGGCCTGTCCCGCTTCCCGGTCTACCGGGTCTCGCTGGACGATGTGATCGGCACCGTCCACATTCGTGACGTCCTCGCCCTGGAACCGGCCGCCCGCGCGGCCACTCCGATCACCGAGCTGGTGACCGAGCCACTGCTCGTGCCCGAGACGCTGGCCGCCGACCGTCTTCTGGAGCGGATGCGGGAGCACCGGACGATGGCGGTCGTGATCGATGAGTACGGCGGTATGGCGGGTGTGGCGACGGTGGAGGACATCGTCGAGGAGGTCGTCGGCGAGGTCCGCGACGAGCACGACCCCGTCGAAGTCCCCGACCTGCTCCCCGCGCCGCCGACCGAGGACGGCCGGGCCACCTGGGAGGCCGACGGAGGCGTACGGATCGACGAGCTGGCCCGGATAGGACTGAGGGCGCCGGACGGCCCGTACGAGACGGTTGCCGGCCTGGTCGCCACCCGGCTCGGCCGCATCCCCGCCCAGGGCGACGCGATCTTGCTGGACGGCTGGCGGCTCGACGTTCTCGACATCGAGCACCACCGGGCGGACCGGATCCACATCACCGAGCCCGACCGCCTTTCGGAGCGCAAGCACGCCGGGATGGCCCGATGACCGCCGTCCAGATCGCCATCGGCTTCCTGACGCTCCTGACGAACGCGTTCTTCGTCGGCGGCGAGTTCTCCCTGATCTCCGTGCGCCGGAGCCAGATCGAGCCGCTGGCCCGTGAGGGTGACCGACGTGCCCGCATGACCCTGTGGGGCCTGGAGCACGTCTCGGCGATGATGGCCACGGCTCAGCTGGGCATCACCGCGTCCTCTCTGGTGCTCGGCGCGGTCGCCGAACCAGCCATCGCCCACCTCCTCGAGCCCGTCTTCGAGGCGACGCACGTGCCTCACACCCTGGTCCACCCGATCGCGTTCGTCATCGCGCTGACCCTGGCGACGTACGCGCACATGCTGATCGGCGAGATGGTTCCGAAGAACATCGCGCTCGCCGCCCCCGTGCGGACCGCGCTGCTGCTCGGCCCGCCGTTGGTCGCCCTGACCCGGGCCCTGAAGCCGGTCGTCTTCGGGATCAACGCCTTCGCCAACGCGCTGCTGCGCCTGCTGCGGGTCGAACCGAAGGACGAGGTGTCCTCCGTCTTCACCGACGACGAGCTCGCCCGGATGGTCCAGGACACCAGCGAGGCCGGGCTGCTCTCGCCCGCCGACAGCGAGCGGCTGCGTGACGCCCTGGAGCTGGGGACCCGGCCGGTCGGCGAGATCCTCGTCCCGGCGGCCCGGATGGTCACGGTGGACCATCGGATCACGCCTGCCGCGCTGGAGCGGGCGGCGGCACGCTCGGGCTACTCCCGTTTCCCGGTCACAGGCCCGACCGGTGCCGTTCTGGGCTACCTGCACATCAAGGACACCCTCGGCGTCGTCGACCGCGGCAAGCCGTTCCCGCGTACCGCGTTCCATGCTGTGACCCGCGTCCGTATCGACACGCCGCTGGACGACACGCTCACCGCGCTGCGGGCAGCCGACAGCCACCTCGCCGCTGTCACAGGCGAGGCGGGCGCCGTCCTCGGCTACGTGACGATGGAGGACGTCCTGGAGGAGCTGGTCGGCGCCGCCGCCGTGTGAGCTCCACGCGGCGGCCTGCCGCGTACCCGCCCCCGATACTTCAGTCCCGACCCTTTGTGTGAGGAGCACCTTCTTGTCCGCCAGATCGACGCGCCCCTATGTGATGGGGTGCGGTAGCCGATGAACGCCGCTCTCGGCCTGCTGGCCGTCCTCGTGCTGACCGCCGGCACCGGCTACTTCGTCGCCCAGGAGTTCGCCTACGTCGCCGCCGACCGCATCGCGCTCGCAGGCGAGGCAGCGGCCGGCGACAAGCGGGCCGCTCGCGCCCTGAAGGTCCTCGAACGGCTCTCGTTCATGCTCTCCGGCGCCCAGCTCGGCATCACCGTGACCGGTCTGGTCGTCGGTTTCCTTGCCGAGCCGTCGGTCTCGGCGCTGCTGAAGCCCGCACTGGAGGGGACGGGGCTTTCCGAGGGCGCCGTCTCCGCGATCTCCGTCGTCCTCGCCTTCGTCGTGGCGACCGTGCTGCAGATGGTGCTCGGCGAGCTGGCGCCGAAGAACCTGGCGCTGGCCGTGCCGGAACGGCTCGCCAAGTCGCTGGCCTCCTCCACCCTCGTCTACCTGAAGATCGTCGGCCCGGTCGTCCACGTCTTCGACGGCGCCGCGAACAAGCTGCTGCGCAAGGTCGGCATCGAGCCGGTCGAGGAGCTGCACCACGG
Organism: Streptomyces sp. NPDC022552; assembly: GCF_055561875.1. Lineage (NCBI taxonomy): Bacteria > Bacillati > Actinomycetota > Actinomycetes > Kitasatosporales > Streptomycetaceae > Streptomyces > Streptomyces sp. NPDC022552. Next base: position 609,874 of record NZ_JBVHGJ010000001.1, read on the forward strand.
CGCGACGCTCGAAGAGCTCAGCCACCTCATCGGGGAGTCCCACGAGCAGGGCCAGCTGCCGGCCGACACGGCCGAACTCCTCGACCACGCCCTGGAGTTCTCCGAGCGGACCATGGACGAGGTCATGGTGCCACGCGTGGACGCCGTGTTCGTACGCAAGGACGCCACGCTCACCGAAGCCGTCGAGCTCATCGCGAAGTACGGCCACTCGAACTACCCCGTCCTGGGGGATCACCCGGATGACGTCGCCGGCGTTCTCGGCGTGAACGAGCTGATGCGCCTGCCGGCCGCGGACTTCGACACGACGACCGCGGGGGAGGCGGCTCGCCGGACACTTCTGCTCCCCGACACACTCCCGCTGCCGCAGGCAGTGGCGCAAATGCGGGAACGGGACGACGAGTTCGCGGTCGTCCTGGATGAGCACGGCGGCGTCGCCGGCGTCGTCACGTACGAGGACATCGCCGAGGAGCTGGTCGGCGACATCGCGGACGAGACCGACACCGTCGTCGCCCTCGCGGTGCCCGACGGTGACGGCTGGCGCGTCGACGCGGGCCGCCGTCTCGACGAGGTCGAGGACGCCACTGGCATCGCCCTGCCAGAGGACGAGGACTACGACACCGTGGCCGGGCTGATCATCGACCGCCTCGGACGCTTCCCGACCATCGGCGACCGGCTCACCGTGGACGCCGTCCGCATCGAGGTCCTGAGCCTCGACCGCCATGTCCCCGAACGCGTACGCATCGAGAAGACCATCGCCGAGCAGGCTGAGGAGGCCCAGGTATGAGTTTCCCCATGGCCCTCTTCGTCACCGTTCTGCTACTCGTCGGCAGCGGCTTCTTCGTCGCCGCCGAGTTCGCCCTGGTCGCCGCGAAGCGGCACCGCATCGAGAAGGCCGTCGCGGACGGGCAGCGTGGCGCCAAGGCCGCGTTGGCCGGCATGAGCGAACTGTCGTTGATGCTCGCCGGCGCCCAGCTCGGCATCACCATCTGCACGCTGGGGCTCGGCTCCATCTCCAAGCCGGCCATCTCCCACGAGCTGGACCCGCTGCTTGTGGAGCTTGGACTGCCCACGGGGCTGAGTTACGGCATCGCCTTTGCCGTCGCCATGATCATCGTGGTGTTCCTTCACATGGTCGTCGGCGAGATGGCACCCAAGTCCTGGGCCATCGCCCACCCCGAACGCTCGGCGATGCTGCTCACCCCGCCCTTCCGTGCCGTGGTCAAGGCCGTGCGTCCGCTGCTCTGGCTGCTCAACAGGGTCAGCAACGCGCTCGTCCGGATGTGCCGCGTCCAGCCCCGCGACGAGCTGACCGCGGTCCACAACCGCGAACAGCTCACCCACCTCGTGGAGGAGTCCGAGCGCCTCGGCCTGATCAACAAGACCGACTCCCAGCTCATCACCCGCTCCCTGACCGAACCGCAGACCCCGGTCGCCGAACTCCAGACCCCGGCTGCCGACATCGTCACCGTCCCGGCCGGAGCCGGTCTGGACACGGTCCTCGCCCGCGCCTCCGAAGCGGACCGCTCCCGCCTCCTCGTCCGCGACGGAGACCGGATTCTCGGCTCTGTGCACGCCCGAGACGCGCTGGTCGCCCGCACGCGCGGCAGGGCTCTTACGGCGCGCGACCTCGCCCGCCCGGTGCCGGAGCTGTCCTCGACCGACACCATCTCCCACGCCGTCGAACAGCTCCGCCAGCGCCGCGCCTCCCTCGCCCTCGTACGGGACGCCCAGGGTGCGCTCACCGGCCTGATCAGCCTCGACGACCTGCTCGTCCGGATCATGGGGCCACAGACCGTGTGACCTGCCGATCTCCCTACGGTTGCCGCCGCCGTCGCGCATCCCGTAGCGGTGACGGTCGTCCGGGGCGAGGTTGGACGTGAGGTACGGAGGCGACTACCGGCGAACCGGTGACGGTCGGAGTGGACGGCTCGGAGTCGAGCGTCGCCCCCGTTTCCATGGCGCTTCTCGCGGTGCGGTCCTTGTCGGCCTGCTTCTGGCGTTCTGTTCGCCGGTAGGCCGCCGTCCGGGCGTCCTGACGCAGACCGGGCCGGACGGGTCCCTTATGTCCAGGTTCCGGGTGATTGGTTGGTGGGTAGATCTCTGACGGAGGCTGACTCGATGCCGTGGTTCGTTTGGCTGCTCGCTGCCGGGGTGCTTGGTGTCGCGGAGTTTTTCACCCTGACACTGGTTTTCGGGTTGCTGGCGGGCGCTGCACTGGTTGCCGCTGTCGTCGCCGGTGTCGGCATCGGCCTTCTTGGCCAGCTCGTGGCGCTCGGAGTGGCAGCGGCAGCGGGTCTCCTCATCGTCCGTCCTGTCGCGCTGCGTCATATGTCACAGGCCCCGCTGACCCGTGAGGGCAGCGATGCGCTGATCGGCAAGCGGGCCGAGGTCATGCAGGAGGTCACCGCGAGCCGCGGCCTGATCAAGATCTCCGGGGAGGACTGGTCGGCTCGCGCCCTTGACGAAAGCCATGTGATCCCGGTGGGGGCGCTGGTGGATGTCATGGAGATCGAAGGTGCTACAGCGGTCGTCTATCCCTGCGAACTCCTTCCATGAAGCGGCCGAACACATCCGGACGGAGGAATTGTGGATCCGTTTGTCATCCCGATTCTTGTGGCGGCGATTGTTGTTGTCTTCCTCGTGGCCGCCACGGTGCGGATCGTGCCGCAGGCGCGTCGCTACAACATCGAGCGGTTCGGCCGGTATCGGCGGACGCTCCAACCCGGCCTGAACTTCGTCGTGCCGGTGGCGGACCGCGTCAACACCAAACTCGACGTGCGCGAACAGGTGTATTCGTCCGAGCCCAAGCCGGTGATCACCGAGGACAACCTCGTGGTGAACATCGACACCGTGCTCTACTACCAGATCACCGACCCGCGGGCGGCGGCCTACGAGGTGGCTGACTACCTGCATGCGATCGATCAGCTCACCGTGACCACCCTGCGGAACGTCATCGGCTCCATGGACCTGGAGCAGACGCTCACCTCACGCGAGGAGATCAACACCCGGCTCCGCACCGTCCTCGACGACGCCACCGGCAAGTGGGGCATCCGGGTCAACCGCGTCGAGATCAAGGCCATCGACCCACCGCACACCATCAAAGAGGCCATGGAGAAGCAGATGCGGGCCGAACGCGACAAGCGTGCAGCCATCCTGCACGCCGAAGGGGAGCGGCAGGCCAAGATCCTTACCGCGGAGGGCACGAAGCAGAAGGACATCCTCGAAGCACAAGGCACCCAGCAAGCCATGATCTTGCGGGCGGACGGCGAGGCCAAGGCGGTGGAGCGCGTCTTCCAGGCCGTTCATCGCAACAACGCCGACCCGAAAATCCTGGCCTACAAATACCTCGAGACGCTCCCGCACCTGGCGAAGAGCGACAACAACACCTTCTGGGTGATCCCAGGCGAGCTGACCGAGGCAGTTCGCGCCGTCACCCACGCATTCGGCGATCAGTCGACGATGGGTCTTCCCGGATCCGCGCAACCGGAGGAAGCAACCCCCACCGATGCCGACGGCACGCCGGACGAAGGCGGGCCTCCACAGCTCGAGGCAGGCTCGCCGCTTCCGCTCGACGCTGCCGCGGCTGCTGACGAGGTCGCGAAGCAGGCCGCCGCCGTAGTGAGCGACGCGAAGGCCGAGGCCGAGGCCGCGAGGGCGCCCCAGGTGCCGGGCCGGGGGCAGACGTCCGGCGATTGAGCGCCGCCGGCGAGGGCTCCGGGAATCCCGAGGTGACCACGCCGCAGCGGGCCGCCGCCGGGGCCGCCGCGTGGGCCGGCTCCCTCGCCATACCGACCGACCAGAAGATCGAGACCGCGACGCCCTTGCCCACGACGACTTCCTTGATGAGCGGGAACTTGCTCATCCGCCATGCTCGCCGATGATGTCGGCGGAGGCGAGCCCCGCAGGGTTGGCGACCACCCGGGTTCATCCGCTACCCGTGTCGCTGTTCGTACCGCGGAGCGAGTGGCGCTGGACGAGCCGGGCGATGTCACGTGCGGTGATGATGCCTACCAGGAGTCGACCGTCAGTGACGAGGATCCGTATGCCGCTCCTGCTCGGGCGGGCCTTTTCGAGAACGTCTTCCAAGAGGTCGTCCGGCGTGCAGGTGGTGCACTGCGACAGTGGGGTCGCCACGTCACGTACGCGCATTTCGTTGCGCTGCGTCACGGGGATCTTCGCCATCTGCGACAGGTCGACCAGGCCGCTGGGGCGGCCTTCGAAGTCGGTCAGGGGCAGGGCGGAATGGCGGGCCCGCATCGCGACGTCGTCGACGCAGCGTTCCACGGTGAGCCAGTCGGGGCAGGTCTCCACGGGGCTCGACATGGCTTCCGCCGCACGTACCCCGTGCAGGGCCGAGGCCATTCCGGCCTGCCGTCGCTCCGCGTTGGCGACGATCAGGACGAAGAACCCGACGACCATCAGCCACAGACCGCCCAAGCCACCGCGCAGGACGTAGACCCAGCCGCCGGCGATCAGCAGGAAGCCGAGTACCTGCCCACTGCGTGCGGCTGCCCGTTCGGCCCGGTCCCGGTCTCCGGTTCGCCACCAGATCACCGACTGCACCACACGCCCTCCGTCGAGCGGCGCGGCGGGCAGCAGATTGAACACTCCCAGCAGGAAGTTCACCCACGCCAGCCACACCAGGACGGCCGCCGGTACCGCCCAGCCGAACAAGGCGTTCAGTCCGACTCCCGCACCGAGCGCCGCCGCGCCGACGACAAGGCTGGTGAGCGGCCCGCCGACGGCTACCAGGAAGGCCGCGCCGGCCGTGCGCGGCTTGCCCATCCGGGTCATCCCGCCCAGCGCCCAGAGCGTGACGTCCTGGACAGGGATGTCCTTCCTCCGGGCGATGAACGCGTGCGCGGCCTCATGGGCCAGCAGGCTTCCGATGAGCAGCAGGGCCCCCACCAGCCCGGCGACCGTGTACGTGGCGGGCGACTGGGCGGGGGTCCAGACGGGGAGCGTCTGGCTTCCCAGGCTGTACCCGAAGAGGACCACGAGCAGGGGTACGGTCCAGTGGACGCGCAGGGGCACGCCGAGAACTCGCCCTATCCGAACCGAGCCGTTCATCTCCGTCTCCCAGGGCTGAAGCAGGCGGTCCTCCGCCCGAGCCGCAGGCCCTCGGGGCGCTCCCGGTGATCGGATCAGTACGGTGTCCGCCTACTCACAGTGTTGCTCGCCGGCCCGGTGGCTGGGACCCATCCGCAGGAGCGCTGCCACCTCACACGCGGCACGGCTTGCCGGCCCGAGGGCCCTGCCGGGAAGAGTCAAGGACCCCCGCCCCCGAAGTCCGGGGGTCCGTTGTGCGGGCGTGCCCGCCTCCGGTCGGTGGCTGGTGAGCTCGCCGGTGGAAGAGGCGTCCCAGATGTGCGCGGCGGACAGGTCGATGACGACCTTGTCCGGGGCGGCGGCGTAGGCGAACCGGCCGATCAGGTCGTGGAAGAAGCGAAGAACAGCTCTCCGGTCACCCGGTAGACCACCGTCGTGCCGTCCGGGTCGGTGACAGAGGTGACAGAGGTGACAGCGGTGACGTCGGCGAGGTGGGCGACGCGCGTGGCGAACAGTGCCAGTCGAAGGTCGAGAACGACACCATGATCATGACGGCTTCGAGGGCGGCCATGGGGATGTCGGAGACGACCGGGCCGAAGGCGATGCACCACCATCAGGAACGCGCCGGCGAGGAACGTGGACAGCCGGGTGCGGGCGCCGGAGACCTTCACGTTGATCATCGTCTGGCCGATCATGGCCCATGCCGCCCATGCCGCCGAAGAAGCCGGTGACGATGTTGGCGATGCCCTGGCCGATGGACTCGCGGGTCTCGTTGGAATGCGTGTCGGTGATGTCGTCGACCAGCTTCGCGGTCATCAGGGTTTCCATCAGGCCGACCAGCGCCATCGCGAAGGCGTACGGGGCGATCGTCGTCAGCGTGTCGAGCGTGAACGGCACGTCGGGCAGGCCCGGCACCGGCAGGGAGGACGGCGGGGCGCCCTTGTCGCCGACGGCTGTGAACCACACCGGTCGCGTGGAGCCTTGACCACGTGAAGGCCGGCGCGGAGGGAGTTACGGACGCCGGTCAGGGGTGACCGGTCGCGGGGACGCCACGCAGGTGCGGTGCATCGACGTCGTACGGCGCCCATGGGAGGCACTGGGCGGCCTCAAGTGGGCGTGTCACGGGCTCGGCCCGGTTTCCGGTGCGGGATGTTCTTCTCCGACGATCGGCGAGTGTGGGGAGTGTCCCGGTGGAGGCGAGCGGCGGCGAGCGGAATCGGCCCGAGCCCCCATCCCGGGTGCCGTCGGAGCCTGCTAGGCGGCCGGCTCCGCTGACGCGTCTGCGGGCTGCCGTGTCGGGGCCACCGCCGGGGCCGACGCGGCCGGAGTTCTGGCGCAGCCCGCTGCGGGGGCTGTGGCTGACCGCTGTGCTCGGACTCGTCCTGCTGGTCGGCATCACGCTGCTGTTCGTGACGGGCCTGCTGTCGTACGCCGCGTACAACCCGGATCTGTCTCCGGTCAACGACCAGACGCCGGACAAGGGGTGGCTCGGCTTCTACCTGTTCTCCTGGCCGACCTCGCCGTACTGGCTCTACCGGGTGAACCAGGGCGTGCACGTGGTCCTGGGCGTCGTCCTCGTGCCTGTGCTGCTGGCGAAGTTGTGGTCGGTCATCCCCAAGCTGTTCCAGTGGCCGCCCGTACGGTCGGTCAGCCACGGCATCGAGCGCCTGTCCTTGCTCCTGCTGGTGGGCGGCGCCGGCTTCGAGTTCGCCACAGGCATCCTCAACGTGCAGTTGCACTACATCTTCCCGGGCTCCTTCTACGTCCTCCACTTCTACGGGGCATGGGTGTTCATCGGCGCCTTCGTCGTGCACGTGGCCTTCCGGCTGCCGCGTGCCCTGCGCGCGGTGAGGTACGGACGCGAGCTGCCGGAAGCCGGTACGGAGGAGGCGGCCGGCCTTGTGTCGCCCCGGCCGGCGCCGCCGACCATCTCACGGCGGGGCGCCCTGGGCATGGTCGGACTGGGGTCCCTGGCACTGTTCGTGGTGACGGCCGGGCAGAGCGTCGGCGGCTGGTGGCGCCAGACGGCGCTGCTTGCCCCGCACGGCAGGGATCCCGGCTCAGGACCGAACGGCTTCCAGATCAACAAGACCGCGGCATCCGTCGGTATCCGGCCCAGCGACATCGGCCCCGCCTGGCGGCTGACCGTGCGCAGCGCGGGCCGCCAGGTCGTGCTGACCCGAGATGCGCTCCTGGCCATGGAGCAGCACGAAGCGGCGTTGCCCATCGCCTGCGTCGAGGGCTGGTCGACCCCCGACCAGCTGTGGAGCGGCGTTCGGCTCACGGACTTGGCCGCACTGGTCGGGCGCGGCACGGACACCCCGCGGGCCCTGGTGGAATCGGTACAGCGGGGAGGGGCGTTCAGCTCCGTCGTCCTGAGGGACAACCAGGTACGCGACCACCGTTCACTTCTGGCCGTACGCGTCAACGGAGCCGTGCTCTCGCGGGACCACGGCTACCCGGCCCGCGTGATCGTCCCCGGCGCGCCCGGCGTCCACAACACCAAATGGGTCACCCGGATCACTTTCGGAGAACCGGCATGAGCCACATGGCTGCCCTCCGCCGCCGCTACGGAGCTTCCCCGCTCCACCTGCTCCTCGTGCTGGCCTCCTTCGCGCTCGCCGCGTACGCCGGCGTCCGGCTGCTCAAGGGGGACACCCTGGGCGTGGCCCTGTGGTTCGTCGGCGCGGCACTCCTCCACGACCTCGTCCTGCTCCCCCTCTACGCGGTGACCGACCGGGCCGCGCAGCGCCTGTTCAGGGAGAAGGCAGGTGCGGGGGAGGAGCCGCCGAGGCCGAGCGTCAACTACGTGCGGGTTCCGGTCTTCGTATCGGGGCTTCTGCTGCTGGTCTGGTGGCCGCTGATCCTGGGCCGGGTCGACCACTACACCGCGTACACAGGGCTCCCGGCCGACGGGTTCCTGGGACGCTGGCTGCTTGTCACAGCTGCCCTCTTCGGCGCCTCGGCGGCGACCCTCCTCGTCCGAAGGTGGCACGAATCGGCGCCTCGACGACGAGCGGCACGACGCGAGCGACGAGCACGCGAAGCCGCGCGGTGACGGCGGGGGCCGGCGGCTCGAGACCCGAGCGGTGCCGGTCGGGTCTCGGCCTCTCCCGCACGGCGCGTCGTCGGGTCGTGCGGAAGAAGGGGTTCCATGACCTATGACGAAGGGATGGCCCAGCGGATCAGGGACGGGCTCGGTGAGCGGCCGGACCTCACCGAGAAGCGCATGTTCGGCGGCCTGGCCTTCCTGCTCGGAGGGACCATGACCGTGGGCGTGATCGGCGACGAGCTGATCGCCCGGGTGGGCCCCGAGCACGCCGAGGTGGCCCTGGCCCGCCCGGAGGCGCGCCCGATGGACTTCACAGGCAAGCCCATGCGCGGCTGGGTGACCATCGGCGGCCCCGCGCTAGCGGAGGATCAGGTCCTCGACCACTGGGTTACGACGGCCGTGGGTTTCGCGAGCACACTGCCGCCCAAGTGACGGGGCATCGAGGCAAGATGGTCGGCCTCAGACCTGCCGGTCCAGCAGCGCCTTGAGGCGTGCCAGGTCCTTGCTCTGGGTGCGGCGCATCGCGGACGCGATCGCGGGGGCGGCGAGTACGGCGAAGCCGCTGGGCTCGCCCCGGTTCCGCAGTGTCATGCGGGTGCGGTCGCCGGCGCGGTGAACGCGATCCGGGAGCCGATCGCGACGGACGGCGGGGTCTGCCACGTGACGGAGTCGATGTTGGCGTACCAGTCCGGGGCGTGCGAGGGGCCGGCCGCGTAGGAGGCGACCCGGTCGGACGGTACGGCGATCACTGTCTCGGTCAGGACGTCGGCCTTCATCGCGCCTGCTCCACAGCGGACTCCCCTCCCCGGAGGCACGCGCCGCGCACGCCGGGGGCCGGCGCCACTACGTCGGCCGGCTCGCGGTCCGGGCCGGGGGCGGCGGCCCCGGCCCCGATGTCTGGATGGAGACGTCTTCGGGCTGACGCGTTCCGGTTCCGCGGCGCCGCCGCCCGGCAGCGGCCGCGAGGACGAGGAGGGCCGCGAGGCCGTACGCGATCGCGGCCGTCGGCTCCCGGTGGTCGAAGACCCGGCCGAGGACGTAGACGGCTGGGCCGGCCAGGGCGACGCCGAGCCATTCCCAGCGTCCGTCCAGTGCGACGAGGGCGACCAGGAGGAGGGCGTACCAGGGGTAGCCGGGCGTGAGGAGGGCGAAGGCCCAGCCGGTGACCAGGAGTGCGCCGCTCCATGGCCGGTGCGGGTCACCGCGCCACATCACGTACAGGGACACGCCCGCCATGACGACGAGGACCACGGGGAGCGCCCAGCTGTCGGGCAGGACCAGGCGGAGCAGCGCGTACCGGGGTCCGTCCGCGGGGTCGTCGTAGCCTTCCTCCTCCACATAGCCGCCGAGGTAGCCGAAAACGGAACCGTCCGAGAGGAGGACGTACGGGAGGTAGGCGAGCGCGGTGAACGCGGCGGCGGGCAGCAGCACGACGGCCGCGTCGCGGACGCGGCGGACTCCGGACAGCGCCCCTGGCAGGACGACGGCGGGCATGAGCTTGGTGGCGACGGCGGCGCCGAGGAGCAGACCGCCGGCCGAGCGACGGTCCGGAAGGACGGCGACGAGTCCGAGTCCGATCACGGCCAACAGCGCCCCGAGGACGTCCACATGCGCGTTGTTGACCGCCTCGATGGGCACGACGGGGCACCACGCCCAGTACGCGGCCCGCCGCAGATCCGTGCCCCTGCGGCGCAGGATCAGCAGCACCGCACCGGTCACGCCCAGGGAGATCAGGCCGGAGCCGATCTGGAGGGGCTTGTGCAGGGCCCCCTCCGGGGAGAGCTGGTCGACGGTCAGGAAGTACGCCTCGGCCACGGGCGGGTAGATGGTGTGTACGGCGGGCCGGTTGAGACGCGTGCAGTGCCGTACCGGTCCGGGATGCGGGATGCGGGCACGGTCGGGGCCGGTGCAGGCCGCCCCCGTGGGAAAGAGCCACGAGTCGCGCAGCCGGACCAGCTCCGGGTCCTGCGGAGCGTGGTCGTACGGGGAGACGCCGGCCGACTGGACGCGGCCGTCCCAGGCGTAGCGGTACGAGTCGGTGCTGGTCCGGGGCGGCGCCACCAGTCCGGTCACCGTGACGGCGATCGCCCCGGCCACGAGCAGGGGCAGGACATGGGAGGACGGAACCCGGCGCATCGCGAGCAGAGCGCCGGCGAACAGCACCCAGCACGCCGCGTACCAACAGAACAGCCCGCCGGGGTCGGCGGAGTAGCCGTCGTACCGGATGGTGAGGACGAGGACGGTGGTGAGTGCGGCGAGGGACGTGGCGGTGAGGGCGGTGCGCGGGTTCACGTCCGCAGCGTTCCAGGAACAGTTCTGGAAGTGGGGTCGGGCGCCCCGAGTGTCCGTGTTTCGTAAGGTGTTCCGACCACCCACGGGTGCCTTGGCGGGGGTGTCATGGGCTCATGCGCTCAACTCCGCTTCCTGGACCGTCGATCACCTTCACGGCGCGTCTGCATGATGCCCGTACCGCGACCGCGATCGGCCGCTGGCTCGGGCTCGCCATCGTCGTCTGTTTCGCGACCGGCGTGCTCAGCCACTACCTCCAGCACCCGCCCGCCTGGCTCGCCGACCGGCTGCCGAGCCGCCCGTACTGGGGCTACCGGCTCACCCAGGGGCTGCACGTGGCCTCCGGCATAGCCGCGATCCCGCTGCTGATGGTCAAGTTGTGGACGGTCTACCCCCGACTCTTCACGTGGCCGCCGGTCCGGTCGGTCCGTCACGCGCTGGAACGCCTCTCGGTGGCGGTGCTCGTCGCCGCGGGGATCTTCGAGCTGTTCACCGGGCTGCTGAACACCTTCCAGTGGTACCCATGGCCGTTCCCGTTTGTGTCCGTGCATTACGCCGTCGGCTGGCTGCTGCTGGGAGCGCTGCTGCTCCACGTCGCCGTTCAATGGCCACAGATCCGGGACCACTTCACCCGCCGCTCACCCGCCACCATCGCCCTTCCCGCCGCCGATGGACCGGACCGCCGCCGGCTGCTGGCGGCCGTCGCGGCCGGGGTCGGCGCCGTCACGCTGACGACGGTCGGCCAGTCCGTCACCGCACTCGGTCCGCTGGAGCTGTTCGGACCGCGCAGCCCGGACCACGGGCCGCAGGGAATGCCGGTCAACCGCACGGCCGCCGCGGCACGCGTCACCGCGGCGTCGCTGACCGACTGGCGGTTGACCATCGTCGGGCCGCGCCCGTACAGCCTCACTCTGGAGGAACTGCGCGCGATGCCGCAGTACCAGGTGAGCCTGCCGATCGCATGTGTCGAGGGCTGGAGCAAGTCCGCCCGCTGGACGGGGGTACGGATGCGCGACCTGCTGCACCGGGCGGGCGGCGGCCCGGGGGCACGGTGCCGGGTGGTGTCACTGGAGGCGGCGGGCGCGTACCGGGTGATGGAGATGGGCCGCACGTATGCCCAGGACCCGCTCACCCTCTTGGCGTTGGGCCTGAACGGCGAAGTCCTGTCCCTGGACCACGGCTACCCGGCGCGGATCATCGCCCCGAACCGGCCCGGAGTGCTCCAGACCAAGTGGGTCGGCCGACTGGAGGTGACGTGATGGTGTTCCGGTACGTGCTGGGCGGCTGTGGGATCGTCCTGATGGCCTTCGGCGGTGCCCTGGTGCTGGACCAACCAGAGCCGTGGCGGGTCGGCGTGTGGCTCGCCGGTGGGGTCCTCGTGCACGACGGGCTGATCGCACCGCTCGTCGTCGCGATCGCCGCGCTCGCCGCGGCGGCGGGTCTGCGTCTGAGTGGAGTTCCGCGCGCCGCGCTGATCGTCGCGGGCTCGCTGACGGCCATCGCCCTGCCGCCGCTCCTGCGCCCCGAAGGCGTGGCCAACGCGACGGTTCTGCCGCTGGACTACGCGCGGAACTGGCTTCTCACGATGGCGGCCGTCGCCGTGATCACGCTCGCGTACGTCGGGGTGCGCGCATGCCTGCGACGGGCGGTTCAGCGGCGGTGAGCCCGGGGCGATGGAGAAGGGGCCGACACGTGTCCGGCGTCGGCCCCCTCCACGTCGCGTCGTCAGCGGCGTAGGCCCACAAAGCTGCGGCCCGCGGCCTGCCAGGTGAGGGCGCGGGTCCAGCCGGCCTCCGGGGCCTCGGCGCACAGGGCCCGCGTGCCGAGCCGGGCCCACCGGAAGGGCGCCCCGCGGCCGCCATGGCCGTCGTCGACGTGGACCTCGACGCGTTCGTCGACCTCGGTGGTCGCCACCTCGACCAGCAGCGAGCCGGACGGTGAGGCCAGTCGGGCGGCGCGGCGCAGCAGGGCGGCCGGATCACCTCCGATGCCGATGTTGCCGTCGATGAGCAGCACGGTGTCCCAGCGGCCCTCACGAGGCAGGGGATCGAAGACCGATCTGCACAGGGCGCTGCCTCCCGCGCGGGCCGTGCGGGCCACCGCCTCCGGGGCGACATCCACGCCCAGAGCCCGGTGTCCGCGTGCGGCGAGGGCGGTGACGAGGCGGCCGGGTCCGCAGCCGATGTCCAGGACCGGGCCGTCGCAGCGGTCGAGGACGGTGGCGTCGGCCGCGTCGGGTTCGGCGCACCATCGCTCGACCTCCAGAGGCAGCAGCCAGCCGTCGCCTCGGCGCAGGTAGAGCGGGCCCCGGCCGGAGCGGAGGGCCTCGGCGTACGGGTCGGCACGCCAGGCGAGGGCGGGCTCGGTCAGCTGGGTGGTCATCGCGTCACCGCGCAGAGGCCACCGTGGAGGGTGGCGAAGCGTGTGCCGGGTATGGCGGCCGCGACCTGTGCCGCGTCGGCCGGGGTGTCCACGTCGCACAGCTCGGGCAGGTCCCGAACCGTGCGCCCGGACGCGGTCAGCCGTCGGCGCTGCTCCCGCCCGGTGCGCGCCACTGACATGGGGACACCGCGGAGCAGCGCCGGGTCGGGCTCGGCCAGGCCGAGCGCCCAGAACCCGCCGTCGTCGGCGGGACCGAACCAGGCGTCGGTCTCGCTGAAGTCGAGGCCCTGGGCGAGGAGATCCGGGGTGACCTGGGGTGTGTCCATGCCGATGAGCAGGGTGGGTCCGTCGACGTGGGAGAAGGCCGCGGCCAGTCGGACGTCGAGGCCGCCAGCGGTCTGCGGAACGACTTCGATGCCCTCGGGCACCCAGCACCCTGGTCGCCCGTCGAGCACCAGGACACGGCGCCCGGCCGGAGTGGCGAGCACGGCTGCGAGGGTGTCCTCGAGTGCGGCGCGTGCCAGATCGGCTGCCTGCTGCGGGGTGAAGTGCGGAGTGAGGCGCGTCTTGACCCGACCCGCCACGGGAGCCTTGGCGATGACGAGGAGGGTGCTCATACGGAGACCTCCCCGGCCGAGGCGGACATTGCGCCGGGCGGCTCCGCCAGGACCCGGCGCATGTCGCGTACGGCGTTCCAGGTGCCCCGCCAGGTCCCGGTGACCTTGGACCTACCCGAGCGGGGCAGGTACGGGACGTCCGTCTCGGCGACCCGCCAGCCCGCGTCCGCGGCGCGCACCACCATTTGGAGCGGGTAGCCGCTGCGCCGGTCGGTCAGCCTCAGGCCGATCAGGGCCTCCCGGCGCGCCACCCGCATCGGTCCGAGGTCGTGGAGCCGCAGGCCGGTGCGGTGGCGCAGCATCCGTGCGAGGGCCAGGTTCCCGGCGCGGGCGTGCGCGGGCCATACGCCGAAGCCCTGCGGGCGGCGGCGGCCGAGCAGCAGGTCGGCCTCACCCGATGCCACCCGTGCGGCCATCGGGGCGAGCAGCCCCGGGTCCATGGAGGCGTCGCAGTCGCAGAAGCAGACCAAGTCGGCCTGCGCCGCGAGCAGCCCGGCGTGGCAGGCCGCACCGAAACCGCGTCGGCTCTCGTGCACCACGGTCGCCCCGAGGCTTCGGGCGATCTCCGCGGAGCCGTCGGTCGACCCGTTGTCGACGACGACGGCCCGCCATCCGGCGGGCACGCGCCCCAACACCCAGGGGAGTGCTTCGGCCTCGTCGAGGCACGGCAGTACGAGGTCCGCGTGGGGCGGTGCGCAAGCAGATGAAGTCACCCTCCATACCGTAGGAACCGAGTAGCGGGAAATGGCCCTTCCAGTCCTTACGAAACGCGGACGCCATCCCGGAGGAGGGGAACCCACGCCACAACCGGCCCAGCCGGGTGACAACCTGGAGCCCATGGCAGTGAGCGATGGGGAGAGTGCGTACGAAGGGCACCGGCCCGACGGCACCGACGAGATCGGTGCGCCGGCCGGTGTTCTCGTCGTGGACGATGATCCGACCGTCTCGGAGGTCGTGGCCGGGTATCTGAAGCGGGCCGGTTTCGCGGTTCGCCTGGCGGCGGAGGGGCCGGCCGCACTGCGCGCCGCCGAAGAGCTCCGGCCCGACCTCATGGTGCTCGACCTGATGCTGCCCGGTATGGACGGGCTGGAGGTCTGCCGTCGGCTGCGCGCACGGGAGAGCGGCACACGGCCCGTCCCGGTCATCATGCTGACCGCGCGCGGCGACGAGGACGACCGGATCCTGGGCCTGGAGGTGGGCGCGGACGACTACGTGACCAAGCCCTTCAGCCCGCGAGAGCTCGTCCTGCGCGTGCAGTCGGTCCTGCGCCGGGCGACGGCCGCCGCTCCGGCCGGTGAGCCACGCCTCGCCGCGGCGGGTCTGTCCTTGGACCCGGCGGCGCGTCGGGTCACCAAGAACGGTAGGGAACTCGCCCTCACCCTGAGGGAGTTCGACCTCCTCGCCTACTTCCTGCGGCACCCGGGGCAGGTCTGCGACCGGGAGCGACTGATGCGCGAGGTCTGGGGCTGGGACTTCGGAGACCTGTCCACCGTGACCGTCCACGTGCGCCGGCTCCGCGGAAAGGTCGAGGACGACCCGGCGAGCCCACGACTGATCCAGACCGTCTGGGGCGTCGGCTACCGCTTCGAGGCGAGCCCGGCCACGGAGGCCGCGTCGGCTGCCGAGACGGCGGCCGGCCGTGCGTGACCTGCTGCTGATCGCCCTGTACGCCCTCCTTGGCGCAGGCGCCGCGGGGCTTCTGGGAGTCGTGGCGCTGCGCGTCCTCAGGCACCGGAGTCTCGCGGTGTCCCTCGCCGTCGTCGCCGCCGTCGCCGTGTCCGCGATGCTCGCCGGGACGCTCGCGGTGGCGTGGGCGATGTTCCTGTCCTCCCACGACCTGGCCGTGGTGACCATGGTCGTCGCGATGGCGGCCGCCGTGTCGCTGGCCACCGCACTGCTCCTCGGCCGCCAGGTCGTGCGACGATGCCGGGAACTCGTCCGTGCGGCCCGCGGTTTCGGGGAGCAGGGCTCGTTCACGCCACCGCTCGTACCCGCCCCCGCCGAGTTCGAGGCCCTGAGCCGCGAGCTCGCCCTCACCAGCGAACGGCTGGCCGCCTCCCGTGAACGCGAGCGGGCCCTGGAGACGTCCCGGCGCGAGCTCGTGGCCTGGATCTCGCACGACCTGCGCACCCCACTGGCTGGGCTGCGCGCCATGTCGGAGGCGCTGGAGGACGGCATGGCGGCCGATCCCGCCCGCTACCCCCGCCAGATGCGCACCGAGGTCGACCGCCTCAACTCCATGGTCGGCGACCTCTTCGAGCTCTCCCGCATCCACGCCGGCGCGCTGTCCCTCAGTCTCACCCGGATTTCCCTCTACGACCTGGTCGGAGATGCCCTGGCCGGCGCCGACGCCCTTGCCCGGGAACACGGCGTGCGCCTGGCGGGCGAGAACGTCGCACCGCTCCCGGTGGAGGTGGACGGCAAGGAGATGACCCGAGTTCTCTCCAACCTCCTCGTGAACGCCATCCACCACACCCCCGCCGACGGCACCGTCGCGATCGCCGCCGAACGCCGCGCGGACTCCGTGGTGCTCTCGGTCACCGACGCCTGCGGAGGCATCCCCGAGGAAGACCTCCCGCGCGTCTTCGACACCGGCTGGCGCGGCGCCCCGGCACGTACTCCACCCTCGGGGGCGGGCCTCGGCCTGGCGATCGTCCGGGGCATCGTCGAGGCCCACGCGGGCCGGGCCGACGTCCGCAACGTCTCCGGCGGCTGCCGCTTCGAACTGACCCTGCCGGCACCGGCGGGGTAGCCGACCCTCCAGGTCAGCCCACTGCTGCCCTACGGCTGCCGGGCGAGCCCAGCGGCCCGCAGAGCCGGGCCTTCCGCGCCACCCGTGAGCTCGGCCATCCCGTCGGCGAACGGCACCGTCGGGCGCCAGCCCAGCTCGCGGCACAGCCGCGCAGAGTCGGCGGTGATGTGCCGCACGTCGCCCAGCCGGTACTCGCCGGTGACGACCGGGTCCGGGCCTCCGCACGCGCCGGCCAGTGCCTGTGCCATGTCGCCGACGGTCCTCGGATCGCCGCTGCCGACGTTGTACGCGGCGAAGCCCGGCCCGTCCGCCAGAGCCTCCAGCGCCACCGCGTTGGCCGAGGCCACATCCCGTACGTGGACGAAGTCCCGCCGCTGTCCGCCGTCTTCGAAGACGCGCGGCGATTCGCCGCGCGCGAGCGCGGACCGGAACAGGGCGGCCACGCCCGCATACGGGGTGTCGCGGGGCATCCCCGGCCCGTAGACGTTGTGGTAGCGCAGCGAGATGGCGCGTCCGTCGATCGCCCGGGCCCACGAGGACGCGAGGTGCTCCTGCGCGAGCTTGGTGGTGGCATATACGTTCCGCGGGTCCATCGGCGCGTCCTCGGCGACCAGACCGGGTGCCAGGTCGGCACCACAGTCAGGACAGCGCGGCTCGAAACGACCGGCCTTCAGGTCGGCCTCGGCACGCGGACCGGGCCGGATCACGCCGTGCGTGGCACACTCGTACCGCCCCTCGCCGTAGACGACCATCGACCCGGCGAGCAGCAGCCCTCGTACGCCCGCCTCCGTCATCTGGGCCAGCAGCACCGCCGTACCGAGGTCGTTGACCGACACGTACCCGGGTGCGTCCCCGAAGTCCTTGCCCAGGCCCACCTTGGCCGCCTGGTGACAGACCGCGTCGACCCCGGCCAGGGCTTTCCGCACGGCAGCAGGATCCCGTACGTCCCGCCCGTCCTCCGCCATGTCGAAGACCACCGGGTCGTGGCCGCGTCCGATCAGCTCGGCGACGATGTGCGAGCCGATGAAGCCCGCTCCTCCAGTTACAAGTACGCGCATGCCTCGAAGCTATGCCGCCTCGGTTCCGGCGAGGTGTTCGACGGGCCGCGCGTCACGGATCCGTAAGAGGGTCCTCAAGAGGGTCCTCAGCCTTCCCTTCCAGTCTCATCAGTTCAGTAGCACAGGACGGGGACGCGTTGGATGAGGTTGTTGCCGAAGCCCCCGCGGTTCCAGGGCGGTTCGAGGGGCTGGGTGCGGCCGGAGGAATCCGAGGCCCGGACCGCCAGGGTGTGGCTGCCTGGGGTGGCCGTCCATTCCGTGTGCCAGGCTTGCCAGGCGCCGGGGTGCTCCCCGGGAGGTCGTAGCGCGTGCACACCCCATGACGTGGGGTACACGAAGCCGGCGGCGACATGACCGTTCAAGAGGTGGGGACAGTGCCGGGCTGCTTCCAGGGCGCAGTCGAGATGGACCGGCGGGTTGGCGCTGATCTCGCCGTCCTCAATAGGTCCCAGGAGCCGGACCGGCCGTTGGCGCCCGTGATGAAAAGGGTGCCTTCGTAAACATCGCCCGGGAGCTCGACACGTGACGAGCCAGGTTGGTTCCGTGGGCAGTCCTGGGCTGCTCGTCATTCGGTTACGCGGACCGCGAGTGCCGGGCGGATGGCGGCCGCGCGCCGGGCCGGCCCGATCGTGGCCAGGAGCGACGCGGCGAAGGTGGCTGCCGCCAGGCCGCCGATACTCGTCCATTCGACCGGGAAACCTCCTTCGAGGCCCTCGAATGCGGCGCTGTTGCTGTACATCAGCCAGGTGGTGAGCACGCCCAGCAGTGAGCCGAGCACGATCCCTTCCACGGCGACGAAGCTGCTCTCCCAAAGGAAGGACCGTTGGACGGTTCGTGCCCGGAAGCCGAGGGCCCGCAGGATGCCGATGGTGCGGCGGCGTTCGCGTACAGCTCGGACCATGACGACGCCGAGGCCGGTGATGCCCACGCCGAGGCCAAGGGCGAGGAAGCCCTGCATGAGACGGAAGAAGGCGGTGCTGGAGTCGAACTGTTGGCGGATGTCCGACTCGATGGGCGTGGCGACCAGACTGGACGAGAGCTGCTCGCCCTGCAGTTGCGTCGCCAGGGCGTCGGGGGAGGTTCCGGGGCCGGTTCTGACCAGCGCGGAGGCGTTCTGTGCCTGGGTACCGAAGAGCTCGCGCGTCGCCTGTTCGCTCAGTACCACGGGGTACGTGGTCGAACTGGCGCCGGTGCCCGGGTAGAAGACCAACCCGTTGCTGAGCACGCCGGCGATGACCTTCTGTTCGCTGCGGCCCGTCCGGGGATCCGTCACTGTGAGGGAGTCCCCGGGGTCGTAGTAGTCGCCGGCCGGTCCGCCGGTGCTACCGAAGAAGCCGTCGAGGACGACGTAGCGAGGGTCGGAGGCGAGAGCACGCCATACCGCGGCATCGTCGGCCAGGCCCGGCAGCCGCTCCCGGAACGTGATGCCGGTGATCGCCCCGTCGGGCACGCCGACGACGGCGGTGTCCAGAGGTTGAGGGCTGCGGTGTCCCGGATCGGTGGCCCGCCCTGTGGCGTTGAGCAGCGGTGTGACGGCGGCGATCTCGGCGGCCGACGGGCCGCCACGCAGATCGGAGACGAGTCGACCGCCGGCGACCTGGGGGTTGTAGTCCAGTCGCAGGGAGTATCCGGCGGTGGCGTCGGCGACGACTCCGTCGACTCCGGCGCGCAGAGTGCCCGAGATCTCCGTCAGGAGCACGAGGACGAAGACGATCAGGGTGTACATCACCAGCGTCGCGCCGGTCCTGAACCGCTTGGCCAAGGGGTACGCGACCGCGAGCCGCGCCGCGAGGCCGCCTTCCGTCGGGCGCTGGAGGAGTCGCCGTACGGGGCGGAGCAGCGTCTTCTGATTGTCGCTGACGAGCACCACGGCGGAGAAGGCGGCCAGGGCGCCCTGGATGACGTACACGGACATCGACGGCGTGTCGAAGATCCGGGGGCGTATGACGGGTGCCAGGAGCGTCCAGGCGAGAACGGCTCCCGCGACCAGGGTGGTGACCGTGTGACGGGGGAGGACGCGCAGCAGTGCCGGAGTCATGAAGGCGAGGGCGAGCGCCGGCATGAGGTACGTAGCGTCGGGCTGGCTGCGCGCCACGGCCGGGACGGCCGCGAACGCGCACAGGACGGCCAGCGTGGTGGAGACCGCGAGCAGCCGGCGGCGTGGCCCCTGTCCGGGTGTGGTGGGGAGGTCGCGGATGGCGGCGATGATGTTGAACCTGCTGATGCGCACGCTGGTCGCGAGGATCGCGGCGAAGGCGATGAGCAGGCCCAAGGCCAGTCCGTTGAGGATGCTGGTGGGGGTGATGGCGAACGCGATGCGGATGCTGCTGCCGCCGACCGACCAGCCCTGGAAGATCTGCGCCGCCACGACGGCGACGCCCCAGCCGACGGCGACCCCGATGGCCACGCCCGGCAGCGCGGACAGCAACGCGTACGTGGCCCCTTCGAGCGTGAAGGACCCGACAAGCCGCGAGCGCTTCATCCCCACTGCTCGCACCATGCCCATCTGGGATTTCCGCTCCTCGCCGAGCATGACGAAGATGTTCACCAGAAGCAGGGCGCCCGCGATGATGCTGAAGCTGCCGATCATGAGGAACAGGGCTCCGAGGGAGTCCCCGGCCTGTTTGGCATCCCGCAGGACCGTGTGCTTCGGCGTCTCGATCGCAGTCTGGCCGGCGAGCGGGCCCAGAGCCTGCCGGATGTCGGCGGTCACCCGATCGGTCAGGGCTTCGCCGCTCTCGACGCCGCCTCGATTGGACAGGAAGGTGACCGAGCGCGGCTCCGCTCCGGCGGCCCGGGCGGCGGAGTCCAGGGCCTGCGGTGGCAGGAAAACGTCGCGGTTCAGCCTGCCGCCCAGGCCCACACCGGCAAGGCCCTGCTCCGGCACCACGCGCTCGACCCGGTACGTCTGCGGTGCTCCGAACAGATACACCGTGACCGGATCACCGGCTCCCACGCTCAGGGACCGGGCCAGCGGCTCGTTGACCACGACCTGGCCGGGCTTCGGGTTCGGTCCGCCGAGGCCGGAGTCGCCACCCGCCGCGCCGAAGCGCGATGCCTCGTCGAAGTCCATCTGCCAGGCCAGTACGCGCGGTTCGGCGGCCGTGCGGTCGTCGGCGGTGCTGACGGCCGATGCCTGGGTTGTCTGGGCGTGCAGGACTCCGTCGACGTCGGGATCGCTCGCCAAGGCGGCCAGCCGCTCGGTGACGGCGCGCCCGGTCGGCCCAGGGGGTGCGACGACGCGCTCGTCCACCGGTCCCAGGGTTCGGTACGCCTCCTGTCGTACGGAGAAGTTCAGGGTGTCGCCGACGACCAGGGCTCCGATGACGATGGCCGTTCCGAGCATCGATCCGCCGATCACCAGCGCTGCCTCGGTGCGCCGTCGGGCGACCTGCCGAAAAGCCAGCCGCCGTGACACCGGCTGCCGGACGGCGACCAGCACCAACGCCAATAGGGCTAGCGCGAGGGCGGTGAGCAGCGGGATGAGGAGGTTCGGGTACATGGTCAGCCCATGGGGAAGTCGCGGATCGCGGCCGGGGCGGTGACGGCCTGGCGGACGTCGTCGACCAGTTGCCCGTCGCGCATCCGGATCAGTCTTGGGACGCGCGCGCCGATGGCGCTGTCATGCGTGACCAGGACGATCGTCTGGCCCTCGTCCTGGTTGAGCTCGCACAGCAGGTCCATGACCTGGTCGGCCATCGCGCTGTCGAGGTTGCCCGTGGGTTCGTCCGCCCACACGATGGCCGGGCGTCCGGCCAGGGCGCGGGCGATGGTCACCCGCTGCTGTTCACCGCCGGACATCTCGCTCGGCCGGTGCTCGACCCGGTGGCCGAGGCCGACCCGGTCGAGCATGTCCAGAGCCCTGCGACGCGCTTCACGAGGCCGGGTGCCCACGAGCAGCAGGGGCAGTTCGACGTTCTCCACCGCGGAGAAGACGGGGATGAGGTTGAACGCCTGGAAGACGAAACCCATGGTGTGGGCCCGGTGCTCCGTGCGCGCCGCGTCCGACATGGCGAACAGGTCGTGGCCGTCGACCTCCACCCGACCCCCGTCGATGTCGTCGAGCCCCGACAGACAGTTCAACAGCGTGGTCTTTCCGGAACCGGACGGTCCCATGACGCCCACCATCTCCCCGTGGCGCACGAGGAGATCCAGGTCGAGCAGGGCGGTGACCTCCACGGAGCCCGTCCGGTATATCTTCCGTACCCCGGTGGCGACAAGGAGTGCCCGGTCGGTGTTCATGCTTTCCATACCAACCCCCGGAAGGAACGGGAGGCTACGGCCATCCAGGCCCGGAAGAGGGGCCGAAGGGCCCAATCGCCGGGTCACCGAGAGGCCCCGCTCGAGCGGCTACGCCGTCGTAGTCAGGCGTCCACCGTCGCCCGGGCGCGTCGCCGGACTGCGGTGGCGGCCAGGGTTCCTGCGCCCGTGGCGGTGACGGCGAGGAGGACGAACCCCCACGTGTAGTCGTGCGCGACGCTGTCGACCGCGCCCATCACCAGGGGTGGGAAGAAGCCTCCGAGGCCGCCCGCCGCCCCGACCACTCCCGTCACCGAGCCGACCCGCTCGGCCGGGACCAGACGTGCGACGAGCGCGAAGACCGCCCCGGACCCGGCGCCCAGGCCGGCGGCCATGCCGAAGAAGGCCGCCGTTCCCACGGGGACCAGGTCCGCCTCGAACGCCGCGACCAGGGCGCACACCGAAACGAGCCCGTACGAAACCGTCAGTACGGGTACGGGATGTGCACGGTCCGACAACCAGCCGCCTACCGGCCGCATCGCCACGGCGAGGACGACGAATCCTGCGGTCCTCAGTGCCGCGTCGGAGCGGCCGAGCTCGTAGGCCCGGGTGAGGTAGGTCGGAAGGTAGACGCTGAAAGCGACGAATCCGCCGAAGGACACGGCGTACAGGAACGCCAGCTGCCAGGTGGCCGGCGTACGGACGGCCAGGGCGGTGCGCGAGTACAGCGATCCCGCCGCCGTCACGCGCCCCGGCCTGTCGCGGAGCAGGAACCAGGCCGCTCCGGCGTACACCGCGAGGCCGCCGGCCACGAGATCGAAGGGGAAGGCACGTCCGACGGCGTCGGCGAGCTGGACAGTGGTAAAGGCCGAGATGGCCGTACCTCCGGTGCCGAGGCCGAAGATTCCGAGGGCGACGCCCCGCCGTGCGGGTGGGTACCAGGCGTTGACGAACGGTACGCCGACGGCGAAGGTCGTTCCCCCGATCCCGAGGAGGAAGCCGCCCGCGAGTACCTCGGCCAGCGAGTCGGCCAGGTGGCCCAGGTACAGCACGGGGATGATCGTCAGGGCCGCGACGAGAGGGAAGACTCGGTGTGCCCCACACCGGTCCGTCAGCGCCCCCGCCGGGATCCGGCCGAGCGCGCCGACCACTACGGGCACGGCGACCACCAGCGACTGCTCGAAGGAGCTGAGGTCCAGGTCGTCCCGGAGCCGTGGGCCGAGGGGTGCCAGCAGCGCCCACGCCCAGAAACAGAGCGCGAACCCGATGGTGGCGAGGAGCAGCATCTGCCACGGCCGCGGCGTATCCGCGACCGGCCGGCTCCCCGTGTTCCGGACCATGGTGGCCTCCCGGCAGTGATCCGCATGGGCGGCTTGAGCCCTGCTGTTCCCCACCCTCTGGCAGGCCGGGACCCCGGCTCCAGGGGCCACCCGTTCCCTTCCGTGACCGACCCGGCCCCACGCCAGGGGCCGGTCGGCCCTGTGCGGGGGCGTCCCGGCCGGGCACGGTGGGAGTGTCGGACAGACCGGAGGCGGGGGTGTCCCGCTCCTGCAGGCCAGACCGCCGGGAGTGTGAGTGGCGATGATGTTCTGGTACGGCGACGGCATGAACGGATGGGGCTGGTTCGCCATGTCGGCCGGGATGGTGCTGTTCTGGGGCCTTCTCATCACCGTCGCGGTGATGCTCTTCCGCACGCTGGACCGTGCCGCGGAACGGCCTCGGGGTCTCGGCCCAGCCACGTCGGCCGAGCAGATCCTGGGCGAGCGACTGGCGCGCGGTGAGATCGACGAGGAGGAGTACCGCAGGCTCCTGACTACCCTGCGCAACGCGAAACCGTGAAGTCCGTGACCGGCCGGGATGCGGGAGGGGGCATGGCCGGTCACCCTGGGAGCATGACCGGTCGGATGCCCGAGGAGCCGAGTCCACGCCCCGACGCGCTCCGTGAGCTGACCGAACGGCACGGACACCGCGGGGGGCTGTTGCCGGCCGCGCTGGAGCGCGCCAGGTCGGGCACCGCCGAAGGGCCCGAGGCGTGGGCGCCCCAGGTCGCGGAAGCAGCCGGACTGCCGGGCGCCGCGGGGCTCGGCCCCGCCACCTTCTTCGCCGATCTCGCCGCTCCGCGCGGCGAGCGGCATGTGCGGGTGTGCACCGCGACGGCGTGCTTCGCCGCGCGGGGT
Organism: Streptomyces sp. NPDC022552; assembly: GCF_055561875.1. Lineage (NCBI taxonomy): Bacteria > Bacillati > Actinomycetota > Actinomycetes > Kitasatosporales > Streptomycetaceae > Streptomyces > Streptomyces sp. NPDC022552. The sequence continues at coordinate 633,489 of NZ_JBVHGJ010000001.1, forward strand.
GGTGAGCATCTGGCCGAGGTCGAACGCGCTCTGGGAGTGGTGGCGGGCACGGTCGACGAGACAAGCTCGACCTCGCTGCAGACCGTGCACTGCCTCGGCTACTGCTACGCGGGCCCCGCCGCCCTCGACGGCATCCTGCCTCGCATGGGCCCGGACCTGGCCGACCAACTCGGCGGGCGGACGGAACCGCGCGCGCCGGGCATTCCCGCGGCCGACACCACCGGGGCGCCCGTCCTGCTCGCCGGGATCGTGGGAGGGCACTCCGCCTGGAACGTGTGGCGCGAGGCGGTGGCCGGGCTGCGTCCCGAAGACGTACGGGAGGAGACTGCCGTCTCAGGACTGCGCGGGCGCGGGGGCGCCGGATTTCCCGTGGCAGACAAGTGGGCCGCAGCGGCGGGGAAGCCGGACACGGTCGTCGTCGCCAACGGGGACGAGGGCGACCCCGGCTCGTACGCCGACCGGCTGCTCATGGAGGAGGACCCCGAGCGCGTCCTCACGGGACTCGCCCTGGCCTGCTTCGCCTGCGGTGCCCGGCGTGGGACGGTCCTGGTCCGCTCCGAGTATCCGAGAGCCTTGGCCCGGCTGCGTCGGGCGGTGGAGCGCGCGACGCAGGCGGGGGACCTGGCCCCGTCGGTCGAGACAGCCGGTCCGCAGCCGTTCGTCGAGATCGCCGAAGGAGCCGGCTCCTATGTTTCCGGCGAGGAGACCGCCCTCATCGCCCGCCTCGAAGGCGCTCGCGGCTGTGCGCGCCCCCGGCCTCCGTACCCCACGGACCACGGTCTGTGGGACGCGCCGACCGTGGTCAACAACGTGGAGACCCTCGCGGCCGTGCCCTGGATCGTCGCCCACGGCGGAGCGTCCTACGCCCGGCGCGGCGTACCGGACGAGACCGGCACCAAACTGGTCTGTCTGTCCGAGCGCTTCACCCGGCCCGGCGCCTACGAGGTCGAGCTCGGCACTCCTGTGGGCGAGATCGTCACCCGGTTCGGCGGCGGCCTCAAGGGCGGCCGCGAGCTCGTCGCCCTCCAGATCGGCGGGCCCCTCGGCGGGTTCCTCGCCGGGACCGCGCTCGACGTCCCGCTCACCACGGCAGCGCTCGCCGAGCACGGCGCCGCGCTCGGCCACGCCGGCATGGTCGCCTTCGGCGCTGACACAGATCCGTACGAACTCCTTCGGCACGTCTGGGAGTTCGCCGCCGACGAGAGCTGCGGAGCCTGCTCGCCCTGCCGGGTCGGCACCCGGCGAGGGCTCGGACTCGCGCAGGGCCGGCGCGGGCCGGGGGAGTCCTACGAACGACTGGCACGGCTGATGAGCGAGGCGAGTCTCTGCGCCTTCGGCCGCCGCGTTCCCGCCGCCGTCCGCAGCCTGGCCCGCGCCTACGGGCCGGCCCTGGAAGGATGGGACCGATGACCCGGCTCCAGGTCGACGGCGTGTCGGTCGAACTGCCCGCCGGGTCCTCACTGCTCGACGCGGTACGTGCCGCCGGAGCCGAACTGCCCACCCTCTGCCACGACGACCGTCTCCGGCCGGTCGGCTCCTGCCGGACCTGCCTGGTCCGCGCCGACGGGCGGACCGTCGCCGCCTGCGTCACGCCCGCGACGCCGGGCCTCACCGTCGACACCGTCGGCGAGGGCGTGCGGAACCTGCGCCGGGACGCGGTCGGCCTGATCGCCTCGGCGCTCCCGCCGCACGCGCTCGCCGACAGCGCGCACAGTGAACTGGCCGAGGCGTGCCGGTCCTTGGGGATCCCGGCGGACACGGCGGCCGGTGATCCCACGCGCGGGCGGGACGAGAGCCACCCGTACGTCCATCTCGACCGCGACCTGTGCATCGCGTGCGGGCGCTGCGTCCGCATGTGCGCGGACGTCCAGGGCACCTTCGCGCTCACCCTCACCGGACGCGGAGCCGACACGGTCGTCGCACCGGGAACCGGCGGCCTCTGGGCCGACTCCGACTGCGTGTCCTGCGGCGGCTGTGTCGACGCCTGCCCGACAGGGGCGATCACCCAGCCCGGACCCGGTCAGGGCCTCACCTCGCGGCAGACCCCCAATGACCGCGTGCGCACCACCTGCGGCTACTGCGGAGTCGGCTGCACCCTCGACGTCGTCGTCCGCGAGGACCGTGTCGCTGCTGTGCTCCCCGCCCGGGACGGGCCTGTCAACCGGGGCCACGCCTGCGTCAAGGGCCGTTTCGCGTACGGATATCTCAGCTCCGCCGAACGTCTCACCGAGCCCCTGATCCGGGAGAACGGCGAACTGCGACCGGCGACATGGGACGAGGCGGTGACCCGGATCGCCGACGGCCTGCGCGCGGCCGTCCTTGACGGCGGCCCCGACTCGGTGGCCGCGATCTCCTCCGCCCGTGCCACCAACGAGGAGAACTACCTCGTCCAGAAGTTCCTGCGGACCGTCATCGGCACCAACAACGTCGACAACTGCTCCCGCCTCTGCCACGCCCCGTCAGCCGCAGGACTCACCGCCTCCTTCGGACGCGCCGGCGGCACCGACCCCTTCGACGACGTCGAGACCGCCGACTGCCTCATGGTCGTCGGCGCCAATCCCGTCGAGGCCCACCCCGTCGTCGGTGCCCGCCTCCTTCAGCGGGCACTCGCAGGGGCCGCCCTGATCGTGGCCGACCCCCGTGCCGTGGGCCTCGCGCACAGTGCCGACGTGCACCTGCGTCCGCGCCCCGGCACCAACGTCGCCCTCTTCCACGGCCTCGCCCACGTTCTCGTCGACGAAGGCATGACCGATTCGGGCTTCCTCCGCGATCGCGCGACCGGGCTGGACGAACTCTCCGACCTGCTGGCCGACTACCCGCCCGAGCGGGTCGCCGAGATCACCGGCGTCCCCGCCGACGACATCAGGAAGGCCGCCCGGCTCTACGGCCGCGCGGAGCGGCCGGCCGTCCTGTACGGACTCGGGGTCACCGAGCACCTGCACGGCACCGACGGGGTGCGGACCCTGGCGAACCTTCCCGTCCTGCGCGGCGCCGTCGGCGCCACCGGCCGCGGGTTCGGCATCAGCCCCCTGCGCGGCCAGAACAACGTCCAGGGCGCCTCCGACATGGGCGCCTTGCCCGACCTGCTTCCGGGCTACGGCCGTGTCACCGACGCGGAGGCCCGCGTTCGCGCCGAGGCGGTGTGGGGCCGGCCGGTACCCGAGCGGCCCGGCATGCGCATCCCCGAGATGTTCGCGGCCGCTCGGGAGGGACGGCTGCGGGCCCTGTGGATCATCGGTGAGGACGTGTGCGCGACCGATCCCGACAGCCGGCGGGTCGCGGAGGCCCTCGACGCCTGCCCGCTCGTCGTGGTCAACGAGCTCTTCCTCGGCGAGACCGCCCACCACGCCGATGTCGTCCTGCCCGTGGCCTCCTGGCTGGAGAAGGACGGGACCTTCGTCAACTTCGACCGCCGCTTCCAGCGCGTACGACCAGCGGTGGCTCCGCCCGGTGCGGCGCGCTCCGACTTCGAGGTCGTGCATGCCGTCGCCGATGCCCTCGGTGCCGACCTGGACTGCCCCACCCCAGCGGCGGCTCTCGCAGAGTGCGGACGTGTGACACCCCTCTTCGCCGGTCTCTCACACGAGCGGATCGACCAGGAGGGGGCTGTGCCCTGGCCCTGCCCCGCGCCGGACCTGCCTGGCGAACGCACTTTGTACGCCGAAGAGTTCGCCACGCCCGACGGGCGCGCCCACCTGTCGGCTGCGCCCTATCTGCCGCCCGGCGAGGAACCGGACCAGGACTATCCGCTGGTGCTCGTCACGGGGCGCCGATGGGCCCACTACAACTCCGGGAGCATGACCCGGCGAGGCGGCAACCTGCTCCTCGACGCCTCCGACCACCTGGACCTGACCGCCGAGGACGCCGTTCGGTTCGGTGTGCGGGACGGCACTCCGGTCACCGTCGAGAGCCGCCACGGACAGGCGCGACTCGTCGCCCGCGTCGGCACGGAACTCGCCCCCGGGCAGGTCTTCTGCGCGTTCCACTTCCCGGCCAGCGGCGTCAACTCCCTCACCTCGGAGCACGCCGACACCGTGACCTCGTGTCCGGAGTACAAGGTCACGGCGGTACGGCTGCGTCCGACGGTGTCCGACGACTGAGCGGTACCGATCAGTCGTGGGGAACGAGGGCCACGGGCACCGGGCTGTGATGCAGGACGGCGTGGGCCACGCTGCCGATGTGCGCGCCGAGCTTCGAACGGCGGGTACGCCGCCCCACCACCATGAGGGAGGCTTCCCGGGCGACCGCCACCAGTTCGAGTCCGGCCGATCCGACCGCCACGCGGGCGACCGCCTCGACGTCGGGATACTTCGCCCGCCAGGGTTCCAGCATCACCTCCACCGAACGCTTGATCTCCGGCACCATGGAAAGCCTGAAATCCGGGACCATCGCGGGCCCCATTCCCGCGTGCAGCGGGAGCTGCTGGACGTACACGACGAGGACCTGGGTGTGCCGTCGCGCGGCTTCCTCGAAGGCGAAGCCCAGCACGGAGTCCACGGGCTGCCGCACGTCGGCCCCGACCACGACGGGGCCCCGTGGAGTGCTCGCCGCGCCGGCGGCCCGCACCAGTACGACGGGTCGCTCGACGGCACCGGCGACCGTCAGGCCCACTGAGCCGATGAGGTAGCCGGCCACGCTGCCGAGCGCCCGGGAGCCGAGGACCAGCAGCTCGCCCTCCTCGGCCGCGGCGACGAGACCCGGCACGGGGCTGGAGGGCAGCACCTGGGAGGTCACGGACAGGCCGCGATGGCGCTCGCGCAGTTCACCGGCGGTGCGGGCCATCATCTCCCTGACCCACGGCTCCTCGGACTCCCACTCCACGAGAGACAGAGCGGACCCCGGTACCGGTTCCTTCGCATACACCAGATGCACGTCTGTGCCGCGCAGCAGCGCCTCCTCGGCCGCCCACTCCGCAGCTGCCTCGGCCTGCGCCGTGCCGTCCAGGCCGACCACGATGCTCCGTGTCATGATCGTCCACCTCCTCGTTCGGTGTCATCGACGTCGTACGTGAGACGGGTGCAGGAGACCGAGACCACGCCGTCCACGGTCGCGCACATGCGCTCGATCGCCGGGATCATGCCGCGGAAGGGCAGCCTGCCGCTGAGCTCCACCCGCCCGTCGCGCACCTCAACGGCGAGGGAGGTCGGTCCGAGGCGCAGCGTGTCACCGAGAACGTCCTCGACGATCTCCCGGCGGATGTCGTCGTCCTCGCGGAGGTAGATGCCCAAGAGGTCGCGACGGCTCACGATGCCCAGCAGCAGGTCGTCGCCGTCGACGACGACGAGCCGCTTGACCTTCTGGACCTCCATGAGCCGTGCCGCCTCGGCCACGGTCCACTCCGGGCGGGCGCACACGGCGGGTGCGGACATCAGCTCCTCGGCCCGCGTCCCCTCGGCCTTCGCCCGCTCCCACGCCTCCAGGGCCGGAACGGCCGGCGGGTCACCCGGTGCGGCGGCTTGGTCGGCGGTCTTGCGCAGCAGATCCCCTTCCGACACCACCCCGACCACCCGGCCCTCGCCGTCCACCACGGGAACAGCAGTCACTTGGTGTTGCGAGAGCGTGCGGGCGATCTCCTTGAACGGGGCGTCGCCGCGGACGCTCACCACCTCACGGGTCATCAGCCGGCCGATCCTGCGGTGACGCATCATTCGCTCCTTCCCTGTGCGGACGCACTGGCCTCGCCCATCAGGCGAGCGGCGCAGCCGTCCCAGGTGTCGAGGGCCGGATAGTCGTCCTCGGTGAGTTCCGTCCCGCTGAGTTCGGCGAGCGCCTCGACGAACTCGAGGAAGTCCAGCGAATCCATCTCGAACGTGTCCCGCAGGGACACGCCGGGATCGAGACCGGTGAACTCGGCGCCGGGGACGACACGCTGCACGGCTTGCCGAACGAACGCCTTTGCCTGGTCGTGGTTCACAGTTCCTCCGGTCGTTGCAGGAGCCGGTCCATGGCGATCAGGAGGCGCGCGCCGGTGGCGCCGTCGGCAGCTCGGTGATCGGCGGACAGTGTCGCCGTCAGCACGGGACGTACTCCCAGTAGGCCGTTCACGGCCACCGGCCGCTCGACGATCCTGCCGAGGCCGACGAGCGCGACCTGCGGCGGGTAGACGACCCCGAACACGGCCTCGACGCCCTGGTCGCCGAGGTTCGTGACGGTGAGACTGGGATCGGCGGTCTGCGACGCTCGGAGCCGACCGCCCCGTGCCCGTGCCACCAGGTCCTTGAGCGCGGCCATCACCTCGGCCACGGAGAGCGTGTCGGCATGGGCCAGGGCAGGGGCGACAAGGCCACCGCCCCGCAAGGAAACGGCAACGCCCAGCCGTACCTCCTCCGCCGGGACGAAGCCGTCGTCGCCCCAGTGCCCGTTGAGCTCGGGCACCTTGCGCGCTGCCATCGCGACGGCCTTAAAGGTGAGTGCGGCGGGCACCAGGCGGGCGGACAGCGGCAGTTCGCGATTGCGGGCGTGCATCCACTCCAGGGCCGCTGCCATGTCCACCGTGGTGGACAGGTAGAAGTGCGGGATCTCCCGCTTGGATCGACTCATGAGCCGGGCTGTGGCCGCCCGTGCCGGATCCGGGACGGCCGGCCGCGGTGTGCTCTCGGCGGCTGCGGCGGAACGGACATCCTCTGCACGGACCGTGCCGCCCCGGCCCGTGCCGGTCACCTCGGCGACGTCGACGCCGAGTTCTGTGGCCAGCCTCCGCGCGAGCGGTGAGGACCGAACGCGCACCGGAGCGGGACGCGCCCCGGTCGAGTCGTCGCTGCGCACCGGCTTCGCCGGCCGTGTCGTCGGCGCGGTCTTGTCGCGTTCGGGTGCTGGTGCAGTTTCCGGCTCCGGTTCCGCGTGCTCCACGTCTGCGCGTGTGATCCTCCCTCCCGGGCCCGAGCCATGGACGGCGGCGAGGTCGACGTGCCGGTCCTCGGCGAGTCTGCGGACCAGGGGCGTCGACGGCGGCGGGCTTTCGACGGGCGGTCTTTGGGCGGGCCCGCTTTCGGTGGGCAGGCTTTCGGCGGTCGTGCCGATACGTGCCAGCGGGGTGCCCACCGGCACGGTGGTGCCCTCGTCGACGAGGAGGGCGTCGACCGTACCGCTCTGGAAGCACTCCACCTCGATCGCGGACTTGTCGGTCTCGACCACTGCGATGACGTCGCCCCGCGTCACCTCGTCCCCCGGGCGCACCAACCACTGGGAGAGCGTGCCCTCGTCCATGTCGGCGCCGAGCGACGGCATCGTGAACTCGGCCATCTCAGCTCACCACCCGGCGCGCCGCCGCCACGATTCCGGTCGGCTGGGGGAGTGCCGCCTCCTCCAGACGACGGGCATAGGGGATCGGGACCTCCGCGCTGCACACTCGTTCGACAGGCGCGTCGAGTTCGAAGAACGCCTGCTCGTAGATGCGCGACTCGATCTCGGCGGACAGACTGCCGCTGCGCCAGCCTTCGTCGACCACGACGGCCCGGTGGGTCCGCCTGACCGAGCCGACGATCGTGGTGTCGTCCAGGGGCCGCAGCGTCCGCAGGTCGACGACCTCGGCGCTGATCCCCTCCCCAGCCATTGCCTCTGCGGCTTCGAGAGCTTTGGACACACAACCGCCGTACGCGACGACCGTGACGTCGGCGCCCTCGCGGCGGACGGCCGCGCGGTCCAGGTCGACACCATGGACCGCCGGATCGAGCATGCCGGCCGTGTTGTAGAGGCTGCCGTGCTCGAAGAGCAGCACCGGATCGGGGTCGGCCAGCGCGGCCGACAGCACGTGGCGGGCGTCGTCGACCGTGGCCGGCGCCAGGACACGGAGGCCGGGGATGTGGGCATACCAGCCTTCGAGGCTGTGGGAGTGCTGGGCGGCCAGCTGCCGACCCGCGCCCGTCGTCATGCGGATCACCAGCGGCACACCGAGCTGTCCGCCGGACATGTGCCGCAGGGTGGCTGCGTTGTTGAGGATCTGGTCGAGGGCCAGCAGGCTGAAGTTGACCGTCATGATCTCGACGACAGGTCTCATCCCGGCCAGGGCGGCGCCGATACCGGCTCCGACGAACGCGGACTCCGACAGGGGCGTGTCCCGGACACGATCGGGTCCGAACTCCTCCAGGAGGCCGAGGCTCACCCCGAAGCAGCCGCCGTAGCGGCCCACGTCCTCGCCCATGAGGAAGACCCGGTCATCCGAGGCCAGGGCCTCGCGCAGACCCTCCCGCAGGGCCTCCCTGTATGTGGTGGTGCCGTCGTCGGGATGCGCCCGCGGTCGCGTACGCGCGCTCATGACGGAGCCCCCTCGTGCCGGCCGGTGACATGGAGCAGCAGGTCTTCAGCCGGCTCCTCGGGAGCCCGTTCGGCCGTCCGCACGGCTCGGTCGATCTCCTCCATGACCTCGTGGTCCAGGGCCTCTTGGGCGTCCGTGTCGAGGAGACCGGCCGCACGGATGCCACCGGCGAGGCTCGTGACAGGGTCGTGCCGCTTCCACTCCTCGATCTCGTCCTTCGCCCGGTATCGGTCCGGGTCGTACATCGAGTGCGCACGGAACCGATACGTCCGCATCTCCAGGAAGTGCGGTCCGTTGCCGGCGCGGATGGACTCGACCGCCCCGCGCGCCGCCTTCTCCACGGCGTGTACGTCCATGCCGTCCACGGCCCAGGCCGCCATGCCGTACGAGGCGGCCCGCATCGCGAGGTCCGTCTGGGCGTGCTCGCGGGCGAGAGCCGTCCCCATCGCGTACAGGTTGTTCTCACAGACGAAAAGCACGGACAGTCCCCAGAGCGCCGCCAGGTTGGCGGTCTCGTGGAACTCGCCCTCGGCGAAGGCCCCGTCACCGAAGAAGCAGCAGGTCACCCGGGACTCGCCGCGCATCCGGTCGGCGAGCGCCAGACCGGCCGCGAGCGGCAGCCCGCCGCCGACGATCGCGTTGCCGCCGTAGAAGCGACGGTCTGCGTCGAAGAGGTGCATGGAGCCACCGCGGCCGTGACTGCAGCCGGTGGTCTTCCCGTACATCTCCGCCATCACGGCCTCGGGCGGTACCCCTCGGGCCAGCGCGTGGCCGTGTTCGCGGTACGTGGAGACGACCGCGTCCGCCTCATCGAGCGCCTGGTGGACGCCGACCGCCACCGCCTCCTCGCCGATGTACAGGTGGACGAAGCCCCGGATCGCCGCCGTGCTGTACAGCTCGACGCACCGTTCCTCGAACCGCCGGATGAGCAGCATCTGCCGCAGGAGGTCCAGGTCGTGGGCCGCCGCAGGAGTGCGGGAGGGCGTCGCGGGTCCACGAGCGCGACGGGGGCGCTTTGTTGGCGATGCCTTGGCGGACGTGCCGCCGTGTGCGGTGGCCATCACGACTCCTTCCCGGACATGTCGGCCGTCCCGGCCGGTTCGGGTGACTCCAGCGTCGACACATCGCCCTCGGGCAGGCCCAGTTCGCGGGCCCGGAGCAGGCGGCGCATCACTTTTCCGCTGCGGGTGTGGGGCAGATCCTCGACGAACTCGATCTCCCGGGGGGCGATGGCCGGGCCGAGGCGCCGACGGGCGAACGCCATGACGTCGCGCCGCAGTTCGGTGTCGGGCGGATACTCGGGGCGCGGCAGCACGAACGCCTTGACGATCGCCCCGGCCAGCGGGTCGGGGCGTCCGATGACACCGGCCTCGGCGACCGCCGGATGCTCCATGAGCGCGCTCTCCACCTCGAACGGCCCGATGAGGTGCCCCGCGGACTTGATGACGTCGTCGGCCCGGCCCACGAACCAGTACCAGCCGTCGGCGTCGCGGCTGACCAGGTCGCCGGTCATGTACCACCCGTCTGCGAAGCACGCCTCGTAACGGCGCGGCTCGTGGAGGTAGCCGCGGAACATCGACGGCCAACCCGCCCGCAAGGCGAGCTCGCCCTGAGCACCCGGATCCTGGAGGATCCGGACGTGCCCGCCGGCGACCGCGGCCCGGCCGTCCTCGCCGCACGCCAACACGGCCGCCTCGACACCGGGAAGCGGTCGGCCCATCGAACCGGGCCGCACGGGATCGGCCGCGAAGTTGGCGATCATGATCGCCCCCGTCTCGGTCTGCCACCAGGTGTCGTGGACCGGTAGCCCGAGTGCCTCCCGGCCCCAGTGCACGGCCTCGGGATTGAGCGGCTCGCCGACGCTCGCGACGAACCGGAGCGCGGAGAGGTCGTGGCGCGCGGCAGGCGTCGGGTCGCCGCTGCGCGGTGCGGCCCGCATGAGCATGCGCAGCGCGGTGGGAGCCGTGTACCAGACGGTGACGTGCTGGTCGGCGAGGGTCCCGTACCAGCGAGCGGGGGCGAAGTCCCCTTCGTCGACGACGGTCGTCACCCCGTGGGTGAGCGGGGCGATGATGCCGTACGACATGCCGGTGACCCAGCCGGGGTCGGCCGTGCACCAGAAGACGTCGCCCTCATGCAGGTCCAGGGCGTAGGCGGCGGTGACGCGATGGGCGAGGACCGCCTCGTGCACGTGTATCGCGCCCTTGGGGGTGCCCGTCGTGCCGCTGGTGAAGTGCAGCAGGGCCGGCTCTGCCGGATCGGTCGGTCCCACGGTGTACTCGTCCGGCGCGGCGGACGTGAGAGCGGGGAAGGAGAGGGTGTCCGGGGGCGGGGCGGTCCCGGGGTCGAGAAGCAGTACGTGGCGCAGGTGCGGAAGACGGGACCGTACCGGGGCCACCTTGCGCTCGTACAGCTCCCGGGTCGTGACCAGAGCCCTGGCGTTGCCCAGCTCCATGCGCAGTGCGACGGGTTCGGGTCCGAAGGCGGTGAACAGAGGGCACAGGACTCTTCCGGCACGCAACGTTCCGAGGACGGTGCTGTACAGCTCGAACCGGCGGCCGAGCAGGGTGAACACCCGCCCGCCGCGTTCCGTGCCCAGCATCTCCAGCACGTGCGCGAAGCGGGAGCTCTCGGCCGCGAGCCGGGTGAAAGTCACCGTCTGCATCGATCCGTCGCGGGTGATGCAGCGCAGCGCGACGCGTTCGCCGTGGCCCTCGTGCAGGTGCCGATCGACCGCCTCGTACCCGATGTTGATGCCGCCGTCCGGTAGCCCGGCGAGCCGGGACCGCTCGCGTCGCCAGGAGAACGTGGCCCGGGCGCTGTCGTAGTCGGGCATGACAGGTGCCACCCACAGGGCGTTCATCGCGGTGGCTGCGCGTCGAGCGCGAGGTTGTCGTAGGAGTATTCGATCGATTCGTGCAGGGCGACGACTCCGTCGACCGAGCGGCAGAGCCGCACGATCACGGGGATGTCGGCGCGCTCGTCGACCCGGCCCGTCAGCCTGACGACTCCGTCGTCGACGGTCACACGGATCGTGTCGGGGGCGAGGCGCAGAGTGCCGGCCAGGACGTCGTGCTCGATCTCGTCACGGATCGCGGTGTCACCGCGCAGGAAAGGCCGGAGCAGGTCGCTGCGGCTGATGATCCCGACGAGCCGATCGGTCTCGTCGGTGACGGGAAGCCGCTTCACCCCCTTGCGGTGCATCGTCCGGGCAGTCTCGACGAGATTCCAGTTCGGCTGTGCCGCGATGGCGGGCGAGGTCATCAGCTGGGCGGCCGTCTCCGCATCGGGCAGCCCTCGCTCCTGGGACAGCAATCGGACGCCCGCTGGGCGGCCCTCCAGATCGGGGAGCTCGGCGGTGGTCCGCAGCAGGTCGGCCTCCGAGACCACGCCGAGCAGACGTCGGTCCGGGTCGACGACCGGGACCGCCGAGACGTCGTTCTCGGCGAAGAGACGGGCGATCCCCTTGAACGAGGTCTCTGGGGCGGCGGTGACCACGTCGTGGGTCATCACCTCGAAAACCGTGCGGTGCTGCATGACGGTCCTCCTTCACGGGGCGCGACGGCCCCGGTAGATCTCACCCTGCTGCGAGAAGCCCACCCGCGGGCAGTGCCGAATGGTCCCCTTCCGGGACTGTTCGCCCCTATGACCGTCGGCCCACCGGGACGCACGGTGGAAGGCGAGAGCGCCGGTCTCGGGAGGGCCGCGGCCGGGCGCGCGGGCCGGGAGGCGAGAACAATGACTGCGACCGGAACTCGGCAGGGCCAGGAAAAGCCACGCGCCGGGCTGTGGGCTCGCGTCGGCGACCGGCTGATCGTGGGCGGTGCCACGGTCGGCGACGAGGGGCGTGACGGTGAGATCGTCGCGCTCCACCACGCGGACGGCACTCCCCCCTTCGACGTCCGATGGTCGGACACGGGCCGGGTCACCCTGGTGTTCCCGGGCCCGGACGCGCGGGTCCAGCACTTCCCGCCGCATGACACGAAGGCCGCTACGCGGTCGTGAACTCCGCGGCCGCGTCCACCACGCCGGGCACAGCCCGTGTCAGCCGCAGGGCCAGATCCGAAGGTACGGACTGGGGCAGGCGTCCGGTGAGCGTCACCGCGCCGTCTGCGACCCGTACGGTGAGTGCGGCGTCGCCTTCAGGAATCAGATGCGTGAGGAGTTCGTGCCTCACGTCCTCGGCGAGTTCGGCGTCGGAGCGTAGGTAGACCTTGAGCAGGTCGCCCCGGCTGACGACGCCGACCGGGCGGCCGTCCTCGTCCACCACGGGAAGCCGCGTGAGATGGCCCCGTCCCATGAGCCGCGCGGCCCCCGCGATCATGGCACCGCGCGGCACTGTGACGGCCGGCGACGACATCAAACTGCCCGCCGTCACCGATCCCGCGCCGTCCCCGTCCTCCCCCGGAACCTTGCCGAGTACGTCCGCCTCGGACACCACGCCGACCACCCGCCCCTCGGCAGACAGCACGGGAACCGCGCTGATGCCCCAGCGCCGCATGGAACGGACGATCTCCTTGACCGGTGCGTCGAGCCTGGCGGAGACCACCGCATGGGTCATCACGTCGTCGACGGTACGTGGGTGCTTCATGACCGGCCTCCGGTACGTCTGCGCCCCGAGTCCTGTTGCCGCGAGGGTGTCGCCACCGGGCGGCGGACGGCAAGGGCCGAAAGGGGCACGTCGGGACCCGTGCAGCCCTGGCACGGACCGTCGACCGGTGCTTTCCTGAAAGTGAGGAGGGGCCCGCCCCAAGGACGCGGGGAAGCGGCTTCGAGCCGCGCACCGCGCGATCAGGATCCGCGAGAAGCGGATGGGCCCCTTCTCCCGTCGTGTCTCAGCGCCGCCGCCACTCGTGGTCCGGGCGGACCGCGCACGGGACCGACCGGCCCTACCCAGCCCCTGCAGCCCGGTGCGAGCGTGGCAGCAGGCCACCACACGACCCGGAAGGCGGTGGGCACGATGGAATCGCCCCTGGTGGTAGGAGTCGACGGGTCCGACGCCAGTCTCACGGCCGTGGACTGGGCCGTCGACGAAGCGGTACGGCACGGGCTTTCCCTGCGGATCGTCCACGCCTCGATGTGGGAACGGTACGAAGGAGTCGTCCCGACCTGGGCCACGAACCGGCCCTCGGGCCAGGTCCTCGCCGAGAACATCGCCGGCACGGCGGCCGAACGCGCCCGACGCCGCGCACCCGACCTCCCCCTCGCCGCGGACGTCCTCGCTGAGGACGCCTCCACCGGGCTGCTCAGGGAGGGGCAGGAGGGCGCGATCCTCGTCGTCGGGTCCCGGGGGCGCGGCGAGTTCGCCGACCTTCTGCTCGGATCCGTCAGTCTCATCGTGGCCGCCCGGGCCCACTGCCCGGTCGTCGTCGTCCGTGGAGACCGACAGGCCCTGGAGGCACGCCACGGGCGCGTTCTGCTCGGCGTAGGAGAGCAGGACGTGGACTCTCCGGCTGTGCGGTTCGCGTTCCGTGAGGCGGCTGTCCGGGATGCGGAACTCGACGTCGTCCGCGCCTGGCGACGGCCGGCCCATGAACCGGTCGACCACCTGCTGCTGACCGGCGACGGGGGAGCCTACTTCGCGGAAAGGTCCTCGGAACTGCTCGACAAGGCCCTTGAGGCCGCGGCGTCCGAACATCCCCGGGTGCGCCTGCGCAGGACCACGGTCGAGGGTGCCGCGCACAGAGTGCTGACCGAGCGTTCCGCCGCCGCCGACCTGCTGGTCGTCGGGGCACGACGCCGTGACAGGCTCGTCGGCCTGGAACTCGGCAGGGTCGCCCACCGCGCCCTGCACCACGCCTCGTGTCCGGTCGCCGTCGTACCCCAGCGGAACCCGGAGCCCCCGGAAGGAGACCGGTGATGAACACGGCCGATGACCGGCACGCGCCGCACGTCACGAGCGACCTGGGACGCCGCGTCGCGGCACGGCGCATGCAGCTCGGCTTGTCCCGGGAGGAAGTGGCCGAACGAGCCGGCTCTGCACCCGGCTTCATCGCCTACGTCGAAGAGCGTGTGCCGACCCCGGGGATCGAATTCCTGGTCCGGCTCGCCAACGCCTTGGAGACCACCGTCCAGGATCTCACCGGGTACAGGTCGGACCTCGCGCCCGGAGGGGCCCACGCCGGGCACCAGGCACGGATGGAGGAGATCGGCGAGGCCGAGTGCTGGAAGCTGCTCGACGGCCACGGCGTCGGCCGGGTCGCCGTCGAGGGACGGGACGGGCTGGCGGTGTTCCCTCTCAACTACCAGGTCGTCGACGGGGAGATGGTCTTCATGACCGGTGCGGACTCGTCCCTCGCGCGCGCCGCGGCGTCCGGCGCGGAGGTCGCCTTCGAGGAGGACCGTCTGGACGAAGCCTTCAGCCAGGGCTGGAGCGTGCTCCTTGTCGGTCCGGTACGCACGGTGTCGGACGAGACCTCGGTAGAGAGGATGAACGACGCCGGCCGCCCGGAGCCGTGGGCCGGGGATGGGCGCGACACCAAGGTGACGCTCTCGCCGCGCCGGGTGACCGGCCGCCGAATCCGCGTGCCGGGCGCGCCCGGCACTTTGAACGGGTCTGCTGGCCAGGCGTGATCGATGAGATCACCGGAGAGTACCGGACCGGCGTGGCGACGTAGGTGCCGTGCCAGGTGTGGTCCCACACGGCGCCGGTGGAGGCGTTGACCGACAGCATGCCGCTGATCTTCCCCGAGCGTAGCGTGTGCAGGGTGTAGCAACCGGGGAACGCCTCGGTCTCGCCGGCAGTCAGGTCGCTGCCCCGGTCACGCAGCCACTTCTGGGCGCGGTCCTGTGCCTGGTCAGGGGAGATCCGGGTCTGGGTCTGGCCGCCGCGGTGCATGCCGTAGTCGGTGTTCCACATCATCGCCGGCCCGTACTCGATACCGGTGTCACCGTCGGACGGATTGACGAGGACCTCCGTGGCCAGTTTCCCGCCAGGGGTTTCCAGTTCGGCGTAGTAGTTCTTCGAGAACTGCATGACCTCACCGACACGCAGGTTGAGCGGGTCGGCGAAGGTTTCGGCCCGCTGGCGGGCCTGGTCCAGGGTCCTGACCGGGGTGCCGTTGCCGCGCTGCCAGTAGTGCCCATTCACCATGCCGGGACCCCAGACGCGGTCACCGCGGCCCATCATGCCCGGCCCCATGCCGGGCTCCCACGACTCCCAGTCGTCCCAGTCGTCGCCCGACCCGCCCGGCCCCCAGCAATCGCTGCCGGCTGGGCGGGGTTGGGCAGCGGCTGGGCTGAGGGACGTGCCGCCGGTGCTGTTGCCGGCCGCGCATCCAGAGGCCGGCGTGCCTGACAGCACGAGGGCCGCCAGCACGGCGGCTGGAACAGCAGGCGCGCGAGGAGGCGAATGACCATGACTGTCGCGGACGTGATCGTCATCGTGGTCGCCGTCGGCCTCATCGCCGTGCTGGGCTGGTACTTCTTCGGCCCACGCAAGGCCGGCACGGTCCGCGTGGAGGGAGGCGTGCAGCGGGTCGACGTGACCGTGCGGGGCGGCTACAGCCCGAACCTGATCAAGGTCCGTCAGGGCACACCGGTCGAGCTCGTCTTCGACCGGCAGGAGGCCGGCGAATGCACCTCCCGCGTCGTGTTCCCCAATCTCAAGGTCGGGGCCGGCCTGCCCGCCCACACCCGCACGACCGTGCGGCTGAGCCCTGACCGGCCCGGCACCTACGGGTTCGCCCTGCGGCATGAACATGATCCGCGGGACGCTCGTCGTCGAACCCGCCGATGGCAGGGCACCGGAACCGGGCGTGGCGCCAGGCGGAGAAGCGGCGCCGAGTGCGGGGGAGACGTCGGCCGAGGACGCGGAGGCAGCCGACATCGCCGAGCGCCAGGCGGAGATCAAGGACCTGACCCGCCGCGTCGTCGTGGGCGCGGGGCTCACCGCACCGGTGCTGTTCGCCGTGATGGCGCACGAGCTGTTCGGTGCCGACTGGGTGCCCGGCTGGATGCTGAACCACTGGGTCCAGCTCGCACTGATCACGCCGGTGATGCTCTACACCGGCTGGCTCGTGCACCTCACCGGCTGGCTGGCGCTGCGCCACCGGTCGGCGGACATGAACTCCCTGATCACGCTGGGCACGAGCGCCGCCTACGGCTTCAGCCTGCTCGTCACTCTCGCCCCAGGGTTGCTCCCCGAGGACGTGCGGGAGGTGTACTTCGAGGCCGTCGGCGTCATTCTGACCCTGATCCTGCTGGGCCGTCTTCTGGAGGCCCGTGCCAAGGCCGGTACGGGTGAGGCCATCCGCGCTCTGCTCGGCCTGCAGGCCCGTACGGCACACGTCCTGCGCGACGGAACCGAAACCGAGATTCCCGTCGAGGAGGTGGTCGTCGGGGACGAGATCGGCATCCGCCCTGGGGACGCCCGGACAGAAGCGAGACGGCCGTCGACCCCGTGTGCGGCATGGAAGTCGACCCCCACGACCGCACCCGAACACCGAGACAGCCCCGCAGGCCCCCAGTGCACTTCTGCTCCACCCACTGCGCCACCGCCTACGACGCCGCTCCCGACCGCTACACGCCTTCCATGGGGCATCGGCAACCGTAGAACACCGAGCGAGCCGACCGCTCACATCAAGGGGACGACGGCGACCGGCGCGGGGCTGTGGTGGATGACCGCGTGGGCGACATGGCCGAGATGCGTGCCGAGGGGGACTTTCCGGCTCCGTCGTCCCACGATGACGAGCCGCGCGGTCTGTGACGCCTCGACCAGCTGGTACGCAGGCGAGCCCACGATCGCCATGGCCGTAACGTCCACGCCCGCGTACCGCTTCCGCCACGGTTCTATCAGGTCGTCCAGACCTCTGAACAGGTGGCCGCCCAGCTCCTCGCCGATCCCCGGGTCAACGATGGCCGCGTAGCCGTACGAGGCGGGAAGCGTCCAGCTGTGCAGGAACCGCAGCGGCGTGCCCCTGCGGGCGGCTTCATCGAACGAGAACGAGAGCAGGGCTTCGCACGGGTGGTAGATGTCGACGCCCACCACGATCCCGCCTTCGGAAGCCCCTGGGGCGCCCTCCGCGCGCACGAGGACGACCGGCCGGCGCGCCGAGCCGACGACGGCGAGGGAGACCGAGCCGACGATGAAGCCGCGGACGCCACCGAGCCCGCGCGATCCGAGTACCGTCAGATCCGCCTCGTTCGCGGCTGCCGTCAGTTCCTCGGCAGCCCGGCCACGCGCACGCTCAGTGAGCACCTCGAGGCCGGGATGCTCCTTCCGCGCGCGGTCCGACTCCTCGCGCAACAGACTCTCGGCCCGCTCGGCCAAGGTGCGGGCGTACGGCAAGGGCACCTCCGGGGTGTTCGGCCACTCCTCAACGTGCACCAGCCGGAGGGGCACTTCGCGCAGCACCGCTTCCGATGCCGCCCACCCCACTGCAGCGAGGCTTTCCTTCGAGCCGTCCAGACCGGCAGTGACCTGGGCTGTCATGACGTGCCTCCTCAGCCGAGTCCGCTCCGCTCCGTCCGCGGTCGGATCGCACAGGACATCCCGAACTTCAGGCTGGTGGTCCCGTGGCTCCCGACAGCAGGGCCGGGCGGGTCTCGATCGGGGCCGAACGGCCCATCCCCGGGAAGCCCGCCACGGTGTCAGCGTGGGAGGTGTCGCCCCTCGGGACGTGCTTCCGAGCGCCGGGCGCATCCCGGAGGAGGAACCATGACCAGCGAGATTCCCGTTCGACCGGAGCTGGGCGACGTCGTCGTGGGAGTCGACGGGTCCCCCTCCGGGCGCACGGCCGTGCTTTGGGCCGCCGCGGAGGCGGACCGACGGGGGCGGTCTCTGCATCTCGTGCACGCCGCCGACACCGACCGACGGGCCCTCTTCGCCAATGCCGAGACGATCCAGGCGGTACGCGAAGCGGGCCGTGACCTGCTCATCGAGACCGCGAGCACGGTTCAAGAGCGCTTTCCGGACCTTGCCGTCACGAGGGAACTGAGCCGCCGGGAGCCGGTTGCCGGTCTCCGGGCGGCCGCCGGCGACCGGGGGACGATCGTGGTGGGCAACCGGGGCCTCGGCGGATTCTCCGCGCTCATGCTCGGCTCCGTAGGTCTGGGCGTGGCAGCCCGCGCCGAGGTGCCCGTGATCGTCGTCCGTGGTGACAGCGACCGCCCCGAGTCGGGCTCGGTGACGGCAGCCGTGCACGGTGCCTCGGATGTCGGCTGGCTGCTTGCTGCGGCTGCCGAGGCGGATGCCCGCAAGGCGGTGCTGCGACTGATGAGCGTCTGGAACGTGCTCACCCACGTCGGCAGCGTCGCGACCATGCTGGACGACCTCGACGAGATCGCGTGGCAGCGCGTGCATGAGATCAAGGCGCTCGCCGACCGCGTGCGTGACTTCTATCCCGGGCTCAACGTCAGCCATCACGTGGAGACGGGCACGAGCACGCCCGGGATCCTGGTGGAGGCGACTGCCCACACCGATCTGCTCGTGATGGGCAGAGAACACCGAGTTCTGGGCGCAGGCCCCTCCCTGGGACGCGTCGCCCACGTCCTGCTCCACCACGCCCATTCCCCGGTGGAGATCGTCCCACCCGCCTTCGCCACCCGGGTCGAGGAGACGTGAACGAGATACTGCTCGGAATCGACCCCCGGGAGCAGTCGATCCCCGCTCTCGTCTGGGCCGCCGACGAGGCCGTACGAAGAGGACTGGCGCTCCGCCTGGTCGTCGCCGTACCGCCCGCCCACGACGGGCTCCGGTACGACGCGCTCGCCCACCAGAGCGCCCTGCGCCTCCGCGCGGAATCGGCGATCGCCAACGCGGAGGACCTCGTACGGGAAATCCACGGCGGTCTGCGGACCGCGACGGAACGCGTCAACGGCATGCCGGCGACCGTGCTCCGCAACATGGCGGCGCACGCGACACTCGTCGTTGTGGGCTCGCGCCGTCTCGGCAGGGCAGCCGAGATGTTCAGCGAGAGCTCCGTCGTCGTCCCGCTCACCGCGCGGGCTGACTGCCCCATCGTCGTGGTCCGCGCACCTGAGCACATCGCCGTGCACCCACCGACCCTCGTCGTCGGCGTGGACGGAAGCGACTCCGCACGGGCCGCGGTCGGCTTCGCCGTCGAGGAGGCGAGCTTGCGCGAGGCACGCCTGCGGGCCGTCTGGGTCTGGCCCCCTTCCGTCCTCGCCCGCGACGATCTCGACGAGGGCCTGGCCGAGCGCCGGAGGCTGCTCGCCGAATCGGTGGCAGGGTGGGCCGAGCGGTATCCGGACGTCGCCATCTCCCAAGAGGTCCTTCGAGGACACCCGGTCGAGCAACTCGCCCTGGCGTCCCAGGAGTCCCTCGCCCTGATCGTCGGCCGCAGAGGCCGCGGCGGCTACTCCGGCATGCGGCTTGGTTCGACCGTCCACGGCCTGCTGCACCGCGCCATGTGTCCCGTGATCACCGTCCCCTTCCCACAGCGCGAGGGGCGCGTCGGCGATCCGGCATGGGCCGACCGGTCCCGTTCCAGGCCGACCGACCGGCCCCGGCCGGCTGACCCGCTCGGCACTGGGGGGCGGAGACCTCCACGCGGGACGGTGAGGCGAGAGGACGAATCCGGTCCGTCCGCCGGTTTCACGGAGAGGTGAGCACCATGCAGCGCATCCGCATCAGCTCCCGGCCCCGTCAGCCCCGCAGGCCGAGCCCCCTCGATCTGCGCACCTGCCCGATGGACCTCGAATGGGCCAAGGACGGCCTCACCGGCGAACTGTGGATCGTCCAGGCGCGCCCCCCTGGAGAGCCGCTCGTGGAAGGCATCGCGGTCGGCGAGGCGATCGGCCAGGGGCCCGTCGTCGCACTCGACGCCCCCGTCGACCTGGACCGCTTCCCTCAAGGCGGCGTTCTCGTCACTCGAGTCACCGACCCCGACTGGGAACCGGTCATGGAACGGGCTGCGGCCATCGTCACCGACCACGGGGGCCGTACCTCGCA
Source organism: Streptomyces sp. NPDC022552 (assembly GCF_055561875.1). NCBI lineage: Bacteria > Bacillati > Actinomycetota > Actinomycetes > Kitasatosporales > Streptomycetaceae > Streptomyces > Streptomyces sp. NPDC022552. Next base: position 653,657 of record NZ_JBVHGJ010000001.1, read on the forward strand.
CGCAGCCATCGTCAGCCGCGAACTCGGCGTCCCCGCCGTCGTCGGCACCGGCAACGGCACCCGGATCCTGCGCGACGGCCGTACGGCGACCGTGTCCTGTGCGGAAGGGGCCGGCGGGCACGTCTACGAAGGGTTGCTCGCCCATGAGGAGACCCTGACCGACCTCGCGGAGCTGCCCACCACCCGTACCCGGGTGATGCTGAACCTGGCCGATCCGTCGGCCGCCTTCCGTTGGTGGCGGCTGCCCGCGGACGGCGTGGGGCTCGCGCGCCTCGAGTTCATCGTCGCCCACCAGGTGAAGGTCCACCCGATGGCCCTGTTGCACCCCGAGCGGCTCGACGCTCACGACCGGCACGTCATCGAACGGATCACCGAGGGCTACCTCGATCGAGGTCAGTACTTCGTGGACCGGCTGGCCCACGGCATCGCCCGGATCGCCGCCTCCCGCTGGCCCGCACCCGTCGTCGTACGCACCAGCGACTTCAAGACCAACGAGTATGCCAAGCTCCTCGGCGGCCGGCCCTTCGAGCCAGAAGAGGCCAACCCCATGATCGGCTGGCGCGGTGCGAGCCGCTACTACAGCGACGGCTACCGTGAGGGATTCGCCCTCGAGTGCCGCGCGCTGCGCAGGGTGCGCGACGGGATGGGACTGACGAATGTGTTCGTCATGATCCCTTTCTGCCGGACCCTCGGCGAGGCCGACCGCGTACTGGCGGTGATGGCGGACGAGGGACTGGTACGTGGCGAGAACGGGCTGAAGATCTACGTCATGGCGGAGATCCCGGCCAACATCATCCTGGCCGAGGAGTTCGCGGAACGCTTCGACGGATTCTCCATCGGGAGCAATGACCTCACCCAGCTCACCCTCGGCGTCGACCGGGACTCCGAGGCCCTCGCCCACGTCTTCGACGAGCGAGACCCCGCCGTCGTCCGCAGCATCCAGACGCTCGCCGCCCGCGCCCGGGCGGTCGGCCGCCCGGTCGGACTGTGCGGGCAGCGCCCAAGCGACGATCCGGCGTTCACCGCGATCCTCGTCGAGGCGGGCCTCGACTCGATCTCCGTGGCGCCGGACAGCTTCGCGGCGGTCAAGCGGCACGTGGCCCGCGCGGAGACGACGCTCGGAGCGGCACGGGACGAAGGGAGCGGTGACCATGCCCAGGAACACACGGCACAAAGTCGCCCGAAACAGCGAGCCGCCGGTTCAGCTCGGGCCGCAGGCGGCCAGGAGGGACCCGCGGCGCGGTCGCCCCAGGAACCACCAGATGCCGGCGGAGGGGTCGAACGTGCCTCCCAAGCGCCCGGTACACACCATCAGGGTGTCGACGCTCTTCCTCTGAAACGGTGGAGAACCGACCGGATCGCGAGCAGGGGGATGGAAAGGAGGACGCGGCCATGACGACCGCAAGGGAAATCATGCACACCGGGGCGAGCTGCGTGCAGGAGAACGAGAGCCTCGCGGATGCCGCGCGCCGTATGAGCGAGCTGGATGTCGGCGCGCTGCCCATCTGCGGGCCGGACAATCGGCTGCACGGCATCATCACAGACCGGGACATCGTGGTGAAGTGCCTTGCCAAGGGCAAGGACCCCCAACGGATGACGGCCGGGGACCTCGCCCAGGGCAAGCCGGTCACCGTGGACGCGGGCGCCGACAGCGAAGAGGTGCTCCGCACGATGCAGGATCACCGCATCCGCCGCGTGCCCGTGATCGACGAAACCCGCCTGATCGGCATGATCAGTGAGGCGGACCTGGCACGGCACCTGCCGGAGGAACGGGTTGGCCACTTCGTCGAGGAGGTCTGCCGCTGACAGCACCGGAGCCGTGGCGCCATGGGCCGGTCGGTCCTTCCTGGTGCGGCCCGTTCGGCCCCGTCGGACAGCCCCCTTGGACGCTGCGCCACATGACCTCGCGGGCGGACGATGGGGTTACGGAGTCGGACCGGGCCCCGGAACCCGATCCGCCGCCTGTCCGTACCGACTCGGGTCCACGGCGACAGTCCTGGGCCCCGTACACGAGGAGCAGACAATGGCCGGAGGCAAGGTGGAACGCAGGCACAGCCACTTCCCCGACTTCAACGACTGGTTCAACCGGGAGTTTCCGGGGCTGCCGGGCTGGCGCCCCGGCTCCGCCGCCCATTCCATCCCGGTCGAGATGACCAGCGGGGACGGCGAGTACGTCCTGAAGGCAGAACTGCCGGGCATGGACCCGGACAAGGACATCAGCATCAGGGTCGATGACAACCTCATCACCGTCAGCGCGGAGCACAGCGAGAGCACGGAGGACAAGGAGCACTCGGAGTTCCGCTATGGATCGTTCCGCAGGACACTGCGCCTCCCGGGCACCATCCCGGTCGACGACGTCGACGCCTCGTACGCGGACGGCATTCTCACCGTCCGCATCCCGATGCCCGACGAGGAGACACCGACCGGGCGGACCATTCCGGTGAAGCGGGCCGACACCAAGGCCGGGGGAGAGGAGCCATGAACGCCAAGCGTGTCCTGGTCGCCTACGGCAGCAAGGCCGGCGCCACCGCCGGAATCGCCGAAGCGATCGGCAAGACGCTCCGGGACGACGGCTTCGACGCCGTCGTCCTGCCGGCCGACACCGTCACCGACGTCAGCGGCTACGACGGAGTCGTGCTCGGCGGAGCCCTCTACGCCGGGCACTGGAACGGCAAGGCCCGGCGGTGCGCCCGGCGCAACGCCGAACAACTGCGGCACCGTCCTGTCTGGCTCTACAGCAGCGGTCCGGTCGACCGTTCCGCGGATGACCATGACATCCCGCCCGTACGCGGGGTTGCCCGGCGGATGGAGAAGCTCGGAGCCCGTGAGCACATCACCTTCGGTGGCGCCGTGACCGCCGAGACATCGGACCCGGTCGCCCGGCACATGGTCAGCCGGGGCAAAGGCGGCGACTTCCGCAATCCGGAACGGATCCGGGCGTGGGCCCACCACATCGGAACGGAACTCGGCGCCAACCCCTGACCGGTGCTGCGGATCCACTGGCCGGCCACCCCCGACGGGAGGTGCGGCATGTCCCACCAGGAGTCGCGGGGCAGCGGGGCCGCCTTGCCATCGAAAGGACCCTTCAGGCGCGCAGTCCTGGTCTTCGTTCTGATGACCGCCCTGGTCTGCGGCGCCGTGGCCACGGGCATGTTGTGGAACGCCGGCGCCAGGGCCGATCGTGAACTCGCCGCCAACCGTCACCAGGTCCAGGCGACCACCACCGGGCCGGCCAAGGAAGCACCCGTCGCCGCCCGGTACGGCACGAAGCCGCAGTCCGTCGCACCCGCGGTGTGGGAACAACCTGAGAACGTTCGCCGGTCCGGGACCATCCATGTCCCGCCTCGAACGCCGCAGGGCCGAACCATGACGATCTGGGTGGACGACGCAGGGGCCCCCGCCCGACCTCCAGGCAGCGCTGCGGACCGGGCATTGGCCTCCCTCTCAGGCGGTACGGCGGCGGCAGGAGTCATCGGGGCCACCGGCGCCGGTGTGGTCCTCCTTGTACGACGGCGGACCGAAGGTCACCGGCTCGCTGCCTGGGAACGCGAGTGGGAGCAGGTGGAACCCCTGTGGTCCGGCCGACACCGCCGGGGCAGCGATGCAGGGAGCGACGATGACTGACCGTGCAGGCCGCCGTACCGCACCGGAGCGGACCACCTCGCACACTCGGACGCTGCCCTTCGACCCCAGCGAGCCCCTGCCCAGGCTGCGCCGGGAACTTGCCACCGGACCGGATGGACTGTCCAACCGCGAAGCCGCCCGCCGCCTCGCCGTTCACGGCCCGAACGAGGTGCGGCGCAAGGCGCGCTCCTCCTTCGCGCGGGAGCTCGTCGGGCAGCTGATCCATCCGCTCGCCCTTCTGCTGTGGGCCGCCGCGGCCCTTGCCTTCGTCGCGGACCTCGCTGTACTCGGCTGGGCGATCCTGGCGGTCATCGCTGTCAACGCGGCGTTCGCGCTGCTCCAGGAACGCCAGGCCGAGCGTGCGGTGGAGACCCTCGCCCGCTATCTGCCCGAGCACGCCTTCGCCGTACGTGACGGCCGGCCCCTCACCGTGGAGGCACGGGACCTGGTGCCTGGCGACGTGATCGTGCTGGAAGAGGGCGACAAGGTACCTGCCGACGCACGCGTCACCGAAGGCGGAGTGGAAGTCGATCTGTCGATGCTCACAGGGGAGTCCGTACCCGCCGAACGCATCGCCGCGGCCGGGCTCCTCGGCGCCCCCCTGCTTGAGGAGCCGAACCTCGTCTTCAGCGGCACGACCTGCGTCGAGGGGCAGGCCCGGGCCATCGTGTTCGCCACAGGCGACCACACCGAGCTCGGCCGGATCGCGGCCCTGAGCCAGCGGACGCGGCGCGAGGCGAGCCCGTTGGAACGACAGGTCAAGAAGGTCGCCTGGCTCATCGCCGGCGTCGCCACCGGCATGGGCGCCCTGTTCCTGGTCCTGGGCGTGGCTGTCGGACTGCCGGTGACCGACTCCCTCATGTTCGCCATCGGGCTCCTCGTCGCCAACGTTCCCGAGGGACTGCTTCCGACGATCACACTGGCCCTCGCCGTCGGCGTCCGCGCACTGGCCCGTGAGGGCGCCCTGGTGAAGCGGCTCAGCGCCGTGGAGACGCTCGGTTCCACGAACGTCATCTGCACGGACAAGACAGGCACGCTGACTCGCAACAGCATGCGTCTGAGGACTCTCTGGACTGCGGGTCATGGAGCGGAGCCCGGCCCCTGGGCGCAGGCGCTGGTGCGGGCGAGCGCCCTGTGCACCACCGTCACTCGTGATGAGGACGGTGAGCTGCACGGCGATCCGACGGAGGCTGCCCTCGTCACCGGGGCCTCCGACCGCGAGGTGCCGGTGGACCTCGCCCGGCGCGACGAGGGACGGCGCAGACTGTTCCGCTTCGATCCCCGGCTGCGGCTGATGTCGGTCGTGCAGGAAGACGAGGCGAAAGGTCGCGTGCGGACCGTCACCAAAGGAGCGCCCGAGGCGGTCCTGGCCCGTGTCCGTCCTGGCTCCGCCACGGACGCCGCCCGCTCGGCGGCGGAGGAGCTGGCTCGGGGCGGCATGCGGGTCCTGGCCGTCGCCGTACGCGATCTGCCGCCGGGCGCGGAGCCGCCGTCACGCCGTCAGGACGCCGAGTCGGGACTGACGCTGCTCGGTCTGGTCGGGCTGTACGACCCGCCGCGCCCCGAGGTGGCGGAGGCCGTACGCCGCTGCCACGAGGCCGGGGTGCGCGTGCACATCGTGACGGGGGACAGCGGAGCCACCGCCGCGGCCGTCGCCCGGGAGGTCGGAATCGGAGTACCCCGTCTGCACGTGGTCGCGGCTTCGGAGTCTTTGGGCGACGACGAGCTGGACCGGCTCCTCGTGGAGGGCGACGCCGAGATCGTCTTCGCCCGCTCCTCACCCGAGACGAAGCTCAAGGTGGCCGACACCCTGCGGGCGCACGGCCGGATCGTCGCCATGACGGGTGACGGCGTCAACGACGCCCCCGCGCTGCACCGCGCCCACATCGGGGTCGCCATGGGACGCTCTGGCACAGATGTGGCCCGCGAGGCTGCCACCATGGTGCTCACCGACGACGACTTCGCCACCATCGTGACCGCGGTCGAATCCGGACGACGTGTCTACGACAACGTGCGCAAGTTCATCGTCTACATCTTCGCTCACGCGACCCCGGAGATCGTTCCCTTCCTCGTCTTCGCGCTCTCCGCCGGCACGGTACCGCTTCCCCTCACCGTTCTGCAGATCCTCGCCATCGACCTGGGAACGGAGACCCTGCCCGCCCTCGCACTCGGCCGGGAACGCTCCGAGCCCGGCATCATGCAGCGGCCGCCTCGGCCGCGGCATCAAGGCGTGATCTCCCGCGACATGCTCGTCAGGAGCTGGGGCTACCTCGGGTTGGTCTCCGCGGCGTTGGTCATGGCGGGCTACTTCTACGTGCTCTGGCGCGCCGGGTGGCAGCCGGGTGACCCCACGGGCACGGGCAGCCCCTTGCACCACGCCTATGTGACGGCTACGACGGCCACGTTCGCCGGCATCGTCACCTGCCAGGTCGGCACGGCGTTCGCGGCCCGCACCGATCACGCGGCGCTGCGCGACATCGGGGTGTTCACGAACCCGCTGCTGCTCGCCGGCATCGCCTTCGAGCTCGCGTTCACGGCCGCTCTCGTCTACGCGCCCCCGCTCCAGAATCTCTTCGGCACGGTCGCCCTGCCTCTGGACGTCGTCCTGCTCGTCGCGACGTTCCCGGTCCTGGTGTGGGGAACGGACGAGCTGCGGCGCGCCAGGCGGCGCCGTCAGCCGCCGTCCGAGGCGCGCTCGGTCCCGGCGGTCTCCGTACCGCCCTGGTCGAGTCGGAAGGGCGGGTAGGCGTCCGTCATCAGGCTCGCGTAGGCGGCGACGCGCAGGACCCAGCGGTTCAGTCCGACGATCAGGACGAAGAGGTCGCGCGGATAGCGCTCGGTGAAGGCGAGGGCGAAGGCCGCGATGAGCGCGAGCAGGGTGATCAGTCCGCCGCTCCACCATCCTGCGTGCATGCCGCTGGTGAAGAAGGCGATCACGAGGTAGTGGGGGATGGCGAGCAGCCACCACTTGACCAGCACCATCGAGCGCGAGAGCCGCTCCGGGTAGGCGATGTCGAGCCGGGCCGGGTAGTCGGGTTCGGGACCCAGGCTGAAGGGCGGGTAGCGGTCGGTGCCCAGTGCGCCGTACGAGTAGTACGACACGCGCCAGGACCAGCGGAGCACGCCGAGGTTGAAGTCGAACAGGCCCCGGGGGAAGCGCTCGGTGAAGAGGATGGCGAAGAACGCGATCACCGTCACGACGAAGAAGGCGATCCAGAGGAAGAACAGCACGATCCAGTGCGGGATCACCAGGATCCACTTGACCAGCCACAGCCAGCGGGACAGCTGGCTGTCGAGTTCGGCGGATACCGCCACGGGACGTTGCGGGGCGCCAGGGGTGTCCATGATCGTCACTTCCTCGACAGGTCGTCGTCTTCGTACCTGAGCCGGTCGACGCCCCCCACGACACCGTCGACGCCGGTCCGGGCCATCACACGGGCGGTCCGCACCACGCTCCATTCGGGTCGGGCGACGACGGCCGGACTCGACATGAGAGTGCCCGCGGTGTCGAGCCCGGCCCCGGTGGGACGGCGGCGTACCGGCTCCACCTCCGAGACCACGCCCAGTGGCCGGTCCGACTCATCCACTCCGCACACCGCGGTGATGTCGAACTCGTCCAGAAGCCGTGCGATCTCCCTGAACGTCGTGCCCGGAACGACGCTGACCGCCGCGGGTGTCATCAGATCCGCGACGCTGCGGTGCCTCATCGCTCGTCACCTTCTCGCGCGTTCGACCGGCGGCCCCACCTTCAGGATCGCCCGCTGCCGCCGTCGTGGGGAGGGCCGTCCGGCCCCTGGGGTTGCCCGTGGTCGTCGGCGTAGGCCACGAAGACCCGCTCCGGTCCCTCGCCCGTGCGCAGGAAGCGCTCGTCGAGCACGGCGGCCAGGTCTTCCAGTGCCCTGCGCAGTACCGACGCGGAGAGCCTGACGTCCGGGTGATGCGCCCCGTTGGCTTGGTCCGCGAGGCCGAGGGCGTAGCGGAGCTGCCGGGGCAGGGACGTGTTCTCGTCAACGTCGTGGAAGTAGTACGACTCGGCGTACTGCAGGAAGTCGACCGTGATGGTGGAGAGGGCCGAGGCGAGTCCGTCCAGGAGAGCGGCGCCGCCGTCGGAGTCGAGCGCCTGGGCGGTGGCCCGGCTGCGGCGCACGTGCGACAGCCGCAGGGCCAGCGCCCTGCGGCGGGCCAGCGCCGGGTAGATGCCGAGGATCCAGGCGACGGTCGCCGACAGCAGGACGAAGCCCACGAGGGCCTCCATGGGGGCGAGTACGCGCAGCCATCCGGAGGCCGGCGCGATGTCGCCCAGTCCGAGCGTGGCCAGGGTGACCAGCGAGATGTAGAGGGCGTCGAGAGGGCCCGCGTGTTCGGACGGGACGAGCCCCGTCGCGTACGAGAATCCCTCCGGCATGTGGGGCCAGTAGATGAGCGCCCACCCCAGGGCCACGGTCAGCGCCCAGGCGGCGAAGACGGTCACCATGCCGAGCGGGCCCGCGAGACCGGCGGGCCGCCTCCCGATGCCGAGGCGGGCGGACAGCCGCCACATGGACATCATCACCAGTCTGCTCAGACCTCCGTGACGGGTCGGGTGCCAGAGCGTGTGGAACACGTCCCGGAGGATGAACAGCACCAGGACAGCGCCCGCCGGTGTCGCAAGCCACGTCATCCCGGCACCTTTCCCACGAGCGGCGATGGTGTCCCGCCCTCCGGCTTCGATCTCAGCCCACTGGCGGCGCCCGCTCGCCCCTTCAGGCGCGCAGCTTCCGCGGGGTGTCCTAGGTGCTACAGCACGGCTCGCGTCCGCGCCTCGATCCGGCCTCGTACGACGATCGTCAGAGCCGACAGCCGGTTCTCGCCCGGCCGATGACGTCGCGAAGGCCGGGGCCGCGGAACACCTGCCTCGGGTCCGGGGCCGGAGCCGTCGCCTTCGCCGACGGGACAGGTCGGTGCTGGTCACCGAGACATGCTTCGTCCCCGCGCCGTGGTCCCGTGACCCGCACCGGAACGGCCGGACATGGCTATGTCAGGCTCCTGGCCGTGAGTTCGCACCGTACGTCCACGACGCCTTCGACCGCGCGGGCCAGGCGGGCTGCGAGCGGGATGAGTGCCCTGTCGCGGACCTCGCCGGAGAGGGTCACGACTCCGGCGTCGACGCGGACGACCACATGCCGGTGTGAGAGCGGGAACAGGTGCTCGACGACGTCGCGGCGCACTTCGGCGGCGAGATCGCCGTCCGGGCGGAGGAAGACCTTGAGGAGATCGGACCGGCTCACGATTCCCTGGATGGTGCCGCTCGCGTCGACGACCGGCAGCCGCTTGACGCGTCGGGCGGCCATGAGGCGCGCGGCCTGGGGCAGGGACGCCTCTGGAGCGACGGTGACGGCGGGCGAGGTCATGAGGTCCTCGGCCCGGCGGGAACCCGCCTTGGCCGTGGCGCCGAGCCGTCGCATCTGTTCGACGAGACCGAGGCGGTGGTCGTGGAACTCCTCCTTGAGGAGCAGATCGGCCTCGGAGACCACCCCGACGACGCGGCCCTCTCCCTCGACGACGGGTACGGCCGTCACCTTCCACCGCTCCATCGCGGCGACGATCTCCTTGAACTCCGCGCCGGGCCGGACAGCGACGACCTTCTTGGTCATCACGTCGGCGACGGTGAACGGCTGAGGTGTCATCGCTCATTCCTTACCTGAGGGATCTGCGCGCCAGCGCAGCCGCGACGGCCGCCGATACCGCCTCACCCACGGAGATGTCCCGTGCGCTGAGCTCCCTGACAGAGCGCCCGTCGAATTCGAGGGCATGCACCTCGGTGGTCGCCGTGGCGTCGAAACGCCAGCGGTGCGGAGGGATCAGCCAGGAACAGCCGAGGAGGTCGCCGGGCACGAGTGTGTCGACGAGAGCGGTGCTGGGACCAGGGAGGCGCTTGTCCAGCTCGACCCGGCCGGATTCGATGATCCAGAACCGGTCGGCGAGCTGCCGCTCGCGGAAGATGCGCGTGTCTGCGGGGAACCGGACCGGGCGGGCCTGCCGCAGGAGCCGGTCCCGCGCCTCCGGAGCGAGTTCGTTCAGCAGCATCCTCATGGTGCTCATGATGTGCCTCCAGCCCTTCCCTCACAGACTCCCGCGCGGCGGCCGGGCCCACGTAGGGCCGGGCGGGTCACACACGGGGGACCGATGGGCCCGGGTCAGCGGACCAGGACGGCCTCACCGGAGCGGGGAACGACTACCGTCCAGCCCAGCTCGAGGTCGATGCGGTCACGCATCGCCTCGGACGCGGCCGGTTCGCCGTGCACGAGGTACGTGGTGTGCGGGGGAGGGGCGCCGCGCAGCCAGCAGCAGGGTCAGTTCGTGCAGGACGACCTCGGTGCGGTCGATCGCGAAGGCGGGGATGACGACGGTGCCGCTCCGGGCGAGGGTCCGTGCGATCACGGCGGCGAACCCCGCCCGGGTATGGCCGTCCTCCAGCGTCAGGCGGGCCCACGCGGATCCCAGGATGTGCCCGCCGTGGTGGAGCGTCAACCCGGTGCCGGCCATGATCTCCACGTCCTCGCCGACGGGGACCGGGTCGAAGAACGCCAGCGTCTTCTCCACATCGGCGTCGTCGTAAAGCGGCTTGGCCGGGCGGTGCTTGGACCAGCCGTGCTCGTCGGCGTGCCGGGCCGCCCCCATCTGGAGACGGGCGCTGTCGCGCAGCACGATCCCGGCGAGCCGAGCGGTGTGGGCGCTGGTGAGGATCGGCCCCCGGAAGCCCTGGCGGACCAGGCGGGGCAGATAGCCGCAGTGGTCCAGGTGGGCATGGGTGACGACCACGGCGTCGACGTCCGCGGCGTCGCGGGCGAAGCGTTCCCAGTTGCGGCGTCGCAGGTTCGCGAAACCCTGGAAGAGACCGCAGTCGAGGAGGATCCGGGCATGGTCGCTCTCGACCAGGAACTTGCTTCCGGTGACCGTTCCCACGCCGCCAAGGAAACTGAGCAGTGCCGGGCGTGGGGTGGCGGGAGAGGGGCTCGGGGCTGCCTCGGACATGGTCAGCCCTCCTTCGGAGTGTGGACCGGTCTCCACCCTCGCATCCGGACCAGCCCGGTCCGGAGGGTCCGAGCGGGCCCGTTCAGGGGCCGATCGGCTCATGTGCTGCCGGAGGACTCCGTGGAGCCTGGTGGACGAGGATCGCAGCGACGCGCGACAGGAAGTGGGTGGGCGCCATGAAGGCACTGGTCTTCCAGGGGCCGGGCCGGATCGCCTGGCGGGAGGTACCCGACCCCGTCGTCGAGGACCCCGCCGACGCGATCGTCCGGGTCGACGCCGTCACCATCTGCGGCACGGACCTGCACATCCTGAAGGGGGACGTGCCGGAGGTGACGCCCGGCCGGGTCCTCGGACACGAGGCGGTCGGCACCGTGGTCGGGACCGGCGGCGACGTCCGCACGGTACGACCGGGCGACCGCGTCCTGGTCTCCTGCATCTCCGCCTGCGGCAGGTGCCGCTTCTGCCGTGAGAGCCGATACGGACAGTGCAGAGGCGGAGGTGGCTGGATCCTCGGCCACACCGTCGACGGCACACAGGCGGAATACGTCCGGGTTCCCTTCGCCGACCTGTCCGTCCACCCGCTGCCGGACTCGATCGACAGCTTCGACGCCGTCCTCCTCGCCGACATCTTCCCCACCGCCTACGAGGTCGGGGTCCTCAACGGCGCCGTGCGCCCCGCCGACACGGTGGTCGTCGTCGGAGCGGGCCCCATCGGTCTCGCCGCCATTGCCACCGCCCGGTTCTACAGCCCGGGCCGGATCGTCGCCGTCGACCTCGCCGAGTCGCGGCTGGCCGCCGCCCGTGCCCTCGGCGCGGACGCCATCGTGAACGCCGGGGAGGAGCCGGAGCAGCTGGTTGCGGATCTGACCGACGGACTCGGGGCCGACGTCGTCATGGAGGCCGTCGGCGTTCCGGAGGCGTTCGAGATGTGCACCCGGATGGTCCGGCCCGGCGGCAGGGTCGCGAACATCGGAGTCCACGGCAAGCCCGCGGCGCTCCATCTCGAAGACCTGTGGATCAAGGACGTCACCATCACCACCGGGCTGGTCGACACCTCGTCCACGCCCCTGCTGCTGCGCATGATGGCCGGCGGGCGGTTGCCGACGGCAGAACTGGTCACCCACCGGTTCGAGCTGGGGGAAATGGAGGAGGCGTACGAGGTCTTCGGGCGAGCAGCCGAGACCGGCGCGCTCAAGGTCGCGCTGGGCGGCCCACAGCACACCGTCGTGAGCCTCCCCTCCCCGCCGGCGGCCTGAATGAACGGCCGAGGCCCGGGTCCTCGGCCGCCGGACGGTGTCGTCCTCGACACCGACGGCGTCCTGCTCGACTCCGCCGTCGTGCACGCGGCGGCGTGGAAGGTCGCGTTCGACACATGCTTCGACCAACGGGCGCTCGGCAGCGGGACACAGCCGCCCTTCGACCCGGACGCCGAGTACCGCCGGCTCGTCGACGGAAGATCCCGGTACGACGGCGCGGCGGCGTTCCTCACCTCCCGCGGCCTTCATCTCCCACCTGGAGAGCCCCACGACGCCCCCGGCTGTGACACGGTCTGGGCCGTCGCGGCACGCAAGGAGTCGGCGTTCGTCGATCTGCTTCGTACGGAAGGCGTCGCGGCCTTCGCCGACGCCCGGCCTGCTCTCGCCGCCCTGCGCACGACGGGCGTGCCATGCGCGGCGGTGTCCGCCTCCCGGCACGCCCGGGCGCTGATCCGTGCCGCCGGGCTCGCCGGCTTCCTCGCCGTGATCGTGGACGGCGAGGACGCCGCTCGGCTCGGCCTCGCCGGCAAGCCCGATCCCGCGCTCTTCCTGCGGGCGGCGGCACGGCTCGGCACGCACCCGCAGCAGACCGCGGTCGCCGAGGACGCCCTCGCCGGAGTCGAGGCAGCGCGTCGTGGCGGTTTCGGTCTCGTCGTCGGAGTCGACCGCACCCCGCTGCGCCGCACTGCCGCCCTCCTGCGAGAGCAGGGTGCCGACCTGGTGGTTCCGGATCTCACGACGCTGGTCCGGAGCGTGTGGGGTGAGCGCGGATGACCACCGGCTGGACGTGGGGGTACGACGGTTACGACCCGGAGCGCGAGCCGCTGGTCGAGGCGCTCTGCACGCTGGCCAACGGCCGGTTCGCCACCCGGGGGTCCGCTCCCGAGTGCACCGCCGGGACCGCGCACTACCCGGGCACGTATCTGGCCGGTGGCTATGACCGGCTCACCTCGGTCGTCGCGGGCGAGCGGGTCGCGAACGAGGACCTCGTCAACCTTCCGAACTGGACGCTTCTGCGCTATCGCTGCCGGCCGGACGACGGTCCGACCGGCGACTGGCTCACACCCGATGCGGCGGAGCTGCGCCACTACGACGTCCGTCTCGACCTGCGCGCGGGCGTGCTCACCCGACGCCTGTTCTTCGAGGACGCCCGCGGACGGGGCCTGCGCGTCAGCCACATCCGCGTCGTGCACATGGGCGATCCCGGACTCGCGGCCCAGTGCACCCTGTTCCGCGCCTACGGTTGGAGCGGTTCCGTCGAGGTACTGTCCGTCCTCGACGGCGCCGTCACCAACGCCGGAGTCGAGCGCTACCGACACCTGGACGGGCGTCACCTCACGGACCACCGGACCGGATTCGAGTCCGACGGTGTCGCCTGGATCTCCTGCCGTACCGTCGACCCGGGCATCGGGATCGCCATGGCCGTGCGCACGGTCACCCGCCCCGCGCGGCCCGCGCGAGAGGAGGCCACCGGTACCGGCACCGTGCAGACGTACCACCTGCCCATCGTTCCCCGTCGCTCGGCGGTGGTCGTGAAGACTCTGGCACTGCACACCTCGATGGACTGGCCCGCTGCCGACCCGCTCTCGGCAGCCACCGACGTGATCGCTCGTGCTGCTTCCTTCCCTCAGCTGCTCTCCGCCCACAAGGCGGCCTGGCAGCGCGTCTGGGAGCAGGGCGAGTTGCACGTCCCAGGGGAGGCCGGCCGCATCCTGCGGCTGCACGTGTTCCACCTGCTGCAGACGCTCTCCCCGCACACGGCGGAACTCGACGTGGGCGTGCCCGCTCGCGGGCTGCACGGTGAGGCGTACCGGGGGCACGTCTTCTGGGACGAGCTCTTCGTGCTGCCCTACCTCGACCTCCACTTCCCCGAGGTGGCCCGGGCGCTGCTCATGTACCGGCACCGCCGACTGCCGGCCGCCCGTGAGGCCGCCCGACTCGCCGGTCATCAGGGAGCCATGTATCCCTGGCAGAGCGCCAGTTCGGGCCGGGAGGAGACACAGGCCCTCCACCTCAACCCCCGCTCAGGACGCTGGCTGCCCGACCATTCCCACCTCCAGCGCCATGTGGGCTCGGCCGTCGCGTACAACGTCTGGCGGTACGCGCAGTCCACCGGTGACCGCGGATTCCTCCACTCCGCCGGGGCGGAGATCCTCCTTGAGGTCGCCCGCTACTGGTCCGGGGCCGCCACGTTCGATCCGGCGATCGGCCGCTACCGCATCCGTGGGGTCGTGGGGCCGGACGAGTACCACGAGGCCTATCCCGATGCCACGACGCCGGGCGTCGACGACAACGCCTACACCAACGCGACCGCCGCCTGGGTGCTCGCCCGCGGCCTCGACCTGCTCGGCGAACTGCCCGCGGCCCGCCGCTCGGAACTCTCGCAGCAACTGTCGCTGGACGACGGTGAACTCACTCGCTGGGAGGACGTCTCCCGCCGTCTGTACGTGCCGTTCCACCAGGGCGTGGTCAGCCAGTTCGAGGGATACGGAGACCTGGCGGAGCTCGACTGGGAGGCGTACCGGGCCCGTTACGGCGACATCCGCAGACTCGACCGGATCCTGGAGGCCGAGGGCGACACGGTCAACCGCTACCAGGCGTCGAAGCAGGCCGACACGCTCATGCTGGGCTACCTCTTCGGGCCCGAGGAGCTGTACGGCCTGTTCGCCAGGCTCGGTTACGCACTGGACGACGAGATGTGGCGTGCGACCGTCTCGTACTGCCTGCGGCGCACCAGCCACGGCTCGACGCTGAGCGGTCTCGTCCACGGCTGGGTGCTGGCGCGGCAGAAGGGTGCCGACGCTTGGCGGTATTGCGAGGAGACACTGCTCGCCGACGTGGCCGACGTCCAGGGCGGAACCACGGGGGAGGGCATCCATCTCGGGGCGATGGCCGGCACGATCGATCTCGTCGAACGTGGGCTCACGGGCCTGGAAACGGGACCGGAAGGGCTTCGAGTGGCTCCGGTGCCACTCGCGGAGATTCCGCGGTTCGCCTACACCTTGTGCTGCGGCCGACATCGAGGGGTACGGCTGCGGAGGCTCCCCGGGCGGCTGGCCATTCGGGTTCCCGCCTCGCCCGAGGGCCCGCTCACCGTGGTGCTCCCCGGCGACCGGAAGGTCACCGTCCCCGCCGGACACGAGCGCTGGTTCCGCCTCTGAGGGGTTCAGCCGAAGGCGAGTACCTCGGACACGGGCCGGCGCGGCGTGGCCCGGCCCTCGGGGCCGTAGCCCAGGCGGATCAGCATATGGACGAAGCCGATCGTCGAGCCGGGATCGCGTGCGTCGGAACGTAGTTCGGGCCACTCCAGCGGCTGCGACATGAGTGAGGTGGCGAGTCCGTCGAGGGTGGCCTGCAGGAGGACCCGTTGCATGGCCTGGCCGGCCTTCAGCCAGTCCGCCTGGGTGTCCTCGACCGTGCCGAGGAGCGCGATCTGCGGTCTCTTCTCGAAGCGCGCCGAGGTACGGCCGGGCACCTGTCGGGGAGCGCCGAAGTCCCTGACAGGAGAGGTCACGTCGTACTGCCGCGGGCCGAGGGCGTAAGCCGGGATGCCTTCGGTGCCGGGGCCTTCCCCGGCGGCACCGGTGCGTGTCCAGGCAGCGATCTCCGCGCGCACGGCCTCGTCCGCCGCCTCGAACAGCTCGGAGGCGTGGACGAGATCCATGACGGTGTCGGTGTGCCACGCGCCCGGTACGACCAGTCGGCAGCCCTCCAGGAGGGCCGCGGCACGGAGCCCGTCGATCACCTCGGAGGGGATCCGCTCCTCGGTGAACGGGAAGCGGCTGGTGTGCCGCCGCGACAGGGCGGCATGGAGCACGCCCAGTTCGCTGTCGGCGTCGGCGGGACCGTCGAACCGTACGTCGGCGAGGTGCCAGGGATCGTCGGGAGAGGGCAGCAGCCGAACCACGGGATGCAGGGCCCGGTGCGCGGCGGCGACCCGCAGATTGAACAGGGCGGCGCCGCAACCGAGGTGGAGGGCACGGTGATCCGGGTCCTCGTGCGGCATGCCGCGCAGCGGGTCGCCGTGCAGCTCGACGACGCCGGCGCCCGTCCCGCAGACGAACTTCCATGGCTGTGCGTTGTGCATCGAGGGGGCCGTGACGGCGTCTTCGATCAGAGACATCACGAGTGGTCGGGTCAGAACGGTGGCAGACACGGTTCGTCCTGTCTGTGGTGAGTTACCAAGAGGGGTCGTGCGGAATCCGGGCGGAGGACGTGGGACGTGTGTCGTCCTCGTGGAACGACAGCCGGTCCACGACGGCGACGACGCCGTCCACGCTCTCGGCGAGTCCGACGAGCATCAGGGCCTGACTTCGTCGCCGGACGCGGCCCCCCAGCGTCACCACGCCGTCGAGGACGTGCACGTCCACGGCGTCCCCGGGCAGGTCCATGGCATCCGCGAGTACGTCCTCCCGGATGCGGCGCCGTATCTCCGCGTCCGGGCGGAGGTAGACGCAGAGCAGATCGCGGCGGGTCACGATGCCTACCAGTCGTTCCTCCTCGTCGACCACGGGAAGGCGCTCGACCCCGCGACGCACCATCAGCCGCGCCGCGTCCGCCACCGTCTCCTCCGCGTGAACCGTGACCGCCGGCGTCGTCATCAGGGCCCGCGCGGTCAGCTCGTGGCGGGCCAGGAGGTCGCTCTCGGAGACGACTCCGACGACATGGTCGTCCTGGTCCAGGACGGGGACCCCGCTGATTTCGTGCTCGGCGAGCATCTTCGCCACCTCCCTGAACGACGTCGCAGGGACGGCGGAGACCACGTCATCGGTCATCAGACCGCCGACCTTCATGTGCTTCATCGCCGCGCCTCCTGTTCGAGGGTTCGGACGGTGTTGTCCCGCACCATCACCCTCCGACGCGCGCTGGGGGTGGGCGAGGGCCGAATGGGCCATCCTCAGGACCGAACGGGCTCGTTACTGCGCGGTCCGCGGCCTGCCCGGCCGAGGGCGGGGACCTTTGGTCCCTTCATTGCCCCCAGCGGACCTGCGGCCACCCGAGGCCAGATGCCAGGGTGGAAGGAGGTCCCTCGGACCTTGCGAGGAGGAGCCATGAACGGAACCGCAGCCCGTCCCGGTCTGGGCAGGGTCGTCGTCGGCGTCGACGGATCACCGTCTGCACACACGGCGGTGACGTGGGCGGCAGCGGAGGCGGCCTTGCGGGGCACTACTCTCTGTCTCGTCCACGCGGCGGACACGGACCCACCTGTCCCGTTTCTCTCCAAGGCGGAGATCGTCACAAGCCGACGAGCAGGGCAGGCACTACTCGACCGGACCGCTGAAGAGATCGCGGAACGCCACCCCGACCTGACGGTCGTCCCGGAGCTCACGGATGGCGGAGCCCCAGGCAGTCTGCGGCAAGCCGCCGCCCGGACCGGCACGATCGTCGTCGGGCACCGGGGTCTGGGCGGGTTCTCTTCACTGTTGCTCGGATCGGTCGGTCTTGAGGTCGCGGCCGGCGCCACCACACCCGTGGTCGTGGTGCGCGGGGCCGCAGAGCCCGTCGATGCCGGCGCGGTTCTTGCGGCGGTCCGGAACGAGGCCGACGTGGGCTGCGCCCGTGCGGCGGCCCGCGAAGCCCTGCTGCGAAAGGTGCCTCTGCGGCTCCTGCATATTTGGAGTGTGGGGCTGCCCGCCGCCTCACGGGCTGCGCTGCGTAACGGTGGCGACGGGAACGCCCGCGATCACGTACACGTGCTGTCCTCGGTCTCGGACCGGCTCCGGGAGGAGTTCCCGAATCTGACGGTGCATGCCGATGGCCAGAAGAGCCACAGCGTGCCGGGAGCTCTCGTCGACGCGTCGCACCACGCCGACCTTCTGGTCGTCGGCGGTCGGCGATCGCCCGGCTACCTCGGACCGACGCTCGGCCGGATCACGCTGACCCTGCTGCAGCACGCGCACTGCCCTGTGGAGCTCATCCCCCGGCAAGGGCCTGGACATGGGAGCACGTCATGACCAGCACCACGGATCGCAGTGACATCGTCGTCGGTATCGACCCGGTCAAGAACTGGCACTTGGCCCTTGCCTGGGCTGCGGACGAGGCTCACCTGCGAGGACGGGGACTGCGCCTGGTGGTCGCGATACCCCCGCAGCACGACACCCAGCACGTCGACGACACCCCGCGTCACGAGGCACAGCGACAAGCCGGCACGGAAGCTCTGCGTGCCGCGCTTGCCTGGACTCAGGCCCGGCAGCCCGGCGTCAAGCCCACCTCCTCCCTTTTCGACGGGTTCCCGACAGGAGTCCTGGCCGGTCTGTCGCACGAGGCCGACATGATCGTGCTGGGCTCCCGGCATCTCAGCCGTACGGAGGAGTTCCTGAGCGCCGGTTCCCTGGTCGTCCCGGTCTCCGCGAAGGCGCAATGCCCGGTGGTGGTCGTGGGGGACGCGGAACACGTCACGCAGGAGACGCCGTACCTTGTGGTCGGCGTCGACGGCAGCGAATCCTCCCGAGCAGCCCTGGCCTGGGCCGTCGAGGAAGCGGACCTCCGGCGCTGCGCACTGCGTGCCATAGCCGTCTGGCAACCACCCGTCTTCTCCCTGCACAGTGGTGACACGCTGTTCCACGCCGAGCGCCGACTGCTCTCGGAGACCACCGCGGGCTGGTCGGAGAAGTATCCCGACGTCCGGCTGACCCACGAGGTGCCCATCGGCTCACCCGTGGAGACGCTCGCGGACGCAGCCGAGCACGCCCTTGCCGTCGTGGTCGGCCGTCGGGGCCGGGGCGGATACACCGGGATGCGCGTCGGCTCCGTCGTCCACGGGCTGTTGCACCGTGCCCACTGCCCGGTGATCACAGTCCCTGCCGGGTGAGCGGGCCGTGACGGCGTCGGCAGAGGACCGGGCACCCGCACCGGTGCGGGAGACCACGGGCCTCACCGAGGAGGAGGCCGCCCGGCGGTTCGCCGAGTCGGGCCCCAACGAGGTGACCGCGAGAAAGCCCGTACGGCTCCACAAGCGGATCCTGGCCCAGCTGACCGACCCGCTGATCATGGTGCTCCTCGGGGCCGTCGTGCTGACCCTCGCGATCGGCGACCATCCTGACGCCATCGTCATCGGACTGGTCGTCCTCGTGAACACGACCGTCGGGGTGGCGCAGGAGATCCGGGCCGACAACGCCGTAGCCGCCCTCTCGGCCCTCACCGCCCCGCACGCGCGCGTGCGGCGCGACGGCGCCGTCCGCGACCTCCCCGCGGCCGCGATCGTGCCGGGTGACGTCCTCCTGGTCGGTGAGGGTGACGTCGTCGCCGCCGACGCCGAGCTCGCCGAGGCGTCCGCCGTTCTGGTGGACGAGTCCATGCTCACGGGGGAGTCCGTGCCCGTCGACAAGGACCCCGGTGCGACGCTGAGCGCCGGCACGATCGTCGTCCGGGGCCGGGGCGTGGCCACGGTCACGGCGACGGGGACGTCCAGTGCGCTCGGCCGCATCGCGGCTCTTCTCGACGAACGTCGCGAGCCGACCCCGCTGCAGCGCCGACTTGCCGCACTCGGGCGCGTCCTCGCGGCCGTGACGCTCGCCTTGTGCGTCCTCGTTTTCGCCCTCGGCCTGGTGCGGGGGCTGCCGCTCGGCACGATGGCGGTCACCGCCATCAGCCTGGCCGTGGCAGCCGTCCCCGAGTCCCTTCCCGCCGTCGTCACCCTGGCCCTCGCTCTCGGGGCCCGGCGCATGGTCGCCCGGCACGCCCTGGTGCGGCGGCTGCCGGCGGTGGAGACGCTCGGCTCGGTGTCCGTCCTGGCCACCGACAAGACCGGCACGCTGACCGAGGGCCGTATGGTCGTCCAGTACGTCTGGACACCGCGAGTGAGCGCCGAGCTCTCGGGTGTGGGCTACGAACCCGAGGGCGAGGCCCTCATCGCGGGGAGACCGGCGGAGGCGGACGAGCTCGAGCCGCTGACGGAGCTGCTGACGGTGACGGCCCTGTGTAACGACGCCACGCTGCGCCCGGCGGACGACAGGGCGTCCGGCGGCCGCTGGACGGCGCTGGGCGACCCCATGGAGGCCGCCCTGCTCACTGCCGCGGCCAAGACAGGCTGCCCGGAGCCGACGGAACTGTCGGTGACCCGCCCCCGGATCGGAGAAGCGCCCTTCGACAGCCTCCGCAGACGCATGACCACACTCCACACAACTGGCGAAGACGGGGTGCTCGTCTGCATGAAGGGCGCACCCGAAGCCGTACTCGACCCGGCCGTGCTGCTCGATCCCCGAGAAGCGCTCGCGGAGGCCCACCAGGAGGCAGCGCGCCTGGCGGCCCGGGGGTACCGCGTGCTCGCCGTGGCATCGGGCGTGCGGAACGACATCCCGAGCCCGGTCACCGCGGCGGAGTCGGGGCTCGCGCTCCTCGGCCTCGTCGCGCTCAGCGACCCGCCCAAGCCGCATGCCGCAGCGACCCTCGCCTCCTGCCGAGCGGCCGGCATCACTCCCGTCCTCATCACCGGGGATCATCCGGCGACGGCTCGGGCGGTGGCGTCCCACGTCGCTCTCCTGGACGACGGCGAGACGGAAGGCCGAGTCGTCACCGGCGTGGACGTGGCCGCGGGACGGGTCGCCGACCTCACCTCGGTGCGGGTCTTCGCCCGCACCGACCCCCAGCAGAAGCTGGACATCGTGGAGGCGTGGCGCGCCAGGGGAGCGGTGACCGCCATGACCGGCGACGGCGTCAACGACGGCCCCGCCCTGCACCGGGCGGACATCGGCGTCGCCATGGGGGCACGGGGCACGGAGGTCGCCCGGCAGGCCGCCGATCTCGTCCTCACCGACGACGAGCTCTCGACGGTCGTGGCGGCCGTCGAGGAGGGAAGGCGTGTCTACGACAACATCCGCCGCTTCCTCGTCTACGGGATGGCCGGCGGTGCGGCGGAGATCCTCGTGATGCTCATCGGCCCGTTCCTGGGACTTCCCTTGCCTCTTCGTGCCGGACAGATCCTGTGGATCAACCTCCTGACGCACGGCCTCACCGGCGTAGCCATGGGCGCCGAACCCGCGTCCCCGGGAGCGATGCACCGCCCCCCGCGCCCACCTGACCAGCACATTCTCGGTGGTGGCGCCTGGCAGAGGCTGCTCCTTCTCGCGGCCGTCGTCACGGCGGCCTCCCTCGGCGCGGGACTCGCCGCCCAGGCACTGGACCTCGCCTGGCAGAGCGTCCTCTTCCTCGCCCTGCTCGCCGCACAGCTCGGCGTCGTCCTGGGACTACGCACTCGACTTCTGACCAAGGAGAACCCGTTCCTCCCTCTGTCCGTCCTCGCCTCCGCCCTTCTGGCCGCGGCGGCGCTGTACGTGCCCTTCCTGGGCTCGGTCCTGGAGACCGAGCCGCTCGGATGGGCGGGCGCCGCCCTCGCTCTCGCGTGTGCGCCCGCCGGATTCGTGGCGGCCCGCCTCGTACGGACGGCCTTCCATCCAGGGGACCCGGCAGGAACGGGATGCCCATCCGGACTACGGTGATAGTGCGCGCTTCGGGTGCGGCCCGTGCGCTCGATGCAGCCGGAGGTTCGGATGGGTCGTGAGGGCCCGGAGCCCGCGGAGAACAGGCTTCCGCGGCTGAGACTCGACGAGCTGCTCGAAGAGGTCCAGATGCGCATCGACGAGGTGCGTGGCACCAGGGACCGGCTCAACGGGCTGCTCGAAGCCGTCATGTCCGTGGGCCGCGAACTCGACCTGCCGCAGGTGCTGCGTGGCATCGTGGAGGCGGCGGTGACCCTCGTGGACGCCGAGTACGGGGCCCTTGGCGTCATCGGAGACGACAAGAGACTCTCCGAGTTCCTCCCCATCGGCATCGGCGACGATCTGCGGGAACAGATCGGCGACCTGCCCTCCGGGCACGGCCTCCTCGGCGAACTTATCCGGAACCCCCAGCCACTGCGTCTGCCGGAGCTGTCCGAGCACCCGGCCTCGTACGGATTCCCGCCCCACCACCCGCCGATGCACTCCTTCCTCGGCGTACCCATCCGGGTCCGCGACGAGGTGTTCGGCAACCTGTACCTCACCGAGAAGCGCGGAGCGGCGGACTTCGACGCCGAGGACGAGGCCGTCGTGACGACCCTGGCCGTCGCGGCCGGCATCGCGATCGAGAACGCCCGCCTCTACGAGGAGGGCAGGCTCAGGCAGCGCTGGCTGGCCGCGAACTCCGACCTGACCAGCGCCCTCCTGTCCGGCGCGGAGAAGTCCCAGGTCCTCGAGGGGATGCTGGAACAGGCCGTGGACATCGCGGGCTCCGACATGGGGGTCTTCTACCTGGTGGGAACGGGCGGTGAGCTGCGGGGCTCGCTGGCCTGCGGCGAGGGGGCCGACGCGCACCGGGGTGTCGTCCTTCCGAGCAGCGAAGGAACCCTGGTCGAGGCCGCCCTGGCGCAGGAGGGCCTGGCCACGGTCGTCGATGTGGAGAATGAGCCGCGCATCACGGTTCAGCCGGAGCGGTGGAAGGGATTCGGGCCGGCGGTGGCCGTCACGGTCGGTACCAAGGAGCGACTCAGCGGGGTTCTGATCCTCGCGCGGCGCCACGGGCGACCCCTCTTCACGGCCGCCGAGGTCACCGCTCTTCCCGGATTCGCGGGGCAGGCGGCTCTGGCGCTCGAACTCGCCGACCGGCGCCGTGACGCCGAGCAGGTGAGCCTTCTGGAGGACCGTGACCGGATCGCCCGAGACCTGCACGATCTGGCGATCCAGCGCCTGTTCGCCACCGGTATGACGCTGCAGAGCGCCCGGCGCTTCGTCGAGCACCCGGAGGCCGTGGACCGACTGACCCGGGCCATCGAGGACCTGGACGCCACCATCAAGATCATCCGATCGACCATCTTCGGCCTCCGGGAACACGACACCCCCGGAGCCGCACCGAAACTGAGAAACCGCGTGGTCAAGGTCGTGGACTCGGCCGCGGCGACGCTCGGATTCACTCCGGCGCTGCGCATGGAGGGCCTGCTCGACACGGACGTGCCGCCGGGTGCGGCCGAGGAGGTGCTGGCCGTCCTCGGGGAAGCGCTCACCAACGTGGCGCGGCATGCCCGGGCGAGCAGGGCGGAGGTGTCCGTCGTCGTAGAAGACGCCGTGCTGGCGGTTACGGTGAGCGACGACGGCATCGGCATTTCGCAGGGTGGCAGCCGCAGTGGGCTGCGGAACCTCTCCGAACGGGCCGAGCGGCTGGGCGGCACCCTGTCGGTGTTCGCACGAGCGGCGCCGGGCAGCGGCACTTTGCTGGAGTGGCGGATTCCGCTGCCGACCGAGCGGGAGTGAGCGGGCTACGTCTGCTCGGCGTCGTGTTCGTGGGCCTGCGCGGCGATGACGGCGGCCTGGACGCGGCGCTCCACGCCGAGCTTGCCGAGCAGCCGTGAGATGTGGTTCTTGACGGTCTTCTCCGACAGATAGAGCCGCTTGGCGATCTGGCGGTTGGTGAGCCCCTCGCCGATGAGTTCGAGTACGGACCGCTCCCTCTCCGACAGCGCCGCGAGCCGCTCGTCCTCCGGTGGCTTCGCCGCCTCGGGGTCGCGCAGCGAGTGCATCAGCCGGGCGGTGGTGGCCGGGTCGAGCATCGACTGGCCGGTGGCCACGGTCCGTACCGCCGACACCAGGTCGGAGCCTTTGATCAGTTTGAGGACGTACCCCGCCGCTCCCGCCATGATCGCGTCGAGCAGCGCGTCCTCGTCGTCGAACGAGGTCAGCATCAGGCACGCCAGCTCCGGCATCCGTGAGCGCAGCTCCCGACACAGGGAGATCCCGTCACCGTCGGGCAGCCGGACGTCGAGGACCGCCACGTCCGGCCGCAGAGCGGGGCCCCTGGCCAGGGCCTGGTCGGCGGTGGCCGCCTCGCCGACCACTTCCATGTCGGGCTCGTCGTCGATCAGGTCGCGAAGACCCCGGCGGACGACCTCGTGGTCATCCACGAGGAAGACGCGAGTGTGTGCGGTGGATGCCGGCAGATCGGACATGGCGACCCCTGCGGTCGGTCGGGCACGGACAGAATCGCCCCTATGAGGATTGTCCGCCATGGAACGGCTCAAGGGGCGGGATCGAGATCCATCCGGACGTCGACGACCCCCTCCACCGCGCGCACCGCGCGGACGAGGAGCGGAACCAGCGTCCGGTCGGCGAGCGCGCCGCGGATCGTGGCCACCCCCTCCGTCACCCCGACCTCCAGCCCTGCCGGAACGGGCGTCTCGCCGAGGACGGATCGGCGTATCTCCCGCTCGATGTCGGCGTCCGTACGGAGAAACACCTTCAGCAGGTCGCTCCGGCTGACGACGCCCTCCAGCATCCCGACGTCGTTCACGACAGGCAGCCGCTTCACCCTCCGCTTGGCCATGATCCGAGCCGCCTCGGCGAGCGTCGCGTCCGGGTGGACAGTCACGGCCGGGCTGGACATCAGTTCACCGGCCCGTACGGCTCCGGCCTTGGACGCCGCGTCGAACTCGTCGGGGCGGGGTACATCGCGCCGGAATTCCTCCTTCGCCAGGAGATCGGCCTCCGACACGACCCCGATCACCCGTCCCTCCCCCTCCAGAACGGGAACGGCGCTCACCTTCCACTGGTCCATGAGCGCGACGATCTCCTTGTACGGCGCGTCACGCCCGATGGCGATGGCGGTGTGGGTCATGACGTCGCTGACGGTGTAGCGCGAGGCGGGCATCACGTTCTCCCAGAGGGGTGGGGATCTACAGGCCGCTCCCGTGCGGGGCGTAGAGATCCAGCAGCCGCACACGGGCGGAGAAGAGACGGTGGGCGAGCATCTGTCCGACGAAGTGGTCCAGGGCGAGGCCGAAGCTCGGATCGGCGTCCATCATCATGCGCACGGTCGCCGCGTCGAACTCGTCCGCTCGTACCCGTGTCATGGCCTCGGCCCCGAAGTGCCAGCGGTACGGCTCGAACAGCCACGACCAGCCGAGCAGTTCACCCGCACTGACACTGTCGACCACGGCCGGCCGCTTGCCGGGCACGCGGACGTCCAGGGTGACCGTCCCGGTACGGACGATCCAGAACCGATCGGCGTACCCGCCTTCCTCGAACAGCCGGGTTCCTTCAGGGAAGTCCACCGGGCCGGCGCACTGCAACAGCCGGTCACGCTGGTCGGCGGAGAGAGCTGCCGTGAGCCGCGGGTTAGGGGGAGTACTCATCGGGGGCCTCCTGATCGGTGTCCACTCCGAGTCTTGCCTCGGTTTGTGATGGGAGAGGAGGGCCGGATGGCCCCCTTGGGGCCCTGTTCGGCCCGTGCGGGGCGTGTCAACCCGCCTCGGGCGTCCCGCCGTGTGCGGCACGCATCGGATTCTTGATCACAAGCTCGACGCCGACTGGGCGACCTTCCGGCACGCGTCGGAACAAGGCCGCCCGGGCCGGGTCGCACGGAGGCGTCGTGTCGCGCCCTGGCTGACGGAGCGCGGCGCCAACCACACCCGAGTCCCGGACGGAGCCGGCGAGTGCGTCGGCCAGGATGTGTACGGACCTGATCGTCGCTTCACCGGCCAGTGCCGCCCGTGGGTCTTGGCACTCAGGTGGCGTTCCTGTGGGGGCCAGTCAAGCGACCTGGAGGGCCGCGCCCCACGCCCTCGCGCGATCCCTTTCGCCCTCGCGTAGCGGTCCTTCGGTGTCCTCGATAATGAATCCTTCCGGTTCTGCGACGAGTTCATAGCCATGGCCGCGCAGCCGGCGCGCGATGCCGCCGGCGGCGGCGCCGGCCAGCCGCATGTCCGCCCGGGTGTCGAAGGCCGCGGCAGCATGGGTACCGGTGTGGGCCTTCGGGAGCGTGTCGTGGAACCAGCCGCGGACGCCAGGGCCTTCGGCACCCTCCTCGGGGGCGAAGGGTCGCTCCCCCTTCTCGGCTTCCTTCTCCTCGGCCTTCAGCCCCATCTTCCGGCTCATCCCTGTGGTCATGCCTCGCATATGGGTCGGCCCGCCGACGACCAGCAGATCGGTGGGACCGATGCGTTCCGGCAGCGCGTCGACGACTGCCACGCACTCGACCTCGGCGTCCGGGTGCGCCTCCTTCACGCCCTCTCCGATCGCGTCAGCGATCTCGCGTGTGTTGCCGAACAGGCTCTCGTACACGATCACCGCACGCATCACGCCTCGTCTCCTCTCGGACTCTGTTCTCCGGCCGCCTCCGCGGCCTTCCCGATCGTCCTGAGTGCCCCGCGTAGCACGACGCCGACGCCCGGGGACACGAACATCCAGTAGCGGCCGAACCGTGTGGTGGAATCGGGGTCGGTGCAGGCGGTGCGCGCCTCGTAGGTAAGGAGGGACCGCCGTGCACCGTAGGGGTGGATGACGAAGGCAGCCGCCATCTTCGCCCAGCCGGACTCGTCGAAGCTCACGTAGTTACCGGGTTCGACACGGCGCCACTCGATGGTGGGCCTCCACACCTTGCCGACTGCCCCGAAGACGATCTCGCGGCCCGCGCGCTCACCCAGGGCAACCCAGGGCTGGGCCTCCGGGTCCCCTTGACCACCACCTGCGTCGGTGTCGAACAGATCGGACACCCGCATCGACGGCGGTGTGACCACGGGCCGACGGCGCACCCGGTCCGGCACTCCACGCGCCCACATGACCGCGTCGAACAGCGGCGAGTGGATGGACAGCATGTCAAGATCACGGGCTGCGCCGTACACGACGTCCGGCGCGGCGGCGATCACGGCGCACTCCAGGCGGGAGAACCGGAACTCGGGCAGAGCCGCGTCGAGCAGGAGAGGCTCGGCTGTAGCGGTGACGCTCGGCTGGGTATTCATGGAGACCTCCCGGGACCGACACCACCAGTCTGGTCCACAGGACGGGCATCTCGCTGGGGTCGAACGGTCCCCAGTCGCATCGCCGACGTCTCCGCCCGCCCCACGGCGGCGGCCTCCCCCTGCCAGGCCCGGCCGTACGCCGTGCGGCGAGCGTCGCCGATTCGGACCAGGCCAGCCGTCGGCGACCACAGCGGGGGCGGGGTGATGCGCCCCAGATGCCGCGTGACAGTGATCACACGGAGGCTCCGAGTGGCCTTGCGTAGGCTGGCATCGTCGTCGCGGTGGGGGAGTGGTTGGGCCGACGCAGCCCTCCCGAGCCGACCTGACGATACGCCAGAAAAGTCGGCAAGTGGTCAGCGTGAGTCCTGAAAAACCTGGGGACTGCTGCCCGAACATGCGACTCGTTGTAGGGTAGGAAAACCGCCCTTGACCTGCAAAAACGCAGGCAGGGAGCCTATGTCCAGGAGTACCTCGATGATGCGTACCATGTTCAAGTCCAAGATCTGACTATGCGGCGTCGCTGCAGGTCAGGGGCATCAGGTGCCCCCCTCGGGTCAGCAAACGGTCAGCATGCGTCCCGGCCGTGTCCCCGCTTGCTGCCCTTCGCCCGGCAGCGCGGCGCTTGAGCACGGTTCTTGGGCTGGAGCGGATGGTGCGTCACACAGCTCTACACGGAGAAGAGGACCACGGCGCCGTCGGTGGCGGGCGGCCCGTCGGGAGCTGGGCCGGCTGACGGTCGAGGAGTACGTCAAGCAGTGGCGGCCCCGGCAGCGGAAGATGATCGATTGCTCCACCGGCTGGCATGTCGGCAGCTCGATCAATGTGCGTATCGTCCCGCGTCTGGGATCGCGGAAGCTGAACTCGGTCACACTGATGGTGATAGAGCGGTTCCTGGGCGGGATGGAGAGCGACGGGGTCGGCTGAGGAAACCTGTCGAGGACTCACCCGCCGGAGAGGTGTTCCTGACCCGCAGGACGGCAGAGGTACCTCAGGACGCCACTGCCATCGATCGGCATCACGCTGTACTTGCCTGTCTCCATGTACCACAGGGCGACCGTCTCGATGAGGTTGCTGTGGTGCGCCTGGGCGGGGTTCCGGGTTTCGGCGACGTCCTGGTCGACGTGGTGGAGCTCCCAGCGGTGGGCGTCGAGGTCATCGAGGCCCGCCATGGCGATCGGGGCGCCGAACGGTCTCCCGGCCTCGGCGAAGTCGAAGTCGGGGCCGGGCCAGGGGCGGACCGCTCGCCATCCGTCGTGGTCGATCGCCCCGTGTCCGAACATCTCGTAGTGCTGGGTGCGGTGTCGGGTCGGCGCGGTGCCGTCGTCGAAGGTGCGCGCCATGTCGATGATGTGCGCGAGCTGGTCGCGGACCTCACCGCGAGCACGGATGGCTTCCGGCCAGTGGACGACGCAGGGGTCGCTGACGCGGGAGCCACTGGTCTTATGTAATAGATGTTTCATTCGCTTCTTGTGCGCTCTGCATGTAATGAGGGATACTTCGGTGGCGGTCGCTGTAGGGCGGCCATACATGATGTCGAGTTCGTACGGAGGTGCGCGCCGATGAACGTCCGACGCGAAGAGAGCGACCTGATCGGCAGTCGGGACGTACCGCCTGACGTCTACTTCGGCATTCATACGCTGCGGGCGCGGGAGAACTTTCCTCTCACCGGAGTTCCGTTGTCCGCTCACCCTGAGCTCGTGAGGGCGCTGGCGAGCGTCAAGGAGGCGGCTGCGCTGGCTCACCGCGAGCTGGAGACGCTGCCCGCGGCTCGTACCCGGGCCATCGTGGCGGCCTGCCGCGAGATCCGTGCGGGAGGGTTGCGCGACCACTTCGTCGTCGACGTCTTCCAGGGCGGTGCCGGAACGTCGTCGAACATGAACGCCAACGAGGTGATCGCGAACCGCGCTCTCGAGCTCCTCGGCCATCCGCGTGGCGCCTACGAGCATCTGCACCCCCACGATGACGTCAACCGCGGACAGAGCACGAACGATGTCTATCCGACGGCGGTCAAGCTCGCTCTGCGGGATGCCGCAGGTCATCTCCTGGACGGGATGAACGTCCTTGCCGATGCCCTGGCCGACCGGGGCGGATCTTTCGCGAAAGTCTACAAACTAGGCAGAACGCAGCTTCAGGACGCTGTGCCCATGACCTTGGGCCATGAATTCGACGTGTTCGCCCTCACCGTTCGCGACGATGCCGTACTCGTTCAGCGCGCGTCGGAGGCGCTGTGCGAAGTCAACCTCGGCGGCACCGCGATCGGCACCGGCCTCAATGCCGATCCCGGATTCGGGCGGGCCGTCATCGTGCACCTGGCCGCTGTGACGGGCGCTCCGGTCCACCAGGCCCGCGACCTGATCGAGAGCACACAGGGTATGGGCGCGTTTCTGCAGCTCTCCGGCGCTGTGCGCCAGTTCGCGCTACGACTCTCCAAGATCTGCAACGACTTGAGGCTGCTCAGTTCGGGGCCGACGGCGGGGCTGGGCGAGATACGGCTGCCCGCCCTCCAGGCCGGGTCCAGCATCATGCCCGGCAAGGTCAACCCGGTAGTGCCGGAGGCGGTCAACCAGGTCTGCTTCGATGTCTTCGGCGCCGACGCCGCGGTGTCCATGGCGGCTCAGGCGGGCCAGCTCCAGCTGAACGCGTTCGAGCCGCTGATCGCCCACCTGCTCCTCAACTCACTCAACCGGCTCGACTCCGCCTGTCGCCTGCTCGCCGAACGCTGCGTCCTCGGGATCGAGGCGAACGAAGGGCACTTGCGTGACCTCGTGGAACGGTCGCCGGGTCTGGCTACGGCTCTGAATCCGGGGCTCGGATACCAGCGGACGACCGATCTGGCTCGCCGGTCCCTCCTCGCCGGCCGTTCCGTGAGGGAGCTGGCCGGTGAGTCGGGGCTGCTGACGGACGAGCAGATCGATGAGCTCCTTGACCACGAGCGCTTGGCGCGCCCGGAGCTCTGATCTGCTGTGTCCGGCTGTGGCGCCATGGCCGGGCTCCGCAGCCGGACAGCACGACATGCTGTACGTCCTGGTCGGGATGGGTGCTTGTCAGCTCTTGGTCAGGGTGCAGGTGTAGGTAGAGGAACCGGAGCCGCTGTAGGCCTCGACGTCCACGTAGTACGTGCCCGAACCGGATGCGGTCCTCGTGAAGGTGAGGGCTTCGTCCGTGCCGGCACCGTTGTTGACGGAGCGCTCGAGGGTGCTGCCGGAGGAGTCGAGCCAGTAGAGATCGGCATCGTAGGCACCCGGGACGGCGCACTGCACGGACGCGTTCTGCCCTGACGCGAGGGTGACCTTGAAGTAGTCACGGTCGCTGGTCGACTTCATGGTGCCGCTCAGAGCGGTGGGGGAGGAGAGGCCGGTGGCATCGTTCGCGGTGTCGCGGGTGTCGTTCGGTTCGGTCTCCGTCAGACTGCCGCCGGACGGGGAGCCGCAGTTGGTCACGGGGGTGCCGTTGTAGAGGTTGGGGTCGGGGACGCCGTTGGTGACGCTGCGCAGGTAGTAGCCGCACGTGGGGCGGTTCTTGAAGTCGAACGTCGCACCCGGAGTGAGGCGCCAGATCTTGAAGTTCGAGTACGTCAGCGGCTTACGGTCCGCGGCCTGCTCGGGCTGATGGTCGGCAAGGACGACGTAGGCGTCCTTGCCGTACTCGGTCGCCATGCCGTTGCGGTCGATGAACAGCGAGCCGCCGCCCTCCTCTACGCCGACGGCCCAGGCGGCGCCACCCGTGGTGAGTCCGTCCTTCACCGCCCGGGCGACGAACGCCATGCTGCGGCCCATGCGGTCGCGCGTCACGAAGTGGGAGTCGTTGATGACCCCGCCGTAGTTGGCCCACTGGAACATGCCGGTGGTGAAGCTGATGTATCGGTCGTAGGGATTGGCCAGTGCCTCGCTGGTGGTGACGCTGCCGTTGCAGGCGTCGTACACGAGGGGGCTGTTGATGTGATGGCCCGCGCTGCCTCCGCCCGATCCGCCACCCTTGGCCACCACGGACTCCACGGAGGCTTCGAGCGCGGTTCCCTTCCAGGCGGCGTACCGGCACTGGTCGCCGCCGGCGAAGTACACGAACTCAGCGTTCCGCACGTCGGTGTTCACCTGGCTGTTGTTGCCGTCGGCGGCTGCGGTGAGCGTCCAGGTCGTACAGGAGTTGACGCCTGCCAGGCTCATGACGGTGTCGCATTCAGGTGTCCGGCTGCCCGAGGTCGGCGCCGATCCGGCGAGGACGACGACGTCGATGCTTCCGGTTCCGCCGCGGATCTCCTCGATGGCCCTGTTCATGGAGGCGGGCACGACGGCACCGGCGCCGTTCATCGTGAAGGCGGGGCCGTTCCACGAGGTGCGGCTGACGTCCGCGGCCGAACCGAGCCGGACGCGATCGGCGGCTGCGTGAGCGGGTTGCTGCGTGGTGAGGGACATCGCCAAGGTCAGCAGGGTGACGGCCAGGGCCGGGGCGGATCTGCGGGTGGCGGGTGACGCCATGATGCGCTCCATGGGGGCAGAGGGATGGTGTCGGTGCGGGGGTCGCCGACTGCCGAAGTGACGTATCGGCAGAGTGCCTTCCTGGCATCCGGGTTGGTAGCGGAACTTACAGATAGTTCTTACCTGGCGGAAGATGTACGGCCAGATCTCCCTCTTCGTCGGTTTGCAGCGGCCGGGAGTGCGGCTCGAGCTGCTGAAATGGCCTCGTCGCGCGTGGAGTCGATCGCGTTACATCAAAGTAACGCGCGATACATCTAGCCAAGATGGCCTTTGATCTGTAACTTCCGTGCTGTGACCGGCGGCTTGAATCCGTCGGCTGGAATCCCCGAGAGGTTCGACCCCGATGAACGCTCGTGTTACCCGCTGCCTTGCGGCAGCCGCTGTCACGGCCACAGCCCTGGCGACGCTCGCCGCGTGCGGAGACGCCGATCCCTCCTCCGCCGCAGACGGAACGGTCACCGTCAACGGCGTCCAGATCAAGAGGGACCCCGCTCTCCACGCGATGCTGCCGGACAACATCAAGAAGGCGGGGAAGGTCCGCGTCGCCACCGACGTGCCGTACCCGCCCTTCGAGATGTTCGTGAAGGAGGGCGAGACCGCCCTGACCGGGCTCGACTACGACCTGGGCCAGGCTCTCGGTGGAAAGCTCGGCGTGGCGTTCGCCTTCACGCCGCAGAAGTTCGACGGCATCGTCCCCGCGATCCAGGCCGGCAAGTTCGACGTCGCCATGTCGGCCATCACCGACAACAAGGAGCGCCAGCAGGTCGTCGACTTCGTCGACTACTCCCAGTCGGGATCCGGCATCCTCGTCGGCAACGACAATCCCGCCAAGATCGCCACCCTGGACGATCTGTGCGGCAAGAAGGTGGCCGTCCAGACCGCGACCAACCAGCTCGACCTCCTCAAGACCCACCAGGCCAAGTGCGCCGGGGCAGGCAAGGGCGCCATGGAGATCCAGACCTTCCCCAAGGACTCCGACGCCCAGCTCGCCCTGCGCTCCGGCAAAGTCGTGGCCCAGGTCCTGACGAAGCCGGCCGCCGGCTGGGTCGCCAAGACGGCCGACGAGGGCAAGGCCTTCGACCTGGTCGAGGACCCGGCCGCGCCCGGCGGCTACAACGCCTCACCCAACGGCATCGCCGTCAGCAAGCAGCAGCCCGAACTGACCGAAGCGATCCAGAAGGCCCTCCAGGCCCTCATCGACGACGGCACCGTCACCAAGATCTACACCAAGTACGGTGTCGCCTCGATAGCGGTCGAGGAAGCCACCAAGAACGCGGCGGTCGACTAGAGATGATCGACACCACGGCCTCCCCCAGGACCACCTCCACTCCCGAGCCGGCCGCACAGGACCTCGAAGTGGTCCCCCTCCGCAACTACGGACGCTGGATCGCCGCGACGGCCTCGATCCTGGCCCTCGTGGGACTCGTCGGCTCCCTGGCGAAGAACGACAACCTGCACTGGGATGTCGTCGCCAAGTACCTCTTCGCCGACCTGATCTTCGACGGCCTCGCCACGACCCTCTGGCTCACCGCCGCCGCCATGGCCCTCGGCCTCGGCCTCGGCACCCTCATCGCGGTGATGCGGCTGTCCACGAGTCCCGTGCTCTACGGACTGGCGAACGCCTTCGTCTGGGTGTTCCGCGGCACCCCGCTCCTCGTCCAGATCATCTTCTGGGGCTACGCCGCCGCCCTGTACAAGTACGTGAAGATCGGTGTCCCCTTCACCGACATCACCTTCTTCCAGGCCGAGACGAACTCCCTCCTCACCCCCGCCGTCGCGGCCCTGCTCGCGCTCGGCCTGAACGAGGCCGCCTACGCCTCCGAGATCGTGCGTGCGGGCATCCAGTCCGTCGACCACGGACAGGCCGAAGCCGCGCACTCCCTGGGAATGCGGCCCGCGCTCACCATGCGACGGATCGTCCTGCCCCAGGCCATGCGCGTCATCATCCCGCCGATGGGCAACGAGACCATCAACATGCTCAAGATGACCGCCCTCGTCTCGGTCATCTCCGCCCACGACCTCATGTCGAACATCCAGGACGTGTACGCGCAGAACTACCAGGTCATTCCCATGCTGGTCGTCGCCAGCCTCTGGTACCTCGCGCTCGTGACCTTGCTCAGCATTCCCCAGGCATGGCTGGAACGCCGGTACGGACGCGGCACCGCTCAGGCCGGCCACGTCTCCCCGCTGCAGCGGATGCTGGGAGGAGCCACGGGGCTGATCGGCAGGAAGAACAAGGAGACGGGCCGATGAACGCCCCCATGGTGCGCGCCGAGGGCGTGCGCAAGCACTTCGGAAAGCTCGAGGTCCTCCAGGGGATCGACCTCACGGTCGAGCGCGGCCAGGTGTGCTGCCTCCTGGGACCCTCAGGCTCCGGGAAGTCGACCTTCCTGCGGTGCATCAACCACCTGGAGAAGGTCGACGGCGGCAAGCTCACCGTCGACGGCGAGCTCGTCGGCTACCGGCAGCACGGCAACAAGCTGCACGAGCTGCGCGAACGGGAGGTCGCGGAGCGCCGCCGCGACATCGGCATGGTCTTCCAGCGCTTCAATCTTTTCCCCCACATGACCGCGCTCGACAACGTCATCGAGGCACCGGTCAAGGTCGGCGGGGTGCCGAGGGCGGAAGCCCGGGAACAGGCACGCCACCTGCTGGACCAGGTCGGCCTCGGCGACCGCGCCGGGCACTACCCGGCCCAACTGTCCGGTGGCCAGCAGCAGCGCGTGGCCATCGCACGCGCCCTGGCGATGAAGCCCAAACTCATGCTGTTCGACGAGCCCACCTCCGCCCTCGACCCCGAACTCGTCGGCGACGTCCTGGACGTCATGCGCCGCCTCGCCGCCGACGGCATGACCATGGTCGTCGTCACCCACGAGATCGGCTTCGCCCGCGAGGTCGGCGACACCGCCGTCTTCATGGACCAAGGCGTCGTCGTCGAAGCGGGCGATCCGCGACAGGTACTCGTCGACCCGGAGCAGGAGCGCACCCGCGCCTTCCTGTCCAAGGTCCTGTGAACGCGCCCACACGTCCGCCGCTCAGCGCGGAACTGCTGACCCTGGCGCGCGCTCGCCACACCCAGTACCTGACGGATCTTCGCGACCTCGTCTCGATCGACTCCGGCTCCTACAGCCCGAACGGCGTCAACAAGGTCGCCGACTGGGTGCAGCAGCGCCTCCTCCGTACCGGGTTCGACGTCGAGCGGGTCCGTTTCCCGGCCGACCACCGCTACCAGGCCGGCGACGCCGTCATCGGGCGCAAGCGCGGCCGGCTGGGCCCCGCCGCGGACGGCCGCAGGATCCTCCTCGCCGCTCACATGGACACCGTCTTCGACGACGGCACCGCGGACGACCGTCCGTTCCACATGAACGGAGCCATCGCCTACGGTCCCGGAGTCAGCGATGACAAGGGGGGACTTCTGGCAGGCCTTGCCGCCCTGGAAATCCTCCAGGAGGCCTCCGTCGAGGACTTCGGCGAGCTCGTGTTCCTCGCCACCCCCGACGAGGAGATCGGCTCCCAGGTCAGCAGGCCGCTCATCGAGCGGACCGCGCGGGGCATGCATTACGGCCTCGGCCTCGAGTGCGCCCGGGAGAACGGCGACCTCGTCGTCGCCCGCAAGGGTGTCGCCGACTTCCGGCTGACGGTCACCGGCCGCGCCGCGCACGCCGGCATCGAGCCGGAACGTGGTGCCAACGCGGCCCTCGCCGCCGCCCATCTCACCGTGGAACTGCAAGGACTCAACGGACACTGGGACGACGTCACCATCAACGTCGGAGTCGTCCGCGCGGGCACCCGCCCCAACATCGTGTGCGCCGAAGCCGAACTGCACATCGAAGTCCGCGCCGCCACCACGGCCGACATGAAGCGTGTCACCCGAGCCATCCATCAGGCCGCTGCCTGCCCCGCCGTACCCGGCACCGCCGTCACCGTCGAGCAGATCGACCTGTGCCCCCCGATGGAGGACACCCCCGCCTCACGACGGGTCTTCGAAGCGGCACGCAAGGCCGCCTCCACCTACGGTGTGCAGCTGGGAGCGGCCGCCACCGGAGGAGTCGGCGACGCCAACCTCATCGCCGGTACGGGCGTGCCCACCCTCGACGGCCTCGGCCCTGTGGGAGGGGCCGACCACACCCCCGGTGAATGGCTCGACACCTCCAGCGTCCCGCACCGCGTCGCGATGCTGGCCTCTCTGATCGCCTCGCTCGGCAGCGCCGGCAACGACTCCTGACCCGTACGACACGCCGGGCCGAGCACTGTCCTCCGCCTCGCCGACGGCCCCGGCAGACTTCCCCGTCGCCCTGCCGGGGCACCGATCAGGGCCTCCCGGCCGACCGCCGCGAGGCCCTGATCCCACCCCACTCACACCGCCCACGGAGGCATCATGCGCGCACGTACCCGACCCGCCCGTCGCGTCATTCTCGCCGGCAGCACCGCACTCGCTCTCGGTCTCCTCACCGCCACTCCCGCGGCGCAGGCCACGTCCTTCGGCCTCCGTCACGCCGGCTCGCTCGTCCTGGTGGGCGGTGGGCTCAAGGACGACAACAGCCAGGTCTACGGCGAGATCATCAAGCGCGCCGGCGGCCCGAAGGCCCGCATCGGCGTCATCACGGCCGCCTCCGTGCCTGAGAGCCAGGACCCCGATGCCGCTGACCCGGACCGGTGCAGCAACTCCGCCTGCAACGGCGGCTACTACGCGAATCTCTTCAAGAAGCACGGAGCCGCCGACGCC
This sequence comes from Streptomyces sp. NPDC022552, assembly GCF_055561875.1. Classification (NCBI taxonomy): domain Bacteria; kingdom Bacillati; phylum Actinomycetota; class Actinomycetes; order Kitasatosporales; family Streptomycetaceae; genus Streptomyces; species Streptomyces sp. NPDC022552. Next base: position 689,453 of record NZ_JBVHGJ010000001.1, read on the forward strand.
CAGTGGGTCCCCATCGACCTCGACCACCTCGCGAACGCCGACTCCGACACCGTCGTCGCCCAGGTCAACGCCATGACCGGCTTCTTCTTCGGAGGCGGCGACCAGTACCGCTACGTCACCACCCTTCTGAACGGTGACAGGCACACCGATTCCAAGGTCCTCGCCGCCATCCGCGCCAAGCTCGCCGGAGGAGCCGTCGTCGCCGGATCCTCCGCAGGCGCACAGATCGCCTCCGGACCCGACATGGTCAGCGGCGGCGAGTCCTACGAGGCTCTCCGCGACGGCAGCAGCCCCGGCTACTTCGACGACGCGACCCGGCTCGGGTACATACCCCGGGGCGGCTTCGGCTTCCTGCGCTCCGGGCTCGTCGACACCCACACAGGCGCCTACGGCCGTGAGGGACGCGCCCTGCGACTGGCCAGTGACACCCGCCACGACCGGGTCTACGCCCTTGAGGAGAACACCGCCCTCGTCGTCGACAACCCCGGCAGCACCGACGAACGCCTGTCCGTCCTCGGCCCCAACGGCGTCGCCGTCCTGGACCTTCGCCGCGCGCACGCCCGCACCACCACGGCCGGCTGGTCTCTCAGCAACGCCCGCTACACCTACCTCACCCACGGAGACCGTTACACCGCCCGCACCGGGACCCCCCTGCCCGCGCCCGGCAAGAAGCCCGTGATCCCCGGCGACACCACCCCCGTTCCGGTCAACAGCGACGTCTTCTACTCGGCCGCCAACCCCGAAGGCAGGCCCTACGCGTTCCGGACCACCGCCCGCGAACTCGCCGCCCGCCTCCAGACCCGGGCCACGGCGACGACGTACGAGACCCAGCCCGGCTTCACCGTCACCTTCACCGAGCCGCGTGGCTTCACGGCCTGGTCCGACACCGCCGACAGCCCGCAGACCCTGATCGGCCTGCGCATCGACATCGCGCCCGAGTAGCCGCGCTCCGTGGGAACGGCCGTGCCGATCCCACGGAGCACTCCCCGCCGCGCGGCCCGGCGCGCCGGCGCACACGACCCCCGGGCTTTGAACGCCCAGACGTCACCCCGCATGAAACGGACGACATTCCGCATGGCCCAACGCCCGCTCGCCGACGACATCCGGCTGAAACTCGGCACTCTCAGCCCGGCGGAACGCCGAGTGGCCCGAGTGCTCCTTGCCGCCTACCCCTCCGCCGGCTTCGAGACCGTCTCCGCGATCGCCGAAAGAGCGGGCGTCAGTGCGCCCACCGTCCTCCGATTCGTCGGCCGCCTCGGCTTCACCGGCTTCCCCGACTTCCAGGGCGCCCTCCGCCGCGAGCTCGACGCACGTAACGCCTCGCCCATCTCGCTCGCGAGACCGCGGGAGAGCCCTCTTCCACGGACTCCACCGACGGATTGATCAGCCGTACCAGCGAGCTCCTGAGCGCTGCTCTCGTCAAGACCCTCGCCGAGGTACCACCCCACGACCTGCAGAGCGCCGTCGCGCTCCTGTCCGACAGGAAGCGCCGTATCACCCTGCTCGGCGGCCGCTTCACCCACCTGCTGGCCCAGTACCTGGGCCTGCACCTCATGCAGCTCCGCCGAGACGTCCGTTTCCTGCCCGACCGCGACGTCGAGCGAACGGCCGCCCTCGCCGCCCTGAGCCGAAGAGATGTCGTCGTCGTCTTCGACTACCGGCGCTACGAGGAGACCAACCTGGCTGTCGCCCGGCTGACGCAGGAGAGCGGCGGCAAGGTCATCGTCTTCACCGATACGTGGCTGTCGCCGGCCACCACCCACGCCGAGGTCGTCCTCTCCAGCCAGGTCGACAGCCCCTCTCCCTACGACAGCCTCGTTCCCACGCTTGCTGTCATCGAGGCGATCGTCGCCGGACTCGTCGGCACCCTCGGCACCGACGCTCACGAGCACATGAAGCACAGCGAAGACGTCGCCCGCCGGATCAACCTGGTCTGACGCAGGCGGCGCGTGAACCCGTACCTGCCCACTGCCCCGCTCACCAGGAGAATCCACATGTCAGCACGCCGATCACCCCTCGCCCTCGCCCTTGTCCTGGCCACTGTGACGCTCAGCGCGTGCACCGACGGCGGAGCCCCACGAGACGAATCTCCCGCCAAGGCCGGCCCCGTCACGGTGATCCCCGGACTCACCGTCACGCCCGACCCCACTCTCCACGCGGAACTGCCCGCGGACATCCGCTCCTCCGGAGTCGTCCGGGTCGCGACCGATGTCCCCTACCCTCCCTTCGAGATGTACGAGAGCGAGGACAGCAAGCAGATCACCGGAATCGACTTCGACCTCGGCCAGGCTCTCGGAGCCCGACTTGGCGTCAGGTTCGACTTCCAGGCGCAGAAGTTCGACGGCATCCTGCCCGCCGTCGAGGCCGACAAGTTCGACGCCGTGATGTCCGCCATGACCGACAAGAAGGCCAGGCAGCGGTCGGTCGATTTCGTGGACTACCTCAACGCCGGTCCCGGATGGCTGGTCAGGAAGGGGAACCCCGAGGGAATCACCGTCGTCACCGATGTCTGCGGGAAGGCAGTGGGGGTCCAGACGGGCACGAATCACCAGAAGCTGCTCGAACAGCGGCAGGACCTGTGCAAGTCCAAGAACCTTCCCCCGATCAAGATCCTCTCGTTCTCCAAGGACTCGGAAGCGCAGCTCGCTCTGCGCAGCGGCAAGGTCGTGGCCGACTACCTCGACGAGGTCACCGCCGGATACGTCGCCGCCAAGGCCGACGACGGGGCCGCATTCTCCACCGTCACCGGACGAGCCGCGGTCGGTGAGTACAGCGCGTCGCCCATGGGAATCGGAGTGTCCAAGAACAGCCCGGGACTCAAGGAGGCCATCCAGGCGGCCCTCCAGTCCCTGATGGACGACGGCTCCTACGAGAAGATCCTGAAGAAGTACAACGTTCCCGGGATCGCCATACCCAAGGCCACCATCAACGGCTCGCTGGACTGACTCCCACGTACCGCCGTCGCCCATGGGGTCATCCGCTCGAGGTGACTGCCCCGTCGCCGCTGGTTCGTGCGGACCGCGACGTCAGGAGGTCCGTCTCCCGACGACGTGCCGCACGCCCCTCGATCAGGAGAGCGTCGCCGGGGTGTGGCTTCTATACGCTGGTGGTGTGACCCATGGGCAGCAAGGCGGCACCGAGGCGAGCGACATCAGAGCGGTCGACCTGCAGAGCTTCGCCGTCGCGCTGCGCCGGACCGTCTCGGAGATCAGCCGTCTCGTCCACGGCTTCGCCGCCGCGCAGGGATTGCACCCCACCGATGTGCAGGCGCTCTCGCTCGTACTCGACCACCCGGATCCGCCTACGCCTGGTCTGTTGCGAGACCGTCTCGGCCTCACCTCGGGTGCGGTGACCGCCTGCCTCGACCGACTCGAGAAGGCCGGCCACATCTACCGCAGCAGGGACGACACCGACCGCCGGGTCGTCCGCATCCACTACGCGGACGGAGCCCGGGCGGCGGCGCGCTCGTACTTCATGCCGCTCGCGCAGGCGACCGAACGGGCACGCGGGCGGTTCACCGACGACGAACTCGCGGTGGTGTTGCGGTACCTCGGAGCTCTGAACGCCGAACTGGCCGACCTTCGGGTCCCGAGGCGCTGACTCCCGGGACGGCGTGAACCATCTTTTCGTGAATCGGGTGCATCCACCGAACGGCCCCGCACGGAACCCCTACCGATCCAGAAGCTTCCGTCACTCGTCGGCAGTTGCAGTTGCGGGTCATGGTTCAATTTATCTCAATCGTTGAGATTGTTTGTTATCAAGAGATCCTTCCGGGAGTTTTCATGTCCACACCCCTGCGGTGGGCCGGCCGACTGCTGCCGCTCCTCATGCTTGTCGTCTGGCTCGCCATCGGAGGAGGGCTGGGCCCCTACGCGGGCAAACTCGGAGAGGTCGCCACAAACGATCAAGCGGCCTTCCTTCCTCGCAGCGCCGAATCCACCCAGGTCCTGCTGGAGCAGGAAGCCTTCCGTCAGGAAGAGACCCTGGCCGCCCTGATCGTCTGGACAGCCCCGGGAGGCGGGCGACTGGACCCCGCGGTGCAGGCGGCGGCGACGCAAGCCCTCGCATCACTGAAGGGCGCGCCCGGGGTGATCGGCGCGCCTTCTCCGGCGCTGCCGTCCACAGACGGCGAAGCCCTGCGGGGGATCGTCCAACTCCGGCCCGACCTGGGCGACGAACTTCCGGCGACGATCGAGAAGATCGATGCCACGGCGTCCGCCGTTCCGAGCACGGAGGCATGGCTCGGCGGACCGGCCGCCACGCAGGCCGACCTCACCGACGCCTTCGCCGGCATCGACGGTCTTCTGCTGGCGGTCGCCCTGGTGACCGTCCTGGTGATCCTGCTCCTCGTCTATCGAAGTGTCCTGCTCCCGCTGATGATCATCATCGGAGCCGTGTTCGCTCTCGGACTGGCCTGCGCCATCGTCTACTTCCTGGCCGACCATGACATCGTGCGCGTGGACGGCCAGGTGCAGGGCATCCTGTCCATCCTCGTCATCGGGGCCGCCACCGACTACGCACTGCTGCTGGCCGCCCGCTACCGAGAGGAGCTCGGAGCTCGGGACGGGGACCGCATGCCCGCCATGCGGGCCGCGCTGCGGCAGTCCATCGGGCCGATCACGGCCAGCGCGGCCACCGTCGCACTCGGTCTTCTCGCGCTGCTCTTCAGCGACCTGACCAACAACCGCGCACTCGGGCCGGTCGGAGCGATCGGCATCGTGTGCGCCGTGTTGAGCGCCGTGACGTTCCTTCCCGCGGTCCTGGTTCTGCTCGGCCGTGCCGTCTACTGGCCCGCACGTCCCAAGGCGACACCCGCCGACGACGCGCACCCGATCTGGCGCAGGATCGCCGCCCTCGTCGACCGGGCACCCCGCAAGGTGTGGGGAGGATCCCTCGCCGCCCTCCTGGTCTGCGCCGCCTTCTCCTTCACCCTCGACTCCAAGGGTGTGCCGCTCGACGAGATCTTCGTCAAGGACGCCCCGTCCGTCGCGGCCCAGGCGCGACTTGGCGAACACTTCCCTGGTGGCGCCGGTAATCCTGCCGTCGTCATCGCTGACGCAGGCGCCGCGGAGAAGATCCGATCGACTGCGGAGGGGGTCGAAGGAGTCGACTCCGCCACTGTCTTCACAGCCCCCGGGGCTCCCGGAACGACCGAGCCGCTCGTCGCGGACGGGCGCGTGCGCATCGACGTCACCCTCGTGGATGCCGCGGACACCGACGCGGCGAAGGACACCATCGCCGAACTCCGATCGGCCCTCCATGCCGTACCGGACGCCGACGCCCTGGTCGGCGGCTACACCGCACAGCAGTACGACACTCAGGTCACCGCAGAACGGGACCGCAAGCTCATCGTTCCCGTGGTGCTCGCGATCATTCTGGTGATTCTCTTCGGCCTGCTGCGCTCGATCCTGCTTCCCCTGCTCCTGGTGGCGACGGTCGCGCTCAACTTCGCCGCCACCCTCGGGGTGTCCTCTCTCGTGTTCGAGCATGTCTTCGGATTCACCGGAACAGACTCGGCCGTGCCCTTGTACGGCTTCGTCTTCCTGGTGGCACTCGGCGTTGACTACAACATCTTCCTCATGTCCCGCGTCCGCGAGGAGACCGTCCAGCACGGTACGCGGGAGGGAATGCGGCGGGGCTTGATCGCCACCGGCGGTGTCATCACCTCGGCCGGTGTCGTCCTGGCCGCCACCTTCGCGGCCCTGGGCGTCATCCCGCTTGCCTTCCTGGTGCAGATCGCGTTCATCGTCGCCTTCGGCGTCCTTCTCGACACCCTGGTCGTCCGGTCGCTGCTTGTCCCCGCCTTGGTGCGTGACATCGGCCCCGCAGTGTGGTGGCCGGGCGCACTCCGGCACCGCCCTTGACGGCCGGCACGCGCGCCCGGCACTTACCTGCCTCCCCTCGCACCGCCCCCTTGGTTCTCGAGTCCGTGAACGAAGGGGGCGTTGCGGTCCGTGCCGCTCCATGCGCGCGTGCGTGGCCCGGCACGCGGGGTTCGACCCCCATACACTCCGTGCGACCCACCAGGACGGAGAATTCTCCGCACAGAACCTCCCGGCACGCGCGGGAACTCAACTCCAGGCGAGCGGTTGCGCCGCCATCGCAGAGGCACGCCTCGTCGTCCCCGTCGTCCCTGGTGGCTACTCACCGACTTCACCTCTCGCCCTCTCGCGACGGTCTCCCGACGAGTGGAGAGCGGCAGGGGAGCCTCCCTCGATCAGTGTGTCGTTCGCCGGCGGGATTCCCCTGCGTACCCAGCGCCGCACCGTCCGCGCGGTGAGAGCCCTCGCCAGACCCGACAGGGCCACCGATGCCCTGCGTCGTCTGCCGACGACGGCCCTCTTGGGGGCAGACGGTCCCCAGGACGGGGACCGTCTGCAGCCCGATGACGGCTGCCGAACCGTACATGTACGTGCTCAGCTCGTCGTACGTCGCGTACGAGCGCACCGAAAGATCGCTGCGCATCGAAGCCAGGAAGGCGCTGAAGCTGTCTGGCGGAATGTCATAGCGGGCGCGGGTGTACGCCGCGGCCGCCACTGCCGGTTCACTGACCGCTTCCCCGCGGAGCGCCCTGCCCACTGTGCTTCGAGGTCGTTCAGGGCCGTCGACCGCTGAGCTTGCGAGGAGCGTCCGTCCATGTCGTCGTCGGCGTACCGGGCGAAGCCGTACAACGCGTGCGCGGTGCTCCGCCGTTCCACGGAGAGGGGACGGGTGGCGAGAAAGTACGTCCTGCCGTGGCGCGCGTTGAGTCGTCGGCATCGGGTGTACGCGGCGCGCAGAAACAGATCGGTCACTCCTGCGGCGTCGAGCTCCCGGGGGGGGCAACGTGAGGGCCTTCCGGGGCGAGGGGCGGTGGACAACGGAGGCGTCCGCTTGCCCCGCAGGCGGCTGCCCGCGCGCCGGACCTGCTGCCCTGCGATCCGCTGGGCAGCCCGCTTCCCCGGGATCAGCACAGGCGGAACACCTACACCCGGAGTGGTCCCGCATCCGGCGAGGACGACGTTCTCGGTGCCACGTACGAGGTTGCGAGGTCGGAACGGGCCGGTCTGGGCGGACGTGTGGGACACCGAGAAAGGTGTGCGCGCGCTGTGCCCCTGAGCCGTCCAGTGCGCGGGGTCACCAGGCACTCCTCGTCGATGGACCGATCCAGCCCGTGCAGGCCCCTGCGCTCCAGCTCGGCGAACAGCGAGTCGCGGTACCTCGGCCCGAGCTCGCTCCAGTGAGCGGTACTGGGGCGATGTCCGTGTTCGGGCAAGGAGGAGGATGTGGTGGAGGTGCTTGCCGGGTGGCGCCGGCATGGCGTCCGTCGCGGTCGGGCGGGTGATGAGGAACGACGGATCGCTCATGAGCGTTCCCGTACGCGTGAGCTCACGGAAGGTCGTCGACCAGCCTTCGCCGAAGGAGAGTGTGTGGTGACTGGGCACCGGCCACGTGCGGTCGATGCCCACGTGCAGGACCACCGCACTGAGGGAGTGCTGCAGCCCGGCAGGGCGACGGGGTTCGCGCCCGAGGAGTCGGTAGGTCACGGGAAGATCAGGGGTGAGTCATGGACCGCGGGCTGTGGAGCCGGACCCGTCACCCCGACTACTTCGGCGACTTCCTCGTCTGGTGGGGCCTCTACCTGACGGCCGCCGCAACCTGGCAGACCGCGGTTCTTTCGCTCGTCTCCCCGCTCGTCATGAGTGCCCTGCTCATCTGGGGCAGTGGTAAGCGCCTCCTCGAAGCCCACATGGCGGACCGCCCCGGACACGCCGCCTACCGGGCCCGCACCAGCGGGTTCTTCCCCCGTCCGCCACGTAGGCGGACGGACGCGCCGGCCCCCAGCCGGTACTGACCGGAAGAACGCCCTACGAGCAATCGCGAGTGCGCCCCGGGTCAGATCAGCCCCGTGCGCTTTGCCACGCTTTCAGACATCTTCATCCTCTCATGTCCCTCGTCGCCGATCCGGTCCAGGACCGCGGCGACCAAGGACTCCACGAGAGCCAGGGCAGGCGTAAGGCTGTCGTACGGAGAGTCGGACGTCACCTGAGTGGTGAGGACGACGTCCGCGTGGGCCGCGGCCGGCGACAGCCACGGGTCGGTGAAGACGATGACTTTCCCACCACGTTCGCGGGCCAGTTCGGCCATGACGGTCTTGTCGGGTTCGTAGCGCCGGTAGTCGAACACCACGGTGACGTCGCGGCGCGCGAGCTGCGTGAGGAAGGAAGCCCGTTCCACATCCCTGTCGGGCAGGAAATGCACCTGGTCACGAAACTGCGTGAGATGCAGACCCAGGTACTGGGCCAGAAGGTGAGTGAACCTGCCGCCGGCAACGTGTACGCGGCGGCGGGGATCGCTCAACAGATTCACCGCGTCGTAGAACTCGTGCGGAGCGACCTCGTCGAACGTCTGCGACACGGCCTGCCGCACGAGCGACAGAGCTGCCCCGAGCCGGGCATCGGATGTTCCCTCGGGCCGTGCCGACGCGCTGTGCTCCGATGATCCGGAGTTCTCGTACAGGGTGATGGGTGAGGCCGTGCGCGCGTCGAGTTCGGAGCGCAGCGCCGCCTGCAGGTCGGGGAAGCCCTTGAAGCCCAGACGGGAAGCACAGCGCAGGACCGTGGGAGCGGATACCGATGCTCGCTCTGCGATCGTGGCGACCGTCTCGAAGACCGTCGCCGGATAGCCGGCCAGCAAGACCCGCGCGACCTTGCGTTCGGCCGGACTCAGATCTCCCAGTCGCCTGCGAATCTCGTCGGCCAGCGTATGGCTCATCGGCTTTCCTCCCTGGTGTGGTCTGATCGCGGCGATCTGCCGCTGCCACCAGCCGCGACCAGGCCATGCTCACTTCTCAGCCAAATGTACCGTGTGTTACGTGTGGGACGCCGGGGCCTGCTCGGTGTACGTGGGGACTGCTTGTGCTGGGCACGTGGGCCCTGCGTTCCGGGTCCGCCCGCGTCCGCACGAGGCGGTGCCTGCGCCGGGGCGGGTCGAGCGTCTGGCTGCTGGGCCCATGGGCTCGGAGCGGCTTCCCCTCTGTGTCTTCAGCCTCCGAAAGGTCGCCCCCATGCCTCGTGAAGCCCGCGATGTCTGCGTAGCCGCCGACGTGCTGCTCCAGGGGCTCGGCGACGGTCGTGGAGCCGGAGCTGCTGATGCACACAGCGTGGTGGAAGCCAGGGCGAGTTCGAGGGTCGCCTCGCAGGCGCGTAGTCCGGTGGCACCGATCTCGGTTCGCGGGATGTCGGTGCGGCCGGGGAGGCCGTGGCGGGTGCCGGTGTCGCGGATGAGGGGGGGCGATCCTCGTGGCGAAGGTGGTGGCGTAGGTCGAGGCCGGTCAGGAGTTTTTGGGCGAAGCCGAGTTCGTGGTCGGCGAGAGCGGGGTTGGTGAAGGCGAGGGTGAAGGCGCGCTGCGCTTGGGAGGTGATGCGTTCGTCGGCGACGCCGTGCTGTTCGGCCTCGGTGCGGGCGGTCTCGTAAGGGGTGACGGTGCGTTGCATGTTGCTGTGGGGTCACCGGATGTCGCCGTCGATGTGATGCTGCCGTTGCAGCAGTTTCACTGCGGCTACAGCAAGCCTCCGGGCGGTGATTCGTGGTTCGGCGGTAGGCAGGATGAGATGGCTGATAGTCATGCGGACGATGACGTCTGCTGTCATCTCAAGAGCCTCCGTGTGCTGGTCTGGGTACCGCGTGCCCAACCACTCCTGCACCAGGCCCCGGCCCGCGTCGAAGATCGGGTCCGCCCGGGCGGTGAAGTAGGGGAGCAGGCTGTCGGAGCCGTGGCGGGCGGCTGCGATGACAGCCCGTACAACGGGCTGGTTGTCGGCTTCTTCGAGCACGTACAAGATGGCAGCTTCGAGACAGGCCTGAGACTCGGGCAGGCCGGGGTAGAACGCGTCGGCTACCCCGGCGAGGAACTGCCGGGTCTCACGGACCACCAGTGCGCGTCCTAGATCGGCCCTGCTGCCGAACTCCTTGTAGACGGAGGGGCGGGAGACCTGAGCGCGTGCCGCGACGGCCGAAAGGCTTACCTGGTCCCACCCGGCTTCGCAGGTCAGGTCGTGAGCGGCATCGAGGACGCTTGCCCTCATCTGCTTGCGCCAGGCGACGCGCGGGGGATCGGGTGATTCTTCACCCGGGAGGTCGTTGTCTCTGCGTCGTAGTTCGTCTGCCATGACACACGTCTGTCCGCGGGTTGAGCCGCCGGATCGCGAGGAGGCCCGCGAGCACGCGGCTGGATGAGCATGCGGTGGTGCCGGCCCCTTGGTACGGGGGATGGGGCCGACACCACGCCAGGGAGTCCGGATGAACCGGACTGTCAGGAACGCTTGCGACGGGCGACCAGGGCGAGACCGCCGCCGAGGGCGAGAGCGGCCGCTGCCATGCCGAGGGGTACCAGGGGATCGGAGCCGCCGGTCTGTGCGAGCGGACCGCTTTCGCCGTCCGCGTCAAGGCTGGAACCGCCGTCGCCCGTACCGGCGCTCAGCCCTTCCGCGCTGGGCGAGGCGGTGGTGCCGCTTGTGCCGGGCGAGGCCCCGGTGCCGGGCTCGCCAGGCTGCTCTTCCCTGGGCTGGGCCTCACCCTGCCGACCGTTGGAGCCGGAATCGTCGAGGTCGGAATCGGAAGCCCCCTGCGTCACGCCACCGGTGCCGAATCCGTAGGCGCCACGGTCAGGCGCGCCGCCGGCCCGGCGGATGCCGGTGGTGACGGCGGTGAACGGAGTGCCCGAACCGATGGCTGGGGAGCTGTCGCGCAGCCGGAAGGCCGCGTCCGCCGTGGTGCCGGCGTCGGCGAACTTCGGGTCGGCGACGATGTCGTGCGGACCCTTGACCTCAGGAGCCTTGCCGCCGAAGTAGACGTTGTAGTCGTAGGTCACGTCCACGTTGCGGGACTTGCTGTTCGTCGCCTGGCCGGGTCGGCCGTACGCGATGTTGTTGAGCAGCCGGACGTCGGTGCTGTCGTGGGCGTAGATGTTGGCGTAGCTCTTCATGCGCGTGCTTCGGCCGTTCAGGTACGCCGTGTTGTGCACGATGTCGACGTGCTGGCTCTTGTAGGAGTGAATTCCCGAGCCGCCGTTGTCGTAGGAGAGGTTGCCGGCGACCAGGACGCGTCCTCCGTAGGCGGGGTGGCCCGCGTCGCCCTTGAGCGTGTCGATGATGATGCCGTTGCCGTCGGAGTAGCAGCGACACCTCTCCCACTTGATCTTGGTCTCGTTGTCGTGGACGCGATTACCGGTGATGCGGATCTTGTACGTCCTGGCGTCGGAGCTCCCCACATCGCGCGGAGTGAGGACGGAGATGCCGCTGGTGGCATAGACCGTGTACCAGGAGTTGGAGTACACGTGGTTCGCGGAGATGGTCACGTGGTCGGATTCGATCGCCGATATGCCGCCGCCCGCGCACGCGTGCACCTTGTTGCCGGTCACCTCGACGTGGTGCGACGCAGCACCCGTGGCTCTGTCTCGTTCGATCGAGATGCAGTTGGTGTTGTAGGTCGGGTCGCCCTTCTTCGATCCGCGTTCGGCCCCAGCCAGGTCCAGGGCGGCGTTGTTGCCCTTGATCTCCAGATTCTTGATGGAGATGTAGGACGCGCCGTAGACGCCGATGCCGTTCCATGCCTTCACCGGGTGGATCACCGGCTGGTGGCCGGGGTGCGCGGTGAAGGTGATCGGTGCGCCGGGGCGGCCCGAGCGCTTGATGGTCAGCACATTGGATCCTGCGGAGCGCTCCGAGTATGTGCCGTTCATGATTGAGACGGTGTCGCCGGGGCCGGCGCTGTCGGCGGCCTTCTGGAGGGTGCGGAAGGGCGCTCCGGCCGAGGTTCCCGGATTGCTGTCGCTGCCTTCGGGGCTCACGAAGTAGGTGCGGTTTGCAGCGTGGGCCGTACCGGCTCCCACGGTGACGATGCCGAGCGGGGCGGACGACGCGAGCAGTGCTGCGGTCGCGGCGAAGGTGCGCGTGCGTTTCATTGGTGCCTGGTCTCCGAAGTCATCCGGACTGAAGCGGGCCGTGTCTCCCTCGGTCGAGAACCGTGCACAGGAAGCAGTGTGCCGGGAAGGACAGGGCAAGGGCGTCACGTCATGTCAGAACGCTGCCCCTGGGCGGTGCGCGACCCGTGGCTGCGCTCCGAAGTCCGTTGTGGGGGTGTGGTCTTGCGTGAGCGACAGTTACAGAAGTGGAAAATGAACGCAACCCTGTACCGCCTGTAAACATTCTGACGTCATGTCAGTTCCATGGGGCGGCGTCGAGTTCCGGCAGGGGGCGTTTCGAAGAACATCTGCACGGGGGTTGCGAGTTGGCATGCTGGTATATCAGCATGCCGCCATGCCGCAGATCGACTATCCAGTGAACAGCGCCGAAGCCCTGCCTCCCGGCTCACTACCGCCGCTGCGCCAGGCCGTCTCCCGAACGGACCGGGTGCGGGAGGCACTACGGCAGGCGATCCTCGAAGGTGCGCTTCAGCCCGGAAAGCCCCTGGTCGAGCGGGAACTCGCGGAGGTGTACGGGGTGTCCAAGACCCCGGTGCGCGAGGCCCTGAAGCAGCTCCATTCCACCGGCCTGGTGGAGATCAACGCCTACCAGGGAGTCAGTGTCCGCCGCCCCGACAACCGTCTCGTGCAAGAGCTGTACGCCGCCCGCTGTGCAGCGGAACCCGAGGCCGTACGCCTGGGCGCGGTCCGTCTCGGTGCGACCTCCCACGCGGCCGCCCGCCAGGCACTCCAGGACGCGACCACGCTGATCGGCTCGGGCGAGACGCGCGGTCTGGGCATCGCCAACCGGCGTTTTCACCGCGAGCTCTACAGCGCCTGTGGCAACAGCTTCCTCTGCGGCTTCCTGGACCAGCTCCAGGACCTCACGGCTTTCGTGGCCGGCCTCGGCTGGCGGCTGCGTGCCACCTGGGAGGAAGAGGCCGCCGAACACGCGGCGATCCTGGAGGCGATGGAGCAGGGTGACGGTCCGCTCGTCGAACGGTTGACCCGCGCTCACATCGAGAAGGCCAAACAGACCATCTCCCGCGCGCTCGGCGACGACCGGTGAACGTCGAGCTGTTCGCCCACCCGCTCTCCTTCCGCCGGCACCCGCAGGTCCAGGCGGACCGACTGGCCGCCCATGGCGTCGACGGTGTCCACCTGGCGTTCAGCTATCACGGCGGGCGGTGGCTGCTGACGACCAGCGACCCGTGTGCCGTGGCCGACTTCCGGGCCGGGCAGTGGTTCCGCGACGAAGCCGTCCCCGTCAACGGGAACGACCTCGCCCTGCCGTCTCTCGGTGACGACGCGACCACCGCCACGACCGCCTTGCTACGGGCCGGCCTCGGTGTGACCGCCTGGCTCGTCGGGCTCCACCAGTCCGGACCCGCCATGCGACATCCCGAATCGGCGCTGCGTAATGCCTTCGGCCACCACTACCGGCACGCACTGTGCCCGGCACGGCCCGAGGTCCGCGCCTTTGCCACCGATCTTGTGGCCCGGACCGCCCGCCGGCCCGGTGTCACCGGCCTCGAACTCGAAGCCTTCGGCTACCTGGGCTGGCAGCACGAGAGCGCCCATGACAAACTCGGCGCGGCCCTGCGTCCGGTGGACCGCTGGCTGCTCTCACTGTGCTTCTGCTCCGCCTGCGCGGAACGCTTCACCGAAGCGGGCATCGACGTGCCCGCCTTGGCCGAAACCGTCCGGGCGGCACTGCTCGCCCAACTCGCCGAGCCGTGCGAAGCCGGCGACCTCGAAGTCGACGCACGCACCGCCCTGGGCTCCGACCTGCACGACACCGTTCTCGCCGTGCGCTCGCGAACCACCGTGGCCCTCGTGCGGGACGCCGTCGCCGCAGCCGACGGACTGCCCGTCTCCATACGCACCACCAGTGACCCGTATGCCTGCGACGGCAGGTCCGCCGCCGACACGAGCGCCCTCGCCGCAGCATCGGGCGCCCTCACCGTCACCGACCTGTCGGGGAATCATGACGCGCTGCGCCGCGAGCTCGCCTCAGCAGCCCGGACCGACGCACAGGTGACCGTCGGTTGGAACCTGGCCGTCGGCCGGACCACCGGCGAGCAGCAACTCGCGGATGTCGCCCGGGACGCGTACGCGTCCGGAGCCCGCTCCCTGGCCCTGTACGCCTACGACCTGGCCCCAGCACAGCACCTCGCGTGGCTGAGTGGCCTCTCCCGCCTCACCGGCTGTCCTGACACGGCCGAGCCCGCACCCTCGCCCCCTATACCGGAGCCGGTGAAATGACCGGATACCTCGTTCGCAGACTCTTCCAACTGATTCCGGTCGCCCTCGTCGTCTCCCTGGTGCTCTTCATGCTCCTGCGGCTGATGCCGGGCGACCCCACCCTCGCCATCCTCGGCCAGGAGGCCACCGAGCAGGACCGAGCGGTACTCCGAGGGGACCTCGGCCTCGATGCACCTTTGTGGCAGCAGTTCACCCAGTGGCTCGGCGATCTGGTCCGCGGCGACCTGGGCAGCTCATGGCTCACCGACGAGAAGGTGGGCACGGTCATCTCCGACCGGTTCGCCGCCACGGTCGAGCTCGGAGTCATCGCGTTGGTCTTCGCCGTCCTCGTGGGGATCCCCGCGGGCGTCCTCGCCGCCGTCCGCCGTCGCAGCCGCACGGACACCGTGCTGAACTCCGTCGGTCTGCTCGCCCTGTCCGCCCCTCACTTCTACCTCGCCGCACTGCTCATCCTCGTCTTCGCCCTGTGGCTCAAGGTCCTCCCGCCCTCGGGATACGTTCCCTTCACCGAGGACCCCGTCGAGAACCTGCGACGCATGGTCCTCCCGGCTCTCACGATCGGCTCCACCGTCGCCGCGGTCACCATGCGCCAGACCCGCGCCGCTCTCCTCGCCGCGTTCAACGAGGACTACATCCGCACAGCCGAGGCATCAGGTCTCTCACGCGGCCGGATCGTGGGCGTCTACGCCCTGCGGAACGCCATCGTGCCGGTCGTGACCGTGATCGCTCTCCAGATCGGGGCGCTGATGAGTGCCACCGTCGTCACCGAGACCGTCTTCACCGTCCCCGGCATGGGCACCTTGATCGTCAACGGCATCTTCAGCCGGGATCTCCCCGTAGTCCAGGGCGCCGTGCTGATGGTCGTGGTCCTCGTCCTCCTGGTGAACCTTCTGGCAGACCTGGTCTACGCCTGGCTCGACCCGCGCATCACGTACTGACTCGGCCCTCGCCCACAGAGTCACCCGATCCGCGCCTCCCCGCGCGCCGATCAGCACGTCCCGCACCGCACCGCACGTCCCGCACGCACCTTCTGGAGCGCTGATGGCCCTAGACCTCGCGCCGAAAGTCTCCCGCAGACCGGTTCTGGACCGGCTGCGCCGTGACCGCCGCGCCCACATCGCCGTGCCCCTGCTGTTCCTCCTGCTCGTGGCCGCCGCCGTCGCACCCTTCATGTCGGACTCGGTCAGCGCCACGGACACCGGCCGGCTCCTGACCGGCCCCAGTTCCCGGCACCTGCTCGGCACCGACGAGATCGGGCGGGACGTCCTTGCCCGGATCGTCGCCGGCGCCGTGGTCACCGTAGGGGTGGCCACCATCACCGTGGGCGCCGCCCTGATCGCCGGCACGGTGCTCGGTCTGATCGCCGGATACCGCGGCGGCTGGGTGGACACCCTGGTCATGCGCGTCTCCGACGGACTGCTCGCCTTTCCCCTCCTCGTCCTCGCCCTCACCGTGGTCGCTGCCCTCGGCCCCGGGCTGCGCAACGCCCTGATCGCCATCGCCGTCGTCACCACCCCGCGTTTCGCCCGCGTGGTCCGGGGCGAGGTGCTCTCCCTGCGCACCCGCGAATGGGTGTCCGCCGCACGTATCGTGGGCGTCACACGGACGACGATCATGCGCCGCCACCTGCTGCCCCACCTCGCCGGCACCCTGCTGGTGTTCGCCGCGCTCCAGGTGTCCACCGCGATCATGGCCGAGGCCGCGCTCAGCTTCCTGGGGCTGAGCGTCCAGCCCCCGCAACCGAGTTGGGGCGCGATCGTCGCCAGTGGCACCGACCACCTGAGCGCGAGCTGGTCGCTCAGCGTCTTCCCCGGGCTCGCGATCCTCCTCACCGTCGCCGCGTTCAACCTGCTCGCCGACGCCCTGCGCGACGCGCTGGACGCCCACCGCCCGGACCTCGCACCCGCGCGCTGAGCCGTCTCGCAGCCCTTCACCCCGTTCCCCCCGTACAGAGGAAGTACTTCGTCATGCCCAACTCCACGCCGCCCCGGATATCACGTCGCACCGTCCTGGCCGGTGCCGCAGCCACCGCGGCCCTCGCCACCCTGGCCGGATGCGGCTCCTCGGACTCCTCCGACGGAACCTCCGGGGGAACGCTCACCGCCGGCTTCGACAACGAGCCCGTCACCCTCGACCCGGCGCTGAGCTCCGCCATCTCCTCCGACCGCAACGTCCTCAACCTGTTCTTCGACACCCTGTTGCGTCAGCGCCGCGACGGAACCTTCGAGCCGGCCCTCGCCACCCAATGGACCGACACGGGCACCGAGATCACCTTCGAGCTCCGCCAGGGCGTGAAGTTCCACGACGGAACCCCCTTCGACGCCGATGCGGTCGTCCTCAACCTGAAGCGGATATCCGATCCCGCGACCCGCTCCACCAAGAAGGCCGCGCTGGCCTCCATCCGCGAAGTGAAGGCAACCGGCCCGCGGACCGTCACGGTCACCCTCAAGGCGGCCGATCCGCTGCTGCTCACCCAGCTCGCCCACGAACCCGGAATGATCGCCTCGCCCACCGCGCTCGCTAAGGGGGCCGAGGAGTTCGGCCGCAGGCCGGTCGGAACCGGCCCCTTCACCCTCCGCCAGTGGAGGACCAAGGTCCAGCTGACCGCCGAGCGCAACAAGACGTACTGGGCCAGGACCGAGGAAGGCGACGCGCTTCCGCTCCTCGACAAGGTGGTCCTGCGCTTCGTCACCGAGGCCAAGGTCCTGCGCGCCGAACTGTCCACCGGCGGAGTGCACCTGGTGCGCGCCCTGCCCCCGGAGGAGTACAAGCAGCTGGCCGACGCACCACGGATCACCATCAAGGACGAGGGTGTTCGCCGCAACTACTACGCCTCGCTCAACGTCACCAAGGGACCCTTCCGCGACCCGCAGGTACGCGCGGCCTTCGCGATGGCCGTCGAGCGCAGGTCCGTCGGCAAGGCCGCCGCCGGCGGCGACTTCGACATCGCCCCCTCCTTCGCCACCGCCGGCGACTGGTTCTACGACGACGCCCTCGCCCCCCTGCCGTACGACCCCGAGAGGGCCCGCGCCACCCTGGACAAGGCGGGACTGCGCGGAAAGGTACCCATCACCCTCCTCGCCCGCCGTCGCGCCCCCGACCCCACCGTCGCGGAGCTGCTCCAGAGCCAGCTCACCGCGGTGGGATTCGCCCCCAAGGTGGAGATCCTCGAATTCCAGACCCAGCTGGAGCGCATGCGGAAGCAGGACTTCGACGCGGCGATCCTCGTCGTCGACATCCCCCGTCTGGACCCCTCCCTCACCTTCGACCCGTACTTCGCCAGTGACGGCCCGAGCAACTGGTCGGGCCTGAAGGACTCCGCCCTCGACGCCCTGCTCGACAAGGGGCTGAGCACGGACGACCGCGCCGTGCGCAAGCAGGCGTACGTCGACGTGCAGCGCCGCATCCTGGAGAACAACTACTGGGTCTTCCTGCACCAGGCCAAGTCGCCGCTGATCCAGAGCAGCAACCTCAAGGGCGTCGCTCTCGACGTCGACGGTCAGTGGCGCCTCGAGCGTGCCCGGCTCGGCTCCTGAAGGGCCTGCGATGACCCTCCTCGACATCAGCCGGCTCGCCGTCACCTTCCACACCGCTTCCGACGAGCCGCCCGTGCGCGCTGTGGACGAGGTCAGCCTGCACCTCGCCTCCGGTGAGACCCTCGCCATCGTGGGCGAGTCCGGTTCCGGCAAGACCGTCACCGCCCTGAGCCTGCTCGGCCTCAACCCGCCCCCGCCCCTGTGCGAGACCACCGGGTCGATCCTGCTGGACGGCACCGACCTGCGTGGCCTGGACCGGCGCTCCTGGCGGGAGGTACGCGGCAACCGGGTCGCCATGGTCTTCCAGGACCCCGGCACCGCCCTCAACCCGCTGCTGACCATCGGCACACAGATCATGGACGCCGTCCGCGCGCACGAACGCATGAACCGCGAGCAGGCGCGGAAACGGGCGGTCGAGGCGTTGACCCAGGCCCGCATGCCCGAGCCCGAGAAGCGCCTGACCCAGTACGTCCACGAACTGTCCGGAGGCATGCGCCAGCGCGCCGCCATCGCCCTGGCGATCGCCGCCCGCCCACGACTCCTCATCGCCGACGAACCCACCACCGCCCTCGACGCCGCCGTCCAGGCCGAGATCATGACCATGCTCCGCTCGCTGTGCGACGACCTCGGCATGGGCCTGATCCTCATCACCCACGACCTCGGCGTGGTCGCCGAACAGGCTGACCGGGTCGCGGTCATGTACGCCGGGCGGATCGTCGAGAGCGGACCCACCGCCCAGGTCCTGGCCGATCCCCGCATGCCCTACACCCAGGCACTCCTGGCAGCGACCCCGCGTCTGGACGCACCCGCCCGCACCCGCCTCGCCTCCATCGAGGGCCGGCCACCCCGGCTCAGCGAACGCCCTCCGGGCTGCTCCTTCGCACCACGCTGCCCGGTTCGCACGGAGAGCTGCGAGAGTGCCGTGCCCCCGCTGCTCACCGTCGGCGAAGACCACGCGGCGGCATGCCTGTTCGCCGACGCACCACGCGAACGGCCCCTGGCACTGCCCGTGACGACCGACGACCTGCCCCAGGACGCCGAACAGGAGGGCGGCACGCATCTCGTCGAGTTCGACGCCACCGACCTGCGCTATCCGGTCCGCACCGGAGCGCTGCGCCGTATCACCGGGCACGTCGACGCCGTCCAGCAGGTGAGCCTGAAGGTCGAGCCGGGACGGACGCTCGCTCTCGTGGGGGAGTCCGGATCGGGCAAGACCAGCCTGACCAAGATGCTGCTCAGGCTGGAGACCCCCTCCGGGGGAACCGTCCGCTACGACGGCATCGACGTCCGACGGCCGTCCGCCTCGGAGCTGCGGCGGCTCCAGCGGGAGATCCAGGTCGTCTTCCAGAACCCGTACGCCAGCCTCGATCCCCGTATGACGGTCCGCGAGATCCTCGCCGAGCCGATGCGGGTCCACGGGATGGACACCGCGGAACCCGAGCTTGTACGCCTCCTCCAGGACGTCGGCCTCGACGCGTACGCGCTGGACCGCTTCCCCTCCGCCTTCTCCGGCGGACAGCGCCAGCGCATCGCGATCGCCCGGGCCCTGTCCCTGCAGCCGCGACTGATCGTCTGCGACGAGGCCGTCAGCGCCCTGGACGTCTCCGTCCAGGCCCAGATCCTCAACCTGCTCGCCGACCTCCAGGCCGCCCACGGCATGGCCTACCTCTTCATCACCCACGACCTCGCCGTCGTCAGATCGGTCGCCCACCGCATCGCCGTCATGCGGCAGGGCCGGATCGTCGAGGAAGGCCCGGCCGACCGGATCTACGAGACCCCCTCCCACCCGTACACCCGCGAACTGCTCTCGATGGCCCCGGGGCGCACCTCGCCCCGCCTCGCCGGCGCGGAGAGCACTCCCGGCACCGACAAGGAACGGAGCATCACATGGCCAAAGTGACCCAAGTCCGCCTGACCTCGATCAACACGCCGCGGCACAACAGCATCACCTGCGGACACATCCTCGTCGAACTCCTCACCGACGACGACGCGCTGACGGGCCTCGGTGAGATGTCCGACCTCCAGCACCTCCCGCGCTACCACCTCGACGTACCGGAACTGGAAGCCACCCTCAACGAGATCCTCGTGGGCCTCGACGCACTCCAGATCACCGAGATGGAACGGCGCCTGGAAGCGAACTTCCCCCAGGCCGGATACATCTACGACAAGAGCCGCGCCATCAAGTGCGGGGTCGACATCGCCTTCTGGGACCTGGCCGCGAAACAGCTCGGTCTCCGGGTGTGCGACCTGCTCGGCGGCGCGGTCCGCGAGTCCGTGCCCATCGCGTATCCGATCTTCCGCCAGCAGCACGAGGAGGACGTCGAACGCAATCTCGCCATGGTGGGACAGCGCCTGGAAGAGGGCTTCACCTTCTTCCGGGTGTACGTCGGACGCCGCCTCGACCTGGACGAGCGATTCCTGCGCACCGCCCGCGAACGGTTCGGCGACCGCATCACCATCAAATCCCTGGACTTTTCCAACCTCCTCGACGCCAAGGCGGCCTGCGCCTTCGCCGAGCGGGTGGCCGACGTCGGCTACGACCTCATCGAGTCGCCCGCCCCGCACCATGACATCCGCGGTCTGGTCCGGGCCCGCGACCGGCTCGCCGTCCCGATCAGCGAGCACGTCTACAGCTTCCGGTGGGCACTGGACCTCGTCGCCGCGGACGCGGTGGACGTGTTCAACGTCAGCGTCATCGCCATCGGCGGGATCACACCGGCCCGCCGGATCTTCGCGATAGCCGACGCCGCCGGCAAGGCGTGCCTGGTCGGCACCACGCAGGAGCTGTCCATCGGCACGGCGGCCGCCGCGCACATCGCGATGGCCATGTCGGCCGTCACCGTCCCGAGCGACCCGGTCGGACCGCTCCTCTACACACGGGACGTCGTCACCGACCCCGTCCGTTACACCGGCGGGCTGCTGTCCGTGCCGCACGGCCCCGGCCTCGGCATGACGCTCGACCCGCAGCGGCTGTCGGCTTCCGCCGGACCGCTGACCTGGGCGGCCACCAGCGCCGCCGCTGTCGTCGACCGGCAGGTGGCCGCCACGTGAGCGACGCACCGCAGCCGACGAGTGACGTCCGTGCCGAAGGCCGCTTCACCGGCCGGGTCGCGCTGGTCACCGGAGGCGCACGCAACATCGGTCTGGCCATCGCATGGAGGCTTGCCCAGGAAGGTGCGGCGGTGGCCCTCAACGGCCCCGACCCGACCGAGACCGAAGCCGCGGCCGCAGCCATGCGCGACAGGGGCGTGTCCGCGGTGGCCTGCCCCGGCGACGTATCCGACGCCCGTCAGGTCGACGCCTGCCTCAGCCGTACGGTCGATGTCCTCGGCGGACTCGACCTGCTGGTCAACAACGCGGCCGCACCCATGCTGGGGCGTGGTCCGCTGCTCGACATCGACGTCGCCGACTGGGACCGCAGTTTCGCCGTCAACGCGCGCGGGGTGTTCCTGTGCACGGTGGCAGCCGCCCGGGTGATGTCGGCCGGCTCCTCGATCGTGAACATCTCCTCGGTCGGGGCCACCCGTGCCCACCGGGCCGCCGTCGCCTATGACGCCAGCAAGGGCGCCGTCGACGCGGCGACCCGTGCGATGGCCCTGGAGCTCGCGCCCCGAGGGATCCGCGTCAACGCGGTCGCCCCCGGTCCGGTCATCAACGACCGCTTCGCCCTCCTCGATCCGGCCCAGCGGCAGACCCGCGCGCAGCCGGTCCCACTCGGCCGGGTCGGCGACGGATCCGATGTCGCCGGGGCCGTCGCGTTCCTCGCCTCGGCGGACGCGTCCTTCATCACCGGACAGGTGCTGAACGTCGACGGGGGACTGAGCGCGCAGCTCAGGCCGCCGGGGGCCGACCCCGCTCTCGACCGTCCCGTCCCCTGACCTGGCGCATCACCGTCCCGCTCCGTACCCGCCAGCTGTTCTGCTGCACCGAAGGAAGCTCGACATGACCCAGACCCCCCGGCAGCCCCTCGACCCCGATGATCTGGCCGCCCTGGGCGAGGCCAGCACCGCCACCATCACCACCCAACTCTTCAAGCACGGCCTGCGCAACACCTTCCTGGCGGGCCTGACCTGTGTCACGCCCGACGCCAGGCGCATGGTCGGCGAAGCCTTCACCCTGCGCTACATCCCGGCCCGCGAGGACATCGACACCCTTGAGGTCTACGACGACTACGACCACCCGCAGCGCCTGGCGGTCGAGCAGGCCGGCCCCGGCCAGGTTCTCGTCGTGGACTGCCGCGGCCAAGGACGCGCCGCCGCCGCGGGCAACATCCTGCTGACCCGCATGGCGGTCAACGGCGCCGCCGGCGTGGTCACCGACGGCACCCTGCGCGACATCGAGGAGATCAGCCGCCTGCCCCTGCCCGTCTTCGCCACCGGGGCGGCCGCCATGACCAACCTGGCCCAGCACCACGCGGTCGACCTGCAAGTGCCCATCGGGTGCGCCGGTGTCGCCGTCTACCCCGGGGACGTGATGGTCGGCGACGCCGACGGTGTGGTCTGCGTACCCCGCCACCTCGTTCCGGTCATCGCCAGGGCGGCCCGGGAACAGGAACTGCAGGAGGCGTTCATCGTCGCCCGCGTGGCAGGCGGCGCCCCCCTGCGCGGCACCTACCCCCCGGACGAGGCGACCCGCCGCGCCTACGACGAGTCGCGCGGCGCGCTGCCGGCGACCGACTGAACCCCGTCCGCCCGGCGCCCTCCGACCGCGCCGGCGGCCCAGTCTCCGGAGCGCCGGCAACCGGCGCTCCGGCAGCACGACCCACATCCCGTTCACCGATCGATTCGCCCTCCCCCGCAGAAGGCAGGAATCATGGTCAACCCCGCTCCATCCGGCTCTGTACGTTCCCGTAACGGGAGCACCGTTCCGCTCCTCCTCTCCGCCGCTCTGGTCGGCGCCCTGATCTCCGTCGCCTCGGCAGGCCCGGCCGCCGCGGCGAACCTCTCCAGCACCTTCGACACCGTCGCCCCCGGCTCTCCCGCTCCCGGCTGGACGACCAGCGGTGACGTCACAGTCCAGGACGTGACCGGCACCGTCGACCGAAGTCTTCGCCTGCGAGACGCCTCCACGACCGCCAACACCACCGCCACCGCCACCTTCGGAACCACGACGTCGACCGTCGTCGCCGGATTCCGGCTGCGAGCCGCCCAGTCCACCGCCACGGTCGGCGTACACCTCGACGGCTCGGGCGGCCACAGCGTCACGGTGGCCATGAGCCCCACCGGCCGTCTCTACACCTACGACGGCGCCACCCAGGTCGATCTCGGCGCCTATGTCCCCAACCGCTGGTACGACATCCGTCTCGTCGCCCGGCCCGGCACCGCCAGTGCCGACCTCCACATCGACGGCGAGCGCCGTGCCGCCGGGCTGGACTTCCGCACCTCCACCACCGATCTGGCCAGCCTGCAGGCCGGGGTCTCCGTAGCCGACACCGGCACCGCCTACCTCGACGACGTCCGCACCACCGCCGAGGCAGCCCAGACGGCCTGGCCGCACCTCGGCACGATCGCCCCCCGCACGGCCGCACAGGTGGGCACCTCCCAGCTGCTCGTCGGGGCCGAGACCCTCGACCGCGACTACACGAACTACCAGGCGTACGCCCCCTACCTCGGGCGGCTGGGCGCGACCGGGGTCCGCCTGCAGGGCGGCTGGGCCAAGACCGAGAGGACGAAGAGGGTCTACGACTGGACATGGCTCGATCGCATCGTCGACGACGCCACGGCCCGCGGCGTCAGGCCCTGGCTCCAGCTGTCCTACGGCAACGGCATCTACACGGGCGGCGGAGGCGCCGGTCTCGGCGGCCAGATCCCGACGTCCACCGAGGCCCTGGCCGCCTGGGACGCCTGGGTGACCGCCATGGTCAAGCGATACGAGAACCGGGTCACCGAGTGGGAGATCTGGAACGAGCCCAACCTCGCCGGCATCCCGGCAGCCACGTACGCCGACTTCTTCGCCCGTACCGCGGCCCGGGTCCGCGCCGAACAGCCCGACTCCGTCATCTACGGTCCGGGCGAGGCCGGCATCGACGTCCCGTACACCAACGACTTCCTCGTCCGGCTCTCCGGACAGGGCAAGAGCCACCTGCTCGACGGCATCAGCTACCACCCCTACAACCCCAACCCCGACGACGTCTGGACCTACCAGCAGGTCGACAGGATCCGGGCCCTGATCAACCAGTACGCACCCGGAGCCGTACTCAGGCAGGGCGAGAACGGAGCCCCCAGCGCGCCCAACAGCTTTGGCGCGCTCGGCGACCTCGACTGGACCGAACTGAGCCAGACCAAGTGGTTCCTGCGCCGCCTCACGCACGACCTCGGCCAGGGCATCAGCACCAGCGCCTTCAGCATCTCCGACCTCCACTACCCCTCGAAGATCAACAGCAAGGGCCTGCTCCAGACGAACAGCGACAAGTCGATCCGCTACGCCAAGCCGTCCTACTACGCGGTCCAGACCCTCGCCGCCGTCATCGACAGCACGGTGACGGCGCTGCCGGCCTACGCGTTCACCACCGACTCCGCCACCACCCTGACCGTCCAGGGCTTCGCGAAGCGCGACACCGGACGCCAGATCGTCGGCGTCTGGAACGGCACCACCACCCCGGGCGACAGCACCACCCGCATCCCGGTCCGCCTGACCCTCCCCAACGGCGACTTCACCGACCCCGTCTACGTCGACGTACGGACCGGTGCCGTCTTCGACATCCCCGCCGCCGACTGGACGGTATCGGGGAGCACCCACACCTTCCGCAACGTGCCGGTGTACGACTCGCCCGTCCTCATCGCCGACCGCTCCGCGATCAGGCTCTAGAACCGCCGGGTCCCGCCTCCTCCCCCGGGCGGGACCCGGCCCCGAGGAGACCCCCATGCACGCCACCGCACGAGCGGCCCTGCGGTCGGTCGTCGGACCCGGTCACTTCCGGGAGACGGACGGCGAACTCGTCCCCTACAGCAGGGACGCGACCCCGCTGTTCCACGCCCGACCCGACGCCGTCGTCTTCCCGGCCGACACCGCCGAGGTCGCTGCCGTCCTCGACATCGCCACCCGCTACGCCGTCCCTGTGATCCCACGCGGCGCCGGCTCCAACCTGTGCGCCGCCACCGTCGCCTCCCAAGGAGGCGTCGTCCTGGTCCTGACCCGTCTGAACCAGATCCTCGAGATCGCCCCGGCAGAACTCCTGGCCCGGGTCCAGCCCGGCGTCACCAGCGCGGCCCTGGCCGAAGCAGCCTCCCGCGACGGCCTCTTGTGGGCCCCCGACCCCGGCAGCCGCACGGTGGCCACCATCGGCGGCACGATCGCCACCGACGCCGGCGGCCTGCGCGGCCTCAAGTACGGCGTCACCCGCGACTACGTCCTCGGTCTGGAGGCGGTCCTGCCCACGGGAGAGGTGATCCGCACCGGAGGCCGCCTCCACAAGGACGTCGCCGGATACGACCTCACCCGGCTCCTCACCGGCTCCGAAGGCACCCTCGCCGTCATCACCGAAGCCACCCTCGCCCTGCGGCCCGCCCCTGCGACTGCCGGTACGGGAGTCGCCTACTTCCCCGACCTGGCAGCCGCGGGCCGGGCCGTCACCGCGATCATCGCCGCCGGGATCCTCCCCGCCACCCTCGAATTCCTCGACCGTACCTGCGTCCAGGCAGTGGAGGACTTCACCCGTCTCGGGCTGCGCACCGACGCGGGGGCACTGCTTCTCTTCGGCGACGACGGCGAAAGCGACACGGTCGCCCGCGCCCTGGAGCGCATGAGTGACGTCTGCACGGCCCACGAAGCCCTCGACGTCACGACCGCAGCCGAAGTGGCGCAGGCCGAGGCCCTCCTCGCCGCTCGGCGATGCGCACTTCCCGCCCTCTCCCGGCTGGGTGAGCTGACCATCCTGGAGGACGCCACCGTGCCCCGGCCCCGCATCGCGGAGATGGTCGACCGCATCGACGCCATCGGAGCCCGACACGGCGTCACGATCGCCACCTTCGGCCACGCCGGCGACGGCAACCTCCACCCCACCTGCGTGGTGAAGTCCCAGGACGACACGGATGCCATTGCCCGCGCGGAGAGCGCCTTCGCCGACATCTTCGCCGCCGCGATCGACCTGGGCGGCACCATCACCGGCGAACACGGCGTCGGCGCGGCCAAACTCCCCTACCTGACCACGCAGCTGGGCGCCGACCAGATCGACCTCCTGCGCCGGCTGAAGACGGCCTTCGACCCGGCCGGCATCCTCAACCCCGGAAAGCTGGGTTCATGACCGACCGCACAGGCGCCGCCCCCCTGCCGAAGCCCGTCTTCGACCCCGACCTCCTCTCCCGCTGTATCTCCTGCGGCTTCTGCCTCCCCGCCTGTCCCACCTACGCCGAGACCGGTGACGAGGCCTCCTCTCCCCGAGGCCGGATCAACCTCATGCGCGCCCTGCAGACCGGCGATCTCGAACCCGACGACCCCACGCTGAAGGAACAGTCCTCGCAGTGCCTGGGCTGCCGCGCCTGCGAACCGGTCTGCCCGGCCGGCGTCGAGTACGGGCAGCTGCTGGAGCAGTGGCGCGACCACCAGTGGCGCGGACGCCGGATGCCCGTTCTCGCCCGTGCCCTCATGCTGGCCGCCGGCCGGCGGGTCTTCTTCCGCCTACTGGGACGACTGCGGGGAACCCCGCCCACGACCGTCGCCGAGACCCCGGCCGCCGGCTCCGGCGGGGCCTCCCTCATGCTCGGGTGCTTCGAGCGCGTCCTCTTCCCGCGCGTCGGCCGCGCGGCTCTCGCCCTCGTCCCCGGACTGACCGCCCCCGCCGGCCAGGGCTGCTGCGGCGCGCTGCACGCCCACAACGGCGACACCGCCACCGGTGAACGCCTCGCGCACCGGATGGGCGAGGACCTTCCCGGCACCATCGTCACCAGCTCCGGCGGCTGCGCCGCCCACCTCGCCTCGGTCCTCGGCAGGGACCGCGTCCGCGAACTCTCCGAGCACCTGGCCAACGGCTCCGCGTACTGCCCCCTCGGCGAACTCCGGGTCGACGGCCGCCGGGCCCGTGTCGCGCTCCAGGACTCCTGCCACCTGCGCAACGGCCTCGGAGTGTGGACCGCCCCGCGTGATCTGCTCGCCGGAATCGCCGACTACGTCGAACTCACCTCGGCCATCACCTGCTGCGGTGCCGCCGGGACCTACTCCCTGCTGCGGCCCCGTGAATCGCGCCGCATCCTCACCGCCAAGATCGACGAGATCGAGGCCGCCGGCGTCGACTTCGTCGCCGCGGTCAATCCGGGGTGTCTGCGCCAGCTCTGCACCGGCCTGCGCCGCAGACGCTCACGGGTCAAGGCCGTGCACCTGGCCGAACTCCTGCTCATGGCAGGAGAGAAGAGCCCTCCGAGCGCCTAGGGGCGCCCAGCAATCCGCCCGGGAAACCGACTTCAGCCCCCCCGCAACACAACTGAGAGAAGACATGCC
Source organism: Streptomyces sp. NPDC022552 (assembly GCF_055561875.1). Lineage (NCBI taxonomy): Bacteria > Bacillati > Actinomycetota > Actinomycetes > Kitasatosporales > Streptomycetaceae > Streptomyces > Streptomyces sp. NPDC022552. Next base: position 716,630 of record NZ_JBVHGJ010000001.1, read on the forward strand.
CTCCCGCTCCCCGCTCGACCCCCTGGCCATCAAAGCCGCCCGCGCCGCCGCTCCCACTCTCGCCGCACTCACCCCGTCCGAGGTCGGCTCACTCCTCCGAGACCTCGCCGACGTGCTCCGCGAGCACACCGACGAACTGGTCGCCCTCGCGGAGGAGGAGACCCGCCTCGGCGACGTCAGACTGCGGAGCGAGGTAGTGCGTACCCGCGCACAGCTGGAGATGTTCGCCGAGATCACCGAAGACGGCGCGCACCTCGACGTCATGATCGACCAGGCGGACGACACCGCCGTCCCCGCCCCGCGCCCGGACGTACGGCGCATGCTCGTCCCGCTCGGCCCGGTCGCCGTCTTCACCGCTTCCAACTTCCCCTTCGCCTTCTCCGTCCTCGGCGGTGACACGGCCAGCGCGCTCGCCGCCGGCTGCCCGGTCGTGGTCAAGGCCCACGAGGGCCACCCCCGTCTCACCGACCGCACCGCCGCCCTCGCGGCCGAAGTCCTGCCACCGGGAGCGCTTGCCGTCGTCCACGGCCGCGAGGCGGGTCGCGCCCTGGTCACCGACCCCGTCGTTCAGGCCGTCGGCTTCACCGGCTCCACCACAGGCGGCCGCGCGCTGTTCGACCTCGCCTCCGGCCGCCCCGACCCGATCCCGTTCTACGGAGAACTGGGCTCCCTGAACCCCGTGGTGGTCACCCCCCGCGCCCTCGCCGCACGCGGGCCCGCCCTGGTGAGCGAGTACATCGCATCCGTCACCCGCAGCCAGGGCCAGCTGTGCACCAAGCCGGGCCTGCTCTTCCTGCCCGAACACCACGGCCTGGACGGACTTCTCCGCCTGGCCGTCACGCGGACCTTTCCCGCGCCGATGCTGGGGGCCTGGATCACCGAGGCCTACCGTACGACCCTTGACGAGCTGGCCATGCACCCCGCCGTCCGACGGATCGCGGCCGCACCGGCCGGAACCCACCACACAGGGCGACCCACCGAGGGTTCCTCGGCGACGCTCCTCACCGTCACGGCCCACGACCTGCGCGCCCACCCTGAACTCCTCCGGGAATGCTTCGGCCCGGCATCGACCGTCGTCACCTATGCCTCCACCGAGGAACTGCTCACCACCCTCGGGGAGCTCCCGGGCAGCCTCACGGCCACGCTGCACGGCCAGGAGGACACAGACGGGCAACTGGCCCGCACCATCTGGTCCGTCCTGCGCGCAGGACGCCTGATCTGGAACGACTGGCCGACAGGAGTGGCGGTCACCCGCGCCATGCACCACGGCGGCCCCTGGCCGGCCACGACCAATCCGCTGCACACCAGCGTGGGCGGCACCGCCATCGCCCGGTGGCTGCGCCCGGTCGCCTACCAGAACATGCCCGAGGCCCTCTTGCCGTCACCTCTGCGGACCTCCAACCCGTGGCGGATACCGCAGCGGACAGGGGCCTGACGAACTCGTGCACGGTAAGCGGTGAGACGTCGAGCCTCGGATGGTCGATCATGGTCGGGCGGAGAGCGTGGCTCATGCAATGTCGTCAGCAATCACCGGATCACGGGCTGTCTGCCGACGTAATCGCTGAACTCAGCTCCGAATGCGGTTCGTTATGGCATGAGTGTCCCCAACCAGAGCTTCGCATCGGCGCCCACGGCCCGCTCCCTCACGCGAGTGGCAAGCCTCGCCTGGGCGGCTCCTCCCACAACGGTCCTATTTCTTGGATGGGTTCAAAGAGCCTCTTTCATCCTGAATAGTCGCAGGTCAGTAGCATGTGGACGACCTGGACGATGGTGCCGATGCGGCGGGTGGAACATCTGGCTCGCCGAAGTAGCCGCCAGGACTTCAACTGCGCGAAGGCGCGTTCTCCTGGAGCCTCAGCCGGGCATGTTTGCGATTGAACCGGACAGTAAGTAGGCGGCACTTCGGTTCCGCACTCACAGCGGCAGCGCCACTGGTCGGTGGTCTTGCCGGGAGGGGTTTCCAGGGGCTCGAACCCGGCCTGGCGCACCTCTGCAGCGGCGTTTGCCACAGCATCGCGGTGGTGTGCTTGGCCTCGCGGTGTGCGTGCCGCCGGCCTGGGTTGGTTCGTACCGCACCTCCGGATCCCGGGGTGCCGGGTGCGAAGCCGTCATTCGCGAGTTCCACGCTGCCGGGGATCTCGGGCGGGCGGCTGGCGGCGATCCGGCTTCCGGGGCGGCCCGGCGTCGACCGGCCGACGGCCAAAGGGACCGTTCTCCACGAAGCGGGGTGGCGTCGGTGCCCGACAGGTCGGTGACGCGTGCACGCACGTCGTCAGTGTGTGCGGAAAGGTTCCCGCAGGGTTGATGGCTCATCAGGTAAGTCAGCATTCGGTCAGCGTGAGTCGCCGGGCGTTCCCAAGGGATTGACTGAACAAGCGTCGATGACGGCGGGAGAGCCCAGGTGGGGACCCGAATCGCCGGACCGGAGCGATGTTCCTCACAAACATCGGACGGGGACGTCGGTGTAAGGTCGAGCCCGCCCTTGACCTGCACAAAGCAGGCAGGGAGCCGTCTCAGAGGAGTCCACAGTGCTGCGCACTCTGTTCAAGTCCAAGATCTGACTATTTGGCGTCGCCGCAGGTCAGGGGCATCATGTGCCCCCCTCAGGTCAGCAAACGGTCAGCATGCGTCCCGGACGTGTCCGCGCTTGCTGACCTGCGACCGACAGTGCGGCGCCTGAGCAGGTTCTTGGGCTGGAACGGATGGTGCGACACATGGCCCGACAGCTCGCCCGCGGCATGGGGTCCTTCTTCAAGGACTGCGGCTGCGCGAAGCCCACCCGCTGCCCCCACCCGTACTCGATCCGCTTCCGTGATGCGCTCGGCAAGCAGCGCGAGGAGTCCGGATACGGCACGCAGGACGACGCGATCGAACGCCTCACGCAGTTGTACGCGGAGAAGAAGACCACGGCGCCGTCGGTGGCGGCGGCCCGCCGCGAGCTGGGGCAGCAGACGGTGGAGGAGTACGCGAAGCAGTGGCGGCCTCGGCAGCGCAGGATGACGGATTACTCCACGGGCTGGCATGTCGACAGCTCGATCAACGTGCACATCGTTCCTCGCCTGGGGGCAAGGAAGCTGAATTCGGTCACGCCGATGGTGGTCGAGCGTTTCCTGGACGAGATGGAGAGCGACGGGGTCGGCCGGGGGAACCAGGTGAACATTCTCCGGGTTCTCAAGACCATCCTGCGCGACGCCTATGCCAAGGGGGCCATGGCCGACGATCCGGTGAAGGGTGTCCAGGAACCGGAATACGTACGAGAGCAGGTCACCATCCCATCCCTCACCTACGTGAAGAAGGCACTGACCGTAGCCGATGAGGACCTCGCGCTGCAGATCGCCATGATGACGGGATGCGGCCTGCGAAACGGCGAGGCGCGGGCGGTGAACGTCAACAACGTCGTGGCGCAGGACGTGTACCGGGTGCGCGAGCAGATTCACTCCAACACGTTGAAGCCGGCGAAGCTGAAGCACCGCAAGGCGGGGGAGTTCCGGGAAGTGCCCCTGCCTCGGTCGGTCCGGGAAGCGATCGAACGGTACGAGGCCAAGCACGGCACCACGAAGGACGGCTATCTGCTGCGGGGCCCGGGCGGCTACTTCACCGAGGGCATGGAGCGGCGCCGGGTGAGGAAACGCTTCGCGGACCTCCCGCCGGAGGAGGGGGTGGGGATGTACGGCTTCCGGCACTACTTCGCATCGAACGCACTCGGGAACGGTATCCCCATCACCGACGTCGCGGAGTGGATGGGCCACAAGTCCATCGAAGAGACGTACCGCACCTACCGGCACCTGATGCCGGGCAGCATCACCAAAGCCGCCCGGATCCTGGACGCAGGCCTCTGGGAAGCCGCCTGATTTTCCCGTTTTCAGGGAACAGCAGGTTCTTCGAGTGCTGGTGGTACAGCACCTACACCTAGGCTGACCAGGTAAAATGGTTGTTCGCGGAACCCTGTGACCGAGTCTGATCCGGAAATGCTCCGGATCTTGGTGTGAAGGTGCCGGATCGGGTCATGCTTCGGCGGTGGTGGAAGAGAATGAGCGTGATCGGGACCGGACGGGTGAGGTGGCAGGCTGGCGCGGGCCAGGACCGGTGCAGCCCCGCGCGGGCGGGGCTGCACCGGTCCTGGCGGACTGGCGCTTGATGGCGGCCGCAGGAGAGTTCAGCCTCCCGTGTTCAGATCGACTGGTTCACCTCGTCGGCCCGGCCGACGAGGTGAACCAGCGCACCGACCTCGTCCTAGCACGGCGAGGTCTCCTCGGTACCCGGGTCCGTTAGGGAAGTCTCGCTTGGCTCGCCGGGCAGGCGGCGCTATTTGGCGAGCAGGACCATGCTGTCAGTAGGCTTTCGCTGCTATACCATCCCTCAGGGCCGACTCTGCCCCTAAGCTGGTCCGGCGTGGCAGCCGAGCGGATGGAACAATGTTTCACCCGCCTCAAGCGGTAGCGTGGCGCGGACACCGCTACGTCGTAACCGTCAGTCCTACGACGTAGCCTTCATTCTCGTCTCACCTTTGATGCGGTGTGAGAAATGACGGCATAGCCCTGGCCCTCACCAGGCACGGCCGTCCGGAGGTAGATCATCCGTATCCCGCTGCATAAGGCGCAGGGCGGAGGCTGCGAGGTCGCGATAGAACTGCTCCTCGACGCTACCCCCAGCAGAGCTGTCGGCCAGCTCCGTGGCCTTAGTGTGCTGCTCGACATCCTCGGGATAGGGCTGTCCAGGCGTTCCGGAACGCATTCCGGTGATGGCGGCTGCGTGCAAGGCGCCTCTCACTCTCTCCAGGCTGGCGTCTCCGTGTCGGTCCGCAGCCCGCAGACAGCGGCGTACGAAGTCAATGTCCCAGACAATCGTCCTGTCAGCCTTAGACAGTATGTCCGCAGCGATCGTGACCTTCACCAGGTCACCGTCGTGGAAGTACTCCTCGATTACCTCGGTGACCTGGGCGTCGTAAGGCCCGGCGACAAGCTCAAAGAGGTCAGCTCCCAGGCAGCGTCGGTAAGTTGAGTCCGGATCGGCTGCGATCCAGTCGCGGACCTGTCGCAGTAGGGCCGGGAAGTCGTCGTGCCCGCGAAACGGCGGTGTGTCATTCCACTGAAAGGGCAGGGGGGAGTAGCCCCGGCCCTGGCATGGCGAGGAATCGATTCTGGCTTCGAGTAGTTCGATGACGGTGAGAGGCTCAGTGCTGACGAGCTCTGCAAGGAAGCGACCGACTTCGTGGCTGTCGATGGACGATGCCGTGGCGAGCGCTGTGAGAAAGGCCTTCTGCTGGTCCTGAGAGAGATCGGACCAGGACAGCGCGCTGAACGGAGGGCCCGAGATGGCCATAGCGAACGCGTCGAGGTCCGCTGTCTCGACTACGGGTGAAGCGGTGAGCAGTTCGATGGCCAGGTCCTTGTGCTGCGTAGCGATGAGGTGCACGGCGCCAACGGTCGCCCTGCGCACAACTGTGTCTTCGTGGGCGGCGAGTGCCCGGAGCAGCTCACCCTCGCCACCCAACAGTTCGTCGCGACCACGCTGGACACCAAACGCCAGTGCCACCGACCGTGTTAGTCCCGTGTTCTTTGAGCCCATGAGTGTGCGGCCCCAGTGGACCGCGCGGTCGCCGGCGGCGCGCCCCATCGCAGCCAGAGCAACTTCCACAAGCGATGCCGGCACACGATCGGGCGCAGCCATGGCCTGCTCACAGATAGCTTCACCGACGGCCGGACGATTGATGACGAGTATCCAGATGAACCGTCGGGACTTGCCCGTGTCCGGACCGAATACCACTTCGTTCTCGCTCAGCAAGACATTGACACGAGTGGCGATCTGATCGTCTGTCCAGTCGGACAGTGTGGCCATCACATCTTGGAACAGCGAGTCTTGCGCCGCGTGCCAGTCTGATCGGTTTGGATGGACAGTTGGGTCGGCCGGTCCGCCATGCAACGCCCGCGCGAGCTCGTTGTCCGGTGAAGTAGGGATCGAGCTCAGGAGGTCCTGGGCATGCTGGCGCAGATCGTCGGGCCCATATCTCGCGAGCCAATGGACCTCTGTGCGCACGGTGACCAGAATTGATGGTGGCAGGGTGCGCTGGAGGATGAACTGATGTAGACGTTCGATGGTGCTGCCGAGGTGTGGGAACCACGGCTGACGCATCGCGTCGGTGACCGACAGGTTGAAGGTGCCATGTGGCAGGCGGAAGGCCTCGCCGATCAGGGAGCTGGCTGCCGAGGCGCGTACGAGCTGCGGGTGCCCCAATTCTTCGAACGCCAGGTCCAGCACGAGGCCGCGCAGGTTCAGGACCCCGCTGGTTGGGGCCAGTACGTAGGGACGGAAGGTCAGAGACCAGGTAGCTGGTGTCCACAATTCGTCATAACCCTCGGTCTCCAGCAGAGGGCTCAGCACGCTCAACGGCTGATGAATAGTGGCGGTATCGGGTGAGCGGGCGAGCCACCGTTCGACCTGGCTGACGAGGGCATGTTGGTACTTGGTGGGGCCCCAGCGGGTATAGCCGGCCAGTTTCTCCAGAATGCGCAAAGGATGCGAGGGGTACTGGTTGAGGGGACGCTGGTCGTCGCATCCTAGGCGCCAAAGAAGCGTGGCTGCTTGTGGCAGGGACTCCAGCGAGCGCGCGGCGGCTTGGAGGACGTCGGCGAGGGCGTGATGTACGGCTGTGTTGGTCCAGGTGTGCATCATCCCGAAGCCGACGTCCCCGGTGACGGAGTCGCTAGGATTCTCCACCGCCCAATTAGCCAGGTCGATAGTCCGCTGGGGCTGATAGAAGGCAACCTCCTTCACCATCTCCAGCAAGCTCACTCGACCGCGTGCGTCTGCAGAATGGAACGCCGCAGTGATGCCCTGCCACAGCGGTTCGATCAGCACGCCGGCGCCGGCGCCCTGTCCTTGTTGCCAGTCCACGCGACCGGTGTTCACCACTAGGTTGGCCAAGGCGCTGCCCTCAGCGGCTTCCATGGCTTTGGCGAGGTAGCCTGTGGGCAGCCCTGTGCTGCGATGGAGGGCTGCCTTGACTAGCAAGGCGTCCCCCAACAGGTCGGGGACCAGACGTATGGTGGTGCCATGCCGGAGGATCACCCCCGCCTCTTCTAATGCCTCCAAGTGCGGAGCTGAGACGTCGTACGGCAACCCGGTCAGCGCCTCCAGCGAACCTTGGACTTCTGGTTCTGCGAGGCGGACCGGCTGGAACGCGGCGAGAGCGGACAGCAGCTCTCGTGGCACCTGTCCGGCTGACGGAGCGGTCGTCAGCGCTTCGGCGAGCCGGTCGGTAAGTTCTCGGTGGAGTTGTTCGTCGCCTTCGAACCTTCGGGGATCCAGCTCTCCATTGTTGATCAGCGCCGCGCCCGTGACGATCAACAGTGGACAATCCCGTGCCGATGTAGCAAGTCGGGGCGCGTGGAGTCGTACCTCTTCTTTCAGGATCTCGCCAGCTAGGGAGACGGCGTCTTCGAACTCCAGGTCACCGATCTCAACCTGAGTGGTGTCGCTCATGTGGGTCCCTGCACAGGACAGAGCCCGCCGGGCGTGGGCTAGGCCGTAAGGGCGGAGACACAGCAGCACATTGGCCGATGGGTTGGCGCTCCGAACGCCGGAGACGATCTTCTCCAAGGGGAGGGTGTCGTTGTGCGCGTCGTCGATGACGACCAGCAGACTGCCTTCGTTCGGCAGCTCCCCGAACATCCCGGAGCTGATGTCGGAGTCGGCACCGAGCACCCGTACTTCGACGGCGGGCTCAGCTTCGCTCAGCGTCTGGCACAGAGCCGTCACGATCTTGGTCTTCCCGACCCCGCCCCGGCCAACGAGAAGCGCGATGGCTCCGTGCGCACTCCTGGCAAACGGCACGAGGCGGTCCATCGTCTCCGTGCGTCCGACGAGCCGCCAGCGGTGGCTGTACACCGAGCCTTTGTTCGCCTCGCGGAGGTAGTCGTCGGGTTTCATCCACGGGCTTGGCCCCGCGTTCCCATTCTGCTGGAGCACGACCTGGGTGCCGACCACATCGCCTAGAAAGACAGAACCGCGGAAGTCGATGTGATCCCCTTGATACCAGGCCCCCACACTGCCCGGAGTATGCCGCTGCATGGCCTCCGCCACGGTTCGCGCGATGCCGAGGTCGGTGGAAAGCAGGTCCACCACACGTCCGACCCAGGCCCGGGTTTCCTCCCGCCGTGCGGGGTGTGCTGCTGCCTCAACCAGCGCACTTGGGTTGGCGTTCCGATCCTGTGTCAGCGCCCGTGCCAGTTCGTCGACCAGTTGACGTCCGGCTTCCCCGGCGGCCCCTTCGGACAGAGCCGCCAGCAATGCCGGCGGCAACGTCTTGTTCATCTACCGCTTCTCTCTCCCGCGCAACCGTCCACTTGGAGTGGTAGGTCAACGGTAGAGGTTCACATCGCGCGGCGTGATGCCTTGGCGTACAACACGATCTGAATGCCGAGGCCTATCACCGCCACTGCCTCAAGCGCTGATAGGGCGATGAGCAGAACGCCGCTCGGCTGGTCGGTCCAGAACACGAGCAGCCCTGCCAGCGGCAGCACACAGAACGCTGTCAGGTCCACCAGGCACTGGAACGCCTTCCGGGAACGACGGCGCGCATCGCCTCGATGGGCTTCCTCCCATCCGAAGGCGGCAAATTCACCGTTGGACCCCGATAGTTGCGTCAGACGAGGGCCCAGCTCCTTGCGTACGTAGCGTCCGATCGCCGAGATCTTTTCGTCGTTGACCAGGTACGTCCATCCCAGAACGATGCAGACAGGCGGCAGTGCAAGCAGCATGGACGTCTGCTTGGCCTGTGCCACCGCCGCAATGATCGCGGCGGACACGGCGAGCGTCACGTAGAGCAGGTTGTCGCGAAACCCGATACGCGTCTTCTGTTCGTCCTTGACGCTCTGGTACTCAACTAGCAGCAGCTGCCCAACACTGATGCCCCCTGCCGGTTCCGACACAGCCCCACCCCTCCTGCCCAACGCCACGTGTCTGGCACTGATGCGGCAATATCATAGGTCCATGCTTGATACCCAGCCCACAACCGTGATTCTCACCGCGCTTCCTGTGGAGTACGAGGCCGTTCGAGAACATTTGAGGGACGCCAAGGAGCTCGTACACGGCGACGGGACCCGGGTCGAGCAGGGCCGATTCGAGGGAGCGCCCTGGAGCGTGGCGATCGCTGAGCTGGGCGTGGGAGCCCTCAACGCCGCCGCGCTCACCACACAGGTTGTCGGCTGGCTTCGCCCGCAGGTGCTCCTGTTCATCGGGGTCGCGGGCGGCCTCAAAGATGACGTTGCGATCGGTGACGTTGTGGTCGGGACGAAGGTGTACGCCGTTCACGGTGGCAAGCAGACCCCACAAGGATTCCTCGCCCGGCCCGAAGCGTGGAATGGTTCGCACCGGTTGCTGCAAACGGCCCGTGCGGCGCTGCGGGATCTGGAGGGCGTCCGCTGCCATTTCAAGCCGATCGCATGTGGTGATGTTGTCCTAGCTGACGACAAGTCCGAGTTCGCCGAGTACATCCGAGTGAACTACAACGATGCTTACGCCATCGAGATGGAAGGGTCCGGCGCCGCCCACGCTGCCCATCTCAACGGCCAGGACTCCCTCGTCATCCGGGGGATCAGTGACCGAGCCAACCCTGACAAGCACGAGGCGGACGCTTCGGGATCCCAGCAGCGGGCCGCTGACCAGGCGGCCGCGGTGGCGATGGCCATCCTGCGCCGACAGCAGCCCCGCGGAAGCAGTTCCAACCCTGAGGGGGGACCATCTAGAGGCCGTGCTACCGAAGCCACCTACGGTGGTGACCATATTGACTTCCGAGGCAGCACATTCCTCGGGCCTGTCACGGGTAAGGCGACGGGGCAGCGCTCCGGCGAGGAGCAGGGCTAGGGCGTTTCTCTCGGATCATCTTGCCGACCAGATGAAGATGGCGGCGATGTGGGGTCCGGCGATGTAGATGGTGGCGGTCTTGTCGTAGCGGGTGGGGAGGCCGCGCCACTGCTTGAGCTTGTTGATGCACCGCTCGACGGTGTCGCGCTGTTTGTAGGCGTCGCGGTCGAAGGCCGGTGGGCGGCCGCCCCGGCTGCCGCGGCGTTTGCAGTTCGCGGCCTGGTCGGAGGGCTGTGGGATCACCGCCAGAATCCCGGCCCGACGCAGAGGGGTTCGGATTGCGCGGGACGAGTAGGCCTTGTCGGCCAGGACCACATCCGGGGTGGTCCTGGGTCGGCGGATCGGCCGCGGCACCCGCAAGCGGGCCATGACCTCGGGAAACGCGGGCGCGTCACCGGCCTGTCCTGGGGTTCGGACGAACGCCAGTGGCCGGCATAGGCTGTCCGCGGCGAGGTGGACCCTGGTGGTCAGTCCACCGAGGGATCGGCCGAGGGCATGGTCGTCCGGCTCGCCGGTAGGGGCCCCTTTTGAAGGGCCCCGGCGGCGTGCTGATGAGCCCGGACGATCGTGGAGTCGACCGAGACGATCCAGTTGAGGTCGCCTTCGGCGTCGGCCTGGGCGAGCAAGGCGGTGAACACGTGTCCTCTTGCAGTGCGGCAGGTTTCTCCAGACACCGGTGACTCGTATGCCTGGCGGGGAGCGGGCGCCCTCAGGGGGACGCTGCGGTACGTGCCGATCAGTCGGTGTGGTCTTTGGAACATGTCCCGCACCTGGTTCGGCCTCGCCTGATGCCGGTCAAGGTCACCGTGACTTTGGTCCCGCACGCACAGCGGCAGCGCCACCGGTCGGTGGTTTTGCCAGGGTAGGTCTCCAGGGGATCGAACCCGGCCTGGCGGACCTCGGCAGCAGCCTTTGCCGGATCAGTTCGGCCGCCGGTCCGAGGGCACTTCTTACATCCCGTCGTTCCTGACCGGACGAAGGACAGACGCGTCATGACCTCGTTCCCGCAGGAGCAGCGGCAGTGCCATGGGTCCGTGGTCCGGCCGGGATAGGGTTCCAGCGGTTCGAAACCAGCCGCGTGCATCTCGGTCTCGGCTTGCTCGGCGTTCGATGACTTGGAGGAGCAGAAGCGGCAGCGGGTTCCTCCGTTGCGGACGTTGGAGTAGGTGGGGGTGCTCTCGCGACCGCAGGCGGTGCAGCGGCAGCGCCAAGGAGTCTGACTGGTGGAGTAGGGCTCCAGCGGTTCGAACCCTGCCGCCCGCATCACCCCCCTCCGCCTTGGGGGCGGTCGCCGCCGTGGCGCGCTTGGCCTGCGCCGCTCTGGTGCGGCAGATGCGGCAGCCCTGGCCTCCGTTGCGTACGGCGTTGAAGGTGGGCCGGCCCTCGTGCCCGCACGTGGTGCACCGTGAGGGCCAGGTCGCGTTCGTACGGCCCGGGTAGGGCACGAGCGGCTCGTACCCGCGGGCGCGCATCTCCTCGGCAGCAGCTTCCGCGTCGAACAGGAAGGCGGCCCGAGGCCGGGCGCCGGCCCGGGGAGCGTAGTCGTCCGGTGCGCGGCGGGTCTCCTCCTCGACCATGGCCCACACCTCATCCGCGGTGACGCGGTCGGTGGAGCAGGTCTCGCTCCAACCGTTCGGCATGACGTCCTTGGTGAGGAACGGACACAACTTGGCGCCGCGCAGACGGTCCAGCACGCCCTGCTCGACGTCGTAGGCGGCGCCGGTCGTGAAGTCACTGGCTCGGTACAGCTCCCACCCCTGGCGCTCATGCTGCAGGAGCCGGGAGGTGTAGCCGGTGCAGGCGCCGATGCCTACCTTGACCGCGTTCCACTCCCGGTGGGTGATGACGTAGAGCAGCGGGCTGCTGCCCGCCGTACCGATCCGGCCGAGGCCACGGCGCTGATGCGGGCGCACGGCTTCGAGCCGATGGAGCCGTATCCCGGTGCTTCGGTGGGCTGGAGCCTGCGACGGCGATTCAGCGACATGCAGGCCTCATTCGCCCAGCCGTCATCTATCTTCTCGGCGCCGCCTCCGGCGCGTTTGTCGATGCCCTGAACGCGGCGCGCGGCGATGCGGTGACCCACCACTCTGCTAGTTCTCCTCTTGACCAAGCGTCAGATCGCCATGGATCCTGATCTGGTGGAGCCGCAGAGCTCTCGCATCGACGGTGCCATCGCCCACGTCGAGCCGCAGGCCAAGGATGAGTACAGCAAAGAGGCAGCCGACTGGCTCTACGCCATTCGTGCCGTGCACGTTCGGGACGGTCCTTTGGTTGCGTAGATCGGATGACGAGCACCGTCTGGCACAGGCGTTGCGCTCGACAGGGTCGAGCCGTGGCCGCGCATTGGACCGCGTGCGGGTTTCACGGGAGCGGGCCATGTTTTCCTTGTTTGTGCCTCATTGAGGCAGCCCTCTCCACGCGATGCTGGCTCGCCGACAGTGCAGTGACCGGTAGCTGGGCTCACGAGACCGAGGCAGCTGGCCTTCTCGGAGACCTGTAGCCCGAAAGTGGCGAAGCCTCGCGGGCCGCCTCGTACTACTAGTGGGCGGGCAAGCCGAAGAAGATCGTCCATCTTGCCAAGGCGGCAGGCGACCGTCCGCTGTTGGTGAGTTCCCTGCGCGAGGTGCCATGGTGGGTGCTCCATGCTGGCGCTGCCGGCAGCGCCGCGCCGTTCCTCCCTCATCCTCTCTGGCCACCCCGGGTCTTGTTCCGTCCGCGCCGACCGCCGCCGCGGAGCGGGTGCGGGAGCAGGTCGCGGAGACGAACCGGTACCGCCAGGGCGCGAACCTCCCCGTGGTCGCCGGGCTGCCCGCCCTGCTGGGCGACCTCAACACCACGATCCTCGGTTCGGGCCAGGCCAAACTGCACTCCATCGGTTGCCATCGCCGGGCCATCAGCTACGAGCTCGCCGGCGGCTTCGCGGCGTTCGCAGTAGAACGGAGCCGCCTGCTTTACGCATAGCCATGTGTGGGCGATCACCGTCGTGGAATGATCGCTGCGTCGGTCTGACGAAGAGGGTGGGCGATGACAGACACCGGTGAGCAGTGAGGCGTCGGCTTCGGCGCTCGGGTACCTCTTCCAGTTCGTCAAGGCTCTGCATATCTGCTGCGCTACCGCCATCCCGCTGCCCGGTTACTGCCAGTGGAGGGTGTGAAGCCGCTGCGGCGATCGTGACCGGAGATATGCGGTTTGCGGCGGCCTTGCTCACTCAGGCGCTCGGGAGCTGTCGCGAGCGCCGTCATGAGATCCGTGCTGATTACAGGATGTACTCCTCCATCAATCCGGCTAGGTGGGCGATGGCTGGCCAGGTGGTGGCGATCGTCGTGTGGGCGTGAAGACGTCGTTGGGCCTGGGTGTACATGGCCCAGTCGGCGGGGTTGTCTCCGGCTTGGAGGAACGCGGGGACGATCTCCAGGGAAGTCGGGTTGGAGCAGGTCTTGGTTCGGTTGCCCGGTTCGGCCGGGTCGAGCTTGGTGACGCCGAGCGCGGTCTGGTTCTGGGCCGAGCGGGGGTTGATACCCCAAAACGCGCGTTCCCCGATCTGGACGACCCCGGAGAACCGCCCGTACTTCGTCACGGGAATCAACTCTTCCGATTCTTCGCCGGCCCTGACCATTTCCTCGGTGACTCCGAAGGACCGGGGGACCGCGTCGCGGTCGCTTCGTTCCCGGAGCCGGATGATGCGCAGGCCGGGCTGGTCGCCGGGCTTTCGGATCGCCGGAGTCACAGCGGGGTCGGTCATGTCGACACCTGGCAGGACTAGCTGGTCGAAGGCGATCCGGCCGTCCTGCAGCCATGGCCAGATCTCCCGATCGCTCATCCGTGCGCGGCGTACGAGCAGGAGCCGGTCGGCGGTGGAGTCGAGGGCCAGGGCGCCGGTGATGAACTCGGCGAGGGCCGCGCGCGAGGTGCGGGTGGCTAGGCGTCCGCGGCCGGCGGTCAGCGCCTCGGGAAGTGCGGTCAGCGGCATGGGGTGCTCACTTGGGCTGCCGGGTGTGGGCATGAGCTGTGCGGTGGGCTCTTCGTGCGTGTGCTGCCGGATGAGGATGGGCACGATCATCCGTTCGCCCGCGGGGGCGAGCCAGACCGTGATCAGTTCGAAGGGGCCGCTGATGCCCTGGGGTACGGCGATCTTGGGCAGGTGGCCAGCCTGGCGGAGGGCGTCGTTGAGGGCGGCGGCAGCGCGTTCGATGTCGGCCGTGGCGAAGTCGGTGTCGGCGAAGCGTTTGGCGAGGGCGGCTTTGCTGGGGTTGGGGTTGGCAGGGGTGATAGGGCGAAGGCACTGAACGTTTCGGCGAAGAGCCGGAAGGGTCTTCTTGAAGAGCTTCTTTGGATCGCGTTGGCGCGTGCGCGAGAAGTAGGCGGGCCCTTCCATCTCCACGATGCAGGCGATGGGTGCGGCGAGGCGGGGGAAGGATTCGACGATCCTCCCGGCGCGCTCGGCCTCACTCCTTTCGTACTCGGCTCGGCGTGCGGCCTTGTCGGGGTTGGTGGAGCGGGGCAGGCCGGCGGTCAGGTCCTGCGGGTTGCAGCGGTGGAGCGTGACGTTGAGCGGCCCGGTGAAGCCGGCCGAAGTCGCTGTGGACCGGAAGGGGGTCAGGCCGAGCTTTGCGGCGGCAGCGACCTGCAGGCCCTGCCAGGTCCGGTCGGAGGACGCCCATACCTCGATCTCGTAGGTAGGGGCGTTGGGCAGCTCCAGCGGCAGGAGCGCCTTGGCGCGGGTCCGGGCCTTGGGCGTGGGCGCGAGCGGAGCCAGACCCTTCTCCGCCAGCTGGCGGGCGACCTGGGCGAGGACCTCCATGTGGTCGCGGGGCTGATAGCCGTGGCCGACGGGGTGATCGTGGACCGAGCGCGCCGGCGGTGTGCCGTCCTTTTCGGGGAAGCGGTAGGTCATGCCGGTGCTGTGGACGAGGTGGGCGGCGAAGGGCTGGGCTGCCGCGTCGCCGGGGGCGGTGCGCAGTTGGTCGAGGCTGGGTGGCTGGTGGTGGGTGAGGTGGGCGAGGATCTCGGCGACGCCCGGCTCCCAGGTCCAGGTGCTGCTCTCTCCGCGCCGGCGGATGGTGACTCCGCTCTGTAGGAGCATGGGTCGCTCGCGGCGGTGGACGAATCCTTGCTTGGCGGAGAGGAGCACCTTGGCGGTCGGGTCGCTGAATCCGCGGCGGGGGATGTACTCGACTGGGCGCGTCGCGAGGCGGGTCATGTTCAGGTCGACGTGGAGGTGGACTTCGGGGACACCGGGCACTGTCTCGAGGTGGAAGGTCAGGACGTCCACGCTGGCTCCGGCCGAGCCGTCTTCGTCGGTGAGGGTCTCGGGTGCGCCGAGGTGCAGGGCACGGCGGCCGTCTGCTCGGGTGGGTCCGAGTCGCAGGTCGCGGTGGTGTCCCAGGAGATGGAGCCCGCTGCTGGTGAGGTGTTCGGCGACGAGGCTGGGCAGGAGGTTGAAGACGTGGTTCGGGGGGTTGGCGGTGCCGTTGGCATGAAGGTCGTGGCGGGTGAGGTCGAGGTCTTCGGGGATCCACTCCAGTTGGCCGGCGCCTTCGAGTTGGCTGTACCAGTCGGTGTCGGGCATGTGGGGTGCCACACGGGCCGAGGCCCATGCCGACAGAGCGATCAGCAGGAGGTCCGGGTCGACCTCGGTCCGGGACCGGAGCCATGCGGGATCGCGGGGATTCGTCTGTACGGAGGTGATTTCGGGGTCGATGAGGGTGAGCAGGTCCCTCAGAGAGCGCGTGGGCAGGTAGTCGGGCCCGCTGCGGGGACGACGGCCGGGCCGGGTATCCCACGCCTTCTCCAGGAGGTCGAGCATTCCCGGCGGGCAGGTCGTGCGGTAGCCGGTGACGGGCCAGGTGGCTTCCGGCGTGAAGGTGAGCACGGTGGCTTGGGTGCTGCGGTAGGCGGGCATCAGCGGTGACCCCAGTCGATGTTGTCGAGAAGATGGGAAGCCAGGCCCCAACAGGCCTTCGCGAGTTCGTGGTCGAGCCGCTCGGCGACTGTGGCCGCGGGACCCGGGTCGGAGAGCCAGCCGTGCAGGAGCTGCTGCGCGGCGACGATCACGCTGGTACGGGGGGTGTCCGGGGCGGAGTCGTCGAGGTTTGCGGTACGGGGGGCGAAGGCCGCGTCGCAGAGGTAGACCAGCACAGGCTCGTTGCCGCGGATGCCACGGCCGAGGGTCTGGTGGAGGGGAACGAGGAAGTTGCCGACGAACGCGGCGTGCTCGACCGGGTCGGTGAGCCGCGTGAACAGGACGGGCTCGCCTACCCGTCGCTGCCAACGGCGACGCTCGCTGCCGCGGAGCTTGCGCGCGAGGTCGACTGGATCGACGTGGTCAAGAGTGACGTCGACAGGATTTCGAAGACGGCGCATCGCCTCACGGCTGAGGAGCGAGAGCGGGAAGGTGGCGTCGTCGGCGGGCGGGTGGATCCGAGCCAGGTAGAACACGGCGCCGAGGGCCGCGACGCGGCGGGCGTTGAGGATGTTGTGGCCGCGTTGAACGGCGCCTTCGGCTGCCACGAGGATGTCGGCACCGGAGGCAGCGAAGGTGGCAAGGCGCCGCCGGGGGATGCTGTGGCGGGTGGGCGGATCGTCGTCGCGGATGACATGGAGGGCCGTGTACGGGGTCTTCTGGTTGATGTAATCGGCGACGGTTTGAGCGTCCCGGGTGCTCTGCACGGTGAACAGGACCTGCTGGCGGTCGTCGGCAAGACGCTGACGGGCCTGCTGGAGCAGCGACTCCCGCGCACCGGGGGCGGGATTGCAGATCCAGTCAGCGGACGTACACAGGGCGTGCGCGTGGAGGGTGGGGTCACCCCCGGTGCCCGAGGTGAAGACCGGGCGGCCGTCGCGGTAGCGCGGCGGCCGGAAGAACATCTTGCTTTCCAGCAGCGCCGCCCTGGCCTTCTCAGGTTCGCGCAGGACCAGGTTCGGAGTGACGTCGAGGTGGAAGCGGGGGGAGGCGGGCATCCAGCTGGTGGCGGAGGCGAGGACGACGTTGGGCCCCTGGATTCCTTCGGCCTCCAGGAGGTCATGGAGGTGATACAGCAGCCACCGGCCCACACCGCGCAGCCACAGGATGCTGAAGGACCCGCTGTCGCCAGCGGGGTTGGGCTGCCACTGGAGAGCCATCAGGTTGCCCGCGGCCTGCTCTGGGACGAAGGACATCAGGTCGCGGGGCGGCTGGCGGCTCCAGAAGTCGTCGCCGTCTCCGATCTGTGCCGGGCTGATGGCTGGCAGGCGCTGGGCGACCTCGAAGAACGATGTCGTGATGCGCGCGGCCCACAAGCCGCCCTGCAACAGCTGCGCGAGCTCCGCCGGCGTGCCCCGGGCCGTGATGCCGTCGAGTACCGGTTGATGGGCCTCGATCCACGCCTCGGCGGCCTCCTGCGCCGACATGAGCGTGTCGTGGGACGCTGTCATTGCCTCGATCAGCTCCGCCCAGTTCTCTGCGGGCGCCTGGAAGGGGGCGGTGACCAGCGGCTCGAAGTGCTCTTCGAAGTACTGGTCGGCGGCTTCCTCCAGTTCCGCCTTGCGGGCGAAGTCGTTCCGCTCGCCGAGGCCGTGGAGGCTTCGGGCCAGGCGCCGCAGGAGGCTGTACCCGGTGAACGGTCCCTCGGTGATGAGGGCGCTCAGGTGGTCGGCACCCGGGTCGATCATCAGCCGGTGGAGCTCCGTCAACGCCTGGTCGTGGCGGCGGAAGTGCTTGTCGCCCGCCGTCACCTCGGGGTCCCGGAGGTCAAGGAACCACGAGTGCTCCAAGCGCTGTCCGATCCGGTCCCCCACGCGATGGCTCCAGCCCCTGCCAGGTTGGGAGAGAATCTCGTGCAGCAAGAACCGGTCGTCGAACTGCTGCTGGACGGTGTCGGCCTCGTCCATCAGGAGAACGGTCAGGTGATGCTGGGCCGCTTCGGCGACGCGAACCTCGATCTGGGACTGCGGCATCATCGTGGAAGCCAGGCCGGCCGCAGTGGTCACCCACACCTGGGCGTCGGCCACATTGCGAGTCGCTGCGTGGGCAGGGCATTGCGAAAGGATCGGGCAGTCCCGGCGCCCGCGCTGGCCGTCCACGGAGAGCTTGCCTCCGCACGGCCGCTCCTCCCTCGGGAGCGGAACCCGGTCGCTCCTGCTGGTCAGGCGCAGCTCCTCCACGTAGCACTGGTCGTCGGCGAACGCCGCCGCGGCGTCGGCACCGGTGGGGAAGGTGGTAGCGCCGTCGTGCAGGAGCGAGCGCCAATAGCGGTCCTTGTGGACTCCCTCCCGGGTCCGACCGAAGATGGGGACGGCGTTGATGCCGAGTGCCTGCAGGAAACTGACCTTGGTGTAGATGTCGCTACCGGAGGCGAGCACGAGACCCACCTTGCCGCTGCGCTGGGCAACGATGTAGGCGATCATGTCCAGCAACGTGGATTTTCCGCTGTTCATCAGGCCCACCACGTGCCACAGACCGTCGATGACCATCTCCTGTGGCCGCTCCAGGAGGCGCCCTCCCACATGGTCGGCCAGCAGGGCCTCCATCTGCTCCAGCCGCTTGACGAAGTTCCGGTTCTCGATCTCCGGGTGAGCGATCAGGAGCTCGTCCATCTCGGCGGCAGCCCGCTGGAAATCCTCGATGGTGAGAGGAATCGGCTCCCGTGTTCGGAGGGTCGTCGCCAGCAGCTCGGGCGGGGCCGGCGCGGGGACGAAAGTCTCGGGGATACGGACCTTTTCCCAGCTGCCGTCAGTTCGCTCGAAAGAGCACGTCGAACCAGGCGGCGCCGGCCGATAGCCGCTCCCCGCCTTGTAAGGGGCGACTTCCTGAAGCCTCTGCCGGTAGACGTCATGGCGTGCCGCAGCGTACGGGGAGCGGCGCCGGGTGAACACCGTCGACAGTTCAGCCTTGTGCCCCGCCATGTCACCTGGCTCGAACCCCCGTACCTGGGCAGGGAGCTTCACGTAGTGATCGAGCTTCTCCCGCATCGTCCCGGTCTTGGCAACCGGGCCCATCAGTTCACGCAGGGTCCGGATCTGCGGGTCGAGCGCCGAGTCCAGCCGCATGTATCCAGCGAGCACGGGCCACAGAGCGCCGATGCCCCGCCCCGGCATGTGATCGACCAGGAACGACAGCCCCAGCTCGAGGGCACACAGTTCCCATGGCTTGAGCTGGCCGAGCATCGGCCGCACGCACTCGTCGTCCAGCTCCTTCACCAGCGAGGTGCTCCAGGAGCGGGTGTCCCTCATCGGGCACCTCCCGCCCTGCTCGCGCGGACGGCGGCTTGCCGCAAGAACGCCTTCTCATCAAGGACCTCGACTCCGGCGGCCCGGCCTTGCAGCTCGCGCTCCAGATCCGCGAGGTAGCCAGGTGTCTGGAGGCGGTGCGTGGGGACGACGATGATGCGCCGACGCGCCGGCACGCGGGGATCGCTGCGGAACCCCCGGGCGAGGAGAGTGGGGCTCGCGCAGTCCTTCGCGTCGATCGCCCAGCATTCCCGTTCCCCGCCGGCGTCCACCGGTTCGAAGATCAACGCCGCGTCCCAGGCGTCCAGACACGGCCACGGCTCAGTCCGAACCCGATCCGACGGCAGTTCGGCGAGCCGGTCCAGCAGCCGCCCTTCGAGCAGTCCAGGGTCGTGGAAGAACTGGCGGGTCGCCCTGTGCTGGGTCCAGTACCCGGCCAGACAGGCCACCTCGAACCGCTCGGGCCTCCCGCCGCACCCCGGAGTCCCGCAGCCGCTCGCCCCGTCGTCGACCGGGTTGTGACACTCCCGACAGCGACCCAGCCGGACCTTCCCCGGACTCTCGACCGGATGGAGGACGTACGCGGTACGCACGAACTTCGCGAGGTACGAGTCGCTGTCGGCGTCCGCCTTCGGCAACTCTCGGGCCAACGCCTGGACGTCGCGGTCGCTGAGCACGGGACGATCGATCAGCAAGCGCCGCAGTCGGCAGTAGATACGCTGGACAGCCTCCTCGCCATCACCATTCATCCGAGCGCACGACATCAGTGCCGCGAAGGCCTGGTTTTGAACCAACTCCGCCTCGACGTCGGCGTGACGGACCAGATCGGCTGCCTGCTCGGCGAACTCCGACAGCTCATCCCCGTCCAGCAGGATGGCTTCTAGATCACCGTCGGCGAGGGAGAGCGGAACGGGCCAGGACCCCAGCGGGCGACGGCACCACTCGAACAGCTCGAGGTCGTTGCCCGGCCAGTCCGACCCCAGCGCCTGCGCCTTCCACCACAACCGCCCCCGTGCGTCACGCCAGGCGCGCGGCAACGGACCATGCACTTCAGCAGCCCTGAAGTGCCCGCCATCCGCCGACTGCCGATCGAGCCGGATTCTCGCCAAGGCGGCACACAACAACTCCACCGTCATGTAGTCGTCTGCTGCACCCTGGGGATCCCGGTCCCTGCCGGGCGCGGCATCCCGTGACTCCGCTACCGCATTCGCTGGTGGACAGCCGTCCGGCGACTCCGATCCGACGGACTGAGGGTGTGCACGGTCAGCGGGCCTGGCGGCTTCCTGAGTAATGCTCATAGCTGATCGATATACACCACGTCACCGACAATGCACTATTCGTTACGAATGAATGTTCTTTTTTGAAACTGTCATTCGATATTGGGGGTCGCAGGCCGGCGTCGCCCTTGCCGTACCGGACGGGACGTCCGAGGACCTGCACCTCGCCCTCGCGGCGGAGTCCGTGGGGCAGCAGGTCGACATCGCACTCGGGCCGTGACCACGGCGGTCCTCGCCGTCACCCCTGGCCCATGCAGCCTGGTGATCGCGGTGTCGATCGCGGCCGGCGTGGTCCGCGGCAACCTCACCCTCCTCCAGGCCACCGCCATCACCGACCGCTGGGGCACACAGCACTACGGTCGGCTCTCCGCCCTCCTCAGCGCCCCCGCCATGACAGCCTCCGCTCTCGCGCCCTTCGCTGCAGCCGCTCTCGCCTCAATCCTGGGCGGCTACCCGGAGTTGTTCGGAGTGCTTGCCGGCCTCGCGGCGGCGTCCGCAATCGTGGCCACGGCGACATCCGTACGAGGAAGGGAATGATTCCGATCGTCGAGGCCGACGGTCTCGGCACAGTGTCGCCGCCTTGCTCGCGAGTTCTACGCTGTCGAGGCTCTCGGGCGTGGCAGGCAGCGAGCCGACTTCTGGAGCGGTCGACCGTCGACTGTCAAAGGGGCCGTGTTCCGTATACCGGGTCGAGGACAGTCCCCGACAGGTCGGCTGTGCATGGGCGCACGACGTCAGTGGGCACGGAGGGACCTTCTGCATGCCTGATGGCGCATCAGATAAGTCAGCATTCGGTCAGCATGAGTCCCCGCGCGTTCCGTGGCGATCGTCCCAACAGGCGTTGGTGCTAAGGGAAACACCAGGCAGGAAGCCGTCTAGCCCGACGGGAGCGATGTTCCTCACCAACATTGTTCGGTGCCTGCCGGTGTACAGTCGAGACCGCCCTTGACCTGCACAAAGCAGGCAGGGAGCCGTCTCAGAGGAGTCCAAAGTGCTGCGTACTCTGTTCAAGTCCAAGATCTAGCATTTGGACGTCTGTGCAGGTCAGGGGCATGATAGAGGCCCCTCGGGTTAGCAAAAGGTCAGCATGCATCGCAGCCCTGTCTCCGCTTGCTGACCTTCCGCCCTCTGCGCAGTGACTGTGCATGGTTCCTCGCTCCCGCTCGGAAGGTTCGACACGTGGCTCGACAGCTCGCCCGCGGCATGGGCTCCTTCTTCAAGGAATGTGACTGCGCCATGCCCACCCGCTGCCCGCACCCGTACACGATTCGCTTCAGGGACGCGCTCGGCAAGCAGCGTGAGGAGTCCGGTTTCGGGACGCAGGATGATGCCATCGAGCGTCTGACCGCGATCTACAAAGAGAAGAAGAGCACGGCGCCGTCCGTCGCCGAGGCCCGCCGCGAGCTCGGGCAGCAGACGGTCGAGGAATACGCGAAGCAATGGCGACCCCGGCAGCGCAAGATGACGGAGTATTCCACGGGCGAGCATGTCGACAGCTCGATCAATGTACACATCGTTCCTCGGCTCGGATCGCGGAAGCTGAACTCCATCACGCCGATCGTCGTCGAGCGCTTCTTGGACGAATTGGAGGCCGACAAGGTCGGTCGCGGAAACCAGGTGAACATATTCCGCACCCTCAAGGCCATCTTGCGGGACGCTTATGGCAAGGGGGCCATGGCAGACGACCCGGTCAAGGGCGTCCAAGAACCAGAATATGTTCGCGAGAAGGTGGTCATCCCGTCTCTCACCTACGTGAAGAAGGCGCTGACTGTCGCCGACGACGATCTCGCGCTTGAGATCGTCATGATGGTCGGCTGCGGCCTGCGCAACGGTGAGGCCCGGGCGGTGAACGTCAAAAACATCGTGGCGGACGACGTCTACAGGGTGCACGAGCAGATCCACTCCAACACGCACAAGCCGGCGAAGCTGAAGCACCGCAAGGCGGGCGAGTTCAGGGAGGTGCCGCTCCCGCGCTCGGTGAAGGAGGCGCTGGAGCGCTACGAGGAGCAGCACGGCACCACAAAGGATGGGTACCTGCTGCGCGGTCCGAGCGGCTACTACACGGAGCCGATGGAACGCCGTCGGGTGCAGAAGCTCTGCAAAGACCTCCCCGCGGAGGACGGCGTCGGAATGTACAGCTTCCGGCACTTCTTCGCCTCGAACGCGCTCGGGAGCGGCATACCCATCACCGACGTCGCCGAATGGATGGGGCACAAGTCCATCGAGGAGACGTATCGCACCTACCGGCACCTGATGCCCGGGAGCATCACCAAGGCAGCTCGAATTCTGGACGCCGGCCTCTGGGATGCGGCCTGATACATCAGCGGGCTCACGGCGACCCAGGGGAACGGTCGTCCTGAGTGGTTGGCCGGGAAGGCTGGTCTGAGGCTGATCCCGATCTTCCTCACCGCAGCCGAGCGGTGCCGCGTCACCGGCGCTCGGAGGTGGAAAGGCGGATGGTGAGCTCGTCGCCAGCGAGTGTGAGCTCGGTGTCGAGGTGGCTGTCCTGCAGCGCAGCTACGTCGCTGTGACTGCTGGCTGGGATGATTGCGACAGGCTGGTTCTGGAGCAGAAGGGCCAGCGCGGCTGACCCGCTGCGATTTCCGATGAGGACAGTCCCGGTGGGTGCCCCAGAGCCCTCGATGAGGCTGACTTTCAGCCTGGCCGAGCCAGCTTCCAGGACGGTGTTGAGGAGGCTGCCGCTGCGGAGGCGGACGTACTCCAGGAGGTCGGTGACCTCGTACTCGGTGGCGTTGAACAGGGTGAGCCAGCCGTCGATGTGGAGGGAGGTGAGCCACGGGCGCAGATCCGCGGTCGAGATGCTCTGCTCCTGGGCGAGGCTTCCGATCTGGTGGGCGAGCCGGCGCGAGGTGATGCCTGAGGTCAGCAGGTGCAGGGCTTGCTCGGTGTCCACGCCGTGGCGGAGGTACCAGGCGGTGTCAGTGCACAGGCGGACGGGCGTGCCGGCGGCCGTAAGCCGGCGGTTCACGAGGTTGACGAGGGCCCCGAGGGTCCAGGACAGGGCGTGCTCGAAGGTTCGGCTGATGTTAGCGACGGCCTGCTCGAGTGCCCATTCGCGGCTGGAGTGAGGCAGCCATAGGGCGGCCAGTTCCGGGATGGGGATGCCTGACAGCCAGCTGTGAACGGCACCCTCAAGGGGTACGTCTACCCTCTCCCCGCTCGTGGCCGCGCTGGTGAAGCTCCAAGCTCGGGCCTTGACGACCTCGGGAAGCTCCAGGAGCTCGTCGAGAGCGTGGTGCTCGGAAAGGTAGGCCAGCGTGTCGTGAAGTGACCGCTCCTCGACTTGAGTCGGCTGTCCGAAGATCAAGCCTTCGTCGGGAGGGGGCGTGAACCCGGTGATCAGGGGCAGGGCGATCCTTTCCGCGATGCTGTCGATTGTGCGCGCCGTCCCGATGCTGGTACCGGTCGTGGTCCACCGTCGGCGTGCCGCCGGATCGGTCAGCTCGTATCGCTGTGCAACCGTGGTGGCCAGGGCCAGCCACCTTGCACGGATATCTGGCTGGAGCTGCTGCATTCCAAGAAGGCGCCGAACAGCCAGGAGAGGGTCGGTATCGGTGAGAGTGGGGATACGGGACAGCGCGTCCAGGGTGAACCACACGTAGGCAACGAAGTCGGCGACCAGAGTTCCGGCGAGCTCGAAGATCGAGTCGGCGCTCTCGCGGATCAGACCCTCGCAGGCCGCGAGCTCCTCCAGTGCCTCGGAGTCGAGGAGTGCGGAGGTCACCTCGAGGGCGTCGTCACCCGGGGCCATCAGATCGAAGTCGGCGCCCTTGGGGAAGGCGGTGCTGTGGCGGGTGAGGAAGATCCATCCCTCGCTCTCCCGGCCGGCTCGGCCGGCACGTCCGACAGCGTTCAGCAGCTGGGCGGACGTCAGCCGCTGCTGCGCCTCGTAAGCCAGGTGGTCGTCGCCGACCCTCGTGTTGATGATCACGGTCCGCACTGGCAGGTTCACGCCATCGGTGAGTGTGCTGGTCGCGGTTACCGCGACGATCTTCCCGGCGCGCAGTGCGTCCTCGATCGCGTGGAGCACATCGTCGGGCAAGCTGGCGTGGTGGTAGGCGACACCCTTGCGGGCGCAGTCGACCAGGGGGTGTTCGGATCCGAGGGTATGGGCGAAGTATTCCGCAAGCGGTGCGGCTTCGGGCCTGTCATCGAGGTGCTCGGCGATCGCGAGAGCCGTGTTCCGAGCCTCCTTCTGCGTACTGCCGATCATCAGGACGCTTCCCGCTCGGGTGAGATGAGCCGCCGTCAGGGCGAAGAGCTTGCTGTCCGGTGTGCCGCTGAGCTTGTTGGTGGCGCTCCAGACGCCGGGCGCATCCTCGGCGTAGTGGCGTAGGCCGAGCCCTTTCGTGACCATGACGGCCGGCTTCGCGGTCGCGGTGGGTCGCAGGCTCAGCCGCGCGGCGACCGGTACGGTCGCTCGGGTCAGGCCAGGGTGATTCTTGCTTGCCTTCCGCGGTTGGCGGACTACTTCATCCCTCAGCAGGGCCGGGGAGATCAGGCCGTGGAGCCGACGGGGGCCACGCCATTGGTCGGTGAACACCACCTCCGCCGCTGGGCGGTCTGGGTCCAGCCACGATGCCAGGGCGGCTCGGTTTCCAACGGCTGCGGAGAGTAGGACCAGCCGAGGGCTTGCGGGGTGGGCTTGGCAGTACGCCAGCAGTCCTTCGAGGAGGAAGCCACGCTGCCCCTGGGCGAGGTGGTGGGCTTCATCGACCACGATCAGTCCGACGTCGTTCAGCGCCATGTCCGGATCGTTGCGTAGTGCGTGCATCAGCCGCTCGGGCGTGAGGATCTCGACATCCTCAGCAGTGCTACGAGCCTGACCGACGGGGAAGTCGGGCTGCTCGGCTGCCAGACGCCTGCCCAGGAGCCGAAGCCGGCCCCGTAGAGCCCCACGCATCTCCCGTCCCAGGCTGCGCAGCGGCGACACGTATACGACGCGGCCCGGCTTCTGGGCGAGGTGAGAACAGATCACCAGCTGCGCCATGAGGGTCTTGCCCGCACTCGTGGGAACACTGATCAGGGATCTACGGGTTGCCGGATCCATCGGGTTCCCGGCCTCCAGCTGCAGCAACTTGCGCTGGGGCGGCCACAGTGTCATCACCGGTGGTTCAGAGAGTGCAAATGTACGGGCGACAGCTGGAGGAGTACCAGGTGGCAGCAGGGCGTAAAGGCCGCTTGCAGCCAGCTCTCCAGTGAGTTCCAGAAGGTGCGAGGCCACCCAGCGGGCCCACAAGTCGCCCGAACCGGCACTGTGGTCCACTACCGACCACAGATTTGACTGCGCACGCTCCAGGTCATGCCGGCCGCCGAACACGAGGTGGCGGTGAAGGTGGTGGACGGCCTCGATGACCGCCTCGGCTGGCCCGTACATGGTCCCGCCCATCGACTCTCGCCGAGTCAGCCGCCGCAGCTCATCGAACTGACGGCGCCAGACGCGCACAGCGTGGGTCAGGACGGTGCGGTTCATCCCGAGGAAGGCGACGCCGGCTTCGATGGCCAGCGTTTCGATATGAGCGGCCAGGTTGGCGTCTGTGATCACCAAGTGCCGCACCTGATGAAAGATGGCAGTAGCGTTGGGATCCTGCTCGCAGCGGCGGTAGCCGGCCTGCGCGGCGAAGGCCAGACGAAGCCGCTCTGAGTCTCCGCGGTCGTCGGAACCGAGTGCCAGGTCGAAGACGTGGGCGCTGACGGCGAAGGCGTGCCGGAGCTGGACCGGGTCGTACTCGTTGCTGTCAGGTGCTGCGGCCGCGACTCCATGCAGGTACCAGGCGGTGCGCAACAAGTCGCTGGGGAGCTCGAAGTGGGCGGAGCGGACCGCCGCGATCTCTACATTCGAGATCAGAGACACGAGTTCCTCGGGAGACGGCATCGTGCCCTCTCGGTACTCGCCCATTGCCCGGGCCAGGACGTCCCTGTCTACAGTGCGGTCCACACGTACTCCCGGACGTCGTTGGCGAAGGATTCGAAGTCGTCGATGGCCACGATCCGGCCGTAGAGCGCGCCAGGGTGCGTATGCGTCGGCAGGTGCTTGTGCGCGGTGTGGAACGCCTTGGAGGGCGCAGAGTCGACTGCCACGCTGATTCCGGCGTTGCTGGTCGGCTCAGCCTTGGCCCACTGCCGAGGCAGAGTGCTCACGAAAATCCGGGTGTCGGCAGCGAGATGCTTGTCTGCCCACGAGAAGGCCGCCAGGTAGACGTGTCCAAAGTCGTTGAGCTGTTTCACAGCCTTGCGGATCGTGGGTCCGACGTCGTCGCTCTTCTCTGAAGTGAACTTCTTGATTTCCCAAAGCCGAAAAATGAAGCTCATGGTGCTGCCTTGGAGGCGGTGAACGGCGATTCCGTCGCCGCCGCTGTCCGTAGAGGTGGGGCCAGGGGAGGAAAGGAACTCCACGCTCTCGCCGGCCTTCAACGGAGCCTCCTTGAGCGTGAGGTACCACAGCCACTCGCTGACGTAGCCCTCCAGGCCGTGGTACTTCACGTCGTCTTCGCGTTCCCGGCCTGCAGCGTCGAACACGGGGTAGGCGTAGGCGTGGACAATGCTCCGGTTGGCTCCGTCGAGGGGGTGCCGGTCAGCGTGGCCTCGCGCCAAAGCTGGTAGGACTCGGTGTCGAGGCCGGTACGGCCAGCCATGATCGCGTCGGCGACAATCCACGCGGCAGCAGCACGTGCTTCTTCGGTGGGTGCAGTCATCGTCACCAACTCCCACGGACACTTCTGATTTGTGCCCTGCGCCGCCCGCGCCATCAGCGCGCTGAGAGTGCCGCCCGCCGCGTCAGCTGCCCTCTGCGCTGCCGCAACAGGTACGTTCGGTGCCATGGGTGCCCCTCCCAACCGTGCGGATGGAACATCCGGCCGCCGATCGGATTCTAGGCGGCACCGAGGCGCTGGGTGCCCCTGACCGCCGCGGTGATGGAACCGGAACTGCCACGGTGCTACCGACTGGTACCGACTCGCGCCAACGACTCGGAGGCGGGTCGTCCGGCACCGCATGCCCGCAAGGCCATCGAGTTCCAGTGAATGTCACGCGGCTGCTATGGGCCCGTGGTCGGCCGGACGCAAGCAAGGGGGACGTGCCTGCATCGACCGGTGTCCAGGAGGACCGGGATAGATTCTGGCGTATGTCGAGATCGTGCGATCAGAGTCAGTAGCCTGAGCGCGTGGATGAACCTCAGTCTTCTCAGAGCGTGTTCCGGGAAACGGTCGTAGTGCCCGACACGGATCCATCGCGGCCGATGGCTCTGCCGTGGGAGCAGTACTCGGACAAAGCGTTGGCGGAGTGGTACGAGCTCCTCAGCCGGGATCCTGAGGAGGCTGATGTCCAGAGCTTCCTTGAGCTTCACCCGGCCATGATCCCCGGAGGCAGTGGTGACATCGGTCCAGGGGGACATCACGGATCGGATATGGGGGCTGTGTTCCGGCGGCCGAAACTCATCGGCGGTGGTCGTGCGTTCGAGCCAGATTTCATGTGGGTGACGAGATCATCCGGCCTCATCACACCAATTTTGATCGAGATTGAGAAGCCCTCAAAACGCTGGTTCAGGAAGGATGGGCGACCAACCGGGGAATTTACGGAGGCTCGCGATCAACTCAACGACTGGCGTTCTTGGTTCGCTCGTGAAGGAAACCAAGCGCTGTTTCGACAGACGTTTCTCTTCCTGGGTGAAAAATACAGGAACCGGCCTATTGAGCCGCAGTACGTTCTGATCTATGGCCGCGAGTCTGAGTTCAGGCGCGGCGGCGGTCATGTCAACCCGGATGAACTGAGATACAAGCGAGATCAACAGCGATCGAGGGACGAGTCCTTCATGACATTTGACGCGCTACGTCCTCGCTACGATCACTCGATTTCTATGACGCTGTCCATGACATCGCGTGGCCCGGAAATTCATGCCTTCTCACCCGTCTACGGGACGGGAACACATATTGGTGAAGGCGCTCTGCTGTTGGGCGATCCGCAGGCCGGCCTTGCCCGATCGACCATGTTGTCCGACGAGCGTCGCAAGTACCTGGCAAGGCGGTGGGAGCACTGGCAGAGCTGTGAGCGGCAGAGGACTGACGCTCCTGCCCGCGGGTATCTCCGTACTCGTCGGCCGGGGATTGAGTGAGATCGATGGGAGTCCCTCGGCGAACGAGGCGGCGCCGTGGTCGGTGGGGTGCACATCGACGAAGACGAAGGTCGGGCGCACGCTCCGGCGATGAGTCGGGTTGTCCGGGAACAAGTGTGGTCGAACGTTGACGGACGTGAGGTCGCTTAGGACCTAGTTTTGCCTACACTGCGATTATTAATGGTGCGGATGATGTCTGCGGCTGTGCTGGCGAAGGCCGGGTTGTCCCGATAGGGCGCAAGTAGGTCGAGGGAAGAGCGGTCACCTACGCGAGCAAGCAGGCGAAGCGCAGTTGCTGTGCGCTCTTGAGAGCGGGGATAGGGGAAGAGTGAGGTGAGTTGGTCTGCAGTGCTCAGCGCGTGATGCAGGATGCTGCGGGCTTGCGCTGGGAAGGTGTCCAGAATTCGACCCAGTGCAGTGGTGCCGAGATCTTGGGCGAACTGGGCGACGTACTGATACTGGTGCAAGGGATCAACCGCTGCGTCCAAGAGATATCCAGTCAGCTGTTCCCAGAGCGGCATGCAGTGCGCGTGCTGCTCGTGTGCGGAGAGGCCCGGGCGGTGGAGCCAGAACAGGATCTGGCCATAGGAACGCCACGCTTCCGCATCGGTGCCCCGATGGCTCGCCAGGAGCCGAGGAGGGCCGGCTAGATGGGCGGCGCAGCCTTCGATCCCAAGGAGATGGCAGCTGATGGCACCTTGGGGGAATGGGTCGCGCACGTCGAGATGGGAAGCCCAATACCGTAGGGCAGGAAGCGCGAGGGGATCGTCCGATTGAATCAGTTCCCTGAGCAAGACGTCAGTGAACAGACCGGCGTCGCCTTCGCGCACGGCTAGGATCAGAAGTGCCTGGCGCGCAGCAGGTTCCAGGGCGTCGATGGCCTGGATGAATGGTGCAGCGATGACTTCCTCGAACTGACTCTCCACGATGCGTTTGGCGCGAGCATGCGCGTCAGGCTGATTCGGGTCGGTGAGGAGCAGCGAAATCTCCTCGGCGATGTCGTTGACCGCATAAGGCGATGCGATCTGGCCGTAGATGTGCAGTGCATCGACGAGCATGGTGGAGACGAACACGTCGTCGGTGTGCAATGTGGTCAGCAGCTCGGAGACTTGAGTGATGGCGGCCTCATCAGCGCTGCTGCGGATGCTTGTGAGCAGGTCGAGGCCGGCGAATTGCAGGTGAGGTGCGTCACTAGCCCAAGCTCGGGCGAACAGGGCAGGCGCGAGAGCGGCGGTTTCGGCGTCAGTGGGGTTCCGAAGCAGGCTGCACAGCAGGACCATCAGCCCGACATCGTTGGAGTGCAGCGAGTTGACCCAAGGCTGCAGCGCGAATGATGCAAGGGGCTGGTGCAGGCTCCGTCCTGATCGAGGCCAGGCGAGATGTGCCGCATGTGTGATGATCGCAGCGGGCAGCCGTGCGTCGTCGGCCGGCGACATGGGCCCGTGCAGGGTTGCGGCGATGAATGCAGGCACTGTGTCTCGACGGTGTGTCGAGACGCGAGCGGTGCCGCGCCTGAATGCCCGGTCGGTCTCTCGGAGAAGCAGGGTCAGTGGCTCCAGCAGGCGCCCATCACGGCAGGTGGCACCGATGGCAGTGAAGAGTGCCTGCTCGTATGCGCTCCAGGACGAGCCCGGCTCAACGGCGTAATTGAAGTCTGAGGCGAGCACGATCCGGCTGGCGCTTGCTGCCTCGACGGCCCTCTCCAGGCAGTTCCGGGCCTCGGTCAGAGCCACCTCGTCAGCTATCGAACCCAGCAGGCCCCGCAGCGCTTCGGTGAGTATCTCGCTGGTGGCGGGTAGCTCCCGGAGCAGTCCACCAACTGCTTCCGGGGCGCTGCACAGCGGCAGCGCCCACATTGCCAGCTCGCGACGGTGTGGTTGCCCCAGCTCGCGCGCCAGCTCCGAAATGCTCGCACAGCGCCACATCAGGGCCTCGGCGGCCAGCAACTGGGCGAACCACTCGTGTCGAAACTCCACCCGCTGTTGTCGCACGCGCACGAGCGACGAGGCCAGTGCCTCATCCACGACACCCGCGGATGCACCTTGACCGCCAAGCAACTGGGTTGCAGTGCGCTGCGCTTCGGCGAGCGGCAGCCACCCGGAGAGCCGTTCATCCATCAGCAGCGCCCAGTGGTGCAGCACCCGCCGCACGTTAGTCGGCTGTGTGGCACGCTGCAGTTCCTCGCCAATGTAGAGGTCCAAGAGGGCACCTCGAGCTGCCCTTGGAGGCAGAAGCTGGGTCAACCGCGCCGCGAGGGACAGTTCGAAGGCCGTACCGAACGCCGTAAATCGCTCCTCGCTGAGCGCATCCGCCTCCAGGCTCACTGCGTACAAGCGCACCAACGACCTACGTTGCTGTGCGTCCGGTTCTGTTGTCCTCAGCCGGGCACCACGCAGTACCTCCGGTACGCGCACGAACTCCTGGCTGCTGGACAATACGGTTGCTTCGGTGGCGCGGCACCACGAGCCGATCTGGTGTATCAGCCGTTCCTGTAGTTGGGTGGGACATTCGTTGACCCCGTCCACGAGCAACACGATCGGCAGCCTCAGAAGCCGGGCGGCCTGCAGCAGGGCCTGCAGTCCAGTCAGGTTGAAGGGGGCCACGCACTCCTCGAGCGTGTCCTGCAGGCGACCTTCGTAGGTGCCTGCCCGCATCAGGAGCGGCAGCCAGCCCGCCTGCCCCAGCCGAAGAGCTGTGTGGGTGAGAATATGGCTTTTGCCGGTACCCGAGCCTCCAGCTACCTGTATGTGGCGCCCGGGACGCAGCCATGTTGCAAGGTCTGCCGACGACACCTGCTCTGATCCGTCCTGTTCCTCCAGGGTCATTGGGACCAGGCCGGGAAGATCGCTGCTCAAGTGGGCGCCCAACTGCGCCAGGTAGTCCTCCAGTTGCCCCGCATCAGCCACGTCGCTACTGTCCCGTGAGTCCTGGTTCGGTAGCGGACGGCAGAACACTCGCATGGTGTCCTCACCGAAGAACCGTCGCACCAGATCCGGCAAGGCGAACAGCATGTCGGACAGCTGTTGCCGGCCCCATAGATCTATCGCCAAGTCGTGGTGCTGATCGCGCAGCCTCGCCAGCTCTAGATCGATCCGGGTGTCGCGGACATCCGCCGTCGTCACAACCACCAGACGCCGTGCGGCGAAGGGGCGTTGCCCGTCGGCATACGCCTGCACAGCCTTGCGTAGATCCGTGGCGGTGAATTTCTCGTACCTTTTGGCTTGATAGACCGACGCGGAGTGTGAGGCGAAGAACGCCACGACGTCGACCCCATTTTGAGCTTGGCCGCCCCGGCCGAAGGGGCGTGCCTCCAAAGCGTGGTCCGCTCGGACGGCCAGGGCCACAACCAGATGCTCCAGAGCTTCCCAGGACAGCTCGTGCAAGCGAAGCAGAAGCGGTGCTGTGGCCGTCAAGGGTGACGAAGCGGGCGGCGGCTCTTCCTCTATCGCAATGTCGTCGGACTCGGAGAGGGTGTGTCTGTCGTCATTGCCCCTGCTGGCCACCACGCCCTCCGCCTCCCGCGATGTCATGGACGATCCTTGCTGAGTCCGACAAGCTGTCAACAGATATCAGATACGAGCCCCTGAACCTGCCTGGTATCGGGACGGAGCTGCTGGTGCTCGACGCCGGAAGGAAACGAACACGGGCTCCTTCACCGGTTCTTGACGACATGGCCGGGCAAGGACTGCGCGGTCTAGGAAGGTCGGCTTGCCAGTCGGTTGAGGTGGCTCTGGACGAGCTTCGCGAGCCGGGTCCGTGTGTCGAGACGCGAGCGGTGCCGCGCCAGTGCGTCTCAGCGTGCTTCCCTAGGTACCCCGTGTCCGGGACGGCGCTCTGTGATGCCCCGCGGCTGGCGCCTGATCTGTTCGATCAGGTCCGTTTGGTAGCGGCCGCCGATGAAACGGAACGCGGCCCCGGCGACCGACCGGATTAAGTGGGAGCGGCTGAACCCGGCGGCGCAACGGAGCCCATGCCAACCGGCGGAGGCTCCCTGCTGTCTACCGCTTGAGCTGTGCCAAGAAGTCTTCTACGAACTTCTCCACCTCGGCTCGGCTCTTCACTTCCTCCACGTTCAGCCGGTCGACCACCTTCACGCCGGAGTGCAGGAACAGGCGGGTGCGGCTATGGTCGCGTCCGGCGTGGCCCTTGTGGTGAGGCCCGTCGATCTCAATCACACCGGCGTGACCGCGGTACGTGATCAACAGATCGGGCTCGAAGGTCCAGCCCCTCACCCTCATACCTCCGAGTGGCATGATTCCGATCGTCTCGTTATCGGGCAGCGATTGCTGCCGCTCCCTGAGTACCCGGTACACGTCGAGCTCCCACTCGTTCGTGAAGCGGAGCTGATCTTCGACCGGATGTCCCGGTTCGAGCTGCACCTTTCGCCCCTGGTTGCTGGGCTTGGGGTCGTCGGCTGTCTTGACCTGCCTGCGCCAGTCAGGGCCGAGGCGAGGGATCGACGGCCGGGCGACAAGCTCATCAACCGACTTACCCGACCCCCACATCACGTCTCGCACCACCTCGGCAATGCTCTCCAACTCCCGCTCGCTGTAGGTGGGGTACAGGCTCGGCTCCACCACGAGCACGATCCGGTAGCCCTCGTGGTCGTACTCGGTGTTCCAGAGTCGGACCTCAGCCGACGAAACGTCGGCGATCATCCGCGCCGTCTCGGTCTTCCCCAGGTGGTACGCCAGAACAGCGCTCGTGCCGAGCAGCCACTCACTCACCAGAGGAGCGTTCTCGGGGGTGTCGAGGGCGCGGGACATGTCAGGCGCTGGCAGCTCATCACTCATGCACAAGATTGTGACAGTCGCCGCTGACAGTGGAAGGGCGGCGGAAGCGAAAGGTGTCCTGCCAACACGGCGAAGTGCCAAGGGGGTTGGGGGCCGAGTCGCACTGGACGGAGCCGGCCGGGCGCCATGCTGCAGGAGCTATTGCAGCCGCGGCGACTGCCACGCTCCGGGGCGATGGAGCAGCCGCTTAGAAGGCACCTGCTCTATCCACTGAGCTACGAGGGCTGACCTGCGAAAACGCAGTCCTCCTGGCGCTCGTCCCGTGATGCTGTGGGACGTATGTGGGATCCTCGGATCGGGGGCCGGATCGACTCGCTCGGGCTGGACGAGAACGGGTCCCATGAACCGGCCCCGTGCTGTACTCGCTCGCCAGGAAGGCTACCTCCGGCCCGTCGGGGACGTCCGCGTCCCACGACACCGCAGGCTCGGCGAGGTCGTCCTTGTGCTCGGGAGGGGCGCCGGCGTGCTGGCGCGGCGGGCGGCGAGGGCGTGGACGCCGGACCAGGTGCTCGAACTCGACGCGATGGTCCATCAGCCACGTCAGGTAGAAGAGGCCCTGATTGATGACCCCGGCGTCAACGCCCGCGGCACGATCTCCGTCACGTCACCCTTGAGCTCCACTCGTCGTCCGGCGGCACCGGTGAAAAGGCAACAGTGGAAGGGCTGGGGCCCCGTAGCCGAGGAAGGGAACCGCGTTTGTACTCGACGATGACCGGTGCCGTTGGGCTCGGGTACGGCGCGGTACGCCTAGTGGGCGCAGCGTTCGGCTATGACCGAACACGCTTGTTGGCCAGTGAGCTCCCTACTTGGCCACTCGGAGCACATGACCTTTGTTGGCCTGGTGTGTGCGGGGCCTCTTACGTGACCTTCACGGCCTGGCTGAGATCGACTGGATAACCAGCCTTGACGTCATCACATAGCCGCCACAGTTGTAGCCGCTTGGAATTCAATCCCACGATGACGGCGATAGACCCAAGCGGCTTTCCGCCACTTGAGCTGTCGACGTGGTCACTCGTGTAGTGGATTCCAAGCTTATGGTCAGCTGCCCGTTCCCTCCCCCTGCCGGCCGTTTTCTGGCATGCTTCCCGCAAGATCTCCTGAGCGACATCATGGGGGAAGCGATGCACTCCTCCGCCCTTGGCGCAAGACACGAGACTGTACCTGGGATGCACTCTCTCAACTAGTTCGAGGTTAATGCCATACTTTGATCCGTGATGCGGCACTTTAAAAATGTCAGCATCCAGATAGTCCGCTCCCTGGTGATGCAGCATCTCACGGGCAAGCCAAGATGCCCGGGTTTTCAAGGCGGGAAAGTCTTTCTCCACGTGGGCCCAACTGGCGGTCTGAGCATCCGCCCCAAGCAGTAGGCGAGACCCCCGGCTACGGCGGAGTTCGCTTCTCTCCCTAGGGCGCTGTACCACGCGCTTTTCGGGATATTCAATCATCAGGGCAATAGAGGAGTTATTCTCCTCAATGCCTTGCATTCCGAACTGATGCTTCAGCGCAATGGATGGAGCCAGTACCCGTAGATGGACAAGCCCAAATCTTTTCTCATAACCGCTCGTCGGCATACAGACGTGAGTTCTGGACTCGGCTTCCGCGTACATCTTGATGTACGCGGGCCTTCCGGTATCGTAGCCTGGATCCCAAAACTCATTGACTTTGTAAGCCTTGAGTAGCGAACTCATCCCGGAGATGTGATCCCAATGAGGATGGGTTGCAACAACGACGGCAATTTCCGGTTCACTCGGAATGAAATTTGCAGCCTGCAGGGATTTGATCAATTGATCCATCACTGCGAATCCCCCGACGTCGACCACGATGAGTCGGCGTCTACCGTCATGTTGCGGAAGCATGATGAGCTGGGCATCAGCGTTGCCGACATTGAGCAGGAAGTACACCATGTCGGTTTCCGTAATGGCGGCGCCGAAATCGCCACCCTGCGGCGGAGTCTCGATGTCAATAGCAGGTATCGGCTTCGGCTCGCCCATAACTCGGCCTCCCGTATGGAAGCATTATGGATTAATCATCCAATTTCCCCGAATTGCCCTCCGCGATGGCGGCATCCTTCTCGTCGAGCGGCTGGGCGATCGAAGCAAGCCTCGTAATACGGGCTAGTTCTCGTGCTTCAGCGCTGACGTCATACAGTGGTGAAGGGATCAGTGTCGTAAGATCCTGCCCCCTGACAACTTCTGGCAGTTCGGCCCATTTCTGCAGGTCGATCGCAACGCCGAAGACGTCATCAACTCTAATCGGCTTTTGGGTTGCGCTCCCAAAGTGCACACGTTCTTTCTCCTGTAGAGCCTCTGCAGAAATAGACAAGAGGGCGATACTCTCGTCTTCCTCGAACCCTTGGGGGAGATTGGTGGCCAAGAAATGCGGGCGCCCGAACTCGTCCAGCATTGGCCATCGTGAAACTTCAAAGGTGACTATGTCGGCAGTTATTTCCTCAACGGCCAAATAGTAGAAGTCGTATCGAGTCCACTTTCGCATGAGGGCTTCCACGTTGAGCGCCTTCCCCTCGTCGGCCGACGTGGGATCCCACGCCCTCAGACGACCAACCACCCCAATACCCCTCTCCATGACACCATGAGTCATAAGGTTCACCTCTGGAAACTTGCTGTGATACTGCAGGTTAGAGTGCCGCCTCAGGAAAAGGAAACCCGTCTGGAGTGCTTAGTGAACCGTCTACGTGCTTGCGTAGCGCGGCATCGCAAACGGCATATCCCCAATTCACTAGCTTGTGTCGATCGCGCTCGCCTGGTGATTCTTTTGATAGACGTGTGTGAATTGCCGCAAGGTGCATAACCTCCGCGTGGGGGCAAGGCAGAGCGTCCGCGATATGGTAGTTATCCACTTCGGTCCGAATGCCCCAGTAGGCGCCAGAGAATTCTCTTCTTCTGTAACCATTAATAAGCGCGCGCTTCCGCAGTGCTCGAACTTGGTTGTCCTCAATCGCAAGGACGCGTCGCAATTGGCCAACCCAGTTGTCATGCGGTCTGGCCACGGGAGGCATGCGCCCGCCACCGTCACTCACCAGCAGCGTCGTGGAGCGTTTGGCAGGCTCCAGGCCGAGATTGTCGTAGATTCCTCCGTCGCTCAGTACCAAACGCGTGGTGTACGGCTCGCGCTGCAGATCTGCGGCATCGCCTGGCAAGTTCCACGCGTCTGAGGAGAAGTCAAGGATTGCTGGCGACAAGAATGGGGGGAACGCCGAGGATGCTGCCACGGCGTCCGCAAGTTCGATGCCTGGCTTCCCGACACCGCCGATCTTGTAATCCCGGGCATACGGCTTCGAGAAGCGCCAGAGAGCTCCACTCTGCATGTTCGTAGCATTGATAACGAACCGCGGATGATCGGGTATGTCTTGCAGCGTCTTCTCGCCGAATAGATGCTTTCGATAGGCCGCTGCGACTCTCCCAGCGCTTCCCCCTGGGGTGAGGAGACCCATGATGATTGCCGGCTTGTCGATCGTCCGGCGTGATAGCGCCAGCAACGGGTCGAGCACCAAGCGGCGATAGCTCTGCACGGTGTCGTCCCCACTCATCATCGCGTCCCACTGGGAGGCCAGCTGCCCCGCTGCAATCGACCCTCCGGACACACTCGACACCAAGTCCAGCTTGCGCATCCATCCGGTCTCGCACACCCTCAGAAGCGCGCCCGCATGAAAGAGCATCGCTCGGTAGCCGCCGCCCGAGAGGCACAATGCCACCGAAAGCTGGGCTCCGGCCGTTCCTCTCGTTGTCTCAGCCATGACGACCCCAGAGGTAGGCCCTGGCGAACGTGTCGCCGAGTTTCCCCCACCACTCAAGTGGAACACCACCCCTTTAGGCGTGCAACGCAACATGAGATGATCTAGGAATCCGGGCGAGCTCGCGGTCGCTTGGCAACTTCGGCCCGTCCAGCCGATGTTCAGGCGTTTGGAGTTGCGACACGCGGAAGTGTGACCTCCGTCACTGATGACCGGTTCGTTAACAGTGCGACACTCTCAGTTCCGTCTGGCTTCCTCCCCACGGCCGTCACCACCACCGCGCGAACCTCGACGCGCGTGCGCCTGGCATGAACGCGGCGGTGGCAGAGCCTAAGAATCCGAGCGCAGCTGACCCCAAGGGGGTTTGCCGTAGGCGATTCCGTACAGCCCCGGCATCGGGTGAGCAAATGAGTCGCAACCTGCGGCCAAGCGTGATGCTCAGTCTTGCCAAGTAGCGTGCTCAATCGCGTGGGTTGTGAATCATGAGCTGTGAGTGATTCTGAGCGAAGGGTGGTGACGGCGCCGACCGGTAGCTCCGAAGTAAGGATCCACCGCGCTCGAGCCAGCGGTCGACCCAGACTGGCACGGAGAGGGCAAGCTGCTGCTGGGCAGCGAAGGTCGCCGGGCGGTGCTCCTGGAGCCGCTTCAGGCGGTCGCCGTGGCGCTGGATGGCGCGAACCTCCAGCACTCCGGGCCGCTCGGCCAGGCCGGCGGCGACGGTGGTGCACTGGTCGCTGTAGCCGGGCGGCAGATGGCAGGTGCAGTGTTCGTCCACGGAGGCGAGGGGCAGGCCCCAGCCGGGCGCCGCGAGCAGTGCCATCAGCCGCCGGTGGCCGGTGGTGCCGGAACCTTCTGCGAACGTGGGGTCGATGATCCAGCGTTCGCCACCGTCGCGTTCGTGGTGGCCGATCCAACCGGTCACGGCCAGCGGTACCCCCAGGGTGCGGATCAGGCCGACGCGGCGCAGCAGCCCGCTGGTCAGCCAGGCCGACGCCGCGGTGCCCCAGCGGCTCGGCCGCCGGTACGGACGTTCGGCCGGGTGCCACCGGGTTGGCAGGTCGCGGTGGCACGGCGTCATACCGTAGGCGCTCATCTGCCGGTCCTGGACGTCGACCGCGCGCAGCCAGGCGTCGGGGTCCAGACCCAGCAGAGTGACGGAGGCGGACGTGTCCAGCATGCGCAGCATCACCTGCCCGTCCTCGACGTGGGTACGGGCCCCGGGCACCCCTTGGATGTCGCCGTACTCGTCGGCGCGCGGCAGCAGCGCCTCGGCCAGGTCCAGAGCCTGGGTCTCCTCCGGGTCGCGCTGCTCGACCGGGTCGGCCTCGAATCGGATCAGGAGGCGGTCGGAGCGTGGGTCGACGTATTCGATGCCCCATGGGTGCAGAGTGGTGATCCGACGCCAGGCCAGTGCGGCCATCAGCCGGGCCTCCAGCAGCATCTGGTCGGCGTCCGGCTGCGGGATCAGCAAGGAGCCAGGTGCGGCGGCCTCGACCCGGCGCCGGGCGGACTGCCAGGGCATCCCGGTGTACAGACGCAGCAGTTCGGCGCGACGTTCGACGGCGGTTGTCTTCATAACTCGAAGCTCCTCAACACCGCGGGGCCGTCCCGACACAGCACGCGCGGCGGAGAGCCACGAAGAACATGCGGACCACGCAGCGGCGCCGGCCGAGTTGGCTTCTCCACGGCGTGCTCGATGTCGGGTCGAGCACGGGGCAGGGACCCCGCCGGGCCCACCGCTCCGGATTCGACCACATCGACCGGGGGCAGGCCCTGGTCGGTGTGGTGACGCGCCGCCGCGTCACCCGAACGTTCGCAGTCGGACGTTGATCGAATCATCGGGTTATGAAGTGGCTCCCCCTCTGCAGGCGGAACGCATGGCCACCTGTGGTGCTCAGAGTGGCCAACTGGCCTGCTCAGCCACATCTCAACGGGCTAGGCGTGGATCGGGGGTACGTCGTAGCGGCTGACGGCCAGGTACGTCTCCGGCGTCGCTGCTTCGAGAAGACCCTCGTCACCCTCCAGATCAAGCTTCGGTTCCTCGGGACGGCGCAGCAGGTCGCTCCAGTCGCTCGTCGCACCCCGCTCGTACGCTTCACGGAGCAGGGGGCGCAGCCGGGGACGGGCCTCCTCCTGCTGCTCGCGGAAGATCCGCCGCCGGATGAGTCGCTGTTCTTCCTGAGCATCCTCGCTGAGCCCCAGGTCGTCGGCCGGCTGGTCCTCGGCACGCAGCCCCGGGGTGCGCCGGGCGATGGCGAGATCTTCCTCGTGCAGGCGCCCGCAGGCTGCGAACAGCTTCCGGGACATGCCGAGGTGGACCTCGGTTCCGGGGATGCGACACGTGAGGAAGTCGTCGAGCCCCATTGAGCGGATCCCGGCACGCAGGTTGTGCTGCTCACCGTGGAGCGCCGCTCCGCGGGCGTCGGCCCGCATGGCGAGCGTGAGGGTGTCGTCTTCCAAGGGGGTGGTCAGACCGGAGCGCCGGTGACGGGAAGCGCGGTCGGCCGGCACAGCCACCGTGCGCAACTGCGAGGCGGGAGCGGACCGCAGCGCCAGGTAAGCGAGCATCTGGGCGCGGGCCGCGCCGATGAGCGCGTCGTCGCTGTCGCCGAGGCGGTCTTCGAGGTTCCCCGCGCCTGCCTCGTCGTCGGTGTCGGATCCGCCTGGGACGAGCGGCGGCTGGCCCGGGTGCAGGTCATGGTCGATGGTGAGGAAGAGATCGTCTCCGGGCCGCACCGAGGCACCGACCAGGACGGTGCGGTGCGCGTACGAGCCGAGGATCTTGCTGCCGGCCACCAGTTGTGCCCACCCCTTGCGGAGCACGTCGACACCGACGTTGCCGCCCTTGGCCTCGATCAGCCAATACATCTCCTCCGCCTCGTGCCGCCCCCACAGGTCGGGCAGCTTCTTCTTCGGGTCCTTGAAGGTTTCGCTCAGGGCGGGGATGGGGCCGCCGAGTTCGAGGTGTTCGGTCTGCCCGAGGCCCAGCAGCGAGCGACAGGCCCACTCGGTCATCGTCATGCCCAACCGGTAGGCGGCGGCGTTCTTCGCCGTACGCTCGGTTCCGTGCGCGTAGACCGGGTTCAGGGTCAGGCGCCGGCCCTTGGCGCCCGCTACGGGGTGCCGGGGCTCGACGGGGTGCGCGCCGAGGTAGGCGTACAGAGGGGCGACCCGAGCGACGAGTTCCCCGTGCGCGTACCGCGGCTGGTTCTGCAGGTGTGGGGTGACGTCGCGGCCGACCTCGGTGGCAGCCTTGATGATCTCGCGCCACGTGGTGGTCGGGGCATACCAGCCATCCGCTGCCGGGAACCCGTCCGACCCGGTCCACGCCTTGTGCTTGTGGGTCCGCCACTGCCTCTTGGGCTTGTCCGCGGGTCCGTTACGGAACAGGACCGGT
Source organism: Streptomyces sp. NPDC022552 (assembly GCF_055561875.1). NCBI lineage: Bacteria > Bacillati > Actinomycetota > Actinomycetes > Kitasatosporales > Streptomycetaceae > Streptomyces > Streptomyces sp. NPDC022552. Next base: position 757,050 of record NZ_JBVHGJ010000001.1, read on the forward strand.
ATGTCGAAACTGTCGGCGTAGGTGAGCGGCGGCTCGTCGGGGACGTGTGCGGGGATCATGGGGTTCATGGGGATTACCCTGGCACGGGCCTGGGCCCTCCCGGGGCCGGGCGGCGGGCTGCCGATCTTGCATGGCTCCTGTCGTCAGGGCGCGCAGTTGCGGCCATGTCCGATGGCGACTGGTGTTGTTGGCTTGCCACCCGTCTCCTCGTGTTGTACCACTCACGGCCGGTCGGGCCAGAAGATCGACAAGGGGAGTCGGATGGAGGGCAGCTGTACCGTCTCGATCGGTCCGAGAACGGCTGCCGCGGCGCGAAGGGCTTCGTTGTAGGAGCCGGCGCCAAGGACTTCGGCGGAACAGGCAGGACAGTCTCCGGGGCGTCGGGCGTGACCAGCGCTGCTATCCCTGGAGCCTCGGACGTGCGCGAAGGCGTCGTCGGGGAAGTCGGCCCGCACGGCATGCCAGACCCCGGCGCGTTCGTCGTCGGGCAGCCCGGCCGCTACCGCCGGCCGCATCGGCGGCAGCAGGCGTTCGTGGTCCTGGACGAGGAACACTCGGTCGGTGAAGTCGACGCTGTCCCCCTCGGGGCGCCCCTGCTCCAGCCACGCCCGGGCCTCCTCTCGGGTGCCCGGTCCCCACAGGTATTCCGTGGGGAACCGTGTGGTCTCGTAGCGGGTGTCGAACTCCGCCCAATGATCGTCGTTCCAGCGGCTATGTGGAATGAAGGGGATGGCCCGTACCACGACGTGCTGATGCTCGTCGCTCTCCTGATCTTCCGTGGGGTCGGGGGCGGTGAGCGCGTCGGCGGGCTCCATCCGCGCCCGCCCGGAACCGTTCCAGCTCAGTACGGCGATCTCCCGGTGCAGAGGTGCCGGGTACAGGCGCCCGTCGGGAGTGGCCTGCCCCCACAACTGGTTGATCAGCTCCGCTAGGTCCCGCACCGTTCGGGCCGCCCCGACGGGGGTATCGACATGATGGCCGGAGGGATGGGCAACGTAGTTACGCAGCTTGGCCAGCGCGTCTTCGACCGCGCGGCTGCGCCGCCCGCGGAGCAGACCCGCCGTACGCGCCCAACCCCGGGGAAATGCAGCGCATGCAAGCCGACTTCCCGGTGTAGCCGTACTGCCTGGGCTTCTGTCGCGGTCGCATGTTAGCGCCGAACTTCCCTTCTGAGCTGGCCGGTTGCCGACATTCGTGCATGTGATGCATGATTCGCGCGACAGCTGAACGGAGGGGGCAGTGGTCAGTGCTGGAGGTGACAGCAGCCGTGCTCGCATGCTGCTGCTCGACGGCGTTGCCCTGCTCCATCCCGAGGACGCTGTGTTCGAGGCGATGTTGGAGGGCTGGGGTCGCCAGCAGCGCGGGGGCCGCCGCTTGGCCACGGAGACGATCCTTGGACGGCAGCGGATCGTGCGCCGGTTCATGGAAGGCATCAACGAGTACCCATGGACCTGGACCTCTGGCCACGTGGATGAGTGGATGACGCATCTCGTCGCCGAGAAGAAGCGGGCGAGATCGACGATCCGCAGCTATCAAGACGCGCTGAAGCTGTTCTGCGACTACATCACCTCGCCGTACTACCAGTGGCCAGAGGTGTGCGAAGCCCGCTTCGGCACCCATCCAGTGCAGGTCTGCCATGAGTGGAACACAATCGCCCATCTGACGGACTACGAGGGACGGCCGGGTCGGCGGCCGATGACTCGGGAGGAAGTGCAACTCATCCTGGATCACGCCGATGACCAGGTCGATCGCGCGGTCAGACTGGGCCGCAAGGGTGCACTGGCGGCGTACCGGGATGCGACCGTGTTCAAGGTCATCTACGGGTGGGGGCTGCGCTGCAACGAGACCTCCCGGATCGATACAACCGACTTCTACCGGAATCCCAAGGCGCCGGAGCTGGGGCGGTTCGGTTCGCTCCAGGTCCGCTACGGCAAGGCGAGCAGGGGGTCTGGGCCTCGCCGTCGGATGGTGCTCAGCGTCATGCCCTGGGCTGTGGAGGCGGTCCAGGACTACCTGGTCAATATCCGCCCGCGGTACCGGAGCAGCGACGGGTCCGCGTTATGGCTGACGGAGCGGGGCGGTCGGCTCAAGCCGCGTGAGATGGAGGAACGCTTCGCGGAGTACCGGGACGAGCTGGGGCTGGATAAGGAGCTCACCCCGCACTGCCTTCGGCACTCCTACGTCACGCACCTGATCGAGGACGGTGCCGATCCTGCGTTCGTGCAGGAGCAGGTCGGGCATCGGTTCGCGTCGACCACGGCCATCTACACAGGAGTCAGCGGGGACTTCATGAACACGATGATGCGTAAGGCCCTCGACCGCGCCTATGCGGCGGACCAGGAGATGTGATGACTGCCAAGCTCGACTACCAGTGGCACTTGCGCACGATCATGGCAGGCCGCGGGTTGTTCTCGACCACGGATCTGCGGCCTCTGCTCGCCGAGCGTGGCATCGATCTCTCGCCGAGCCAGGTCTACCGCCTGGTGGTGGACAAACCGGAGCGGCTCAGCTTGAAGACGCTGATGGCGCTGATGGACATCCTGGGCTGCCGGATGGAGGAGCTCATCGAACCGGTGGCCGCCGCCTCCGAGGGCCGCCGGCGCGCAGTCGGCGGCGGGCCGGGCGAGGGGGGAGTCGGTGCCTTCCGGCCCAAGCGAGCCCGCATCACGGGGGAGAGCGACAGGTGACGGCTGCCAAGGAGCCGCCGCGATATGCCGTCGACCCGGACGGTGTGATCCGTGAAGCGGTGCTGTCCGCCGAGCCGCAGCTGGATCCGGAGATTGTTGCGGCAGCGGTGGGCGAGGTAGCGCCGGATCGTACTCGCCGCCGTCGACTGGCCCGGAGCCTTCAGGAAGCTCCCGACTTGCTGACCTCCGGTCGGCCGGAAGGTCCGCGGCTGATGGGTGACCTCATCGACGCACTCCTCCAGGCCGGAGCCAACCGTGTGGTGCCGCCCCGGTGTGGACGCTGCGGCAGGCAGAAGCCGTTGACCTATGTCGAGGGGAGGGTGCGGATCTGCGGGACCTGCGGCCATCAGCGGTTTGCACGCCGGGAGGAATGCAGCGTCTGTGGAAACGTGCGTGCGGTGGCCCGCCGGGATCGGCACGGACGCAGCCAGTGCGCTGGCTGTGCCCGGGAGGACGACGATCCGGCCTTGTACTGGGCCGCGGTGCACGCCCACCTGGTCCGGCTGGATACGGGCCTGGACGAGGCGGTGTTGGACGAGGCCCTGCGGGTCGCAGCCCCCAAGCCGTTCCAGGTCCGCAAGCTCGCCTATGAACTTCAGGCGGACCCGTCCCTCCTGACCGGTAGCGGCGCCCATGGGTCGCCCCGGCTCATCAGGCTTCTCGAATACCTCCACGACCGGCAGGCACGGAACATCGTCATGCCGCCCTGCCCCTGGTGTGGACGTCACGTGCGGCTGACGACCACCTACGACGGCATGCGCTCCTGCCGTGCTTGCTCCTCACGGCTGCGGACGCAGCCCTGCTCCCGATGCGGAGAGGTCCGCAGATACGGGCGGGGAGCCGACGGGAGCCTGCTCTGCCGCACTTGCCGAAGCCGTGAGCCGGCCAACCACGAGCAGTGCGTGCGCTGTGGCCGTACCACCGAGGTCCGCCAGGCCGGCGCCATGGCGGGCGTCTGCTTTGTCTGCACCCGCTACCCCACCGCCGTCTGCTCGACCTGTGGCAAGACCACACCGTGCTATCGCGCGATGACCAACTCTCCTCAGTGTCCGGAGTGTTGCCGTCCGCGGGAGGTGTGCAGCGCCTGCGGCAAGCTCCGGCGCGTCACCACCCGAACGGACTCCGGCGAGCCCTTGTGCGGCTCCTGCCACATCATCGTCAAGGCATGCGACCGGTGCGGCAGGCACAAGCGGGTCAGTACCCGTCGGACCACCGGCGAGGCGCTGTGCTACTCCTGCTACAGCAAGGACCCCGCTCGCCGACAACCGTGCGCCCAGTGCGGCACCATCACGATCCCCCGCCGCCGGGGCCTGTGCGAAGCCTGTGCCGTACCAGCTCGCCTGCGCGAACTGCTCGGCAAGGATAACGGCGCCGTGCTCCCCGGCCTGGAACCGGTCTTCCACGCCCTGGCCTCCGGCAAGCCCTCCTCCGTGATGGACTGGCTGAACCGGCCTGCGCGGGCCTCGCTCCTGGCCCGCATCCGCGACACCGGCGGCCCTGTCACCCACCAGATGCTCGACGACCTCATCCCGGCAGACGGCGTCCATCTGCTGCGCATGCTCCTGGTAGCCGGCCAGGTGCTGCCTGCGCGCGACGAGCAACTTGCCGCGCTGGAGCGCTGGGTGCCCACGCTGCTGGAGAGCATCCCCGACGCCCAGGAACGTCAGCTCGTTCATGCTTTCGCCCATTGGCATCACCTGGGCCGCCTGCGCTCTCGGCACTCGCCCGACCATCCCCTGTCGCCACATACCGCAGCCAATGTTCGCTACTGCCTCACGCAGACCGTTCACTTCCTGCAATGGCTGCGGCAGGCCGGCATGTCCCTCACCGCCTGCGCGCAGGAGGACATCGACGCCTACCTCTGCGACGGCACCGTGATGCGGTACAAGGCCCGCGGCTTCGTCCTGTGGGCCGCTCGACGCAGCCACATCCGCCGCCCCGTCGACTTCCCGCCCATGCCCAGCGGCAAGCCGCGCCGCTCTCTGGCAGACGACGAACGGTGGCGTCTGGCCCACCGCTTCCTTCACGACGACACCATCGACACCGTCGACCGCGTCGTCGGCTTGCTCGTTCTCCTCTACGGCCAGCCCCTCACCAAGATCTCGCGCCTCACCACCAGCCACGTCATCCAGGCCGGGCAAAGCGTCCGGCTGGCCCTCGGCACGCACCCCGTCGACGTGCCCCCACCGCTGGACCGGCTCCTGCTCGCCCTGGCCGAAGACCGCGATGGCCCTCCCGGCCTCGGCCGGGAGGGCCAGCCCTGGCTCCTCCCCGGCTTCCTCCCAGGACGCCCGCGCGGCACGGCCCATCTCCGCTCCCGCCTGACCGCCTACGGCCTGCCCTCCCGACGCGGCCGCAACAGCGCCCTGATGGACCTCGCCGCCCAGATGCCCCCCGCCGTCCTCAGCCAAGTTCTCGGCGTCGGCGTAAAAGCTGCCACCCAATGGGCCGACGCCGTCGGCAGCGCACGAACGGAGTACGCCGCCGACCGCAGCAAAAGGCCGCCGCGCTGACAGCTGTTTGATCGAGCGTCAGTGCCTGTTTCACATTTCCTGACCCGTGTCAGTGGCTCGCGCTCCGCAACGCGGTCGGGGCTGCTGGACCGCTGACGTCACACAGCCGGCGGGGACGCGGCCAAAGGCGGGGTCACGAGCTGGATGCCGATCCGTCCGCTCCGTACCGGAGGCCGTCGAGGAGCAGGTCGAGGAGGCGGCTGGCCCGTTCGCGCTGGTCGGGAGCGCTGGTGATCAGCCCGATGCCGGCCAGGCTGAAGCCGACATCGAAGGGGTCGATGTCCGGGCGCAGGAGAGCGGCGTCGGCGCCGGCGTGCAGCAGGGTGCCGATCGCGGTGGCGAGCTTGTCGAGGGTTTCGGCGAAGGGGTCGGCGCCGGAGGCGGCCGCGGCCCGTAGTGCGTCCGCCATGCCCTGCTTGGCGGTGAGGTAGTCGATGAAGTCGTCCATCCACAGGCGCAGCGCCTCGTCCGGGGCATGGTCGGCCAGCCGTTGTGCGGCGCTGTCGCAGACGCGGGCGAGCTCGTTGCGGTAGGCCGCCTCGATGAGTGCCTCGCGTGTGGGGAAGTGGCGGTAGAGCGTGGCCGAGCCGACGCCCGCGGCTTTGGCGATGGTGTCGATGGCGACGTCCGGGCCCTTCTCGGAGAAGGCGCGCACGGCCGCTTCGAGGATGCGCTCGCGGTTGCGGCGGGCGTCGGCGCGCAACACGCTCGGCTTGGTGGTCAAGGCTGTTCCCTTCGTCAGGGGATCAGTCTATCTGGACAACCGGGGAGTTCCCCGTTTACCGTGATGACTAACCGGGGAACTCCCCGGTTGCGGCGTTGACCGTGACGCTCCACGCGCAAGGAATGGCGATCATGACAGCACAGCAGCCCATCGGTTCCGGCTTCGGGGCCCGCAGCACCACGGCCGACGTCCTGGCCGGCCTCGACCTCACCGGAAAGCTCGCTGTCGTGACCGGCGGTAGTTCCGGACTGGGGCTGGAGACCACACGCGCCCTGCGGGGCGCCGGCGCGATTGTCGTCGCAGCCGTCCGCCGCCCGGAAGCGGCCGCGGAAGCCTTCACCGCAGTGGACGGGGTCGAGGTGCGCCGTCTCGACCTGGGCGACCAGGCCAGCGTGCACACCTTCGCGGACGAGTTCCTGGCAAGCGGCCGCAGCATCGACATCCTCATCAACAACGCCGGCGTGATGGCCCTGCCCGAGACCCGCCTCGGCCCCGGCTGGGAGGCGCAGTTCGCCACCAACCACCTGGGCCACTACACACTCACGAACCGGCTGTGGCCAGCTCTGGCGGCCGACGGCGGCGCGCGCGTGGTCGCGCTCAGCTCTGCCGGACACCGCTACTCGCCGATCCGCTGGGACGACATCATGTTCGCAAACGACTATGACAAGGCCGTCGCCTACGGACAGTCCAAGACCGCGATCGCGCTGTTCGCCGTCCACCTCGACGCCCTGGGCCGTGAGCACCAGGTGCGGGCCTTCGCCGTCGCCCCCGGTGCCGTCATGACCCCGCTCCAGCGGCACATGACTCGCGAGGAGATGATCGCCTTCGGCTGGATCGACGACCAGGGCAACACGGCCCCCAGTTTCAAGACCCCCGAGCAGGGTGCCGCCACCCAGGTCTGGGCGGCCACCTCCCCGCAGCTGGCCCACACCGGCGGCGTCTACCTGGACGACTGCGACATCGCCCCGCTCTCCCAGGACGACGCACCCGGAGTCAGGCCCTACGCGGTCGACCCCGAACAGGCCGCACGCCTGTGGACCCTGTCCGCCCAGCTGACCGGCACCAACGCGTTCGCGAACCGGTGACACGACGGCAAAGCGCACTCCCCTCCAAGAAACCCGCACCTGAAATCCCTGCAAGAAGGATCACGAAATCATGACGAACACCGATCTGGCCGCCGTCGCGAACGAAGCACAGGCATGGTTCGACAGCTACGTCGAGACGTTCATCGGACTGGCAGCAAAGGGGAGCACCGATCCCGCGCCGCTCCTCGACTACTTCTCGGTGCCGATCAGCATGACCACGGGGACGGCCCACACCGTTCTCACCTCCGCCGAGGCGCTCTCCCAGGGACTCGCACACGAGCTGCGCGCACTGCGCGACGCCGACTACGGGGGCAGCAAGGCCCTCGACCCCGTGGTGCGCGCGCTCAACGAGCGGGCCGCGCAGATCGAGGTGACCTGGGCGCGCCAGGACAGCCAGGGGCAGGAGTTCCAGCGTGTCCGTGTGCTCTACCTGGCCGCCCGGACCGACGCGGGATGGCGGACGGTCGCCTCCGTGATCCTGGCCAGCTGACGAAGCACATTGCCCGCGCGGTCGCCCGCAGTGCGCTCGCCAGTCAGCGAGGCGACAGGACCCGGCCACAAGATCGCCAACGTGACAGCACGTGCTGATCGATGTCACGTCGATGCTCGTCCCCACGGCTTAAGCGTGCCGCGCCGCCCGGCGACGGCGCGGCACTTTCGTCAGCCGACGTTCTTGAGGATGCCAGGCATGGGCGCGGTCGGGCCCATCCGCCGTGCCACCGTCGCCCGGCCGCCGTACGCATGCCGCTCACCCCCACGATCGCCGCCACTGACTTCGTGAACGTTCATGCGCCCAGGTGCCGGAGCGAAGGCAAGGCCGCGGCTCCCTTGCCTTTGCCGGCCTACTGACCTGGCCGGGATCAGTCCGCGCACCGGCATCCGCACGCAGGCAGAGGAACCACATGACCGACACCAATCGAGGCACCACGGACCTCCCACGCCACTGTGAGGCGACCTTGTTCCTGGGACAGTGGATGCGCTCGCCCTCACACATCGGTGCCATCGCGCCCAGTTCCCGGCACCTGGCCCGCGCCGTCACGTGCGCCATCCCAGAACGCGGGGAACCCGTCGTCGTGGAACTGGGCCCCGGAACAGGACCGTTCACCGCAGAGATCCAGCGCAAACTCGCCGGACGCGGCCGTCACCTCGCCGTGGAGATCAATCCGCGCCTCGCCGAGCTCCTTCGCGACCGCTACCCGGCGACCGAGGTGATCCAGGGCAATGCCGCGGATCTGCGCCAGCTCCTGGACGAACGCGGCGTCGACCAGGCCGACGTGGTGGTGAGCGGCCTGCCCTGGTCCCTCTTCCCCACCACGGTCCAGGAACAACTCATCGAAGAACTGACCGCGGTCCTTGCACCGGCGGGCGCCTTGACGACCTTCGCCTACCGCCACGCCGTCCCCCTGGCCTCCGCCCGCCGTTTCCGCGACCTGCTGGCCGACCGCTTCGAAGAGGTCGTCCCCGGCCGCACCGTCTGGCGGAACTCTCCGCCGGCTTACGTCCTGCACGCCCGCAGGCCCAGGCCGTAACCGGTGCCGTGGCCCTCCTGCGTGTCTGGCGCGGTCAATGGCGAGGGTGCCGCAGGTTCACCTCCTTCAGTCGGGGGCCGGAGCGTCCAGCCCCAGGTCACGCGCCGGCCAAGCAGCCGACGGTGATGAGAGGGGTCCCGACGCGTTTGCAGGCTTCGGCGCTGCTCAGGCCCTGGTCCATGAGCCGGAAGTATTCCTCCCGCTCACGGACCAGGGTCCTGCGGCCCTGAGCCTTGCCCCGGTTCTCCCGAATCCTGAACCCAAGACGATCCGTCGGGGCCTCAGCATGGTCGCGGTACCGCTTTACCGGGACGGCGCACAGAGCTCAACCCGGGCCCCCAGCCGACCGGCCCCGTACCAGCTGCACCGGAACCAGCCGGGGCCTTGTTCGGGGTCGGGTCCACTCGCAACCTCGGCGAACGCTCAACCATTCCGCAAGTTCGCATAACCGGGTTCGCCAGTACTGGTGGAGGCGCTCGCCCGCACCGGGTACGTGGGCGTGTGCAAGATTGCTGTCCGCTCCAGGGAACGGCTTGCCGTGCTCCGACCGCGCCACGGGCTGCTGATCTGCCAGAGCCTGCTGTGGCCCGAGGAGGTGCGCGACCCTGGAGACCTCACCTCCTCCGCGCCTGTCACGGACCGGGAGCTGCAACTCGCCGAGGTGTTGGTACGGGAGCTTACGGGCATCGAAGTCGGCGAGCTGCATGACGAGTACCGGCACGCGCTGGAAGAACTGGTCAGCGCCAAGGTGTCGGGGGGAGAGATCGCCGCCCCTCCTGAGCCTGAGCCGGCGGTGGACCTGATGGCCGCGCTGGAGGCGAGCGTACGGACGGCGCGGGCCGCGCACCGGGACTGACGGCCGAGCGCATCACCGTAAGCGTGCGAGGCCACGCTACGAGCATCCGGCCTGGCAGGTAGCGCCCGGGGCCCGACCAGGGCAGGCCCCTCCCGCTCGGTGCTGGGCCTGCCCTGCCGAACCCGCCGAAGCCATCAAGTGGACGGCTCCAGCGGCGAGGTGATCGCTGCGCTCCAGTTTTCTAGTGCGTCTCCGGATCGGAGGCTGCGGTCGCGGCTGTGTTCGGCCCGTACCAGGTGTTCATGAGGTCGGGTCTGGCACGGGCATGCCGGTCAGTTGTTGGGCGTGCCGCGCGAGGTGCGGGGCGAGTTCTGGGTGGCCGCCGCGTCTGACGACCTGGAGGAGTTGGGCGAGCGCCACTAGTTCACCGGTTCTTCCCGCCGGCGTGGAGAGGACGTGGGCGAACCGGGTCCGGATTCGCTCGGCGGTCGTCGGGGTGGTCAGGCTGTACGCGTGCAGGAGGCCGATGTCGTAGCCGACGGGCAGCCTCCCCCAGCCCTCCCAGTCGAGGATGACCAGCGGCGCGCTGGTGAGGTTGGCCCAGTGCAGGTCGCCGTGCCCCGTCGTCCAGTCCGTGATCCGGATCGCAGGCATGCCCAGGAAGCGGGCGAAGTTCCTGTCGACCCACTGCTGACGCACGGCCTGTCGCTCGGTGGCGACGGTCGCAATGGCGGCGAGGGCGGCCCGCAGGTCCGCCCACCAAGCGTCGGGCAGCTCCAGCTCCGAATGGAGGACGGGCCCGCCCCTCTGGAGAGCCGGCAGGGACACGTACTCGGTCAACTCCGCGCGGTACGCCTGGCCGCCTGCGGACCAGTCCAGCAGGTCGTGCAGCCGCGGGCGGGGCACCGAGCGCGGAAGCGCAGTGTCGGCGGCGGCCGTTCCCTCCCACAGGCGACCACCGCGCTTGTCCTCCGGTACGGAGAGAAGACGGAGCCACCAGCGGCCGGCTCGGCGGCCGATGGTGCGACCCTGCCACCCCCAGACTTCCGGCCCGGTGGCCTCCACGCCGAACTTCCGGGCCGCAGCCGAGTGTGCCCTCCGCATCCGCACCTGGTCGTCGCGTTGGCTCGGCGGAACGAACACCGCCGTGCGCTCCGCGGCCTTGCCGCTCCCCGACGCTGTCGCGCCGCTCATGGCCGTACTCCCAGGAGTCGGGCGGCGCCAGCGTCCAGCAGCTGCTCTCCCGCCCGGCGTCCGACACCCGTGGGGTCGGCTGCGGGGCCGCTCGTGACGGTGCGAAGGGGTGCACCGCCGTCTGGGTTGAGGACGACCGCGTACACGGTGACGCACTCGTGTTCCTCGTCGAGGGCGGCGTGGACGGAAGCGGCGGTCAGGCAGCCGCCCCGCAGGGCGGCGAGGGCGGCGCGTTCGGCGTCCAGGAGGACCCGCGTCTGGGAGTGGGTGAGCGGGGCGAGGAGCCGGCTGGTGGTGGGGTCGTCGGCGCGGTGCTCGATGACGACGATCCCGGCGCCTGCAGCGGGCAGCCACACCGTGGGGTCCAGGATCTGTGAGGCGCGGTCCGCGAGGCCGAGGCGCCGGAGTCCGGCAAGGGCGGCGATCATCGCGTCCGCGCCCAAGGTCCCGGTGTCGAGCGCGTTCATCCTGGTGTCGGCGTTCCCGCGGATCGGCACGGGGATCAACTGCGGGTGCAGGGCCTTGAGTAGTGCCGCCCGGCGGGGTGCGCTCGTGCCGACGAGGGTGCCGGGTGGCAGGGTGTCCAGAGTGGCGGGTGAACGCGCCCTTTCCGCCGATCTCGGCCAGCGGGCCTCGGTGCTGGTCACCTTGGGAAGTGATCCTGAAGATCTTGAGGTCGATGTGCGGGTGCAGGGACCGGAAGGCCGTCTCGACCCGACCGGTCTGCTCCATGGCCATGGGGCTGGGCCGGGTACCCATCCGAAACTGGGTGGTGGTCGTGCTGGGTGTCATCGCTGATCGCTTTCAGGCGGAAGGGCTGAGGGGGAGCCGGCGTGGTGGCACCGGGACCTGGCGGCGCGAGGCGACTCCCGCTCCCCGAGCCGTTGTCAATGAGGCTGTGCCCGAGCTGGTCTGGGTCGGGGTGGGCGAACCGTATGGTGCGTGGCATTTCCGGTTCCTTCTGCGATAGCGGTGGGGTGTGGCCGGCCGACCCGGCACGGCCTGATCAAGGAAGGTCGCGTGGTCCGTACAGGGCGGCCGGTTGCTGCGCCATCAGCGCCCAGTACCGGTCGCCATGGCTCCAGTGCCACCACTCGGTCGCGTAGTTCACGAGTCCGGCGGTGGAGAGGGCGTTGGCCAGTGTGGTCCGGTTCGTACGGGCCTGGGGGTTGATTGATTTCGCGCTCGTGTAGCAGGCACCGTCGCTTTCCTCGGGGCTCGCGTTCACACGTGTGTGCCCATGTCCAGCTCGTGGCCATCGGCGTCCACGAGGGTGAGGTCGACTGCTGCGCCCGCGCTGTGCGGCGCGATCTCCGGAGGAGACACGTACCGGCTTGCGGCCTCGTGCACTTGGTCGTGGGGCCAGGTGGGGTTGGCCGTACGCAGCTCGTCCGCGTACTGCTCGAAGTACTGCTGTTGCAGGTCGGGCGGGCGGTACCCCTCGATGAACAGAAGGCGAAGGCCCTCGGGCAGAAGCGACTGGGCGTACAGGAGCCGGTCGAGGACTCCTTGCCGGAGATGGGCGAAGGCGCCCGCCGGGTCGGCCCTGCGGTCGTCGACCAACAAGGTTCCGCGGACGTCGACGAGCGGCTCGCCGCAGTCGGCGACGCGGCGGTCGGACATCAGGACGATATTCATCAATGCCTCCAGGGCCCATGCACTGACGTACGCGGTCGTGCCGGGGTGGCGGGCCTGCATCACTGCCGCCAGCCGGTTCATGTCGTACTCCCGCCGGTCGAGTTGGGGAATCGGGTCATGCGCATGAGCGCGGGATCGTGTGTGAAGCCGAGCGCCTCGTACAGCGGGGCCGAGCCTTCGCTGGCGTGCAGTTCGTAGAGGGTGACGCCGTCCTCCTCAAGGTGGTCCGTGAGCGCGGTGAGGGCGGCCCGAGCGTAACCCCGGCGCCGGCAGGTGGGTTCGGTGGCGACGGCGTGGATACGTGCGGCCAGCCCCTTGGGGTACTTCGGTGCGGGAAGAAGCGGCTGGAGGAAGGCAAGGGCGCAGGTGGCGAGCCTTCCGCCGGTGGCGTCGATGACGTAGGCCCGGGCGTCGCCACCGGGCTGGAGCCGGGCAGCGAGCTGGTCGCTGCAGTTGGCGAGCCAGTTCTCGTCGAGGGGTTCGGACAAGATCAGCTCGGATCTGAGGCGGATGATCTCGCCGGCGTCGTCAGGACGTGCCAGCCGTGGAGTGGTCACAGCGGAAGCCTTTCTCGTCTACGAAAGAGGTGGCGTCGGGAGTTGTGGCGTACCGGCGACACCGGGCGGCCGGCCGGCGGGCCGGGAGGGGCCGATGGTCGTCAGGGCGGCAGCCATGCGTCACTGTGAGGGGGCCGCGGAGCGTTGCGGATCGGGAGCGAGGGTGATGGTGATCCACGGGACGGCCTCGTCGCGATAGGAATGTCCGACGGGATCGGTGCCGCTGCGGTCGTCGAGGCTGAAACCGGTGACCATGATCATGTCTGAGTCGTCGGCGAGGGAGACGAGGTGTGTTCCGCAGCGCGGGCAGAAGCCGCGGCGCAGAGTCGGCCAGGTCGCGTACCACGTCGGCTCGCCACCTGGGCCCGTCCACGTCAGCCTGTCCTTACGGAAGCCGACCCACAGGACAGCGGGGCCGCCGGAGATGCGTGTCTCGTGTCGGCATGAGCACAGATGCGGATCGTCCGGGATGCCTTCCGCTTGGTACACGATGTTCCCGCACTGGCAGCGCCCGGTCCTCCGTGCAACGGCTGGACCGTTGGCGGCCGGGGTCGCGTCCGGGGCTGAGGGGCCGGTCGACGCCGGACCGGTCGTCTGGCCGGAGAGGTGGGATGAACTGGGCATGGATCTCCTTGTCCGTGTCATCGGACGGGCCAACGTCGCTGGTTGGGACTGGTCAGACGCGACGGGACTTCACCGTGGACGGTCGGACCGCTGGTGAGCGCGGACGTGACGGAGCCGCCGGTCGTGAGGCTGAGGCGGGTGAAGTACTCGGTGGCCAGAATGCGGTCCCGCCTCTCCGTGTCGACGCGGGACAGCAGCGCGGGCAGCGGTCGCTCGCCTTCGAGTTGGCTGCTGTGGGAGCAGATCGCGCGCCATTTGCGGTCGATCCATTCCGTCACGTTCACGGCGGCGGTGACGTACTCGTCCGGCACGGCCAGCAGGGTCTTGCCGACCCCGCACAGCAGCGGCCCGAGGTCGCCGATCCCGGACTGAGGGTGGGTGGCCGCATAGAGCGCGCGGGGCCGCCAGGGCTCGCCGGCCTCCGGGTGAAGGTGAGCGATTCCGGCTGCTTCCATAGCGAGCAGCGTCACCTGGTGGGTGCGCCGGTGATCCGGGTGCCCGGTCAGCTGGCCGAGCGCGTCATGAGTGACGACGATGTCGGGGCGGACCTGCCGAATGTGCGCGACCACCTGGGCGACGGCGTCGTCCAGGGGCACGTCGCACCAGCGGGGTCGGCCGGGCGCCGACGATCCGTTGCGGGCGTCACCGTATCCGAGCATCCGTGGCGCACCGGCGCTGAGGACATCCAGCGCCGCTGCGAGTTCGGCGGCCCGACGGCTGTCCGGGGCCCAGGTGGCGGTGACCACCGCCGTTTGGGCCCCGGCGGCGGCGTGCTGGGCGAGCACCCCGCCAGCGAGGAGGGACTCGTCATCCGGGTGAGCGAAGACAGCGAGCAGACTGGGTAACAACGGGCATCTCCCGGGACGGTGGTCTGGCCGGCCGGACAGGGGCGGAGGATGGACGGGGTCCTGCTGTTCGGTCATAGGCGCCGGTCAGGCCGCCCTCGCCCGCGTGCCTACCGCCGCCGGCGCGCTGTTCAGCCAGATGATCATGCTTCTCCCGTGGCCGCGGCGATCGCGTCGGTGTGCCGAGCGGGGCCCGGGAGGTGCCCGTTGCGGCCCGGCCACCGGAACACCAGGCGGCAGTGCTCCTTGTCCAGGACATCCCCCGCAGGCAGCAGATCGTCGGGCGTACCGGCCGGGTGGACGGTCAGGATCGGATCAGCGTGCTTGCTGTTGTCGTCGGCGCGCACGTGGCGGTCCCAGGACCGCACTGTGGCCGCCAACTGCTCCGCGAGCTCAGGACCCTGCTCACCGAAGGCATGGATGAACCACTCCCACTTCTTGTCCTCGGGGCGCTCGCCGTACTGGGTCTGGACGTGCATCAGGTAGGCAAGCGAGCCGTCGCCGAGGATCGCCGGCGTGTCACGGTCCTTCACGATGCCGGTGACGCCCGTGTCCTGGTGCGCGGCCAGCCGGCAGAAGGTGGGCAGGGTGGTGGCCGCATACAGCTGCAGGGAGCCGAAATAGGCCCCCGCCCCCATGGTCACGCCGGTGGCGAGTTCGTGCCGAGGCCCACGCAACGCCTCCTCCAAGCCCGCTGTCGGGGCGGCGATGCCGTTCTCAAAGCGGAGCGTCAGCTCACCGTTGAGGAGGCCGGCGACCGGGATGGTGCGGGCCTGCTGCCCTTGGTCACGCACGAAGCCGCAGTACGTGAAGTGGCGGGCGTGCAGCACGTGGCCGCGCCGCTCGAGGGTGATCGCCCGGGTATAGCCGCCGATCTCCAGCGGCAGGACCAGGCTTCCGCCCTCAGCCAGTTGGTCCCGCCAGGCCGGGGCGATGTCCCAGCAGTTGTAGGTGATCACGCTGCCGTCGAAGCCGCCGCGCGGCACGAGGTGTGCGGGTGCTCCCAGGGCCGCGTCGGCCTCGACGACGGTGACGCGTCCGCTGCCGGCCTCCGTGAGGAACCGGCGGGTGCGGCGCACGACCCACGGGTCGATGTCGACGGTGACCACGCGCCCCTCGGTTCCGGCGACGTGGGCGATCAGTTCGGCGTTGTAGCCGCCGGACCCGGCCTCGAACACGATCGCGCCCGGCTGAAGGTGCAGGCTTTCGATCATGTCGGCCTGGAGCCAGGCCGCGGACACCGAGCTGATCGCGGCTCCTGTCTCGTCGCGCCGGGTGATCACGGCCCGGTCGCCGCCGTCGTACGCGGTGGCGAGGTTCGCTTCCGGGGCGAAGCGGTGTCGGGGCACGGTCCGCAGCGCCTCTTGAACCTGTTCGGAGGGGGCCCAGCCGCCGGCGATGACCGTCTCGGCCATCTCGTGGCGCAGCCGGGCGGCTTCGGCCGGCTCGCCGGGCACGGGCGGCTGGTCGCCGGCGAGGGGGTAGATGTGGACGGGCGGCAGGTCGGGGATGACCCCGGGCCAGATGGCGTCCAGGGCCTGCGAGGCAGGGGTGAAGACATCGCCGACGCAAGACAGGGCGTGCAGGTCATGCCACTCCCACCGGTCGAACAACTTCGGCTCTTGGTTGGTGAGGGTTCCCGACCAGGCGGTGATACGGACAACGGCCGTGAGCCGGGGCACGCCGTGGCTGTCGTCGACGAGCATCGTGACCACATACGCCTCCGAGGCCAAAGCCGTCAGGCCGGTCTCCTCACCGAGTTCGCGGACCGCCGCCGCGGCGAAGTCCTCCGGTCCGGAGGTCTTGCCGCCGGGCAGCTCCCACATGCCCCGACGCGAGCGGCCGAGTAGGACCCGCCCAGCCGCGTCGGTGACGATCGCGAGGGCTCCGGTCACGGCGTGACCAGTGGGTGGTTGCCGCCTCTCGACCGCGGCGGTGTCCCTGTGGCAGGAGCCGCGCAGAACAAGGACGGCGAGCTCGTCCGCTTCCAGCCGTACGACCTGCTTCCATCCGGTGGTGAGCAGGCCGATCTCGTCCTCGTCGAGGGCGATGTCACGCCGCTCCTCGGGGGTGTGCTCGGCCACCGGAGTGATGACCACGAGCGCGCCGCCGGGCCGCAGCCGCTCGCCGAGGGCGTGCAGGACGCGGCTGCGGTCGCGCAGGAAGGGATACATCAGGCGCAGGCTGATCAGGTCATATCCCTGGTGCAGCTCTGCCGGGTCGTCGTTCTCGATGTCCAGCTGTAGCCAGCGCACTCCCTCCACTTCCGGGTGTTCCGCGCGGGCCCGGGCGATCGCGCTGCCGACGAAGTCGACGGCGTCCACCGCGTAGCCGAGAGACGCGAGGTAGGCGGCCAGTTCGCCGGTGCCGCATCCCACGTCGAGCGCCCGCCCGCCGCCTTCGGGGACGGGCGTGTGCTCGGCGAACACAGCCTGCTCGGCGTCACCGAGCTGCCGGAAGTTCTTCCCGTCGGCGTAGTGCTGCTGCCACTCCTCGCGAGCGGTGTACCCCACGGTGCTGCTCCTCAACTGGTCGGGTGCGGTGGATAAGGCGGTGTTCACGGGTGGCTTGTGGCGCGGAGGCGCGCCAGGGTGCGGTGGCCGCGTTCGACGAGCTCCGGATCGCCGTGGGCGGCGCCGTACTGGATGCCGGAGAGGGCGTCCAGGGCGTCCAGGACGGCCAGGTGCTCCCCCTCGGCCGGGGTGAACGGGCGGCCGTAGTCGTCCATCACGGCCTCGTAAAGGTCCGGCCGGCCCGCCCAGGCGTCGGACAGGCGCACGAAGTCCCGTACGGCCGGGCCGTCTTCGCTGCGCTCGAAGTCGATGATGTAAAGGCTTCCGCTGGCCTCGTCCCAGCGCAGATTGCGCAGTTGGAAGTCGCCATGCGTGGGCCCCGCCTCCAGGGGAGGCAGCCCCGCGGCTTTCACCACCATCGCCCGGATGAACTCCTCGTCTCCGGGGGCGAGGTGAGGGCGAGCGGCGTCGAGGTGACGTTCCCACTTCCCCAGGGGCAAGGTGTCGCCGGTTGCCGGCCGGGCAGGTGCGCTGTGGTGGATGGCTGCCGCGAGCCGGCCGATGCGGTGGAAGATCCGCCGCTGTTCTGCCGGTGGGTGGACGGCGCCGTGCAGGGAGCGGCCCGGTACCGCGGTGATGACGATGGCCCTCAGCACCTCGTCGGCGGCCACCAGGCGGGGCGCGGCCACGCCCAGGCCGGGGACCCAGGTGCGGTACGCGGACACCTCCCGCTGGTGGAAGCGATCGTTCTGGTGGACCTTGACGAACCACACCCCGTCCTCGGCGCCGACAGCACGCCACACCTGGCTGCCCTCCCGCGCCCAAGACACGTCCCTCCAGTCGGCGATGCGACCGACGGCCCGCTCGGTGAACTCCCGCAGCCGGGCACCCGGCCCGGCCGTACCGGCGGCGGGGACGGGCCGGCGCCGGTCGAGGTCGGGGTCGTAGGCGATCGGATCGCCGGGCTGCTGGAAGTGCACGGCCATCGCCTGGCCGGCCCGGTAGGTGTCCAGCCCTGCACGGCAGTACGCGACTATCGGTTCCGGCAGCGCGTCGAGACCGAACCAGTCCATCGCGTCGCAGACGGTCGTCTCCCGAACGGCGGGGGTGCCCTGCCAGGTGTGTACCTCGAAGAACATCCCGGTCCGGGACATGCCACCAGGGCTGCGGTGGTGGACGGTGACCGCGAATTGGACCTCGGCCGGTTCGATGACGACGCCGGTCTCCTCGTACGCCTCGCGGATCAGTGCGCCGACGACATCCTCGTGCGGGCCATCGAGGTGTCCAGAGGGCAGATGCCACAGGCCCGAGGCGTAGACGTTCCCAGCCCGGCGGGACAGCAGGACCTCCGGGCCGGCGGCGCCGTCACGGCGCAGGATCAGGTGGACGTCGACCGGCTCCCGGTGCCGCCGCTCGCCGCTCACGACGCCGCTCCTGGCCGACGGGCCAGCAGGACGGTGAACAAGGCGTCTTCAGGGTCGACGGACGGTTCGTCGGGGCGATCGGGCCCTGGTGGTTCGACGTTCACGCCCATCCCATCTCGGAGTAGGAGCGGCCGGAGCGGATGCCGTGGATGGCCATACGGGTGTAGGGCACCATCGGCTCCGGCAGGTCGTCGAGTGGCCACCACTCCCAGCCGACGCACCGGTCCGGTTCGCGTACTTCCGGCTCTCCGCACCACGTCGTGGCTCGGAAGAAGAGCTGGATGCGGGGCTCGGCATCGGCGTGGTCGAGAAGGTGGACCGTGTGCACCAGCTCCAAGTCCTCCGGCCTGATGACGAGACCGGCCTCCTCGGCAGCCTCCCTTACCAGGCAGGACCGCACCGATTCCCGCTCGACGTGTCCGGCGAGCGCGTGCCATTGCTCGGCGGCGAATGCGACGTCGGGATGGCGTAGTCCGAGCAGGGTGCGCCCGTCGCGCTCCAGGTAGAGGTGGGCACCGATCACGTTCTTCACGGCCCCCGCACCGCCCTGTGACGCCCTGGGCCGCTGCCCGGGTACCGGCGCGATCTCGCTGAGGGGGTTCTTCGCATGGTGGGCGAGGATCGCCTCGTACGCCCAGGGACACATGGAGAGGTGGACCATGGTGTCCACGTCGAACCAGCGGAACATGATGCCTTCGGTGACCGGCAGCCGGTCGGCGTCGCCGTCCCACCGGCCCTCGTAGACCTGGATCCGGCCCTCGGTGACGTGGGGGCCCGAGGCACTCACCGTGGTGAAGAGCGTCAGGCCGGGGATGACGAGGTCGGCCTCCTCGCGGAGCTCGCGGACGATCGCTTCGTCGGGCGTCTCCTGCCCTTCGGGGCCTCCTCCGATCAGCGACCACGTGCCCGGATCGCAGATCGGCTTGTGTGCATCGCGCAGGTGCAGCAGGTACTGCCCGCGGCTGTTGGTGAGGATCACGGCGGTGCTGGTGGCCGTGGCGGGATCAGCATGCATGGCTGTCGCCTTTCTCCAAGAGCGGGTCAAGTTCGCCCGTCGCCCCCGTACCGGTGTGAGAGGCGCCGGTCAGCGTCCAGGACAGCGCGCCGCAGCGGCTGGTCACCCGCTGGACGCCGTCGTCATCGATCTCCAGCCGGTAGGTGTGCGGCGAGCCGGCCGCGCGCCAGCGGTCAGCGACGTCATGAATCTCCGCCCAGATATCACGCGGCCCGAAAGAGGTGACCTCCCAGCGGCGATGACCGACGCGGCGCGCCTGCACCCAGGAACCGCACCGCGGTGCACCGATCGTCAGGTCTTCCGCGCTGAAGTCACGGACGAGCCCGGGGTCGAGGTGGTCCAGGGCCAGCCACATGCCCCGGTCGGCATCCGCCGGCGGCTCCAGCCGGCTGCGCCGGGTCCGGCCGCCCTCGGATGCGGCGATCCGATTACGGAAGGCGGCGGACAGGAACAGCCGGTCGAATCCGGCGCCCCCGCGGTGCCCGAACTCCACCGCGACCAGTTCCGCCTCTGCAACGCCGGTCGGGGTTCTGGTGATCACCACCAGGCCCGGCCAGGACGGCGAGGGTGTGCCGAGCGTCATCAGCGCGCGTCCACCTGGCGCGAGTTGGGCAACCAGGGCCGGCGGGATCCGGGGAACGGCGAAGGACACGAAGATCCGGTCGTACGGGCCCAACTCGGGCCAGCCGGACAGGCCGTCCCCGGTCACAACAGCAGGTTGGTACCCCAAGGCCATCAGATGCGCGCGGGCGGCCTCGCTGACGTGCCGGTCGATATCGAGGCTGACGACGCCGTCGTCGCCGCAAACGAAACAGGCCACGGCGGCGGTCACGCCTGCACCGGTGCCGACGTCCAGCACCCGCTGCCCGCGGCGCAAGTCCAGGCGCTGCAACAGGTCGGCGGTCATGCCCGTCGTGCTCGACATCGCCGTCATGGAGCCCCCGGACCGGATGCCGGGGAGCCGGCCGAGGATGGGCTCGCCCTCGTGCTGGATGGACACGCTGTCCCCGCTGTGGAGAAGACCCGCAAGCTCCTCCCGATCGTCGGGGCGCGCCCAGTCCAGCAGCTCCCAGCGCGGCGGTTCGTCGGGGGCGCTGCGACGTACGTACGCCTGCGGCATCAACGTCTCGCGCGGCAGGGCGAGCAGCGCATCGCGCACCGGGCCGGCCTGAAGGTCGCCGGCCTCCTCCAGGCGGGCAAGCATCTCTGTCCGTGCGGCCGCGACCTGCGGATCCGGGGCGTAGGGGGCGGGTGCTGCGTTGCGGGGTTCGGGAAGTGCGGGGGCGGTCGGCCCGACTTCCGTACCGCCGGTGTTCAGCTGCTTCACGGCATGCCTCCGTCCATCGAGCCCTCCGCGGCGGGTGCAGGCCCCGGCGCGGGCACGACCGGCCCGGTAGCGGGAGGCCGCTGTTCCGCGGTGTCGGGGCTGGGCGGAGGGGCGGGCATCTGCCGCAGGGCGCGCAGCGGTGAGCGGGCCAGGACCACAAGCGGTACGACGAGCAGGCAAGAACCGGCGATCAGGGCGGGGCGCACGCCGGCCCATGTGCCGAACCCGCCGGCGAGTAGTGCGCCCAACGGCCGGGCGCCGGAGGTCAGCCACGTGCTCACGGCCTGCATCCGGGCCTGCATGCTGTCCTCGGTGATGATCTGGCGAATCGACCGCTGGGTGGTGCCCGCCGCCCCCGCACAGGCCAGCTGAAGGAACAACGCTCCGCCGATCACGATCTCCCAGCCGAGCCCTGGGGAGGCCAGCAGCAGCGGAACCTGAGTGAGCGGTGTGAGCGCAAGCGCGCCCAGCATCATCGGACCGGGTTCGAACCGCCGTGCGACGGCAGGGGCGGACAGAGCCCCGGCCGCCGCGCCCAGGGCGCCGATCCCCAGCACCACGCCGAAGGCGGTCGCGCTCATCTCCAGGACCCGCAGCAGGTACAGCGCCCACAGGGTGTTGAGCACGGCCAGGGCCAGCGACGTGGTGGCGTTGACCCAGGTGAGCACGCTCAGCCGCTGATCGTCGCGCACGTATCGCAGGCCCTCGGCGATCTCCGTCCGCAGCCGACGCTGCTTCGGCCGTGCCGGGGTCGTCTCGCGGGCCTGGATACGGGTGGTGCACCAGGCGCTGAGGAGATAGGAGCCGACGTCCCCGAGCAGGGCACGGGCCGGGCCGAGCCACGCGGTCAGCGCCGCGCCGAGACTGCTGCCACCGGTCGTGGCGATGGCGAACAGGCCCCCGAT
The DNA here is from genome assembly GCF_055561875.1 of Streptomyces sp. NPDC022552. Taxonomy (NCBI): domain Bacteria; kingdom Bacillati; phylum Actinomycetota; class Actinomycetes; order Kitasatosporales; family Streptomycetaceae; genus Streptomyces; species Streptomyces sp. NPDC022552. The sequence continues at coordinate 778,426 of NZ_JBVHGJ010000001.1, forward strand.
GCGGCTGTTGCCCCGCTGGATCAGGGACCGATCGACCAGTGTCGGCAGCAGGCTGATCGCCGCCGCATCGTGCAGCACACCCGCGGCACCCTGAACCACGGCGACCACCATGAGCTGCAACAGGGTCAGCTCCTCCAGGGCCGCGGCCACCGGCACCGTCGCCAGCGCCGTAGCACTGACCAGGTCACCGGTGATCATCTGTCGTCGCTTGGAGTGCCGGTCGGCGAGTGCACCGGCGTGCAGAGCGAGCAGTGCGGGCGGCAGCTGCCCGCAGAACGCCAGCCAGGCCACTTGGCCGGGGGTGGCGTCCAGGTGGAGTACGGCGAGCACCGGGATCGCCATCGAGCTGATCGAGCTGCCGGCCACGCTGGCGGTCTGGCCGGTCAGGTAGCGACGGAAGTCGCGGTGCCGCCATAACGACTTGGGCGCGGTGGAAGAGTCAGGACAGGCAGTCACGGCATCCCTCCTGGGCTTCTCCGGGGCGCTCGGTGAGCAGCGACGACCGAGGTAGGGGCAATCCGGTAGGACGCCCCTGGCAGCACCGGGCGGCTGCCGAGCCGCTGCGGGCCCGCATCCACTGAGGTGCTTGGGATGGAGGCCACAGTCACCACCCCAATTCGGTGTAGAGGCGGCCGGCCCGGATGCCCTCGATCGCGGCGCGGGTGTACGGGACGGTCTTGTCGGGGAGGGCGTCGGAGGGCCACCAGCCCCAGGACACGCAGCGGTCGGGCTCGCGTACCTCCGGCGTTCCCGTCCACTTCTGGGCGCGGAAGACGAGCCCCATGCGGGGCTGCCCGCCGGGGTGGTCCACGAGGTGCACGACGTGGACCAGCTCCAGGTCTGCGGGGGCGATTGCGATCCCGGCTTCTTCCTGTGCCTCGCGGATCAGGCAGGCGATGGCGGATTCCTGTTCGCAGTGGCCGGCCAGGAAGTGGTGGGTGGAGGCTGCGAAGGCGGCGTCGGGGTGCCGGAGGCCCAGCAGCACCTTGCCGTCCTGCTCGAGGTAGAGGTGCACGCCGACGACGTTGAGGCGTGCCTGACTTCCGGGTCGAGCCTGCGCCGGTACGGGGGGCCGGGTGGGGGCCTGGGCCTGGTGGAGGTCGATGACCTCCTTCGTCCACCGGCACATCGTCAGGTATGGGATGGTGGCGGCGTCGAAATGGCGGAACATGATGCCCTCGGGACAGGGAAGTTCGTCGGCGTTGCCGTCCCAGGTTCCGAGGTAGACGCGAATCCGGCCTTTGGTCCCGTCGGGGCCCAGGGAGTCGACCACCGTGAACTCCTCCAGCGGAACCACCAGGCTGGTCTCCTCCAGCAGTTCCCGCTCCACCGCCTCACGTGAGGTCTCCGATCCTTCGCGGTCGCCGCCGGGGATGCTCCACGTTCCCGGGTCGCAGATCTTCTTGTTGGCGTCGCGCAGGTGCAGCAGGTAACGGCCACGCGAGTCAACGAGCAGCGCAGCAGTCCCGCCCGGGTCGTCGGAAACGGTCATCACAGGCTCCTTGAGGTCGGGATGCAAAGGCGGGGGCGGCCGACTGGGGCCGGTGGCGGTTCGCTGGCCGGCGCGGAGGCAGGCTCACCACAGTCCGAGCCCTTCGAGCAGCACCTCGGCCGGGGCGAGCTCCGGCGTTCCTCGGCTGGTGAGCGGTTCATCGGCCCGCCTCCTCGGCTGCGGCTGCGGCTGCGGCGGCGCCGGGCTGGTAGCCGCTGGCCTGCAGGGTGAACATGGCGGCGTAGTCGCCGCCGCTGGCCATGAGTTCATCGTGGGATCCGGATTCGACGATGCGGCCGCTGTCGAAGACGAGGATCCGGTCGCAGTCGACGACGCTGGCGAGCCGGTGGGAGATCAGCACCGTGATCTGGTCGGTGCGCAGCCGGCCGCGCAGAACCGCCTCGTACACGGCGTGCTCGGAAGGCGGGTCCATGCTTGCCGTCGGCTCGTCCAGGAGCAGCAGCGGCGCCGTCTTGTACAGGCCCCGGGCGACGGCGATCTTCGCCCACTGTCCGCCGGAGAGTTGTTGCCCGCCCTTGAACCGCTTCGACAGCAGCGTCTGCCACTGAGCGGGAAGTGCGGCGATGACCCCGTCGGCTCCTGCGGCCTGTGCGGCGGCCATGGCGCGCTGGGGTTCGGCCTCGGTGAGCGTGCCGGTGCCGGCGGTGATGTTCGACAGGGCGCTGAAGGGGAACCGCACGGGGTCCTGCAGCACGCAGGCGACCTGCTGGTGCACCGACTTCGCGTCCATCTCGCGTACGTCGATGCCGTCCCAACTCACGCTGCCCTTCTGCGGTTCGTACAGGCCGGCCAGCATCTTCGCGCAGGTTGACTTCCCTGATCCGTTGAGGCCGACGAACGCCACCGTCTCCCCGGCGCGGAGTGTGAAGGAGACGCCGTTGAGCGCGGGTGTGTCCTTGCCGGGGTAGGTGAAGTGGACGTCCTGGACGGTGATCTGCTTCACCTTCTCCGGTGCCCGCACATCGGCCGTACGGGGCAGGAGACGGCGACTGTTCTCCTGGACGGCGAGGAGGTCGTCGACCCACAGGGCGTGCTCGTAGACGAGGTGGGCGAGTTCGATGAGCTGGGTCAGGGAGGACCGTCCGGACTGGATGGCCAGGACCGCTCCGGCCCCGGCGGCAAGGGGAAGCCACCCGGCGATCAGCATGGCGGCCAGCGCGGTGTAGGTGATGCCGGTGCCGACCCCGCCCACCGCCCGGCCCGCGAGGTTGATCAGGGCCGAGTTCACGCCTAGACGGGTGTCCTCATCGGCGATCTTGACGGTCAGGCGGCGGTGCTCGTCCAGCAGGGAGCTTTGGGCCGTGTCGGAGCGCAGCTCCGCGGCCGCGTCCACGTCGAGCAGCAGCCAGGAGAACACCCGGACACGGCGTTGCAGCGCGTTCCAGCGTTTGAAGGAGTGGAAGCGGGCCCGCGCGCTGTGCACGGCGGCCGCCCCCACTGGCAGGACGGACAGCAACAGCAGCGGGAGCAGGGCGGGGTGGAGGACGCTCAGGACGCCGGCGGTGCCGATGAGGCCGAGGGCCGCGGAGGCCAGGGAGACGACCTGCCCGACGATCATCCGGGCGTAGAAGAGCCCGCGGTCGTTGGCACGGTGCACCTCGTCGTGCCAGTCGGCGTCCTCCACGGCCTCCAGCCGTACGTGCGCCGTGAGGCTCAGAAACTCGCATTCGAGCGCGGTGCGGATCTTGGGCGTGACGCGTGCCTGGGCCACCGAGACGGCGGCCTCCAGCAGAGTCCGGGCGGCGAGGAAGCCCGCCACGAGGAGGATTTGGGGGATGGCTGCGCGTACGCGATCGGGCGTGGGCCCCTGAGCGAACAGGTGCTGGAGCACTCCGACCGAGGCGATCAGCCCGAAGGCAGCCATGGCGGCCGAGGCCAGCTGGCAGACGACGGCCGTGAGGGTGGACGCGCGGTCCGCCTGCCAGGCGAGCCGCCCGATCAGGGCGGTGATCCTGGGCAGACGGGCGAGGACCTGACGCACCGTGGCGCTGGCGGCGGCGCCGTCGTGGACGGACCAGTACGCCTCTTCCATCGCATCGGTCACGTCGCCGTCCTCCGGCCCGGCGGGCACGGTCGTCGGCGGCAGGGGCAGGGAGGCGGGCCGCGGTGCCGGAATGGTGTCGGCGGCTGCATCGGTGGGCTCGCTCATGCCGCCCACCTCGTATCCGGTCGTGCCGAGCGGCGCGTGCGAACGTCAAGCCCCCGCGGGCTGAGTAACACCGCCTGGCTGTCGATACACCGGGACATGCCGATGATGCGGTGCGGCACCTTCGGGACCTGGGCGCAGTGCTTGCGGAAGGAGGCTTGAGCGAGGGAGTTAGTGGAGTACTGCCCCGTGCACTGGATCCTCGCTGGCAGCGGAGGAGAAACTTTGCCGTCCTGGTTGAACTCGCGTGTGCTTGCTGTGCTCAACTGCGGTCCTCTATCCCTGATCTGTGGGCCCTGCACGACGACATCGAGGTCAACGAGGTGGACCCCGATATCGAACACGCGTGTTTGAGCCGTTGCCGGAACCCCGAGATGGAGCGCTCGACGTCGCATGTAGGGTCCACGGATCCTTGTTCGGCCCGGACGCCCACCGATCGACCGGTGGCCGACACGCCGATGTTGGGTACGCGTGTGACGCTTGGGTTTTCGGGCCCCGCGCCCAGGGCTGCCGTGACGGACCGGCAACGCCTTCCTGCGGGCTCAATGAGGAGCAGGGACTGGCCAGTCATCGGACCGGCTGGGAGCGTAGGAGCATGCTGGCCCGCGCGAGGTCCTCCGGTGTGTCGACTGCGAGACCGTCGTCTATGACAGGGAGCATCCGTACGCCGTGGCCGTGGCCGTGTTCGACGAAGCGCAGCATCTCCACGCCCTCGGTACGCTCCAACGGACCCTGCGGGAGGTACTGGAACAAGCTGAGGGCTGTTCCGGTGAAGCCGTAGAGACCGAGCTGACGCAGGTATCTTGGCCGGTCCCCGCGCGGGTAGGGGATCGGCTGCCGGGAGAACATCAGGGCGTTGTGCTGTGCATCGACGACGACCTTGACGACGTTGTGGTCCAGGACGGCACCGACGTCCTGAAGCTCCGTGTACGCGTTCACTGCGAGCGTTCCGGGCGCCAGCTGCTCTAGAGCTTCGGAGACGGCGTCGATCGCGGCGGGTGAGATGAACGGCTCGTCGCCCTGGACGTTGATGTACGCGTCGGCGGGCAGGCGCTCCGCGCACTCCGCGACCCGATCGGTGCCGGTGAGGTGTTCTCCGGTGCGCACGCACTCGATGCTCAGTTCGTGGCACGCCTCCTCGATGCGCTCGTCATCGGTGGCGACGACCACCCCGTCGAGGCGCTTCGCCTCCAGGCAGCGCTGATGGACGTGCCACAGCAGCGGCTTGCCCCCGAGCTGCGCAAGGGGCTTCCCCGGAAACCGGGAGGCTCCCCAGCGGCAGGGGATGACGGCGATGTGGCGGCGGGGCGCTGTGCTTGATGGTGCGGCTGTGGTGGCGGCCACGGCGGACTCCCGTAGGTAAGTGTCAGGAATGAGTGGGGCGGGGGAGGAGAGCCAGCTTGGCGCGGACGGTGGGCGAGGCGGAGTCCTCGAACGACCGCCACGCGTAGCCGCTGACCTCTTCGGCCTGGAGAGTCACCGCGTGTTCGGCCCGCAGGAGGAAGGCCCAGCGGAAGTCCACGTGCTGGTGCGCCGGCTCGCCCTTCGCGGGGTTGGCGGCGATGCCGTGTACGTCGATGTCCAGGGGTACGGTCTCGAATCCCGGGAGGGGGAGGATGGCGTCGCGAGGGATGCCGGTCTCCTCGAAGAGCTCGCGCAGGGCGGCACCGGGAAGGTTCTGGTCGCCCGGCTCGTTGTGACCGCCCGGCGCGAGGACCTTGCCCGTCGCGTTGTGCTGGATGTGCAACACCCGGCTGCTGCCGTCGATGACGATGGCGCTGCAGGTAACGTGCGTGGGAAACGTCTTGCGGCTGGTCGGGTCGTCCTCGCCGGCGAGAGCATCGAAGAGCGCAGCCAGAGCATCGCGCTCGGACGGGTAGCGGGTGAGGTACGCCTCGACGGTGGCGCGGATGTGGTCGGGAGACGGCGGCATGGCATCACCTGTCGAAGTAGTCGATCCAGATCCTGGCGATGGCCTGGCGATCGCGTGCGGGCATTTCGTGGAGGCCGGGCTGGAAGTGGCCCTCGCTGAGGGCCGCGGTGGCGGCGAGTATCTCGGCCTGGACGAGATGGATGTACGTGCCGACGGCGGCGCCGTGCACGAAGTTGACGGCGCCGCCGTCGGCGAGGATGTAGAAGTAGTGGCCGGTGATCTCGTACCGCGTCAGATGCTCGCCGGCCAGGGTGCGCTGGTAGAGCCCGTGGAGGCTGCCGAGTTCGAGTTCGTCCTCCGAGGACGTCACCGAGGCGACGTACGCCCCGTTGCGCAGGGCGGCGAAGTCGCCTTGGCGGAGAGCGAGGTTGCCGGTGGCGCACAGGACTAGGTCCGCGTCTCGGAGCGCCTCGGCTATCGACGTGCTCGTACGGAAGCCCTGGGAGTGTGCCTGCACTCTCTTGACCGGATCGGTGTCGTGCACGGTAACGCGCAGGTCCTGGGCACGTAGCGTCTGAGCGATGGCTCGGCCGACCTTGCCGAACCCGATGACACAGGCGTTTCGGCTGGTCAGGATGTCGCCGCGGGCACGTACGAGCGCGTCGGTCGAGAAGACGATGGACCGGCCCACGAGGTGGTCCTCGCAGTCCTTCAGCGGGGAGCGGGCCACCGAGACGACGGGACAGGGCAGGTGGTCGAGTGCCGCGTACCTCTGGTGTCCGTTCTCGGTGTCCTCGACGACGCCGAGGATGCGGCCGGAGAACTTCTCCACAACGGTGTCGAGGCACGGCGTGAAGTAGCCGCCGATGTCCACCAGGACGACGTTCCGGCCGCCGACCGTGTCCTCCAGGTACTCCAACGCCCTCGTCGAGTCCTCAAACAGCTCTCGGCTGAGATCGTGGACGGTGAAGGCACGTCGGACCGCCTCCAGCGTCGGCTGGTCTACGGACCTGGGCTTGGGCAGGACGGCACCGACCGTGGACGTCGCGGCCATCGCTCGGAGGAACGCCGGCCGCTCGGAGAGCAGGTGCGTGATGATCAGGGTGGTGACGTGGTCGCCGGCGGGGAAGCGTGTTGTGATCTGCCGGAAGAAGGCGTCCAGCCGGGCTCTCTCAGGACTCTCCACTGCAACTCCTCTTGGCCCTGCTGGCTATGCCGCGCGGCCGTACGCGGCGGACTCGGCGGCCAGGGCCCGCATCTGGGCCCGCATGCCGTTGTGGAGGTCGACGTGGGGCTGCCAGCCCAAGACCTCGTGGGCGCGGCCGGGGTTGGCACGTGTGGTGAGGACGTCGCCGCTGCGGGGGTTCTCCTGGTGAATCTGGATTTCGCGCCCGGCGAGGCTGTTCGCGATGTTGATCACTTCGAGCAGGGAGGCGCTCGAACCGCCCCCCACGTTGATCACCCCGCTGGCCGTCGGGATGCTCGCCGCGGCGATGGTGGCGCTCACTGCGTCCTCGATGTACGTGAAGTCCCGGCGCTGGTGACCATCCCCGTACAGGCGCAGCGGTTGGCCGGTCAGGGCGGCCGTGAGGGCGCGGTGCGTGAGCATGTCGGGTCGCTGCCGAGGGCCGTAGACGGTGAAGTACCGCAGGGCGACGACGCTGGTAGGACAGTGGGCCTGGGCGGAGTGCGCGAGGCAGAGCTGCTCCTCAGCGAGTTTCGTGACCGCGTACGGGGATGCCGGCTGGGGCCGGTCGGTCTCCACGCTCGCCCCGCCGTCGGTGGGGCCGTAAACGCTGGAGGAGGAAGCCACCACGAGCCGGGGAACGCCCATCCGGGTGACGGCATCCATGACGCGGTGGGTCGCGATGACGTTGGAGGCGACGTACTCGCTGAACTTCGACCCCCAGGAGGGGCGCACCCCGGGGATACCAGCCAGGTGGAAGACGGCGTTCGCGTCGACGAGAAGCGGCTCGATCGCGCAGCTGAGGAGGTCGGCGGTGACGTGCATGTACCCCGGAAGCCCCTGCAGGACGGCGAGGTTGGCTGCGGCCGTGGGGTCGGTGGCCGCGTCGCGCCGGTCAACGCCGACGACGAGGGCGCCGGCCTGGACGAGGGCGTGCACGAGGTGGGAGCCGATGAAGCCCGCGGCGCCGGTCACCACAGCCCGGCGGGGGACGGCGGTGGTCAGGTGGGATGGGTGCTGTGACACGGAGATCTCCAGGATTCTGGGGGAGGGGTGGCTTAGACGAGGCGGGCCAGAACGGTCCGGCCGTGGGTACTGAGGGCGAGGTCGTCCTGCTCGTGCCCGCGGACCACGGCTGTGACGGCTTCGATCGCGCCGAAAGACTCCAGCAGCCGCTGTTCGGTGTCGTTCAGAGGCTGTCCGTATCCGGCGAAGAACGCCGTCCGGAGGTTGGGGGCGGCCTGCCAGCGGCGGAACTCGAGCCGGGCGAAGTCGCGGATACGGGCGTCGCGGCGCATGTGCTCGAAGTCGCACACCCCGAAGGCGTTCCCGAGGAGCCAGTTCCGCGGCTGGTAGTCGAGGTGGCATACCGCGCTGTCCATGAGCGTGTTCGCCAGGACGTCCGCGTTGTGGCTCAGGCGGTCGCGTTCGACCGCGGAGATGAGGCCAGCCCGGTCTGCGCGGGCGGACCAGTCGCGCAGCCGCTCAGCGAGTTCCGTGCCGACGGCGCCGGTACGCGGTACCGAGGTGGCGTGGTGGAGCTTGCCCAGCACGCGCCCGGCCTCGTAGTGGGCTTGCTCCTCCTCGGGCGACCCCGGCGCGACCGTATCCGCCCGTACGCCGGGAACAGCGGCGAGCAGCAGGGTGCACGTCCTGTCCTGCCGGCCCACCACACGGGGGACGTGGCCGACCAAATGGTCTCCCCAGGCGAGATAGGCGTGTAGCTCACGGATGTATCGGTCGCGTTCACTGTGCTGCTTGGCGAAGAACTCGTCGCCGTCGGCGTTGACCAGGCGCAGGACTCGGGGCGGGAGCGTCGGATCGTGCACGACCCGGACCACCCCGAGTGCGCCGCGGGCCAGGTTCAGGCGGGGGTCGTCGGACAGTGTGATCACGAGGCAGCCCCCTGCGCTAAGGCGGACAGGTGCTCGGTGTCGTTGTGGCGGTCGAGCATCCACCGTCTCTGTCCAAGACGGTTGAGGTGGTGCTGCCAGCGCGTGATGGACCCGTGGGAGACCGTGAATCCGGAAGGGGAACTGAGCGGGATGCCCAAGAGCAGGGTGTGCGCGACGATTACGGTCTCGCCGTGGGCGGCGAACAGGACGCGTTCGCCTTCATGCTGGTCGATGAGTTCCAGCAGGAAGCGGCTGGCTCGCTCCAGGTACCCGTTCCAGGTGTCGGATCCAGCAGCCCAAGGCTTGTCGGGGTGGGCGTGCGGTCCGCCGTCGGCGGCCGTCTTCACCTCAGTCCAGGGCTGGCCGTCGGCGGCGCCGTGGACGGGACCGTCGAGACGGTCGTCCGTAGATATGGGGAGCCGGAGGGCCTGGCTGATGATCTCGGCGGTCTGGCGCAGGCGGATGCGGGGCCGGTGTACAGCGCGTCGAACGGCTTGTCGCGGTGCTCGGGGGCGAGCTGGAGCGCGACCCGCTCTACCTGCGTGTAGCCGCGGTTGGTCAGCCCGGTGCAGGTGCGCGGGCCGCCGACCAGGCCGTCGACGTTGCACTGGGCCTCGCCGTGGCGGACGAAGACGAGTTCTGTGGTGATCATGCGGAACCTCGGGGGCATGATTGGGGCGACCAGCTGTAGCGGTAGCCGTTGAGCCCGGCATACGGGGCCGTCAGGACGGCGTGCAGGGCGAGGAAGTCGTCGAGCCGCTCGCGATCCGTGGTGCCGAGCCGGGGATCGTGGCGTCCGGCGGCCTCGTTGTAGGCGCGCAGGGCGGAGTCGACGACTGGGGCCGGCAGAGGCCCGTACGTCAGGACCAGCGTCGCGATCAGCTTCGCCAGGTCGTACCCCATCGGGGCCAGCGTGAGGTCGTCGGTGTCGACCATGTAGAAGTCGCCGGCCTCGGTGATGATGAAGTTCCGGGGGTTGCTGTCCTTGTAGAAGGCCGTTGGCCCCTCGGCGGTCTTCTCCAGCAACGTCAGCATCACGTGGAGGGCGACCCGGTCCGGCAGGTACCCCTGATCCAGCCTTCTTCGGAGGGCGGTTTGCCGGGGACCGATGTAGTCGCCGAACGCGATGCCGTCCCAGAACTGGTGCGGCGTGTTCAGAGAGGCCGGCCGGAGGTCGGTGGCCCAGGCGGCTCCGTGGGCGTCGCCCAGCAGCCCGGCCAGGGTCAGCAGATCCTCGGTCCTGGCCGGACGGCCTTCGATCCACTCGTACGTCAGGCTCGTCGGCCCGACCACAGTCAGCGCCGGCAGCCGCAGCGCCCGCGCGTGCTCGGCGAGCCAGGCGTGATGGCGGGCTGCCGAGGCCACCTGGCGGGGGGTCTCGTAGTGCTTGGTGAACTGGCGAACGCTCACGACCGTCCTCCCCCTGACTGGGCCACGACGAAGGTCACGAGCGACTTGGTGGTGAGGGGTTGGTCCGGCAGGAACTCGTGCAGGGTCGCCGCGAGCGCGCCCGCATTGCCGTACAGGCCAGGGGCGAGGTCATACTTCGGGTTGGTGGCCAGGTACTCGGCGACGTGTTCGTGGCCGTCGAAGGTGAAGCTGTGCTCCTCGTGCTCCACGGCGAGTACGTCGAGCGACACGGCGGCCAGGTCGGTGAGGTTGCCGCTGTGCGCCGAGATGTACAGGCTCTCGTGCTGCTCTGCTTGCGCGTCGAGGCCGGCGGCAGCGACCAGCTGGTCCATCTCGCGGTAGCTGTCGAGCCCCTTCGTGACGAGCACGGCCAGACCGCCGGGAGCGAGCGCCCGATCGATCTCCGCGACTACCGCCTGCGGGTGCGGAGAGTGATATAGGCAGAACGCGGCGACGATGACGTCGCACGCCCCGGCGGGCACCGGGAGATGGTGGAAGTCGCCCTGGAGGAAGCTCACGGGGAGGCCGGGCAACCGCTGGGCACGCTTGCGGGCCTGTTCGATCAGGGCCGGCGCGGCATCGAGGCCGACGACGCGCCGGGGACGGAGTTCCTGGGCGACGGTCAGGCTGCTCGTGCCGCGACCGCAGCCGAGGTCCAGGGTCAGGCCGAGACGGTCCGGTCGCTCGTGGTGGTTGCGCACCAGCCCGACGATCGTGTCCGGTACGGGGCGCCCAGAGGTCTTCGCCCGCATCAGGGCGTTGGACCGTCCGGCCAGCCGAGAGGCGTGCCCGTACAGCTCCGCCTGCCGCGCGGGGTCCAGAAAGGGATTGGTTCCGCTCATGCCGCGCCCTCCCCTCGGGCGCGCGGAGTGCTCAGCGGCGCTCGGCGGCGACCTTCCGCAGCCAGCGGCGCGTCTGCCGCCGGTTGGACAGCAGCACCACGTCGGCACGGCCCGAGGCGAATTCCTCGATCTTCGCCATGACCCGCGGGCGCATCTTGCGACGGTACGTCGCCACGTACTTGATCACGCCCCAGTGGATGCGGTTGTGCACCCCGTTGCCCTTGTGCCCGGCCCCGTGCCGGATCTGCCGGGAGAAGATCCCGTACAGTGCGGCCGCGGTCGAGACGTCCATCAGGACCACCGTGTCGCAGGCTTCGAGTCGGATCTGCAGCGTCGAGTTGTAGTTCCCGTCGATCACCCACTTCGGCTGCGCGACCAGGTCCCGCTGCAGGGCGGCGAACTTCTCCATGGGCAACGCGTTCCACTCGTCGTCGTAGAACGCGGCGTCCAGGTGCGTGACCGGGGCGTCGAGAATCCTGCCCAGCTCGCGTGCCAGGTACGACTTGCCGCTGCCTCCGCAGCCGACGATGGCGACCTTCTTCATGGTGCTCCAGCGTAGAGGCGTTCAGGTGCCCGGTCGGACCGGCCGCTCGGACACGTTCGGATGATCCAGACACCATGGCCCGGGAAGTCAGCTGCATCACGCCGCTCCCCGTTCCAGAACTACGGGGCCAGCGGTCGTGTCCAGGATGGCTTCCAGCGCGTCGACCTGCCGGCTCAGGCGGAACAGGTCCAGGCGGTCCAGGCAGGCCGCGATCAGGTCCGCGTGCTGCTGGGTGCCCGTGATCCGCTGGAGGTGCGTCAGCCGCTCGATCACCTCGCTGCTGGAGCTGATGATCAGCTCCTTGGGCACGAAGCGGTCGGCTTGCAGGATGTCGGCAGGGGCGAGTGGGAGGCAGCCGGCGAGCACGGCCTCGAAGATCCGCTGCGTCATCTGCCCGACGGCGGCGTATCGCTCCGGCAGCATCAGCACGGTCGCCAAGGACCTGCCGTACACGGAGTGGACTGCTTCGAAGGGGAGCCTGCCGAGGAACCGGACGTGCGGCCAGCGGTCGGTCTTGGTCCACTTGCCTCCGACCAGGTGATCGAAGCGCGCGGCGGCCGGCGCGAAGAAGCGGTCGAAGTGCTCGTCGCGGTCGTACTGATTGCCGACGTACCCGAGGACAAGGTCCCGGGGCTTCTTGGCGAGCGCGATCGGATCCGCCTCGGCGAGGAGAAGGTCGTCGACGGGGAAGAGCAGGCGGTGGGCGCCCGGCGTCGGCTCGAGGGCAGCTTCGCACACGGTGGTCTGCCGGAAGCGCCGCCACACGCTGTCAGGCCGGAGCTGGCGGTCCTTGTCCCAGATCACGGTCGGCGTCTTCTTGCGCAGGCTGTACCGGGTGACCAGTTCGGCCTGGCGGTGCAGGTCGCAGGTATGCCCCGCGGTGCCGCACGGGGTGGTGTTGCGCCCGTCGATCGCCCAGCGCCACTCCAGGAACAGGACGTCGATGTCCGGGCTGCCCCCGTGGAAGGTGTAGGCGTTGCCCAAGTCGTCGCCGGCCTCGATCAGGTCCCGGTTGGCCTGCAGGAAGACGATCTCGTGGCCGCGGCCGAGGAGCGTGTCGATCAGGGGCCGGCGGTGGCTGCGGCCCCCATCCGGGGTGTCGGTGATTCCGTTGCCGAGGAAGCCCCAGAAGCTGTATCCGATCTTCACTTGGTGATCCACCGGCCTTCCAGCAGCAGGGCGTCCAGTCCGGAGTTGGCCAGGCAGTCCAGCGCGATCTCCGGTGTCCCGCAGATCGGCTTGCCCTTGACGTTGAGCGAAGTGTTGATCAGGACCGGCACCCCGGTGCGGCGGCTGAAGGCGCTGAGCACGTCGTGCATGAACGGGTTCTGCGACTGGGCGACGGTCTGAAGGCGGGAGGTGCCGTTGGCATGCACGATGGCCGGCACGCGTTCGCGCGCCTTGTCGGTTACGCCGGACGCCATCGACATGTACGGCGCCTCCTGGCCGAGGGTGAAGAACTCCGCGGCGCGTTCGGCCAGGACCATGGGAGCGAAGGGGCGGAACGGCTCCCGGAACTTCACGGTGGCGTTCAGCCGCTCGACGACCCCGGGCTCCAGCGGGGAGGCGAGGATCGAGCGGTTACCCAGGGCGCGGGGGCCGGCCTCGACCCGGCCCTGGAAGAGTCCCACGATCATGCCGTGGGCGAGCTGGTCGGCGAGGAACTCGGCGGTCTCGACACCCAGCGTCTTCTGCTGGAGCCCGGGCCAGGGCGTGAGGTCAGGGGCCTGGTACTGGTATGACGGGCCGAGGTAGCAGGCCCGGGCGACGCCGGACACAGGCCGCTGGCTGCGGCTGCTGGTGTGCACGGCGATGGCGGCTCCCATCGCGGTGCCGGCGTCGCCAGGGGCGGGCGGGACGAAGACCTCGTCGAAGATGCCGTCTTCGATGATCCGGCCGATGCTCACGCAGTTCGTGGCGACTCCACCGCCGACACACAGACGGCGCGATCCGGTGATCATCCGCGCCCGGCGGGCCAGATGCAGCATCACCTGCTCGGTGCGCTCCTGGAGCGCCGCGGCCAGATCCCGGTGGACGTCTTGGAGCGGTTCGCTCGCGTGACGCTCGGGGGACGTCTCGGCGATGAAATGACGGGAGGTCCGCGGGTAGCCCGAGGTCAGCACGCGTGGCGGGAAGTACGCGGGGTCGACCACGAACCCCGTGGGTGTGGTGCGCACAGCCCGGGCGAAGAGGTGCCGGAACCGCTGCGGGTCGCCGAGGGCGGCGAGCGCCATTACGGTGCCCTCCTCGTCACCTCGGCGCCATCCGAGGTGCTCGGTGACCGCGCCGTACACGTAGCCCAGGGAGGCCGGGTCGTTGATCGCCTCCAGGGTGCGGGTGGAGGGGTGGAGCGCGTCGTGCCCGTGAGCGATGGTCGTGGTCTGCCGCTCGCCGAGGCTGTCGACGATGAGCACGGCTGACTCGTTCCACCCAGAGGCGGCGAAGGCAGTCAGCTGGTGGGCGCGGTGGTGCAGGACGGGGGTGACGCGGGCGGAGGGGAAGTGCCGGCCCAGGGATCGGGTGCGCAGTTGGGTTCGTAGCGCCACCTTGGCGAAGCCGCGAGCCCTCGGCAGCGCCCGGTTACGCGTCGTCGGCGACAGCGCCAGGCGCAGGGCCGCTGGGGACTCGGCAAGGTAGTGGGCGGGCTGGAAGTTGTAGGCGACGGCGTCGACGTCGGCTGCGGTGAGCCCGGCCTCGCCCAGCAGCCACTCAACGGCGTGGTGGGGGTAGTCCTTGGTGTGTTTCTGCTGGGAGAGCCGTTCCTCCTCTACGAAGCCGATCAGCTCGCCGTCCACCAGCAGGGCGGCGGAGGAGTCGTGCGTGTAGGAGCACAGCCCGAGGATGACCGAGGGCGCGCGGTCCATGGCGGCCATCACCGCGTCACTGCCGTCTCGCGCGCGGTGGAGGTGCGGGCACGGTGGTTCAGCTCGCCGTACCAGGCGATCAGCGACTCGCCTAGCGGCCCGTCGATCTTGTCGGCGACCCGCCACGCCTGCTCACGGGAGTCGTCCTTCCACAGCCGGTAGCTGCGCAGTGTCTCGGCCATCGCGTCCCAGCCTGGGTGGCCGGTCACGTCCTGGGCCTCGACCTGGTCGAGGAGGCCATCGAAGCCTCGCCACGGTGTGGTGAGGTCCGGCATGACCGCGCTCGCGGTCACCGAGGTCAGCTCTTCCGCCTGGTCGAGATGGTTCTCGTAGATGTGCAGCGATCCCACATGGTGGTGGAACTCGCCCAGCTCGGCGCCGAGCCAGCCCGCGACCAGCTCGTGCAGCACGGTGTAGAAGAACAGGTCGTACGGCATGCCGATCCACACGTCCTGACCACGCATCGTGGTCGACATGTGCAGGCGGCCGGCACGCAGGTAGAAGCGGAAGCCCAGCGTGCAGGGCACGTCCTTGTGTCCGGCGGCGTCCCGGGCCGGGTCGTAGAGCTGGATCAGAGCCCGGCGAGAGTCGGGGTCCTCCTTGAGGATCTCGACGACGCGGCTCAGCTGGTCCACGTTCCCGGCCCACTTCCGCATCCTCGGGCCGTACGCGCCCCGCAGGACACCGTCGTCGGCGTACTGTCGCAGGCGCGTGTTGTAGTCGAAAATCCACGGGGCGTCCGAGCCGGAGAGGTGCCACACGGTCTCCGCCACGGCGAACGCGGGGTTGATGACGCGCGCCGGCGGCGCGTACAGCAGGCGGGCCCGTGGCTGGGTCAGCCGCATGTGGACGTCGAGGACCTCACGGGTCGCCATGCCACGAGGGCTGACGCTCTCGCCGCTCTTGGCCAGGGCGACAGCGCCGACGAAGAGTTCGGCGACGCTGTCGGCGGTCAGGTGTGTCATCGGGCAGGTACTCCTTCGCCCTGCGGCAGTCCGGAATCGGTGCCGCGGGCATCGTGGTGGAGTGGTGGGAGTGCGTGACATGGCCGTCGGCCCGGCGGGTGATGAGGCGTGCGACTTGGGCGGCGCTGTCGCCGCGCCACCGGCACACTGCGTCCGGCGCCGCCCGGTCGGCGGGCGGGCGCGGACCGCGCAGTGCGACGAGGGCATCGGCGACGTCGTCGGCGGTGCTGCACCGCCGTGCGAGGCCGTGGTCGGAGAGTCCGAGCGTGCGCTCGCCGGGCGAACCAAGTTCGAGCACCGGGACGCCCACCAGCGCGGCTTCGATGCCGCACGTCGAATAGGCGCTCGCCAGGGCGTCGGCACCGGCGAGGCAACCGCGAGCGCCGACCCGGGGATCGGCCACGGCCACGAGCGGCCGACCGTCTCGTTCGAGCAGGGGGGCGAAGACGTCGAGGCTCTGTGCCGGGTGCGGCGTGATGACGAGGCCCCAGTCGCCGCCGGCCTTCCACAGACCGTCCAGGAGGAGGTCGGCCTGAGCCTTGAGCCGGTGAGGTCCGATGGGCTGGCAGGCCCACACCGCGATGCGGGCAGGGCCTCGCCGTGGGCTGGGCGACAGCAGATTCTCCAGGTAGCGCCGCTGGGCTTCGCGGCTGAGGCCGGCGAGCGCGTCGAAGCGGGGCTGGCCCAGGACGTGGACCTCGGCGGCAGGGTGGCGCACCCACGCCTTCGCGAGAGGAAGGTCCCGTTCACCCATGACGACGATGTCGCGGCTGTGCAGCGCGGGCCATGCGACCGACTCCGCTGTCCAGGCCCCGTGCTGGACATGCACCGTATTCGCGCCATGGCGCTCTGCCACGTGTACAGACAGTGCACCCAGCGGGCTGGTGTCGTTGCTGACCAGAACGGTGTGCGGCCGGGCTGCGGTGAGGACGCCGTCCAGCCACGTCTCCGCCCGGACCACGGATCGCCACGAGGGCTGGGTGCACCCGCCGCTCGTCTCCAGTAGTACGGACACGAGACGGACCAGCCGGTCCAGTTGAACCTCGTGCTCGTAGACCCGAACGACGCGGCCGTCGTGCCGCAGCCTCAGACCGTCCACGGCGCCGGAGAGGTCGAAGAGCCCGGTCGGCGGCGAGCACAGGTTTACCCCCGCGACTTCTGAAGCCGGGCACCGCTCCGCCGGGTCGGTCGCCAGGTCCACCACGAGGCTCGGGTGTCCGTTCCTGGCCAGCTCCTCCAGTACCGGCAGCAGAGTGGCCGCGTGACGGGAGGACCACGACAGCGCCACCACCTCACTCAGCGGCAGCCCCGAGGGAGCCGGGCCCGGCAACGCTGTGGCCGCCAGGAGAGGAGGGAGGTTGCGTAACTGCGCGGAGCGGAGGGGGTTGTGAGGGGCCGCGGCACCGAGCAGATAGGCGATGCCCGACCAGGTGACGGTGTACGCCCGGTACTCGCGGGAGCTGCTCGACCGCATCCCGACGAGTCCTTCGTACGGCGCGAGCCTCAGCGGCCCTGGGGCCTTTGCGAACGGCTCCCAGGCGCTGAGCGCCGCCAGCTTGCGTACGACCTGCGTCACCAGGCGCCGCACCGGCACGTGCTGGACGTACAACCACCCCGCGCCACGCGGCGTCCTCGCGAGGTCAGCGCCGTACGCTTCGAGAGCCTCCATCACCTGGTCGACCCGTACTTCCGCTTCCCTCGGGTCGAATGGCAGGGCCTCCAATTCGGACGTGGCTATCCGGTCGGATTTCATGGTCGCGAGCGCGCCCTCGCCGACCAGCGCCCACAGGGGCTTGCCATAGGACGCGACCTGGGCGATGCCGAGGGCGCTGCGTTTGGGCGGCGTCATACCAGGCTCCCTTCGAGGAGCGGCCCGGTGTCCACAAGCCGCAGCAGGTCCTTCGGCGATTCGGCGACGAAGGGGGCCGGGGAGCTCGGGGTGCCGTAGCCCCAGCCCGCGTGCACGTACGAGACGCCGGCGCGGCGGGCCGCTTCCTGGTCGACTGCCATGTCCCCGACGTACAGCGCGTCGGCCGGGTCGGCGCCGAGGTCGATCAGGGCGAGCATGATCGGATCCGGTGCGGGTTTGCCCCGCCCCACCCCGTTCGGAGTGCGTACCGTGGCGAACGGGACACCGAGCTGGGCCAGCAGAGGAGTGGCTCGGTCCAACGGCTTGGACGTGACGATCCCCATCCGCCAATCGGCAGCGGCGAAGGCGTGCAGGACCTCCGCGACGCCGTCGAACTGTCGGGCGAGGTGAGAGGCGTCCGTCGACGCCTTCGAGTAGGTCTGGTGGATCGGCTCGGCGTCAGCGAGCCCGAGCTGCTCCATGATGTCGGCGAAGGGCCGGCCCAGGTGGCGCTCGTACTCCTCGAACGGCACGTGGAGGCTGTGGTCTTCACGGACCTGGCGCCACGCGCTTTCCATGACTGGGCGGGTGTCGACGAGCACGCCGTCCAGGTCGAGCAGTAGCACACGTACGGCTTCGGTGTCGAAGCCCAGCCTCGTTCCGCCGGAGGGCGGCATGTGTGAGGGCGTAAGCCGGGATGGCATCACGGGTCTCCAGGGGGAGGTGGTCAGGAGGTGATGGGCGACTCGGGGCGCCTCACGAGGGCGATCACCCTCTTGCCGCGTCCGTCTTCCTTGGGGCAGGCAGTCCAGGCGTCAGCCGCCGCCGACACGAGGTGCAGGCCCCGTCCGCTGGTGGCGTAGAGCGAGGCAATCTGAGGCACCGGGGGCTCCGGGGAGTTGTCTTCGACTTCGATCCCCACAACGCCGGCCTGAAGGGCGAGCGTCAGCGTGATCTCATCGACGGGCTCGCCGTCCGTTCTGGGCAGAAGGACCAGGCCGGCGTCGGGAGTTCGGCCATGCCGCTCGGCGTTGGTGGTGAGCTCGCTGACGATCAGCACAGCCTGGTCCAGAAGGTCTTCCACCCCCCACGCCGTCAGCGCCTCGCGGGTGAAGGAGCGTGCTCTGCCCGGCGCCCTGTCATTGGCGGCGAGCGTCAGGCTCTTCTGGTGTTCAGGGGCGCTGATGACGCTGCCCAGGCTCTCGATTCGGTCCATGCTCGCCTTCTCACAACTGGTGCTTGAGCCCGCGGAGGACTCGATCGGCGGTTTTGTCGGAGCGGTCGAAGCGGCGGAGGTGGTGCACGAGCACGGCCACCGGCTGGGGATGGTCGAAGTGCCGAACGTCGGACGTCGGGGCGGGAGCGAGCCCGTCGCCCGAAGTGGTCCGGGCATCGGCGCCAGTCGTGTGGCTGGTCTTCACCGGTTTCCTCCCAGGCAAAGGCGGTTGGTGGTTTCGTTGACCACGAGCGAACCGTGGATCACATTGCGGCGGTATCTCCGAGCGGCTGCCGGGGCCGTCAAACCCGTCAAAGATCGTTTTGGTGAACCGAGGTAGACGATGGCGCGCGAGCGGAACGTGAAGCTGGCCGACGCGATCGCGGAAACAGGCTGGTCGCAGCCAAAGGTGGCGGCTGCCTTCGTGAGGGTCGCGGCCGAGGTAGGAGCGCAAGAACTGCTGGGCACCAGCCGCTCGCACATCGCCATGTGGGTGGCGGGAACACAGCCCTCGGGCAGAGCGCCCCTTATCTTGTGCGAGACGTTGTCCCGGCGGCTCCAACGCCCCATCACTCCATCTGAGATCGGGCTCTCCGTGCCGGACACGGGTGCAGTCACGGCTTCGGAGTGGAATGTCGATACGCTGACTGCGCTGGTAGACCTTGGGAGAAGCGACGTGGACCTCGAACGCCGCCGACTGCTGGCCGGCGCCGCCTACTCGGTGGGCGGCTTGGTCCTGCCCGGACAGCAGTGGTGGGACGAGGCTCCCCAGCGGGCGAAGTCCCGCCCCGCCGCGACGAGCCGCAGAGTCGGGGCCGCAGAAGTCAGTGCCGTCCGTGAGATGACGGAGTTCTTCTCTCGGAGAGACCAGCGCCACGGCGGCATGGACGGCCGTACGGCGCTCTACCAGTACCTCGTCGACGACGTCGCCAGGTACATCGGCGGGGTCTTCGCCAGTGACGACACTCGTCGTGCCCTTCTTGCCGCTGCCGCCGAGGCGGTGTACGTCGCCGGTTGGATGAGCTTCGACGCCTCCCACCACGAGGCCGCGCGGCGCTACTTCACGCTGGCCCTGAAGCTCGCGGCGGAAGCGGACGATGCTCCGCTCGCCGGCCATATCCTGCGGGCGATGGCTCACCAGGCAACGGACCTCGGCCACCCACGGTTTGCCGTCGAACTCGCCACGGCCTCCGTGGCACGCAAGCGGTACACCCTGGCGACCCCCCGCGAGAGGGCGCTGCTCGGAGTGGTGCAGGCACGCAGCCTGGCCGCCGACGGGCAAAAGCGCGCCGCGATTGCAGCGCTCCTCCGGGCCGAGGACGACCTCGCTGCGGCGGACGTCGGCGACGAAGATCCGAGTCGGGTGTGGTTCTTCCAGCGGGCTTCCCTGGCCCACGAGACCGCCCGCACCCTGTGGACGCTCGGTGATCTCGACGGAGCGCTTAGAGAGTTCAACAACAGCGTGCTGACCAGGAAGGCCGACACCTTCAGCCGGACCCACGCGGTGACGTTGGGCTACATGGGCACTGTGCAGGCACGTCAGGGGAACGTGGAGGCCGCGTGCCACACGTGGGCACAGGCCCTGGATGCGATGGAAGGCGTGCAGTCGGGCAGAGCACGCAAGGCAGCCGTGAACATGCGCCGAGTGCTGTCCCCCTTCCGCAATCGGGGAATCAGCGTGGCGGCGGAGATCGATGAGCGCGCCAAGGCCGTACTCGAACGAGTAGCCTGACGGCGCCATGGTGGTGAAGGCGGGCATGCTGTGGTTGACCGCCTTGCCGTGCTGCGAGCGGAGAAGGGGGAGCCCGTGTCCACAAAGTCCATCGAGGTGCCGGTGATCGCCGAGGTGGTCGGAGGCCACAATGGGCGGCTCGACGACTTCAAGGGCGGTGTGGAGTCGATCATTCGGCTGCGCCCGGAGTACCCGGAGGAGACGCTGCAGGGGATCGAGAAGTTCTCCCACCTCCAGGTCACCTGGTTCTTCAACTTCGGTTCCCCCGAGGACGTCGCTCTCCACGCGCGCAGCCCGCGAGACAACCCGGAGTGGCCGGCCACGGGAACCTTCGTGCACCACAACCACCGGCGT
The DNA here is from genome assembly GCF_055561875.1 of Streptomyces sp. NPDC022552. Lineage (NCBI taxonomy): Bacteria > Bacillati > Actinomycetota > Actinomycetes > Kitasatosporales > Streptomycetaceae > Streptomyces > Streptomyces sp. NPDC022552. The sequence continues at coordinate 798,815 of NZ_JBVHGJ010000001.1, forward strand.
CCGGCCCGGCTCGCGACCTCGTTCCCCAGGCTGCTCCGCGTCGACGGACGGGACCTGCACGTCACCGACCTCGATGCCGACGATGGCACCCTGGTGGTGGACCTGGTGGCGGTCTTCGAAGAGTTCCTGCCGCGCGGCACGGTCTCCCAGCCCTCGTGGCCCAGCGAGATGCTGAAGGACTACTGGAGGGACGCCGCCGAACGCTGACTCGGGGCATCCTCCGGAATCGAGACTGGTGGCCCGACGTGACGTGGCCGCCTGAGCGGGCGCAAAGGGCTGCTGTCGCGCAAGGTCGTACCGGGAGGCACTCATCACTCGGTGCCTCCGGCTGCGAGGGGCGGCGCGGCTGCACCTGGTGAAGCCGTTTGCTCACCACGGATCAGCAATAGATGGGCGCGCGCTTGGTCAGCTGACTTCGCCGTTCAGCCGCTATGGCCTTGGGGCCTAGTGTGTGCCGACAGGGCGCTCGCAGGGAACGATTTACCCGCGGTTCGCACGGCCTGGTAAGTCGCGCGGTCCTCCGGGCGTCCCATACGCGTTCCACTGAGGACAGGGAGGAGGCGGTGATCCGGGTCGATCGGGAGAACCCTGCATCCGGTGCAGTCGCGCAGCGGGCAGGATTCAACCCGGCAAACAGCCGCACAGCAACGACGGCACACGGCTCGACTGGTACATCCGGGACCGGCGCGACGCGCCCCCAGTGACGACCAGCAGTTACGGGGCAACGCTGCAGCTTGACGTTTATCCAGTGCGCCAGGGCTTGATGACGACCTTGTGGTGTGCGGGTCGATTATCGGACTCGTCCGACGTCATACCGGGCGGCGGGCCTCTGGTGTTTGCCCAGGCGCTGGCCGAAGGTGTGGCAGAACACGAACACGTCTCGTTGAATCCCGTGCTCGACCCGTTCCATGATCCGGCCTCCACGCGCCGCGCCGATCTCCTCTCAGGATCAGGCCCCGGCCTCACGGACACACCGTGGATAGGGGAAACCCTGAACAAGTTCGAGCCCCGTTCGACGGCGGACCAACACGTCAAGCTCAGCTCCGAGCCGCCCTCCACACGGTGGTCCTCGCGCCCCCCGATGTCAGTGCGGCGGGATACCGTCCTCATCACGCTGAGGTGAGGGGAGAACCATGGCGAGGAACGCCCGGGCCGAGCAGCTGCGGGAGTACGGCCAGTCGGTGCTGGAGGGGGCCCGGTCGGAGCAAGTCCTGCGCATGGCACGGCAGGTGAACGCCGTGTCGTACACGAGCGCGCGGGAGTATGCCGGCCGCTCGCTCTTCGAGTTGCTGCAGAACGGCTACGACGCGCATCCGAGGGACCGCGGCGACGGACGGGTCCACGTTCTTCTGGACGAGGCGGAGGGCGAGTGGGGGACGTTGTACGTCGCCAACGGCGGCACGCCCTTCACCTGGCACAACGTCAAGCAGATCTGCGAGCTCGCGCAGAGCTCGAAGGAGGTCGGCGAGGGCATCGGGAACAAGGGCGTCGGGTTCCGCAGCATCCTGCTGATCAGCGACGCGCCCGAGATCTACAGCGCGGACCCCGACAGGCCGTCCGGCGCGGAACTGGACGGGTACTGCTTTCGCTTCGCGCAGAGGGCCGACGTCGAGGAGTTCCTCGCCGGCGAGGACAACGCCCACGAGGTGGCCGCCATGTATCCGCCGCTGCAGGCACCCCTGCCGCTGGACGACGTGCCCGCGACCTGTCGGCAGCTCGCCGCCCAGGGGTACGTCACCGTCGTCCGGCTGCCCTTGCTGAGCGAGGCCGCCCGGGCCGAGGTCCGGTTGCGGATGCGCGAACTCGCGGGGGCGAAAGTACCCGTCATGCTGTTCCTCGACCGGCTCGCCGACCTGACGCTGGAACGGCGGGCCGCCGGTGGCGAGACAGGCGAAGCGAACGAGTCTGACGACCTCCGAGAGACGCACGAGCGGCACGAGCTGACCCGCTCCGAGGAGCGCTTCGCGGTGGCGCAGGACGACGCCGGGCACGGGCTCCCCGTCTCCTGCGCGACCGTGGACCTGGGGCCGTCCGGCACCTTCCTCGTGGCCCGAAGCACCGTCGAGAAGGAACGGCTGAACAGCACGCTCGCCGAGGCCGTGGGTTCCGGGCTCCTCGACGACACGTGGCAGGAGTGGAAGCGGTCCGCCGTCGTCGAGGTCGCGCTCCCGCTGCCCGCCCCGCGCCGACCGCTGCACGGGCAGATCTACACCTTCCTGCCGATGGGCGAGGACCAGGCCGCGCCCTTCCCTGGGCACGCGAACGCCCCGTTCTTCACCAAGTTCGACCGCACCGGGATCCCCTCCGACAACCCCCTCAACGTGCTGCTGCTCGACGCGGTCGCCGAGACCTGTCTGGCGGCCGCCGCGGCATTGCGTGCGTCGCCCGAACCGTCGATGCGGCAGCTGGCCGTGGACCTGGTGAGCTGGGAGAACAAGAGGGACTCGGTGGGGCGGTTCCGCGCGGCGGCACTGCGCGTGCATGGGAGCGAACTGGCCGACGTACCGCTCGTGCCCGTCCTTGCCGCGGACGGCACCCCGCCAGAGGCGGGCTGGGCGCCGCCCCAGGGCGCGGCCCTGTGGCCTGACCTCGACCTGACAGTCCTCACGGCACACCGCGCGCACGAGGCCGGGATCGTGGTGGCGGATCCCGGGATCGGCGGCGACCGGCTGAAACGGCTGGCCACCCTGTGCCGCGCCCTCGCGTGCCCGTGGGAGCCGACCCCTGAGCTCCTCGCCGACCACGTGGAGCGGATCGTCGGGTCCCTTCCACCCCTCCGGTCCGGTGAGTTCCCCGAGCAGTGGAGCGCGCTGTACGAGGACCTGGCCGCCCTCTTCGAGGACGACGGGCACGTCCTGCAGGGCAGGCAGCTGCTGCTCGCGGAGGACTGCACACTGCGGCACACCAACCGTCCCCCCGACAGGGTGGGTGCGGCCACGCGTACACGTGCACAGGGCAAGCCGACCGGTCAGGGTGCCCGTCGGGAGGCGTTCTTCCAGCCGGTGCGCACGGAGGCGAACCGCGCCGAGGGCCCGACCGTCCCCTCCCTGCTCGGCAGGCGGTTGTTCTGCCTGCACCCGGGGCTGGTCTGGCAGGACTGCGGCGAGCGTACGCGCGGGCGGTCCGCCCGTGTCTTCCTTGAAGAGGAAGGGCTCGTCCGGCCGTACGACACGAAGGGCCTGCTGGAGCACGCACGGCAGCAACTCAGCACGAGCACCGATCTCCGACTGCGGCTCCGGACCCTGCGGTTCGTCTTCCGACTGTGGCAGCCTCGGCGTTCGCTGGACGGGACGGAGGTCTCCTCGCTCGGACTGTACGTACCGTCGGCGGACGGGCGGATGATCAGGGCGAGCAGCGCCGTTTTCGGCCGGGGCTGGGGCCGCGGATCCGTCGGTGAGGACCTGGCGGCGGTGGTCGCCGCCGGGCAGGACGTGTCGAAGAGCCTCAAGGCGATCGCCGGACGCCTCATCGCCGCGCCCGAGGAGTTCGCCAAGGGGGGCGCGACCACGGCTGAGGAGTGGCGGGCGTTCCTGAGGGAGGCCGGGGTGGCCGACGGGCTGGTCCCGGTCAGGTCCCCCGACGCCGTGAGCTGGGTGGACCAGGGCCGGGAGCTCACCGCTCGGCACCTGGTCCGCATGGCGAAGGTGCCGGCCGAGGTGCAGGAGCAGTGGGAGCCGTACATCCGCAACTGGTCCCGTGCCTACTACCCTCGGACGCCGTACCGGGGAACCCCCGCCTGGCGGCTCCCCGGCCAGGACATCGTCGGACGCCTCGGCCAAGAGGCCCGGCTGGCGTATGCACGACTTCTCCTGTACGGCCTGGCCGACTGGAACGACACGAGGTTCACCAGCGTCTGGACCAGTGCCGGCAGCCAGAGTTCCCCGGACACGGAACGGGTGCCGACCCCGCTCGACGCCTTCGTCCGGGAACAGCCGTGGCTCCCGGTGCGGGGCCGCGACCGGGCCGTCCGGTTCGTCCGGCCAGCCGACGCCTGGCACTGCCCGCCCGGGCTCGAGGAGGAGCCCTCGTACGCACCGACCGTCGACCATCGGCTGCGCCACCTCCTGGAACGCGGGAAGGCGGGCGACCGCCTGCGGGAGATGGGGCTGCCGACCTGGGACGACCCCCGGGACAGCGACCGCGCCATCGCCGCGCTGGGACGGCTCGCGGCGGAGGGCGCGTTGGGAGCCGAGGACCGGCCCGCCGCGCAGCGCGCCAACGAACGCGCCTGGAGGCACCTCGTGCGGCAGCCTCATCCCTCGCTGCCCGAGGGCGCCAGTCTGCTCGCCGAGTCCGGGGACCGGCTGATCGGCGTGCCGCTTTCCGACCTGGACGGCGGGGAGAGCGATAGCGATGCCGAGACCGTGCTCTACGTCAGTGGTGAACGCGACGGTCTGACAGCCCTGCTGGTACGGGAGACGGGGCGCCCCCTGCTGACCCTTCCGGGTGTCTCGGCGGCGGCCGCCGAGTTGCTGGCGGACGACCACACCGCCACCGTCCGGCACACCGACGACCTGATGTTCACAGTGACCGTGGACGGGGCACGGGTGGACCCCGCGGCCATAGGAGAGCCACTGGTCAAGCAGCTGCCCTGGCTCACGCTGGCCGTGGGCGTCCTCTCCGACCACCTGGCGCGCGGCCCCAGGGCGAGCGAGGCGGAGCTGAGCGAGCTGACGTCCCTGGTCCGGAGTGTACGTCTGTACCGCTACCGCTGCTGGGACATCGAGCTCGACGGTCGGCCCGTGACATTGCCGGGCCGCCTCGCCGGAGTGCTGCCGCTGCCCGATCCGAAATATCCGCTCGTCCTCGCCCCGATAGGCGAGCCGGGCTGGACCGAGACCACTCGCATCGTGGTGGCCGTCGCCGAGCTGCTGGGGCGGCGGGAGTTCGGTGGCCGACTGCGCCTCGCCGCCCACCAGCTCGCCTCCCGCCACGCCGACCTGCGCGACCCGGGCCATGAAGAACTCGCCGACGCCCTGGAAGTCACGGTCCACCAGGTCGAGGAGACGAGCCGCCGGATCGACGGGGCCATCGGCGTCGTCCTGGAGCGCTGCCGGCCCTTCCTCTTCCACCTGCTCGGCTCGGAGGCGGCGAACTCGCTGTTGCTGCCGCCGCCGGGCGACACCCGGGAATTCCAGGCCCACCTCGAGGAGCACGACGCCGAGTTCCCGGTCCCCGTGTCGGAGTTCATCGCCAGGGCCCGCGCGGCCCGCGGTACGGACGAACTGCGGCGCGACCTGGGCATCGGATTCGCCGAGCTGAACGACACTCTGCGCGCGATGGGCCCGCCCCTGGAACCGGTCAGCCACGCCGACGAGCACGAGGAGGCGCTCCGCACATACCTGGACCTGCGCAAGAAGGACCTGTTGAACCGGCTGCGCTGGGCGGTGCTGGAGGACTTCGACGCGCGCCGTCCGATGCCCGACTGGCCCTCGGTCCGGGCCCTGGACTGGATCACCGCGCCGGAGGGATGGGCGTACACCGTGGACACGGCCGACGCGGGGAGCCTGGAGACGCACGTGGAGGAGCAGCTGGCGCTGCGCCTGGGCCGCCCTGTGCCGTTGCCCGGGTCGGGCGAACGCCTGCCCGCCCCCGACCAGGTACGCGGCACGAACCTCCGCACGATCACCGGCCTGGCCGCCGACCTCGCGGTCCTGGTCAGGGCGGCCGGACACCCGTTGCCCGCGGCCCTGACCGGAGCCGAGCCCGCCGAGGAGGTCACCGCGCGGCTGGAGGCCGCGGGCGCGCTGGACTTCCGACCCTTGTCGCCCACCGATATCGTCGGCTGGCTGGCGGCCCTCGGCCAGTGGCCCGACGGGATGGCGGTGGCGACGGATCCCAGCCGGCACGGGCTGTCCGAGGCCGACCTGGACCGGGTGCGCAACGCGGCGGAACACGAGCGCCGCGAACGGGAGCGCAAACGGCGGTCGATCTCCGTCGGCGGCCGCGACTTCGACGTGTACTCGGGCGACTACACCGCCCTCACCCGCGAACTCGACCAGGTCCTGCAGAGCGGTTCGGCGCCGGGCATCACCGCCGCCGGGGCGCTCCGCTTCACGGACCCCCGTCCCCAGACCGGGCGCACCCAGGCCACCGGTCGCACGCGCGGGTGGCGGTACGGGGGCGGCACGGACAGCGGGTTGACCACGGCCCAGCGAGAGGCCATCGGGTACGTGGGCGAGTGGTACGCGTACCAGTTCCTGTGTGCGCGCTACCCGGACCGCATGGACGAGAGCGGCTGGGTGTCGAGCAACCGCCGCAAAGCCTTCCCCGGCACGTCCGGCGACGACGGCCTCGGCTACGACTTCCGGGTCGGCTCCGGCAGCCGGCCCTACCTGTATGAGGTGAAGGCGACCGGGGGCGAAGGCGGCCGCTTCGAGCTGGGGGAGAGCGAGGTCCGCGCGGCCCGCCAGCACGCGGGCAACGACCGCTGGCGCCTCCTAGTGGTCACCCACGCCCTCACCCCTCACAAGGTGGCCATCCACATGCTCCCCAACCCCTACGGCAAGCGCGGCCGGGGCCGCTACCGCGAGGAGGGCGGGGCACTGCGCTTCTCGTACCTACTGTGACCTTGTCGTTTAACCCCAGCGCGAGATGAGTCGGGGTTAACCGCCAAGTTAAGCTCCCGCGCCGCTCGCCATGGTGATGCAGGGCTCGCAGGCGGGGGCCGGGCTCGGCCTTTAGTGGATCTTCTGCTGCTCTAGCCATTTGAAGATCTCAGCCCTTTTGTACAGGACCTTGGCGTTCCTGCCCCGGCCGAGCTTGTAGCCCTTCAAGCCCAGTTTCGATGCCTCCCTATAGACCCAGCTCGTAGACATGTTGAGCATCGCGGCGACCTCGGAAGTGTCCATAAGGACGGGCTCGATGCTCCGGCGCCTGCTCGACGAGTTGTTATCGGGGCGGGTCTCGTCTAGGTGCGGCTGCGGTTCCACGGGCAAAATGGCTCCTTAAGGCTGGCCTGAGCATGATCGCGGCATCGGCTCGTGCTCTGCTCTGGCCGAATTCCAAACGTCCTTGACGCCCGTCCTGTGCCACCGCCAAGAGTCACCGGACGAGCTCTCGCCATGGTCAAGGGAATCGCCGGTTTGGGTAACCGGCGATCCGCTGCTATGTTGCCGCGCCGCTTCGGCACCTCAGATTCCTTGTTGAACTGCGGGCCACTCCTCTGAGGCGGCGGAATAGAGGGGCCATGGGCCAGCTGACCCATGGCGGTGCGCAGCCTTCTGGTCGCCGCGCTCGCTCCTGACCGCCGCCCACACCGCCAGAGTGACGGTGATCACGGACGCCGTTCGGAGGGTGCTGCGTAGGCTTGTGCAGTCGTCATGGTGGAGCTCGGCAGGGCGGACGAAGCCCCCTGTAATCACCTGACGATGCGTCGGAAAAGTCAGCAAGTGGTCAGCATGAGTCCTGAAAAACCTGGGGAATGCTGCCCGAACATGCGACTCGTTGTAGGGTAGGGAAACCGCACTTGACCTGCAATAACGCAGGCAGGGAGCCTATGTCCAGGAGTACCTCGATGATGCGTACCATGTTCAAGTCCAAGATCCACCGTGCCACCGTGACCCAGGCCGATCTGCACTACGTCGGCTCCGTCACCGTCGACGCCGAGCTCATGGAGGCGGCCGATCTGCTGCCCGGGGAGCTCGTGCACATCGTCGACATCGACAACGGTGCCCGGCTCGAGACGTACGTCATCGAGGGTGAGCGGGGCTCCGGGGTGATCGGGATCAACGGGGCCGCCGCGCACCTCGTGCACCCCGGGGACCTGGTGATTCTCATCAGCTACGCCCAGGTCGAGGACGCCGAGGCGCGGGCGCTCGTGCCTCGCGTGGTGCATGTGGACGCGGACAACCGGATCGTCGAACTCGGGGCCGACGCCTCCGCGCCCGTGCCCGGGAGCGACACCCTGCGGAGCCCGCACGCCGTGGCCGCGCACGCCTGACCGCCCGTACCCCCGCCGCTCGTACCGACCGCTCGTACCGAGGGAGACGATCCGCATGGCCGCACGGGAGATCCGCGACGACCGGGAGAAGGGGCGCCTGGAGGCGTTCGAGGACGGCCGTTACGTCGGAGTCGTCGTCTACTTCGTCCTGGACGCCGCACCGCATGCCCTCGTGGCCGTGCACACCGTCGTCGAGGAGGGCAACGAGGGCAAGGGCATCGCCGGGTCGCTCGTGCGGGAGTTCTACGGGATGGCCGCCCGTGCGGGCGTCCCCGTCGTGCCGCTCTGCCCGTACGCCGCCACGTGGGCCGAGAAGCACCCCGATGAGGCGCCCGTGCCCCCGGAGGACGTCGTCCGCGCCGCCAAGCAGCAGCTGAAGGCAACCCCGGAGCTCTGGTGACGCTCGCGCTGCTGCACACCTCCGCCGTTCACGTGCCCGTCTTCGACGGTCTGCGCGACCGGCACCACCCGGAGCTCGGCCTGCGTCACCTCGTCGTCGAGGAACTGCTCGGGCGCGCCCGGGTCGAGGGGCCGGAAGCCGTGGCGGGCGCCGTTCGTGACGCCCTCGCCGAGGCCGTCGCGGACGGTGCCCGCGCCGTGCTCTGCACCTGTTCGACCATCGGCGGCGTCGCCGAGCGCAGCGCCGCCGAACTGGGCGTGCCCGTCCTGCGGGTGGACCGGCCGATGGCGGCCGAGGCGGCCGGGGCGGACCGGATCGTGGTCGTCGCGAGCGTGGAGTCCACCCTCGCGCCCACGCTCGACCTGCTCCGGGAGGAGTCGGGAGACAGGACCTCGTTCGTCACCACGCTCGTCGTGGACGCTGCCTGGGAGCGCTTCGAGGCCGGCGACAGGGACGGCTATCTCGACACGGTCGCCGCGGCCGTGGACGGTATCGACCCCACCGGCGGCGGAGTCGTCGTCCTCGCCCAGGCCTCCATGGCCGGCGCCGCCGAGCGGACCACGACGCCGCTGACCGTCCTCTCCAGCCCGCGCCTCGGTCTCGCCGCCGCGGCCACGGCGGTGCGCCGACACGGATGAATGGCCCCGGCGGGCGCGGGCAGACGCTCCGGGAGAGCCTGGGGCCGTAACGCCCCGCCGACCGAGAGGCCCGACATGACCCAGCCACCCGTCCCGGCGCCGCCCTCGCCGATCCCGCCGCCCGGCCCCGTGCCGTCCCCGCCGGCCCCGGTGCCCGAGCCGCCCCCCGTACCGCCGCCGAACCCGGTCCCGGAGCCGGTGCGCCCCACCCCCGTCCCGAGCCCCGAACCCCAGCCCGAACCGGGGCCCGCCGGGCGCTGAACCCTTGTCACGGCCTGTGACCCTCCCCTACCGTGGGCGACTGCTGATGCGTTCAGCCGAGGGGTTCAAGGGGGGGCCATGGCCTTACGCGGACGACACCGCCGACAGCAGCCGAGCCGGATCAACGCCGCGTCGCTCACCGTCACGGCGAGCGGCGTCGGTATGGCGCTTCCGCTGGTCGGTGCCGGGACGGCCCACGCGGCCTCCCTCGACGTCTGGGAGAAGGTCGCCGCCTGCGAGTCCTCCTCCAACTGGCGCATCAACACGGGCAACGGTTACTTCGGTGGCCTCCAGTTCAGCCAGTCCACCTGGGAGCGGTACGGCGGCACGCACTACGCGCCGCGCGCCGACCTCGCCTCCAAGGACCAGCAGATCGCCATCGCGGAGAAGGTCCTCAAGGGACAGGGGCCGGAAGCCTGGCCGACGTGCTCCACGCGCGCCGGACTCGGCAAGGAGAAGCCGGGCGTGACGCCCGCCTCCCTCCCCAGGCAGCGGTCCGCGCCCGCGAAGGCTCCGGCGGCCTCCGCGACACCGACGACCGTGCCGACGGTCCGCGAGATGTACACGGTCACCCCCGGCGACTCGCTCTCCCGCATCGCCCGCGAGGAGCAGGTGAAGGGCGGCTGGCAGCGGCTGTACGAGGCGAACCGCACCGTCGTCGGTGACGATCCCGACCTGATCCACCCGGGCCAGAAGCTGACCCTGCGGATCACCGCGCCCGCCAAGCCCGGACCGGCGGCGAAACCCCCGGCCGGCAAGGCCCCGGCCGCGAAGCCGCCCACCGCGAAGCCCCCGGCAGCCAAGCCCCCGGCCACGAAGGCCCCCGCCACCAAGGCGCCCGCCTCCACGACCAAGCCCGTCTCGAAACCGGCCACGAAGCCCGCGTCCGAGCCCGCGGCCAGGACGAAGCCCGTCAGCAAGCCCGCGAGCCAGCCCGCTGCCGACACCTTCTCGGCGCCTGTCTCCGCCTCCATCGGCACCCGCTACCGCGTCTCCGGTTCGTCCTGGTCGAGCGGTTACCACACAGGCGTCGACTTCCCGGTCCCGACCGGAACCTCGGTCAAGGCCGTCGCCCCCGGCCGGATCGTCTCCGCCGGTTGGGGCGGGGCGTACGGCTACGAGATCGTCATCCGGCACGACGACGGCCGCTACAGCCAGTACGCGCACCTCTCCGCGCTCTCCGTGCGCGAGGGCCAGCGGGTCAACGGCGGGCAGCGCATCGCCCGTTCAGGATCGACCGGCAACAGCTCGGGACCGCATCTCCACTTCGAGGTTCGGACGGGTCCCGGGTACGGCTCCGACATAGATCCCCTCGCCTACCTGCGCGCCCGCGGCGTCTCGATCTGAGGCCTGCCGATCCGCCCCCCGGCGATCCGCGGCCGTCCGGTCGGAGGACCCCGGGCGATCTGACACCGACAGGGAGCCGGACGACGTCGTCAGCCGCTCCACGGTGAGCTGGACGATCCCGAGCGCCGCCACGGCGCCGCAGATCAGCGCGGCGACCGTGCCGGCGGCGCCGTAGCGGAAGCTCTCACCGAACAGGGTGAGACCGACCGTCGCGGCCACCACCGGGTTGACGACCGTGACCGTCGCCAGCGGGGCCGCGAGCCCCGCGCCCCGGTAGGAGGCCTGCGAGAGCAGGAGCCCCGTCACGGCGAGCGCCGAGAGGACCAGCACGCTCGGCCACTGGGCGAACGGTGCGTCCGGCGCCCACTCCACCGCCACCGTCTTGGTGAAGACGGAGGCGATCCCGAACGAGACGCCCGCCGCCGCAGCCAGGACGATGCTGCGCAGCACCGGGCGGCCCAGCAGGTGCGCGGCCGTGAAGAGCACACCCACCACGGCGAAGGTCCCGGCGGCGAGCAGCCATCGCTCCGCGTCCGCCAGGGACTGGGTGTCGGCGCCGCCCGTCAGGCTGAGCAGCCCGGCGAGGCCCACCGTGGCCATGAGCGCACCGCGCCAGGCCGTGCGCCCCGCCCGCCGGCCGACGAAGAGCGCCGCCATGGGCAGCGCGAAGACGATCGTGAGGGCGCCCAGCGGCTGGACCAGACTGAGCGGACCGTAGGCGAGCGCGGCCACGTGCAGCACCGCACCGAGACCGTTGAGCAGCACGGACCCCCACCAGGCCGGGCTGCGCAGCGGCGCGTACGTGAGGCCGGCGGCGGAGGTCGCGACCCTTTCCTGCACGATCGCCGCGGCCGCGTAGGCGACCGCCGAGACCAGTGACAGGAGCACGGACAGCACGAGGGGGCTCATACATACAACGATCTCTCTTCCTGGCGTTCACGTCGTCGTACCTGGGAACGCCTTCGGCCGTACTGCCGTCGCAGTACGGGACCGTCGTGTACGGCCTGGGATGTACGCCCGCGCAGGTCAGGAGGGGTGGAAAGCGACCTTTCCGGTATCCAGGTCGAAGCGGGCGCCCACGATCCGCGCCTTGTCGAACGCCTCATCCCGAGCCAGTCGGCGCCGGACCCGGGCCACATTGGCCCGTACGGTGTTCTCCACCCAGTCGCCCGGCAGCCCGCGCGCCGCCCGCGCCGCGGGGGCGATCTCCTCCACGATCCGGGCGAGGTGCCCCTCGACCGGCTTCCCGGTCCGTACGTACTCCACGGCGGCCGTCGCCGCCCCGCACCGCTCGTGCCCGAGCACCACGACCAGCGGCACTCCCAGCTCCTCGACGCCGAACTGGATCGAGCCGAGCACCGCCTCGTCCAGCGCCTGCCCGGCGGACCGTATCGCCAGCAGATCGCCGAGCCCCTGGTCGAAGACGAGCTCGGGCGGCACCCGCGAGTCGACGCAGCCGAGTATCAGCGCGAAGGGATGCTGCGCGACGGCCACGGCCGCGCGCCGGGCGGCGTCCTCGTGCGGATGGAGCTGCCGCAGGGCGGCGAACCGGGCGTTGCCGGCCCGGAGTTCGGCGAGGGCCCGCTCGGCGGTCGGCGGCCCTTCCGGCGTACCGCCCCGTCCGAGGGGGGCCGAGGCGCGCGCGGACGGCACGCCGGCCGTCAGGGCCGCAGCGGCGCCGAGGGCAAGCACGGTGCGCCGTCCGGGAGTTGAGGTGTGGGGGAAGGCAGGTCGAGTGGTCATGCGCCCGAGCGTTACGGTGATCCGAGGTCACCGGCCGCGACTTGGTCCGGTCATGACCCGATGATGACCGTGGATGACCGAGTCATGACCTCGGACGACCCGAACTTTACGTCGCCCTTTCCGGGCACGGCGATGCCAGGAGGCGGTGGCGGTGGATCTCGTCGAGAGCTCGTCCGTGGGCGGGTTCTTCGCCCTGCGGACGACCCCGCCGGAGACAGGCGGTGGGCATCTGCCGCTCGCGCGCCTGTACGCGGGGGAGGACGGCCCCCTCTCCGCCCGCGTCGACCGAGTGGGCGCCCGCCTCGGGGCCCCCGAGCGGCGGGTCGCGGCCTCGATCGCCCACCTGGGGCTCACGGCCCGGCTCTGGTCGACCGCCCTAGGCCCGGCAGCCCTCTTCGGGCGTTTCCCGGACCTCGACCCGGCCCAGCTGTCCTGGGACGGCGCGCTGACCTCGCCCGACGACCTGTGGTGGGCGGGCACGGCCACCCGCCCCGCCACGGTGGCCGACCTCCGCGAGGCCGTCCAGCTCGCCCATCTCGTTCCCCTGCACGCGGCCTTCCGCCGCGACGGACGGATCTCGCCCCGGCTGCTCTGGGGCAACGCCGGTTCCGCCCTCGCCGGAGCGCTGCGGGAGCTCACCCGCTGGGCCCGCGCCCAGGACCGGCCCGAGGTCGCCGCCCGCGCCGGCGAGCTCGTCTCCGGGCTCCTCGCCCACCCCGACCTGGCCGGGACCGTCCAGGGCCCGGCTCTCCGCCGTACCAGCTGCTGCCTCTACTACCGCTGCCCGAGCGGCGGACTCTGCGGCGACTGTGTGTTCGACCACCCTCCCGTGCGAGGACGGTCCACGGGTTTGGAGACAGGGCCCCCCGCTCCGTAAAGTTCATCTTTTGGAACGACTGGAACGACCCGCGATCGAGGAACGGCAGAGGCCATGACGGTGACCGAAGAAACCCAGGAGTACGGACCGGGTATCGACCCCGATCGCCTGGCCGTCTGCCTGAGCGTGCTCGACGAGCTCGACAAGCTGGACGTGGACCACCCGGACGCGATCGCCGTCCGGCGCGCCACCGCCGGCATCTACCGCACGGTGAAGCAGCGCCGCCGCCAGGAGCGCCGGGCCGCGAAGACCGCGAACGACAAGGCGGTCACCGAAGCCACCGCCACCGGCTCCGCCCAGCGCATCGACGACGAGACCGAAGGCCTCCTGCCCTCGTCCGTCACCGAGGCCGGCCGGATCGCGGGGATACTCCAGCGTCCCCGGTCCTGCTACGTCTGCAAGACCCGGTACATCGAGGTCGACTACTTCTACCACCAGCTCTGCCAGCCGTGCGCCGCCGAGAACCGGATGCGCCGCGACGCCCGCACCGACCTCACCGGCAGGCGCGCGCTGCTCACCGGCGGCCGGGCCAAGATCGGGATGTACATCGCCCTGCGCCTGCTGCGCGACGGCGCCCACACCACGATCACGACCCGCTTCCCCAAGGACGCCATCCGCCGTTTCAAGGCCATGGAGGACTCGGCGGACTGGATGCACCGGCTCGAGGTCGTCGGCATCGACCTGCGCGACCCCGCACAGTCGGTCGCCCTGGCCGAGCAGGTCGCCGAGCAGGGCCCGCTGGACATCCTCATCAACAACGCGACGCAGACGGTGCGCCGGCTGCCCTCCGCGTACGCCGCCCTCGTCGAGGGCGAGAGCGCGCCGCTGCCCGCCGGGGAGCTCCCCGCCCACCACGTCATCGGCGCCTTCAACTCCGGCGCGGTGGACGGTCTGACCGCGCTGCCCGTCGGCGTGAGCGGCCTCGACGCGCAGAAGGTCGCCGACCTCGCGCTGGTCGCGGGCAACGCCAGCGTCGAGCGCCACCGCGACGGCAGCGCCATCGACGCCGGCGGGCTCGTCCCGGACGTCGTCGAGTCCAACACCTGGGTGCAGACGATCGACCAGATCTCCCCGGTGGAGCTGCTCGAGACCCAGCTCTGCAACTACACCTCGCCGTTCATCCTGATCAGCGCGTTGCGACCGGTCATGGCCGACGCCGCCAAGAAGGCGGCCAGCGGGCGGGCCTACATCGTCAACGTCTCCGCGATGGAGGGCGTCTTCGGTCGCGGCTACAAGGGCGCGGGCCACCCGAACACCAACGCCGCCAAGGCCGCGATGAACATGGTGACGCGGACCAGCGCCCAGGAGATGTTCCAGAGCGACGGCATCCTCATGACCTCGGTCGACACCGGCTGGATCACCGACGAGCGTCCCCACTTCGACAAGCTGCGGCTGGCCGAGGAGGGCTTCCACGCCCCGCTCGACCTGGTCGACGGCGCAGCCCGGGTCTACGACCCCGTCGTGCGCGGCGAGGCGGGCGAGGATCTGTACGGCTGCTTCCTCAAGGACTACGCGCCCGGCAACTGGTAGATCACCGCGTCACACCGCGGGGATCCCCACGTGGATCCCCGCGCGGATCTCTGCGTCGATCCGATCAGATCACCGCGCTAAACCGCTCCGATGTCCGAAATTCACTCGATTGCGTCACACTTCTCAGCCCCATGGAGCGTTGGCGCGCTCATTTGGTTAGTCTGATGCCCACGGTCGACCACCAGGGATTCACCAAATCCTCACGGTCGGCCTGGGGACTGGCCTGCCACCAAGGCCGCGGTCCCGCCCGAAAGCCGGCGCCACCGCGACCGAAACGGCCATGTCCTCATAGGTACGCGACACAAGGGAGTGCGCGGTGACACCAGAACTGACGAAGCAGGAACAGCGACCGGCCGAACGACCGGAGCGGCCCCACCGCCCCGGCGAGCTGGGAAGCCTCGATGTGTGGGCGCATGCTGCACCGATCCGGCTGGCGGGCTACGAGGACGACCTCGCGGAGCCCCACATCCTGCCTGGTATCGACTGAGTCGTACCGCTTCATCCGTGCCCCCGGCCGCCCCGCGCCCGGGGGCACGGGGTTGTCCGGTCCCGCCCGGCGCGCGGGGAGCATCAGCGACGGGCCGTGGTGCCCAGCCCGACAGGCGGCAGGTACTCCCGTACCAGTGTGCGATGCCACCAAGCCCCGGTCTCCCGCAGCTCCCGCCAGGTCGTGAACCGGTAGCGGTAGAGCCGGGCCCGGACGAGGGCGGGCGGCGCGTCGGGGAAGGGGTTGTGCCGCAGCAACCGCAGGGTGTCCCGGTCTCCTTCGAGCAGACGCTCCAGGAACGGCCCGAACCAGTCACGGGCGTACGCGGGTGAGAGCGCCGCGAACCACATCAGCCAGTCGAGCCGCAGATGGTACGGAGCGAACTGGCGCGGCACCCTCCGCGGATCCCCGGGCTTGCCCTTGAAGCCGTACTCCTTCCACGCCGTGCCCGCGTGCGGCACCCGCTCGTCGGTGCCCTCGACGACGATCTCGTCCCGGATCCGGCCGACCGTGCCGAAGGCGCCGTACGAGTTGACCAGGTGGAACGGATCGTACGAGCGGTTCATGGCCTGGCGCCGCGAGAGCAGGTTGCGCGCCGGCCGGTAGCTGCGGAACAGGACCAGGGCGGTCACGGCGACGACCACGACGACGTACCAGAGCGGCGGGTCGGGCTGTGGGTGGTCGCCCACGAGGAGCGAGCCGTCCACGGCGGAGAGCGCGAGGACGATCGTCAGCCAGTTCAGCCAGGCGAAGTTCCCCGAGAGCACCAGCCACAGCTGGGTCGCCACCATCAGACCGGCGGCGACCGTCGCCACCGGCTGTGGCGTGAAGAGCAGCACCGGGACGAGCAGCTGGACGACATGGTTGGCCGCCACCTCCGCCCGGTGCAGCGGCCGGGGCAGACGGTGGAAGAACCAGCTGAGCGGCCCGGGCATCGGCTGCGTCTCGTGGTGGAAGTAGAGGCAGGTCAGATTGCGCCAGCAGCGGTCGCCGCGGATCTTGATGAGCCCCGCGCCGAACTCGACGCGGAAGAGCAGCCAGCGCAGCAGCACCAGGACGAGGACGGGTGGCGCGATGTCGTCGTTGCCGAGGAAGACCGCGAGGAAGCCGGCTTCGAGGAGCAGTGACTCCCAGCCGAAGCCGTACCAGGTCTGACCGACGTTGACGATCGAGAGGTACAGGGCCCAGAGCACCGCCCACCAGACCATCGAGACGGCGAGCGGGACGGCGTCGCCCGCGCCCGCCACGAGGGCGAGTGCCAGCGCGGCGCCGGTCCACGCGACCGTGGCGAACAGGCGGTCCGAGTAGCGCCAGTGGAAGAGGCTGGGGGTCTGGCGCGGCCCCACCCGGCGCAGATACTCCGGTACGGGGAGCATGCCGCGCTCGCCGATGAGGGCACGGAACTGGAGAGCGGCCGACAGGAAGGCCACGACGTAGAGGCCTGCGAGCCCCCGCTGGAAGACGATCCGGCTCAGCCAGTAGTCCGGTGCGGTGAACCACTCCATCGCTTCCAGTATCGGCGCTGTCCGGACCGGGCGTCAGCCCTTCTCCTCCTCGTCCAGGCTGCGCACGCCCTCCGCCTGGGACGGTGTCGTGCGGGAGGTGGCGGGGTGGCGGTGGTCCCGCTGGAGGGCGTCCATGTCCTCTTCGAGCCGCTCGCCCTCGGCCTGCGAGGGTGTGCTGTACAGGTCGTACTGGTTCTGGCTCACGGCCGCCTCCTGGGTCGGGACGTATGCCTACACAGGGAGCGTAACCCCGGGTGTCAGCCCGTGGCCTGTCCCGCGACAAGGCCTCGGAGCGTGCGGCCGAGACGGCGTGCGTAGGCGTGCTGGAGGACGGGCACGAGGCGGCCGCCGAGGCGTGTGTACCAGGCGGCGGGCCGGCTGAAGGCGGTGACCGTGAACCAGACCGTGCCGTCGGGGTGGAGATCGACGACGAAGGACTCCTCACCGCGCTCGGGGTGCCCGGCACGGGTGCCGTACGCGAAGCCGACGCGGTCCTTCTCGTACGCCGTCCAGATCACCTCGCAGGGTGCGGTGAAGCGGGCGGGACCGGCGCCGATCGAGACCTCGACGAACGCGCCGGGTTCGGCGCGGTCGGCCCGGCTGCGGACCCGGGCGCCCGACGCGCGGTGCATCCGCCAGGTCGTGACGGCGGCCCCGGCGGTCTCGAAGGCGTCCCGGCCCCGGCCGACGCGGACCATGTGGTGGAGGTGGTGGTACCCGCCGGGGAGTACGTCGCGCGCGGTGGCGCCGACCTCGCGGTAGTTCAGGGGCGCGGAGGCCGGAGTGGCGAGGTCGCGGATCAGACGGGCCATGGGGCGGTCTCCTTCGAGGGGGCGGCCGCCCGCAGGCGGCGCCAGGCGAGCAGCGAACAGAGCGCGAAACCGAGGGCGTTGCCGAGGCCGTGGGTCGCGGCCATCCAGGTCAGGTTCGGGTGGGGCAGTCCGGTGGCCTCGCCGAGCGCCCAGCTGAGGGCGAGCAGCATGGTCGCCACCAGGACGACGGCCGAGACGGCGAGGAGTCCGCGGGTGACGCGGTCGGGGGCGCCGGTCCGCAGGTCACGCCAGGTCGGCAGGGCGACCGCCCACATCCCGGCGGTGAGGACGACCGCCCCGGCGAGCTCGGCCCAGTCGTCGACGAAGTAGCCGATCAGGACGAGCAGCGTGCCGAGCGGGACGCTGAGCGCGGCGAAGCGTGTGGCGGGCCTGTCGGACGTACGGCAGACCAGGCCGGCCACGAGGGCGGCGGCGAAGCCCGCGAAGTGGAAGTGGGGCACGGTCAGGGCCAGGATGTCGAGGTCGAAGCCGAGCAGCTCGTGGCCGGCGCGTTCGGCGACGAGTGCGAGGCCCGCAACCGACGGGGTCACGAGCGCGGTGAGCACGGCGACCTCCGAGGGGGCGAGCGACCGGGGCCTGCCCCGGGGACCCCCGGCGGGAGGCGGGCGGAGGAGCGCCGCGAGCCGGGCCGGGGCGCAGAGCGCGAGCGCGAGCGTGGCCAGCGCGTAGACGGCGGCGAGCGCGGCGGCGGTGGGGGAGCGGGGGAGCCAGAGCGCCACCGCTCCGGGCAGGGCGAGCAGCGGCCAGGCGCGGCGGAGCAGCAGGAGGGCACGCGGCCGCGGGCCGTCGATCAGCGCCAGACCGGCCGGGACGACCACGAACATGCCCAGCATCACGATGAGACCGACCAGCACGGACATGCGCCCACCCCCTGTTGAACGTGTTCAAACTTGCTGGACCTGAGACTAGGGCCTTCCTTGAACGTGTTCAAGTCCCTGTTCCGGCCGACCTCGGCCGGTAGGGCCCGCCCGGTCGAGCTCCCTGTGCCGGCCTCCCCCGATCGGCCCGGCCCTGCTTGCGGCCGATGCCCCGGTGCGACAGACATGAAGGAATGTCTCCGGGCGGAAAGAGGCGGGAGATCCACGTGCGCTCACCCACACGCCGGTCACCACGGCCCCACGTCACCGCACTGGCCGTCGGCGCCCTGACCGTGACGCTGGTCCTGGCCGGCTGCTCGGCCGGCGGCGACGCGGGCGAAGGCGGCGCCGCCGCGGACCGGACCGCCGCCGTGTCCCGGGAGGTCGTCCTCCAGCCGGTCGTCGCCCAGGGCCCGGACCCGTTCACCGCCTCCACGGCCAGGGCCGGAGCCCCGCCGCCGGCCGCCACGGCCCCGCCCGGCACGCCCACGGCGGGCACGATCCGCGAGGTCACGGGGGCCACTCCCGGTCTCTACGGCGGCACCCGGCAGGTCGCCAGCTGTGACGTCGAGCGGCAGGTCGTCCTCCTCGCGCGCGACCGGGTCAAGACCCGTGCCTTCGCCGAGGCGGCCGGCATCCCCGAGGCCGGGGTCTCCGACTGGCTGCGTGGTCTCACCCCCGTCGTCCTGCGCGCCGACGCCCACGTCACCAACCACGGCTTCCGCGACGGAGCGGCCACCGCGTACCAGTCCGTCCTCCAGGCCGGTACGGCGGTCCTCGTCGACCAGTACGGCGCGCCGCGCGTCCGCTGCGCCTGCGGAAACCCGTTGCGCTCACCGGTCGCCGTCCAGGGCGCCACCCACCGAGGGCAGCCCTGGTCCGGCTACCACCCCGAGCGTGTCGTGATCATCCGGCCGACGACGACCGTCGTCACGAGCCTGGTGATCGTGAACGTCGTCGACAACACCTGGATCGAGCGGAGGACGGGCACCGACGGCGAGCGGGACACCCACCCGGACGTGGTCCCGCCCTGCGACCCCGCCGCGTGCGACCTCACCGGAGCGCCGTCCGCCGTGCCGTCCCCCTCGGTCCCCGGCCGCTCGCCCGAGCCCGGCCGCGGCGAGTCCGTGCGCCCCGACGGCTCCACCTCGCCCGAGGACGTCCCCTCGCCGCCCCCGGCCCGGTCGGAGCCGCCCGTGGAACCGCAGCCGGAGCCGGAGCCGGAGCCCGAGTACGAGCCCGACGGGCCCTCCTTCGAGGACCTGTTCCCGATGGAGACGGCTCCCCAGCAGCCGGAGACCTTCGAGGGCTGAGGCGTGATCTCCGCCGTGCGCACCGTCGGGCCTGCGCCTAGCGTGGCCACATGAGCGCGGGAAGCGGGGGTGGCGAAGCGGCGGAGCCCTGCCGCTGTGCATCGGGCACGGGCGGTGTCGGCTGCTGCTTCCTCCGGGACCACGGCCGGGCGTTCCGCATGGGCAGCTTCGACTGGGACCTGCTCACCGGACTGATGACCATGGACGACAGCGCCCTGCGGGTCTTCGACATGCGTCCCGAGGAGTACGACGACCACCCCGCCACCCTGGCCCCCCGCGTGATGCCCGACGAACGCCGACAGCTCGACACGCTCGTCAGTCACGCGCTGAAGGACGGCAGCGATCACTACGGCGCGTACTTCCGCGTCCGGCTGCGGAGCGGCACACCCCGCTGGACACACACCGAGGGCCAGGTTCTGCGGGACGAGGCCGGCCGCCCCGTCCGGATCGTCGGCATCGTCCGGGACGCCTCGGAGGAGGTGACCGAGCAGGCCGCCCGGCTCGGCCTGGACGAGGGCCGGCGGGAACGCA
This sequence comes from Streptomyces sp. NPDC022552, assembly GCF_055561875.1. Classification (NCBI taxonomy): domain Bacteria; kingdom Bacillati; phylum Actinomycetota; class Actinomycetes; order Kitasatosporales; family Streptomycetaceae; genus Streptomyces; species Streptomyces sp. NPDC022552. Next base: position 819,079 of record NZ_JBVHGJ010000001.1, read on the forward strand.
CCAGCGTGGTGGAACGCACCACGGCCGCCCTCGCCCACGCCCGGACCGTGCAGGACGTCATCGACCTCCTCAGCGACTCGCACGGCCTCGAGTACTTCGGCGCCACCAGCCTGGTCATGGGGCTCCTGGAGTCCGGCCGGATCCACCTCGTCGCCGAGGGCCCCCAGGGCGCTTTCGTGCCCGGCACGCGCTTCACCCGGGTGGACGAGCCGTACCCCATGGGTGAGGTGATCCGGACCCTCAGGCCCCGGTTCATCGACTCGCCGGAGGACTTCGCCGCGTCGTACCCGATCCTGTGGCCCCACATCAGCGGCCTCGGCATCACCTCGGCGGCCTACCTCCCGCTGATCGCCCAGGCCCGGCCGATCGGCGCGCTCGGGCTGCTCTACAGCGACCGGAACGGCTTCAGCGCCGACGAGCGCAATCTGCTGGTCGCACTCGGCAGCAGCATCGCGCAGAGCCTCGCACGCGCGATGCTCTACGAGCAGGAACACGACCTGGCCGAGGGGCTCCAGCAGGCGATGCTGCCGCGCCGCATCCCGGACGTGCCCGGCGCCCAGATAGCGGTCCGCTACCGCTCGGCCCGCCTCGGCCGGGACATCGGCGGTGACTGGTACGACATCATCCCGCTGCCCGGTGGCCGGGTCGGCGCCGTCATCGGAGACGTCCAGGGACACGACACCCACGCCGCCGCCGTGATGGGACAGCTGCGGATCGTGCTGCGCGCCTACGCCGCCGAGGGCCACACGCCCGCGACGGTGATGGCCCGTGCCTCGGTCTTCCTCCATGAGCTGGACACCGACCGCTCCGCCACCTGCACCTATGTGGAGGCGGACCTCACGACCGGTGCCATGCAGGTGGTCCGTGCCGGGCATGTCGACCCGCTGCTCCAGGACACCGACGGAAGCTGCCGCCGACTGCCCGTGGACGGCGGGCTTCCGCTGGGCCTCTCGGCCGAGTTCGACCGCCTCGACTACCCCTCGACGACGCTGGGGCTGTCCCCGGGGCAGACCCTGCTGCTGTACACCGACGGGATGATCGAGAAGCCGGGCTCCGATCTCGACGACGGACTGCGATGGCTCTGCTCGCTGGTGGAGCAGGGACCGCGCGACCTCCAGCAGCTCGCCGACCACCTCTGCGAGGTCGTGGACGAGCGGGGTGGCGACGACGACATGGCGCTTCTGCTGCTGCGGCGGCAGGGGGCGTACTTCCCGCAGTCCGGCGGCCGCCTCCAGCAGCACGTGGCGCAGAGCGACCCGGAGGCGCTGCGGTCGGCCCGGCACATGATCCGCGCGGCCGTACGGGCCTGGGGCGCGGGCGATCGCTCGGACGAGATCGAGCTGGCCGCCGACGAGCTGATCACCAACGCGCTGATGCACACCGACGGCGGGGCGATCGTGACCCTGCGGATGCTGGCGGGTCCGGAACGGCGCCTCCGGGTGGAGGTGGAGGACCGTTCCAGCGCGCTGCCACGACGTCGTGAGGCGGGCGAGGCGGGCGTCTCGGGCCGGGGTCTGATGCTCGTGGACCGGATCTCGGACGTCTGGGGAGTCGAATCGCGTGGCAGCGGCAAGTGCGTCTGGTGCGAATTCATTGTTAACTCTGCGTACACAGATCGTACTTGACCGTAATGGACCGCACGCGATTGACTGCGGTTTCCGCCACCTGGTTTCTCGCCACCCTAGGACATGGGGATCTCTTGAGCAGTGAGCTTCTGGCACCTCTCGATCTGGCTTTCTGGCATCTCGAATCCACCGACCACCCCATGCACCTGGGCGCCCTCGCCCATTTCGGCCCGCTCCCCGGCGACGGCGACCCGTCCACCGTCCTGGAGCTGCTCGGGAACCGCGCCGCCGCCATCCCGCGCCTGCGGATGAGGGTCCGCGACGTCCTGCTGCCCGTCGGCGCCGCCGCCTGGGCCACCGACAAGCACTTCGACGTGCGACGCCACGTGCGGGAGATCGCACTGCCGGGCGCCGACTTCGACGCCGAGGCCGCCCGCCTGGCCGGCGAGCTGATGGAACGGCCCGTCGAACGCGGGCTGCCGCCCTGGGAGATGTATCTCCTCACCGGCGCGCCCGACGGCTCGTTCGCCGTCCTCGTCAAGCTCCACCACGCCCTCGCCGACGGCATGCGGGCCGTCGCCATCGGTGCCGGGATCTTCGACGAGATCGCCGCCCTCGCCCGCCGTACGGGAAGGAAGGGGGCCGCGCGAGGCGACTCCCCGGACGGGCGGTGGCGACCGGTCGCCGTACCCCCGCGCTCCTGGCTCCCCGGCCCCGGCCGGATCGTCGGCGCCGCGCGCGAGCGCATCGGCGACCTCGGCCGGGCCGTCGAGGTCGGCGCCTCCGTGGTCGGCGCCTCGGTCGCCCGGGCCGGCCGGCTCGACCCGCCTGCCACGGCCGCTCTCGCCGCCGACTCCAGCGGCACCCGACGGGTCGCCACCGCGGTCCTCGACCTGGAACGCGTCCACCGGATCCGCCGCACCTCGGGCGGTACCGCCAACGACGTCCTGCTCGCCGTGGTCGCCGGAGCCCTGCGCCGCTGGCTCGACGAGCGCGGCGAACCGCTCCCCGGCGCCGACCCGCGCGCCCTGGTCCCCGTTTCCCGCCGGCGGCCCGGCTCCCCGGCGGCCTCCGGCAACAGCTTCTCCGCCTACCTCCTCACCCTGCCGGTCACCGAGCCCGACCCCGCCGCCCGGCTCGCCGCCGTACGCCGGGCCATGGACCGCAACAAGGCCGACGGGCCGCTGCGGGGCGCCGGAGCGCTGGCCGTCCTCGTCGACCAACTGCCTCCGCTCGCCCACCGCTTCGGCGCCCCGCTGGCCGGCGGCGCCGCGCGGCTGCTCTTCGACGTCCTGGTCACCAACGTGCCGCTGCCCCGCTCGGCCCTCTCCCTCGGCGGAGCACCGCTGCGCACCCTCTTCCCGATGGCCCCGCTCGCCCGCGGCCAGGCGCTCGCCGTGGCCATGTCCCCGTACGGCGGCCGGGTCCATGTCGGCCTGGTCGCCGACGGCAAGGCCGTCCCCGACCTCGACGCGCTGGCCGCCGCGCTCTCCGACGAACTCGATCTCCTCGAGAAGGCCGACTGAGCGCGCGTCCCGGCGGCGCCTGCGGCAGGGTGGAGCCATGCCCGAACTGCCCGAGGTGGAAGCCCTGCGAGAGTTCCTCGACGAGCATCTGGTGGGCAAGGAGATCGCCCGCGCCCTGCCCGTCGCGATCAGTGTGCTCAAGACGTACGACCCGCCCCTGAGCGCCGTCGAGGGCGCCACCGTCACCGGGATCGCCCGGCACGGCAAGTTCCTCGACATCGCCACCGACGGCGCCGCGGGGCGGCTCCACCTCCTGATCCATCTGGCGCGCGCGGGCTGGCTCCAGTGGAAGGACCCCCTGCCCTCCGGCGCGCCGCGCCCCGGCAAGGGGCCGCTCGCCCTGCGGACCGCGCTCACCGGCGGCGACGGCTTCGACCTCACCGAGGCCGGCACCACCAAACGCCTCGCCGTCCATCTGGTCAGGGACCCCCGGGACGTGCCCGGCGTCGCCCGGCTCGGCCCCGACCCGCTCGCCGAGGAGTTCGACCTCTCCGCCTTCACCGCCCTGCTGACCGGCGAGCGACGCCGGCTCAAGGGCGCTCTGCGCGACCAGAGCCTGATCGCCGGGATCGGCAACGCGTACAGCGACGAGATCCTCCACGTGGCGAAGATGTCGCCCTTCAAGCCCACCCAGAACCTGACCGAGGCCGAGACCGCCGTGCTCTACGAAGCGATGCGCACCACCCTGCGCGAGGCCGTCGAGCGCTCCCACGGCGTCGCCGCCGGCAAGCTCAAGGCCGAGAAGAAGAGCGGGCTACGGGTCCACGGCCGGACCGGCGAGGCCTGTCCGGTCTGCGGCGACACCATCCGCGAGGTCTCGTACCGGGACTCCTCGCTCCAGTACTGCCCCACCTGTCAGACCGGCGGCACACCGCTCGCCGACCGCCGGACGTCCAAGTTCCTGAAGTAGCGTCCTCCCTTAGACTCCGCCGCATGCTGCGCGTACTGGCCGTCGACGACGAAGAGCCGGCCCTCGGGGAACTGCTCTACCTCCTCCGTGCCGATCCGCGGATCCGCAGCGCCGAAGGTGCCACCGACGCCACCGAGGCGCTGCGCAGGATCGGCCGCGCGCTGGAGGCCGGGCCCGACGGGGACGAGGCGATCGATGTCGTCTTCCTCGACATCCACATGGCGGGGCTCACCGGCCTCGACCTCGCCCGGCTCCTCGCCGGCTTCGCCCGGCCCCCGCTGATCGTCTTCGTCACGGCCCACGAGGGGTTCGCGGTGCAGGCCTTCGACCTCAAGGCCGTGGACTACGTCCTCAAGCCGGTGCGCAGCGAGCGGCTCGCCGAGGCGGTCCGCCGCGTCCGCGAGCTGGTGCACGCCGCCGCGGCCCCCGCCGCCGTCGCGCCGCCCGCCGTCGCGGCGCCCGAGCAGATACCGGTCGAACTCGGCGGGGTCACCCGGTTCGTGGCCGTCGACGACATCGCCTACGTCGAGGCGCAGGGCGACTACGCGCGCCTGCACACCGACGGGGGCAGCCACCTCGTCCGCATCCCGCTCTCCACCCTGGAGGAGCGGTGGGCCGCCCGCGGCTTCGTCCGGATCCACCGCAGCCACCTCGTCGCGCTCGCCCGCATCGACGAACTCCGGCTCGACGGCGGCGCCACCTCCGTCCGCCTCGGCGGCACCGAGCTCGCCGTGAGCCGCCGCCACGCCCGCCAGCTGCGCGACCTCCTCATGCGCCGCGCGGGCGGCTGACCCGCGGGCCGTGCCGGGGGCCTGGCCTCAGCCTCTACCGTGCGTGAACACCGCTGCGTAGACTCCGTGCACTCCACAGCCCCTGCGAGGTCGACCGATGCCGGAGCGGACACCGACGTCCGAGGAACCACCGCCGCGCCGGCCCCGGCGCGAGACGGTCACGCGCGCCTCCGCGCTCCGTGACAGCGGACTGCCCCGGCAGCGCTTCCCCGGCCATCCGCCCTCCCTCAGCCGCCGGCCGGGGGGACCCCCACCTCGCTCCGCTCGCTCGGAGATCAGCGAGCAGACCACCCTCGGCCACACCTACGTCCGCTCCCTCATGCGGAGCCAGCTGCGGGCCGCCCTCACCGCGCTGGGCGCGCTGGCCCTCTGCGTCGGACCGCTGCCCCTCCTGCTCGCGCTCCCCGCGCCCGAGGCCTTCGTCTGGATCACGCTCGGCGTCGGCGTGTACCCCGTCATCTGGGCCGTCGCCCACTGGTACGTCCGCCGAGCCGAACGCAACGAGCGCGACTTCACCGGTCTCGTCGAGGGCCGCTGAGCGCGGGGGCCGGACGTGAACCACACCTACGCGGTGGCCGCCGTCACCGCCGTCGTCCTGACGACCGTGCTCATCGGCGCCCTCGGCCTGCGGATATCCCGTACGACCTCCGACTTCTACGTCGCCTCCCGCACCGTACGGCCCGGTCTGAACGCCGCCGCCATCAGCGGCGAGTACCTCTCCGCCGCCTCCTTCCTCGGCATCGCGGGCCTCGTCCTCGTCCAGGGCCCGGACATGCTCTGGTACCCCGTCGGCTACACCGCCGGCTATCTGGTCCTGCTCGTCCTCGTCGCCGCCCCGCTGCGCCGCTCGGGGGCGTACACCCTCTCCGACTTCGCGGAGGCCCGCCTCGAGTCCCCGACCGCCCGCAGGCTCGCCAGCCTCTTCGTCGTCGGCATCGGCTGGCTCTACCTGCTCCCGCAACTCCAGGGCGCGGGGCTCACCCTGGAGATCCTCACCGGGGCGCCCGACTGGGTGGGCGGACTCCTCGTCGCCCTCGTCGTCACCGGCATCGTCGCCGCGGGCGGCATGCGCAGCATCACCTTCGTGCAGGCCTTCCAGTACTGGCTGAAGCTCACCGCCCTGCTCGTGCCCGCCCTCTTCCTGACGGCCGCCTGGTTCGGCGACGACGCGCCCCGCGTCCGCTTCGACGCCCCGGCCGTCTTCCGCGAGCACACCACCGTGAAGGTCGCCGACACCGTACGGATCGAGCTCGACGCCCCCCTCACGCTCACCGTCACCGGCCGCGTCGACGGCCTCCCGTACGAAGGGCGGGCCGTCACCCTGGACGAGGGCGCCCACCGCGTCGAGGGCGGCACCGAACTCGCTTTCCCCCAGGGCGCCCCCGTCCCCACCCGGGCCTCCACCGGAGCCGATCCCCTCGGCTGGTCCCAGCCGCTGGCCGGCGGGCGCGACGGCCACCAGCTCTACGCCACGTACGGGCTGATCCTCGCCACCTTCCTGGGCACCATGGGGCTGCCGCACGTCGCGGTCCGCTTCTACACCAGCCCCCACGGCCGGGCGGCCCGCCGGACCACGCTGGTCGTCCTCGGTCTCGTCGGCGCGTTCTATCTGCTGCCGCCGCTCTACGGGGCGCTCGGCCGGATCTACGCCCCCGAACTGGCCCTCACCGGAGCCGCCGACGCCGCCGTGCTCGTCCTGCCCGAGCGGATGCTCGGCGGAGTGCCCGGCGACCTGCTCGGCGCGCTGCTCGCCGGCGGGGCGTTCGCCGCCTTCCTCTCCACCGCCTCCGGGCTCACGATGGCGGTCGCCGGGGTCCTCACCCAGGACGTGCTCCCCTCCCGGGGCGTACGGCACTTCCGGCTCGCGACCCTGCTGGCCACCGCCGTACCGCTGACCGCCGGGGTCTTCGCCTCGAAGGTCCCGGTCGCGGACGCCGTCGGCCTCGCGTTCGCGGTCTCCGCCTCCTCCTTCTGTCCGCTGCTCGTCCTCGGCATCTGGTGGCGCCGGCTCACCCCGCCGGGCGCCATGGCCGGGCTGGTGCTCGGCGGCGGCTCCGCGCTCACGGCGGTGATGGCGACCCGCGCCGGTCTGCCGGCGGAGGGCTGGCCGCACACCCTGATGGCCTGGCCGGCGGTCTGGTCGGTTCCGCTGGGCTTCCTCACGATGATCCTGGTGTCGCTCGCCACCGCCCGGCACATCCCGGCCGCCACACCGGCGCTCCTGGCCCGGCTGCACCTGCCGGAGGAGCTGACGGCCCGCCCGGAGCCGGTGCGTCACGAGCCGCGCCCCGAGCCCGGTGCGCGGGGGGCCGAGCGATGAGCGGGATCGCGTTCGCCGCCTCCGCCGCCGTCGGGGCCGTGCTCCTCGCCGTCGGCTTCGTCCTCGGGCGGCTCGCCTCCGGCCGCGGAGGCCGGGCGGCCGACCTCGACCTCGGCACCCCCGTCGAGCGGGCCACCTTCCACACCCTGCACACCGCCTCGCTCGCCGCCCCGCCGCTGCGTGCCGGTCTCACCGAGGACACCGCGCACAAGGCCGCCCGGCACCTTCGCTCGCTGCTCGGGACGGAGGCGCTCTGCCTGACCGACCGGTCCGACGTCCTCGCCTGGGACGGGCCGGGCGAGAGCCACCACCGCGAGCACGTCATGGAGCAGGTCGCCGCGATCCTCGGCTCCGGGCGCAGCCGCTCCGCGCACACCGGCTGCGCCGATGTCGACTGCCCGCTGCGCTGGGCGGTCATCGCTCCGCTCACCGGAGAGGACGGCGTCCTCGGCGCGCTCGTCGCCTACGGTTCGCGGGAGTCGGCCGTGCTCGTGAGGGCCGCGACGGAGGTCGCCCGCTGGGTCTCCGTCCAGCTCGAACTGGCAGAGCTCGACCGCTCACGGACCAGGATCGTGGAGGCGGAGATCCGGGCCCTGCGCGCCCAGATCTCCCCGCACTTCATCTTCAACTCCCTCGCCGCGATCGCCTCGTTCGTCCGCACCGACCCCGAACGGGCGCGGGAGCTGCTCCTGGAGTTCGCCGACTTCACCCGGTACTCCTTCCGCAGGCACGGGGAGTTCGCCCAGCTCGCCGACGAACTGCGCGCCATCGAGCAGTACTTGGCGCTCGCAGGTGCCCGCTTCGGCGACCGCCTCAAGGTCACGCTGCAGATCGCGCCCGAGGTGCTGCCGGTGGCGCTGCCGTTCCTCTGCCTCCAGCCGCTCGTGGAGAACGCCGTGAAGCACGGCCTGGAAGACAGCGTGAACACCTGCCGGGTCACGATCGCGGCCCGTGACGCCGGGGCGGAGGCGGTGGTCGTGATCGAGGACGACGGTGTGGGCATGGACCCCGACGTGCTGCGCGCGATCCTGCTGGGGGAGCGGCCCACCGGATCGGGCATCGGCCTGTCCAACGTCGACGAGCGGCTGCGCCAGGTGTACGGGGCGGAGCACGGTCTTGTCATCGAGACCGGAATCGGTGCGGGGATGAAGGTGACGGTACGGATTCCCAAGTACCGCCCAGGGGTGCACCCGACGGCCCCCCAACTCTCCGATCAGTAGAGATGCAGCGCCAGATGGCCGAGCGGAAGACCCAACTGCCAGGCGGGCATCCATACTTCGGTCGACTCGTCGACGGGCAGGCAGCCGAGCCCGGCCGGCGGCAGCCCGCCCAGGTCGGTCGCCCGCACCGATGTCGCCTCCAGGAGGCGCCAGGTCTCGCGGGCCATGGCGAGGTCCGGGCCGTCCTCGCCGGCGTGGGCCCGCTCGGCCAGCCGTGCGCGGACCCACTGCGGCCAGGGGTGGTCGTAGGCGGTCCTGGACATCCACTCGTCGAGCCGGCCCGCGGACCGCGCCCCGCCCAGCGCCTGGGCACCCTCGCAGAGATGGATGGTGAGCGCGAGCGTCTGCCGCCCGGCCCGGTACTCCAGGGTGCCGGGCGCGACCAGACAGCCGGCGCGCAGCAGATCGTCGGCTATGAACTCGGCACACAGCCACGCCATCGGGACGGCGAGCCCGCCCCCGCTGGTGCCGTTCGTACTCTCGGGCAGCAACGCTCCCACCTTCTCCCGGACATGTCGGTCGGCGATCCCGAACACGAGCCTCCACCGAGGAAGACGCGTGTGGGTCGCTCTTTACTCAACTCGCCGGTGTGGTTTCGGATACGTTTCTCCGCCGGATCGGTGCCCGTGGGGCACCGGGAGGGCGGGGAGGCGCCCGGGGCGGGCGGGGCGATGGGACGCCCGGCGCCTCAGCCGAGGAGCGCGTACACCGCCGTCGCGTGCGCGGCGATCTCGTCCGTGCCCTCGGCCGTCATCGTGATGTCCGCGAACGCCATCCGGCGGCCCGCCTTGGTGAGCCGGGCCCGTACCAGCACGTCCGTACCGAGCACCGCGCGCTGGAAGCTGATGGACTGCTGCACCGTCGTCATCGGCACGAAGCCGCCGCGCGCCGCCGCGACCGCGATCACCGTCGCCGTGTCGGCGGCGGCCATCAGCGCCTGACCCGACAGGCCCCCGCCCTCCCTGGCGAGCCGGTCGGACCACGGGAGGCGCAGCGCAGCCTCGTGGGCATCGACCGAGACCACGGAGAGTCCCAGATCGAGCACCCAGGGGGCGAAGTTGTCGGCGAGGATCTTCTCGGCGGCGGCGGGAGTCAGCGTCGGCGTCACGAGGTCATTGTGCGGCCGCGGTCCGCCGACGGGCAACGGCACGGCGCCGCGGCCGGTAGTCGGGCAGCCGGTGTCCGAGCTGCCGCAGCGCGTAGTGCGAGCGGGACTTGACGGTCCCGGCGGGGATGCCGAGGTCGGCCGCGGCCTCGTTGACGGTCAGGCCCCGGAAGTAGAGGCTGACCAGGACCGCGCGGTGTTCCGGGCTGAGGCCCCGGACGGCCTCGCGCACGTCGAGCGCGGCCACCGCGGACTCCGTGGCGTCCGCCGGGTCGGGCGTGGCGGCGAGCATCCCGTCGCCGATCTCGGCGGGCCTGGCGAGCCGGGAGCGCCGGGCGTCGATGGCGAGGCGCCGGGCCACGGTGAAGAGCCAGGGGCGCATCGACTCGTAGGGGCTGTCGAAGGCCTCCGGGTGGAGCCAGGCCCGTACCAGCGTCTCCTGCACCAGGTCCTCCGCGCGCTGCTGGTCCCCGTAGGTGAGTCCGAGCAGAAAGGCGAGGAGGGCCTGGCCGTGGTCACGCTGGAGCTCCGCGAGGGCCCGCTCGTCCGTCGTCGCCTTCCCCGTCGTCACGGTCGCCGTTGTCATGCTCCACACCTCTTCTGCCGGCTCGTCGTCCCGGGGCGTATACGAACGCATGCGGGCGACCAGGGACAGGGAACGGGCAACTGTCTGCGACGAGCGGTCGCACCGAGCGGCGAATGGTGCGGTGAGCGGTCGGCCGGAGCTGCTTAATCCGATTAAGCGGGGTTTGCGTCCGATGCGGCTTTGACTCTTGACTGGGGCAATCATCCCCTGTCAATTCATCAGGAAAGCTGTTTATCCTATGAATCGGGCGGAGTCGGCAGATGACCCAGCGTACGAAACCCGGAGCGGTGGCCTTCGTGGCGGTCCTGCTCACGGCGGCGACCGGTTGCGCGGGCGGTGCCGACGCCCCGTTTGCGCGGCCCGATCCCGGGAGCCCCTCCGTCCCCTCGCCGGTCGGCGGCGGCGCCTCGGCCCGGACCGGCTTCACCCTCGTCGCCTCCGGCGACGTCCTGCCGCACGACTCGATCATCAGGCGGGCCGCCGCCGACGCGAACGGTCGGGGATACGACTTCCGGCCGATGTTCTCCGGCGTCAGGAGCGTCGTCTCGGGGGCCGATCTGGCGATCTGCCACATGGAGACGGTGTACGGACCGGAGGGCGGGCCCTACGCCGGCTACCCGGCCTTCACCTCCCCGCCCGAGATCGCCCCCGCCCTCAAGGCGACCGGGTACGACTCCTGCTCCACCGCCTCCAACCACAGCCTGGACGACGGCGCCGCCGGACTCGCCCGCACCCTCGACGCCCTCGACAAGGCGGGTGTGCGGCACGCCGGTTCGGCCCGCACCGCCGAGGAGGCCGCGCGCCCCACGCTGCTCAAGGCGGGCGACGCGACCGTCGCCCAGCTCGCGTACACCTACGACACCAACGGCTACCCCCTGCCGGCGGGGCAGCCGTGGGCGGTCAATCTGATCGACGAGGAGAAGATCGTTGCCGACGCCCGGGCCGCCCGGAAGGCCGGCGCCGACGTCGTCGTGGTCAGCATCCACTGGGGAACGGAGTGGCAGACCGCCCCGGACGAGCGGCAGCTCACCCTCGGCCGGGCCCTCACGTCGTCGAAGAGCGGGGGCCGGCCCGACATCGACCTGATCCTCGGCACGCACGCTCATGTGCCCCAGGCGTACGAGAAGGTCAACGGCACCTGGATCGTCTACGGGATGGGGGACCAGATCGCCGGCGACATGGTCAACCACCAGGGCGCCTTCGACCCCCGCGGCAACCAGGGCACCCTCGCGCGCTTCACCTTCACCCCTCCCACCGCCACCGGCGCGCGGTGGGAGGTCGCCAGGGCGGAGTTCCTCCCGCAGTGGTTCGACACGGGCCGCGGCCGGGTGGTCAACCTCAACGCCGCCATCAAGAAGGGTGAACCCCTCACCGCCGTACGCGACTCCATCCGCGACGTCGTCCTCGACCGGGGAGCCGCGAAGGACGGGCTGGTGATGGGGGAGTAGGGCCGCTGTCGGGCCCGGCCCTCCAGGGCGCGCACCGTCCGTCGGTGTGCGCCCATCGGGTGCATTCGGGCGGGCCGTCGGTGTGGGTGGGGCGCGTCGGCGTTCGGCCGTGCGAGCTATTAGTCATGAAAAAGGATGAGAAGCCCAGTGGGCGGCGGACGATCCTGCGCATCGCCGCCGCCCTCGGGGCCACAGCCACGGTCGGAGTCCTCTCGGCAGACCGTCTCGCGGCGCCCCCGGGCACCGCGCCGGAGGCGTCCGGACCGGCCGGACGACCGGTCCCCGGCGGCGGCCCGGCCGCCGGGCCGCCGCCGGGCGCGCGGCTGAGGCCGTCCTCGTACCGGCTCCAGCCGATGACGGCGTACGCGCCCCCGGCCCACCGCCGGGCCGTTCCGCCCGTCCGGCAGCGGCCGTTCCTGAAGATGTCCGGCGTCGGCCGTTCGATGGTGCTCACCTTCGACGACGGCCCCGACCCCCGCTACACCCCGGAGATCCTCGCCACCCTGCGCCGTCACGGCTGCCGGGCGATGTTCTTCGTCTGCGGCGAGATGGCGGTCGAGAACCAGGACCTGGTGCGGGAGATGGCCGCGGACGGGCATGTGGTCGGCAACCACACCTGGTCCCATCCCCTGATCCCCAAGCTGCGCCCGTCCCGCATCCGGGACGAGCTGGGCTCCACCAGCGACCTGGTCCAGAGGATCCTCGGCTCGGCCCCTCTCTGGTACCGCGCCCCGTTCGGGGCGTGGAACCGGCACTCATTCGAGATCGGCGCCGAGCTCGGCATGGAGCCGCTCGCCTGGACCGTCGACACCCTCGACTGGAAGGAGCCGGGCACCGGCAGCATCGTGCGCGCCGTCCTGGACGGGGCGGCGCCCGGCGTCGTCGTCCTCTCGCACGACGCGGGCGGCGACCGGTCCCAGAGCGTGGCGGCGCTCAGGCGGTACCTGCCCGAACTCCTGGACGCCGGCTACAGCATCACCGTGCCCCGGCGCTGAGTCCGTACGGCGAAGGCCCCCGGCGCTCCATAGCGCCGGGGGCCTTCGCGCGGACGTGCCGACCGCTCAGTTGGAGCCGATCATCCGGGCGTAGACCACCACGTTGCCGTCGTAGCCGTGCGCCCGGGAGTAGCCGCCACCACAGGTGATGACCCGCAGCTCGGGTGCCCCGGTGTCGCCGTAGACCGCGGCCCCGGGGAAGTCGTTCTTGGAGTAGACCTCGATGCCGTAGATCTCGAAGACCGCGACCCGGCCGTCGTACCGCTCCACCTCGATGTGCTGGCCCTTCTCCAGCGAGCCGAGGCCGTAGAAGACCGCGGGGCCCGCCTCGTTGTCGACATGGCCGACGACGACGGCCGTGCCGCGCTGCCCGGGCGCGATGCCGTTCTGGTACCAGCCCGCCATGTTGGGGTCCTGCGGGGGCGGTGCCTCGATCCACCCGGCCGCGTCCAGACCGACGTCCATGATCGGGGCGTTGACCGAGATCGAGGGAATCCTGATGCGGGAGGCGGGGGCGTGGGGAAGGGGCTCCAGGTCGGCGGAGGCGGGGGGCGCGGGCCCGGTCAGACGGGTGTCGAGAGCCGCGGCGGCCGCGGGCTGCGGCGGGCCGAGCTCGACGTCGACTCCATTGCGCATCATCGCCAGACCGGACAGCATGACGAGAGTCAGGACGCCCCACGGCCGGCGCATCCTTCTCGGCTCGAAGACGCTGAAGTCCTTGGGCCGCATGGTTCTCCCTTCGTGGCGTCGTCAGAACGGTAAGGGCGGCGGGCCGGGCCGGCGATCAGAGCGGGGCGAACGGGTGGCGGCCGGGCGCCGGACGGGTGCCGCACGTCCGCCGGGACGCGGCCGACGGGCCCCGGGCCCTTCGTACCCGAGGGCAGGCCGGGTGACGGGGACGATGACCCATCCGAGTATTCGTCGGACAATCACCCTGACGGCCTGTGACCTGCGACTCCGTCAGATTCGGGGTCATTTCCCCGGCGTGTCGCCTCACCGGGGTGGACCAGTGCCGAAATGCGCGGTCGGCCACCACTTGTGAGTGTTCGTCATGGAAGGCGTACTCGTCGAACTTCCCGGAGCACCGCTTTGGGGCGTCTTCCACTGGAGGTTCAACCATGCGTGCTGCACGCACTCTGGCGGTGACCGCCACCGCGTTCGCGGCGGTCGGGCTCGCCGCCCCACTCGCCGCCGCCACCCACGGGCCCGACCATCTGGCCGTCAGCTCCCACCAGGTCGACCGGGGAGGTGACGGTTCCAACAGCGTCACCGTCTCCCCCCTCGCCGTGCACCAGGGCGGCATCCTCACGATCTCCGTCCGGAACTGCCCCGGCGGCCGGGTCTCGTCCAACGCCTTCCCGACGGTCACCCTCTCCGGCAACAACAACGGGGTGTCCACCGCCACCGCCCGTATCCACGACCACGCCACGCCGGGTCAGTACAACCTGGCCGTCCAGTGCAACGGCCGCACGCTCACCCAGACGTTCCGCGTGCTCGCCGGTCAGGGCGCGCAGGGCGGCCTCGGCGGCTCGCTCGCGCCCAGCTCCACGGAGATGGCCGTCGGCGGTTCGCTCGTCGCCGCGGCAGCGCTCGGCGGCGGTCTCTTCATCGCCCGGCGCCGTATGAGCAGCGGAAAGGCCTGACCGCCGAACCTCCCGGTCGGCCCTGTACGCCCGTCGCCCCCGACTCCTGGATCAGGAGTCGGGGGCGACGGGCGTGGACGGGCTTGTGGGGCTCGGCGAGGGCTGAGGGGAGGCGGTGGGCCTCGGCGGCCCCGTCCGCGCCGTCAGTGCCGCCGGCCCCGGTCGGCCGTCGACCGGCGTCGTACGACGAGGACGGTTCCGGTGGCGGCGGCGAGGACCAGGCCCGCACCGGCCGCCAGCATCACCGTGTCGACCTTGTCGACCGAACCGCCGAGACCGCCCTGGACACCTCGCGGGGTGGTGAGGATGGTCGAGCTGGTCGTCGCGGTCGCCGTGGTGCCGCTGATGGTCAGATTGACGGTGTCCGTGATGCCACCGGTGCAGTTGAACGCCACCGTGTAGACGGCACCGCGCCGGGCGTCCGCGTCCACCGTGGCGGTGGCCGAGGATCCGGGGGCGATGGTCACCGTGTCGAAGATGCCCGCCGACGCCATCGCCGTGCTGCGGCAGCCGGGCGCGGTGAGCGTCACCCGACCGCCCGGCGCCACCAGCGAGGGGGTCACGACGAAATCGCCCGGTGCCTTCGCTCCGGCGGCCTGCGGGTTCGGTGCGGGTGCGCCGTCCGCCGCGGAGGCGACGGGAGCGGCCAGGGCGAGGGTGGCCGCCCCCAGCAGGGCTGTGGACACGGCACGTATCGCGCGCATGGGTTCCTCCGGGTCTCCGAGGAGCAGCCGCGGAAGCGGTTTCCGCACAAGGACAGGGCATACACCTCGATACCGGAGACGCTAGGAGCGCATTACCACAGCCGCGATCCCAGACGGGCGAATGGGGGACCGATGTCCCCCGTCCGGCCCCGTGACGTGTCGCGCCGGCGCTAACTCGTGAGGTGCGGGAACAGGTCGGTGAACGGGGTGGCCGTCGCCGAGATGCCGCGCCCGAACGGCGCGTCGAAGTCCCAGATCAGGAAGAGCAGGAAGGCGATGAGCGCACTGAACAGACCCGCGAGCAGCAACTCCCGGCCGGTGCGCCGGATCTGCAGGGTGAAGATCAGTCCGACCGTCACCAGCGCGCCGATGATCAGGCCGAACCACACCACCCCGGGCATGGTCGCCCCCGCGTTCTGCCCGCGGGCGCCCCGCGCGTCGTCCACCACGGCCACCTGGTCCACGAGCGGCTGGTACGCCTGCCCCTCGTGGTCGTCGGCCGGCCGGTAGTCGCTCACGCTCCGGCGCACCTGCTCCAGGAGCCGGGTGCCCTGCTCGCTGAGCTCGCCGTGCTCGGACATGTGGGTCCACTCCTCGTCGACCACGTACGAGACGTACGCGTCGACGTCGGACCGGATCCGGTCCCGGACGTCGGCCGGGTACACCTCTACCCGGGCCGAGATCTCGTGCAGAGCCTGGGCCTCCTGGCGCACGGTCTCCTGGGCCGCGCCGCGCGCCTCCCAGACGCCGGCGATGGCGAGGCCGAGCACGATCGCGTAGATCACGCCGATCATCATGGTCATGTACTCCATGACGTCGGGGGTCTCGCTGGGGTCGTCGTCGTCGGGGACCCGGCGGTTGTTGATGACGACGATGGTGAGGACGACCGCGCAGGCGGCTGCCATGGCGATGGTCAGGACAAGCCATTCGGACATGGTGTTTCCTTCGGCGGGGCTCAGCGGGAGCGGGGACGCAGGATCGCTGTCGCGAGCACCGCGGGGGCGGTGACCAGCAGCATCAAGGACACGAGTGAGGGCCCGCCCGTCGGTTGGGGCCGCGCGGTGCGGCGGTATTCGGGCAGGGCGACGGGGGTGGCGGCCGGTGGCCGCGGACGCAGCGACGGCGGCGGGGGAGCGGGCGCCCTTGACACCCGTGGCGGTGGCGGGGCCGGTGCCGGGGGTGGCGGCGCCTTCCGGGTCGGCGGGGCGGGCCGCGGCGGGGGCGGCGGGTCCGCGGGTTCGGGAGGGAGCGGTGGCGCGGGCTTCGGCGGTGTCGGCTCGGGTGTCGGCTCGGGTGTCGGCTCCGGTGTCGGCTCCGGCGTGGGCTCCGGACTCGGTTCCGGTGTGGGTTCCGGACTCGGCGACGGGGGCGGGCTCGGCGTCGGCGAACAGGCGCCCGGACCGGCGACCGCGACCGAGGTGTTCGAGCCGCCCGGTCCGGTGACGGCGTAGGCGCAGGCATCGGCGGCGGCGGGCGCCGGTATGGCGAGCAGCGACAGCAGCGCGGCGGCCGCGAGTGGCCGCGCGAGGAGAGATCCGTACAGAGGCACGCCGAAGAGCATCATCACAGTCCCGGCGCACCACGCCGGGAATCGCGCCGGATTCCCCGGATGGAGGGGATCTCGGAGCACACCGGTTTGACGATCTCCGAAAGTTTTCTTCGGCGCCGTTGAGTACGACGCCGACGGGCCCCGTATCCAATGCCGGGAAGCGGCCGCAGAGGCTGCGCCGACAAGCAATGAGGCAACGGGAGTTGACATGAAGACCTGGGGGAACGCGGCGCTCGCACTGACGGCGGCGGCGATGCTCGCTCTGACGACGGCATGCGGTCAGGAGAAGGGCGACCAGACACTGGGCGGTCAGCCGGCGGGAGCCGCCAACCCGGCCGGTGCCCCCGCCGACAGCGGATACAGCTCCGGCGGATACGCCTCCGGGGGCTACGGCGACAGCGGAGGCGGCGAGGCGGAGCCCGCCGGGCAGATGGCGGTGGCGTCCACCAAGCAGCTCGGCAAGGTGGTCACCGACAGCGAGGGCTTCACCCTCTACCGCTTCGACAAGGACTCCTCCTCCCCGCCGAAGGCGACCTGCGAGGGTGACTGCGCCAAGGCGTGGCCCGTGGTCAGCCCGGAGGGCGCCAAGGCCCCGGCCGGGGTGGACGCCTCGCTGCTCGGTGAGGTGACCCGCGCCGACGGCAGCAAGCAACTGACGCTGGGCGGCTGGCCGATGTACCGGTACGCCAAGGACACCAAGCCCGGAGACGTCAACGGCCACGGTGTCGGCGGCACCTGGTTCGCCTCCGCCCCCGACGGAAAGAAGGCCTCGGCGGCGGCCGACGGCGGGGCGGCCGAGGAAGGCGCCGAGGAGGAGCCCGTGACGGACGCGGCCGGCCTCTCGGTGCGCAAGGATCCCAAGCTCGGTGACATCGTGGTCGATTCGCGAGGAATGACGGTCTACCGCTTCAAGAAGGATTCCGCCTGGCCCATGAAGACGGCCTGCACGGACGCCTGCCTGGAGAAGTGGCCGGTTGTCGCCCCCGTCGACAAGAACGACATCGAGGGCATCACGAAGAAGGGCTTCGTCACCTTCGACCGGCCCGACGGCATCAAGCAGCAGACCATCGACTGCTGGCCCCTCTACACCTTCGCCGGCGACGAGGAGCCCGGAGACACCAACGGCCAAGGTGTGGGCGGCACCTGGTACGCCGTGTCCCCCGCGGGAAAGCTGGTCGGAGCGCCCAAGTAGGTCCCCCGCGCCGCGCTTCCGGCCTGTCGGCCCGCCGTCACCCCACGGGTGACGGCGGGCCGGCGCACGTCCATATGCACGTGAAAATGCACGAGCTGAAGGCGTGAACTCTCCGTTCCTCTCGCACGTGCCAATGGCGTGTGACGAAGAACGGACCGCGAATTTCCGTTTCCACTCGCTCTCGCGACGGGCGATCAGTAGCCTCGGCTCGAACACCGGCCGCGAACACCTGGCCGTATCCCCCGTGGTTGACTGTTGGAGACATTGATGGAGCGTCCCGCCTGGGCCCCGCCGGGCATCGATATCTCGGTGCCGAGCGTGTCCCGAATGTATGACTTCTATCTGGGCGGCTCGCACAATTTCGAGGTGGACCGCGAAGCGGCCCGCAAGGCCATGGAGTTCATGCCGGGACTCCCCAAGGTCATGCAGGCGAACCGCGCCTTCATGCGCCGCGCCGTGCGGTACGCCGTCGCGGAGGGAGTCACCCAGTTCCTCGACATAGGCTCCGGCATCCCGACGTTCGGCAACGTCCACGAGGTCGCCACGGCGGCGACGCCCGACGCACGCGTCGTGTACGTCGACCACGACCCGGTGGCCGTCGCGCACAGCCGGGCCGTCCTCGAGGGCGAGGACCGCGCCGCCGTCGTCGCGGCCGACCTGCGCAAGCCCCGGGAGATCCTGGAGAGCCCCGAGGTGCGCCAACTCCTCGACCTGGAGCGGCCCGTGGCGCTGCTGCTGGTGGCCGTCCTGCACTTCCTGGAGGACGAGGACGAACCGCGCGCGGCGGTCGCCGAGCTGCTCGACGCGCTCGCCCCCGGCAGCCTGCTTATCCTGACCCACGCCTCCTACGAGGGCATCCCGCTGACGCAGGACCAGGCCGAGGGCACCGTCGGGGTGTACCGCCAGATCCGCAACCCCCTCGTCATGCGCTCGCACGCCGAGATCAGCCGCTTCTTCGACGGCTGCGAGCCGGTCGAGCCCGGCCTGGTCACCATGCCGGAATGGCGGCCCGAGAGCCCGGTCGAGGAGGAGGATCCCTACGCCTTCTCGGGCTTCGCAGGTGTGGGGCGCAAGGCGTGAAGGTGCCGTCGCAGCCGTCAGGCTCCGGCGCGGAACCGGACAGCCTCGAAGACAGACTCCGGCGGTTCGTCACCATCTGGAGCCGGGCCACCTTCCCTGTCACGGCCACCTCCATGACCCGTGCCGAGTTCGAGCAGCAGCTGCTGCCGCTCGCCCGCGAGCTGCGTGCCGCGCTGCACGACCGCTCCTTCGACACGGCACCGGCGCACCGCGCCGGTGCCGCGCTGGTCGGTATCCACTGCACGGAACCCGACGCGCTCAGCCGCACCCTCGGGGTCATCGACGCGTATCTGGTGCTCTACTGCGGCGACGAGGAGCGCACCTCCACGGAGGAGCTGCGGGCCAGCTGTTCACGGCTCCAGCACGCCATGGCGGCCGGCTTCGCGCAGGCCCTGCGCGAGCGGACCCGCGCGGAGCAGGAGGCCATCGCCCGCTCCGCGCTCAGCGCCCGTAACGCCGCCGAAGTCGCCCTGCACACCACGGAGAGCCGCTTCCGGGCGGTCTTCGACGGAGCGGCGGTCGGGATCGGCATCGCCGACCTCGAAGGGAACGTCCTCGAGGTCAACGAGACCCTCACCCGGATGTTCGGCGGTCTCGACCAGCAGATCCGCGCCCGCAAGGTCAAGGAGTGGGCCCACCCCGAGGACGGTCCGCACGTCTGGAAGCTCTACGACGAGCTGGTGCGCGGCGAGCGCGAGCACTACCGCGTCGAGAAACCGTACTACCGGGGCGACGGCACCGTCCTGTGGACCAACCTCACGGTCTCGCTGCTGCGCGACGCCGAGGGATTCCCGCAGTACCAGCTGGCGCTCCTCGAGGACACCACCGAGCGGCGGCTGCTCAACCTGCGTCTGCGGTACGAGGCGACCCACGACGCGCTCACCGGGCTGCCGAACCGGACCCTGTTCTTCGAGCGCCTGGAGAAGGCGCTCACCCCGGCCGACGGTGGCCGCTTCGGCCTCTGCTACCTCGACCTGGACGGCTTCAAGGCGATCAACGACAGCCTCGGCCACTCGACCGGTGACCGGCTGCTCGTCGAGGTCGCCGACCGGCTGCAGAGCTGCGCCACGGCCCCGGGCGAGATGGTGGCCCGGCTCGGCGGCGACGAGTTCGTGGCGCTGACCACCGGCCCGAACACCGAGCGGGAGGTCGTCGAGCTGGCGAACCGTATCCTCGCCACCCTCGCCACCCCCGTCCGGATCGACGGCCGTGAGCTGACGGTCCGCGGCAGCGTCGGTGTCGTCGAGGGCCCGGCGGGGGAGCGGACCCCGGCCGAGGTGCTGCGCAGCGCCGACATCACCATGTACCGCGCCAAGTCGGCCGGCGGGAACCGCTTCGAGTTCGCCGATGCCGAGGCCGACGCCCGCGCGATCACCCGCCACGGTCTGACCACCGCCCTTCCGGCGGCCCTGGAGCGCGGCGAGTTCTTCATCGAGTACCAGCCGCTGGTGCACCTCGGCGACGGCAGCGTGCACGGCGCCGAGGCGCTCGTCCGGTGGTGCCATCCGCAGCACGGCGTCCTGGGGCCCGACCGGTTCATACCGCTCGCCGAGAACACCGGACTGATCGTGCCCCTGGGCCGCTGGGTCCTCCAGGAGGCCGTCCGCCAGGCCCGCTTCTGGCAGGCCCGGCACGCCGACGGCGGCCCGCTGCGCATCAACGTCAACCTCTCGCCGACCCAGCTGCACCACCCGCGCCTGGTCGCCGACACCGTCGACGTCCTGGAACGCTCGGGGCTCGAACCGGGCGCGCTGTGCCTGGAGGTCACCGAGTCGGCGCTGATCGGCGCGGACGACGACCTGCTGAAACCGCTGCGGCAGCTCGCCGAGATGGGCGTGGACATCGCGCTGGACGACTTCGGCACTGGGTACTCGAACCTGGCCAATCTGCGCCGGCTGCCGGTGAGCGTGCTCAAGCTGGACCGGTCGTTCACCCAGGGCATGCAGCAGCATCCGGCGGACCCGGTCGATCTGAAGATCGTGGAGGGGATCGTCTCGCTGGCGCACAGCCTGGAACTGGCGGTGACGGTGGAGGGCGTGGAGACGGGGGCGCAGGCGCAGCAGCTGCGTGAACTGGGCTGCGACACGGCCCAAGGCTGGTACTACGCCCGCCCGGGCGCCCCGGACCGGATCCACTCCTTGCTCCTGGCGGACGCGGTGTGACGACGCCGGCGGGAGCCGGCTCACGCCGAGTGCAGGAGCAGGCGCTGCAGCTCCCTTGCCGCGCGGGGTGGCGCCACGTCGCTGCGGTGGGCCAGGGCGATCGTGCGGCGCAGGCCCGGGCGTGCCAGGGCCGTGACCCGGAGGTCGCGGCCCGCGCGCGCCGCGACCATGGCCGGCACCACCGCCACCCCGAGACCCGCCCGTACGAACCCCAGCACGGCGTCCATCTCGCCCCCCTCCACCGTGAACGTCGGCTCGAAGCCCTCCGCCCGGCACGCCGCCACCGTCAGCTCCCGCAGGTCGTAGCCGTGCCGGAACATCACCAGCGGCTGATCGCGCAGATCCGCGATCCGCACCGGCCGGGCCGGTGCGGCCGCCGCCGCGCTCGACACCACCACCAGGTCCTCGCGCAGCAGCTCCACCGTCGTCAGCGCCGGGGACGGCGTCGGCAGCGGCAGCACCACGAGCGCCAGGTCGAGCGCGCCGCGCGCCAGCTCCCGTACGAGGTCGTGCGAGCCGCCCTCCTCGATGAGCAGCTGGATCCCCGGGTGCTGGTCGTGGAAGGCGCGCAGCACGTCCGGCAGCAGCCCCGTGCACAGGCTCGGCGTCGCGCCCAGCCGCACCCGCCCACGCCTGAGCTGCACCAGCTCCTGCACCTCGTGCCGCGCCGTGTCCGTGTCCGCCAGGATCCGGCGCGCCAGCGGCAGCAGCGCCTCGCCCGCGTCGGTCAGCGCGATGTTCCCCCGCGCCCGGCTGAACAGCTCCGCACCCAGCTCCTTCTCCAGGGCCCGGATCTGCTGCGAGAGCGAGGGCTGGGAGACGTGCACCCGCTCGGCGGCTCGGGTGAAATGCCGGGTCTCGGCCACCGCGACGAAGTACTGAAGCTGCTGGAACTGCATAGGCTCAGCCTATCGAGATGAGCCGGACCATGTCTTGGACCTCTCGGACCGTTCGGCCCTACCGTCGGTCGCATGGCTCTGGCAACGAAGGCGGCACCCCCGCCGCCCACCCGCTCCCGCGGCTTCTGGTCGTCGACCATCGGCAAGAAGACGGTCATGGCCGTCAGCGGCCTGCTGATGCTCGGCTACCTCGTGGCGCACGTCATGGGCAACCTCAAGGTCTTCTTCGGCCCCGAGGAGTTCAACGAGTACGGCCACTGGCTGCGCACCATGGGCGCCCCCGTCCTGCACCACTCCTGGGCCCTCTGGCTCGTCCGGATCGTGCTGGTCGCCGCCGTCGTCGCCCATGCCGTCTCCGCGTACCAGCTGAGCAGGCGCGACATCAAGGCCCGCCCCACCGGCTACGTCCACCGGCGCAAGGGATCCTCCTACGCCACCCGCACCATGCGCTGGGGCGGGATCATCGTCGCCCTCTTCATCGTCTGGCACGTCCTCGACCTGACCACCGGGACCGTCCACCCCGGCGGCTTCCAGGAGGGCCGGCCGTACCAGAACGTCGTGGACACCTTCTCCACCTGGTACGGCAACGTCATCTACATCGTCGCCATGCTCGCCGTCGGGCTCCACGTCCGCCACGGCTTCTGGAGCGCCGCCCAGACCCTCGGCCTCGGCAACGCCCGCCGCGAGCGACTGCTCAAGGTGCTCGCGAACGGCCTCGCGCTCGTCCTGACCGTGGGCTTCATCTCCGTACCCGTAGCCGTCATGACCGGAGTGGTGAGCTGACATGAGCTTCCTCGACTTCACGACCGGAGAGCCGGTCGTCGACCACAAGGCCCCCGCGGGTCCCATCGCGGAACGCTGGGACACCCGCCGCTTCCAGGCCAAGCTGGTCAACCCCGCCAACCGCCGCAAGCACACCGTCATCGTCGTCGGCACCGGCCTCGCGGGCGGCTCCGCCGGCGCGACGCTCGCCGAACAGGGCTACCACGTCGTCCAGTTCTGCTACCAGGACTCCCCGCGCCGCGCCCACTCCATCGCCGCTCAGGGCGGTATCAACGCCGCGAAGAACTACCGCAACGACGGCGACTCCATCCACCGCCTCTTCTACGACACCGTCAAGGGCGGCGACTTCCGCGCCCGCGAGTCCAACGTCCACCGGCTCGCCCAGATCTCGGTCGAGATCATCGACCAGTGCGTCGCCCAGGGCGTCCCCTTCGCCCGCGAGTACGGCGGACTCCTCGACACCCGCTCCTTCGGCGGCGTCCAGGTCTCCCGCACGTTCTACGCCCGCGGTCAGACGGGCCAGCAGCTGCTCCTCGGCGCGTACCAGGCGCTCTCCCGGCAGGTCGCGGCGGGCAACGTCGAGATGCACGCCCGCACCGAGATGCTCGACCTGATCGTGGTCGACGGCCGGGCGCGCGGCATCGTCGCCCGGGATCTGATCACCGGCGCGATCTCGACGCACTACGCGGACGCGGTGGTCCTCGCCAGCGGCGGCTACGGCAACGTCTTCTACCTGTCGACGAACGCCATGAACTCCAACGCCACAGCCGTCTGGCGGGCCCACCGGCGCGGCGCGTACTTCGCCAACCCCTGCTTCACCCAGATCCACCCCACCTGCATCCCGCGCACCGGCGACCACCAGTCCAAGCTCACGCTGATGAGTGAGTCGCTGCGCAACGACGGCCGCATCTGGGTCCCGAAGACGAAGGGCGACACCCGCCCCGCAGCCGAGATCCCCGAGGACGAGCGCGACTACTACCTGGAGCGCATCTACCCCTCCTTCGGCAACCTCGTGCCGCGTGACATCGCCTCCCGCGCCGCCAAGAACGTCTGCGACGAGGGGCGCGGCGTCGGACCTGGCGGCCAGGGACAGAGGGGCGGAGCCGAAGGCTCTTCGGCCGAGGGCGGTGGTGGGCGACGGGAGGGCGTGTACCTCGACTTCGCCGACGCGATCCGGCGGATGGGCCGCAAGGCGGTCGAGGAGAAGTACGGCAACCTCTTCGACATGTACGAGCGGATCACCGCGGAGAACCCGTACGAGGTCCCGATGCGGATCTACCCGGCCGTGCACTACACGATGGGCGGACTCTGGGTCGACTACGACCTCCAGACCACCGTCCCGGGCCTGTTCGCCATCGGCGAGGCCAACTTCTCCGACCACGGCGCCAACCGGCTCGGCGCGTCCGCGCTGATGCAGGGCCTCGCCGACGGCTACTTCGTGCTGCCCTCCACCATCAACGACTACCTCGCCCGCCACCCGCACGCGCAGCCGGTCACCGACGAGCACCCGGCGGTACGCGAGGCGCTCGCCGAGACCGAGGACCGGCTGAACCTGCTGCTCGCCGTGGACGGCGACCGGACACCGGACTCCTTCCACCGTGAACTCGGCGAACTGATGTGGGAGTTCTGCGGCATGGCCCGCACCGACGAGGGTCTGCGCAAGGCGCTCGACCGCATTCCGCAGATCCGCGAGGAGTTCTGGCGCCGGATCAAGGTCCCGGGCACCGGCGAGGAGTTCAACCAGTCGCTGGAGAAGGCCAACCGGATCGTCGACTACCTGGAGCTCGCCGAGCTGATGTGCCTCGACGCGCTGAACCGCGCCGAGTCCTGCGGCGGCCACTTCCGCGAGGAGTCCCAGACGCCGGACGGCGAGGCCGCGCGCCGCGACGAGGAGTTCTCCTACGCGGCGGCCTGGGAGTTCGGCGGAACCGGCGAAGCCCCCGTCCTGCACAAGGAAGACCTCGTCTTCGAGTACGTCCACCCCACCCAGCGGAGCTACGCATGAAGCTCACCCTGCGCGTCTGGCGCCAGAAGAACGCCGACGCCCCCGGCGCCATGTCCACCTACGACGTGGACGGCATCTCCTCCGACATGTCGTTCCTGGAGATGCTCGACACGCTCAACGAGGAGCTCATCCTGCGCGGTGAGGACCCCGTCGCCTTCGACCACGACTGCCGCGAGGGCATCTGCGGCGCGTGCAGCCTGGTGATCAACGGCGATGCCCACGGTCCCGAGCGCACCACCACCTGCCAGCTCCACATGCGGTCCTTCCGTGACGGCGACACCATCGACATCGAGCCCTGGCGGGCCTCCGCCTTCC
Organism: Streptomyces sp. NPDC022552; assembly: GCF_055561875.1. Lineage (NCBI taxonomy): Bacteria > Bacillati > Actinomycetota > Actinomycetes > Kitasatosporales > Streptomycetaceae > Streptomyces > Streptomyces sp. NPDC022552. Next base: position 843,877 of record NZ_JBVHGJ010000001.1, read on the forward strand.
CCGTCGTCAAGGACCTGGTGGTCGACCGCTCCGCCTTCGACCGCATCATCCAGGCAGGCGGCTACATCAGCGCCCCCACGGGCTCGGCCCCCGAGGCCCACGCGACCCCGGTGCCCAAGGCCGACGCCGACTTCGCGTTCGAGCACGCCGAGTGCATCGGCTGCGGCGCGTGCGTGGCGGCCTGCCCGAACGGCTCGGCGATGCTCTTCACCTCGGCGAAGGTCAACCATCTGAACGTCCTGCCCCAGGGCGCACCGGAGCGCGAGACGCGCGTCCTGGACATGGTGGGCCAGATGGACGCCGAGGGCTTCGGCGGCTGCACGCTCACCGGAGAGTGCGCGACGGCCTGCCCGAAGGGGATCCCGCTGCCGTCGATCGCGGCCATGAACAGGGAGTGGCTGCGCGCGACACGCAAGTCCGGCCGCCGCTAGGTACGTTCAGCCTCCGCCCGCCACGTTCGGACCTCCCCCCGACCGGCGCCGGCTCAGCCCCCGACCGCGCGCAAGGTGCCCGGCCGGCGGCCGACGAGCCGGTCCAGGGCGGCGGAGGACGCCTCGTCGGCGGGGAGCCGTACCACCAGCTGCTGCCCGTCGGTCTCCAGATCGAGCACCTCGTACGCGAGACGCAGCTCGCCGGCCTCGGGGTGCACCAGCCGTTCGACCCCCGAGCGCTCCGGCAGGAGACCGGCGGCGGCCACCCGGTCCGAGAAGGCCGCACCGGCGGTGACCGTCAGCTCCCTGGCCAGCTCCGCCATCGCGGGATCGGAGCCGGTGACACCCAAGTACAGCCCCGCCACCTGCTGGTCGGCGACCCGGTCCCAGTCCGGGTAGACCTCCCGGGCGCGCGGGTCGGTGAGAACGTAGCGCGGCATGCTGGGCGGATCGCCGTCGAGCAGGCCCACCGGTCCCGCGAGCCGCGCGAAGCCGTCGCTGTACGCGACGATCTCACCCAGCATGTTCGTCACCGCGGCCGGCGTCTCGCCGAGCCGGTCGACCAGCGCGCGCACCGTGGACCGCACCTCGCGGGCCGGTGCCGGAGCCGCCGAGCACAGGTGCTGGTGGTGCTCGATCTTGTGCAGCCGCCGCATATGGACCCGGGCGTCGAGCGGCAGCCGCAGGGCGTCGCTCAGCGCGCCGAGGACCTGGGCCGAGGGGTTGCGGTCCCTGCCCTGCTCGAGGCGGGCGAGGTACTCGACGCTGATCCCGGCGAGCATCGCCAGCTCCGTCCGCCGCAGCCCCGGGGTCCGCCGGCGTGTCCCGGCCGGGAGCCCGGCCTCGGCCGGGGACAGGGCCTCGCGTCGGGCGCGCAGGAACGCCCCCAGTTCGTTGTCGCTCACTCCACGATCCTACGAGCACCGGGCGCCGCGAGGGTGGCCCTGTCACTACCTGGCTCCGCCACTACCAGGCTCCGCCACTACCCGTCTCGGCGCGGCCTTCCTCGCGGGACGGCGAGGCCCCAGCGTGGAGCCATGACCACTGAACAGCAGACCAGCTCGACCGCCCTTCCGCTGACCGCCGGCCGCTGGGCCTTCGACCCGCTGCACTCCGCCGTCGGCTTCACCATCCGCCACCTCGGCATCTCCAAGGTGCGCGGCCGCTTCAACGACCTGGAGGCGGAGCTCGTCGTCGGCGACAGCCTGGCGGACTCCTCGATCACCGCGACCGTCGCGCTCGCCTCGATCGACACCGGCAACGCGGACCGGGACGCGCATGTGCGGGCCGCCGACCTGCTCGACGTGGAGAAGCGCCCCACGATGACCTTCCGCTCCACCCGGATCGGCGGCGCGGGGGAGGAGTGGACCCTGGAGGGGGACCTCACCATCGGGGACGTGACCCGCCCGATCACCTTCGACGTCGAGTTCGGCGGAGTCGTCGACGTACCGGGGGACGGCAGCCGGCACGCGGGCTTCGACGCCACCGGCGAGTTCCGCCGCAGCGACTTCGGCCTCGACTTCGCGCCCGGATTCCTCGGCGACGTGATCAAGGTCAGCCTGGAGGTCCAGTTCGTCGAGCCCGCGTAGCCGGCGCCGGAGGGAACCGGACGGGCCTCAGCCGTCGAGCCGGGCCGCGAGACAGGGCGCGGTCCGGCTCTCCGGCGCCGCGGCCACCGCGCGCGGTGGCCCCTCGGCGACGATCCGGCCGCCTTCGTCGCCGCCCCCGGGACCGAGGTCCACGACCCAGTCCGCGGTGGCGACCACGTCCATGTCGTGCTCGACGACGACCACCGAATGCCCGGCGTCGACCAGACCGTGGAGCTGTCGCATCAGCACCTCCACGTCGGCCGGGTGAAGACCGGTCGTCGGCTCGTCCAGGACGTAGAGGGTGTGTCCGCGGCGCAGCCGCTGGAGCTCGGCGGCGAGCTTGATGCGCTGGGCCTCGCCACCGGAGAGCTCGGTCGCCGGCTGGCCGAGCCGCAGATAGCCGAGGCCGACGTCGAGCAGCGTGCGCAGGCTGCGTGCGGCGGCCGGGGTATCGGCGAAGAAGTCCGCCGCCGACTCGACCGTCAGATCCAGGACCTCCGCGATGGTGAGCCCGCGCAGCCGCACCTCCAGGGTCTCCGGGTTGTAGCGGGCGCCCCGGCAGTCGGGGCAGGGGGCGTACGTGCTCGGCAGGAACAGCAGCTCGACCGAGACGAAGCCCTCCCCCTGACACGTCTCGCACCGCCCGCCGGGCACGTTGAACGAGAACCGCCCCGCCTTGTACCCGCGCGCCCGGGCCTCCTCGGTGGCCGTGAACAGCTTGCGCACCACGTCGAAGAGACCCGTGTACGTGGCGAGGTTGGAGCGCGGCGTCCGGCCGATCGGCTTCTGGTCGACTGTCACCAGCCGTTCCACACCCTCCAGTTCCTCGCCGAGCACGCCGACCAGGGTCGACTTGCCCGACCCGGAGACCCCGGTCACCGCCGTGAGGGCACCGGTCGGGAAGGCCGCCTCGACGGCCCTGAGGTTGTGCCGGGTGACCGGACCGGTGCGCAGCCAGCCCGTGGGCCGGCGCACCGCACGCTCGGGGGCGGGCGCGCGTCCGAAGAGGAAGCGGCGGGTCGCCGACTCCTCCACATCCGCCAGCCCGTGCGGCGGACCGCTGTGCAGGACACGGCCGCCGTGCACCCCCGCCCGGGGGCCGACGTCCACGATCCAGTCGGCGTGGCGGATCACATCGAGATGGTGCTCGACCACGAACACCGTGTTGCCTGCCGCCTTGAGCCGGTCCAGGACGACGAGCAGCGCCTCGGTGTCCGCCGGGTGCAGACCCGCGGACGGCTCGTCGAGGACGTACACGACACCGAAGAGACCCGAGCGCAACTGGGTCGCCAGCCGCAGCCGTTGGAGCTCGCCGTTGGAGAGTGACGGGGTGGTGCGGTCCAGACTGAGATAGCCGAGGCCCAGCTCGGTCACCGTGCCGATCCGCGCGACGAGGTCCTCGGTCAGGACCCGTGCCGTCTCCGAGCCGTCGTGCTCCGCCAGCAGCCCCGCCAGCACCGTCAGCGGCAGCGCGGCCAGCTCGGCGATCGTCCGGCCCGCGAACGTCACCGCGAGCGCCTCCGGCCGCAGCCGGCTGCCCTCGCACACCGGGCACGGCGCGCTGGTCAGGAAACGCCCGGCCTTCGCCCGCAGAGTGGCGCTCTTCGAGTCCGAGAAGGTGTGCATCACATAGCGCCGCGCGCTCATGTACGTGCCCTGGTACGGGCGTTGGATGCGTCCCGCCTCCCGTACCGGATGGACCGTGACGACCGGCTGCTCCTCCGTGAAGAGGATCCACTCCCGGTCCTTCGCGTCGAGCTCCCGCCAGGGGCGGTCGACGTCGTGGCCGAGCGTGTCCAGCACGTCGCGGAGGTTCTTTCCCTGCCACGCACCGGGCCAGGCGGCGATCGCCCCGTCCCGGATCGACAACTCCGGTTCCGGTACGAGCAGTTCCTCGCTGGTCTCGTGGACCAGGCCCAGACCGTGGCACTCGGGGCAGGCGCCGGCGGCGGTGTTCGGCGAGAACGCGTCGGAGTCGAGCCGCGGTGCCCCCGCCGGATACGTACCGGCGCGGGAGAAGAGCATGCGCAGCGAGTTGGACAGTGTGGTGACCGTGCCGACCGACGAGCGCGCGTTGGGCGAGGACCGGCGCTGTTCGAGGGAGACCGCCGGGGGGAGCCCCGTGATCTCGCCGACCTTCGGCGCCCCCACCTGGTGGATCAGCCGACGGGCGTACGGTGCGACCGACTCGAAGTAGCGGCGCTGGGCCTCCGCGTAGATCGTGCCGAACGCGAGCGAGGACTTGCCGGAGCCGGACACCCCGGTGAAGACGGCGATCGCGTCGCGCGGGACGTCCACATCGACGCCGGCCAGGTTGTGCTCGCGGGCGCCGCGGACGCGGACGTACGGGTCGTGGCCGCCGGGGGGAGTGTCGGGCATGCCGCAATTCTAGGTGTTTGCGCTGGTCAGGCCCGCCACGCGAGCCAGTCGGCGGTACGAGTCGAGCAGCGCCGCGCGGTCGTACGTACTGGTCGTCACCAGCACCTCCTGCGCCCCGCTCTCCTTCACCACCCGCTCCAGCGCGTCGCCGACCTGCTCCTCCGTGCCGTACACATGCCCCGTCAGGCCCGACTCGAAGAAGTCGCGCTGCTTGCCGGTCATGGAGAGCCGCTGGACGGCCTCGACGGGCATGAGGGGCGGGAAGACGCCCCGGGTGCGGGAGTGGGCGAGCGACCACGCCTCCGGGATCAGCAGGCTCCGCGCCTCCTCCTCGGTCGCGGCCACGGCGACCGTACCCGCGATCACGACGTACGGCTCCTCGGCCCACCCCGACGGCCGGAAAGCGGACCGGTAGGTGTCGACGGCGCCCAGCAGCCGCTCCCTGCCGCGCAGATCGCCGATCACCAGCGGCAGTCCGGCCTCGGCGGCGATCGCCGCGCCCTCACCCGTCGCGAGGACGTACGGCGGGACCCGCAGGCCCTCGGCGGGACGGGCGTGCACCTGGGGGTGGGCGGTCTGGGTGCCCGCGAACCAGCCGAGCAGCTCGGCCAGCTGTTCGCCGAAGCGGTCGGCGTCCTCCTTGTCCCGGCCGAGCGCGCGGCGGATCCCGTCGGTGAAGCCGACGGAGCGGCCGAGGCCCATGTCGATCCGGCCCGGGAACAGCGACTCCAGGACGCCGAACTGTTCTGCGACGACCATCGGCTGGTGGTTGGGGAGCATCACCCCGCCGGTGCCGACCCGGATGGTGGAGGTGGCGGCGGCCACGGCGGCCGCGAGGACGGTCGGCGCGGAGCCGGCCACACCGGGCACGCTGTGGTGCTCCGAAACCCAGAACCGGTGGTACCCGAGCGCCTCCACGTCCCGCGCGAGCTCCACACTCGCCCGCAGGGCGACGGCCCCGTCCTCACCCTCCCGGGTCCGGGAACGGTCGAGGACGGAGAAGCGGATGCCGCTGAGGGAAGAGGTCACGTCTCGTTCAACGCGCGGCGGCGCGGAGGATTCCCGGACGGCCGACGCCCCGGCGGTCCGCGTGCCCAGGCCCGATCTCGCGTGCCCGCGTCCCCCGGCGGTCCGCCTGTCCGCGCCCTCGGCGGGCCGCGTGCCCACGCTCCCGCCCGGACTGCCTACGCTGTCCGTGTGACGCGTACCAGCAGCCCCCTCGCCGTGTTCGACCTCGACAACACCCTCGCCGGCACCGCGCACCGGCAGCGGTTCCTGGAGCGCCGGCCGCGCGACTGGGCGGCGTTCTTCGCCGCGGCTCCGCAGGACCCGCCGCTCGCGGAGGGCGTCGCCCTGTGTCTGGAGGCCGCCGAGGAGTGCGAGATCGTCTACCTCACCGGGCGTCCCGAGCGCTGCCGCCGGGACACCGTCGCATGGCTGGCCGCGCAGGGACTGCCGGAGGGCGGCGCCCTTCACATGCGGCGCGACCGGGACTTCCGCCCCGCCCGCCACACCAAGCTGGAGATTCTGCGCCGGCTCGGCCGCGACCGTGAGATCCGGATGCTCGTCGACGACGACGAGCTGGTCTGCGACGCGGCCGAGGAAGCCGGCTTCACGGTCGTACGGGCCCGCTGGGCGGCCGCCTCCGAGGCGCTGAAGGACGCCCAGGAGAAGGAGGGCCGTACCTGACCGCGGAGCTCGGTCGGGCGCCCGCCCCTCAGGCGCCCGCCCCGCGCAGGATGTGCCCTCTCGGGAGCCGCCGCCGCGGGTCCCCGCGAGACCCTCAGGCCCCGTCCTCCTCCAGTCGGAAGCCGACCTTGAGACCGACCTGGTAGTGCCCGATCTCCCCGTCGACGATGTGGCCGCGGACCTGCGTCACCTCGAACCAGTCCAGACCCCGGAGGTTCTGTCCGGCACGCTGGATGCCGTTGCGGATGGCCTGGTCGACACCCTCCGGGGAGGTGCCGACGATCTCGGTGACGCGATACGTGTGGTTCGACATGGGGGCCGAACTCCTCTCGGTGGGGGTCACTCCACGGTGCCCCACCACGCCCCGGTCCGCGACACGTCGGGCTCCGGGTGGTCCGGCGCGCCGTCCGTGAGGGCGAGGCGGGAGACGATCCGGTAGCGGTCGCCCCGGTAGAGCGAGCGGACGTACTCCACCGGGCGCCCGCTCGTGTCCGAGGTGATCCGGTCGAAGAGCAGCGCGGGGGAGAGGACGGGGACGTCGAGCAGCGCCGCCTCCTCCTCGCTCAGGACCGTCGGCTCGATCGACTGCACCGCCCGCGCCGTCCGGATGCCGCACTTCTCGCGCAGATGCGCGTAGAAGCCGCGCTCCATGTCGGCCGGCGTCAGACCGGGGACGAGTTCGGCCGGGACGTGCAGATGCTCCAGGGCGATCGGCGCGCCGTCGACCTGCCGCAGCCGCGCCACGTAGAGCAGCTCCGCCGCCGGGGAGACGGTCAGTTTCCGGCCGATGCGCGCGCCCGCCCGTACGGTACGGAACTCGAGCACCGTGCTCGTCCAGCTCCCCCGGCTCGGGGGCGCCCCCGCCGCGTGGTCCTCGGCCACCAGTTCCTGGGTGATCTTGGCCGGGGCCACGAACATGCCGCGCCCGTGTTCCCGTACCAACGCTCCCGTGGCCACCAGCTCGTCGACGGCCGCCCGCAGGGTGGGGCGCGAGACCCCGAGGGTGGCGCACAGGGTGCGTTCGGAGGGGATGGCGTCGCCCGGACGGCGTCCGTCGATCACGGCCAGCAGATGCTCCCGTACCCGCTCCCGCTTGAGTTCCATCGCGTGCCCTCCCCGCCGTGGCTCCGGCGGTCAGTATGCATCGCCCTCCGTCGAGGAGGTCACGACGCCGTCGCGGGTGAAGTCGAGCCGGGAGACGATCCGGTAGCGGTCGCCCCGGTAGACCGAGTGGACGTACTCGACGGGCCTGGCCGAGGTGTCGAGGGTGAGGCGCTCGATCAGCAGGGCGGGGGAGAGGACGGGGACGTCGAGCAGCCGCGCCTCCGCCTCGCTGACGACGGTCGGTTCGATGGACTGCGTCGCCTCCCGGACATGGATGCGATGGTGCTCGCGCAGATGGTCGTAGAGATCGCCCGCCTCCAGCTCCTCGGCGGTGAGCGCGGAGGGCACCAGGTCCGCCGGGATGTGGAGGTGCTCGATGGCCATGGGGGAGCCGTCGACCAGGCGGAGCCGCGCGATGTAGAGCAGTTCGGCGGCGGGGGAGATCCGGAGCTTGCGCCCGATCCGCGCCCCCGCCCGCGTCCTGGCGGACTCCAGCACCGTGCTCGACCAGCTGCCCGCGGCCCGGGGGACGCTGAACGCCGTGTCGTCCGGGGCGAGTTGCTGGGTGATCTTGGCGGGGGCGACGAACATGCCGCGCCCGTGTTCCCGTACGAGCGCTCCCGTCGCGACGAGTTCGTCGACCGCGGCGCGCAGGGTGGGGCGCGAGACGCCGAGGGCGGCGCACAGTGTGCGTTCGGAGGGGATCGGGTCGCCCGGACCGCCCGCCTCGATCAGGCCCAACAGATGCTCCCGTACCCGCTCCCGCTTCAGCACCCCGCCCGAGGGGCTGTCCTTCATGCGCTCTCCCTGACTCCTGACTGGTCAACTGGTAAGCCCCATCCTAACCACGGGCATTGAGGGGAAGGTCGGTGAACAGCGCATATTTTTCAAGGGGTTGACGGCCACATTGGTCCATGCCACCTTCTGGTCACGCAGCTGACCACTTGACCAATTGGTCAATTCTTCTTCTCCGAGGTGCCCGTGAAGACCAGATCCCTCGCAGCGCCCGTCGCCCTCGCGGCGACCCTCGCCCTCTGTGCCACCGCCTGCGGTTCGGCGGACGACCCGAAGGCCGGCGGATCCGGCGAGGTCACCGTGTGGATCATGAAGGACAGCGTCACCGACGACTTCCTCACCCGCTTCCGCACCGACTTCGAGGCGACGCACCAGGGCACCACCCTCGACATCCAGATACAGGAGTGGGACGGCATCGGCGAGAAGGTCACCGCGGCCCTGGCCAGCAAGGACGCCCCGGACGTCATCGAGGTCGGCAACACGCAGATCGCCCAGTACGCGGCGAGCGGCGGCGTCCGGGACCTCAGCGACAAGGTCGACGAGCTGAACGGCGCCGACTGGCTGCCCGGACTCGCCGAGCCCGGAAAGATCGACGGCAAGCAGTACGGCATCCCCTGGTACGCGGCCAGCCGTGTGGTCATCTACCACAAGGACCTCTTCGCGCAGGCCCGTATCACCGCCCCTCCCAAGACCCGCGACGAGTGGCTCGCGGTCACCGCCAAGCTCAACAAGGGCTCGACGCAGGGCATCTACCTCCCCGGCCAGAACTGGTACGCCCTCGCCGGCTTCATCTGGGAGGACGGCGGCGACCTCGCCGTACGCGACGGCAAGGAGTGGAAGGGCGCGCTCGACACCCCGGAGGCGCTCGCCGGCATGGACTTCTACCGGCAGCTCCAGGCCCTCGGCAAGGGGCCCAAGGACTCGGACGAGGCCAAGCCCCCGCAGGCCGACGCCTTCGCCAAGGGGGACATCGCCCAGATCATCGCCGTACCGGGCGGCGCGAAGATCGTCGAGGAGGCCAACCCCGAGCTCAAGGGCAAGCTGGGGTTCTTCCCGATCCCCGGCAAGTCGGCGGAGAAGCCCGGCGCGGTCTTCACCGGCGGCTCGGATCTCATCGTCCCCGAAGCCTCCGCCCACTCCGAGGCCGCGTACGAGGTCGTGAGGGCGCTGGCCGGCGAGAAGTGGCAGACGGAGATGGCCAGGACGATGAGTTACGTCCCCAACCGGACCTCGCTCGCCCGGGTCATCCAGGACGACGCGGGCACCGCCGCCATGGCGGCCGGGGCCGCGCAGGGCCGCGCGACGCCCAACTCCCCCCAGTGGGCGGCCGTCGAGGCGACCAACCCGATCAAGCAGTACCTGACCGCCGTGCTCACCGGCACCGACCCGGCGAAGGCCGCCAAGGACGCGTCGGAGAGCATCACCAAGACCCTCGGCTCGTGAGCGGGCGGCGCCGGGCCGCCCTCTGGCCCTACCTCCTCGTCGCGCCGACGGTCCTCGGCGGCGCCCTGCTCCTCGGCTACCCCCTCGTCCGCAATCTGCTGATCTCCCTCCAGCGCTACGGGATGGGCGAACTGATCCGGGGCGACGCCGCGTTCGTCGGACTGCGCAACTACCGGACCGTCCTGGCCGACCCCGAGTTCTGGGAGGTCGTCCGCCGCACCTTCTGGTGGACCCTGGTCAACGTCGTCCTGATCATGGTGATCGGCACCCTGGTCGCGCTGATGATGCGACGGCTGAGCCGGCGAATGCGGATCCTGGTGACGAGCGGGCTCGTCCTGGCCTGGGCCAGCCCGGTCATCGCCACCACCACCGTCTTCCAGTGGCTCTTCGCCTCCCGCCTCGGCGTCGTCAACTGGGTGCTGGTACGGCTCGGGTTCAGCTCCTACGAGGGTTACTCCTGGCTCGCCGACGGCCCGGCCGCCTTCACCGTCCTCGTCCTGCTCGTGGTCTGGCAGTCGGTCCCGTTCGCCGCCATCACCCTGCACGCGGCCCTGATGACCGTTCCCGAGGAGCTGTACGAGTCGGCCCGGCTGGACGGCGCCGGATCCTGGCGGATCTTCCACGCGATCACCCTGCCCCTGCTGCGGCCGATCTTCGGCCTGGTCCTCTGCCTCGAAGTGATCTGGGTCTTCCGCTGCTTCGCCCAGATCTGGGCCGTCACCCGGGGCGGCCCGGGCGACGCGACCACCACGCTGCCCGTCTACGCCTACCGGGTGGCCCAGTCGCTCCACCGCTACGACCTCGGCTCGGCCGTCTCGACCCTGACCGTGCTCCTGCTGGTCGCCGCGCTGATCGCCTACTTCCGTCAGTTGCTCCGGCAGGAGGCCGACCGGTGACACCCCGCGCCCTGCGCCGCGTTCCGCTGAACACGGCCGCGTCGATCGTCTTCGCCCTCGCCGTCTTCCCCGTGTACTGGATGGTCCTGACCGCCTTCAAGCCCACCCCCGACATTCAGGCCGAGACCCCCGTCTTCCTGCCCACCTCCCTCACCCTCGAACACTTCGCGCACGCCGTGGAGGCCGACGGCTTCTGGCTCTTCTGGCGCAACAGCCTGCTCGTGACCGCCGGTTGCGTCCTGCTCGCGCTCGTCGTGGCGCTCGGCTCCGCGTTCGCCGTCGCACGGATGCGCTGGCGCGGCCGCCGGGGCTTCATCCTGATGGTCTTCATCGCCCAAGTGGCTCCCTGGGAAGCCCTGTTGATTCCGATGTACGTCATCGCCCGGGACGCCGACCTGCTCGACCGGCTGGCGACCCTCACCCTGATCTACTTCATGATCACCCTGCCCTTCACCATCGTGACCCTGCGCTCCTTCCTCGCCGCCGTCCCCGCCGAGCTGGAAGAGGCCGCCCAGGTCGACGGCTGCACCCGCGCCGAGGCGTTCCGGCGGGTGACCCTGCCGCTGCTCGCACCCGGTCTCCTCGCCACCTCGCTCTTCGGATTCATCACCGCCTGGAACGAGTTCGCCTTCGCCAACATGCTGATCATCAAGAACCAGGACGACCGGACCCTGCCCGTCTGGCTCTCCTCCTTCTCCAATGTCTTCGGCACCGACTGGGGCGCCACCATGGCCGCCTCCACCCTCTTCGCCCTGCCCGTCCTCGTCCTGTTCCTGGTCCTGCAGGGCCGGGTCGCCGCCGGGATGACCGGCGGAGCCGTGAAGGGATAACGAGCACGCCATGCGCCTGCCCCCACTCGTTCCTCATCCCACCCAACTTCACCCGCTGCCCGGCAGATTCACCTTCGACGACGCCACCGCGCTCAAGATCGCCCCCGGCGCCGAAGGGGCCGCCCGGCTGCTGCGCACCCTGCTCGGGCCGGCCACCGGTCTGCCCCTCCCCGAACGGTCCGACGGCACCGTCGTCCTCGCCCTCGACCCCGCCCTCACCGGCCTGGGCGACGAGGGGTACGGCCTGACCATCGGCGCCGCGGGTGTGCTGATGCGTGCTGCCCGCCCCGAAGGGCTCCTCGCCGGTGTCCAGACACTCCGTCAGCTCCTGCCCGTACAGGCCCTTCACGACGTGCCCGAGCCCGGCATCACCTGGTCCGTCCCCTGTGCGCAGATCACCGACACACCCCGGTTCCCCTGGCGCGGAGCCATGCTCGACGTCGCCCGCCACTTCCGGCCCGTCTCCTTCCTCCACCGCTACGTCGACCTCCTCGCCCTCCACAAACTCAACGTCCTCCACCTCCACCTCACCGACGACCAGGGCTGGCGCATGCCTGTCGCGGCCCGTCCCCGGCTCACCGAGATCGGCGGCCACCCGCACGGCGGCGCCTACACCCGTGCCGAACTCACCGCCCTGATACGGCACGCCGCCGAGCGCGGCGTCACCGTCGTCCCGGAGATCGAGATGCCCGGCCACGTCAGGGCCGCGCTCGCCGCCTACCCCGCGCTCGGCAACCGGCCGGACCGCACCCTCGACGTCTGGGACCGCTGGGGCGTGTGCGACACCGTCCTCGGCGTCCACGACGAGGTCCTGGACTTCTGCCGCGACGTCCTCGACGAGGTGATGGACGTCTTCCCCTCCCCGTACGTCCATGTCGGCGGGGAGGAGTGCCCGAGCACCGAATGGCACGCCTCGCCCGCCGCGCGCCGGCGCGCCGCCGAGGAGGGACTCGACGGGCCGGAAGCCCTGCACGGCTGGTTCATGGAGCGGATCGGCGGCCATCTCCTCGACGCCGGCCGACGGCCGCTCGGCTGGACCGAGACCGGCGCCGACCTCCCGCCGTACTTCACCGTCATGCCCTGGCGCGACACGGCACACGGCCGCACCGCCGCCCGCCGCGGCCACCGCGTCGTCATGGCGCCGCACCGCACCACCTATCTCGACTACCCCCAGTCGGCACGTTCCGACGAGCCGCCGGGCCAGCCCGGCGCCGTCGTCGACCTGCGCACCGTCCACGGCACCGACCCGGCACCCGCCCACTGGAGCGCCGCGGAGACGGCCCAGGTGCTCGGCGCACAGGCCCAGTTGTGGACGGAGTACGTGCCCACCGCCGCGCACGCCGAGTACCTGACCTTCCCCCGGCTCTGCGCCCTCGCGGAGGTCGCCTGGACCGGACGCGGCGACTGGAACGGCTTCCTGGCGCGGCTGCGCCACCACAGGACCCGGCTCGACGCCCTCGGGGTGCCGCGCCGCCTTTCCCCCGCCCCCGTCACCACCTAGGAGAGGAAACCCGATGAGTGAACCGAAGAGCACCCGAGCGCTGCGGATGCGCGCCGCACTCGCCGTCGCCGCCGTGACCGGCCTCGGCGCCACCGCCCTGACCGCCCTTCCGGCGGCCGCGGCGGGCGAGGTCGTCACCGTCCAGTACCGGCAGAGCGCCACCGGGAGCGACCAGGTCGAGCCCTGGTTCAAGGTGGTCAACTCCGGTTCGTCGAGCGTCCCGTTGAGCCAGGTGAAGCTGCGGTACTACTTCAAGGCCGACGCGGGAGCCTCGTACACCTACGCCTGCTCCTGGGCGGTCAAGGGCTGCGCGAACCTCACCGGAACCTTCGGCACCCTCGCCAACCCCACCGCCACCGCCGACCGCTATCTGGAGGTCGGCTTCACCGCGGGCGCCGGAAGTCTCGCTCCCGGCGCCGACACCGGCGACATGCAGCTGCGCTTCCACCGCTCCAACTGGCAGCCGCTGAACCAGAGCGACGACTACTCCTTCGGCCCGTCCCAGACGACGTACGCCAACTGGAGCAAGGTCACGGCGACCGTCGGCGGCGTCGTGGTCTGGGGCACGGCACCCGCGGGCAACGAGCCCACTCCGACCCCGACGGATCCGACCACCCCGCCCCCGACCGGCGGCGGCAGCCTCTTCGACGACTTCGCCTACACCGGCCACACCGATCCCGCGATCTCCGCCCACGGCTGGAGCGTGCGGTCCAACTCCGGCGGACCGGGCGTCCCCGGCGCCACCTGGGCGGCCGAGAACGTGACCTTCGCCAAGGAGGGCACGAACTCGATCATGAACCTGCGGACCTCGACCGCCGGAACCGCCGAGTCGACCAGGCAGACCGAGATCCTGACCCGGTCGACGAAGTTCAGGAACGGTACGTACGCCGCGCGGGTCCGCTTCTCCGACGCGCCGGTCTCCGGGCCGGACGGCGACCGCCTCGTCCAGACCTTCTTCACGATCAACGACCTCAAGGCGCCGATGGCGGACGACTACGCCGAGTACGACTTCGAGTACCTGCCCAACGGCGGCTGGGGCGAGCCCGCCAACATCCTCTACACGACCTCGTGGGAGACCTACCGGCCCGACCCGTGGGAGGCGGTGAACCAGCACTCCGAGGTCCGCGCGAGCTACGCCGGCTGGCACGACCTCGTCCTGACCATCGACGACAGCACGATCGTGTACTACGTCGACGGCCAGGAGTTCGGCCGCCACGACGCCCGCTATCTCCCCGAGCGCCCCATGTCCATCAACTTCAACCAGTGGCTCATCGACCTCCAGGGCCAGACGTCGACCACGCCGCGGTCCTACGACCAGAAGGTCGACTACGTCCTGCATGTGAAGGACCAGGTCCTGAGCCCGGCACAGGTGGCCGCCAAGGTGGCCGCCTACCGCACGGCGGGCACGGCCTTCGAGGACTCCGTACCGGCCGTCTAGTTCACCGGCCCTACCCGCGGTAACGGGCAGGTGTGCCCCGTGCACCTGCCCGGAACCGGATCGACCGGGGCTTGACCACTTGGTTGGTCCAGACCAGAATCCAGGCCACGCACCCGCACGAACACGCCGTTCGGTCCCCCCACGACGGGTCAGCTCCCCATGCCGTGCTCCATTCATGGAACGCAGAAGGTGACCTACGTGAAGAACCGCCACCTGGCCTGTCCCCTGGCAGCCGCGACCGCCCTCGCCCTCGCGGGCTGCGGGCTCCTCCCCGGCGACGAGGCCGGGTCCCGAACGGTGAACGTATGGCTGATGCGCGACAGCGCCAGTGAGGACTTCCTCCAGCGCTTCGAGGCTGCCTACGAGGCCGAACATGAGGGCGTCGAGCTGGAATTCACCATCCAGGAATGGACGGGCATCGGAAAGAAGGTCACCGAGGCGATCCGTGGCGAGGGCGGGCCCGACGTCATCGAGGTGGGCAACACCCAGGTCGCCCAGTACGCCGACACCGACAAGCTCTACGACCTGACACTGGAGTCCGTACGCGACCTCGGCAGCGAGGACTGGCTGCCCGGCCTCGCCGAGCCCGGACGCATCGGCGGATCCCAGTACGGCATCCCCTGGTACGCCGCCAACCGCGTCGTGATCTACCACAAGGACCTCTTCGCGCAGGCCGGTGTCACCAAACCGCCCACCACCCGGGCCCAGTGGCTCGACGACACCGAGAAGCTCAACCGCAACGGCTCCCAGGGCATCTACCTCGCGGGACAGGACTGGTACACGCTCGCCGGATTCATCTGGGACGAGGGCGGCGAACTCGCCGAGGACAAGGGCGGCGACTGGACCGGCGCCCTGGACAGCCCCGCCGCGCTGCGCGGCATGGACTTCTACAAGGAGCTCCAGTCCCTCGGCTCCGGTCCCAAGGACGCGGACGAGCAGACGCCGCCACAGGCCGAGGTCTTCGCCCAGGGTGACGTCGCCCAGATCATCGCCACGCCCAGCGTCGTCGCCGCCATCACCAAGGCCAACCCCGGACTCGAGGACAAGCTCGGCTTCTTCCCGATACCGGGCAAGAAGGCCGGACAGCCCTGCGCCGTCTTCACCGGAGGCTCCGACCTGATCGTGCCGGAGAACGCGCCGGAACGGAACGCGGCGATCGAGGTCGTCAAGGCGCTCGCCGGCGAGAAGTGGCAGACGGAACTGGCCCGGGCCATGAACAACGTCCCCAACAAGACCTCCCTCGCGTCCGTCGTCGAGGGCCAGGAGGCCACCGCCGTCATGGCCGTCGCGGCCGCCCGCGGCCGGGCCACACCGAACTCCCCGCAGTGGGCCGACGTCGAGGCGGCCAACCCGATCAAGCCCTACATGACGGCCGTCCTCCAGGGCGAGAACCCGAAGAAGGCCGCCCGGTCCGCCTCGGAGAAGATCACCCAGACCCTCGGCGAGTAGAGCCGGGCCGGACACCGAAGAACCAGGCCACGCGGGGTCCGCCGACCAGCATTCAGCACCTACACACCCGCGATCCGCCGCACGGTCATGTCGAATCCAATCGGCCACGGAAGAAGTAAGGAGCCGGACCACCGCTCTCCCGGTCCGGCCCTCACCGTCCCCCTTCCGTACGCCGGAGGAGCCCGACATGCCCGCACCGTCACCCGCAGCCACTGTCGCACCCGCTGTCCCCGTCCCCGCCGGTGTCCCCCTCACGACCGTCCCCCTCCACGGGGTCCCGGCGCAGCCGCAGCCCGCGGCCGCCGACCGCGCCACCGAGGAGCAGCCTCGCTACATCGTCTGCCTCGCCCGCGACCAGGACGACGTCCGCGCCGCCCAGCGCCTGCGCCACCAGGTCTTCGCCGGCGAGATGGGCGCCCACCTCGACGGTCCGGAGCCGGGCCTCGACATCGACGCCTTCGACGCCTACTGCGACCACCTGCTCGTACGCGAGGAGGCCACCGGCGACGTGGTCGGCACGTACCGCGTGCTGCCGCCCGACCGCGCCCGGATCATCGGGCGCCTGTACTCCGAGAGCGAGTTCGACCTCGGCCGCCTCGGCCCGATCCGCGACGACCTCGTCGAGGTCGGCCGCTCCTGCGTCCACCCCGCCCACCGCAACGGCGCCGTCATCGCCCTCATCTGGGCCGGACTCGCCCGCTACATGACGCGGACCGGCCACAACTGGCTCGCCGGGTGCTGCTCGGTACCGCTGGCCGACGGGGGCACGCTCGCCGCCGCCACCTGGGACACCGTCAGGACCAAGCACCTCGCCCCCGAGGAGTACTGGGTCACCCCGCACAAGCTCTGGACCCCCGACGGCGTCACCCGCCCCGAGGGCCGCGTCGAGCTCCCGCCGCTCCTCCGCGGCTACCTCCGGCTCGGCGCCTGGGTCTGCGGTGCGCCCGCGCACGACGTGGACTTCGGCGTCGCCGACCTCTACGTCCTGCTGTCGCTGCGCAACACCAACCCCCGCTACCTCCGCCACTTCCTCTCCCTCGCCCCGGCACAGTGACCACCGCCGGCCCCGTCTCGCCCTGGCTGCCGACGGCGCCGTGCGCGCCCGCCGACTGCGCCCGGCACGCCTCCCCGGCCGTCGGGCCCGCCCTGGCCGCGCTCCGGCTGATCATGGGCATCGCCGCCGTCCTCGCCGGGGTGCTGCTCGCACCCCTGGCGGCGCCGCTGCCCGCCGCCGGCAGGCGGGCGCTCGTCCGCCGGTGGTGCCGGCTGGTGATCCTGGCCTTCGGCGTCCGCATGAAGGTCACCGGCGGCCCCGTCCCGGCGGACGGGCCGCTGCTGGTCGTCGCCAACCACATCTCGTGGCTGGACATCCCGCTCGTCGCCACCGTCCTGCCCGGACGCATGCTCGCCAAGCGGGAGGTCCGGACCTGGCCGGTGCTCGGCCCGCTCGCGGCGCGGGGCGGCACCCTCTTCATCGACCGCGACCGGCTGCGGGCCCTGCCCGCGACCGTACGCACGATGGCCGGGGCGATGGCGGACGGCGGCCGGGTGGTCGTCTTCCCCGAGGGGTCGACCTGGTGCGGCCGGGGCGGGGGCGCCTTCCGGCACGCCGCGTTCCAGGCCGCCATCGACGCCTCCGCGCCGGTCCAGCCGGTACGGCTGGAGTACCGGCCCGTCGGCCCCGCCGCCTTCGTGGGAGACGATCCGCTGGCCGCCTCACTGTGGCGGATCGCGACGGCCCGCGGACTCACCGCGGAGATTCGGATACTGGATCCGATATCCAGCGTCCAGTATCCGAACCGTCGCGCGCTCGCCCATGCGGCTCAGAGAGCCGTCGCCAGCGACAGCGCGAACCGCCCCTCCTTGTCCGTCCACCAGCGGGTCAGCTCCAGCCCGGCCTCGGCCAGCTCCGCCCGCACACCGGCCTGACGGAACTTCGCCGACACCTCCGTCCGAATCTCCTCGCCCTCCTCGAACGGCACCACAAGATCCAGCTCCGGGATCTTGACCGTGAGCGCGTGACGCGCCCGCAGCCGCATCTCGATCCACTCCCGGTCCCGGTCCCAGCGCGCCACATGGTCGAAGTCGTCCGGCCGCACGTCCGCGTCCAGCTCACGGGCGATCACGGCCAGCACGTTCTTGTTGAACTCCGCCGTCACCCCCGCCGCGTCGTCGTACGCGGCGACCAGCGTCGCCTCGTCCTTCACCAGGTCCGTGCCGAGCAGCAGCGCGTCGCCCGGCGCCAGCATCGCCCGTACCGAGCGCAGGAACACCGTGCGCTCGGCGGGCAGCAGGTTGCCGATCGTGCCCCCGAGGAACGCCACCAGGCGCGGCCCCGGAGTCCCCGGCAGGGCGAGCCCCCGCGTGAAATCGGCGACCAGGGCGTGGATGTGGAGTCCCGGCCGCTCCGCGAGCAGAGCGTCGGCCGCCCCCTTCAGCGCCGACTCGCTCACGTCCACCGGCACATAGCTGTCCAGCTCCGGCAGCAGCGCGTCGATCAGGAAGCGGGTCTTCTCCGAGGAGCCCGAGCCCAGCTCGACCAGGGTCCGGGCCCCCGTCACCGCCGCGATCTCATGGGCCCGGTCGATCAGGATCTCCCGCTCGGCACGGGTCGGGTAGTACTCGGGGAGCCGGGTGATCTCCTCGAACAGTTCACTGCCGCGCGCGTCGTAGAACCACTTCGGCGGCAGTTCCTTCGGCATGCGGGTCAGACCATGGAGCACGTCGGCGCGCAGATCGGCCTCCGTGGCGTCCTCGGGAAGGGTGCGGGTCAGCTGGAACGGGCTCACGAGGACGGCTCCTTGAGCGAGGTGAGGGTGACGTCGGTACGGGTGGCGGTCAGTAGCGTGCGGTCCGGCACCTCGTGCCAGCGCGGATCGTCGTCGTACGGCTCGGAGGCCACGACCACGCGGTCGCGACGCCTCAGGTACCACAGGGAGTTCCCCCAGCTCGTCGCGGTGATCTCCGTACCGTCGGTGAGCAACAGGTTGAGCCGGGACCCCGGGGCGGCCTCGGCGACCTCCCGTACGGTGTCGGCGAGCGCCTGCCCCGGCGCGTCACCGGCCCGCAGCCGGTGCAGCACCAGGGCCCACACCAGCGCCGAGTCCGTACGGGCCTCCAGGGCGAGCAGCTCCGCGGCCGACAGCGACGCGGCAAGGCCGGTCAGCGAGCCCGGCCAGCCCTCGACCGCCCCGTTGTGGCTGAAGAGCCACGGCCCGGCCGCGAACGGGGCCGCCGCGGCCTCCCCGTCCGCGCCCGGCCGGGTGGCGCCCCGGACCGCCGCGAGCAGGGCGCCCGTGCGCACCACCCGCCCGAGATCGGCCAGGGTGAGATCTCCCCAGACCGGCACGGCGCGGCGGTAGCGAGCCGGCACCGTGTCACCGTCGGCGTACCAGCCGACACCGAAGCCGTCCGCGTTCACCAGGCCGCTGCTCTGCATCCGCGGCTGCCACGCCTGGCGCTCCAGTGAGAACGGCGGCCGCAGCAGCAGCTCACCGAGCGCCAACGGATCGCCGACGAAGGCGATATGGCGGCACATCAGGAGCGCTCCGCATCGCGTGCGGTCCGGAAACCGGAGAAGATCTGGCGCCGCACCGGCAGGTCCCAGTTGCGGAACGTGCCCCGGCAGGCCACCGGGTCCACCGCGAACGACCCGCCGCGCAGCACCTTGTGCGCGGGGCCGAAGAACACCTCCGAGTACTCCTTGTACGGGAAGGCGGTGAACCCCGGATACGGCAGGAAGTCGCTCGACGTCCACTCCCACACGTCCCCGATCAACTGCCGTACTCCGAGGGGTGAGGCGCCCTCGGGGTAGCTGCCGGCCGGGGCGGGCCGCAGGTGCCGCTGCCCGAGATTGGCGTGGTCGGGCTCGGGGTCGGCGTCGCCCCAGGGGTACCGGCGCGAGCGCCCCGTCGTCGGGTCGTGCCGGGCCGCCTTCTCCCACTCGGCCTCCGTGGGCAGCCGGCGCCCGGCCCAGCGGGCGTAGGCGTCCGCCTCGTACCAGCTGACGTGCACGACCGGCTCGTCCTCGGGCACCGGCTCCGTCACACCGAACCGGCGGCGCAGCCACTGCCCGCCGTCACGCCGCCAGAACAGCGGCGCCCCGATGCCGTGCCTGCGGACCTGCTCCCAGCCCTCGGCCTGCCACCAGCGCTCGTCCGTGTACCCGCCGTCCGCGACGAAGGCCATGTAGGCGCCGTTGGTGACCGGCACGGTGTCGATGAAGAACCCCGGGACGACCCGGGTGTGCGCCGGACGCTCGTTGTCCAGCGCCCATGCCTCGTCCGAGGTGCCCATCGTGAACGAGCCGCCGGGAACCAGGACTTCGGCCGGAAGGGGGCCGATGTCCGTGGCGGGCGGCGGGGGAGCGGTGAGCGCCTGCGGACCCTTCCGCAGCTGATGGGTGATCAGCATCGTCTCGTCGTGCTGCTGTTCGTGCTGGGCGATCATCCCGAAGGCGAACCCCGCCTCCACCAGCGGCCGGCCCTCCAGCGGGGTGCTCCCCAGGATGTCCAGGACCCGGCCCCGTACGTCCGAGGCGTAGGAGCGGGCCTCGGCGGGTGCGAGCAGCGGAAGGGTGGGACGGGAGGCACGGGGGTGCTCGAAGGCGTCGTAGATCGAGTCGATCTCCGGGCGCAGCGCGTCCCGCCCGGCGACCGTCCGCCACAGCCACTGCTCCTCCTGGTTGCCGATATGGGCCAGGTCCCACACCAGCGGAGACATCAACGGGGAGTGCTGCGCGGTGAGTTCGTCGTCCTCGACGCACGAGGTGAGCAGCGCGGTGCGGGCCCGCGCGGTGGTGAGCGCCTCAAGCGCCCGCCGCCGCAGTGCCGTCGGGTCGTCGGTCACGGTCATCACGCCACCTCCAGGTGCTCGTCGGCGGGACAGCTGCCGGTCCGTACATGCCGCTCGTGGAAGTCGGCCACCGTATGCTGGACGGTCTCGCTCGCCCCGATCCGGGGCAGCGCCTCCAGAGCGGCGCCGAACGCGACCAGCGCGGCGGCGTGCAGCTCGGGATCGGTGAGCCCGTCCCGCGCCGCCGCCAGCCAGAGCGGATTGCGCGGCGCGGCGAGCGGACCCGCACGCTCCGTCAGGGGCTTGACGGCCCGGTACACCGTCTCGGCCGCCTCCGGATCCTCGAAGAGCGCCGTGGTCACGGCGACCGGCACGACCCAGCCGTCCGGCCCGGGCTGGGCGTCGATCATCCGTAGCTCCAGATGCCCGCGAGGCCGCACCGGCGGGAAGAGAGTGGTCAGGTGATAGCGCAGATCGTCCTCGTCGGCCGGTCGCGGACGCCCGGTGCGCAGCCACTCCCGGAAGGTCAGCCCCTCCGGGACGTCCCAGGGCGTCTCCGCCCCGCGCACGCACATCACCGGGGTGTCCAGCACATGCGCGGCCCAGGCGGCACGCGGCTCGCCGTCCGGGGGCGGGGCGAGCGCCCGCGCCGGATCGAGGTCCGTCCACAGGGCCTGTCTGGTCGAGCGCCAGCCGGTCCGACGCCCGCCGTGGACGGGTGAGTTGGCGAACGCCGCCACCAGCACCGCTCCCAGCAGATGCGCCAGCTGCCAGCGGCGGTGGTAGCCGAGCGGACCCGGCTCCTCGTGACCGGCGTCCAGACAGACCTGCACCGACGCAGAGTCCCGCATCATGGCCCGGCCCGCGGGGCCCGCACGGTCGAGAGCGGTCTCCATCGCGTCGTAGCGGGGCTCACGCAGAATCCGCTCGCGCGGCGCGTTCCAGGGATCGACCCCGTACCCGTTGAGGGAGAGTCCGAGGGGGGAGAGTGCGTCGCGCACCGCGCGAAGATCGGCCGAGAGAGTGTCGACGCAGCTCATGAGCGAACCGGCGGGCGGCGAGCTGAGCTCCAGCTGTCCGCCGGGTTCGAGGGTGATGGCCGAGGCCAGGGGCAGGGACCGTACGGTGTCGACGGCCAGGGCCAGTCGCTCGGGCGGGACGGGAAGCCGCGGGTCACGCAGCTCGTGGACGAGCCATTCCACTTCCGCCCCGACCGTGCGGGGCGGACCCGTCTTGAAGCAGATACATCGCAGCAGGTCTTCGGCCTCGTCCACGCTGAGGCCCTGACCGCTCTGCGGTATGCCGCTCGACGACATGTCGTTTCCTCCTGTTCCGTGAGGCGCTGATTCCACCTAAAGCCACCACTGACGGGCGTGCAAGAGCGCCTCACCGGCCCCATGGTGAATATCCCGTTGCCCACGGTCAACGGAATCGATCATGCTTGCGTTCATGAGCGCACGACTGCGGGGGATCGCGAAGCAGACCGAGGAGATCGTCGAGGCGGGCCGGTACCGGGCCTCCGGCGGCCGGGCGGTCTCCATCGAGGAGGCGCTGCGCGCCGCGCTCGCCGGCACGAAGCTGTACGGCCCCGAGGCCCTGCCGGTCACCCCGGACACCGACCGCGGCACCTCCGTCGAGGTCACCGACGAGAGCAGCCTCGTCGCCGCGCAGCGCCTGACCAGGGCGGATCCGGCCACACCGGTGGCCGTCCTGAACTTTGCCTCGGCCCGTAACCCCGGTGGGGGATATCTGAACGGCGCCCAGGCCCAGGAAGAGGCCCTCTGCCGGGCCTCCGCCCTCTACACGACCCTCCTGCGCGCCCCCGAGTACTACACGCACCACCGGGCCGAGAGGGACGCCTTCTACACGGA
This sequence comes from Streptomyces sp. NPDC022552, assembly GCF_055561875.1. Classification (NCBI taxonomy): domain Bacteria; kingdom Bacillati; phylum Actinomycetota; class Actinomycetes; order Kitasatosporales; family Streptomycetaceae; genus Streptomyces; species Streptomyces sp. NPDC022552. The sequence continues at coordinate 866,086 of NZ_JBVHGJ010000001.1, forward strand.
CCGTGTGATCCACTCGCCCGGCGTCCCCGTCTTCCGCGACGACCGCGGCGGACTGATGGACGAGCCCTTCACGGTCGGCTTCCTCACCTCGCCCGCGCCCAACGCGGGTGTGATCCGCCGGCAGACGCCCGAGCTCGCCGACCGCGTCCCGGCCGCCCTCGCAGCCCGCGCCGAGCGGGTCCTGGAGACGGCCGTGGCGGGCGGCTACCGGCGGCTCGTCCTCGGCGCCTGGGGCTGCGGCGTCTTCCAGAACGACCCGGCCGAGGTCGCGGCCGCGTTCCGGGCACTGCTCATGGACGGCGGCCGGTTCGCCGGCCACTTCGACGAGATCGTCTTCGCGATTCTCGACCGTACGGCGGACCGGACGACGCTCGGCGCGTTCCAGCGGGTCGTCACGGGCGGCTGACCGGCTACGACCACCCGTAGCGCTCGATCAGGCGCGCCACCACCCGGTCGAAGCGCGGCCGGTCCAGGGCACACGCCTCGCGCCGCATCCCCGCCTCGTGGACCCGCAGCACCCGGTCCAGATCCACCCAGGACTCGCGCCGCGCGCTGTCCCAGTCACCCACCCCGATCGCCACCCACTCGCGATCGTCATCATGCCGCTTGCTGGACAACTGCACGGCGAGCAGCGTTCCCGCCGCCTCCCGGGCCACCACGAGCACCGGCCGGTCCTTGCCCCGACCGTCGTTCTCCTCGAAGGGCACCCAGGTCCAGACGATCTCCCCGGGATCCGGGGCACCGTCACGGTCCGGGGCGTAGGACGTGCGGACAGGGCCGATCGCGTGAGGGTCGGCCTCTGTCGTGGAGTACTGGAAGGTCGTCACGGGGACCACCGTAGGGCCCGGCGGGGGCGCACCGTCCCTGACATGCGCCGTCCGTACCCCCGTGCGAGGCTGAAAACGGCCCCAGCGTCCGCATTTCCGGTACAGGAGGCACGATCGTGGGCAAGAAACAGACCCGGGTGAACCGCGGTGCCCGTACGGGCGGCCACGAGCACAGGACCGAGGCGACGAAGGAACAGACACCGGCCGTACGTGAGACCCCGCGGCCGATCATCGAGCAGGTGTCCCACAAGAAGGAACGGAAGTTCGGCCACAACTGACCTTCCACGGAACCGCGTTGCGCGGGCAGCCCTCCGCCGGCCGGCCTTGTGGTGTCAGCCTCGTGGTGATCGGCCCGACGCCGTGATCGGCCCGGCGCGAACCCCCTGTGGCCGGCCGAGATCCGGCGACGACACGACGAGGGCCCGACGCCGGTACGGCGCCGGGCCCGTTCTGTCCCGCTCCCGTACGGCTACTCCCGGTCGTCGCCGACCTCGATCGCCTCCGTCCGCGGAGCGGGCGGGGTCGCGCCGTTCACCGAGGGCACCACCGCCGCCTGGGCACCCGGATTCATCGTCGAGAGCAGCTGACGAGCGAGCCCCAGACCCGTCCCGCCCATGGTCAGCGCCTTGGCGAACACCTCCGCCATGCCGTCGGCACCGTTCAGCAGGACCATCTGGTCCACATTGCCGAAGGCCGACGCGCCGGCCTCGACGATCTCCGGCCACTTCTCGGCCAGCTGCTGAGCGACCACGGCCTCCTGGTTCTCGGCCAGGGCCGCCGCCCGCGCCTTGATCGACTCGGCCTCCGCGAGACCCTTGGCGCGCATCGCCTCGGCCACGGCCAGACCCTTCGCGTGCTGGGCCGCCGCCTCCGCCTCACCGGTGAGCCGGGTCGCGGTGGCCTTGGCCGCGCTCGCCAGCTCGGTCTCCTTGGCCTCCGCCTGCGCCGCCGAGATCCGGGCGTCGCGCTCGGCCTCGGCCAGTGTCCGGGTCTCGTACGCCATCGCGTCCGCGGGCTTGCGGACCTCCGCCTGGAGCTGCTGCTCCTTGCGGTGCCCCTCCAGCTCGGCGACCCGGGTCTCCTGGACGACGACCTCCTGGCGCGCCGCCGCCTCCGCGAGCGGACCGGCCTGCCGGGCCTTCGCGGAAGCCTGATCCCGCTCGGCCTGATAGCCCGCCTGCAGGATCTCGCTGTCCCGGGTGGCCTCCGACATCCGGGCCGCGGCCTGCTGCTCGGCCTCGGTGGCGCGCCGGTTGGCCTCCGCCTGCGCGATCCGGGCGTCGCGCTGCACGGCCGCGGCGTGCGGCGCGGCCAGGTTCTTGATGTACCCGGTGGGGTCCTCGATCTCGTGGATCTGCAGCGAGTCCACGATCAGACCGAGCTTCTCCATCTCCGTGCCACAGGCCGAACGGGCCTGCCCGGTCAGCTTCTCGCGGTCACGGATCATGTCCTCCACCGTCAACCCGCCGACGATGGCGCGGAGATGACCGGCGAAGACGATGTGCACCCGCTCCGACATCAGCTTCTGCTGGTCGAGGAAACGGCGGGCGGCGTTGGCGATCGACACGAAGTCGTCGCCCACCTTGAAGATCACCACACCGCGGACCTTGAGCGGAATGCCCTGGTGGGTGACGCACTCCACCTGCAACTGGGTCTCGTTGAGATCGAGCGACAGCTTCCGTACGGCCTGGACGCCCGGCATCACGAGCGTGCCGCGCCCGGTGACGATCCGGAAGCCCATGCCCTCGCCGAGCCCCTCCATCTTGTGGTTGGAGCCGGAGATGATCAGCGCCTCGTTGGGTTCCGCGACGCGCCACATGAGTTTGAACAGAGCGATGAGGACGAGGACGGCGACGACAGCGCCGCCCGCCAGGATGCCGATTCCCATGGGCAGCTCCCCCTTCACCGGAGCCGTGCGGATCCGGTGAAGGGAGTGTGCGCCTCGCCGGACGGGCGCTCAATGGATCGGTCAACCGTCGTACGCGGCTGTGACATAGACGGTGCGTGGAGGGAGATGTTCCACGACCATCACGACCGTACCGAGACTGATCCGTTCCCTGGCGTCGGCCGCGTACGCGAGGAAGTGCTCGGCTCCGCCCCGGATCCGGACGATCACCTCGCCGACGAGTCCCGGCCCGACGGTGCCGGTGACCCGGCCGAGCATGCCCACCATCGAGACGTCGTCCATGACCACACGGTACGTCAGATCCACCCCTTCAGGGCGGTCATGAACCCGTCGAAGTCGTCGCGGTGGACGGTGTGCCCCGCGCCCACGACCGTACGGAGTTCGAAGCCGCGCTCCGCGAGCATCCGGGCGTCGTCGGCGGTCACCAGCCTGCTCGGATCGGCGAGGGTAACCAGCGACGGGACGACCGGTTTCGAGGGCCACATGTCCCTGCCCACGAGTGCCACGAGGCTGTGCGCCGTGCGCTCGTCCCAGAGCCGGACCGTATCGATCTCGATGTCCAGATCCTCCTCCGCCCAGCGGGGGTTGAAGACCCGGATGTGCTCGCGGGTGAGCCGCTTGGCCTGGAGGAACAGCTGGGCGCGGATGCTCGCGTCCCCGACCGGCAGGTGCCAGGCAGGGTCGACGTAGACCGCGCGCCGCGGGGCCAGCCGCTCCACGGCCGCTGCCAGGGTCAGCGCGCCGAGCGAGTGTCCGATCGCCAACTCGGCCCCCATGGGCAGGGTTTCGACGAGGTCGTCGGCGTAGTCCTCCGGTGTGTACGCCTCGGGCCCGGCGGCCCGGCCGCTGGCACCGTGGCCGCGCAGATCCACCGCGACCACCCGGTAGCCCTGTTCGGCCAGGGCCGGTCCGACCCGCCGCCAGGTGCGGTGGTCGGACATGATGCCGTGGATCAGCAGGGCGACCCGGTCGCCGGATCCCCAGGTGGTCGTGTGCAGGTGCACGTCGTTGCCTCTCGGTCAGCGCACGGTACGGATCGGGCGCACGGCGAGTGCCCCGAGGACCGACAGTACGGCGGCGACCACGAAGAGGGCCGTGTATCCGCCACTGAGCGAGACGATGAGCGAGGCGACGAAGGGGGCGACGATCTGCGGCCCGGCGTTCGCCACATTGAGCACGCCCATGTCGCGGGCCGCGTCCTCCGCCTTCGGCAGCACCATGGTGACCAGGGCCGTGTCCACGGCCATGTAGCTGCCGAAACCGAGGCCGTTGACGACGGAGAAGACGAGCATCGCGGTCCAGCTCGTCGAGACGGCCGGGATGACGAGCGCGACCGCGGCCAGCGCGGCGGAGGCGCCGACGAACAGCTTGCGGCGGTCGTAGCGGTCGGAGAGCCATCCGCCCAGGACGGTGGAGACCACCATGGCGACGGAGTTGACCGGCATCAGGATCGCCACCGCCTCCTCGGGGGTGAGTCCGCCCGGCAGATCGGTATGGTCCTTGAGGATGTACAGCTGGAAGCCGGCGACCGCGAAGTAGCCGAGGACGAGCAGCGCGCGGCCGATGAACGCCCAGCGGAAGTCGTGGTCCTTCAGCGCGCTGCCGAAGGCGGCGATCTGCTGCTTCACGGGCAGGGGAGCCTTGGCGGGCATCCGCCGCTCGGGGGCGCAGGTGGTGAACAGGACGGCCGTGGCGGCCACGATCAGGCCGAAGACCAGATAGCCGGTGCGGTAGTTCTCCGAGAACGCCGCACCGATCAGCGCGCCGACGGTGGAGCCGATCGGCAGGCCCAGCCCGACGGCGGCCGAGGCCTTGCCGCGCGAGGCGAGAGGTACTCGGTCGGGCACCACGGAGGTGATCGCGGCCTGGTAGATGTTCATGACGGCCTGGCCCAGACACCAGGCGATCATCACCAGCAGGATCGTGTGCACGCTGCCGAGCAGGAACATCACCGGGATCGCGAGCAGTCCGCCCGCGAGGATCCACGGGTTACGGCGGCCCGAGCGGTCCGACAGCGCGCCGGCGACCGGGTTGAAGACCGTCGCGAAGATCGCGGAGACACCGGAGACCAGGCCGAAGTTGGCCACCTTGTTCGCGGGGTCGATGTCCTCGATCTGCAGCGCGAGGAGGAGCCCGGGGACGCCGATGTACAGCGCGTACATCGCCGTGTTCCCGGCGAGGAGGAGGGACAGGAGACCGCGGGTGGGGCGGGGCTCGGAGCCGGAGCCGGAGCCGGTGGCGCGGGTGGCGGTGCCGGTGTCGGTTCCGGTGCGGAGTCCGAGTCCTGCTCCGGGTCCCGTTTCGGGTCCGGTTTCGGGTCCGGTTCCGGGGGAGGAAAGGGCCACGGTGCCCTCCTGGTGAAGATCGCCCGATGCGGGGGCGAGGAGCGGATGTGCGAGTGCTGACACGTGTCAGTGACACGCGTCAGCATTGTGTAGCACTCGAATCCGGCCATCCGCCAGACCCTGGTCCGGATTGGTCTGGAAAGATGCCGGAGCGATGAGCCAGTCACCCGAGAAGTCCGCCGAACGTCCCGTCCCGACGAGCGCCGATGTGGCGCGGCTCGCGGGAGTGTCCAGAGCGACCGTCTCGTACGTGCTGAACAACACCGCGGCCGTGCGGATCAGCGAGCCCACCCGCCGGCGGGTGCGGGAGGCGGCCGAGGAGCTGGGCTACGTCCCGCACGCGGCGGCGCGCAGTCTCCGCGCCGGTCACAGCCGGATGGTGCTGCTGCCCACCGCGCACGTGCCGATCGGCCCCCTCTACAGCCGGTTCTTCAACGAGCTGCAGTGGGCCCTGCGGCGGCTCGACTACACCGTCGTGCAGTACGGCAGCCTCGGCCTGGAGGGGGACGAGGCCGCGCGCGCCTGGGCGGAGCTCCGCCCGGTCGCGGTGGTCTCGCTCGGCGAGGTCCAGCTCTCCCCGCACGGCGTCGAGATCCTCAAGCGGTCCGGGGCGAAGGCCGTCATCACCGTCGGCCCGCACCGCGTCAAGGGCGCGCACGCCCTCGTCATGGACCAGGGGCGGGTGGGCCGCGTCGCCGTCGAGCACCTCCTGGAGCGGGGCCGGCGCCGGATCGGCGTGGTGGTCCCGGAGGAGCCGGGGCTCGAGATGTTCTCCGGGCCGCGGCTCGAAGGCGCCCGGCAGGCGGTGACGGGGACGGACGCCACCGTCGTACCGCTGCCGCTGCGGTACGAGGAGGAGGCGGCGAACGAGCTCGCGGGACGCTGGCGCGCACTCGGCCTCGACGCGGTGTTCGCGTACAACGACGAGTACGCGATGCTGCTGATGCGGGCCCTGCAGGACGCGGGGATCTCCGTCCCGGACGACACGGCGATCGTCGGCTCGGACGACCTGCTGCTCGGGCGGCTGCTGCGGCCGCGGCTGACGACGGTGCAGATCGACATGGTGATCGGCCGGCACCTCGCCGAACTCGTCGACAGCGCGGTCCGCGACCCGGAGAGCGCGCCCCTGGCACAGGACCTGATGGCCTCGCGGGTCGTCCCCCGCGACTCCAGCTGAGCGCGGGGCCCGATCCGGCCGCGCGACGGTCGCGAGGGGCGGGCGCCGGGCGGCGGGCCGTGAAGCGGCTTAGCGTCGAAGCATGAGTACAGTTCCGCGGCGTTTCGAGATCCTGCTCGTCGCCGAGCACGTGGAGGACCGGGGCGGTGCCTCCGTGGAGGACAGCGCGGTCCGGACCGCGGTCGTGGAGGCGACGGGCCGCACGGGCTCCTCGGGCTACCCGCGCTACGAGGGCCACGGCATCACCGCCGACATCGACCCGGAGACCCGCACGGTCGAGGCGCTGCTCGTCGACGGCCGTGAGCTCGACTACGGCCTGACGGCGCTGGTCAGGACCCCGGGAGCCCCCTGACCGGGAGTCCCGTCGTATCGGTTCATCCGCCACGTACGCGCCGTCGGGCACCGTTGACAGAAGCCGCCGCCGGGCGGAGACTCGCACGTCAACGAAGGAAAATTCACCAGGCGAACGCACCCAGGGTCGACCGCAGGCGCACGGACGACGCGCACGCGACCGACCGCCCCGGGTCACGTGGGAGAGAACCGATGAGCATCCGCGACGTCTACATCGTCGACGCCGTCCGCACCCCGATCGGCAAGTTCGGAGGCGCGCTCTCCTCCGTACGCCCCGACGACCTCGCCGCCCATGTCGTCGCGTCGCTCGTGAACCGCACGCCCGACCTCGACCCGGCCAGGATCGACGACGTCTACTTCGGCGACGCCAACGGCGCGGGCGAGGACAACCGCGACGTGGCCCGCATGGCCGTCCTGCTCGCCGGGCTCCCCACCTCCGTGCCGGGCGTCACCGTGAACCGGCTCTGCGGCTCGGGCCTGGAGGCGGTGATCCAGGCCGCGCGCGCCATCGCGGTGGGCGACGCCTCCGTGGCCGTCGCGGGAGGCGTCGAGTCGATGTCCCGCGCGCCCTGGGTCATGCAGAAGCCCGAGCGCGCCTTCCCGGCCGGCCACCAGCAGCTCCACTCCACGACGCTGGGCTGGCGCATGACCAACCCGAGGATGCCCGCCGAGTGGACCGTCGGCCTCGGCGAGGGCGCTGAGCTGATCGCCGACAAGCACGCCCTCACCCGCGAGCAGCAGGACGCCTTCGCCCTGGCCAGCCACCAGAAGGCGGCCGAGGCGTGGGCGAAGGGGCTGTACGACGGCGAGGTGGTGCCCTACGAGGGAGTGGACCTCGTCCGGGACGAGTGCATCCGCGACACCACGTCGCTCGAGGCGCTCGCCAAGCTGAAGCCCTCCTTCCGCCGCGAGGGCGGGACCGTGACGGCGGGCAACGCCTCGCCGCTCAACGACGGTGCCGCCGCGCTGCTCCTGGTCGACGAGGAGGGCCTGCGGGAGACCGGCCGCGAGCCGCTCGCCCGGATCCGCGCCTCCGCCGTCACCGGCATCGAGCCGCAGCTCTTCGGGCTCGGCCCGGTGGAGGCGGTCCGGCGCGCGCTCGGGAAGGCGGACCGCTCCTTCGCCGACCTGACGACGTTCGAGCTCAACGAGGCCTTCGCCGCCCAGTCGCTCGGCTGCCTCGCCGAGTGGCCCGGACTCGATCCCGCCGTCGTCAACCCGCGCGGCGGCGCCATCGCCATCGGACACCCGCTCGGCGCCTCCGGCGCGCGGCTCGCGGGCGCGGTGGCCCACCAGCTGGCGGCGGCCGGCTCGGGTACCGGACTCGCGGCCCTGTGCATCGGCGTCGGCCAGGGTCTCGCGCTGGTCCTGGAGCGCTGATCCCCGCACACGGGGAGCGCTGATCCCCCTACACGGGCCGGCCCTGGAGCGCTGCTCCAGGGCACGCGGGCTCGGCGGGGGAGCGACGACGCACGGCGGGGGCGGTACGGGACATCCCGTACCGCCCCCGCGACGCGGTGGTTACTGCTGCTGCTGTTGCTGCGCGTCCTCGATGGACTTGCGCACCTGGTCCATGTCCAGCTTGCGCGCCTGCCCGATCACATCCTCGAGGGCCGCCTCCGGCAGCGCCCCGGGCTGGGCGAACACGGCCACGTTGTCGCGGACGATCATCAGCGTCGGGATCGAGCGGATCTCGAACGCGGCCGCCAGTTCCTGCTGCGCCTCGGTGTCCACCTTGGCGAAGACCAGGTCCTCGTGGCGCTCGGAAGCCGCCTCGTAGACCGGCGCGAACTGCCGGCACGGACCACACCAGGAAGCCCAGAAGTCGATCAGAACGAATTCGTTGTCGCTCACGATCTGGTCGAAGTTTTCCTTGGTGAGCTCAACAGTGCTCATGTTTTCTACCTCTCCGGGTCTCCTGGTGGGTGTCCTCACGGTCCCCTGGGGACTCGCCCCGCACAACGGCGTATCGAGTCGCGCTATTCCACGCTGTTCCGAGGGTGCACGGCCCTCGTTCCGGGCGCGCACGGCCGCGCCTTCCCCTGTGGCCACGGCGCACACCTGCCAGCAGACTGGGGCCCATGACACATGAGGTGGAGCAGGAGTACGACGTGGTGGTCCTGGGCGCGGGACCGGTGGGCGAGAACGTGGTGGACCGGGCCAGGGCAGCGGGGCTGAGCGTGGCCGTGGTGGAGAGCGAACTGGTGGGCGGCGAGTGCTCGTACTGGGCCTGCATGCCGAGCAAGGCCCTGCTCCGCCCGGCCATCGCCCGCTCGGACGCCCGCAAGGTCCCCGGGCTGCGGCAGCTCGTGCAGGGGCCGCTCGACGCCGCGGCGGTCCTCGCCCACCGTGACTACTACGTCTCCGACTGGAAGGACGACGGCGCCGTCGGCTGGCTCGACTCCACCGGCGCCCGCCTCTACCGGGGCCACGGCCGCCTCGACGGCCCCCGGAAGGTCGTCGTGGAAGGCCCCGAGGGCGATCGCCACCTCCTCTCGGCCCGCCACGCCGTCGCCGTGTGCACCGGCAGCCGCGCGGCGCTGCCCGACCTGCCCGGTCTGACCGGGGCCCGGCCCTGGACCAGCCGCGAGGCGACCAGCTCGCACGAGGTTCCCGGCCACCTGATCGTGGTCGGCGGGGGAGTGGTCGCCGCGGAGATGGCGACCGCCTGGCAGGCGCTCGGCTCACGCGTGACCGTCCTGGTACGGGGCAAGGGGCTGCTGCCCCGCATGGAGCCCTTCGTCGGTGAGCACGTCGCCGATGCGCTCACCGAGGGCGGCGCCGACGTCCGTACCGGCGTCTCCGTCGCCGCGGTGGTACGCGACGGGAGCACCGGACCGGTCACCGTCGTCCTGGAGGGCGGCGACCGGATCGAGGGCGACGAGGTCCTGTTCGCGACGGGCCGGCGCCCGCGCACCGACGACATCGGTCTGGAGACCGTCGGCCTGGAGCCCGGATCCTGGCTCTCGGTGGACGACAGCCTCCGGGTCACTGGCAGCGACTGGCTGTACGCCGTCGGGGACGTCAACCGCCGGGCGCTGATGACCCATCAGGGCAAGTACCAGGCGCGGATCGCCGGCGCGGCCATCGCCGCGCGCGCCGCCGACGGCTCCGCCGTGAAGACCGACGCCTGGGGCGCGCACGCGGCCACCGCCGACCACGCGGCCGTACCCCAGGTCGTCTTCACCGACCCCGAGGCCGCGGCGGTCGGGCTCTCCCTCGCCGAGGCCGAGAGCGCCGGTCACCGGGTCCGCGCCGTCGATCTCGACCTCACCTCGGTGGCGGGCGCCGGTCTGTACGCCGACGGCTACCGAGGCCACGCCCGGATGGTCGTCGACCTGGACCGCGAGATCGTCCTCGGCGTCACCTTCGTCGGGCCGGGAATCGGGGAACTGCTCCACTCGGCCACCGTGGCCGTCGCGGGCGAGGTGCCGATCGACCGCCTCTGGCACGCCGTTCCGGCGTATCCGACGCTGAGCGAGGCATGGCTGCGGCTTCTCGAGGCGTACCGGGACGGTGCGGCGACGACATGAGCCCCGGCGCCTCCGACCCCGACCGCACCAACGACTACGACGGCCGCTGCGCGGTCTGCGGGGCCGTCGTGCCGGCCGGGGCGGGGGTGCTGCGGCACGGCCACGGCCCCAAGGACGGCTGGGAGGTCTTCCACCCGGGGCACGTGCCCGAGGACGCGCCGCCGGCCCGGCAGGACCTGCCGGGCTGGCACCGCCGCCGCCTCATGGCGGTGGACATCGTGACCACGGGATACCGGGCGGCCGTGGATCGGATCCTCGCCGCGTCGGTGCGGACCAGTGACGGCGCGAACGCGGACTGGATCGTGGATCCTGGATCCAATCTCCGATATCCGGACCGCGGCACGGGGATCGGCGCCGCCGTCGAGCGGGCCCGCGCCGACGGCATCCCCGCTCCCCACGCCCTCGGCGAACTCGCGACCGTCCTCACCGATCACCTGGCGTCGAACGAGGTCCTGGTCGTCTGGTTCGCCCCGCACGTCCTGACGACCCTGCACGCCGAACTCCGGCGCCACGACCTGGCCCCCCTCACCGCCCGGCTCCCGCACGGGGTGGCCCCCGTCTGCGACCCCCTCCTCCTGGACCGCCACGCCGACCGCTACCGCCCCGGCAGCCGCTCCCTGCGCGCCGTCACCACGTGGTACGGCGTCCCGCACGCCCACCCCGGAGACCCGGCCTCCGACGCGGGGGCGGCACTCGCCGTCGCCCAGGTGATCGCGGACTCGTATCCAGCGGTGGCCAGGCTGTCCCGCCCCGCGCTCCACACCGAGCAGATCCGCTGGTACGCCGACCAGATGCGCCGTCACCCCGACGCCCTGGAGTGGCCGTTCGCCGCCGCCGACCCCCTGCCGTGGGCAGACCCGCCGGCCGCCACCGGGTAGCGTCCGCTCAGCGCCGCGGGACCAGCCGCGCGGCCGCCGCCCGCGCCGCGTCGATCGCCGGGCGCGGGTCGGGGCCGTACTCCTGGCCGAGCACCATGCGCGTGCTCAGCCCGTCGAGGAGCGCGAGGAGTTCGGAGGCGCGCTCGGTCACCTCGGCCGCGTCCATCGGTGCGAACCGGGACTGCGCCACACCCTTGGCGAGCAGGGCCTCCAGATCCTCCTGCCAGCCCCGGTCCAGCTCCTGCTGCGCCTCACGCAGCGTGTCGTTCCCCTGGGTGCGCGCCCAGAGCTCGATCCAGAGCATCCACCGCGGGTCGCGCGGCCCCTGTGGCAGATAGAGCCGCAGGAACAGGTCCAGCTTGCGCTCCGCCGTCAGCCGCCGGCCGAGCAGCGCCCGGCGCTCCTCGGTGAGGGCCGCCTCGCTCCAGCGCAGCGCGGCGAGCAGCAGCAGGTCCTTGCTGCCGAAGTAGTACAGGATGTGTCCGCCGCTCGTGCCGAGCCGCTCGGCCAGGGCCGACATGGTGAGCGCCGCGAGACCGTTCTCGGCGATGGCCGCCATGGCCTCCTCGAGCATCCGCTCCTGGGCGATGTGCCCGTCGCGCCGTCGTGCTGCCCCTGCCACCCGTGCCGCCTCCATCCCCGTCACCCGCCAGGTCACGACTTTAACCGCAGGTCCCGGAGGCCTTGACGCGGCCGTCACCTCTCCCACATCTTGAATGCTGTTCTAAATTCTAGAACACCATTCAAAGTCTGGGAGTGGGCATGCTGCACCAGGAGAGAACGGCGGACGTCGGCCGCGACGAGGTCTTTCAGGTCGAGGGCCACGGCATCGACCCCATTCCGGACGCCGAGCGCCATGGTGGCGCCAAGGACCTGTTCTGGCTCTGGTTCGGCTCCAACCTCACCTTCACCTACGTGATCAACGGCGCCCTCGCCGTCGCGTTCGGCCTCTCCTTCTGGCAGGCGACCGCCGTCGTGGTGATCGGCGGCCTCTCCTTCTTCGCCATCAGCGCGGCCGGACTCAGCGGCGTCCGCACCGGCACCGCCACCCTCGTGATCTCCCGCGCGGCCTTCGGAGTGCGCGGCAACTGGCCCGCCGGACTCCTCAACTGGGTCGTCAGCATCGGCTACACCATCGTCAACACGGTCGTCGGCACTCTCGCCCTCGAAGCCCTCTTCGCCGACCTCGGCTGGGGTCTCGGCGGCCACACCGCACGCGCGATAGCCCTGCTCGTGACCCTCACGATGACCTTCGCCGTCGCCCTGTGGGGCCACGCCACCGTCCAGTTCGCCGAGCGTTGGATGGCCTACGCCCTCGCGCTCGGGTTCGCCGCCCTGCTCGTCTTCGTCCTGCCCGGCGCCGACACCGCCGCTCCGGCCCAGGGCCCCGGCGCCGCCGGCTGGAGCCTCGCGTTCGTCGTCATGCTCGCGGGCCCCTTCTCGTACGTCCCGATGCCCGCCGACTACACCCGCTACCTGCCGCGCACCACCTCGCTCAAGGCCCTCACCTGGAGCGGCGGGCTCGGCGGCTTCCTCTCCTCCGTGGCCCTCGGCGTCGCCGGAGTGGCCGCCGCGACACAGGCCGACATGACCGACGCGGTCGCCGGAGCCGAGGGGCTGCTCCCGGGCTGGTTCCAGCCGCTCTTCCTCGCCCTGATCCTCGGTGGCTCGGTCACCAACTCGATCATCACGCTCTACTCCTCCAGCCTGAACCTCCAGGTCCTGGGCATCCCCTGGAGCCGCTCACGCGCCATCGTGATCAGCGCCGCCGTCACCGCCCTCGGCTCCCTCGGCGCCCTCTTCCTCACCGACTTCACCACCTCGCTGCTCGCCTTCCTCTCCCTCCTGATCATCGTCTTCGCCCCCTGGGGCGGGGTCTTCCTCGCCGACATGGTCCTGCGTCGCTGTACGTACGACTCCGACGCCCTGCACGCCGGCGAGCGCGGCCGCTACTGGTACCGCTCCGGATGGAACCCCGCCGGCACGACCGCCCTGCTCGCCGGCATGGTCTTCGCCGCCCTCACCTGCGACTCCGAGCTCTGGACCGGCCCCCTCGTCGCCCCGCTCGGCGGCGCCGACCTCACCCTTCTCGGCGCCCTCGTCTCCGCGCTCGTGTACGTCCTCCTCGCGCGCCGCACCGCCACCCCCGTACAGCCGTAACGTCCTTGTCAGGAACTGGAGTCCGACCAGCATGAACAGCGCAACCCCCGCCGACCTCGTCCTCACCGGGGCCCGCATCCACACCGTCGACCCCCATCTGCCCGAGGCCGAGGCGCTCGCCGTACGCGACGGACGCATCGTCTGGCTCGGCGCGGACGCCGACGCCGCGCGCTGGACCGGGCCCGGCACCACGGTCCTCGACGCGGGTGGCCGGCTGGTCCTGCCCGGCTTCATCGACGCCCACAACCACGTACGCCTCGGCTCCGACGACGCCTGCGTCCAACTCGCCGGAGCCCGTACCCTCGACGCGATCCACGAGCGGATCACCACCTGGCGCACGGCGCACCCCGAGGCCGGCTGGATCGAGGCCGAGGCCTTCGACTACTCGGCGATACCCGGTGGGCGCATGCCCACCGCGGCCGACCTCGACCCCGTCACCGGCGACACCCCCGCCCTCGTACTCAGCTACGACGTGCACACCGCCTGGCTCAACACCGCCGCCCTGCGTGCGCTCGACGTCACCCGCGACCGCACCGACCTGCCGTTCGGCACCGCCGTCACCGACCCCGAGACGGGCGAACCGACCGGTTTCGTCAAGGACTTCGCGATCAAGGGCCTCTCCCGCGAAGGCCACCGCGCACTGCGTGAGCTCGGCGTCCCGTGGGCCTCGCCGGACCGCCAGTACGGCAGGCTCGCCAAGAGCCTCGACGACGCCGTCGCGTACGGCATCACCACCGTCGTCGAACCGCAGAACTCCCTGGACGACCTCGCCCTCTTCGAGCGCGCCCGCGCCGAGGGCCGGCTCCGCTCACGGATCGTTGCCGCGCTCTTCCACCCGCGCGGCACGACCGACACCGACCTGGACGAATTCGCCGCCGCCGCCCGGAAGTTCGCCGACGACCGGCTGCGCGTCGGACCGCTCAAGCTCTACATCGACGACGTGGTCGAACCCCGCACGGCCGCGCTCCTGGAGCCGTACGCCGGGTGCGGACACCACCGCGGCGACACCTTCTACCCGCCGGAAGAGTTCGCCGACCTGCTCACCGGCCTCGACGGGCGCGGCTTCCAGTGCTTCGTGCACGCCACCGGCGACCGCGGCGTCCGTACGGTCCTCGACGCCGTCGCCCGTGCCCGTGGGGCCAACGGGCCGCGCGACGCCCGCCACCAGATCGTGCACGTCGAGTGCCTCGACCCGGACGACACCCCGCGCTTCGCCGAACTCGGCGTCGTCGCCTGTATGCAGCCCCGCCACGCCGCCCCCGACATCGCGGGCCCGGGACAGGACTGGGCCGAGAACATCGGCCCCGACCGCTGGCACAAGGCCTGGCCGCTGCGCAGCCTGCACGCCGCCGGGGCCGTCCTCGCCCTCTCCAGCGACTGGAACGTGGCCGAGATGGACCCCATGGTCGGTATCTACACCGCCGTCACCCGCCGCCCGCTGCGCGGCGGGGGAGAGCCCTGGACGCCGGAGGAGACGATCGATGTCGCGACCGCCGTCGAGGGCTACACCATGGGGTCCGCCTACGCCAACTTCCTTGAGGACGAGCGGGGTTCGCTGACCGTCGGCAAGCTCGCCGACTTCGTCGTCCTCTCCCGCGACATCCTGCGCATCGACCCCGAGGAGATCCCGGGCACGGTGGCGGAGACGGTCGTGGTGGGCGGAGAGGTCGTCCACGCGCGCACGGAAGGCTGAGACCGGGCGCGGGCGGCCCCCGGGACACGAGGGCCGCCCGGCACCGGGGCGGTCAGAGCCGGTCGAGGATCTTCCTCAGCTCGGTGATCTCGGCGGACTGGGTCCGTACGACGTCATCGGCGAGCTTCTTCGCCGTGGCATCGCGCCCGTCCTTCTGCTCGGTCTTCGCCATCTCGACCGCCCCCTCGTGATGGGCGATCATCAGCTCGGCGAACTTCCGGTCGAAGGCCTTGCCCCGGAGGGACTCCAGATCCTTCATGTCCTGCTCGGACATCATCCCGGCCATGGCGTGGCCGGCGCCGTGCCCGCCGCCGTGACCGCTGCGACCCGCCGACTCGGGCCTGCCCCAGGCCTTGAGCCAGGACCTCATCGTCCGGATCTCCGGATCCTGGGCCTTCTCGACGTCGGCGACGATCTTCTTGACGCCGGCGTCCTCGGCCCGGCCGTCGGCGAGCTTCGCCATCTCCAGGGCCTGCTGGTGGTGCGGGATCATCGCCTGGGCGAACGCCACGTCCGCGTCGTTGAACGCGTCGGCCGCGGGGGAGCCGGAGACCGAGGGCCCGGAGCCCGGATTCGTCCCGCTCGCCGCGTCGCCCGCGGAGTCGGTGGCGGAGCCGCAGGCGGAGAGCAGCAGGCTCGCGACGGCGGCGGCGCCGGTCAGCGCGAGCTTCCTGGCGGTGGGGTTGGTGAAGGCACGCATGTCTGTCACACCTCGTGTGCTGGGTACTGCGGGAATGGTCGAAGGGGCGCGTGTACGGGCAGCGCGAGGCGCCCGCGGTGGCGATTCGGCCTAGATCCGCAGGATCGACAGCTGAGCGAGGTCGGGAGGTATGGGCGGCGGGGCGTTCGGGGCGAGAGCCCGGACGAGCCGGCCGAGCAGCCGGACCAGCCAGTCGGGACGGCGCCCGAGGGCGCCGAGGACGAGCCGGGCGAGAGCCCAGACGCCGAGGACGGCCACGCAGAGCGTGGTCATGTCCATCGGCATACCGGAGTCGTGCGACGGAGCGGCCGGCGTTTCCGTCACTGTGTGGTGCACGGGGGCGGGGACGTGCGGCATGTCGTCGGTCCCCGCGGGGGTGGAGGCATGTGACGTGCCGTCCGTCCCCGTCTCCGAGGCGCTCTCCGGGTGGCCGACCGCGTGCATGACGAAGACGCCGAGGGCGAGCACCACGACGAGCAGCAGGTGCGCGACGGCGCCTCCCGCTCGCATGCGGCTCTGTCCCACTCGTCCCGTACGCACGGCTGAACCTCCCGCGACGACCCTACCGAAGGGGCGCGCGGGACCGGCTCAAGGGTCTACTCCGGCAGGTCGCCGCCCATCGCGGCGGCGAGCCGGAGATGCGGGGCGGCCTCGGCGGGGCGGCCCTGCCGCTCCAGGGTGCGGCCGAGCATGAGCCGGGCGTAGTGCTCGACCGGGTCATGGTCGAGCACGGCGCGGAGCTCGGTCTCGGCGCGGGAGAGCTGGGCGGAGTGGTAGTAGGCGCGGGCGAGCAGCAGTCGCTGGGCGGTCTGCTCGGGGTGCTCGGCGACGAGGCCGCGCAGGATGCGCGCCGCCGACTGGTACTCCTTGGCCTCGAAGAAGAACTGCGCACGGTCCCAGCGCTCGCCGGCCGTGCCGAACTCGTAGTACGTGTCGTTCACTCGCGCTCCCTCGTGAGGTACCTACCCTGCCACCCGGTGGGGTGGCACTGGCGTCGTCAACACGCCGACATGATTGAACATTCCACTACTATTTCCGCGTGGAGACACGCCCGCCTCGTCCCCGGACAGGAATAGGTTGAGTGTCATGAGCAATCTTGATCGTCAGGCCGCCCTCACCGTCTGCGGCGGCCGCGGCTTCGTCGTCGCCGAACCGGTCCGAGAACTCCTCAGTCCCCGTCACGTCCAGCTCGGCGAGTCGACCGAGGTCCGACGTCTGCTCCCCAACCTCGGCCGTCGCATGGTGGGCGCGTGGGCCTTCGTCGACCACTACGGTCCCGACGACATCGCCGACGAGCCCGGCATGCAGGTCCCGCCGCACCCGCACATGGGGCTCCAGACGGTCAGCTGGCTCCACGAGGGCGAGGTCCTGCACCGCGACAGCACGGGCAGCCTGGAGACGATCCGCCCCCGCGAACTGGGCCTGATGACCTCGGGCCGGGCGATCTCCCACTCCGAGGAGAGCCCCAGGTCCCACGCGCGCTTCCTCCACGGCGCCCAGCTCTGGGTGGCGCTCCCGGACGCCCACCGCCACGTCGAACCGCACTTCCAGCACCACGCGGACCTCCCGCGGGTCACGGCCGCCGGCCTCACGGCCACGGTGATCCTCGGCGAACTCGACGGCGCCGCCTCGCCCGGTACCACCTACAGCCCCCTGATCGGCGCGGACCTCGCCCTGACGGCGGGCACGGAGACGAGCCTCCCGCTGGAGCCGGACTTCGAGTACGCGGTCCTGGCGATGTCGGGCGAGGCACACGTCGACGGCGTCCCGGTCCTCCCGGGCTCGATGCTCTACCTCGGCTGCGGCCGCACCGAACTCCCCCTGCGCGCAACCTCGGACGCGGGCCTGATGCTCCTGGGCGGCGAGCCGTTCGAGGAGGAGATCGTCATGTTCTGGAACTGGATCGGCCGCTCGCAGCAGGAGATCGAAGAGGCGCGCGAGGCGTGGACGAACGGAACCAGGTTCGGCGAGGTCAAGGGCTACGACGGCGCTCCGCTTCCTTCCCCGGAGCTTCCCGCAACCCCGCTGAAGCCGCGGGGAAGGGTGCGCTGATCTGCTGCTTCTCGACGCGTATGAGACATACGTGGTTGCGGGCAACGGGTTCCGGCCGGCGTCGGTGCGGTGTGCTGTGCGAAGGTGAGCCGGGCGGTGTTGTGGGGATTTCATAACGAGGCCCGAGGCCCGTCATCGTCTGCGCCGAATATAGCGACGCGCTCGCGGCCCACTGCGTCACGACGGCGCGACTCCGGCAAGCCTGCGACGCGTGCACTGCCACTGGCCCGCCCGGGCGGGCCAGTGGCAGTGTGGCGTTCTCAAGCCGCCCGCTTCCGCCCGCGCGAACGACAAGTGCGTCGAACTGCGCATACCTGAGTCCCGTATCAGGGCTGTTCGGGCGTAGTCGACCCCGTCGGCGCGACCGGGGGAGCGAGGCCGGGTAGGCGTCGGGGCATGACCAACACTCATGCCATGGACCCTTTGTGACGGGCGGACACGGTTCGGTGCTCGATACCACGTCATCCCTGTGGCTCACGATACTGGACCGTCTGGAGCGGACGACGGTGGCGGACCCCGCCATCAGTGCCCTTCAACGCAAGATCCGCGCCCTTCCTCTGAAAAGGGCACGTGAGCTCCTGCGGGGGAGGCCGCTGGGCCACCCGGTTCATCCTGTACTGGTGCAGGTACCGATCGGCTGCTGGTTCTCCGCTGCCGTTCTCGACACGACCGTGCCGGGAGCCCGTCGCGCGGCGACGACGCTGACGGCGGTCGGCCTGGCGGGGGCGGGACCGGCAGCGATCGCGGGCTGGGTCGACTGGGCGGATCTGCGACCCGAGCAGGCTCGGGTGGGCCTGGCTCATGCGCTGGGGAATGTGGCCACGGTCGCGTGCTATGCGATGTCTTTGACGGCGCGGCTCGGGGGCCGCCCGGCGAAGGGCGTGCTGTGGTCCTTTGGTGGCCTGGCCGCGGTTGCCGTGACCGGTGCGCTGGGTGGCCACGTGGCGTATCGGCGGGCGATCGAGGCAGACGCTGCGACGTAGGACTGGGTCACGCCGGGTGAGGCCCGTGGCTTTGCGAACCCCGACGGCCTGAGCTCAGACGGAGTTCGGATCCGCTGAGCGGTGGAGCGTGGCGCCTCGTAGCGGGCCCAGGTGGCGTTCGCGCGCGACGGGTGCGCGGCAGCAATCGAAGAGGCGTGCGAGGCGTGGACGAACGGCACCGGGTTCGGCGAGGTCAAGGTCTACGACGGAGCACCGCTCCCGGCCCCGGAACTGCCCGCGACACCGCTGAAGGCACGGGGACGCGTGCGCTGACCTGCGAATTCCGGCATCAGAGGTCCGAGCGAGGAGCGGGTGACCGCTCCCGGACATTCGTGGGACCGTGGCCGACCCGGGCGATGAGGATGGCTACGTCGTCGTGGTCACCCTCCTCACGCAGAGTGCGCAACAGCAGGTCGCAGGTGGCGTCGAGCGATCGGTGGGGGTCGTCGAGGACGTCGAGGAGAGCGTCCAGGCGTGCGTCGATCGCCTGGTCGCGGGTTTCCACGAGGCCGTCGGTGTACAGGACGAGCTGATCGCCCGGCCCGACGTCGATGGCGGTGGTGTCGAAGGGAATGCCGCAGCCGCCCAGAGGCGCGCCCGTGGGCAGGTCGAGCAGCTCGCGGGTGCCGTCCGGGTGGAGCAGCACGGGCGGCAGATGCCCGGCCAGGGAGATCTGGCATCGCGCGGCGCCGGGGTCGTAGACGGCGTAGACGCAGGTTGCGATGGTGCCGAGGCCGTCCGTGATGTGATCCAGGTGGTGCAGGACCTGGGCGGGAGGCAGATCGAGGTCGGCCAGAGTCCTCGTGGCGGTGCGCAGCTGTCCCATGCTCGCCGCGGCCGCGACGCCGCTCCCCATCACGTCGCCGACGACGAGGGCTGTCTTGTCGCCGCTCAGGGGGATGACATCGAACCAGTCGCCTCCGATCTCGATGGTGGCCTGCGCGGGGCGATAGCGGAAGGCGATGTCGAGACCCGGTCGCTGTGGAGGGGGGTGGGGCAGCAGGCTGCGCTGGAGGGTGAGGGCGGTGTGGCGTTGTTCTTCCACGGCGCGGTGCCGGTCGGTGACGTCGACGCTGGAGGTTGCCACGCCCAGCACTTTTCCGTTGGGGGCTTCGAGGCGGTAGAACGAGATCGACCAGGCGTGGTCGTTGTCCGGGTCGGCCGCGGTGCGGCCGACGGTGTACTGGTCCAGGATCGGCGTCCCGGTGGCCAGGACCTCCCGCATGGCTCCCGCGAAGGACTCGTCGAGGAACGGCAGCACCTCGTGGACGTGGCGGCCGACATGCTCGGCGGCCGGCACGCCGTTCATCCGTTCCTCCGCGGGATTCACGGAAATGTAGCGGAGGTCGGTGCCCAGCATGGCGATACCGATCGGCGACTGGGACACCAGCTGGGCGGACAGGGCCAGGTTCCGTTCCACCCGCCGCAGCGTCGCCTGGTCCGTGGCCAGCCCCAGGGCCCAGTAGTCGCGCTGGTCGTCCTGCAGCCGCATGTTGCGGAACTCCACCAGCCGCGTGCTGCCGTCCTTGTGCCGGACGGGAAAGACCCCGGCCCAGCTCTCCCCGTCCCGCATGACCTGGTCGAACAGCGCCAGCACCGCATTGCGGTGCTCCTTGTCGATCAGCAGGTGAGCCGCGTACTGGCCCAGGGCCTCCTCTGCGGTGTACCCGAACAGGATCTTCGCCTGCGGACTCCACAGATCGATCCTGCCCTTGGCATCGAGGAGGACAGCGGCCACGTTCAGCACATCCAGCAAGCCACCCGGCGTGGACGGGACCACATCCGAAGCTCCAGGGTCGCTCTGAGAGGGTTCGGTGGCTCCCATCCTCAGGCTCCCTTCGGCCGCCGATTCAGAGTGCTGTCCGCCGGATCGGACGATGGCCGGTGCCGTGTCTGCCATCCCATCGTCCACCTCCTCCGCCCGTGCGTGCACTCCAAGCCGCGAACTAGGTGTACCCCGCTGGGGTAAGAGGGCGCGGTGCGGCTGACCGGGAGATGCGGCGGCGGTGCGTCAGCTCTGTGCGGTGTCGCCGCCCGCCTGCCCGGCACCCTCGGCTCCTGCGGTCTTCTCGCGCATCTTGCGCACCAGCTCCGCCTTCTGGTCGGCCGCACTCCGGCGGTCGAGGTTGCGGTGCGGACCGTTGTTCTGCCGCTCTGCGCGGGACAGCCTCTTGCGCTGGCCGCCGCCCTGGCCCACGGGGTTGTTGATGTTCTTGCTGTCGGTCACGGGTTCTCCCGGTGGTGATGTGAAGTGATCTACGGATTCGGCGGTGGGGGACGGGCGGCGACGTCGAAGCACGTCAGCAGCGGCCCATCACGCCCTCACTCGTCAATCGGCCGCTGGAAGAACATGACAAAGACGGTACCCGGTTCCGTCGGACCCGCACGCCAACCGCTACGCCTCCCGCTGAGGATCCTCAGCCGCGTCCGGCCCGCCGTATCTCCACCTTGTCGCCCGTGGCGGTCCACCCAACCGTTCGGGTGAGGCCGGCCGATGGCTTCGCGTGCGGGGGGCCCTTCACCCGTCAGGCGTCGAAGCGATGGCGGGAGGCCTCGATGTCACGGAAGTACCGGTGGGTCCAGTCGCAGAGTCCATCGATCGTCACGCGCAGGGCCTGGCCCGGCGCGGTGAGGGTGTACTCGACCCGCGGCGGTACGACGGGGTGGACCGTCCGCTCGACCAGACCGTTGCGCTCCAGCATGCGCAGGTTCTGGGTCAGCATCTTGTGGCTGATGCCCTCGACCTCGTTCCGAAGCTCGCCGAAGCGCAAGGTGCGCTCCCCCAGCGCCTCGATGATCAGGAGCGCCCATTTGTTGGCGACGTCCGAGAAGATCTCCCGCCCCAACGAGTCCGCGCGCCGCAAGTCCGCCTCGTCGGCCGTGCCGCTGAGCTGCTTGGTCACCATGGGGTTCCCCAGTCACCGAAAAGTGCGTTCTTCCATGTCACCGGCCACTCTCCTACGGTTCCTGAGTAACCACAAGAGAGCGAGCGCGATGCGGTTCGAGGGAAGCCGCCTCGCGGGCTCTCACGGCAATGGAGGCATGGAGCATGGCCATAACTCTGATCAACCCCAAGGGACTGCCCGAGATCGACGCCTACCGGCAGGTGTCGGTCGCGACCGGATCGAAGCTCGTCTTCGTCGCCGGACAGGTCGCCTGGGATGCCGACGGTGTCACGGTCGGCGAAGGCGACCTCGCCGCCCAGATCGAGCGGTGCTACCTCAACGTCGGCACCGCCCTGGCCGAGGCCGGCGCCTCCTTCGACGACGTTGCGAAACTGACCCTCTACGTCGTCGACTGGACCCCGGACAAGATGCCCCAGCTCATGGAGGGAATCAGCCGGGCGGCCGCGAAGCTGGGGGCCGTACCGCTCCCACCGGCCTCGATGCTGGGCGTCGCGGCACTCGACGTACCCGAGCACTTGGTCGAGCTCGAAGCCATCGCGGTCATCGACTGAACCTCAGTGGCTCGACGAGGCCGGCTGCGTACCCGGGACCGCTGACCAGGAACAGTCGGCGGGCGGGGAGTCCCGAGCCCCAGGAGCTGTCCGGCCGAACACGTGCGGAGGGGGCGCTCGTAGGAAGCGGGGCTGCGGCGACGGTCGGCTCCGGCCTGCCGTTTCGCCGCTGTGGAGGCATATCGCAGCGGCGGCTAGGGTGAAGTGAGGAGGGGCGATGCGTGGACACCGTCCCGAGCCGCACGAAGGGGCGCAGGAACTTCTCGTCGCCCTCGGACAGCTCGTCGACCAGGCCCTGGAACGGATCAAGTACCAGCGGGCCCGGGCCGAGCTGGCCGTGGCGCTCCAGCGCCATATGCTCCCGCCCGCGCTGCCGGAGCTGCCCGGACTGCATCTGGCCGCCAGATATTCGCCGTCGCGGGACGGTCTGGACGTCGGCGGCGACTGGTACGACGCCTTCGTCATGCACGACGGCTCACTGGGGCTCACCGTCGGCGATGTCCAGGGCCATGACGTCGAGGCGATCGCCTTCATGGGGCAGGTGCGGACGAGTCTGCGCGCTCTCGCCCAGCAGACGATCGACACCCGAGAGGTGCTGGGCCGCGCCAACGACCTGCTGATCGCCATGGGGGGCGGCCTCTTCGCGACCTGCTGTTTCCTGCGTTTCGACCCGGTCACCCGCGATCTGACGGTCTCCAGGGCCGGCCATGTTCCGATGGTCTGGGCCACGGCCGGAGGTGGCTACGGCATAGCGCTCGACAGCGGGGGGCCGCCGCTCGGCATCGTCGCGGGCGAGCAGTACCCGGTCACCCACCGGCGGCTGACCGAAGCGGGGATGCTCGTGCTGCTCACCGACGGGGTCGTGGAGGGCCCGCACTACCCGATGGAGGCCGGTCTGGCCGAGGTGGCCAAGCTGGTCCGCGCGGGGTTCGACGCCGACCCGGACATCCTCGCCTCCGCTATCGTCAAAGTGGCCGATCTGACGGGACACCGCGACGATGCCGCAGTCCTGGTCGTCCGCTACGACGGGCCGCCGGGGCCCCTCTGACCGATGGGGCCCCAGGTGGCGGGGGAGGCGTCGCTGGGGTCGCAGGCGTGGGGATCTCAGCGCAGACTGCTGTCGTGCGCAGCGCGGAGATGAGGAGCCACGGGCTGGCTGCGCTGCGTATTCTCGCCGTCGCCGCCGTGTACTACGGGGCCGCGCAGATCGGCCTCCGCCAGCAGGTGGCGTTGGTGCGTGACCAGGTCACCCCCCTGTGGCCGCCGACCGGCGTCGCGCTGGCGGCGCTGTTCATGCTGGGGCTGCGCGTCTGGCCGGGGATCGCGCTGGGCGCGTTCCTGGTCAATGTCCTCCTCGGCCCGTCGTTGCTCGCCGTGCTGGCCATCACCGCGGGCAACACGCTGGCACCGGTCTGCGCCTGCCTGATGCTGCGCAGAGTCGGGTTCAGAACCGAACTCGACCGGCTGCGGGACGTACTGTCCCTGGTCTTCCTCGGCGCCCTCGCCGGGATGTCGATCAGTTCGACCATCGGCAGCGGCGTCCTGGTCCTCTCCGGAGCGCTGGACGAGGGCGACTTCTGGCCGACCTGGTCTGTGTGGTGGACCGGCGACGCGATGGGAATCCTCGTCGTCACACCCTTCCTGTTCGTGTTGCGCAAGGCCCGGTGGCCGTCGCGGGCAGGGCCCGGCCGATGGTTCGAGGCGGTGGCGCTGGCACTCGGCACGGTCTTCGTCACGCTCCTGGCGACCCGCACGGCCCATGCGAGCCTGCTCTTCCTCGTCTCGCCGTTCCTGATCTGGGCGGCCTTCCGATTTCGCCTGGACGGTGCGGCGCCGTGCGCGCTCGCGGTGTCGACGCTCGCGGTTCTGGCCGCCGCCGACGACAGAGGCCCGTTCGCCGGCGAGGACGTGTTCGCCACCATGGTCACCCTCCAGGCCTTCAACGGCACGACGGCGCTGACGGCTCTGCTTCTCGCGGCTGTCATCACCGAGCGCGACAACACCCATGAGGAGATCAAACGCGTCTGCGCGCGGCTCGAGGAGATGGTGGCCGAGATGGAGCCGAGGCCCGATCACCCACGGGAGAATCCACCGCCATGACACCCGGTCCCCGGCTGCCGTGTGCCGGCCGACCCCTTGACCTCGATGGCACCGGCCACTACTTTGCGTGAGAGCCGACCCACGACCAGCGAAAGGAGGCGACCGGCAGATGTACACCGTCTCTGACCTCGGTCGCCTCGCCCGCCGTACGGTCTGGGTTCCGGGCCGGATCGCGCACGGCTGCTAGCACGCCGTTTCTGATGTGCCCCTCTCGTGGGCACTTTTCGGGTTTCCCTCACCACTTCCCGGCACGTCGCCGTTACGTGCCGCCTTGCGCCCCCACCTCTCCTGTGGCGCCTCCGAACACAGAAAGCTGCCTGAAATTGGCGAACATCGAAGCGACCGATCGCGCATCGGAACGACGACCCGACGCGGTGGCCGCGCGGATCACGGTCAACGGGACGGAAACACCGATCTCCCCGGCCGCACCCCACACCACGGCGCTGGACCTTCTGCGCGAGCGTGGCCTCACCGGTACGAAGGAGGGCTGTGCCGAGGGTGAGTGCGGCGCCTGTTCGGTCCTCGTCGCCCGCCCCGGTGTGGACAAGCCCACCGACTGGGTGGCCGTCAACGCGTGCCTCGTCCCCGCCGCGGCACTCGACGGTCAGGAGATCATCACCTCCGAAGGGCTCGCCACGGCGGGGGAACCCGGCATGCCGCCCACCCTGCACCCGGTGCAGGAGGAGATGGCGGTCCGCGGCGGCTCCCAATGCGGATACTGCACACCGGGGTTCATTTGCAGCATGGCCGCCGAGTACTACCGGTCCGACCGCTGCGCGCACGCCGACCCGGCCGACGGCGCCGACCGTGAACACGGTCCGAACGGCTTCGATCTGCACGCACTGAGCGGGAACCTGTGCCGCTGCACCGGGTACCGCCCGATCCGCGATGCCGCCTTCGCCGTCGGTACGCCCACCGATGACGACCCGCTGGCGCGGCGTCGCGAGCAGGCCCCACCCGCACCGGTCGCCACCGTGTACACCCAGGGCGACAGCGTGTTCCTGCGGAAGAGCACCCTGGCCGAAACGCTGCAGGTGCTGCGCGAGCGGCCCGACGCGGTGGTGGTCGCCGGCTCCACCGACTGGGGTGTGGAGGTCAACATCCGTTCCCGCCGGGCCGATTGCGTGGTGGCCGTCGACCGGCTGCCCGAACTGCGGGCGCTGCGCGTCGAATCCGACCACATCGAGATCGGTGCGGCGCTGACGCTCACCGAGATCGAACGCCGCCTGGACGGCGACGTTCCGCTGCTCGCGGAGCTGTTCCCGCAGTTCGCTTCCCGCCTCATCCGCAACGGCGCGACCCTCGGTGGCAACCTGGGCACCGGATCGCCCATCGGTGACAGCCCGCCGGTGCTCCTCGCCCTCGAAGCCTCGGTGGTACTCGCCGACCCCGACGGCGAGCGCGAGATCCCGCTGGCGGAGTACTTCACCGGATATCGGCAGAGCGTGCGCCGGCCCGGTGAGCTGATCCGTGCGGTACGGATCCCGCTGCCGCTGTCACCGGTCACGGCCTTCCACAAGATCGCCAAGCGGCGCTTCGACGACATCTCCAGCGTGGCGGTCGCCTTCGCGCTCCACGTCGAGGACGGGATCGTCCGCAAGGCGCGCATCGGCCTGGGCGGCGTCGCCGCCACCCCGATCCGCGCGCTCGCCACCGAGGCCGCCCTGGAGGGCAGGCCGTGGGAGGCGGAGACCGTCGAGGCCGCGGCCCGCGTGCTGCGCGGCGAGGGGACACCGATGGACGATCACCGGGCCAGCTCCCTCTACCGCTCCGCGATGCTCGGCCAGAGCCTTCTGAAGCTGCACGCACAGACCACCGAGGCGGTGTCGTCATGAGTCATCTCTCCCAGCGCCCCGAGAAGCCCGTCGTCGGCGTCTCCATGCCGCACGAGAGCGCCTTCCAGCACGTCACCGGCACCGCTCTGTACACGGACGACCTGGTCGCCCGTACAAAGGACGTGCTGCACGCCCATCCGGTCCAGGTCATGAAGGCCCACGGCAGGATCACGGCGCTGCGCACCGAGCCCGCGCTCGCCGTTCCCGGGGTGGTCCGCGTGCTGACCGGTGCCGACGTGCCCGGCGTCAACGACGCCGGGATGAAGCACGACGAGCCGCTCTTCCCCGACGAGGTCATGTTCCACGGCCACGCTGTCGCCTGGGTGCTGGGCGAGACCCTGGAGGCGGCCCGGCTCGGTGCGGCGGCCGTCGAGGTGGAACTCGACGAACTGCCTTCCGTGGTGACCCTGGAGGACGCGATCGCGGCCGACAGCTTCCACGGTGCCCGGCCCGTGATGGTCACCGGTGACGTCGACGCCGGGTTCGCCGACTCGACGCACGTGTTCTCCGGCGAGTTCCGCTTCTCCGACCAGGAACACTTCTACCTCGAGACGCACGCGGCGCTGGCCCATGTCGACGAGGCCGAGCAGGTGTTCGTCCAGAGCAGCACCCAGCATCCGTCCGAGACCCAGGAGATCGTCGCGCACGTGCTCGGGCTGCACAGCCACGAGGTGACCGTGCAGTGTCTGCGGATGGGCGGCGGCTTCGGCGGCAAGGAGATGCAGCCGCACGGCTTCGCGGCCGTCGCCGCCCTCGGCGCCAAGCTGACCGGCCGGCCCGTCCGGCTACGGCTCAACCGGACGCAGGACCTGACCATGTCCGGCAAGCGGCACGGGTTCCACGCCGCGTGGAAGATCGGCTTCGACGCCGACGGCCGCATCCGGGCCCTGGAGGCCACCCTGACCGCCGACGGCGGCTGGAGCCTGGACCTGTCCGAGCCGGTGGTGGCCCGCGCGCTGTGCCACATCGACAACACGTACTGGATTCCCCACGCACGTATCGCCGGCCGCATCGCCAGGACCAACAAGGTCTCCAACACCGCCTTCCGCGGCTTCGGCGGGCCGCAGGGCATGCTGGTGATCGAGGACATCATGGGCCGGTGTGCGCCGTTGCTCGGCCTGGATCCGACGGAGCTGCGCGAACGCAACTTCTACCAGCAGGGCCAGTCCACGCCGTACGGACAGCCGGTCACCCAGCCCGAACGGATCTCCGCCGTCTGGGAACAGGTCAAGGAGAACGGCGGCATCGACGAACGCAGGCGCGAGATCGCCGCGTTCAACGCCGCGCACCCGCACACCAAGCGGGGACTCGCGATCACCGGGATCAAGTTCGGCATCTCGTTCAACCTCACCGCCTTCAACCAGGGCGGAGCGCTGGTGCTGATCTACAAGGACGGCTCGGTCCTGATCAACCACGGCGGCACCGAGATGGGTCAGGGCCTGCACACCAAGATGCTGCAGGTGGCAGCGACCACGCTGGGCATCCCGCTGCACAAGGTGCGGCTGGCCCCGACGCGTACCGACAAGGTGCCCAACACCTCCGCCACCGCCGCCAGTGCGGGGGCCGATCTCAACGGCGCGGCCGTGAAGAACGCCTGCGAGCAGCTGCGTGAACGGCTGCTCCAGGTCGCCGCCACGCAGCTGGGTTCGAGCGCCTCGGACGTGCGCATCGGCGAGGGCGTCGCCCGCACGCTGGGCAGCGACAAGGAGCTGGCCTGGGACGACCTGGTGCGCACCGCGTACTTCCAGCGGGTTCAGCTGTCGGCGGCAGGCTTCTACCGGACCGAGGGGCTGCACTGGGACGCCAAGGCGTTCAGGGGCTCGCCGTTCAAGTACTTCTCCTACGGCGCCGCCGCGGCCGAGGTGGAGGTGGACGGCTTCACCGGGGCGTACCGCATCCGGCGGGTGGACATCGTGCACGACGTCGGCGACAGCCTCTCCCCGATGATCGACATCGGCCAGGTCGAGGGCGGGTTCGTGCAGGGCGCGGGCTGGCTGACGCTCGAGGACCTGCGCTGGGACGCCACCGACGGGCCCCACCGCGGCCGGCTGCTGACCCAGGCCGCGAGCACGTACAAGCTGCCGAGCTTCTCGGAGATGCCCGAGGAGTTCAACGTCACGCTGCTGCGGAACGCCACCGAAGAGGGCGCGGTGTACGGGTCCAAGGCGGTGGGGGAGCCTCCGCTGATGCTGGCCTTCTCGATGCGAGAGGCGCTCCGGCAGGCCGCCGCCGCGTTCGGCCCGAGCGGGGTCGGCGTCGAGCTGGCGTCGCCCGCGACGCCGGAGGCGGTGTACTGGGCGATCCAGTCGGCCCGTCAGGGCGAGGCCTCCCGCATCGGCCGCGCCGGCGACGGAGCCGCCACCGTCGCGCACGCCGACGGCGAGGTCCGGGCCGACGCGGAAGCGTTGAGCGGTGCCTGACATGACGTGGTTCGCCGCGGTCGCGCGGTTGCGGGCACGCCGGGAGGCCGGCGTGCTCGTGACCGTCGCGACCGTGCGGGGCCACGCCCCCCGCGACGCCGGTGCGAAACTCGTCGTGGGGCAGACCGGGACGTGGGGGTCGATCGGTGGCGGCAACGTCGAGGCCGTGGCGATCGATCGGGCCCGGGAGATGATCGTCGCGAGCAAGCCGGAGCCCGAGCTGATCGATTTCGCACTGAACGACAAGGTGACCAACCGGCACGGCGTCCAGTGCTGCGGCGGCACGGTCTCGGTGCTGCTCGAACCGCTGCCGGTCGTACGGGCGGTGGCGATCTTCGGCTTCGGGCACGTCGGGATGGAGCTGGCGCGCATCCTGGCACGTCAGGACCTCGACCTCCATCTGGTCGACAGCCGCTCGGACGTCCTCACCAAGGAGCGGCTCGACGTGCTGGCGGACGCCGTGGCGCAGGTGCACGTGCACCACACGCCGCTCCTGCCCGAGGACGTCCTGGAGGAGTTGCCGCACGGCACCCACGTCCTGGTCATGACCCATGACCACGCCGAGGACGCCGCCCTGTGCGACGCCGCGTTGCGGACGCCCCATCTCGGCTCCGTCGGACTGATCGGATCGGCGGCCAAATGGGCGCGGTTCCGCCAACGCCTCGCCACCGAGGGCGGTCACGCCGAGGCCACCATCGATCGGATCAAGACGCCGATCGGGCTGGCCGACATCACCGGCAAGGAGCCCGCGACCATCGCCGTGAGCGTCGCCGCCGATCTGCTGCGCATGTTCGAGACCGAGGGGCCCTGACGCTCCCACCGGACGGAACGGGGCCCCACGCCGACGCGTGAGGCCCCGCCCGTACCGTCACTTCACCGAACCCGCCATCACCCCCTGCACGAAGTGACGCTGGAAGGCGAAGAAGACCACCACCGGCACGATCAGGGAGAGGAACGCACCCGGCGCCAGGACGTCGATGTTGCTGCCGAACTGCCGCACCTGGGACTGGAGTTCCACGGTCAGCGGCTGCGAGGAGCTGTCGGCGAAGAGCAGCGCCACCAGCATGTCGTTCCAGACCCAGAGGAACTGGAAGATCGCCAGGCTGGCGATCGCCGGGCGGCCCACCGGCAGCACCAGCTGCGTCAGGATCCGCCACTCGCCGCCGCCGTCCATCCGAGCGGCCTCCAGCATCTCGCGCGGGATGTCGGCGAAGTAGTTGCGCAGAAGGAAAACGGCGAACGGCAGCCCGTAGGCGACATGGAAGAGCACCACGCCCGGGATCGTGCCGAACAGTCCCAGCTGTCCGAACAGCTTCGCCACCGGCAGCAGACCCACCTGCACCGGCACCACAAGCAGCGCCACCACGCCCAGGAAGATCCAGTCCCGGCCGGGGAACTCCAGCCAGGCGAAGGCGTATCCGGCGAGCGCCGCGACGACGACGACCAGGACGGTCGTCGGCACCGAGATCAGCACCGTGTTCCAGAAGGCGCGCGTGATGCCCGCGTTGCCCAGCAGAGCCGTGTAGTTCTCCAGAGACAGCTGCCCGGGGCCGGTCAGCGCCGTCCACCAGCCGCTCGCCGCGTTGTCGCTCGCCGAGCGCAGCGATGACAGCAGCAGTCCGGCGACCGGGGTCACCCAGACCAGGCCGATCACCGCCAGGAACGCCTGGACCAGACCGTTGCCCAGCCAGCGGCGCAGCCGGCCGCCCGGCATCGTCGCGGTCGCACTCATCGCTGACTCCTACGGAAGCGGCGGACGTTGAAGACCATCGCGGGGATCACCAGCAGCAGGAGCAGCACACCGAGCGCGCTGCCGAGCCCCTGGTCGTTGCCGCCGCCGAAGGACACCAGCCACATCTGGGTGGCCAGCACGGTGGCGTCCTCCTGCACCGGCCCCGGCGCGATGATGTAGATGAGGTCGAAGACCTTCATCACGTTGATCACCAGCGTCACGAAGACGACGGTCAGCACGGGGGCAAGGAGCGGCACGGTGATCCGGCGGAACACCTGCCATTCGTTGGCCCCGTCCATCCGTGCCGCCTCCAGCGCGTCGCGAGGCAGGGAGGACAGCCCCGCGCCGATGAGCACCATCGCGAAGCCGGTCCAGATCCACAGGTACGCACCGATGATCGCCGGTGTGACCAGGGCGGGGCCGAGCCAGGAGACGCCCTCGTACGGAGGCGCGAAGTTCTCCGCGGGCAGCCGGACCGTGTACGCGCCGGCCCCGAGACCGGTGAAGCGGAACGACCCGTCGGCCGCGGTGACCGTGGTCGCGACGGCGCGCCCGTCGCGGACCGCCTCGACCGTCATGCCGGGCAGCCCCCGCTCCGCGGGGTCGATCGCGCCGTGCCGCCCCCCGCCGCCGGGTGTGAAGTCCAGGTACACGGCGCCGGCCACGTCTTCCGCACCGGCCTTGCCGACGGCCGCCTGCTCGGCGTCGGCGGGCAGCTCCTTGGGCGGTACGCCGACGAGGCCGAGGGCGACGCTCCGGCCCGGGGAGACGGCCTCGGCCGTCCCGTACGAACCGTCGGGCGCCTTCTCCAGCCCTTGACCCTCGCGGGCCCGGGCCGCCGGGTACGACGAGGAACCCTGGAACGCGTCGTGCACGCCGACCACCGCCGCGTTCAGCACCCCCTTGTCCGGGTCCTCCTCGTACGCGAGGCGGAAGATGATGCCCGCCGCCAGGAAGGAGACCGCCATCGGCATGAAGAGCAGCAGCTTGAACGCGGTGGCCCAGCGGACCTTCTCCACCAGCACCGCCAGGATCAGCCCAAGGCCTGTCAGCAGCGTCGGCGCGACGACGACCCAGATGGCGCTGTTGCGGATCGCGGTCAGGGTGGCCGGGTCGCGGAACATCTCCGTGTAGTTGTCCCCGCCGACGAACCGGGTGCCGGACGCGTCGAAGAAGCTGCGGCCCACGGAGAACAGCACCGGATACACGACCAGCGCGCCGAGCAGGAGCAACGCGGGCAGTACGAACGCCAGGGCGACGATCCGCCGTCGGCGCCTGGCCCGGTCCCGCGGGCTTCCGGACCGCGGGCCGCCCTTCGTGGAGCCGGCCCGAGGGGGTGGTGGGGCGGTGACTGTGGTCATGACGTCCGCCTCAGCCCTTGTACGCCTTGGCCGCCGCGCCCTCCAGCGCCGCGGCCGTGGCGGCCGGGTTCGACGGGTCGCGCAGGAAGTCCTGGAGGATCTTCCACTCGCCCACGCCCTTGGTGCCGCCGAACGCGGCAGGGGCCTGGTCCGACATGTCGAAGCGCACCGAGTCCCCGGCGTCTATCAGCGACTTGGCGGTCTCGCGCAGAGTGTCGTCGCCGTACGCCGCGAGGTCGAGCTTCTTGTTCGGCGAGAGGAATCCGCCCGCCTCGGCCCACACGGCCGCCGCCTCCGGCGTCGCGAGGTACTCCAGGAACGCCATGGCGGCCTTCGGGTTCTTGCCGTCCTTCAGGACGACGGCCGCGTCACCGCCGCTGACCACCGGCGCCTTCCCGCCCGCGACCGCCGGGAAGGGGAAGAAGGTGGCGTCCTCGCCGATCTTCTTGCCGAACTGGTCCTTGGCGACGCCGGCGACGAAGTCCCCCTCGTACACCATCGCCGCCTCGGGCTTCGGTCCGAAGACCTTCTCGACCGAGCCGGGGAAGTCGGTGCCGAGCGCGCCCTTCTGACCGCCGGCCACCAGCTTCCTGTCCGAGAAGAGGGTGCCGAGGGTGGTCAGCGCCTTGACCACGGTCGGGTCGGTCCACGCGATCTCGTGCTTGGCGAGCTGGTCGTACTTCTCGGGGCCGGCCTGGGAGAGGTAGATGTTCTCGAACCAGTCGGTCAGCGTCCAGCCGTCCTCACCGGCGATCGCGAAGGCGGGCAGGCCCGAGTCGGAGACCGTCTGCCCGCTCGTGAGCATCTCCTCGTACGACTTCGGCGGCTTCACACCCGCCTGGTCGAGCGCCTCCGGGCTGTACCAGACGGTCGACTTGTGGGCGGCCTTGAAGTACAGGCCGTAGAGGGCGCCGTCGACGGAACCGTAGTTCTTCCACACCGGTGCGTAGTTGGTGTCGACGGCCTTCGTCGCGGTCTGCGACAGCGGCTTGAGCCACTTCTGCCGCGCGAACTGCTGGAGCACGCCGACCTGCGGGACCATGACCACGTCGGGGGCGTTGCCGCCCTCGATCTTGCTGCCCACGACGGTGGAGACGTTGTCCCCGGTGGACACGAACCGGGTCTTGGCGCCGGTCTTCGCGGTGAAGGCGTCCAGCACCTTCTGGAAGTTCTTCTGTTCGGCGCCCGACCAGACCCCGGCCACATCGAGGGTCTGGCCGGACAGCTCCTTGCCGCCGCCACCGGCGCTCACCGGGTCGCCGCCGCACGCCGTGGCGGCGAGCGCCAGGGTCAACGCGGAGCAGCAGGCCGTCGTCATCCGTCGCAGGGTCATCGCAGTTCCTCCAGAGTGGTGTCGTCACTGATCCACCAGGCGGCGGTGGACCCGGGCAGTACGGCGGTCGGGCACGGTCCGCTGGACAGCAGCGGGGCGCCGGAGACCGGTGCGGGCACGGGAGCGGTGCCGAAGTTGACGGCGCAGACGAGCCCGTCGCCGCGCAGGAAGGCCAGCACACCGGGCGGCGCGTCCAGCCAGCGCAGGGTGCCCTCGCCCAGCTGCGGCAGGCCGTGCCGCAGCTGGAGCCCCTCGCGGTACAGGTGCCAGACCGAGCGGGTGTCGGCCAGCGCCCGGTCGGTGGCGTGCTCGGCGAACCAACCGGGCTGCGGCAGCCAGGGCTTGGCGCTCTCCGCCCCGGTGCTGAAGCCGAACGGCGAGGCGTGCCCGGACCACGGCAACGGCACGCGGCAGCCGTCGCGGATCCGGGCCCGGCTGCCGGTACGCCGGAATATCGGGTCGGTGAGCACCTCGTCCGGCAGGTCCACGACCTCCGGCAGGCCCAGCTCCTCGCCCTGGTAGATGTACGCGGCGCCGGGCAGGGCCAGCATCAGCAGGGCGGCGGCGCGCGCCCGGGCGGCCCCGAGCCCGCTGCCCTCGGTGCCGGACTCGCCGTACCGGGTCACCGTGCGCACCTGGTCGTGGTTGTTGAGGACCCAGGTGACGGTGGAGCCGGTGCCCGCGATGTCGCGCATCGCCTCGTCGATCACCTTGCGGAAGGAGTCGGCGTCCCAGGGTGCGCCGAGCAGGTCGAAGAAGAACGCCTGGTGCAGCTCGTCGGGCCGGACGTACCGGGCGTGTTCGCGGGCGGTCGGTACGGACACCTCGCCGACCAGCAGCCGCTCCTGCCCGTCGCGCGCCGTGTACTCCTCGCACACCGACCGCCAGTGACGCCACACGTCGTGCACCTCGGGCTGGTTCCACGCGAGCGGGTTGACCGAGTCGCGGGTACGGGCGTCGGCCTCGGGGTCGGGGGAGTCCGGCAGGTCGGGGTGCTTGAAGAGGCCGGCGGCCACGTCGATGCGGAAGCCGTCGACGCCCCGGTCCAGCCAGAAGCGCAGGACGTGGTCGAAATGGGCGCCGACCTCGGGGTTGCGCCAGTTCAGGTCCGGCTGCTCGGGCGTGAACATGTGCAGGTACCACTGGCCGGGCGTGCCGTCCGGCTCGGTGATCCGGCTCCAGGCCGGTCCGCCGAACATGGCGTGCCAGTTGTTGGGCGGGACGTCGCCGTCCGGACCGCGACCCTCGGCGAAGTGGAAGCGGGCCCGGGCCTCGCTGCCGGGCCCGGCGGCGAGGGCCTCGCGGAACCAGGCGTGCTCGCTGGAGCAGTGGTTGGGGACGATGTCCAGCAGCACCTTGATGCCCAGCCGATGTGCGTCCGCGACCATCAGGCCGAATTCGGCGAGGTCGCCGAAGACGGGGTCCACGTCGCAGTAGTCGGCGACGTCGTACCCGTGGTCGTGCTGCGGCGACGGGTAGAAGGGGCTGAGCCAGATCCCGTCGACCCCGAGCTTCTTCAGGTACGGCAGTCCGGCCCGGACACCGGCGAGGTCGCCGATCCCGTCGCCGGTGCTGTCCAGAAAGCTGCGGACGTACACCTGGTAGATCACCGCGTCGCGCCACCAGCGGCGGCGGCCTGGGGCTGTGAGCATCACCCGTTGACCTGTATTTCTGCGTGAAGGGGTGCGCGCCACCCAGAGCGGATAGCGGTTATGCATGCATGTTAAGTACGCATGACGAGAGGGTGTCAACGAAGCTGTCGGAAATCGAAGTCAGTTGGGGTGAAATGCCCTGGTTTGCACCTGCGGTCGGGGTGCACCGGTCCACATGCTGATACCTAACAGGTAAGTAGGGGACGCAGCGATGACAGCGAGGGAGCGCCGAAGAGGGAAGGCACTGGGCGAGGTGTCAGCGGCGACGGGCTATGGCCGCGAGCTCGTCCGCGAGCCGGCGCACCGCGGCCTCGGGCGTCTGGTGCTGCGTCATCGCGTCGTGCGCCACCGCCTGCACCGCGAGGCTCACCTGCTCGTAGTGCGGGCTCTTGGGACGGGGAGCGGCCGCGAGCACGCTCGCCCGCAGCGTGGGCAGATACGGGAAGCGCGCCACCAGCGCCGGATCCTCGTACAGCGCGCTCCGCACCGGCGGCAGGGCGCCCTCGGTCAGGACGCGGCGCTGCACCGGTTCGCTCGTGAGGTACGCGATCACATCGCGCGCCGACTCGGGATACCGGGCCTGGCTGCTCACGGCCAGATTGGAGCCGCCCAGCACGCTCGCGCCCGGCCCCGCCGGGCCCGGCAGCGGCACGGCGCCGAACTTCCCCGCGACCCTCGACTCCGCGCCGGATGCGCCGGCGTACGCGTAGGGCCAGTTGCGCAGGAAGAGCAGCCGGCCGTCCTGGAAGGCCTGCCGGGACTCCTCCTCCTTGTACGACAGGGCTTCCCCCGGTATCCAGCCGTCCCGTACACCTCGGGCGAGGAACCCCAGCCCGGAGCGGGCGGCCGCCGAGTCGACCGTCACCCGCTCGCCCTCG
Organism: Streptomyces sp. NPDC022552; assembly: GCF_055561875.1. Lineage (NCBI taxonomy): Bacteria > Bacillati > Actinomycetota > Actinomycetes > Kitasatosporales > Streptomycetaceae > Streptomyces > Streptomyces sp. NPDC022552. The sequence goes on from NZ_JBVHGJ010000001.1 coordinate 901,459, forward strand.
TCGCCGAGGATGGATCCGCCTGCCGAGTACACCGCCTCGGCCGCGTTGACCGTCAGCCCCTCGTACGGCAGGAACTGGCCCGCGTAACCGCCCAGGCCGTACTTCGGGGCGATGGTGCGGGCCTGCCGCTCCAGCTCCGCCCAGGTCCGCGGCGGGCGCTGCCCCTCACGGTCGAGCACGTCCTTGCGGTAGAAGAGCATCCCGGCGTTCGTCACGTACGGGACGGCGTACAGCCGTCCGTCGTACGTCGCGGTGTCCACCACCGGAGGCAGGAAGCTCTCCAAGGGGAAACGCCCGCGCTCCAGAGGAGCGATCCATCCGGCCGCGGCGAACTCCGACGTCCACGCGACATCGATGTTGAGCAGATCGAACCTGCCGTCGCCCGACTTCAGATCCGTGATCATCTGGGCCCGGGTCTCGTCGGCCGAATCCGGCAGCTCGACCACGGTGACCTGCTCGGCCGGGTGCGCGCGGTTCCAGCCCTCCAGCACACGTGCGAGATAGCCGGTGAGATCACCGGCGGTCGCCAGCGTCATCGGGCCGCGGCCACCCGCGTGCTCCGCGCCGCCCGAGGGGGTTCCGGAGGCCAGGTAGCCCGTCAGGACCACCGCGAGAGCCAGGAGACCCCTACCCGCGGCCCGCATCCACCGCATAGGTTCCTCCCAGGGGGCCGCGCCGTACACCTTCGTCCAGCAACAGGGCATGTATACCCGTTAGGCATGGGCGATACTAGAGCCCTCACCACACCGGGAGCACGCCAAGGGAGGACAGTACGGGTGCGCCATCCCCTCCTCGCCCTCCTGGCCAGGGGCCCCGCCCACGGCTACGAGCTGAAGCAGGACCTTGAGCAACTGCTGGGCGCCGCGTACCCTCCCACCAACGTCGGGCAGATCTATGTCACGCTCGGCCGCCTCGAGAAGTCCGGGCTGATCGAGGGCGAGGAGATCGCCCAGGAGAGCCGCCCCAACAAGAAGATCTACCGCCTCACCGAAGCCGGGCAGGAAGCACTGCGCTCCTGGTTCGACGAGACGGCGGACGAGCCGCGGGTACGGGACGAGTTCTTCATGAAGCTCGCCCTCGCCCCCCGCACGGGCCTCGCCGACCAGATCGCCCTCATCAACAAGCAGCGACGCGAATACCTCACCACCATGCGCAACCTGTCCAAGCTGGCCGCCGCCGAAGACCGGGACAACCGTATAGCCCACCTGCTGATCGAAGGCGCCATGCTGCACCTCCAGGCCGATCTCGACTGGCTGGAGCGCTGCCAGGAGGAGCTGGAGGAGCTGCGATGACCGACTCCGCCGTACCCGTGCCGTTGCTGCGCGCCGACGGCCTCGTCAAGACCCACCACGGCGAGGGCGCGCCCGCCCACGCCGTGCGCGGCGTCGACCTGACCGTGCGGCGCGGGGAGTTCGTCGCGGTCACCGGCCCCTCCGGTGCGGGCAAGTCCACCCTGCTGCATCTGCTCGGCGGCCTCCACCGTCCGGACAGCGGCACGCTCCTGCTGGACGGCGAGAGCACCGACGGCTGGACCGAGGCACGCTGGGCGGTGGAACGGCGCCGCCGCATCGGCATCGTCTTCCAGTTCTTCAACCTCGTCTCCAACCTCAGCGTCGCCGACAACGTCGAACTGCCCGCGCTGCTGGCCGGAACCGCCGCCAAGCGGGCCCGCGCCGAACGCGAGCGACTCCTCGCCGAGCTGGGCCTCGACAGCAAGGCCCGCAGCATGCCCGGCGAGCTGTCCGGCGGCGAACAGCAGCGCGTGGCCCTCGCCCGTGCCCTGGTCAACCAGCCGCGGCTGCTCCTCGCCGACGAACCGGCCGGCAGCCTCGACAGCAAGGGCACCCGCGAAGTGATGCGGCAGCTCGCCCGCTTCCACCAGCTCGGCCAGACCATCGTGCTCGTCACCCACGACGCCCGGCTCGCCAGCGCCGCGGACCGGGTGATCAGCTTCTTCGACGGCCGCATAGCCGACGACGCCGATCTGAGTGGCACCCCGCCTCGCGGCAAGGGCCTCGCCGGCGTACTGGAACTGAAGGACTGACCCGTGCGGGCCATGCTGCGCTGGGCGCACGCCGATCTGCGCACCCACCGGGGCGAGGCGCTGTTCATGGTCGCCGCCACCGCCGGAATCGTCGCCTCGCTGCTCCTTGCCACGGCGCTCTTCGGCTACGCCACCAACCCCTGGCAGCGGATCTTCACCCAGTCGCGGGGCGCCCACGTGTGGATCCACACCGGCCCCGCCGCCGACACCGGCGCCCTCGCGGCCCTCGACGGTGTCGAGCGGATATCGGGCCCCTACCGCACCGCGGGCGACACCGTCGCCTCACGCGGCACACGCGCCCGCATCGAACTGCGCGCGGCGGCCGTCGAGCCCCCGGCCACCGGCCGTCCCCTGCTGACGTCGGGCCGCTGGCTCGACGACACCGTCCCGGACGGCGTCGTCCTGGAATCCAGCCTCGCCCGCGCCCTGTGGGCCGAACCGGGCGACCGGCTGACCCTGCCCACCGGCCGGACCCTGACCGTCCTCGGCGTCGCCGACAGCGCCGAGCCCCGCTACAGCCCCGGTGAACGGCCCGGCACCGTCTGGGCCCTGCCGCGCGGGGTGCCGGCCGAGCGCGATGGCGGCCAGGTCGTCGGACTGCGTCTGGCGGACCCCGACGACACCGACTACGTCGTCCAGCGCGCCGTCACCGTGCTCGGCGCCGGCGCCGTGACCGACGTCGGCACCTGGCAGCAGGGCCGCTCCGAGGCCCAGGGCGACACCCGGCTGCTCGGCCAGGTCCTCGGCCTGTTCGGTCTCGGAGCGCTGATCGCCGCCGCCCTCGCGGTGTTCGGCGCCATCAGCACCCGGGTCCGCGGCCACCTGCGGGACATCTCCGTCCTCAAGGCCATCGGCTTCACCCCTGGCCAGGTCGTGCGTGTCTTCCTCGTCCAGCATCTGGCCTTCGCCGTGCTCGGGGCGGCCCTAGCCACGGCGGCCGTGCAGACGCTCGGCACCCACCTGCCCGGTCGGCTCGGCGACGCCGTCGGCGTCTGGCAAGGACTCCAGGGGCACACGGCGGCGCTGCTCGCGGTGCCCGTCGCGGCGGTGCTGTTCATCGGTGTGGCGACCTGCCTCGCCGCCTGGCGGGCCGGGCGCGTGGAGCCCGTACCCGTCGTCCCCGCCGCCGCGGCGCCGGGCGGAGGACTGTCCCGAGCCGCCCGGGGAGCGCTTGCCCTGCGCACACCGGCGACCCTGGTTCTCGGCTGGCACCGGGCCTTCGGCCGAGGACGGCGCGCCCCGGCCACGATCGTCCGCCTCGCCCTGCCGCTGCTGCTGATCACCGTGGCGCTGAGCGCCTGGACCACCGTCGAACGGTTCGACAGCCGGCCCGAGCGGCTCGGGCACGCCGCCGCGCTCACCGCCCGCCCCGACGCGACGCTCGGCGACCGCGAGGCCGCCGCGCTGCTGGCGGCCGACGACGACATCGACGCGGCCCACCCGGGGCTCGAAGTCGCCGCCCTCGTTCCCGGCCAGACCGGCACCATCGCGCTCCGTGGTCTCGGCACCCGCGTCGAGCCCTACCCGTACACGGTCGCCGAGGGCCGTCCCATCGAGGGCCCCGACGAGGCCGTCGCCGGCCAGGGCCTGCTCGACCTGCTGGACGTACGCGTCGGAGACTGGGTGCGAGTCACCGTCGGCGGCCACCCGCAGGTGCTGCACCTCGTCGGGCGCAGCATCGAGCCGGAGAACGGCGGCCGGGTCATCTCCACCTCGCTCGACACCCTGCGCGAGAACGACCCGTCCCTGAGCCCCACCCTCTACCGGCTCCGCCTGGAGCCCGGCGCCGACCCGCGTGCCGTCCGCGCCGAACTGGCCGACGCGTCCGGTGGGCATCTCGACGTCCACGGGGTCACGTCCCCCGCCGACCGGTTCTCCGCTCTGCGCGGGGTCGTCGTGGGCCTGATCTCCGTCCTCGCCCTGATCGGCCTGACCGAACTGTCCACGGCGATCGGCGGCAGCATCCGCGACGGCGAACGGGACCTGCTGGCCCTGAAGGCCATCGGCCTCTCCCCGCGCCAGATCACCGCCGTCACGGTGACGGCCATCGGCTGCACCGCGCTCGTCGCCGCCCTCGCCGCCACGGCCCTCGGCGTCCCCCTGGCCCGCCGGCTCATCGATCACGAGGCCCACACCACCGGCATCGGCTCCGGCGTGGCCCAGGCCCCGCCCGCCGGCTACCTCGTGGTCATGATCGCCGCCTCCGTCCTCGGCGCGATCGCCCTGACCGCCCTGCCCGCGGCCCGCGCGGCCCGCCGCCGCCTCGCGGACACCCTCAGCGCGGTCGCCTGACGCCCCCGCCGGGCAGGGCGGCGGGCCGGCCCGCCGCCGGCGGGAGCCGTCCGGCCTCCGGTGGTGGGTTCGGCCGAGAAGGCCCAGGCTGGGAGGTGCGTCCGGGCGGCGAGCACGCCGCCTGGTCCCCGTACGCCCGCCCGCACCCGGCGAGGAGGCCCATGCCGACGGCGCACCCGCGCCCACCGCGACGGCAGGCGCATCCGACGGCGGTGAAGACGTTTACCGCGGCGACGGCGGGCGAGGCGACATGTCGAGACGTGGGCAACGAGGCCGAGGTCCTCCGGGGAAGGGGACATCTCCAGGCCGTACGAGCCCCGACCGACGGGCAGCAGCCCCTCGACGCCGGTCGTGCGCCGACGTGCCATCGAGGGGCCGCGCCACCGCTCAGCTCAAGGAAAGGCAGACTGACCGATGACCGAGAGCCGACCCGCCACCACAACCGATTCCGGCGCCCCGGTCGAGAGCGACGAACACTCGCTCACCGTGGGCCCCGGCGGTCCGATCCTGCTGCAGGACGCCTATCTGATCGAGCAGATGGCACAGTTCAACCGGGAACGGATCCCGGAGCGCCAGCCCCACGCCAAGGGCAGCGGCGCGTTCGGCCACTTCGAGGTCACCCACGACGTCAGCGGCTACACCAAGGCGGCCCTGTTCCAGCCGGGCACGCGCACCGATCTCGTGGTCCGCTTCTCGACCGTCGCCGGTGAGCGCGGCAGCCCGGACACCTGGCGCGACCCGCGCGGCTTCGCGGTGAAGTTCTACACCAGCGAAGGCAACTACGACATGGTCGGCAACAACACGCCGGTGTTCTTCGTCAAGGACCCGATGAAGTTCCAGCACTTCATCCGCTCCCAGAAGCGGCGCGCGGACAACAACCTGCGCGACCACGACATGCAGTGGGACTTCTGGACCCTCTCACCGGAGTCCGCGCACCAGGTCACCTGGCTCATGGGGGACCGTGGCATCCCGCGTACCTGGCGGCACATGAACGGATACACGTCCCACACGTACATGTGGATCAACGCGTCCGGCGAGCGGTTCTGGGTGAAGTACCACTTCAAGACCGACCAGGGCATCGAGTTCTTCACCCAGGACGAGGCCGACCAGATGGCGGCCGTCGACACCGACTACCACACGCGGGACCTCTTCGAGCACATCCGGGACGGAGAGTTCCCCTCCTGGACGCTGTACGTCCAGGTCATGCCGTACGAGGAGGCCGCGGGGTACCGGTTCAACCCGTTCGATCTGACCAAGGTGTGGCCGCACGGCGACTATCCGCTCATCCCGGTCGGGCGCATGACGCTCGACCGCAACCCGACCGACAACCACGCCGAGATCGAGCAGGCGGCCTTCCAGCCCAACAACCTGGTCCCCGGCATCGGGCCGAGCCCCGACCGGATGCTGCTGGCCAGGCTGTTCTCCTACGCGGACGCCCACCGCCACCGCATCGGCGCCAACTACCAGCAGCTGCCCGTGAACGCGCCCGTCGTCGACGTCCACACGTACTCGAAGGACGGGGCGATGGCCTACCGCAGGACGACCGACCCGGTCTACGCCCCGAACTCCAAGGGCGGCCCCGCCGCCGACACCGAGCGGTACGGGTCCCCGCCCAGCTGGGCGGCGGACGGCGAGATCACCCGGGCGGCGTACGTCTCCCATCCGGAGGACGACGACTGGGGACAGCCCGGCACGCTCGTGCGCGAGGTCATGGACGACGCGGCTCGCGACCGCCTGGTGGACAACGTGGTCGGCCATCTCCTCAACGGCGTCTCCGAGCCGGTCCTGGAGCGGGCGTTCGCGTACTGGACGAACATCGACAAGGCGATCGGCGAGCGCATCGCCCAGGGCGTACGCGACAAGGCCGGCGAGAAGGACCCCAAGGCGGCCGACCAGAGCAACCCCGCACGCAGCTCCATGCAGCAGAAGGCGTGAACCGAAGACGGCCGACCGGGCGCGGTACCGATCACCAGGAGTGCTGTCGTGGGACCAGTGGAGACCTCGACCGCGTCCGGCGGCCTCGGCCGGAACCGTGAGACGGCGACGCTGCTGCTCCTGTCGTTCGCCATGCTGATCGTCTCGCTCGACCAGTACATCGTGGTCGTCGCCCTTCCCGACATCGCGGGCGACCTCGGCTACTCCGCGCAGACGCTGCAGTCGGTCATCAGCGCCTACGCGGTGGCCTCGGCCGGCTTCCTCCTGTTCGGTGGACGGGCCGCGGACCTGCTCGGGCGACGCCGCGTCCTGGCCACCGGGCTGGCGCTCTACGCCGGGGCCGCGTTCGCGGGAGGGCTCGCGACCGGCCCCGAAGTACTCCTGGCCGCCCGGGCGTTCCAGGGTCTCGGCGGAGCCCTGGTCTTCCCCACCACCCTGGCGCTCATCAACACCACCTTCGCCGAAGGCCGTCCGCGCAACCGCGCCCTGGGGATCTGGGGAGGGGCGGGCGCGGCGGGCCTCGTCATCGGTGTGCTGCTCGGCGGTCTACTGACGCAGGTCTTCGGCTGGGAAGCGGTCTTCTTCGTCAACGTCGCCCTGGCCGGCCCCGCGCTGCTGCTCGCCTTCGTCGTGATCCCCCGGGACGGCGAACGGGAGAAGGGCCGCACGTTCGACCTGCCGGGTGCGCTCAGCATCTCCGTCGGCGTCACCCTCATCGTGTTCGCCCTCGTGCAGGGCCCGGGATCGGGCTGGCTCTCGCCGGCCATCCTGCTGAGCGCGGCGGTGGGCGTCCTGCTGATCGGAGCCTTCGTCGTCGTCGAGCGGCGGAGCCCCGACCCGCTGATGCCGCCCCGGCTGTTCTCCAACCCCCACCTGATCACCGGCGTCGTCATCGCCTTCATGTTCATGGCGACCTTTGGATCCGTGCTCTACTTCCTGTCCCTCTACTTCCAGGAGATCCTGGGCTACGACGCGTTGCGGACCGGCGTCGGCTTCCTCCTCCCGACGGCGGTGGTGGTGGCGGGCTCGACCGTCGCGGGCCGGCTCGTGACGAGGTTCGGCCTCCGGCGGACCCTGGGCGCCGCCCTCGCCGTCGGTGCGCTCGGTGCGGTCGCGCTCGGCCTCGTGATCGCGCCCGACGGCACGTACGCGGAACTCGTCCCCGGCCTCGTGGCGCTCGGCGTCGGCGACGGCGTGGTCTTCACCACCATGTTCATCGCCGCCGCCACCGGCGTCCCCGACCGGCAACAGGGCATCGCCTCCGGCATCGCCTCCACCGGCTCGGGTGTGGGCGCGGCCGTCGGCCTCGCCCTCCTCGTCCTGGTTTCGACGGCCGGTCTCGACGGCCTCTCCGGCGAACAGCTCCGCACCGCCACCGCCGACGGGATCCGCACCACGCTCTTCGTCGCCGCGGGCGGCATCGCGCTGACCTTCCTCTTCGCCCTGAGCCGGTGCCCGGCACGGCCCGAACCGGTACCCGCCCCCGTGCCGTACCAGACCCGCCGCTGTTGACGGCGCGGGCTCCGCGAGGTGCGGTGCCGCTCCCTCCGTGACCCCTGATCAGACCGCGGTGGTGAGGAGGTCGCTCAAGGGCTGGGCGGAGTCCGTTCCGGAGTGGCCGAGGGGCGCGTCGAAGCTCCAGACGAGGAAGAGCAGGAAGACCACCAGCGCGCTGAAGGTGGTGGCCAGCAGCAGTTCGCGCGCCGAGCGGCGGATCTGCAGGGTGTAGAGCAGGCCGAGGGTGACCAGGGCGCCGGCGACGAGGCCGAACCAGAGCGCGGCGGGCAGGGTCGTGCCGGAGGTGTCCAGACGCTGGTGACGGGCGTCGTCCGCGGCCGCCACCTGGTCCAGGAGCGGCTGGTAGGCCTGGGCCTGAAGCTCGTCGGCCGGGGTGCGGTGAGCGATGTCGCTCCGGATGCGGCCCAGCAGCTCGGCGCCCGTGCCGTCGACGGGCGTGCCGTCCTTCAGGGCCGGCCATTCGGTGGTGACGGCGTGCCGGGCGTAGGCGTCGATGTGCTCCTTGATCTGGGTGCGGAAGGCGGCCGGGTAGACGTCCAGGCGTTGATCGATCTCGTAGAGGGCCTGGGCCTCGCGCTGGACGGTGTCCTCGGCCGCGGTTCGGGCTTCCCAGACGCCGGCGATCGCCAGACCGAGCACGATGGCGTAGACGACGCCGACCATCATGACCATGTACTCCAGCACGTCCGGGGTCTCGGAGGTGTCCTCGTCGACGGCCACGCGGCGGTGCCGCACGACGGTCGCCGTGACGACGAGAACGCAGACCAGGACCGAGGCCAGGGTGTAGACGAGCCATTCCGGCATTGCACAACTCCAGGACGAGCGAAGCGATGTGTACGACATACGGGGACGGACGGGGTGGGCCGGTCGGGGGCCGGCCGGCGCGACGCGAAGCGGGCGGTCAGCCGCGGCCGCGGCGGCGGGACCCGGGTCGCAGTGCGGCCGCGGCCAGAACAGCCGGCAGGGTGACCACGACGGTGGACATGGTCATCGAGAGTCTGGCGGGCGCGGGACGGGACGGACCGCCGGTGTAGTGCGAGCGTGGCACCCACCGGAAGGCCTCGGGCGCCTTCGCCGGCGGCGACGACGCGGGGACCGGGATGGCGCTCGGCACCGGGGCTGCCGGTGCCGGCTCCGGGCCGGGAGGCGGCGGTGCGGCGGGCGCCGGCGCCGCGGATGCGGGGGCGGCTTGGGGCGTCGGTGAGGGCGCGGGTCCGCGCGGCACCGACGGCGCAGGCTGGGGGAGCGCCGACGGGGGCGGCGGTGGGGGAGCCGGTGCGGGCGGCGGCGACGTGTGCGGTGCGTGCGCGGCCGGCGGTGTGCACGTGGGTGGCGGGACTTCGGGCGCCACATCGCCGTAGCCCATGTCGACCCGGACGTCCGGGGCACACACCACCAGGTGATCGCGGCCGGGGGCGTGGTCCATGACGACGGTCACGTCGCCGTGGTGCGGCAGCGGGCACAGGGCCGCCGCCGCCCCGAGACCGACACTGATCCAGCCACCCACGCGTCATTCCTCCCCGCGACGACCTGACAAGCCGTGTACGCGCTCCGGGCGAAGGGGTCCGCCCTCGGTCGCTGCCACTGCGGGTAACGATCATGGGCGTGGCCGGTCACGGACACCGCGCGAGCCGCCTGCCATCGGGGTGAACGGAGGGCGGGCGGCCTACGTCGCGCCGTCGCTCGCGCGGGCGCCTCCGGGGCGGAGCGGTGTGGGCACCTCGCCCCCGGCGGCGTAGGTGAGGTCCACGCCGGGGAGGTCACGGGGCCAGGTGCGCGCCAGCGCTTCGACGGCGGCGACGGGCGGCGGGGTGCGGCCCAGACCGATCGCGAAGTGGACGGTCCCGGGGCCGCTCTCGTACGGGTGGGGCCAGGCGTGGAGGTCGGGACCACCGGACACCTCCAGCGCGCCCAGCAGAGCCCGGACCCGGCCCCGCACGCGCCCCAGCACCTCCTCGAACTCCACCGTGCCGCGCCGGCCCCGCACGGTCACCAGCGCCCATGCGGCATGCCGCCGGTGCAGCGGCGGAAGGACCGGCGTACCGGCGCGGACGTCGGCCTCCGCGTGCTCCCACGCCTCGTACAGCTCCTGGACCAGCAGGTCCCGGAACCCGGCGGACACCTGGGCGGTGCAGCTCCGCACGGGAGCGGAGGGGGTCAGGACCACGACAGGATCGGGCGAGCCGGTGTCCTGCGGACCGCGGGTGGGGCCGGTACCTGACGCCCCGTCATCCGGCTCCAGGCCGATCGGGTGCTGCCAGTTCCAGGCGGCCCAGGTCGCGAGGAACTCGCGGAACAGGGCCTCCGGTCCGGCGTCCGGGGAAGGGGAGCGGGCCACCACACGGGCGGCCAGAACCGTCCATGCCAGGCCGGGCAGACCGCCGTGCGGTGCGGAGTCCAGACCCCGGGCGCGAGCCCAGGACTTGACCCGCCGGGCCAGCTCCTCGAAGGCGGCGGTCCGTCCGGCCACCGCCGCGCGGACCGCCTCCGCGTCGCCGACGGCGCTCAGCGCGACCGCCGCCGACTCGCCCAACTCCGCCCGGCGTGGCACCGCCTCGGCCGGGTCCAGACCGCCCGTGCCGACCAGCACGAGGTCCACGGCCAGACCGCCGACGGTGAACCGCAGGCCCGGAACCCTGGCACCGACCACGTGCCGCAGTCCGGTCGCCTCGGGCAGTGCCGCGGCCAGGCGGGCGCCGACCGCGTCCGTGTCCACCTCCCCGGGCAGGGCGGCGACAAGGTCCAGGTCGGCGCCGGGCAGCGCACAGCCCATCCGGCGGGATCCGACCACCTCCACCGCCGCGTCACCCAGGGCGCCGGCGACCCGCTCGGCGACCGCCGCCGCGAAGCCCGGCCCGCCGCCCGCCTCGTGGCCCGGGGCGGCCGGGTCCGGGCGCCAGCGGATCTCGCCGGTCCCCAGCGCCACCGTGGCCCGGACGCGCATCGGCTCCGGGCCGCGCCGGGACAGCAGCGCCAACTCACCGACCGCGCCGGCCGGCAGCCCGGCCAGTGCCTCGGCGCACTCGGCGGCGACGGCCGCCGGTTCGGCGGTTCGGCCGAGGCTGAGATGCGGGGTGAAGCCCGGGGCCCGGCCGCGGCAGCCCGGGAACCGCGCGGCCAGCGCGGAGTGCAGCCCCTGCCATGCCTGCTCGCCGCCCCCGGTGGGGTCCAGCCACACCGTGGCGTCGTCGCGGTGCCCGAAGTCGTGGACCCCTGCCCACCGGACCGGGAAGGGCTCCGTCCCGGCCGCGACTCCGGCCACCAGAGCCGCCGCCCGCTCGAACTCCGCCTCCGGTACGAAGCCGAACAGCAGGTTCACATGGGGAGGCCACCGGTCGAACCGGGGGTCGTACGCCTGCCGCAGCCGCTGGATCGCGGGCCACAGCTCCTCGGGGGGCAGCCAGGCCAGCGCCGTACGGGGGGTCGGCGCCACGTCCACGATCTCGGTCGCCGCGACCGTCGGTGTGAAGTCCAGATCGGCGCGGACGCCGAAGTGGTCGGAGACGAACAGCCCGTCGGCGTGCGGGACATCGCCGAGCAGCCCCACGCTCGTCACCCGGCCGGTCCCGCGCAGCAGCACACGGTCCAGCCGCGAGGCCCGGCCGCTCAGCGAGGACACCGCGGCCAGCGGGTTGACCCCCGGGGCGAAGGTCGGCGTCCGGTCGGCCGGACCGCGTGCCTCGGTCCAGGCATCCCGCAGCCCGAGCATGGCGGCCGGGCCCTCCGGGCCGTCCCGCCCGTCGTTGAAGTCGCCGAGCAGCACCACGTCGCCGTCGGTGTCCGCCAGCCCCTTGGCCAGCCGGGTCAGTTCGGCCTCCCGCCGGTCCGCCCCGCGGGCCGAGTGGTCGCTCGACAGATGCGTGCACGCCACCACCAGCGGGACGCCGTCGGCCTCCACCGCGATCGCCGTCACGGCCTTGTGCGGGGCGAGCGCGTGCACGCCCGCCTCGCTCACCGGCAGCCGGCTGAGCAGCAGAAGACCGAAGTCGTCCACGTCCCGCCCGCGGGGTTCCGCGCCCAGCGTGTAGCCGGAGCGCACCCAGTCGGCGGCCAGCACCATCTCCAGCAGGGCGGGTTCGACCTCCTGCAGCGCGATCACGTCGGCGTCGGCGTCGGCGAGCGCCTCCAGCAGCCGAGGCCGACGGAGCGCGGTGTCGATCAGCTCCGGGTCGTACCGGTCCCACAGGGTGTTCCAGGTCAGCAACCGCACCCCTGAGCCGGCCCCTGAGACGCTCCCGGAGCCGGCCCCTGAGACGGTCCTCATGGTGCCCGCCGTGGCCGGTACGTCCGAGGCGACCGGACTCCATCGCGCCCCGTCCCAGGCGTGCGGCGTGCGCGCGGTGAAGAACGGGGCCCGCAACCGGCGCGGCGTCCGCATGCGCCCGGCCCCGGACTCCGCGACCCGGTCCAGGCCGCTCGACCGGTCCCACACCAGCTCCCCGTCCGCCTCCACGAACAGCACTCGGTGCCAGGGGACATCGCCCCCCGGCACGAAGGAGGTCAGCGGGATCCGCTTCGGCTCCCGCCCGCGCTGGGCCACCCCCAACAGGAACCGGGCCGGATCGAACCGCGGATCCCAGCGGACCTGGTGATAGATGGCCTCACTGGTACGCATCAGTCCCTCACACCCCACAGCTCCCGTTGGTCCAGGCCGCCGGCCCGGTCTTCGATCCCACCCTCCGGACCGGCGTACCAGGTCCGATGCGCCCGCCCGGGATACGGCGGGCTGTACCGCCGCAGTTGCCGGTCCAGCACCTCCGCCGGTACCGGATGCGGTCGGCAGGCGTTGCGCCGTACCAACTCGTCCTTCGCCACCAGCGCCACCACCTGCGTGACCAGGGCGTTCCGCCGCCGCGCGACCGCCAGGACCGGATCTCGCTGCCGTTCGGTCAGCGACGTGGCGTCCCACACCACCGTGCCGCCGTACGACAGCGCCGCGTCCAGTCGCTCCAGCCCGCGCCGGACCACCTCCGCGTTGGCGGACTGGTCCGAGCGATCGCCACGCTCCGTCCTGAGGTCGTCCAGCGACACGCACACCACGTGCGGAAACGTCCGCGCCAGGGTGCTCTTGCCGCTGCCGGAGGGCCCGACCAGCTGGACCAGCCGCGGGAACTCGCCGGACCGCCACCGCCACGTCGCGGCAACAGCCTCCTCCACCGTGCCGATCCGGCCCTCCGCGTACGCCTCCCGAGCCTGCGCCCAGCAGCGGTCGGCGGCCTCCGCCGTCACCCCCGCCCCGGCCAGGGCCTCCCGCAGCCCGGTCCGCAGGGGCTCCAGCGGGGCCGCACCCAGCAGCCCGGCCTCCTCCGCGTACAGCGAGGACCACTCCACCTGTTCCCGGCCGTCACGGGTCCGGCCCCCTGGCACGGACGCGGCCACCGCGTGAAGGACCCCCAGATCGGCGGCGGCCGTCATACGCAGCAGTCCGGCCCGTCGCTCCGAGTCCGGGAAAGGAGAGTGCAACCGCGGGTGCAGGCCGACGAGATCGGCCACCCGCCGAGCCAGCGGTGTCCCCAGCCGGCCTGCCAGCGCGGGCCCCAACGAGCCGCGAGGCCGGTCGTGCAGCAGCGCGGCCAGGACCCCGGCGAGCCGCGCTTCCCCGGTTCGCCCCAGCACATCCAGGCGCCCGGCGACCTCTCGTACGGACTCCTCCGCCTCCACGGCTGCCGGTCCACCCGTCGCGGACAGCCGACCGGCACCACCGTGCGCCGGACCGATCCCCACCGCCTCCAGCAGACCGGCCGGGTCGGGCGCGGCGCCCGAGCGGACGGCCCACAGAGGCGCCGTCGGTCCGAGCCCGTTCTCCACCACGGCGGCGTACATCCAGTGCGTGTCCGTGCTCACGTGCCCGGCCCGCACCCACTTGGCCACCCGCCGGCCGAACTCGTCCCGGGCGAAGCCGGAGACGGTCCGCACCACATAGCCCTCCTGCCGGGAGGGATCCAGCCGCAGCCGGCGCAGCGACCGTTCGTCGAAGACGCCGCGCCACAGCACCCGCGGCGCCGGCACGCCCACGGCGCGCAGAAAGGCGACGGTGTCGTCCCAGTCCAGGCAGCGGTCGGAGTCGTCCCAGACCGAGAACCCGTAGAACCAGCTCTCCAGGTCGGTGTAGGCCAGTGAATGGCGGGCGTACACGTTCTCCCCGCACACCCGCCAGCCCGCGGGTATGCCCGCGCCGATGCGCCCCTGAAGCCCCTTCACCCAGGCCCGGGAGGGGTGGTGGCCGGAGTCGAGAGAGCGCGCGTGCAGGCCGTCCCGGTAGAGGGTGGTGTTCTCGCCGTCCAGCTTCTCGGTGACCACGATCTCGCGGCCGGCGAACCCGGCGAGCCCCTCGGCCCGTACGTCGTCCGAGGTCGCGCCGGGTGACCAGGGAAGGTGTGGGGTCCGGGGATAGTGCGTACGCATGGTCGGAAACTCTATGGACCGTCACGACGGTCGATCCACCGGTTAATCGACGGACGGGCGGGGCGGCGGCCCGGCGGCAGCGGGCCCGGCAACGCCCGCGAGAGCCGGCCGGGTCGCACGCGGAGTTCCGGGAAGGTCCGACGGAATCGACGGAATCGACGGAACCAAGGGTCACCGGTCGGCAGTCTGCTCGGGCATGACCTTCCAGCGGATCGCCCACGGGTGCGCGCAGTTCTGGCGCTTCGGGCTCGACCAGGTGCGGGCTGTCGCCTTCGCCGTCGCCCTCGTCGGCGGCATCGGCGCCTCGCGGCTGCTGCCCGGCGACCTGCCGGTCGCGCGCTACGACCTGCTGCTGCTCTACGGCGTGGCCTTGACGGTCCTGGCCCGCAAGGTCGGCTGGGACGGCCCACGGGACACCGCCGTGATCCTGGGCTGCCACGCCGTGGGCCTGCTGTTCGAACTCGTCAAAGTGCGCATGGGTTCGTGGAGCTACCCGGAGGACGCCCTCTCCAAGGTCGCGGGAGTTCCTCTCTACGGCGGATTCCTCTACAGCGCCGTGGGCAGCTACTGCTGCCGGGCGTGGAAGATCATGGATCTGTCGCTGTCCGGGTACCGGCCGCGCCTGATGGCCGTCCTCGCGGCCGCGGTGTACGTCAACTTCTTCACCCATCACTGGCTGCCGGACGCGCGCGTTCTGTTGGCCCTGCTGCTGCTCGGCGCCATGGCCGGCACCTGGGTCCACTTCACGGTGGGCTCCTCGCGCCCACGGATGCCCCTCGCTCTGGCCTTCGCACTGATCGGGTTCTTCCTCTGGGTCGCGGAGAACGCCGCCACCTACGCCGGTGCCTGGAGCTACCCCCACCAGCTCGACGGCTGGCAACCCGTACCCCTCGGCAAGTTCGGAGCCTGGGCCCTCTTGATCAGCGTCACCTTCGTCCTGGTGGCGCGCACCAGGGGCACGCCCGACCGGCGCGACCGGGCGGTCCCCGACGGAGGGGCGACGAGGGGTACCGCGGGAAAGGGCCGGGTCCAGTGGGTTCTGCGGGACACCGATCGCGCGTCACGCGTGCGGCGGCCGCCGACGCCACCCCCTACTGTCACTGGTTCGGCCGCGAAGCCTCGGGCGCCCCGGCGGCGCCTTTTGAAGCGGCGGGACGAGCATTCCACGGCCTGACCTTCGGCGGCCACCCCGCGGGCGACCGGAGCCACCGGTGGAGGCTTCGCGTCAGTCCGGGGGATGCGCGGGCCCGTGGGGGTCGACGTGCGGGAGCTGCGAGGATGGCGGGTATGGACATCCGACGCAGGAACAACATCACCGTCACCGGTAACCCGAAGGGGCCGGTGGTCGTCCTGGCGCACGGATTCGGCTGCGATCAGAACATGTGGCGGCTGACGGTGCCGGCTCTCGTCGAGGACTACCGGGTGGTGCTGTTCGACTACGTCGGCTCGGGCCGCTCCGACCTCTCGGCGTTCACCGAGGACCGCTACTCGTCCCTGGAAGGCTATGCCCGGGACGTGGTGGAGGTGTGCGAGGCTCTGGAGCTGCGCGACGTGGCGTTCGTGGGGCACTCGGTCAGCGCGATGACCGGGGTCCTGGCTGCCGCGATGGCTCCCGAACGCATCGGAGCCCTGGTGATGGTCGCCCCTTCGCCGCGCTACGTCGACGACGACGGTTACCGGGGCGGGTTCAGCGCCGAGGACATCGACGAGCTGCTGGATTCCCTGGAGTCGAACTACCTCGGATGGTCGGCCGCCGTGGCGCCGGTGATCATGGGGAACGGCGAGCGGCCCGAGCTGGGCGAGGAGCTGACCAACAGCTTCTGCGCCACCGATCCGGACATGGCGCGCGTCTTCGCCAGGACCACGTTCCTGTCGGATTCGCGGGACGATCTGAAGGCCGTCGCGGTGCCGACCCTGGTGCTGGAATGCACCGAGGACGTCATCGCCCCCCGAGAGGTCGGTGCCTTCGTCCACGCAGCCGTCCCGGGCTCGACCCTGGTCACGCTCGATGCCACGGGCCACTGTCCGCATCTTTCGGCGCCCGAGGCCACCAACCAGGCCATCACGGGTTTCCTGGCAGGCCTGCGGTGATGTGCCGTACCGGACAGGCGTCCGGGCCGAACGAGGCGGACGGCGAGGAGACGAGCGATGCCGCGTTCGCGGCGATGCTCGAGGACGACGCCGAAGAGCTGTACGAGAGCGCTCCGTGCGGGTACCTCTCCACGCTGATGGACGGCACCATCGCGAAGATCAACACCACGCTCCTGAGGTGGCTCGGCCTCGAACGGAACGCGGTGGTGGGCCGGATGCGGTTCACCGACCTGCTGACCGTGGGCGGCAAGCTGTACTACGAGACGCACTTCGCACCCCTGCTGCGGATGCAGGGTGAGATCGCCGGCATCGCCCTCGATCTGCGGCAGGCCGAGCGGGCCCGGCTGCCCGTGCTGGTCTCCAGCACCGTCAAGCACGCCGACGACGGCGAGCCGCTGCTGATCCGCACCTCCGTCTTCGACGCCCGCGACCGCCGCGCGTACGAGGAAGAGCTCCTGCGCGCCAGGAAGGCGGCCGACGAGGCCACCAAGCAGGCGCAGGCCGACCGAGCCCGCCTGCAGGACGCCCTCGCCGTGCTCCAGCAGTCGCTCCTGCCCACCACGCTGCCCCCGGTCCCCGGAGTGGAGACGGCCGCCTACTACCACACCGCCTCCCCCGACCGGCTCGGCGGTGACTTCTACGACGTCTTCCCCATCGACGACAAGCGCTACGGCTTCTTCCTCGGAGACGTCTGCGGCAAGGGCCCCCAGGCCGCCGCGGTCACCTCACTCACCCGCTACACCCTGCGGGCCGCCGCCCTGCACGACCCCGACCCCGTAGCGGCGCTGTCGACCCTCAACACGGTGCTGCACGAGCGTTACACGGGCGGAGACCCGCGCTACTGCACGGCCATCGTCGGCATCCTCGAACCGGACCCGCACACGGGGCTGGCCTCCGTCCAGCTGGCATCCGGCGGCCACCCCCCGGCCCTCGTGCTGCGCGCAGACGGTCGGACCGAGTATCTCCACACCCCCGGAGGCCTGCTCGTCGGCATCCTGCCCCGGCCGAACTTCGCCGCCGTGGACACCACACTCGCCCCCGGCGACACGCTGCTGCTCTACACCGACGGCCTCACCGAGGCCCGTACGGGAACGGACCGTGCGGACCTCTTCGGGGACGAGGCCCTCCGGGACTTCGCCGCCGGCCACGCCGGCAGGTCCGTCCGTGGCGTCATCGAAGCTCTGACCGGGCTCCTGGCCGGATTCGGCGAAGGGCTGGACGACGACACCGCTCTCCTCGCCCTCGGCGTCCCCACCCATCCGGCTTCCGTCCTGTAGCGAAGAAAACATGATGAGCGCATTGAAGATCACTGTCCGAGACGCCGTGGCCGGCCTCGTCCTGGAGATCCAGGGCGCACTCGACTACGCCAGCGCCGACGAGCTGCGTGACGTCCTGCCCACGCTCGCCCTCCACGCGGGACAACGCCTCGTCATGGACCTGGGCGGCATGGAGTTCTGCGACTCCAGCGGCATCACCGTCCTGCTGGCGGCTCGGAACCGAGCCGAGGCGGCCCAGGCGGACATCGCTCTGGCGTCCGTACCCACCAACACCCTGCGCATTCTGCGCCTCGTCGGCCTCGATCAGGTCTTCGCCCTCCATCCCGACGTCGACACCGCCCTTCGCGCCTGAGGCGCGTTCGTCCGACCACGACCGAGGCGGGACCCCGCGGCGCGGATGTGGGCCGGCCAGGAGGAGGCCCTCGTGTGCCACGCCCTGGACGTCTGCGGTGTCCGGACCGTCGCCGGGAGCGCCGATCCCGGCGCACGAAGGCCAGGTCGTGGCCCCGCTGGAGCGGTCAGCGGGTGTGGCGTGGCAGCGGAGCGGAGACGGGAGAGCGTTCCGGGAACCGGGGCCGGGCCGACGGCGGCGCGCGGCACCGAGGTTTGCCGGACGGCGCACCGGTCAGCAGCCGTAGGGGTGGGGCCGGTCCCCCCGCCGCCGAGGCGCGGCGACCCCGCGCCCGTATCCACCGGCGAAAGACCGCCGCCAGAGGAAGGTGAGCCGTATGAGCACTCCGGACGATGCCGAGCGGGCAGAGGAGCCGCTTCCCCGCGACCCGCAGAACCAGCAGGCGAAGCAGGGGGAGGACCCCCTGGCGATACCCGTACCGGACTGGCCCGACACCGGACTGCCCGGGACCGACGTGGCGGGCACCGGACGCCGGGACCGCGCCGAGGGCGATGCCCCCAAGGAGGGGCACGAGGAGTCCGCCGCGGACGAACCGGTGGACTGATGCCTCGTCGGGCGGGTACCGCGGCAGCCCAGGGCCGGGCGTGGGCGTCGCAGCCCGGAGGCAGCCGGGGCCCGGCCGCCGCGGCCTGTACGTGGGCCGGCCGGGCGTCGCAGCCCGGGAGCAGCGAGGACCCGGCCCCGGCTCCGGGGCAGGGCCGCCTCCAGCCGCCGCGCGGCGCTCGGGCCGAGCCCGCGGCTGGGGTGAGGGTCTCCTGCGGGGACGCTCGCCGACGCGGCCGGGCGATGCCGTGGGGGCCGCGCACGCCGTGCGACGGCTCAAGCCGGGCCGGTCAGCGAGACGGGAGTCGTAGGATCCGCGCCGAGCGTCTCCCAAGGGGGCGGCGCGATCTGGTCCGTCCACGCGGCCAGGGCCTCACCGTCCACGCACACGATCCCGGACGTGGCGGCGTACTCGACAGCCGGCGCGGTGAAGGAGCTGGTGGTCACGACGACGGCCACATCCGCCTCGTGGATGGTGAAGCAGGTGCCGCCGAACCTCTGCAGATCCTGGGAGCCGACGCGGTTGTCCTCCGCGTAGTGCTTGCACTGGAGCACGACACGCCGGCCGTCCTCGGTCACCGCGAGCACGTCGGCGCCGAGGTCGCCCGCCCCGCCGACCACCTCCACCGCGGCGCAGCCGTCCCGCGCGCAGAGTGCGGCGACCGTGTGCTCGAAGCCGTCGGCGTCGACCGCCGCGTGGTCCAGCGCCTCCGACCCGACGTCGGGCACGTCCGCGGCGGGCGGCGAGTCCCGCGGCGCGCCTGCGGGACGCACGCTCTCGCGGTTCCGGACGGGCACCGTGCTCCGCCTGGCCACCCCCAGCCCGACGGCGAGCACTCCGAGGACGGCGAGTGCGACGAGGACGGCGACCGGGACTCCCGATCCGCGACTCCCCGCCACTTCGGCCGTCCTGAGGAAGAGAGCGAGGCCGCCGCCGCATATCCCTATGAGCCCCACCGCCAGCAGCAGATCGCGCCCGATGGCCGCAGGGCCACGCCGGGCCGCACCACTGTCTTCCCCGGTCACCTTCATCCGGGCCCTCCCTCACTCTTCGACGGCTCACGCGCACCGCGGCCCCGACCCGGGAAGGGTTCGAGGGCCGCGTCGTACCGGTCTGCGGGTCAGTACCGCGGCTGTCCCCTCCGAGAGGCCGATGTTCCTGACGGAACGCCACGTATCCGTGAACGCGCTTTCGAAACGTGGCGGCTCGCGTCGGCGCACACGGAATCATCACGATCCGGCTGAGGCCCCACCACTTCCTGACCGACCGCTTAGCATGGTGGCCGCCGGGAGGGCGCCGCCGGTTCCCGCCTGCGGCGACCGCCCGGTGAAGGCTCCGCGCTTCATGCAGCTCCGTCGGCACCGCACGTCGGCGCCTCGCGCCCGCACCTCGCTCGCGCGGTGCTCGCACCCCCGTCCCCCAGGAGCGTCCATGCACCGTAGTTCCGCCCCCGGCAGTGCCATCGACCCGTCCTCGGCCGAGCTGTTCGACCGTGCGTGCCGGCGGCTTCTCGGATACGGCACGGTGTTCACGGACTCCGTCCTGGAGGCGATCCGGGCGGAGGTGCCGTACTACGCCGACCCGGTGCTGGCGCCGCCCGACGTGCGCGAGAACGTGGCGACGGGCATCCGCCACGCGCTGGAGACCGGGGTGGACCCGGGCAGGATCGTGGACGTCGAGCGGTTCACCAGAGAGCTGGGCACGCGCCGCGCGGAACAGGGCCGCCCCCTCGACGAGGTGCTGCACGCCTACCGCGTCGCCGGCTCCG
This sequence comes from Streptomyces sp. NPDC022552, assembly GCF_055561875.1. NCBI lineage: Bacteria > Bacillati > Actinomycetota > Actinomycetes > Kitasatosporales > Streptomycetaceae > Streptomyces > Streptomyces sp. NPDC022552. The sequence goes on from NZ_JBVHGJ010000001.1 coordinate 921,745, forward strand.
AGGTCTGGAGCGGGATGATCGGGGTGGTGGAGCGCGAGGGTCTGGGCGACATGCGCCGGCTGGTGCACGTCGCCGAGCTGGTGTGGAAGAGCAACGACCGCGACGCCGTCCTGGTCGCCGACGCCTACCGGCAGGTCATCGAGGGGGTGACCGGCCGGCACGCCGAACGCGTCCGTCTGATCCTCGCCGCGCTCCTCGAGACGCGCCACGAACCCGAGTTCACCCGGAGCGCGGCCGACATCCTCGATCTGCCGCTCGACGGCCGGTACGCGGTGGCGGTCGCGGAGGCGACACCGCCGTACGGCCGCGTGCCCCAGGCCGCGCCGGAGCTGAAGGACGTCCGGGTCCTGCGGCACTCCTGGGGCCGGCGCGCCGTGTTCGTCGCCCACTTGGGCGACCGTCCGCTGGACGCGTTCGCCTCAGGACTCGTCGCCGGAGCGGGGCTCCGCATCGGCATCAGCCCGGTGGTCCCGGGCCTGGAGAGTCTGGCCCGCGCGCGGGACATGGCCGGACTCGCTCTTCGTACCTGCCGGGGTGACGGGGAGGTCGCCCGGCTCGACTCCCGCCTGCCCGACGGACTCCTGGTCTCGCGGCCCGACCTGTCGAACGAACTCGTCCGCCAGGTGCTGCGCCCCCTCTACGGCCTGGAACCCGCCGACCGCGACCTGCTGTTCGACACCATCGGCGTCTGGATCGAATGCGGTGGATCCTCCGTCCAGGCGGCTCGGCAGATGTTCTGCCATCGGAACACCGTGCTGAACCGTCTGCGCCGTGTGGAGCAGGTCACCGGCCTCACGCTGTCCCGCCCCCGCGACCTGGTGCAACTCACCCTCGCGCTCGATGCCCACCGCCTGCTGGGGCCGGCCGCGGCAGCCGGATCCGCCGACGACGGACGCCGACGTCGCCCACCGGCCTGACGCCCTTCTCCCTGCCCCGGCCCGATCCCTCCTGGCACTCCCTCGCACTCCCTGGCCCTCCTTCGCCCTCCACGCCCTGGGCCCCGGCACAGTCGCACCTGCCGGGCGTTGGGAGCGGGCACCGGTGCGGGCGAAGCACATGGACGCGTCGTGCGGCCAGGTGCTCTGGTGAGCCCCGTTCAGAGGCGACCCACCCGCACCCAGGCCTGCCAGGAGAGCTCCGCCATGACCTACCCGCACGTCCCTCGTCCCCCTCATCGCTCCCGGTCTCGTCGTCGTCCAGGTCTGTCCTTCGCCGTGGTCAACGGATCGGTCTTCACGGCGCATCTGCTGCTCGTGTGCTCCGCGCCCGACTTCATGGCCGCCCCGGTCCGGGGCGGGACCGGCATCGGCGTCCTGGCACTCCTCCTCCAGGCCGTGCTGCTCGTCGGGACGGCGGTGCGCTACGACCGCAGGGCGGACGAGTCCCGGACGGCCGGCCGCTCCACCGCGCACGGGCACGGGGAGTACTGATGAGACCGGAGATCCCGCTCGCCGCGCCCGGCACCATGGACCCGGAGACCCAGGCCCTGATCCTCGGCTGCTTCGTGGCGTTCATCGTCCCCATCCTGTTCCTCTGCGTCCTCAGCGGCCCTCCGAGGGACCGCGTCGACGACTTCTACACGGCGGGACGCACACTGCGGCCCCTGCGAGGGGCGCTCGTCCTCTCCGGCGTCTACCTCTCCTCGGCCACGGTGCTCGGCACCACGGGAAGCGTCGCCGTCTTCGGATACGACGGCCTGTTCATCGCGCTCTGCACCGTGCTCTCCCTCGGTGTACTGCTGCTGCTCGCCGTACCCCTGCGCGAGCGCGCCGGCTACACCCTGGGCGACACGTTCGGCCTGCGGACGCCGGGGCGCGCGGTGAGGATCGCGGTCGCCGTGGTCACCCTGTGCGTCTGTGTCCCCTACCTGGTCGTACAGCTCTCCGGCGCGGGGGTGACCACTTCGGCGCTGCTGGGGCTGTCCGGTCCGGGGATCGAGAAGACGGCGATCGTCATGATCGGTGCTCTCGTCGTCTGCACCACGGCGTTCGGCGGCATGCGCGGTACGGTCGTGATCCAGGTGATCAAGACGGTGGTGCTGCTCTGTGTGGCCCTGGGCGTGTCGGCCGTGCTGCTGCACCGCTTCCACTGGAGCGCCGACTCCCTGATCGCCGCGGCCGGAGAGGGAAGCGGCCGCCCCGCCGACTTCCTGCGCCCCGGCCTCCGATTCGGCGCGAGCGCCGAGCCCGCCGCCACCCTGGACTTCATCGGCCTCATGATCACCATCGTGCTCGGCGTGGCCTGCCTGCCGCACGTCGCCCTGCAACTCGGCACGGCGCCCGACGCCGCCACCGCCCGCCGTACCGTGCGTCATACCCTCACGATCGTCGGCGCGTTCTGCTTCACCACGGCCCTCATGGGTCTCGCCGCCTCCGCGTTGATCGGCGCACCGGCCATCCTGGCCGCCGATCCGGGCGGAAACAGTGCGCTGGTGATGCTGGCCGACGAACTGGCGGGAGGCGCGGACGCCGACGCCGGCGGGGCTCTGCTCGTCGTGCTCGTCGCCTCCGGCGTCTTCCTCACCACGCTGGCCGTCGTCGCGAGCGTCACCCTGGCGGCAGCGGGGACGATCGCCCACGACCTGTACACCCATGTGCTGCGCCGTGCGCGTACCACCGAGGGCCGGGAAGTGGCCGCCGCCCGCCTGGCGTCCGCCGGTGTCGGCGTACTGAGCATCGCCCTGGCGGTCTGGGTCCAGGGGTGGAACGTCCAGTTCCTGACGGCTCTCTCCCTTGCGGTGGCCGCTTCCTCACTGCTGCCGGCCCTGGTGTACTCCCTCTTCTGGAAGGGCTACACCCGGACCGGTCTGCTCTGGACGCTGTACGGAGGTCTGGGCTGCGCCGTCGGGCTCCAGCTGTCCGGTCCGGTCTTCTCCGGCAACCCTCTGGCCCTCTTCCCCGACTGGCACGTCGACTGGTTCCCGCTCCAGACGGTCGTCCTCGTGTCCCTGCCCGTCTCCTTCCTCCTTGGCCGGCTGGGCAGCACGCGCGGCGCGCGGGTCTCCGCGGAGGGCCGGAGGGCGGGGTAGGTCTCGCTGAGGATTCCGTGGTGGGGCGCGTAGCACTTGAGGATGACCCGGCACCCGTACGCAGACGGACTTTGCAGCCTTCGCGGAACCTCGGCCCCTCGTCGACGTCTTGACCGTCAAGTTCGACTGAAGGAGGCTTCTGATGGCGGGTCAGGTATGTGATGCGGGACGGGCGAAGGCGTCCGCGCCGGAGTACCAGGGGGTTCTCGGGTCGCTGTCGGTGAACGCTCCGTTGGCCGACGTGCTCGCACGGGGCGTCGAGGAGCTGCGGGCGGCAGAGCGGGCCGGTGACCGGCAGGAGGCGGCACGCTGCGGGCTCGCCGTCGCGGAGGCCTGCCGGAGGCTGGGCCGGATCGAGGAGGCCGACCGGGCGTGGAAGGCGAGTTACCGGGCGGCCCGCTCGGCCGGCCACGAGGGGGCGATGGCCTGGGCGTTGTGGAGCGGCGGCACGCTGGCGCGGCAGCGCGGGTCGTTCCCGCTGGCGTACCGGTTGCTGCGCCTGGCGGCCGAGATGGGTGAGCGGGGCGGTGACGTCGTCGTGCGGGGCTACTCCCTGGCCGGGCTTGCCGAGACGGGGCGCATCCAGGGCGACTACGCGGCTGTGGGCAGGCTGCACGAGCAGCTGCTCGCCGAGGCCCGCAGGCGGGGCGAGGCCCGGCACACGGTGTGGGCCCTGGAGGGCATCGCGCAGATGCACCGCAACACCGGCGCCTACGACGAGGCGTTGGCGCTGTTCGAGGAGGCGGCGGAGACGGCGTCGCGCGCCGAGGACCGGCGCGGGTGGGCTTGGGCGTTGCGAGGCGTCGCCGATGTGGTGTCCGCGCGGGACGGGGACGTGGAGCGTGCTCTGTCGCTGCTGTCGCAGGCGGAGGAGGCCTGCCGTGAGATACGGCTGTCCAGCGCGCTCGCCTACAACCACAAGATGCGGGGCAACGTGCTGTACCGGGCGGGCCGGTACGAGGAGGCGCGTGAGCTGTACGCGCGGGCCCTCGAGGAGTTCCGCGCGATGGAGGAGCCGAGGGGGACGGCGCTTTCTCGGCTGGGGCTGGTCAAGTCACGTGCCCGGCTGGGCCGGGACGCCGCGCAGAGCGCGGCCGAGCTCGGGGAGCTGCGCTCGATGCTGGAGCGCATCGGCCTGCGGCACGCCCGGGACATGGTGGAGAAGGCGGCGGCAGAGCTGGGAGTGGGTCCGCTGCCCGGCGAGGCCCGGGACGGGGTGTCCGAGGAGCCGGTGTTGCCCGCGGCCGGGGTGGAGGCACTGCGGGCGGCCGATGCGGAGGCACTGCGGTGAACTCCTCTCTGACATCCCCCTCCGCGTCCGTCTCCGCTTTCGCGTGCACGTCCACGCTCACCTCGACGGAGCCGGAGACGGGGCCGGAGCCGCAGCCCGAGCCGGAGACCGCGTCCTCGCCCGTCGGGTCACGAGGCGCGGCGAACCCCGCCTCGGCGGCCGTACCCGACGCCCTCGGCAGGGTGCCCGGTGTCGTGGCGCGCTGTCGTGAGCTGGTGCGGCCCGCGCTGGTGGAGGCCGTGGGTCAGCTGCATCCCTGGATCGGTGAGATGGCGGCGTACTCGCTGGGCTGGAGCGATGTGGCCGGGACGCCGGATCCGGCCGGCTCCGAGGGCAAGGGAGTGCGGCAGGCGCTCGCCGTGCTGGGGGCCGAGGCTGTGGGAGCGGACGGCGGTGTCGCCGTCGCCGGCGGGGTGGCCACGGAACTGGTGCACACCTTCTCCTTGCTCCACGACGACATCATGGACGGGGACCTCCTGCGACGGCAGCGTCCGGCCGTCTGGAGGGCCTACGGGACCGGCCCGGCCGTCCTGGCCGGTGACGCGCTCCTCGCCCTGGCCGTGCAGACGCTGGCCGAGGCGTCGAGCCCCTGGGCCGCGACCGCGGTCCGGCACCTGTCCGGGACGCTCAGCGCGCTGGTGCGCGGGCAGGCTGACGACCTGCGGTTCGAGCAGCGCCCCTGGAGCGGACCCGATGCGGTGGCGCCGGCGCAGTACCGGCTGATGGCAGAGGGGAAGACGGGGGCCTTGCTGGGCTGTGCGATCGGACTCGGTGCGGTGCTCGGCGGTGCTCCGGCCGGGACCGTCCGCGCGTTGGACCGGGCCGGGCGTCATCTGGGCGTCGCCTTCCAGGCGGTGGACGACCTGCTCGGCATCTGGGGTGACCCCGCGGTGACGGGCAAGCCCGTCCACAGCGACCTGCGGCAGGGCAAGAAGACCTACCCCGTCCTCGCCGCGCTGGCCGCGGACGGAGCTGCCGCCCGTGAGCTGGCGGCGGTGCTGGGGCCTTCCGGGCAGCCACCGCACGGTTCGGTGGTGGCGCGTGCCGCTGTGCTCGTGGAGGAGGCGGGCGGGCGGGCCGCCACTCGCGCCGAGGCACGCCTGCATCTGGACATCGCCCGCCGCGGGCTGCGGGAGGCGTCACTCGCGCCTGGTGCCGCTGGGGACTTGGACGCCCTGTTCACCTACGTGCTGGACCGCAGTTGGTGACGAACCTCCCTCCTGCCCCTCTGCGCGTGCCGCTCGGCGAGGACCAGGGACGGCGGTAATTCCGGTGTGCGACAGCCAGTCGTGTGTGCGAACAGGAGACCGGGGCACTCGTACCGCCGGAGGTTGATAAACATGGTTCCCCTGCTGCTCGTTCTTCTGCTGATCCTGATTCTCTTCGGTGCCGGTTTCGCGCTGAAGGTGCTCTGGTGGATCGCGATCGTCCTGCTCGTCGTCTGGCTGCTCGGCTTCGTCGCTCGCCCCAAGAGCGGTAGCGGTCGCTGGTACCGGTGGTAGCGAACCCGTGGCGCACCGGGCGCGACAGGGTGAGGGGCCCGAACTCGACGAGTTCGGGCCCCTCACCCTTGCACGCGGTACGTCAGTCGACGTCGGCCCGCGTCGTGCCCATCTTCAGGCCGTCGACCCAGTGGACCGACTCGACGTCGACGATGGTGGAGCCGTAGGAGCCCCAGCGCGGAACGTTGCCCTGGAGGTCCCAGGTCCGGGCGTTCCGGCGGTCGACGACCAGTTGGCCGTTGACGTACAGGGCGAAGGAACCGCTCGTGGAGGTCCGGGCGTCGATCCCCAGCTCGATCTTGTTCCAGGTGCCCGGCGTCCAGGCGACGCTGCCGACGGAGATCCACTGCTCGCCCGGGGCCACGTACCAGATCTTCAGCCGGCTGTCCTCGACCTTCATGATCACCGGGTAGTTCTGGTCGTGCTCCTCACCGGTGCCCCACGACTTCCACTGGAAGACGGTCTGGGCGTCGCCGGTCTTGGTCATGGACTCCCAGCCGAACCAGTACGTCCGGCCGGACGTGAGGGTGCGGCCGGCGATGCCGTGTCCCTCGCACCGCTCGGAGCCCACTGCCTTGGTGAAGCCGAAGATCTGTCCCCGGCCGTCGTTCCAGTCCGGCTGGTACACGTACGACGGGGAGTCGCAGAGCACCGAGGCGAACACGGCGGTACCTCCGTTGTCCGCGTCACCGTTCCACTCGACCGCCGCGTGCGAGGGTGTCGCCAGGACGAGCGAGAGTGCCGCGGCGAGGGCCGCGGGAGCGAACAGCCGCCCGCGCCGGCGCCGTTGCGGCGCCCGCCGGTCCGTGGGGGAGCGGCGACGGCCCGAGCGGGAGAAGCGGGGGGTGCCCCGGACGTTGCTTTGATGCATGGATCCTCCGGTGGGGGGAGAGCGGATGTCCGCGAGTGGGGGCGCGGGACGAGGGTCGGAGCGGGCACCACCTCTCTTCCCGGGGGTCAGCCGAGGCGGACGGTGATCCTCTGGGGTGCGCCGGCCTCGCCGGTGAGGTCGCCGAACATGAGCTTCAGCGACGAGCCGGTCGTGGCGGCGGTGACCGTGGCGGGCTTCGAAAGCACCTTGCTCACCCCGCGGTTCCAGACGACGTCCAGGGACGTGGCCTGCCGCGCGGGGTCCGAGACGACGACGGTCGCGGTTCCGTTGCGGTGCTCCCGTACGAGGACGGAGGCGGGGGCGCTCGCCCGGAGCCTGTCGACGGTGCCCGCGTTCCAGAAGTTCACCGCGGTCAGGCCCAGTCTCTGGACACGTACGCCCTGCTGGTCGGCGGAGTTGGCGAGGATCCGCAACCATCCCCGGTCGCGGGCGCGGTGGGCGGTGGTCCGGGCGCTCGCACCGGGCAGCAGCACGTAGGCGTACTCCCCGTCGGTCGGATCGATGCCGTGGTCCGTGAAGAGGGTCAGGTAGCGGCGGGTGATCGGGTCGGGGGAGCCACCGGTGTTGATGTCCCTCCAGGAGCCGGTGCGCTCCTCGCGTACGGCGCTGAGCGTGGCGCCGCCGGGGAAGACGTAGCCGGCCTGTCCGGCGACATGGGCCCACTCGGCGTCGTCGAAGGTGGCCGTCCAGCCCAGTGTCACGGGCTGCGCCCTGCCGTCGACGGTGAGGACCGGCGCGCCCGAGGCGCCGAGGGCGCGGTTGTCGACGGTCGTCTCGACGGCGTGGCCGTCGGCGGAGGTGATGCCGGCGCCGAGGCAGACGATGGAGTCGTCCAGGCAGAACCACGACTTCTTGGCGTCCATGGTGCTGGAGATGCCCTTGAGGTGCTGGCCGATGGCGGCGTACTCGCCGTCGGTCGTGCCGCCCACCCAGGCCGCGTCCGGCATGGGCTGGCCCCAGTTGCCACCCTCGCCGTCGGCGAGAGGCTTGCGCGATGCGGTGATTCCGGGCAGGCGGTAGGGGTCGACGGTGGGCCAGTAGGCGTCCGAGTACTGCTCCAGGCCGAAGTCACCGCCCCACCAGGAGAGCCAGCCGGCGCCCGTGTGGTAGCCGCGGGCGTGCTCGCCGTTGCCGAACTCGTAGTGGGCGATGCGGTTCGAGGCCATGGAGACGGAGGCCGCCCAGTCGCGGCGGCGGTGGGTGGCCCGTGCCATGTTGGGGAACAGCCGGTGCTCGACGGGCTCGGGGGCGGCCCTGACGGAGGTGTCGTCCTGCAGCGTCTGCAGGAGTGAGGCCCTGATCAGGCTCAGGCCGGGGTTCCTCAGCGCCGGGTAGTAGTAGTCGCGCTGGAGCCAGCCCTTGACCATGGCGCGCCAGCGGGCGTTCTCCTCGGGGCTCGCACCCTGGCCGACCAGCAGGATGGTCGCCATGAGGCCGTGGGCGCGCTGGTGCTCGTTGGTGCCGATACGGCTGATCCCCCGGCTGCTGACGTTGTCCATCATCAGCCCGTTGTAGATGAACGGTGCGACCGCCTTCTCGATCGTGTCGAGGAAGAGCTGTGTACCCGGACCCGTCACCTCCCAGCTCGACCCGCGCAGCAGCGCGAGCAGCCGGCCCACACCGTCGTGGAGCACCGCGCCGTAGCCGCCGATGTAGGGGACGTTGCGGTGCTGGACGAACGACCCGTCCTCGTAGAAGCCGTCGCCCGAGGTGACGTAGGGGAACACCGGGGCCAGCGCCCGGGACGCCAGCGTGATCTTGGCCGCGTCCTTGCCGACGATCCCGCGGAGGATGACCCCGCGGCACAGGTCGACCCGATTGGCGCCGGTGCTGGTCCCTGTGTACGAGGCGAAGACCGAATCCGGCACGAACGCGTCCACGGCCCGGCAGTAGTCGGCGATCTGGACCGCCGACAGGTGGTCGTACATCAGCACGCAGGTGTCCATCAGCGCCTGGGGGGCGCCGATCTGCCAGTTGTACCAGTTGCCGTACCGCGCGGTGTTCTCGTTGTAGATCTCGGCGTAGAGGTGGTCGAGGCCGGTGAGGACGGCGTCGCGGAGCCCGGCGTCGCCGGTCAGCCCGGTGCCCGGCTGGGAGTACGCCTCGGCCATGGTGCGCAGCCGGTTGTAGCTGTCGTTCATGACCGCCGAGAAGGCGTAGGACTCCGCGTCGAGGTCGGGCTCCGGGTCGGTCCAGGTGCGGCCGGGCCAGAGCGAACCGCTCGCCGGGGCCATGGTCGCCGCGTATCCGGACGCGGTCGTGCCGAGGTTGGTGAGGATGGTCCGGAACGGCTCCGCCGTCGGGCTGAAGCCCGTACCGAGGGCGAGGTCGCGCCACTTGGCGCGCAGCGCGTCGAACTCGGCGTCGGACGCGGTGGTGAACGTCCCGTCGACGCCGGGGACTTCGGCGGCGGCGGACGGGTGCGTGAGCGTTCCCGTGAGTCCGAGGGCGAGCGCGCCCCCACCCGCAGCCTGGAGGAATGTGCGGCGACGCCAGGGAGATGGCATGGGAGACGACCTTTACGGGAGGAGCGCGTCGTTGCCTCGGCGCTGTTCGCTGTCGCTGGCTCGTGAGCGTGGGGTTTCTAACACGCAGAAAAGCAAGACAGCAACAGTTTGGACAGGAACAGCCATGCATTGTCCGTTCGAAAGCAAACAGACAGAATCGATCCAACGCTCGCTACACTGCGCGTGAACTGGGGCGTCGTCGGAGGGGAGCGTGGCAGTGCACGCGGAACACAGGCACCAGGCGATCCTGCGCAGGCTGCGGGAGGAGGGCTCGCTACGAGTCAGCGACTTCGCGGCCGAGTTGGGCGTTTCCCCTGTCACCGTCCGCCGTGACGTGGAGATCCTCGCGGACCGTGGCCTGGTCGCCCGGGTGCACGGCGGGGCCATGCTCCCCGAGACCTGGGCGGAGACGGCCACCTCCGAGGCGGCGGTTCCCTCCGCGTCGTCCCGCGGCCGGGAGCGCGTCATCGGGCTGATCGTGCCGTCCGCCGACTACTACTACCCCGAAGTGATCAAGGGGGCGCGCGAAGCCGCCGCCGCCCGGAACGCCCGGCTGGTGCTGGACATCTCGGGGTACGACGCGGACGAGGAGCGCGCACAGGCCGAGCGGATGATCGGCGACGGAGTCGACGGACTGCTGGTGGTTCCGTCGGGGCCGCGCGGCTGGTACGAGGAACTGCCCGTTCCCGTCGTGATCGTGGAGCGCCGCCCCGAGGCGGACGAGGTCGCCGGGATCGACCACGTCGTGTCCGACCACATCCATGGAGCACGCCTGGCCGTGCGGCATCTGGTCGAGGCGGGCCGCCGTCGCCTCGTGCTGCTCGTGCGCGGGACGAGTCCGACCGCCCAGTGGATCATCGAGGGGTTCGAGGCGGGTGTACGCGCGGCCGGGCTCGACGCTCGTTCGACGACCGTCCTGGACATCGCCGACGCGACGCCGGGGAGCCCGGAACGCGACGGCCTGGTCGAGCAGTTGCTCGACGCCGCCGCGGAAGGTCGCGTCGACGCCGTCATCGCCCATCCCGACAACGAGGCGCTCGCGCTCCTGAGGAGGTTGCGCGCGCGGTCGATCCAGGTTCCCGGCGACGTCGCGATCGTGGCGTACGACGACGAGGTCGCGGGGCTGGCCGACATCCCGCTGAGCGCGATCGCCCCGGCGAAGCACGAAGTCGGCGCGTCTGCCGTGGAGTTGCTGGTACGCAGACTAGATCAGCCGGACGCCCCCAGGCATCGGCTGTTCGTCCTCCCGCGGCTCCGGACACGCTCGTCCAGCGGCGGCTGAGCGGCCTCCGCCTCTGCCGTGCGGTCTGCGGTGCGGCTCTGTGCGGGGCCAGTTGAGGTCGGCCGGGTCCCGGGAAGGCCGGGAGCCGTGATCGTGCGTCCGGGCCTCGTGGTGCAATGTCGCTCATGGTGACAGTTCTCGAAAAGGCACGCGCGTTCCGTTCCCTGCACGTCCCGGGCACGCCGCTGGTCCTGGGTGGACCCACGCGCTGATGTGCAGTCAGGTACGTGGACGGTGTCGGCGCTCGCTTCCGGAGAAGGCGGCGCCTCGGATGGTGGGAGAGGTGTGCACACGTGTCGGAATCCTGGGTCGATCTGGCCGAACGCCTGGGCGCTGACCTGCACCTCGAGCTGGCCGGGACTGGTTCGCGCCGGGCCGCCCTCGCCCGGGCTCTGCGGGAGGCGATCCAGGAAGGGCGGCTGCCCGCCGGGGTCCGGCTGCCGCCCTACCGGTCGCTCGCGGTCGACCTCGGCCTCGCGCGGAACACGGTCGCCGACGCGTACGCGGAGCTGGTCGCCGAAGGCTGGCTGACCGCCCGGCAGGGTTCGGGCACCCGGGTCGCGGAGCGCGCCGCGCCCGCCAGGGTCGTGCGCGTGCCGAAGAAGCCGCCCCTGGGGTCCGCCCCACCCGCACACGATTTGACGCAAGGTCAGCCGGACGCCTCGTCGTTTCCGAGGAACGCCTGGTCCACCTCCACCCGCCGGGCGCTCACCGCTGCTCCGCACGACGCGTTCGGGCCGGGCGACCCACAGGGCCGGATCGAGCTGCGCACCGCGCTCGCGGACTACCTGGCCCGCGTGCGGGGAGTGCGGACCGACCCGGAGCGCATCGTGATCTGCTCGGGCTTCTCCGACGCGCTGAGGCTGCTGTTCGGTGGCGGCGTGCTGCGCGGAACGCTCGCCGTCGAGGCATACGGCCTGGCCTTCCACCGGGCGCTGCTGACGGCCGACGGCGTACGGACGGTGCCGCTCGGCCTGGACGGGCACGGCACGAGAACGGAGGAGCTGGACGGGCACCGCGGCGTACGGTCGGTACTGCTCACCCCCGCCCACCAGTTTCCCGTAGGCGGGCCCCTCGGTCCGGCGCGGCGCAACGCGGCAATCGACTGGGCGCGTGCGCGGAGCGGAGTGGTGATCGAGGACGACTACGACGGGGAGTTCCGGTACGACCGCGAACCGGTCGGCGCGGTTCAGGCGCTGGACCCCGACCACGTGCTGTACGTCGGGTCGGCGAGCAAGAGTGTGTCGCCCGCGCTGCGGCTGGGCTGGATGGTGCTGCCGGAGCGTCTGGTCGGCCCCGTCCTCGCGGTGAAGGGCCGGCGCGAGCGCTGGACCGGCGTGGTGGACCAGCTCACCTTCGCGGACCTGATCACCTCCGGTGCCTACGACCGGCACATCCGGCAGATGCGGCAGCGCTACCGTGACCGTCGTAACCGCCTGGTCGCCGCGCTCGCCGCGCACGCGCCGCACATCGAAGTCACCGGGATCGCCGCGGGGTTGCACGCGGTGCTGCGGCTGCCGCCGGGCACCGAGACCTCCACCCTGACCGCCGCCACCTCGCTCGGCCTCGCGCTCGACGGCCTCGACGGCTTCCGGCACCCCTCCACCGGGACAGCGCTGTTCGACGGGCTGGTCGTCGGCTACGCGACCCCGCCCGACCACGCGTACGCCGCCGCTCTCGACGCGCTCTGCCAGACCCTGCCGCCCGCTCCCTGGCCCCTTCCCTCTCCGGGGTCGCGGACGCGATGAAGCGTCCGGTGAGGTCAGCGGCGGGCGAGCTCCTGCTGCCAGACGGGGCTCTCGAAGTAGTGGTTGTCGAACTGCTCGGAGCTGTCCCGGATGTCCTGCACCGACGCCTCGCCCGTGTACACCCGCTCCAGCAGCCGGTAGTAGTCGAAGCGGTCCATCCCCGGCGTGAAGACGACGAGCATCTCCGCCTCGCTGTCCGGGGACGGCGCGAAGGCATGCGGGACGGTGGGCGGGACGGTGAGGAAGTCACCCCGACCGAGCGTGAGGACCTGGTCGTCGAGCAGGATCCGCATGGATCCGTCGAGCACGTAGAACATCTCGGTGGCCCGGGTGTGGAAGTGCGCGGGAGCACCGGGAGAGCCCTTCCGCAGCGTCGCGCGGTTGGCGGTCAGCGCACCGCCGGTGGCGTTCGCGTCGGCCAGCAGCGTGATCAGGCTGGTGGCTCCGTCCTGCAGCGTCTCGGCCTCGTCGGCACGGACGAGGACGGGCTTCGAAGCACGGGTGAACGTCATGGCCGCTCCTGGGTCTCAGTGGTTCCGCCGCCGGTGTTCCCGGCGACACCACTCAATCTAGTTCCCCGAAAGACCGGCAGAAGGGTGCATTGGAGGTGCGAAATGACGGGTCAATCCAGCGCCCCGGGGTGCCCCGCGCGCCAGGGGGCCGGGCACCTCAGAGGTGACCGTCCACGAACTCCCGGAGCTCCACGGTGGTCACAATCCCCGCGGCCTGCGCCACCGCCTCGCCCTCCTTCAGCAGGACGTAGGACGGGGCGCCGGTGATCCCGTACCGCTCGGTCGCCGCCGGACAGCGCGAGATGTCGGTCCTGACGGCCGTCAGGCGGCCCGCGTACTCGTCGGCGATGCCACCCACCACGAGGTCCGTCGTCCGGCAGGATTCGATGGCCTTGGGCCATGTCCCGATGAAGTACGCGAGGACCGGGACTCCGCTCATCCGAAGGATGAAATCGAACTCCGCGTCCTCACGGGGCTGGTGAACCCGCTTCGCCATGTGACTCCTGACCTCGTGTTCCGTCGTTCCACCTCCATCATCCCGCGCCTGGTGGCGCGGGTCGTGCGGGTCTTCAGCGCACCGTCGTGGGGTGTCGGCACTCCGGCAGGGCCGGCCGTTCCTTGGTGCGTACGGCCGGGAGCCAGGCCGCCGGGGGAGTGGAGCCGGGTGGGAGACGGACACGGAACCAGCGGGTGGACCACAGGGCCTCCTCGTCGACGATGGGCTGCCCGTCGGGCAACTGGCAGTCGGCGGCGAGGACGTCGCCGTGCCACACCCTGGTCGGTACGACGTTGTCCGCCGTGTACGGCTTCACGGGATCGATCGCCAGGCCCAGACTGCACCCGGGGTCCCGGTCGACCCGCTCCCGGCAACCCCGCTCCGCGTTGAACACCCGGACCGTGCCGGCCGTCTCGCCCGCACGGACGGACGGCGTGGACGAGGCCGTCCGCGTCGCGTCCGAGCACAGGGTCGCGCCGGCGATCGCGCACAGCGCGGTGGCGAGGACGGCGGCGCGGGCCCGGCCCCGCTGCCGACCGCCCCCCGCCCCGGGCCTCTCCCCATGGGCGGCGATGCGGGCCAGCAGGCTGTCGGCGGTGTGCGGCGCGCGCGCCGCGTGGGTCGGGGCGAGGCAGTCGGCGGCCAGCGCCCGCCAGAACGGCGGCACCGCGTGGTCCATGCGCAACGGGGCACGGCCCTCGCCGTACTCCTGGACCGCTGCGCCCCGCGCGACGGGTGTGGCGCCGGAGAACGGTGAGCCGCCCGACGAGAACACCTCGTGGATGACGATCCCCAGGGCCCAGATGTCGGCGGTCGGCCTGATGCGCACGCCGAGTTCGCCGAGGGGCGCCCTCCAGCGCTCGGGCGGCAGGTAGTCCAGGGTGCCCATGGGAGGCACGTACCCGTGTGTCCCCGTCAGCTCGGTGGCGAGGCCGAAGTCCGAGAGCTTCACGGAGCGGTCCTGGCCCAGCAGGACGTTCTCCGGCTTGAGATCCGCGTGGACCCAGCCCGAGCGGTGGAGATGGGAGAGCCCCTCGCAGATTCCCGCGATCAGGGGGCCGCGATCGGCCTCGGGCACCCCCGCGTCGAGCAGTTCCCGCAGACTGCCGACGGCCCGTTCCATGACCAGCACGATCGCGCCGTCCAGGGAGGGCCGGTCGGGTGCCGCCACAACGAACGACTCCAGGAGGCCGATCAGCCTGGGATGCCCCACCCGGCTGCCGAGTTCGACCTCGCGGCGGGCGGATTCCATGATCCTGCGCGCCTGCCGTGGCGCGAGCCCGTCGGTCGGCATGATCTTGAGCGCGACATCGGTGGGGCCCGAAGGCCGGGCCGCGCCCGCCCTCCCGGTGCGGTCCGGGCGCCCCTCGGCCGGCCGTGCCGCGTAGACCGTGGACCAGCCCCCGGATCCGATCAGCCGGGAGACCACCCAGCCCCCCACCCGATGGCCCGGCGGGAGCACGTCCGTTCGGTCGCCTCCCGTACTGCCTCCCAGGCCGTACGGCGAGGTCACGGTGCGGCCTGCCGCTCCCGCCCGCCGGCCCCCGCCAGGGGCGGCAGCAGCGCGAGGTGTTCCTCACGTACGAGCCCGAAACGCAGGGCGAGCCCGACGATCTCCTCCCGCTTGCCGTTGCGGCGGTCACCCTTGCCGGGCTCACGGGCGTCCGCGACGCCGATGCGCAGCTTCTCCTCGGCGAGGTAGTCGATGTGCGAGCTGACCGCCCGCGCCGTCAGCGTTCCGCAGGTGGCGTGCTCCCTCAGCCGCTCGACGATCTGGGGAGTCGTGGGCACCGCCACGCGGGACTGGTCGCGCAGGCGCGGTTCGCAGAGCGCGACGAGGACGACGAAGTACGTGGCCGTCTCGTCCAGGGAGTACGCGGTGACCGTGCTGTTCCCCCACGGGACGTTCATGGCCTCCGGGTCCAGATAGACGTGGTCGGGGGCGAACACCTGGAAGGAGACGGTGGCGTCACCGCGGGTGGGCAGGACCACACGGGAGAACTCGAACGGGATGGGCGCCCCGACCCGTCGCGGCTGGATCCTCAGGTATTCCCCCGCTCCCTCCGGGTTCTCCACCAGGTAGCTGTGGCTGCCGCTGTAGTTCGTCAGCTGCCAGTGGTCGTGGGTCACCCGGATCTCCCCGGCGAGCCGCGAGATCGCCGGGTCGGCCAGGCGCAGCTCGACGGGGACCGCGGTGGAGCCCCGTCCGAAGCGGGCGACCTCGCCGGGACCGAGCCGTAACGTCACCGCGTCACCGCGCGGTTCGCCGCCGTCGGTGCCGCCACCGCTCCCCCGCGGCAGATGGACGACTACGCCGCTCACCGTTCCCCCCGTTCCCCCGGCCCTACGTGTCGGACGAGCCGAACGATACTCATCCATCACGGGAGTTCACCGTCGTACTTTGGCCACCTCGCCCCGACCGACAGCGCGGGGGCGGGCCGCCGGCCGCAGCGGTGCGGGGAAGCTCCCGAAGTGCTCTCCCCGTGGCGCGCCGCGACACGGTCCGCCGGGGACGCCACTCGCCGCGTCCCGGGGGCCTCCGCCGAGCTGTTCAGGCGCAGTTGCCGCGCCGAGACATGGGGGAGACGGCTGCCTCCGCGGAGGCCGGGCGCGCTAGAGCGGCAACTGCCGTGCGGGGTACGAATGCCGCCCCCCGGGCCGCACAAGGTGGGGAAGGTCACCGCACGCGGAGGATTCCAGGGAGATCCACGGCGCGTACGAAGGGCTGATTCCCCCGTTCACGTGGCGCGATCCGTACTCTCCGCTCAGAGTGCGGGGCTGCCTGACACGAGGGGCGCGACCGCGCGGTCGCCGAAGGCCGTCCACGGCCGCCACCCGCCGCTCGGCCGGTCCTGGACGCGGGTCCGTATCCCGCCCGCGACGGTGACGGCGAAGACGTGCAGCAGCCCGGCAGGGTCGAGCACGGCCATGGGTGGGGCGGCGAGCCGGATGCCGGGCTCGCCGAACTCACCGCCGGGAGCCCAGTTCCCGCCTGGAGCCACCTGCCAGCGGTGGCTGAGCCGGGCGCCGCCCGGCGCCAGGGAGAACGCCTCCAGCCGGCCGTCGGCGTTGGCGGCGAACGCCGGAGCGCCGGCGCTCCAGCCGAACAGCGGCTGCCACTCGTCCCAGCCGCCGCTCGGCACGGTCTGCCGCCGGGCGAAGGTCCCCACGCCCGACGGTCCGATCGCGGCGACGGTGAGCCGGCCGCTGCCGTCCCTGGCCCCTCGGGGCGCGGCACCGGCCGCCGTGCCGAACGGGTGCCATGCCACGGTCCAGGGGCCGTCGGCGGCCTCTTGCCAGCGGTGGACGATCCCCGAGCCGCCGGGCGAGAGGACGAACGCCTCCAGCCGGCCGTCGGCATTCGCCGCGACCACGGGAGGCGCGCCCGCCGCCCCACCGAACCCCGGCTCCCACGGGGCCCAGGCCAGAGACCCGGGTGCCGTCTGCCGTCGCCGCGCGACGGAGGCGCCGCCCGGGCTCAGCGCGAAGGCTTCCAGGCGGCCGTCCGCGGCGCGGGCGACGGCAGGGGCGGCGCCGGCCGGCCCCCCGAACCCCGTCCAGTCGTGCCACCCGCCGTCCGGCCTCTGTACGCGGTGGTTGAGGTGGACACCGCCCGGGGCGATCGAGAACACCTCGAGCCTGCCGTCGGTGTCGCGGCCCAGTGTGGGCACCGCACCCGCCGGCCCGCCGAACGTCTCCCACTCCGACCAGGTGTCGGTGTACGGGTCGAGCTGGACGCGCCGCAGCATGGAGCGGTCGGTGGCGTCGAGAGCGAACACCGTGAGGCGGCCGTGCACATCGAGGCCGGCCACCGGGTTGTCGGGGCTCTGCCATGGGGCCGGCGTGTCCCGCCAGTACAGGGGGGCCACGTACAGCCCGTTGCGGAACCAGCCCGCGGCGCTGACGTACCACCTCTCCCCGTCGGCGATCACCTCGACGGCGTGCCCGGGCACATGGCCCGCGTACCCCGCGAGTGCGAAGTGGAACGGGTCGCGCGACGCCAGGACCTCGGTTCCCTCGTATCCGTTGCGCGGACCGATGAACAGGTAGTACCAGCCGTCCCGCTGGACGACGTACGGCGACTCGGTGACCGAGACGGTCGCGTCCGTGCTCGCGTCGGTGAACGCGACGCCCGGCTCGCTCCAGTGCAGCAGATCGGCGGAACGGCGGTACGCCACGACATGGTGGCCGCCCACGTCCGAGAGTTCCGTGTAGTACATGACCCACTCGCCGCCGACCCGCAGCACCATCGGGTCACGCGCCGCGCGCCCCCGGAACAGCGGGCCGGACGGTTCGCGGGTCCAGGTGAACAGGTCGGTCGACGTGGCGAGGTTGATCGCGGCACCACGCTCGCCGCCCGCGGCGTAGAACATCCAGAACCTGCCGTCGGCCTCGACGACGTGCGGCGCCCACAGGTGTTCCTCGCCGAAATAGGACGGGTCGACGGTGAGGGCGTCGGCGTGGCTGGTCCACGGCCCGTGCGGGCTGGAGGCCGAGGCGTGGGCGAAGGAGATCTCCGCCGAGCTGTCCGGGGACTCGCCGCGCGGCGCGCTGTCCCCGACGATGCCGAACAGGTGCCAGCGGCCCCGCGCGTGGAGCAATGAGTGATCGTTGAGATAGCGCGGGCCGGTGGAGGTCGACGGGTCGTGGACGTAGGTGAAGGGTCCCGCGGCGACCCACTGGGGGGACGGGGTGTCCTCGGAGGCCGCGGCGGCGGCCGGGCCGATGCCCAGGAACGGGAGCACACCGGCCCCGGCCACACCGTGCAAGAGGCTCCGTCTGCTGATCGGAAGCACGAGTCCCTCCAGAGGGAGCGGGTCAGTCGAGGCCTGGGCCGGCGGTGTCGTTGAGCCAGGTCCAGCCGGACCAGGTGGAGAAGCCGGTCTGCCACCGGTGGAAGGTGCCGGCCGGATTGGTGCCGAAGACCTCGATCCGGCCGTCGGCGTTGGTGGCGGCGGTGACTGCGGTACCGCCGGTGCCGAAGGGGGCCCAGTCGCTGTAGGGGGCGTTCACGGCGGTCTGCCAGGTGTGCATGGCGGTGGTGCCGTTCATCGCGAAGACTTCGACGCGGCCGTCGGGGGTGCGTTCGCTGGTGAGCTGTGCGTCGGCCGGGCCGCCAGTGGGTTCCCAGCGGGACCACCCGGCGGGACCGGTCTGGTACCGGTGGAAGACGCCGACCGGGCCGGAGGCGAAGACTTCCAGCCGGCCGTCGGCGTTGTGGTCCACGGTCAGGTCGTGGCCGCCCTCGCCGAAGGCGTCCCACGGGGACCAGCCGCCGTTGGGCGCGGTCTGGTACCGGTGCTGGAAGGTGCTGCCGTTGAGGGCGAAGACCTCCAGTCGCCCGTCGGGTGACTTCTCCATCTCCACACGGCTGTCGGCGGGGCCGCCGCCCGTGGGCTCCCACTCCGACCAGCCGCCGTTCGGGCCGACCTGGTACCGGTGGAAGAGCCCGACCGGGCCGGACGCGTAGACCTCGATTCGGCCGTCGGCGTTGACGCCGGCCGCGGTGTCCCGGCCGCCCTCGCCGAAGGTCTGCCAGTTCGACCAGCCGCCGGACGGGCTCTGCTGCCAACGGTGCTGGAAGGTGTTCCCGTTGAGGGCGAACAGCTCCAGACGGCCGTCGGCGTTGGGCGCGATCGCGAGTTCCGCGTCTGCGGGTCCGCCGAGGGGTTCCCAGGCCGACCAGTTGCCGTTGACCTCCTGCTGCCAGGCGTGATGGATGCCGTCGGCTCCGGCCGCGAACACCTCGAGGCGTCCGTCCGCCGACCGGGCCGACACGACCCGGCCCGACTCCGCCGGGTGGACGGGCGGCGTGGGCCGCGGGCCGCTGCCCGGGGTGCAGGGCAGCACGACGCCGCGTTCCGCGAGGTGGACCTCGGGGTCGACGCCGTAGGAGGTGGACCGGTCCCCCCAGATCCGCAGATGGAGGTGGGGGCCGGTGGACTGCCCCTCGGAGCCCATCAGGGCGATCTGCTGGCCGGCCACGACACGGTCGCCGGCGAAGACGTCCCGCCGGGACATGTGCCCGTACTCCGAGATCCTCCCGTCGGGGTGCTGCACGCGGATCCACTGGCCGTAGCCGGGCTCGTACCCCGAGATGGTCACCTCGCCGTCGCCCACGGCGTAGATCGGCGTCCCGACACCGTTGGCGATGTCGACGCCGTTGTGACCGTCGTGGAAGTGCTGGGACACGAAGCCGGCGGCCGGACAGGCCCCGGTGAGAGCGGCGGGCCGGGCCGCGGCCGGAGGCGCCGGCGCCAGGGCCGGCAGCAGCAGGGCGGCTGTCGCCGCGAGCACACAGGCCAGTGCGCGGCGGGAAAGTCCAGGAAGCACAGGAAGCTCCTCCGTGGGCGCGGTCCGTCGACCCGGTCGTGCGAACGGGCGGTAGGGAACGTAGCAACGCCCTAGGGCCGGGAGACCCCGGAAGAGTACGGAGTGACAGGCGGGAGCGCGTCGGCTAGGGGGCAGCGGTCCGGCCGGCGGGCCGCGGCAGCCGTCCGCCGCATCATCGGGATTTCATCGCCCCTCCTTAGCGTGACCGAGTTCGGACGAGAACCGGTACCCAGGGGAAGGACGGCTCGATGGCGCGGAGGAGATGCAGAGCGAGGCTGCCGGTGGCGGTCGCGACCGCGGTGGCGGTGATGAGCACGATGGCCGCCACGGGGTCCACGGCCACCGGATCGGCGGCGACGAGGTCGACTGCCGGCGGATCGGCGGCCGAAGGGCCGGTGACGACGGGGTCAGCGGTTGCCGGACCGGGGCCCGACAGGCCGACGATCCGCTACACCGAGTACGGGATCCCGCACATCGTCGCCTCGGACTGGGAGGGGCTGGGAACGGGCTACGGATACGCGGCGGCCAAGGACAACATCTGCACCCTGGCCGACACCTATCTGATGGTCAACGCCCAGCGCTCCCGCCATCTGGGGCCCGCAGGCAAGGCGAGCCCCGGGCAGAACCAGAACAGCACCACCAACCTCAACAGCGACCTGTACTTCCAGCGGATCAAGGACAACCTGGTGGTGGAGCGGCTGCTCGAACAGCCCGCCCCCGACGGGCCCGCACCGGAGGTCGAAGAGGCCATCCGCGGCTACGTCCGGGGATACAACAGGTACCTGTCCGAGACGGGCGTGAACAACCTCTCCGACCCGGCCTGCCGCGGTGCGGCCTGGGTGCGGCCGATCACGGAACTGGACGTCTACCGGCATGCGCATGCCGAGATCATCATGGGCAGCGCCGACGCGCTGCTGGACGGCCAGGTGAACGCCACGCCCCCGGGGGCGCCGGGTGCCGCGCGGCCGGCGTCCACGCCCAGGGAGACCGCGGCGAGGATCCGTGACGCGATGGCGGTGAGCCGTCGGCAGAGCATGGGCAGCAACGCGTTGGCGGTCGGTTCGCAGGGCGTCTCCGGCGGCACCAGCATGCTCCTGGCCAACCCGCACTTTCCGTGGCAGGGCAAGAACCGGATGTGGCAGAGCCAGCTGACGATCCCCGGGAAGCTCAACGTCTCCGGGGCGAGCCTGCTGGGGCTCCCCGCAGTGAACATCGGGTACAACGACGATGTCGCCTGGAGTCACACCGTCGCCACGGTGGCTCCCTTCGGGCTGTTCGACGTCCAGGTGGACCCGCTCAACCCCACGAAGTACCTGGTCGACGGCGCCTGGGAGCAGATGACCTCGCAGCAGGTCGGTGTCGACGTGCTGAACGCGGACGGCTCCATCGACAAGGTCACCAGGACGCTGTGGTCCACCCGGTACGGCCCGATCACCACGTCGATGCAGGGCGTCCCGTTGCCCTGGGCGGTCAGCGCGCACGCGGTACGCGACGTGAACATGCACAACCTGCGGGCGTTGAACACCTGGTTCGGCCTCGACCAGGCCAAGGACGTCGACGACGTGGTGAACATCCTGGAGACCACGCAGGGCGTCCCCTTCTTCAACACCGTCGCCTCCGACCGCAAGGGCAAGGCGCTGTACGCGGACATCCAGGCCGCCCCGAACATCACCGACGCGCACGCGCAGTCGTGCCTCACCATGACCGGCCAACTGCTGTTCAACCAGCCCCTACGGCTGCCGAACGTGCCGCCGATCTCCATCCTCGACGGCAAGCGCAGCGCGTGCGACTGGCCCGACGACCCGAACGCGGCCGCACCGGGACTCCTGGACCCGCACAAGCAGCCACGCCTGATCCGCGACGACTTCGTGGGCAACGCCAACGACAGCGCCTGGCTGGCCAACCCCGAGCAGCCGCTGGCCTTCCCCCGGGTGATGGGGGACATGGGGGCGCCCCGCTCCCTGCGTACCCAGGAACTCATCCTCACCGCGCAGAAGCGGATCGACGGAACCGACGGCCTGCCGGGCAGGGGCTTCACACCCGAGACCATGGGGACGCTGCTCTTCGCCGACAACAGCAGGGCGGCCGACCTGGCGCTCAACACCACCGTGGCGATGTGCAGAAGCGTCCCCTTCGGGCTCGTCCTGGTGGACGGCAACCTGGTCAACGTGAGCGAGGCATGCCCGATCCTCGCCGCCTGGAAGGACCACGACTACACGGCGGAGAGCCGGGGATCCCTGCTCTTCGCGAACTACTGGTTCTCCCTGCTCGGCGGACAGGGGATCGAGAAGCTCCCCTGGCGGGTCCCCTTCGACCCCAAGGACCCGGTGCACACGCCCAATTCACTGGACCCGGGGAGCTCCGCCGTCCGTGACGCGTTGGCCCGGGCCGTTCTCGCGCTGCGCAAGGCAGGCATTCCGCTGAACGCGCCGCTGTCGGACCACCAGAAGGTGACCCGCGGTGGTGAGCAGATCCCGATCCACGGCGCGATCGGCGAACTCGGCGTGCTGAACGTGATCACTGCCGGCCAGGTCGACGGAAAGCCGGACATCGTCTTCGGGTCGAGTTTCATCCAGCAGGTCCGGTTCACAGCCGACGGCCCGCCGCAGGCGCGCTCCGTCCTGACCTACTCCCAGTCGGCCGACCCGAACTCGCCGCACCACGCCGATCAGACCAAGCTCTTCGCGGCCGGCCAGTGGGTGACCGAGCGCTTCACCGAGGACCAGATCGCGGCCTCGCCGGCCTTGGTGGTCAAGGTCCTCGACTGACATCGACGCAACGACAACGATCACGAGAGGGAGCCCTGTGAGAAGGAAATCGAATGGCCGGTGCATGGTGGTGGCCTGGATCCTCGCCGCCTTGGCCATGGTCACGGCCCTGCCGGCAGGTTCGGCGCAGGCCGCGGACGACTCCGTGCCGCCACCGATGGCGAACGGGTTCGGGCTGACCCAGGTCGGCACGGCGACAGGCAACGCCACCAACTTCTACATCACCGTGACCACGCCCGAGGTCGCCGGTGAGCAGCACATCAAAATCATTCTGCCGAGCGGCTACCACGACGACCCGAGCCGGCGGTACCCGGTGATGTACTTCCTGCACGGGTCACCCGACGACCCCGTCCAGCAGACCTATCCGGCGCTGAGCATGTCGGACCGGATGATCACCGTCATCCCGGACGGCGGCGCTCGGGGCTGGTACGCCAACTGGCTGAACCAGAAGACCAAGGCGGGTGCTCAGAACTGGGAGAACTTCCACCTCAAGCAGGTGATCCCGTTCATCGACGCGAACCTGCGGACCCTCGCCACCAAGAAGGCGAGGGCCGTCGCCGGCATCTCCATGGGCGGGTTCGGAGCCCTCCACTACGCCCAGGTCCGTCCCGACCTGTTCAGCCAGACCGCATCCCTGTCCGGCGACATCGACCTGTCGGTCCGGTCCATGGACCTGCGACTGGCCGTCGTCGCCTCCCTCGTCGCCTACGAGCCCTCGGTGGACAGCGACGCCGCGTTCGGCTCGCCCTACCCGGTGTTCAACGCCGACCGGCGGTGGAACGAGGTCGACCCGTCGCAGCACATGGACAGGCTCAAGGGCGGCGGAGTCGGGGTCTCGATCTACGTGGGCAACGGGGGCGGCTCTCCCGGCGACCTGGAGTTCTGGCTCGAGGGCGCGGCCGAACACGTCAAGAACGCCATGGACGCCCTGGGCATGTCGTACCACTTCGTGAACTACGGCGACGGCTCCGGCTGGGGCACCCGGTGCAACGGCGGCCACAACGCCGGCTGCTGGGAAGAGGACCTCCGGGATCTGATTCCCCGGCTGGAACGACACTTCGCCTCCTGACGCGAAGCCCGCCGTCGTCCCGGCCGCTGGTGCGGCCCGCGGGACGACGGCGGGAACGCGGGTACGTGTCAGACGACCGCGGGGCCGGAATCGTTGAGCCAGCCCCATTCCGACCAGCTGGCGAACCCGGTCTGCCACCGGTGGTAGACGCCCGCGTGACTGGTACCGAACACCTCGATACGACCGTCGGCGTTGTTGCTCGCCCCGATCGCGCTGCCACCGGTACCGAACGTCTCCCACTGCGAGAACGCCGCGTTCGGGCCGGTCTGCCAGGCATGGCTCGCGGTGGTGGCGTTGATCGCGAACACCTCGACCCGGCCGTCGACCGACCGTGAGGTGACCAGCTCGGCGTCGGGTGTACCGCCGGTGCCCGTCCACTCCGACCACGACGTCGGGCCGGTCTGCCAGCGGTGGAACACCCCCTCCGCGTTGGAGGCGAACACCTCGAGCCTGCCGTCCTGGTTGTAGTTGGCGGCGACGGCGTGCCCTCCTTCGCCGAAGCGCTCCCACGAGGACCAACCCCCGTTGACGCCGGTCTGGTAGAGGTGCCCGAACGTGGAGTCCGACAACGCGAACACCTCCAGTCGCCCGTCGGGCGCGGTCTCGACGGCGAGTCGCGCGTTGGCCGGGCCGCCACCCGAGCCGGCCCAGGGGGCCCAACCGCCGCTCGGCGCGGTCTGCCAGCGGTGGAACACACCGCTGGCATTGGACGCGAACACCTCGATACGGCCGTCGGCGTTGTTGCCCGCCGCCAGCCGGTACCCCCCGGTGCCGAAGTTCTCCCACGCGGACCAGCCCGCACTGGGCGCCGTCTGCCACATGTGGTCGAACGTGCTGTCCGACAGCGCGAACAGCTCCAGCCGGCCGTCCGCGTTGGACGCCACCGCCAGCTGCGCGTTGCGCGGACCACCCGCGAACCGCCACCGCGACCAACCGCCGTTCACCTCGGTCTGCCACGAGTGGTACACGCCGTCGGCACCAGCGGCGAAGGCCTCGAGCCGCCCGTCCGCGGACCGCCCGGACACCACCCGACCGGCGGCGTACGGGTGCTTGGGGCCTGCGGTCATCCCGGACCACAGCGCGTTGGCGATCAGCACGGCGTCACCCGCCTCGAGCCCGTACAGGTGGCGCAGGTCCTCCCGCGGCCGCTGAACCTTCCAGCACACCTCGCCGATCGCGACGTTGTTCCACGAGCCGCCCTGGAACTGCTCCTCCATCGCGTCGAGGAAGGCGTTCGTGGCGTAGGCCGGGTTCAGGCGCTGTTCCCTGCTGCCCCACCAGTCCTGCTGCTGGAACAGGCCGATGCTGGTGTGGTCGACGGCCTGGGAGTAGTTGTTCATGTTGGTCTCCACGATGATCGTGGCAAGGGCGATCGCCGCGGCTCGTGGGTTGAGCCCCCGGTCCTTCACCGCCTGGGTGACCATCCGCGCGCAGGACATCTTGTAGGCCGTCAGATAGCCGGCCATCCGTGCCTGCAGCTGAGGATTGAGCTGTGCGGCCATGAGGCCGTCGGTGGCCGACGGACCGGCCGGATCACACGGCTCGGTCGGAATCGCCAGCCCCTCGGGACCGCTGAAGTAGTGGGAGACGCCGTACCGGTCGTCACCCGGGCGCGGACCGGGGTCGGGTTGGGCGAGGGCGACCGAGGCGGTCATCCCGACGACCAACGCCCAGACAGCGGCTACCAAGGCCAGTCCGGTGAACACCCGGTATAAGCCAGTTCTTGCCATCGTGTGCCTTTCTGCCGTGAACTCCGGTATTCGGCGGCCGACAGTAGAAGGCGTCGATGAAATGCCGATGGAATCGGTCCCGTACGCGTTTCATCGGGATGTCATCGGCCTCTGTCAATGTCGTCACCCGTAGGCCGACCACATGGAGGATCGAAATGCGAGCGAAGAGGATCACGGCCGCGCTGGCCGGACTTCTGATGACAGCCGGGCTTTCGGTGGCCCAGGGCTCGACGGCGCAGGCAGCGGCGACGGCTCCGTGCGAGGGCACGTACACGATCGTCGTCGGCGGTACGGGAAGTTCGTGGAACAACGACGGTTTCACCGGGAACATTCAGCAGCACGTCGGATACCCCACGCAGATTCCCAATGGCGCGAGCGCCCGGGCCGGCGTCAATGAACTGAACCGGCTGGTCCGCGACCAACGTGCCGCGTGCCCGGGCCAGCACGTCAAGATGGGCGGGTATTCCCTGGGCGCGGCGGTGGTGCACATCTGGGTCACCGAGAACTGGCAGACGTTCGACAACGTCAACGCCATTCTCATCGCGGACCCGAAGCGTCAGGGCAATCCCGGCGCGAACGGCGGATCCGTGCCCTTCGGCGGAATCGTCGGCGCTCCGCTCGCCGGCGCCGACCGGTTCTTCGGCGACATCCCGGTCAAGACGATCTGTCACTGGGACTACGTCTGCGACGAGTCCGCCGGTATCTGGACCTACCCGGGGAACCACGTCAGGAACTACCCCAACGACTTCAACATGGACCACCACAACGACAGCGCCAACGAGCAGTGGTACAACGGCGCCTGGTACCCCGCCTCCTGGTGATCACGGGCAGGCGGTGCGGCCGGCCAGGGGAGTGAGGCCGAGGCCGGCTTCGTCACCGCGCAGAATCATCGTGTGCGTCCGCCGCAGCATCCGACTGGGGGATACGCCCAGATCGTCGGCCAGGCTGCGGCGGGCGCGGTCGAACACGGTCAGCGCGTCGGCCTGGCGGCCGTTGCGGTACAGCGCCCGCATAAGCATCGCGGCCACCGGTTCGTTCAGAGGGTTGGCCACGGACAGGGCGAACAGCTCGTCGATGGCCTCCGCGTCCTGGCCCAGCCGCAGCTGCCACTCCAGCTTCCGCTGCAGAAGGGCGATCCTGCGCTCGGTGAGCCGCATGCGCTCCAGCTCCGCGAGCGGCCCGGGCAGACCGGCCAGCGGCTCCCCACGAAACAGCTCCAGCGCCTGGGCACACAGGCGGACGGCCTCGGCCGGCTCACCCGCGCGATCGGCCGTTCCGATGGCCGCGACCAGTTCCTCCATACGCGCCGCGTCCACGTCGACCGCCCCGGGGACCAGCCGGTAGCCGTGCCGGGCGTGCTCGATGACCGAGTCCGGGCTGTCCCCGATGCGCAGGATCTTGCGTAATCGGTAGACGTACACCGGCACCACGTTGGCGGCCGGCGGCTCCATCCCCCATACGTCGTCGAGCAGTTCCTGCCGGGTGAGGGGCCGTCCCGCGCAGAGCGCCAGCGTCGCCAGCACCGCCTGCTGGCGCGGATGCCCGAGATCCAGGGGCCGCCCGTCGTGCCATGCCCGCACGGGGCCGAGCACGGAAATCCGTACCGTCGGTCCGGCCGCCCGAGCGGCGGACCGCAGGGCGGAGCTCACCGGCTGCGTGCGGGGACCACGTCCGGGGACGACCAGGCCGCAGTCGAAGGCGTGGACGATGGCCGCGGCCCGGTCGCGCAGACCGAGCTTCGCCAGTATCCGCGCGAGGTGTGCGGCCACGGCGTCCTCGGGGATGGCGAGGGCGGCGGCGATCTCGTGGTCCCGCAGGCCGCAGCCGACCGCGGAGAGCACCGTGCGCTCCTGATGCCTGAGCACGGTGGCGGTGCGGCGTTCGGTGGTGGTGGTCGACGACATCGTTGCTCCCCCGGGCCACGGACTGGTCGCTCTGGCGGGCGCCGTCGACACGGTAGAGGGGGGAGGGCCGGGCAGGGCATCCGGAACGATCCGGAGTGACACGCGGGCAACCGGGCTCATGGTGACAACCGCAGAGTGCCCCCGCTCGCGAGGGGGCACTCTCCTGTCGGCTGTACCGGACTCAGCCGACCGTCCACTTCTGGTTCGCCGCTCCGGAGCAGGTCCACAGTTGGAGGCGCGTGCCGTTGGCGGAGTTGTTGCCGGTGGCGTCCAGGCACTTGTTCGCCTGGGGGTTGACGATGTCCCGGGCCGCGTTGGCGACCCAGCGCTGGGCCGCCGTGCCGTTGCAGTCCCACAGCTGGACGAGGGTGCCGTCCGCCGTGCCGCCCGAGGCCGCGTCGAGGCACTTGCCCAGTGCCCGGATCGTGCCGTCCGTGCCGACCGTCCACTGCTGCGCCGCGGTGCCGTTGCAGTCGTAGAGCTGTACCGGAGTGCCGTTGGCCGCGTTCGCGCCGGCGACGTCCACGCACTTGCCGCCGAGTCCGGTGATCCGTCGGCCGGTGGCCGGGCCGTCGTCGGTCGTGACCCGGACGTGGTCCACGACGAGCTGCTGCGGGAAGACGGTGGAGCCGTCCGGGTCGCCGGGCCAGTAGCCGCCGACCGCGAGGTTCAGGATGAGGAAGAAGGGCTTGTTGAAGACCCAGGCCCGGCCGCCCAGATCGGCGGGCGTACGGGTCTGGTACACGGTTCCGTCCACCGACCAGGTGATCCGGTCCGGGGCCCAGTCCACGGCGAAGGTGTGGAACGCGTCGGCGAACGCCTGTCCGCCGGGCAGCGTGTAGCCGGCGCCGATGCCGCCCGCCCCGGAGTAGCCCGGACCGTGGAGGGTGCCATGGACGGTGGAGGGCTCGAAGCCCACGTTCTCCATGACGTCGATCTCGCCCGAGTTCGGCCAGCCGACCTGGCCGAGGTCGTTTCCGAGCATCCAGAACGCCGGCCACATGCCCTGGCCGCGGGGCACCTTCATCCGCGCCTCGACCCGGCCGTACTGGGCGGTGAAGCGGCCGGCCGTGTTCAGACGCGCCGAGGTGTACTCGCACCGGCCGTACCAGCAGGTGTAGTTGCCGGGGTTCTCGCGGCGCGCCGTGATCACGAGATGGCCCTGGCCGTCCAGCGCGGCGTTGGCGGTGCCGGCCGTGTAGTACTGCCGCTCGTGGTTGTTGACGTTGTCACCGGTTTCGAGCTGCCAGCGGCCGCCGTTCACGGCGGAGCCCGCGGGCCCGTCGAACTCCTCGGCGAAGGTGACCGCGGCGGCTCCGGCGGCGGGCACCGCGCGCGTGGCGTCGTCGGCGGCGGGCGTGGGGGCGGTGCCGGCGATGCCCAGCAACAGGGCGGCGCCTGCCAGAGCGGACAGGACCTTCCGCAGGGGGCGGCGAGGTGGTCGGGAGGAGTGCATGGCTCTCGCTTCCGTCGGATGCGGGTGGGGGAGGGGCACATCCGGCCCTGCCGGGGCGGAGGGCGACAGGTGGGTAGGAGGTCATGCGCATGACATACCTTGATGTGCGTGTGTGGTCGTTCCCTCCTTTGTCGCCTCCATGATTTAAGAAGTAAGTTAAGTGTCCGTCAAGAGCCGTGAGCGGTCCCCCGGGTGAGGTGTCCCCGGCCGGGACGGGGGGCCCGGCCGGGGTGACGCCCTGTCAGTTCGTGGGGCACTCCTTCCACGCGAGGTGGTAGACGGTGCTGATGTCACCGTCGGTCGAGTCCATGGTCATGTAGCTGGTCTTGGCCGGGTTCGACGTGCCGGCGTTCACCCGGAGTTCGGTGTTGATGTTGAAGTTCCGCTGCACGCCGCAGGGTGCCCATACGAGCTGCGCCCAGTCGGTGTTGTCCGTGGCCTGCCAGTTGTCCTCGTACGGACCCCGGAAGGTGTGGGTCCGGGACGCGGTGTTCGGTGAACCCTGGAAGTAGTACGAGGCCTTCTCGGTACTGCTCGCGCCGGGCTGGAGCGACGCGTAGCCTCGGTAGTCGGCGCTGGCGATCGCGTAGGTGAACCCCTGGGGCACATGCACCAGGAGGTTGAGCTGGCAGTTCCTGCGGGCCGCCGTAGGGGCGGAGCCGCCGCCCACCTGGGCCAGGTACTCGCTGTAGGTGACGGTGAAGGCGGTGTTGTCCTCGGACACGGCGATGGCCGCGGTGCCCAGGGGGCAGCCGGAGCCGTTCACCGTGGCGATGTCGATGACGATCCGGTCCGGGGGCGGGTCGACGATCGACGACGGCGTCGCCTGTGTCGGCAGGGCCGAGGCGAACAGGGCGGCGACCGCTCCGCCCACGAGCAGGGGGACTCTCATGATTTCTCCCATCCAGTGCTTCGCTGCGCCACAGGGGTGGTCCAACCGGCAACGGTTGAACTATCATGTACATGTCATGCGTGATTGCTGAGGCTCCCTGCCGGTGTGGGCGGGGGTGGTCGAATGCTAGGCGCCCGGGGACGGCAGGGCAGGGCGGAGCCCGGCCAACAATCCGCCCGTGAACGGCCCCGCTTTTGGCTCGGAACAGCGGTTGGTCTACCCGAGCGCCCCAGGAGCCCCGTGCACAAGGGAAGCCCCTGGAGCCCCACAGCGCCGGGCGCCCCGCTGAGCGCCCGGGGAACCGCGGTCAGTTGTCGGCGGTGGCCAGGAACTGCGTGGCGGCGAGCTCCGCGTACAGCGGGTCGACGGCGATGAGTTCGCGGTGCGTGCCCACTGCCCGTACCCGGCCCGCGTCCATGACGACGATGCGGTCGGCCATGGTGACCGTGGACAGCCGGTGGGCGACCACCATCACGGTCGTGGTGCGGGCCACGTCCGCCACGGTGTCGCGCAGCGCGGCCTCGTTGACGGCGTCGAGCTGGCTCGTGGCCTCGTCGAGCAGGAGCAGCCGGGGACGGCGCAGGAGCGCGCGGGCGATCGCGACGCGCTGACGCTCGCCGCCGGACAGCTTGGTACCGCGATGGCCCACGAGCGTGTCGAGGCCCTTGGGGAGCCGGTCGACGAGACCGTCGAGCCGGGTGGTCCCCAGTACCCGCAGTACGTCGTCCTCGCCGGCCTCGGGGTTGCCGAGCAGCAGGTTGTCGCGCAGGGTGCCTGAGAGCACCGGCGCGTCCTGCTCGACGTACCCGATCGCGGAACGCAGCCGCGGTATCTCCCAGGCGTTCAGGTCGCGGCCGTCGAGGGTGATCCGTCCGGCCTCCGGGTCGTAGAACCGCTCGATGAGCGAGAAGACGGTGGTCTTGCCCGCGCCGGACGGGCCGACGAACGCGGTCATACCGCGCTGCGGTACGGAGAAGGTCACGCCGTGGTGGACATGCGGCAGATCGTCCGCGTACCGGAACCGGACGTCCTCGAAGGCCAGCGCGGCGGGTTCGGCGCCGGGCGCGGGCAGCGGCGCGGGCGCGGCGGGCGGCTCGGCCGGCAGCTGCAGCGCCTCGCGGATCCGGGCCAGCGCGCCTGCCCCGGCCTGGTACTGGGTGACGGCGCCGACGACCTGCTGGATCGGCGACATCAGATAGAAGACGTACAGCAGGAACGCGACCAGAGTGCCCACGTCGATCGCGCCGGTGGCGACCCGGGCGCCGCCGACCGCGAGCACGGTGATGAACGCGATCTGCATGGACAGGCCGGCCGTGTTCCCGGCCAGCGCCGACCACTTGGCGGCCCGGAGGCTCTGCCGCCAAGACTCCTCGGCCGCCGCGTGCACGGCCTGCTCCTCACGGTGCTCGGCGCCGGACGCCTTGACGGTACGCAGTGCGCCCAGGATGCGCTCCAGCGACGCCCCCATCGCCCCGACGGCGTCCTGCGCCTGCCTGCTGGCCTTGTTGATGCGGGGCACGAAGACGCCGATCACCGTCCCCGCGCCCAGCACGACGCCGAGCGTGACCGCCAGCAGGACCGGGTCGACCACGCCCATCATCACCAGCGTCGCGACGAGCGTCAGCCCTCCGGTGCCGAGACCCACCAGGGAGTCGGTGGTGACCTCGCGCAGCAGGGTCGTGTCCGAGGTGACCCGGGCCATCAGATCGCCGGGCTCACTGCGGTCCACCGCCGTGATGCGAAGTCGCAGGAGATACGACGACAGGGTGCGCCGGGCGCCGAGGACGACCGACTCCGCGGTGCGCTGCAGGACGTACCCGCCGAGCGCGCCGATCCCCGCGTTGGCGACGACCAGGACCGACATCAGCACCAGGGCGCCGGCGATCGGCCGGTCCTCGGTGAGCGCGTCGATGAGGAACTTGGCCACCAGCGGCAGCGCGAGCCCGGTGGCTCCGGTGACCAGCGACAGCACCGCGCCGAGGAGCAGCGTCCAGCGGTGCGGCCGTACGTAACCCAGGAGCATGCGCCAGGCGGGTGTGGCGGAATCGGTCGGCTCACCGGTCGTGGGCCGGCCCCGCGTTGCGTGCTCGGCGGGTGGGGCGGACTCTGCGCTGGTGGCCACGCGTGCTCCTCGTCGTCGTGCAGGCTCCAGGAAGCCTCCAGGAAGCCAGACGCCAGGAGGGGCGCGGCGGTTGAGGACGGCGACCGTGTCGGCCACCTCACACCCGCGGCCATGATTCAGGTGCGGCCGCGGCGGGGCAGGTAGCACGAGGGCGGCTGATGTCGGGGGGGATGCCGCGTGATGTTCGGGTACTCGGACGATTGGCTGGCGCTGCTGTTCGTCCCGGTGGTGTTCTGGGTGCCGCTCGGGCCCTTCCTCATGGCGGGATTCGGTGTGTGGTGTGCCCGCCGGCCCGGCTGGACGCCGCGACTGTGGTCCGTGCTGGTGCCCGCCGTGCCTGTGGGGATCTCGGGCACCGTCCTCATGTCCGGCCTCCTCCGGCTGAAGGAGGAGACCTGGCAGGAGGACCTCACGGGCTATCTCGTCGTCTACGTCTTCGGCATCACCGTGCTGCCCTGGCTGCTCGGCTACGGCATCGCACGCGTGACGCGCGCGGTGCGCTCCCGCCGGGACCGGGCCGCCCCGCCACAGGGCTGAGCGGCGTCGGGAGCGGATCGCGCGGGTCCACCGGGCGCTCGGCCGAACGGGGGTTTCGGGGCGTGAACCGGTGCCGGTGCCGTCGTTGCGGGTAGGGCGGCGCGCATGAGCGGAATGGAACTCAGCAGCGCCGCGTTCGACGACAACACGGTGATCCCCCGTCGGTACAGCGGGGAGGGAGAGAACATCTCACCACCCCTGACCTGGTCAGGAGTGCCCGAAGAGGCCACGGAGCTCGTGCTCCTGTGCGAGGACCCGGACGCGCCGGGGGAGACCTTCCTGCACTGGCTGGTCACAGGCATCGATCCGGCGGCCACCGGAGTGGCGGAGGACACGAAGCCGCAGGGCGGACTGCCGTGGCCCAACGGCTTCGGGCGCATGGGATGGGGCGGGCCGATGCCTCCGCCGGGCCACGGGCCGCATCGCTACTTCTTCCGCCTGTACGCCCTGTCCGAGCCACTGCCCCTCGAGGGCCACCCGGGTGTCGAGGACGTGCACGGTGCGCTGAAGGGCCGGGAGCTGGCCTCGGGCACCCTCCTCGGGACGTACCAGCGCTGAGCACGACGCCGGCCGCGGCAAGGGCAGCAGATTCCCCGGAAAGCGTGCGGAAAACCTGCCTGTTCAGCGGGAATGGGCAGGAGAACAGGGGGTACGCGGCGTGCCGGAGGTTGGATGACCATGATTCCCGTTCCCCTGGCACTGCTGCGCTCGCCGGGTCTCTCCGGTGCCGGATCCGCTGGGGCCGTCACTGCCCCAGGGGTACGACCGCGTGGATCGTCTTGCCGCCGGCGCGGACCGTCACGCCCACCTCACGGCACAGGTGCAGGACGATCGGCCACCCGAACCCGCCGGGAACCATTGGTTCGTGGCGCCGGTACAAGGGCGCGTCCTCGCTGGCGTCCGAGACGGACACCGTCGCTGTGTTCCGTGTCACATCCAGGCGGAAATCGATGAGGCCACCGCCATGACGTTCGGCATTGGTCACCAACTCGGAGACGACGAGCAACAGGTCGTCGACCTGTGATTCGTCCCACGGCCGCATGCCGGCCAGCCTCCGCCTGGTGAACTCTCGCGCCTGGGTCGACGTGCGTACCGCCCGCTCGTCGTCGGCGGAGCGCGGCGGCCGGGGCCGAGGAATCGAGGCACGGGACCGCGTCTCGCCCTGGGGCTGCATGATGGTTCCCCTCCTCCCTGAATTCGCTTCTGCGTACTCGGGTCGTCTTCCCGTCGTCCCGTCGCCGACACCCTCATCGGGCATCAGTTCCGCTACAGCGTGTCGGATCGGCCGCGCCGGGTTCGCGACCGTGAGGAATGGCGGATTCAGGCCATGGAGAGGGAGCGGTGAGGGAAGCGGGCGTACCCCGTCCTCGCGCTCCCGGGGGCCCGTCGGGCTGTCCGGCAGACCGGTCCGGGGAGGGTGCCACGAGCCCGGACCGGATCACTTCCAGCCGCCGGATCCGGCTCCGTCTCCCTCCCGTCGATCACGGGGGAGTAGTCTCGGGTTGATTGCCGTACGACAACGGTCCTGGCCGGGAACGTACGGGAGGGCGGCGGACCCCGGCCGCTGCCCTGACGACGCCCGGTACATCGGCGGGACCCGCTAGCTGACGAGGATGGATCATGTCTGAGACGACGATCGAGGGCTCCTCGGGGGTAGGGCGGCAGAGGCCGGCCGAGGTGGGGGAGCCGGAACTGCGACAGCTCCTCGCCGGCCTCACCGCCGTACGCGACGGAGACTTCGGAACCCGGCTGCCCGACGAGGCGAGCGGGCTGATGGGCGAGATCTCCAGTGTGTTCAACGGCATGATCGACCAGCTCTCGCTGTTCACCTCCGAGGTGACCCGCGTCGCACGTGAGGTCGGTACGGAAGGAACCCTCGGCGGGCAGGCGAAGGTCCCCGGAGTCTCCGGCACCTGGGCGGACCTCACCGACTCGGTGAACGCGATGGCCGGCAACCTGACGACGCAGGTCCGTGACATCGCCCAGGTCGCCACCGCCGTGGCCAAGGGCGATCTCTCGCAGAAGATCGACGTGGACGCCCGGGGCGAGATCCTGGAGCTCAAGAACACGATCAACACCATGGTCGACCAGCTCTCGTCCTTCGCCGACGAGGTCACGCGCATGGCGCGCGAGGTCGGCACGGAGGGAATCCTCGGCGGTCAGGCGGACGTGAAGGGTGTCTCCGGCACCTGGCGCGATCTCACCGACTCGGTCAACTCCATGGCCGGCAACCTCACCGCCCAGGTCCGCTCCATCGCGCACGTCGCCACCGCCGTCGCCAAGGGCGACCTCTCGCAGAAGGTGGACGTGGACGCCCGGGGCGAGATCAGGGAGCTGAAGGAGACCATCAACACGATGGTCGACCAGCTGTCGGCCTTCGCCGACGAGGTGACCCGGGTGGCCAGGGAGGTCGGTACGGAGGGGAACCTGGGCGGCCAGGCCACCGTCCGGGGAGCCTCCGGCACGTGGAAGGACCTCACCGACAACGTCAACGTGATGGCGTCCAACCTCACCGGGCAGGTACGTTCGATCGCCCAGGTCGCGAGCGCCGTCGCACGCGGCGACCTGGCGCGCAGGATCACAGTGGAAGCCAAGGGCGAGGTCGCCGCGCTGGCCGACACCATCAACACGATGGTGGACACCCTCTCGGCCTTCGCCGACGAGGTGACCCGGGTCGCCCGCGAGGTCGGCACGGAGGGACGTCTCGGCGGCCAGGCCCGGGTGCCGAACGTGGCGGGCACGTGGAAGGACCTGACCGACAACGTCAACTCCATGGCCAACAACCTGACGGGGCAGGTCCGGAACATCGCCCAGGTCACCACCGCCGTCGCCAACGGCGACCTCTCGAAGAAGATCGACGTCGACGCCCGGGGCGAGATCCTGGAGCTGAAGACGACCATCAACACGATGGTCGACCAGCTGTCCTCGTTCGCCGCCGAGGTCACCCGCGTGGCCCGGGAGGTCGGCAGCGAGGGCAGGCTCGGGGGCCAGGCCGAGGTCGAGGGCGTCTCCGGCACCTGGAAGCGGCTCACGGAGAACGTGAACGAACTCGCCGGCAACCTCACCCGGCAGGTCCGCGCCATCGCCGAGGTCGCGAGCGCGGTCGCCGAGGGCGACCTGACCCGCTCGATCACCGTCGACGCCTCGGGCGAGGTCGCCGAACTCAAGGACAACATCAACTCGATGGTCGGCTCGCTCCGCGAGACGACCAGGGCCAACCAGGAGCAGGACTGGCTGAAGTCCAGCCTCGCCCGGATGTCCGCGCTGATGCAGGGCCATCGCGACCTGGCCGTCGTCGCCGACCTCGTCATGGACGAGCTCGTCCCCCTCGTCTCCGCCCAGTACGGGGCCTTCTACCTGGCGGAGGACGGGGAGGAGGGGACCGAACTGAAGCTGGTCGGCTCCTACGGCCTTCCCGCGGACAGCCCGGGCCGCAAGCGGATCCGGCTGGGTGAGTCGCTCGTCGGCCAGGCCGCGCGCAGTCGCCGCACCATCGCGGCCGAGAACGTACCCGGCGACTACGTGTACATCTCCTCCGGGCTCGGCCAGACGTCGGGAGGCAGCCTGATCGTGCTCCCGATCGTGGTCGAGGACCAGGTCATCGGCGTCATCGAGCTGGTCTCGTTCACCCCCTTCACCGCCGTGCACCGGGACTTCCTGGAGCAGCTCATGGAGACGGTGGGCGTCAACGTCAGCAACATCGTCGCCAACGCCCGTACGGACGAACTGCTGGGCGAGTCGCAGCGCCTGGCGGACGAGCTGCGCGTGCGCTCCGAGGAGTTGCAGGTGCAGCAGGAGGAGCTGCAGCGCTCCAACGCCGAACTCGAGGACAAGGCGGCCCTGCTCGCCACGCAGAACCGCGACATCGAAGCCAAGAACCTGGAGATCGAGCAGGCCCGGCAGGAGCTGGAGGACCGCGCCCAGCAGCTCTCACTGGCCTCGAAGTACAAGTCCGAGTTCCTCGCGAACATGAGTCACGAGCTGCGGACCCCGCTCAACAGCCTGCTGATCCTCGCCCAGCTGCTCGCACAGAACCCGACCCGCAACCTCACCGCCAAGCAGGTCGAGTACGCCGGCATCATCCACTCCGCGGGGTCCGACCTGCTCCAGCTGATCAACGACATCCTCGACCTGTCGAAGGTGGAGGCCGGAAAGATGGACCTCAACCCGGAACGGGTCGTGCTGCGCAGGCTCCTGGACTACGTCGAGGCGACGTTCCGGCCGCTCACCACACAGCAGAGCCTCGACTTCACCGTCTCCACCGCCCCCGGTGTGCCGGTGGACCTGGTCACCGACGACTCCCGGCTGCGCCAGGTGCTGCGGAACCTGCTCTCCAACGCGGTCAAATTCACCGAGCGCGGAGGCGTCGAGCTGCGGATCGAACCCGCCGCGGACGAGGAGCTGCCCGCCGGCGTCCACCGGGGCGGTGCCGTGGTCGCCTTCCGGGTCAAGGACACGGGCATCGGCATCGCCTCCCAGCACCTGGAGGCCATCTTCGGCGCCTTCCAGCAGGCGGACGGCACGACCAACCGCAAGTACGGGGGTACGGGCCTCGGCCTCTCGATCAGCCGTGAGATCGCCTACCTGCTCGGCGGCGCACTCACCGCCGAGAGCACGCCCGGCGAAGGCAGCACCTTCACGCTCTATCTGCCCGTGGCACGGGCGGACTTCCAGGAACCGTCCGGCCCGGCGCACCCCGCCAGGACCGAGGACGGCCCACAGCTCGCGGCGGCCGTCGACGGCGCCCCCTCGGGCCGCGACGGACTCGCGCACGCGCAGCCCCGGCAGCCGAGGCGGCTGCTGGTGATCGAGGAACGCCCGCGCGGGCTGCTCTCGCTCGTCGCCGAGAACGCCGTCGCGGAACTGGCCGGAGGCCGTAACCTCGGCTTCCAGGACGGCATCGAGGTGATCACGGCCGTGGGCCCCCAGGACGCCGCCACCGCCCTCGCCACCCAGCCGTTCCACTGCGTCGTGCTCGAACTCGACATGGCCGACAGCGAGGCCATCACCTTCCTCGACGCCATGGACGGCGACCGGGCGCTGCGTACGGTCCCGGTCCTCGCCCACAACAACCGCAGGCTCGCCGCCGACCACGAGCGGGCCCTGCAGTCGCGCGCCGGCACGCGCCCCCTGGAGCTGCTCTCCAGCCTCGACGAACTGCGCGAGCGGATCGCCCTGCATCTCTCCGCCGACCAGCCGGGCGATGTCGTTCCTCTCGTACGCGCCGAGCAGCGGCAGCCCGTCCCGCAGGCCATGGACGCCACCCTGCAGGGCCGTACCGTGCTCGTGGTCGACGACGACGCCCGCAACCTCTACGCCCTCAGCGGCATCCTGGAGCTGCACGGCGTCGAGGTCCTGCACGCCGAGAACGGCCGCAAGGGAATCGACGCGCTCGCCGCGAACCCGGACATCGACCTGATCCTGATGGACGTCATGATGCCCGAGATGGACGGTTACACCGCCACCGCGAAGATCCGGCAGATGCCCGCCCACGCCCGCCTGCCGATCATCGCGGTCACCGCGAAGGCCATGCCGGGGGACCGTGAGAAGAGCCTCGCCTCGGGTGCCAGCGACTACGTGACCAAGCCGGTGGACGCCGACGACCTCGTCAACTGCATCCGGCGCTGGCTGGGTGAGGGGTAGCCCCACACGCCCGGACCGACCGCCCCCGCTCCCCGCCCGCCCAGGCCCCCCGGCCGTCCCCTCTCAGGAGTCCGCGTCATGAGTGCTCCCCACCATCCCGACGGAGACCCCGCCGTCGGTCCCTCGGGGGACGACGCTCCCGAGGGCGACCGCCGGACCCGCCAGTCCGTCGCGTACCGCGAACTGCCGGCGCCCCGGTCCCGTGCGGCGGACGCCTCGCGGGCCGGCTCCGAGCCCGGTGGCGACTCGACGGGCGACGACGTCCTGCTCGGCCACGGTCCGCGCGGCGGCGACGGGGTGGGCGACGCCCCACGGGGCCCCGCGCCCGGGGCGGGGCCCGCGCCCGCACCGTCGAACGAGGGAGATCCGCTGTCCGAGGACCACTCCACCGTCGGCCGGCTGGCCGCCACGGTGGAACGGCTGCGCGAAGAGGTGCGTGCCGCACAGGCCGCGGCAGACGGGCGCGCGCTCATCGAACTAGCCAAGGGCGTCATCGTCGAGCGGCTCCGGTGCGGCCCGGCGCAGGCGGCACGGCAGCTGGCCGCCCTGGCGGAGCAGGCCGGACTCTCGCAACTGGAACTGGCCGCCGACGTCGTCAACCAGGCGGCCCACGACCAGGTCGCCGAGGTCGCCGACGACTTCGTCCGACGAACGGCGGGCGACCCCGGGACCGGCGAGGGCCCCGACACCAGCGGCGGCGCCGAGGCCTCGGTCGCCGTGCGCCTGCGCACGGCAGAGTGCGCGGCGCTGAACGCCGGCGACACCCAGTCCGTGGCCGAGTCCCTCCTGGAGCACGCGCTCGCACCCCTCGGGGCCACCGGAGTCGCCGTCTGGACCGCGGGCTCGGACTCCTCGCTCACCCTCTGCGGCCACGCGGGGTTCGGTCCCGACGAGCCCGCCCGATGGCGCTACGTACCGCCCGGAGTGGCCACCGTCGCCCGGCAGGCGCTGACCGAGCGCCGTACGGTGCGGTTCCCCACGCTGGCGGCCGCGGGCATCCCCTCCATCGGGCACACCGGTAACCCCGACGGCGGACGGGTGGCGGTACCCGCCGGCACCGGCGGCCGGATCCACGGTGTCCTGGAGATCTGCTGGCCCGGGCCGCTGGACCCGCACTCCCCGGTCGTCGAGCGCCAGTTCGAGGCGCTGGCCGAGCTGTGTGCCCACACACTGGAGACCCTTCCGGCAGAGCCGGAGCCGATGCGACCGCGCGAACCGGCCGGGGTGTCCGAACTCGTGGACCTCGCCGACGGCTTGTACGATCCCGCGCTCGTCCTCACGCCGCAGCTGGACTCCGAGGGCCGCCTGTCGGACTTCCGTATCCGGCATGCCAACGAACGCTTCCAGGACCCCGCGGGGCGCACCCGGAGCGCCGTCGCCGGAGCCCTGCTCCTGGAGGCGTACCCCACGGCCGCGGGCGAGAACGAACTCTTCGAGCGGATCGAGCGCGTCTACGCCACCGGCGAAGCCTTCCGCGCGCGCCGCGCCCGGCTGACCGCGCTCGTGGACCAGGTGCAGCTCGCGTCGGTCGCGGACCTCAGCATCAGCCGGCACGGCGGCAGCGTGCTCCTCATCTGGCGCATCGAGGACGAGACCGCCCGGCTCGCGAGCCTGCTCCAGCACGCCCAGCGCCTCGGCCGCATCGGCGGATTCGAGGAGAACATCGTCACCAGGGAGATCACCTGGAACGGACAGCTCTTCGACCTGTACGGCAGGGACGTCTCCGCGGGGCCGGTGTCCCTGCACGATCTGAGCGCCCACGCCCACCCGGACGACTCCGTCGCCATCGGCCGCTTCCTGCAGGCCGTGCTGCACCACCGGCGGGCTACCTCGACCGCCTTCCGGCTGCTGCGCCCCGACGGGGTGACCCGCCACATCCGGGTGATCGCCGAACCCGTCCTCGACCCCGACGAGCGGCTCCTCGCCGTTCGGGGCGCGTACCAGGACATCTCCTCGCAGCACTGGACGGAGGTCGCCCTGGCGGCGACCCGCGACCAACTCGCCGCCACGGAGCAGGAGTCGGCGGAACGCAACCGGCTGGCCCTGCAGCTCCAGCACGCCATCATGCCGCCGAGCAGGGCCCCGCTCGACGCACCGGGCCTCGACGTCGCGGTGCGCTACCGCCCGGCGGAGACGGAGTCCCTGGTGGGCGGCGACTGGTACGACGCGGTCGTGCTGCCGTCCAAGAAGATACTGCTGTGTGTCGGGGACATCGCCGGGCACGGCATCGAGGCCGCCACCGGCATGGTGGTCCTGCGCAACGCCCTGCGCGGCCTCGCCGTCACGGGAGCGGGCCCCGGCCAGCTCCTCTCCTGGCTGAACATCGTGGCCCACCACCTCACCGAGCAGGTCACGGCCACGGCCGTCTGCGGGGTCTTCGACCCCGAGACCCGTACGCTGCGCTGGGCCAGGGCGGGTCACCTCCCGCCGGTTCTCGTACGCGGTACGGAGGCCTCGACGCTGCCGCTGCTCAAGGGCATGCTGCTGGGAGCGCTCGCGCAGGCCGAGTACGAGGAGGCGGAGTTCCAGCTCGAGGCCGACGACACGGTCCTGATGTACACCGACGGACTGGTCGAGCGCCGCGACACGGCCGTGCACGACTCCCTCGCCCAGCTCCTGACCACGGCCCAGGCCCCGGCGGACAGCCTCGAACGGCGCCTGGACACGCTGCTGACGCACAGCAAGTCCGACACGGACGACGACACGTGCCTGATCGGCGTGCGGGTCTCCTGACCGCGCGGTGACCGGGCGTCCCGTGCTCGACGACCGTACGTCCCCACCCATGGAAGACCGAATGCCCCACCACAGAAAGCAGGCAGTATGACCGAGCGAGAAGCGAACCTGGACGTCGAGGTGGACATCCGCGACGACGACACGGCCGTGCTGTCCGTGGGCGGAGAACTCGACATCGAGACGGCCACACTGCTCCACCACCACCTGGCAAACCAGGTCCTGCACGGCCGCCGCCACCTGGTCCTGGATCTCTCCTCCCTCGCCTTCATGGACTCGTCCGGCCTGAACGTCCTGATCAGGGCGGCGCGGGACGCGCGCGAGGCCAAGGGCGACCTCCATCTCGTCGCGCCGACGCCGGCAGTGCGGCGCATCCTGGAGATCACCGGTCTCACGATGACGACGCCCCTGCACGCCGACGTGGCGGAGGCGCTCGCGGCGGCCGGCCGCGCCGGATAGTCGACCTCGGCGCGGGCCCGCCGCTGCGGGCCCGCGGCGGGCGGAAGGAGAAGCGGGAACACGTGCACGAGATCACCGTCGTCGAGCAGGCGCTGCGCCGGGCGGCTCCGCACATGCTGGTGAGCGTCGTCGAGGACGCCTTGCGGAAGCACTACGGCGCCCGACGGGTGGAGCTACGGCTGGCCGACTACGGCCTGCGGTCGCTCCAGCTCGTCGAGCGCGCGCCGCACACGAGCGTGTCGGTGCCCATCCACGACAGCCCGCAGGGCCGTGCCTTCGGTGCGCAGGAGCCGTACGTCACGCACGAGGCGGACGCCGTCACCGCGCACCTTCCGGTGACCATCAGAGGTGACCGGATGGGCGTGCTCACCGTGACCGTACCGCCGGACCGTGACCTGGCCCCTCTGCTCTCGGAGCTCGGAGACATCAGCGAGGCGCTCGGCCACGAGATCCTCGTCGCGGAGCGCGACACCGACCTGTACGTCCAGGCGCGGCGTGCCACCCGACTGACCCTGGCCGCCGAGATGCAGTGGCAGCTGCTTCCGGGCCGCTCCTGCGCCCGGCCCGAGTTCGCCCTGGGCGCCCATCTGGAACCCGCCTACGCGATCTTCGGGGACAACTACGACTGGTCCGCGTCGGCCGACCACCTCACCCTGACGGTCACCAACGGGATGGGCGAGGGCATCGAGGCCGCCCTGCTGACCCATCTCGCGATCAACGCGCTCCGCAACGCCCGCCGCGCCGGCCTCGGCCTCGCGGACCAGGCGGCCCTGGCGG
The DNA here is from genome assembly GCF_055561875.1 of Streptomyces sp. NPDC022552. Classification (NCBI taxonomy): domain Bacteria; kingdom Bacillati; phylum Actinomycetota; class Actinomycetes; order Kitasatosporales; family Streptomycetaceae; genus Streptomyces; species Streptomyces sp. NPDC022552. Next base: position 963,423 of record NZ_JBVHGJ010000001.1, read on the forward strand.
ACCAGGCGGTCTTCGCGCAGTACCGCGGCACCGCCTACGTCTCCGTGCTGCTGCTCCGCTTCGACCTCGCGACGGGAGAGGTCGAGGCCGTCGACGCCGGCTCACCCCGGTTGTGGCGGATGCGCGACCGCTCCGTCGAGCCCGTCATCTTCGAGGCCCAGCTGCCCCTCGGGATGTTCGAGGAGACCGCCTACGTCCCGGAGCGGTTCACCGTACGTCCGGGGGACCGGCTGCTGTTCGGCAGCGACGGTGTGTACGACGCCGCGTCCCCGAGCGGCGAGAGCTACGGCGAACGGGCGCTGGCCCGCGCGCTCACCTCGACGCGGCTGCTGCCGCCCACCCAGGTGCCCGGGGCCGTGCTGCGGGAACTCGCGGCGTACCACGGAGACACGGCGCTGGAGGACGACGCGCTCGTCGTCTGCCTCGACTGGTGGGGACGAGGAGCGCGCCAGGAGGTCACCCCGGTCGAGGACGCCCACCCCTGACACGCCCGTGCGTCGCCCCGTGCACCACCACGTGTAACAGTTGCCGCGTGACAACTGTATCCTTGTGGCAACACCTGGCTCGTGCCCGGGAGTGAACACGTCGTAGGCGACCAGGGGTGACAAGTGGGACATGGGGCACGTGACCGGACGGCGCTCACGGCATGCGGCGGTCAGGCGGAACGCACGCCCTTGAGCGGCGGCGCGCTCCGCGGGGCCGCACCTTCCTTGTCCAGGGCGTCCTGGAACCCGGTCAGCCCTCGCAGCAGCGCCTTGCGGGTCGTCGGTGACATGGCCGCGACGACGGCCATCAGCGCCTCCTCCCGCTGGGCCCTGAGGTCCTTCAGGTACGCCTTGCCGCGGACCGTCAGGTGCAGCTCGAGCTGGCGGCGGCTGACGGGACTGGGCAGCCGCTGCACGAACCCCAGGGCCTCCAGCCGGTCGCACATGCGGCTCACCGAGGGCGGGGCGGAACCGAGCAGCTCGCCCAGCGCGCGGAGGTTGATCCCCTCCTCGCGGTCGAGGCTGTACAGCACCCGGAGCTGAGACGCCGACACCGGCGTCGACGACACCATGTCCCGGCCGCGCTCCCACAGCACCTCGAGAAGCTCGATGAGCTCCCGGGCCGCCTCGGTCGTCTGCTGCGCCTCCCGTTGAGACGGGGCGGGGTCCGTGTCCATGGCTATCGACACTCCTCAGGCGTCCGGGCCGAGGGCGCCGGCACCGCCGGGCGCCCGGTCATCTCCACATCTCTCCAGAAGGCGGTACGGATTCGGTGGATCGACGCGTGACAGTGGAACGCGCTCTGCGCGGGGCGCCGGCACACCGCCTCCTGGACTCCCTCCGAATCAATCTGGCACAGCAGTTCGCTGCGTTCTCCGTCGACCTCCTGCTCGTCGACTACGGGCTCACGGCGCTCCGCCCCGTCGAGCCCGTCCAGGCCCGCACCGGATCGCAGCCCATGGCCCTGGACTCCGGGCCCGCGGGTCACGCCTTCACCACACAGCAACCATATCTTTCCGGGGCGGACGGACCGACGGCGACCGCGTACCTTCCTGTGACGGTTCGCGGCGACCGGTGTGGGGTTCTTGTGGTCGACCTCCTCTCGGAGCACCTCACACCCCGGTCGGCCGAGGATCTCGCCGCGATCGCCGAAACCCTCGGGCACGCCATGCGGGTCGCGGACCGCCACACCGACGTCTACCGGCAGACCCGGCGGGCCCGCGCCCTCAGCATCCCTGCGGAGATGCAGTGGGACATGCTTCCAGGGCGGGCCTGCGCGGGCGAGGAGTTCGCTCTCCACGCCTACTGGGAGCCGTCCTACACCTCGGGCGGACACGTCCTGGACTGGTCGGTGACCGAGGACGAGCTCACGCTCGTGGTCGCCAACGGCACCGGGCCCGGCACCCAGTCGGTCCTGGTGAGCAACCTCGCCCTGAACGCGCTCCGCAACGCCCGGCGCGCCGGGCTCGACCTGGTCGGCCAGGCGAGCCTGACCGACCAGGCGCTCTACGGTCAGCACCGGGGCGAGCGGAGCCTCTCCGCCCTTCTGATGAGCTTCAGCCTCGCCGACGGCGAGGTGCAGGTCGTCGACGCGGGCTCGCCGACCGTCTGGCGGACCCGTGGAGCCGTGACCGAGCGGCTCGATCTGGAACGGCAACTGCCGCTGGGAATGTTCGAGGACACCGTCTACGCCACCCAGCGCCTGCGGATCCTCCCGGGCGACCGGCTCGTCTTCCTCGCCTGCGACCGGCCCGAGGACCCGCCCGGAGCGAGCGGCCCGGTGTCGGACCGTGCCGTGAACGGCGCGATCGACGCCGTCCGGCATCTGACCTGCGCCGACACGCCCAGCGCCGTGGTCCGGGCGTTGCGGGGATCTCCGGGCGTGCCGACGGAAGCGATCCTCGTCCTCTGCCTCGACTGGCACGGCGGCCGCGCCGCCGAACGGGATGCGGACGAGAGTGCGGACCGGTAGAACAGTCCGGAGGCCGTGGCCGCTAGAGAGGCGGCGCGCGCGCCCGGATTTCCCGGACGGGGGACGGTGTGGAACGTGCGAAGAGGGGAAAATTCGCAGAACGAGCAGGGATCTACGAAACGTGTGGGGGAGGAGGGGCGGTGACGGACTTGACGGCCATGGAGAGTGCGACCCGACGACCTTCGCTGTCCGCGAGCGTCGAGTACGACATGGGTGACGGGATGATCGCTTCCGCTCGCGACTTCACCGCCGACTTCCTCAGCGCCTCCCCGGCGGTGGGACGTGAACCGGTGACCCGTGAGCGCATCGACCTCGCACGACTTGTGGTCAGCGAGCTGGTCACCAACGTGGTGCGGCACGCGCCGGGCCCGTGCCGGGTCCTGCTGGAGCTGTTCGACGGGGCGCTGGAGATCTCGGTCTTCGACCGGCAGGAGGCGTCTCCCGTCCCCCGCGGTCACGACCCGGGGCGAATCGGTCAGCACGGTGTCGAGATCGTGGTGGCCGTCTGCGAAAGCGTGAGCGTGGACCCTGTGCCCACGGGCAAGCGGGTCCGGGCGCGCCTCTCGCTCGCCTGATCCGCCCGGGCGCGTCCGAGCGCCGCGGAAAAAATTGATGTGAATCCATGGGAATGCTTCGACGGACTCGGGGCAGGCGGTCTGCTGACGGGGAGTCGAGTTTGTTCGAGCTACGAGGGAGGTCGTCCGAGTGCCGACTGTGGTGACGACGGAGACGAAGGCCCGAGCCGGAACGAGTGTGGGGGAGCTCCCTGTACTGGAGGCGCCTCGCAAGGTCGCCCCCAAGGACGCACGAGAGCTGTCCCGGACGTTCTTCAACAGGATGGCGGTCCTCGAGGAGGGGACCCACGAATACCAGTACGCGCGCAACACGCTGATCGAGATGAACATGTCTCTCGTGCGGTACGCGTCCGGGCGGTTCCGCGCCCGTGGCGACGAGATGGAGGACATCGTCCAGGTCGGCACCATCGGTCTGATCAAGGCCATCGACCGCTTCGACATATCGCGTGAGGTGGAGTTCACCAGCTTCGCCGTGCCGTACATCGTGGGCGAGATCAAGCGCTTCTTCCGTGACACCTCCTGGGCGGTCCACGTACCGCGCCGGCTGCAGGAGGCGCGCGTCGAACTCGCCAAGGCGACGGAGGAGCTGAGTTCACGCCTGGGTCGTTCGCCGAGCGTGGCGGAGCTGGCGACGTTGATGAACCTCTCCGAGGACGAGGTCATCGAGGCCCGCGTGGCATCCAACGGATACAACTCCACGTCGCTCGACGCGGCCATCGGCTCGGACGACGACGACGCGGCGCTGTCGGACTTCATCGGGGTGGAGGACCCGGCCCTCGAACTCTTCGAGGACTTCCATACCCTCGCCCCCCTCCTCGTCGAACTCGACGAGCGGGCCCGTCGCATCCTGCATCTGCGCTTCGTCGAGGAGATGACGCAGTCGGAGATCGGCGCGGAGCTGGGCATCTCGCAGATGCACGTCTCCCGGCTCCTCTCCCGCAACCTGGAGAAGCTGCGGAAGGGCATGCTCGACGGCGCGGGATAGGCGCCGCTCCCGGAAAACGCGGAGACCCCGGACTCGCGGAACGGCCTCATCAACCCCCTTCTGGTGAGGCCGTTCCGTGCGCCCGGGGTCTCCGTGCGAGGCCAGGTGTCCCCCCGGTGAGACGTCAGTCGGCGAAGGACCCGTGGCGGCCGGCCCCGTGCGTGAAGCGGGTGGCGCCCGCGAGGGTCTCGCCGGCCGACAGCGGCACCATGCCGTGGCGCAGCTCGACGGCCAGGGCCTCGGGTTCGGGGAGCCCGTGCTGCTCCCGTACCGAGAGGCGGTCGTGGCGCAGGCACAGCTGAGGGAACGCGGCGATCTCCCGGGCGAGCTGCTCCGCCGCCTGACGGGACCGCCCCGGCGGTACGAGGCGGTTGGCGAGGCCGATCTCGTACGCCTCGGTGGCCGGGACCGGGCGGCCGGTGAGGATGAGGTCCATGGCGCGGCTCTCGCCGATCAGCCGGGGCAGCCTGACCGTACCGCCGTCGATCAGCGGCACTCCCCACCGGCGGCAGAACACCCCGAGAACAGCGTCCTCCTCGACCACGCGCAGATCGCACCACAGGGCCAGTTCGAGCCCCCCGGCCACGGCATGGCCGGCGACGGCCGCGACGACCGGCTTGGTCAGGCGCAACCGGGTCGGGCCCATCGGGCCGTCGCCGTCCGGCTCCACCCGGTTCCCGTGTTCCGTGCCGATGGCCTTGAGGTCGGCTCCCGCGCAGAACGTCCCGCCCTCGCCCCACAGCACCGCGACCGAAGCCTCGTCGTCCGCCTCGAAGGCCCGGAAGGCGTCGGCCAGTTGCCGGGCCGTCGGCCCGTCCACCGCGTTGCGGGCGGCGGACCGCGACAGCACCACCGTCGTCACGGGTCCGTCCCGCTCCACACGCACGCAAGGGGCGACGGGGTCGGACGAGGCGGCTGGGGTATCGGTCATGGGGGCATTCTCACGTGCCCGCCGTCCGACGGCCAGACCGTCGATCACGACACGAGGGTCTGCTCCTCCAGCTCGGTGAGCTTCACGGTGCACAGGCCGCCGCGCTCGGTCGTGACATCCGTCACCTTGAGCTGCGTGCCCGGCGCCAGGATGAATTCCTCCTCGCCGGTGAAGGCGGAGAAATTGCGGATGCCCACGGCCCGGACGGGCGTCACCTCGAAGAGCGTGCGCTTTCCCCGGCCGCCGAGAAAGGCGCGTGCCACGCCGAGCTCGGACGTGCACGAGGAAACGCCCCACCAGGTCACGGTGCGGCCGAGCGGATACTGCGCGCGCAGGTCCAGCGACACCCCGCGCCACAACGGCTCCTTACGGGCCGGGAGTTGCGACACGGCCGAGAACAGCAGGCGCAGGTACGGGATGTACGGGACGAGCTTGGAGCGGTCGGGGGAGCGGAGGACGGCGTTGATCTCCCGGTAGAACGCGGACTCGCAGGTGTAGAGGTGGAGCGCGGCGATCGCGTCGGCGGAGAGCCCGCCGGCAGCCGATTCGTCCGCGCGCCTCTTGCCGAATTCGTGCGACAGGCCGACGTGCCGGCCGAGGTTGGACAGCACCTCGGTGACGGGACCGACGGCGTCCTGGAATTCCATGACCGGGGTGTCGAACACACCGGTGATCCCGGGGAGGACGAGGCCCTCGTCCTTGACGCCGGAGAGCCGGTCCAGATACAGCTGGTGCAGTTCCATGGTGGAGGCGATGAACGCTCCCATGCGTTCCGCGACATCCCCGCGACCACTGTCGGCGTCGTCCCCCGCGGTCCGGTCCCACCCCTTGCTCGGCAGCCAGTCGACCGGATCCGCGCCGAGCGACGCCAGGGCGTCGTTGACCACGGCGAAGTGGTCGCCGTCGCAGAAGATGTCGCCCTGCGCCGCCGGGTTGGGGTGGTCGATGTGCCGGACGTCGACCTCGGGGTACTTCTCCTGGAGACGCAGGACGACCTTCTTCAGGTTGCGCGCGTGCGCCCCCCACCAGGCGAAGACGACACCGCGGTCCTCCTCGTCGGCCTCCTGCTTGGCCTTGAGGATCTCCTCGACGATCCGCTCGGCGACCGGACGCCAGAACGCGGTGTGCCGTTCGGTCCCCGTCGCGCCGTCGCTGCCGGCGGTGAGTGACGCGTTGAGCAGCAGGACGCCCTGCGTCAGCATCGCCTGGAACCACTCCGGCGGCTGGACGGTGTCCTGCTTCTCGAGGAGGGCACGGACATCGGCGATGGGCGTCTTCTTGGGAATTCCGTACTTCCACATCGCCGCCGCCTTGATGATGCAGCGGATACTGACGACCCGGCCGAACTGACTGTCCTTCCAGTCGTGGAAGGTGTTGTCGAACATGGCTATCCCCGTGGCGCTTTCGGGCCTCGGATAAGGATTCTGGCCGAAGACGACGACCTTCCATCTGCGCGGCGGATGAGGCTTGAGCGCCTGGAAGGTCAATTCCCGGACAGGAACGATTTCCGGGCTGCGGCCCGCGCCGATGAACGTGGCCGCGTCCGGCTGTGCCTCGATCGCGGGCTTCAGAATCGGAAGCCAGGGTTCACCGCCGCCTTCGAAGAGTTCGGAGAGGCCCAACGGGTCATTCGCGTCAGGCTCGTTCGGGGTGCTGGAATCGTTCATTTCGGCAAGACTCCCCATGCGGTGATGGAATATGCGGGAAAGGGCTTGGGCGGCGCGGAGAAGCAGACCTCTGAACGCCTGGGTGTCCGGCCCGCCGACTCTCGCCGGCCCCCGTCGGCAGGGTCGGCGGCGTCGGCCGCCACGGTCGGACCTGCGGAGACGGGCGGCAGGCTAGCACCGGGTCACGGCGCGGGCAATCGTGACGGTGCCTCACCGACCGCCGCTCTCGGCGGCGTTGTCAGTGGTGCGCGGTAGCGTCGTGAGTGGTGGGAAGAGCCGTCTCTCGATCGGAGCGCATCATGACCGAAAACCGTGTGCAGTCGCCTCTCGAGGTGGTGCTGACGGACATCAACGCCGACGTGGTGGAGTCGTGGCGCGCGGCGTTCGCCGACACTCCCGGAATCGAGATCCGCAGGGGCTCGATCCTCGACGAGAAGGTCGATGCCTGGGTCACCCCCACCAATTCCCGGGGGCGGATGGACGGAGGGGTGGACGCGGTCATCAAGCGACACCTCGGAGCGGGCATCCAATTGCGCGTGCAGCGGGCGATTCGCGACCGGTTCGCGGGACATCTCCCTGTGGGCAGTGCGGTGTGCGTTCCGTCGGGTGCGGTCGTCCCGAAGTTCCTGATATCGACGCCGACGATGGAATCGTCTGCGGAGAACGTGCGGGAGACGCTGAATGTGGCGCTGGCGTGCGCCGCCGCCTTCCAGGCGATCCACCGGCAGAACAGCGAGGCTCCGGGCAGCATCGCGTCGGTGGCCCTGGTCGGCATGGGCGCTCGGACCGGCCGGGTACCCGCGCGGGTCTGCGCCAACCTCATGTGGACCGGCTACACCCTGTTCAACGACTACTCCTTCGACGACTACGACGTCCTGCGGAGCACGATCACCGCGCAGCTCGACGACATCGACATGGTGCCCAGCGGGCGGCGGGTGCGTATCGAGCCGCCGAAGCGGTCCGCCTCACGTCGCTGAACCGGTGCCACCGATCCCGCCGGCGCTGTCGGCGCGGCCGAAGCTCCAGGCCTCGATGTCGCGGTAGTGGATCGGCCCCGGGCCGCGGCCGAAGTTGCTGCCGACCAGGTGCAGTCGTCCGGCCTGCCAGCGGCGACCGGTGAACGCCTCGAGTGCGGCGGCGGTCTCCACCACGGGGGCCGTTTCGTTGCGGCGGGCCCGGGCGAGCGTGAGGTGGGGGCGTAGGGGACGGTCCTCGAAGGCGACACCGCACGCGCGGGCCACGGCCCGGACCTCGGAGGCGAGCAGGTGCAGGCCTTCGAGGTCCCCGTCGATGCCGCTCCACAACACCCGCTCGTCGAAGTGCCCGCCACCACGTAGCCCGAGGTCCAAGGAAGGACGGGCTGCCGCGAGTGCGGCGAGCGGCGGCCGCAGGAGCGGAACGGTCGTCGCCGGGAGCTCCCCGAGGAACGCGAGCGTGATGTGCCAGTCCTCGATGCGGTTCCACCGCAGGTTCGGGTACGCCGCGTAGGCGGGCCCCAGCGCCCGCGCCAGCTCTTCCTTGGCGTCGTCCGGTGGGGCGAGCGCGACGAACACCCGAATGGTCGAGGAGTGGATCTGATCGTTCACAGAAGTCTTCGTACCTCACGCCGCACGGTCCGGTCATCTTTCCCGTGCGGCGGCCGGGGCTTCACGGTCAGTCGACGAGCACGCCGGGGTTGAGGATGCCCCGCGGATCGAGCGCTCCCTTCGCGGCGCGCAGCGCGAGGGCGAACGGGTCGGGGCGCTGGCGGTCATAGCCCGGGCGGTGGTCCCGGCCGACGGCGTGGTGATGGGTGATCGTGGCCCGGTGGCGGTGCAGCACATCGCTCGCCACGGCCTTGAGGTCGTCCCAGAAGGCGACCTCGTCGCCGGGGCGGCCGGCGGCCAGGACGGTGAAGTAAGGTGCGGCGCCGTCCGGATAGACGTGGGTGAGGCGGCAGTTGACGGTCGCCGGGTGGCCGGAGGCCTTCAGGGCCGCCTCGCCGACCTCCGTGCGCACCGCTTCGATCAGGGCGGGGATGCGGTCCCATGTCGCCGCCGTCTCGAACGTCTCCGCCACGGCCCCCATCCTGGCCAGACCGTCGCGGAGGTAGGGCATCCGCAGGAAGGCCGAGCGCCAGGCGCTCACGGCGGCGTCGCCGTCCTTCGCGGACGACGCGGTGCCGGGCCTTCCGCCGTGGGAACGGGCCAGGTCGACGGCCTGTTCCAGGCGGGACACGACCGGTCCGTCCGCGGACTCGAATCCCAGGACGAGTACGGCGGAGCCGTCGTGCGCCGCCCCGGAGAGCGCGGCCTCACCGGAGTCCAGGAGCCGGCAGTTGGCGGGGGAGAGGTCCGACTGCGCCAGGTCGCGTACCGCTTCCAGCGCGGCGTGGAAGTCGGTGAAGGAGAGGGAGGCGGAGGCCTTGTGGGCGGGGCGCTCCTGGAGCCGCACCCACGCCTCCGTGATGACGCCGAGTGCTCCCTCGGAGCCGAGGAACAGCCGGTCGGGGGAGGGCCCTGCGCCCGAGGCGGGCAGCCGCCACGAGGCGCTGGTGCCGGCCGGGGTGACCACGCGCAGAGACTGGACGAAGTCGTCGATGTGCGTGCGGCCGGTCGCGTAGTGGCCGCCGGCCCGGGTGGCGAGCCAGCCGCCGAGGGTGGAGAACTCGAAGCTCTGCGGGAAGTGGCGCAACGTCAGGCCGTGCGGCCGGAGCTGGTCCTCCAGGCTCGGACCGAGGGTCCCGGCCTGGATGCGGGCGGCCCGGCCGACGGTGTCCACCTCCAGGACGCGGCCCATGGCGGTCAGGTCGAGGGACAGGACGGCGCGGTGGGCGTCACCGCGGTACTCCACGCCGCCCGAGACCGAGGAGCCACCGCCGTACGGGACCACCGCGACCTGCCGCTCGCCGGCCCAGTCCAGCAGGTCGGTCACCTCCCGGTCGTCCGTCGGGCGTGCGACGAGGTCGGGGATACGGCCGGGGCGCCCGCGCAGGGCCCGTACGACATCGCGGTACGCCTTGCCCATGGCGTGCGCCGCGCGCTCCCGGGGGTCGGTGTCGACCAGGTGCGCGAGGCTCGCGGGCGGCTCGACGGCTGGGTTCGCGATGCGCAGGTCGCCGACGCTCGGGACGGGGAGCGGGCGGGCGAGCGTGCCGGGGAGCAGGGCGCCCATCGCGGCGCACTCCGCGTCGTCGGGATGCGCGTCCGCCCACCCCCAACCCCACCAGGAGCGGGTGCGCGGACGGGGAACGGGCTGCGTGATGGTGCCGGACATGGGTGTGCTCCAGAGGCCGCGGACGGAATTTACCTAGCGGTAAATTACTTACTGATAATATCGGCCCATGGCAACCCCCCGTTCGAAGGCCGGCACCAAGGGAGTCCCGCGGCACCACCGTCAGCAGCAGATGCTGGACGCCGCCACTGAGGAGTTCGGCACGCGCGGCTACGCGGCCGCATCGCTCGCCGCGATCGCCGAGCGCGTCGGTGTCACGAAGACGCTGCTGCACCAGTACTTCGGTACGAAGGAAGATCTGTACCTCGCCTGCCTGGTCCCGGTCGGGGACCGGCTCCTCGACACCATCCGCACCGCGATGGGGGAGGACGGGACCACGGGACACACGCCTCTGCGCGTCCTCAGAAGCATCTTCGTCGCGCTGGAGGGGCAACGGGAGTCATGGTTCGTGCTCTACGACACCTCCCTGCCGGCCGACGGCGCGGCCGCGCGTCGGGCCGCGGAGTACTGGACGGCCATCGACCGGCTCGCCGCCGGCGGAACCGCCGAACTGCTGCGCGCGGCCGGTTCCACCGACCCGCTGGACGCGGACGCGCTGAAGTACGTCTGGAGGGAGCTGGTCGCGACCCTCGTCCGCTGGTGGGTCAAGCACCCCGACGAGTCCCCCGAGGCCATGACCCGCCGCTGCGCCCGCCTCTTCGCGGCGGCCGCGGCGCTCACGACCGACCCGGCCGGCTGAACCGGTCAGACCTCCGGGAACGCCGGGTCGATGCCGAGCGCCGGTGCGATCGCTCCCCAGATCGTCGAGCGTGCCGTCGCGAGGTCCACCCTGGGGTCGTCGAGCATCAGACGGATGCCGAGGCCGTCGCACAGCGCCAGCACCTGGGTGCTCAGCGCGTCGACGTCGCAGTCGGTGAACTCCCCGGACGCGATGCCCCGTTCCATCGCCCCGCCCACCCACGCGTGCAGCTGGTCGTACAGGTCGACGGCCAGGTGCCGCGCCGCCGTGTCGCGCTGGGCCCGTACCCACAGCTCCTGCCAGAGCTTCCAGTCCTGGCGCAGCTCCGCGTCCGTCGGCAGCATGCTCCGCAGGATGCGGGCCAGGGCGACGGCCGCCGGAACCGGGTCGGCGCCGTCGTCGGCCTCCGTACCGGTCTGGGCGAAGGAGTGCGTCATCGCGTCGGCGAAGAGCTTCTCCCGCGTGTCGAAGTGGTAGTGCAGCAGGGCCTTCGAGACTCCGGCGTGCTCGGCGACCTTGCGCATGCTGACGTTCTCGAAGCCGATGTCGGCGATGACTTCGCACGCGGCCGTGAGGATGCGCTCACGCGTCTCCAGTGCGCGATCGGCCTTGGTCACGTCTGCTGCTCCCCGTGTCGGTGCCCGTGGACCGGGCGGGTGGGCCCGGTCGCCCGGGCCGCCACACGGTCATTCTCGCGCATCGTTCCCCCGGGACCGCCGTAGGTGTGGAAGCCCCTGCCCGTCTTGCGGCCCAGCAGACCCGCGTCGACCATGCGGGCGAGGAGCGGCGGAGGCGCGTAGAGGGTTTCCCGGTACTCCGCGTACATCGACCGCGCGATGGCCTGCACCGTGTCCAGGCCGATGAGGTCCGCCAGGGCGAGCGGTCCCATGGGGTGCGCGCAGCCCAGCGTCATGCCCCGGTCGATGTCCTCGGCCGACGCCGTCCCGCACTCGGCCATGCGCACGGCGGCCAACAGGTACGGCACGAGGAGGGCGTTCACGACGAACCCCGCCCGGTCCTGGGCACGGACGACCTCCTTGCCCAGGACGTCGACGGCGAACGCCCGTGCCCGCCGGACGGTCTCCTCGCCGGTGAGCAGGGACGGCACCAGCTCGACCAGCGGAAGTACCGGGACGGGGTTGAAGAAATGGAGGCCGACGACCTGTGCCGGCCGCGAGGTGGCGGCCGCCAGGCGGATGACCGGGATGGAGGAGGTGTTCGTCGCCAGGACGGCGTCCCGCCGCTCCACCGTCCGGTCGAGCACGGCGAACACCTCCAGCTTCGCCCGCTCGTCCTCGGCCACCGCCTCGACGACGAGGTCACGGTCCGCCATCCGCGCCATGTCCGTGGTCACCGTGATCCGGCCGGCGGCGGCGTCCCGTTCGGCGGTCGTCAGCCTTCCTGACGCCGCGGCACGTTCCAGGGAGCGGGAGATCCGCTCCCGGCCGGCGGCCGCGGCCGTCCGGGTCGTCTCGGCCACCACGACGTCCCGTCCGGCGCGGGCGCAGACCTCGGCGATGCCGGAACCCATCAGTCCGCAGCCCACGATCCCGACCCGTTCGACATCCGTCATCGGCGCGTCCTCCCTCCACTGATTCCTGCACTGATTCCTGTTCCTGCACCGATTCCTGTGGTGCCTGAGTTGCGTACGGGTGGGGTGGTCCGGGCAGCGGCCGATGGGCGCCGCCCGGACCACCCGGGCCGGGCGCCTACCCCGCGGAAGGCATCCGCAGAACGCCCGTACCCCGCTTGACCAGTTCGCCCGCGATGATGAGGCGCTGGATCTCGGAGGTGCCCTCCCAGATCCGGTCGACGCGCAGCTCGCGGTAGAGACGCTCGACCGGGTACGAACGGTCGTAGCCCCGGCCCCCGAAGATCTGCAGGCACCGGTCGACCACCCGCCCGGACGCCTCGCTCGCCGCCAGCTTGGCGATGGCCGCCTTGGCATGCAGCGTCTTGCGGTCGATCAGGCCCTCGTCGACCTCCCAGGCGACCTGGTGGGTGTAGGCGCGGTTGACGGCGATGTCGACGGCGCAGTCGGCGAGCATGCCCTGGATCAGCTGGAAGTCGGCGATGGGAGAGCCGAACTGGCGGCGCTCCACCGCCCAGTCCCGGGCCAGCTCCAGGGCCCGCTCCGCAGCCCCGATCGTCCGGGCCGCGATCATCAGCCGCTCCTCCGTGAACCAGGAGCGGGTGATGTCATAGCCCTGGCCCAGCTCGCCGAGCACCGCGTCGTCGGGGACGAACACGTCGGTGAAGGTGAACTCGGGGTGCTCGTAGACGAAGGTGTGCATCCAGCGCGGCACGCGCGTCATCTCGATGCCCGCCGTGTCCTTGTCGACGAGGAACAGGGTCGGCGCGCGTTCCTCCCCGGCGACCGCGAGCACGATCATGAAGTCGGCGTGGTCGCCGACCGTGACGAACCACTTCTCGCCGTTCAGGAGCCAGCCGCCGTCCGTCCGCGTCGCCGTCGTCCGCAGGCTCTGCGGGTCGGAACCGGCCTCGGGCTCGGTCACCGCGTAGCAGTCCCGGCGCTGTCCCCTGATCACGGGGACGAGGTAGCGCTCGCGCTGCTCCGGCGTGCAGAAGGACAGGGCGTTGGCCGGACGCCACACCATGTCCCACAGCGCGCCGGTGAGCCGCCCGAGCTCCGCCTGGACCGTCACCTGCTCCAGGATGGTGAGGCCGGCGCCACCCCACTCCTGCGGCATGTTGACGGCCTGCAGCCCGCTGTCGAGGACGGCGTCGCGGATCTCGGCGTGGGCCTGCGGGGGCAGCCCGTTGTTCTCCTCGCAGTCGAGTTCGTACTTCATGATGACGTCGGTCAGTGCGCGCGCCGCTTCCCGGAGCTCTTCCTGACGGGCGGTGAGGCGGAAGTCCATGTGCGTGTCTGTCCTCTGGGTCGTGGTGGGCGGGCGAGCGGTCGTCAGGAGTGGGGGAGGGCGAGGGCCCGTGTACCGCGCTTGATCAGCTCGTTGGCGATGATCAGGCGCTGGATCTCGGAGGTGCCCTCCCAGATCCGGTCGACGCGCAGTTCGCGGTACATGCGCTCGACCGGGTACGTACGGTCGTAGCCCCGGCCGCCGAAGATCTGTACGCACCGGTCGACGACCCGCCCCGCGGCCTCGCTCGCCGCGAGCTTGGCCGTCGACGCCTTGGCGTGCAGCGTCTTGCGGTCGGTGTCCGGCCGGTCCGCCTCCCAGGCGACCTGGTGGGTGTAGGCGCGGTTGACGGCGATGTCGACGGCGCAGTCGGCGAGCATGCCCTGCACGAGCTGGAAGTCGGCGATGGGGGAGCCGAACTGGCGGCGTTCGACGGCCCAGTCCCGGGCGAGCTCCAGTGCCCGCTCGGCGGCGCCGACGGTCCGGGCGGCGATCATCAGCCGCTCGTCCGTGAACCACTCCTTGGTCAGCTCGTAGCCGTTGCCGACGCCGCCGAGCACGTCCTCGTCGGGGACGAAGACGTCGGTGAAGGTGAACTCGGGGTGCCCGTTCACCGCGGAGTGCATGAAGCGCGGCACGCGTGTCATCTCGACGCCCGGCGCCTGCTTGTCGACGAAGAACAGGGTCGCCGCCCGCTCGGGTCCCGCGTCGGCCTGCACCAGCAGGAAGTCCGCGATGTCACCGCAGGTCACGAACCACTTCTCGCCGTTCAGGAGCCAGCCGCCGTCGGTGCGGGCGGCCGTGCTCGTGCCGGAGCCCGGGTCGGAGCCCGCACCGGGCTCGGTCACCGCGAACGCGTCGAACCGCTCGCCCCTGATGACCGGCAGCAGGTACTTCTCCCGCTGCTCCTCGGTTCCGTACGCCAGGACGTTCGCGGGCCGCCAGGGGATGTCCCAGAGGCAGTTGGTGACCTTTCCGAACTCCTCCTCGACGATGACCTGGTCCAGCAGTGAGAGGCCAGCGCCGCCCCATTCGGCGGGCATGTTGATGGCGTAGACGCCGGCGTCGATCGCGGCGCGGGTCAGCTCGCGGACCGTGTCGGCGGGCAGCGGGCCGCCCGCCTCCTCGGCCTGGTCCTCGTACCTCATCAGGAGCCGGGCGTAGGCGGCCGCACGGCCCTTGAGGTCGGCCTGCTCGGGTGTGTAGCGGAAGTCCATGTGTCCTCCAGGGCACAGGTGGTGGGGAGGGGCGGGTGGTGCGGTGGGCCACCTCAGTCCAGGTCGGCCGGCGAGGCGGGGAAGGCCGCCGGTTCGACGTCGGCCGGCGAGGCGGGGAAGGCCGCCGGTTCGACGTCGGCCGGCGGGGCGAGGACGGCCCGGGCGTCCAGGGCGAGGGCGCCGTCCGGGCGTACGAGGAGGGGGTTGACCTCCAGCTCGGCGATCTCCGGGTGCGCGGCCGCGACGGTGGTGATGCGCTCGACGACGGCGGCGGCCGCGGCCACGTCGACGGCCGGCCGGCCGCGTACGCCGTCCAGCAGCGCGGCACTGCGCAGGCCCCGCAGCAGGACCTCGGCCCGCGCGGCCGGTACGGGCGCGAGCGCGAAGGCCACGTCCCGGAGCGTCTCCGTGAGCACCCCGCCGAGCCCGACCAGGGCGACCGGCCCGAACCTCGGATCCCGGTTCACGCCCACGATCAGCTCGACACCGTCCGAGAGATCGGCCATCGCCTCCACCGAGTAGGCCGGTGCGTCGAGCCGGGACCGCATCTCCCGGTACGCGGCGAGGAGCGCGTCCCGGTCGGGCAGACGCAGCGCCACACCACCGGCGTCGGACTTGTGCAGGACGTGCAGGGCCTTGAGCACGTACGGCCCGTCGAACTCCCCTGCGGCGGCGAGGAGTCCGGCCTCGTCCGTGATCTCGCGGGCCGCCGGGAACGGCACGCCGGCCGACCCGAGCAGCGCCCGCACCCCGTGGTACCCCGGATCCCGCAGCGGTACGGCGGTGGGCGGCAGCGGCGGGACGCCGCCGGTGCCGGGCGCCGCCCGGCCGGTCATCGCCGCCAGCGCGCGGGCGGCGTCCTCGGTGGCGTCGAACACCGGCACCCCGGCCTCGGCGAGCACCCGGCAGCTCGGCGACCGCGGGTACATCGACTGCACGACAAGGGGCTTCGGTACGGCGGCGAGGTGAGCCGCGATCTCCTTGGCGGCGCGGGTCTCGCCGTCCGCGAGTACGGAGCCGCCGGCCGGGCCGCCGCCCAGACCGCCGTCGGAAGCGGCGTAACCGCCGAAGTACCCGGTCATCAGCACGGCGTCGACCTCGTCGGCGGCGAGGAGCTCCCCGACCGTGTCGGCGTACGAGAGGGGGCGCTGTTCGCCCATCCCCGCCAGGTCGACGGGGTTGCCGACCGAGGACTGCTCCCACAGCACGGTCCGCAGCCTGTCCTGGGCCGGCGCGCCGAGTTCCGGCACGTCGAGCCCGGCGTCCTCGGCCGCGTCCGCCGCGATCGCACCGTGACCACCGCCGTCGGTGAAGACGGCGGTCCGTCGGCCGCCCGTGCGGGATCCCGCTCCCAGCGCGGCCAGGACCACGGTCATCTCCCGCGGCGTGCGGACGAGTTCGACGCCCGCGTCCCGGCAGGCGGCGGCCACCACGTCGGCCGAGGTGGTGAGTGCCCCGGTGTGCGACTGCGCGCTGCGGGCGGAGGCGGTGCCCCGGCCGGCGGTGAGCAGCACCACCGGCTTGCCCGCCGTGGCGGCGGCCGCCGCGAACGCCCGGCCGTCGCCGAAGTCCTCGGCGTACACGGCGATGGCCGAGGTGGCCTCGTGGCGGGCACAGTCCTCGACGAGGTCGACGAGGGTGACGTCGGCCTGGTTGCCGAGGGAGACGAAGCGGGAGAATCCCAGGCCGTGCGGCTCGCCGCGGAGCTGGAGTTCGAGGGCGAGGTTGCCGCTCTGGCTGAGCAGGGCGACTCCGCCGGGGGCGAAACGGTCGGAGGCGAGGTACAGCTCGGTGGTGTTGTCCGCGATCCCCAGGCAGTTGGGCCCGACGAGGACGGCTCCGGCGGCGCGTACGCGGGCGGCGACCGCCCGCTGCCGGGCGAGGCCCGCGGCGCCGGCCTCCGCGAAGCCCGCGGTGATGGCGACGATCGCCTTCGCCCCGCAGGCCAGGGCGTCGTCCACGGCGGCCTCGAAGCCGGCGCCGGGCACGGAGATCACCACCAGGTCGACGGGTTCGCCGATCGCGGAGACGGAGGTGGCCGCCGTCCGGCCGAGGACGGTGCCGCCGCGACGGTTGACCAGGTGAACGGGGCGTCGGCCGGGTGCGCGCAGCGCCTGGGAGGCCACCGCGTGGCCGTACTTCGCCGGGTCGTCGCTCGCGCCGACGACGGCGACGGAGCCGGGGTCGAAGAGGGCGGTCAGATCGCGTGCCATGTCATCCCTCCACGCGGAGGGCGGAGTTGGGGCAGCTCTCGGCACAGGCCCGGGCGCGGGCGGCGGCCTCGGGGCCGGACGGGACGACGAGGGCGATGACCTTCGCGTAGCCCCATTCGTCGAGTTCGACCAGGTCGGGCGCGGGTTCCTGACACAGTCCGTAGCCCTGGCAGCGGGTGGAGTCCAGCAGGAGTTTCACGGCGTTCCTTTCAGGGCGGGCAGCGGGAGGGCGGTGAGGGTGGTGGGGGAGAGGGGGGTGGCGGTGGGGGAGACGGGTGCGGGGGAGGTGATGCCGGCCGCCACCTGCGGCACGGTCACGGTCAGGCGGCGGCCGTCCGGGGACGCGTCGGCGCACTGCGGGCAGGGGGCGGCGAGATGGGAGGGGACGAGCCCGGGGAAGGCGCGGAGCAGGCTGCCCGCGATGCCGGCCGAGGCGTCGAGCAGCCCGCAGGCACCGCGCCCGGGCAGGCCCTGTGACCAGCGGTGCAGGCTGTCGGCGGTGTCCGGGCCCGCGGTTCCGGCGGCGAGGGCGCGCAAGGCGTTCCCGATCGCGCCGGTCCCGGAGACGCAGACCCCGCACTGGCGTGCGCTCTCGGCAGCGAGATGGGCGGCCGCGCCCGCGGCGGTGGTCACCGGGCAGCTGCCGGGGGAGAGGAAGTGGATCGCGCCGCAGCCCAGGGCGGTGCCCGCGGCGGTGAGCGCGCCGGGTTCCAGGGGGAGATCCAGGGCGTCCGCTCCGACGAGCCCGCCGAAGAGGCCTCCCATCAGCGCGCCGGTCGCGCCGGGGATGCCGAGCTCGGCCGCGAGGGCGCGCAGGGGGATGCCGTACGGGACTTCGGTGAGCAGCGGCGTGGTCCCGCCACCGGACAACGTGACGAGAGTGGTGACGGCGATCGCGCGGCCGAGGTCGGGCCGGGCGGCCGTGAGCGCGATCCGGGCGAGCGTCTCGACGTTGGAGACCAGGGTGGGCGCCCCACCGACCCCCTGCTCGAAGGGGCGGGGCGGCTTGGCCGCGGGCAGCGCGGGTCCGCCGTCGATCCTGCGGACCACCGCCGTCTCCTCGCCGGCGACATAGGTGTGATCGGTCTCGACGACCTCGACGGGCAGCGGCGGCGGATGCTCGACGAGGGCCCGGCGTACGCTCTCGGCCGCGACCGGGTCGGAGAGGTAGACGTAGCCGCGGACGGCGCCGGTGATCGCGGCGGTCCGCGCGAGCCCGTCGAGGACCAGGTGGGGTCGGGCCCGCAGCAGCCAGCGGTCCTTGACCGAGCCGGGTTCGCCCTCCTCGCCGTTGGCGACGACGACGGGCGCGCCGCCACTGTCGCGTACGGAGCGGAGCTTGACCGCAGCCGGGAAACCGGCGCCGCCGCGGCCGCGCAGTCCGGAGGCGGCGAGGTGGGCGAGCAGCTCGTCGGGGGCCGTGGCCTCGTCGTAGCCGCCGGTGGCGCGGTAGGCGCCGGCGCTCTCCGTGAGGCCCGGGGCCGCCCCGAGGACGGTCCCCGGCGGGTCCGCCGCCGGGAGTCGGATCGTGGTCATCGGCTGCCTCCTGTCCGGGTGGGGGTCTGCATGTCGGCGCTGTCGGGGGTCTGGGTACCGGGGCGGCTGCGCAGGGTGTGTACGGCGCTTTCCAGCGCGGCGCGGTCGTCCGCCGTACGGCCGTATCCCGGCCCCGGGAGGCCGATGAGCATGCGGTGGTGGTCGAGCACGACCTCGCCCGCGAGCAGGGCGGCCGCCGGATCACCCGCCCGGGACCCGGTGGCCACGCCGGTCACCAGGTCGGTGACCTCGGCGAGGTAGCGCAGCCAGCTGTGCCGGCTTCCGCGCAGGATCAGCCGCTCCACGCGGCTCTGCTCGGCCGCCGCCAGGTCTTTCGGTCGCCGCGCGGGCGCATCGAGTGACGAGGCGCGCAGGGCGGCGACCGCGGTGGGGAGTTCTCGCTCCGGTTCGGGAGTGAGTCCGAGCCAGTCCAGACGCCGACGCCCGCTCATGCGTGCCTCCGGGAGATGGGTGCCGTCCGACCGCCTCCACGCCCGTGAGCAGGGCGAATGAGGAGCAAGCGCCGGGGCGGCGACAGGAAGACACGTTTGCTGACCGATCGGTCAGGCAAGAATTACGCTAGCTGACCGATCGGTCAGTGAACAAGTCTTGACCCGACGGAAATGAGCCAGCAATCTGGCTGTCCAATCGGTCAGCCGGTCCCGGCTTCCCGCCCCGACCGCCTGTCCGCAACTCGGTCGTCTCGACATCGCACGCCGACACCGATCGCCGCACTGGCGGCACGGAGGAGTCACCGATGTACTCCAGAGCCCCGGAAACACCCGCGGTCGCCCAAGCGCCGACAGCCGGCGAATCACCGGCCGCCCGAACGCCGGCACCCGAAGCGCCGGAAGCCCCCGCTTCACGGGCCGCACCCGAGACGCCGGTGGCCCCCGCGCTTCCGGCGCGCTACTACACCGATCCGGCCACCGCCGCCGCGGAGACGCGACACGTGTTCGGCAGGTCCTGGCAGCTCGTCTGCCACGAGTCCGACCTGCCCGACCCGGGAGCCCGGCTCGCCGCCACCGTCGCGGACCGCGAGGTCCTGGTGGTCCGCACCGAGGACGGGGGTCTCGCCGCCCACCTCAACGTCTGCCGCCACCGCGGCACGCGCCTGGTCGCCACCCCCGAACCGGCCGGCAAGGCGATCCGCTGCCCGTACCACGGCTGGACGTACCGCCTCGACGGCAGCCTGGTCGGTGCCCCGGAGGCGCGGCAGATCCCCTGCCTGGACAAGCCGAACCTCGGCCTGTTCCCCGCCCGCGTCGAGTCCTTCCTCGGCTTCGTCTTCGTCAACCTCGACCTCGACGCCGTACCGCTGGCGCAGAGCTGCGCCGGTCTCGAGGCGGCGGTCGGCCACTACGCCGGGGCCGACCTGGTCCCGGTCGGCCGTGCCCGCATCCACGATCTGGCCGGTGCGGAGGTGCAGAACGCCAACTGGAAGGTGGCGGTCGACAACTACCTGGAGGGGTACCACGTTCCGGTGGCCCACCCCGGGCTGATGCGGCTGCTCGACTACCAGGGCTACACCTGCGAGATCGAGGAGTCCTACGCCCTCTTCGCCTCGCCGCTGCGCGACAAACCGTCCTCGAACTGGGCCGAACGCCTCTACCAGCGCATCGCCGCGCCCATGCCCGGCCTCGGAGAGGCCGACCGCCGGATCTGGCGGTACGCGGTCATCTACCCCAACACCCTCATCGACTTCTACCCCGACCATGTGCTGGCCTGGACCGCGATCCCCACCGCGGTGGACCGCGTGGCCGTGCCCGGAGCGTTCTACACCCGCCGCGGCACCGGCCTGCGCACCCGCCTCGCGCGGCGCCTGAACATCCACATCGGCTGGATCACCAACGACGAGGACGCCGAGCTGGTCGCCCGCGTGCAGAAGGGGCTCTCCACGCCAGGGTTCGAGCCCGGACCGCTGTCGCGCCGCGAGTCGGCGGTCGGCTGGTTCGCCGACCGCGTCCGGGCCGACCTCGACGGCGCCGAGCCGTAGACAGGCCGCCGGCCGGCCGTCCGTACGCCCAGCGCGCCGGCCACCCACGTACCCGCGCCCGCCGGGCCGCGGCCCCCACCGAGCGCTCGATGCCGACTCGCGCACCCCGCACCGGGCCGCACGCCCTCACGCCCCTCGGCGGGCCCCCTGGGGTCGCCTCCCTCACCCCGGCCGCACCCTCGCCGGGCCCTCGCCTCCCGCACGCTCTCGCCGGCCGCACACCCCCACCCCGCGCCGCCGGCGACCGCGCCCACCCCACGACCGAGCCCCGACGCACCGCTCGTTCCCGCCGTCCCCCCCCCGCGGCCCCTACGGAGAGGACCCCATGTCCCCCGAGGCACTCCCACCGACCCGACGCACGTTCCTCCGTGCCGGCACCGCCGCCGCCGTCGCCCTCACCG
Organism: Streptomyces sp. NPDC022552; assembly: GCF_055561875.1. NCBI lineage: Bacteria > Bacillati > Actinomycetota > Actinomycetes > Kitasatosporales > Streptomycetaceae > Streptomyces > Streptomyces sp. NPDC022552. The sequence goes on from NZ_JBVHGJ010000001.1 coordinate 984,235, forward strand.
CCGCAGGCTGCGGTTTCGCCTCGGCCGACGACCCGGCCGGCAGGGCGCGCGCCGAAGCCCCCATCGACGTCGAGGTCGACGGCGATCTCGTCTACTTCAACTGGGCCGACTTCGTCGACCCCGCCGTCTTCGACGGCTTCCAGGAGGAGTACGGCGTCAAGGTCGTCCAGTCGAACTACGACTCCATGGAGGGCATGGCCGCCAAGCTCAACGCCGGAAACCGCTACGACATCATCTTCCCCACCGCCAAGTGGGCGGAGCGCCTCGTCGCCGGCGGCCGGCTGCGCCGGATCGACCACTCCCGGCTCCGCAACGCCGAGGCCGTGTTCGCCGGCTACGACTACTTCGCCGACCCCTGGTACGACGCCCGCTCCGCACACACGGTCCCCTTCACCATGTACAAGACCGGCATCGGCTGGCGCCGTGACCGGCTCGGCGACCTGACCGGCTCCTGGAACGACCTCTGGAACGACCGGGCCAAGGGCAAGGTCTTCGTCCTCGACGACCGCGACGAGGTGCTCGGGCTCGGCGCGCTGACGCTCGGCCTGGACCTCACCACCGGAGACCGCGACGAGCTCTCCCGCGTCACCGACACCCTGCGCACGCTCCGGCCCCGCCTGCGCGGCTTCTCCAGCGACAGCTACAACAACCTGCTCAACGGCAACGCCGACATGACCCAGGCATGGAGTGGCGACATGGCCGCCATGCTCGCCCAGGCCGAGGACCCCGCCGTCTTCGGCTTCGAAGTCGCCCGGGAGGGCGCCCCCGTCAACTCCGACTGCTACGCCATCCCCGCCGACGCCCGGCATCCCGGCACCGCGATGCTCTTCATCGACTACATGCTCCGTCCGGAGAACGTGAAGAAGAACATCGAGTACATCGGCTACCCCATGCCGGTCCGCGGCACCGAGGACACGTACTCCGCGCTCGTCGAACCGTTCCCCCAGTGCATGGTGACCGCCGACGACCTCAAGGCGGACCTCTTCTTCCGTAACGGCGACACACGGGCCGAACGGGCCCGCGACGCCGCCTGGACCGATGTGAAGGCCGGCTGACATGACATCTGGCAAGCGTTCAGGGGCGGCGGCCCGCACGCAGCCCCGGCTGTGGACCTGGCTCCTGCTCCCCGGAACCCTCTGGATGACGGGCTTCCTCGTCGCCTCCCTCCTTCTGGTGGCCGTCCTCTCGCTCGGGACCACCGACCCGCTCGGCAACCCGCGCTTCGGATTCGACGTCGGGAACATCGCCGCACTGGCAGATCCGGCCTACAGCACGGTCCTGCTGCGCTCCCTCGGCTACGCGCTGATCACCTGTCTGATCTGCCTGGCCGTGGCCTACCCGGTCGCCTACGCCATCGCGCTGCGCGGTGGCCGCTTCAAGAACCTGCTGATCGCCGCGATCGTCGTCCCGTTCTTCGCCAACTACCTGGTGCGGATGTACGGCTGGTCCGTCGTCCTCTCCGACGACGGACCGCTGCTGAGGGCTCTGCGCGCGGTCGGTCTCGCCGACGACGGCACCAAGATCCTCCAGACCGGCGGGGGCGTCGTCGCCGGACTCGTCTACGGCTTCGTCGTCTTCATGATCATCCCGCTGTACGCGGCGATGGAGCGCATGGACACCTCGCTCATCGAGGCGGGCCGCGACCTCTACGGCGGTCCGCTGCGCACCTTCCTCTTCGTCACCGTCCCCGCCACCCGGCAGGGAGCGGCCGCCGGCTGCGTCCTCGTCTTCCTGCCCGCCATGGGGGACTTCGTCAGCGCCCAGCTCATGGGAGGTCCCGACCAGATCATGATCGGCAACCTGATCCAGGACAAGTTCTTCCAGGGCCAGAACTGGCCCCTCGGCTCGGCCCTCACCATGCTCCTCATGGCGGTCCTGTTCCTCGGGATGCTCGGATACCTGCGCCGTACCCGCAAGGACGAGGCGGAGGCCGTCCGATGAGCGCCCGGCAGCGCCGCCGGCGCGGAGCCGAGCGCCGGCCCCGCTTCGCCGTCGCGGTCACCGCCGTCTTCTTCGCGCTCCTCTACCTCCCCGTCGGCGTCGTCGTCCTGTTCTCCTTCAACTCGCAGAAGTCGCTGACCGTCTTCGAGGACGTCAGCCTCCGCTGGTACACGGCGTTCGTCCACGACGACGTCCTCCTCGACTCGCTCGGCATGAGCCTGCGGGTCTCGCTGGTCGCCATGGCCGGATCGCTCGTCCTCGGCGTGGCCCTGGCCCTGGGGCTCGTACGCGGCCGCAGCCGTCTCGGCTCCTTCGCCGGGCTGGTCATGCTCGTCCCGCTGATCACACCGGAGATCGTGACCGGTGTCGCGGCGATGCTCCTCTTCAAGGGCCTGGGCATCACCCTGTCCACCACGACCGTGATGCTCGCCGAGATCACCTTCTCCATCTCGTACGTGACGGTGATCCTCCGCTCCCGTATCGCCGCGCTCAACCCGGAGGTCGAGGAGGCCGCGATGGACCTCGGCGCCACCCGCAGACAGGCACTGCGCCTGGTCACCCTGCCCGCGCTTCTCCCGAGCATCCTCGCGTCGGCGGTGCTGATCTTCGCCCTCGTCTTCGACGACTTCGTCCTCGCCTACTTCACGACCGGCGTCGACCCGCAGCCGCTGTCCGTACGCATCTACTCGGCGATCAGGTTCGGCGTGCAGCCCACCATCAACGCCGTCGGCACCCTGATGCTGGCCGGGTCCATCGGCCTCATCGTCCTCGCACTCGCCATCCCGCGCCTGTTCGGGCGGCGCGGCGGCCTCGATCTGCTCTCCGGGAAGTGACAGCCATGAACCCGTCCTCCGCGCACCCGAACCCCGAGGCTCCCGGCCCCGACGCTCCGAGCCCCGCCTCGACGCCCCCCGACGCCACAGCCCCCGCCCCGACGACGCCCGCCGTCCGGCTCGACCACGTCAGCAAGCAGTACTCCGCCGCCGACGACACCTACGCCGTACGCGACGTCGCCCTCGACATCGCCCCGGGCGAGTTCTTCTCCCTCCTCGGCCCCTCCGGCTGCGGCAAGACCACCCTGCTGCGGATGATCGGAGGCTTCGCCGACCCCACCGCGGGCAGCGTCCTGCTCGACGGCCAGGACGTCACCGGGCTGCCGCCCGACAAGCGCAACGTCAACACCGTCTTCCAGAGCTACGCCCTCTTCGACCACCTCTCGCTCGCGGACAACGTGGCCTTCGGCCTCAAGCGCAAGGGCGTCGGCCGCGCCGAGATCCGCCGACGCGTCGCCGACATGCTCGACCTCGTCCAGCTCGGACATCTGGCGGGCCGTAAGCCGCCCACCCTCTCCGGCGGCCAGAGGCAGCGCGTCGCGCTCGCCCGTGCCCTGGTCAACCGGCCCCATGTCCTGCTGCTCGACGAGCCGCTGGCCGCCCTCGACCTCAAACTGCGCCGGCACATGCAGGTCGAGCTCAAGCAGATCCAGCGCGAGGTCGGCATCACCTTCGTCTTCGTCACCCATGACCAGGACGAGGCGCTGACCATGTCGGACCGCCTCGCCGTGATGAACGACGGGCGCGTCGAGCAGTGCGGAACACCCGAGGACGTCTACGAGCGCCCCACGAGCAGCTTCACCGCCTCCTTCATGGGCACCTCCAACCTCGTTTCCGGCACCTACCGCTCCGGCCGGGTCGTCCTCGACGACGGGCCCGAGCTGCCCGTCGGCGAGCGGCCGGCCGTCACCGACGGCGCCAGGGTCAATCTGTCGATCCGCCCCGAGAAGATCTGGCTGTCCGACCTGGAACCCGACATGGCGCGCGTCAGCGGGGTCGTCCGGGAGACCGTCTACTGCGGCCCGACCACCACCTATCTCATCGAACTGGCCCCCGGCGTCACGGTGTCCGTGCTCGAGCAGAACACCGACCGCTCCCGCATGGAGGACCGCTGGAGCGGCGGCGAACACGTCGAGGTCGGGTGGAAGCCCGAGCACTGCCTCGTCCTGGACTGAAGCGGCACCGACCGAAGGAACACCTCATGAACCACGACGTCATCGTGCTCGGCGCCGGCCTGGCCGGTCTTGCCGCCGCACGCGACCTCGCCGCCGGCGGAGCCGACGTCCTCGTCGTCGAGGCCCGCGACCGCGTCGGCGGACGTGTCGAGCAGACCGAACTCCCCGACGGCCGGCTGGTCCAGCTCGGGGGAGAGGTCGTCGGCCGCGCCCACACCGCGTACACGACCCTGGCCGCCGAACTCGGCCTCACCCTCGCCCCCAGCTACGTCGCCGAGCCCGGCGCCCTCGCCCGCGCCACCCCCGAAGGCGTCTCCGCCGGCGACCCGCCCCACTGGTTCGGCCCCGGCGACGACGCATGCCACCAGAAGGTCACCGCCGCCTTCCGCGCACTCGCCCGGACCGTCTACCCCGACGCCCCGTGGGCCCATGCCGAAGCCACCGCCCTCGACCGGCTCTCCGTCGGCGACTGGCTGCGCTCCGAGGGAGCGACCCCGGCCGTCGTACGTCTCTGGGAGATCGGCCAACTCGCCCTCGCCGACGGTTCGTACGAGCGCACGTCGCTGCTCGCCGCCCTGCGCAAGCACGCCGCCGTACCCGGCTCCGCGGCAGGCTCCGACCACTACGACTACGAGGCCTGGGAGGGCCTGCGGGTGGCCGAGGGATCGGCGACGGTGGCCCTGCGCATGGCCGGCGCCCTCGGCGGGCGCGTCCGCACCGGCGCGCCCGTCGAGGCCGTCACCGTACGCGGGGCGGGCCGCTGCTCCGTACGGCTGGCCGGAGGCGAGACCCTCACCGCCGGCGCCGTCGTCAGCGCCCTGCCCGTCGGCCCGCTCCGCTCGGTCGACGTCACCGGAGTGTCCGAGGAGCGCCTCGCCTCTCTGCACCGTCAACGCCACGCGCTCGCCGCCAAGTTCGTCGCCGCGTACGACCGGCCGTTCTGGCGCGACCGCGGCCGCAGCGGCCTCTCCGAGTGCGAGGGGGTCCTCGGCAGCACCTGGCCGCAGAGCGACGGCATCCTCTCCGCCCTCGTACCGCCCGAGAGGCTCGGCGTCCTCCTCGGCATGCCCACCCCGCTGCGCACCGGCGAACTGCTGGCCGACATCGCCCGCCTCTACGGTGACGAGGCGTACCGGCCGTTGGCGAGCTACATCCGGATGTGGGGCACCGATCCGTGGACCCAGGGGTACGTCACCCAGTGGACCCCCGGCGACGTCATGGCCGTCGGCCCCCTGCACGGCACCCACGAACCCCCCTTCTACGTCTGCGGATCCGATCAGTGGACGGCCGGCTACATGGAGGGCGCCGTCCGCACCGGGCGCGACGCGGCCAAGGAGGCGCTTCGCCGTGGCTGACACCGTGCGGAACCACATCGCGGGCACCGACCGGCCCGCCGCCTCGGGCGAGACGATGGAGCTGGTCGACCCGTCCACCGGCCGGGTGCACCGCCGCGCCCCGCGCTCCGGCCGCGTCGACACGGACGCCGCCTGCGACGCCGCCGCGGCGGCCTACCGGCACTGGTCCACGACCACGCCCGCCGTACGGCAGCGCGCCCTGCTCTCCCTCGCCGACGCCATCGAGGAGCACGCGGACGCCTTCGTTACCGCCGAGACCGGAGACACCGGAAAGCCTCCCCACCAGTTCAGGACGGAGGAACTTCCGGCGATCGTCGACACCGTCCGCTTCTTCGCCGGAGCCGCCCGGAACCTGCCGGGCGTCGCCGCCGCCGAGTACACCGAGGGCCGTACCTCCCTGCTGCGCCGCGAACCGGTCGGGGTCTGCGCCCAGATCACGCCATGGAACTACCCGCTGATGATGGCCGTGTGGAAGATCGCCCCGGCGGTCGCCGCCGGGAACACCGCCGTGCTCAAGCCCGCCGACACCACCCCCTCGTCGTCCGCGCTGCTGGCCCGCGTCGCGGCCGCGCACCTGCCGCCGGGCGTGCTCAACGTGGTCTGCGGTGACCGCGACACCGGTCGCGCGCTCACGGCCCACCCCGACGTCGCCCTGATCGCCGTCACCGGCAGCGTGCGGGCGGGCCGGGAGATCGCGGCCGCCGCTGCCGCCGATCTCAAGCGGGTCCACCTGGAGCTCGGCGGCAACGCCCCGGTCCTCGTCCACGACGACGTGGACGTCGAGGCGACCGCCGCGGCCCTCGCCGCCGTCGCCTACTACAACGCGGGCCAGGACTGCACCGCGCCCACCCGGCTCCTGGTCCACCGGACGGTCCACGACGCGTTCCTCGCGGCCTTCGCCGCCGAGGCGCGGAAGCTGCGCACCGGCGCCCCGGACGAGCCGGACGCCGACGTCGGTCCGCTCAACAACGCGGCTCAACTCGCCTCGGTACAGTCCCTGCTGGCACGGCTCCCGGCGCACGCGGAGATCGTCACCGGCGGCGGCCGACCGCCCCGCGCCGGGTTCTTCCACGAGCCCACCGTCGTCGCCGGCGTGCGGCAGGACGACGAGATCGTGCAGGAGGAGATCTTCGGGCCCGTCGTGACCGTGCAGCCCTTCACGGACGAGGCGGAGGCCCTGCACCTGGCGAACGACGTGCGCCACGGCCTCGCCGCCAGTGTGTGGACCGCGGACCACGACCGCGCGATGCGCGCGACGCGCGCCCTCCACACCGGCATCGTGTGGGTGAACACCCACGGCACCACGGTCTCCGAGATGCCCCACGGAGGGGTCAAGCACTCCGGCTACGGCAGCGACCTCTCCCTCGCGGGCCTCCTGGACTACACGCAGGTCAAACACGTGATGCTGTGATCCCGCCCGGGCCGTTCCGGTCCGGGCCGTCGCCGAGATGCGGTGCGCATCAAGGAAAAATGAGTCATTTCCGGCTAAATTCCCCTTTCAATGGGTCGGCTCCGCGCGAGCGCCTGCCACTACTCGAAGGGGAACGTGTGACGAACGACGCGCGGGCCGCGGCCGCGGACACCGAGCCGGCGGTCAAACTGACGCTGCTGACCCTGACCGCGATGGTCGTCGGCTCCATGGTCGGCGCGGGGGTCTTCTCCCTGCCCCGCCGTTTCGCCCAGGAGACGGGTGTCGCGGGAGCGCTCATCGCGTGGGCGGTCGCCGGCTTCGGGATGCTCATGCTCGCCTTCGTCTTCCAGACCCTGGCCGTCCGCAGACCGGACCTGGACGCCGGTGTGTACGCGTACGCGAAGGCGGGCTTCGGGGAGTACCTGGGGTTCTTCTCGGCGTTCGGCTACTGGGCGAGCGCCTGCGTCGGCAACGTGACGTACTGGGTGCTCATCATGTCGACGATCGGGGCGATCGCCCCCGCGCTCGGCGACGGTGACACCGCCCTGGCCATCGTCCTCTCCTCGGCCGGACTGTGGGCATTCTTCCTGCTGATCCGTCGCGGCGTGAAGGAGGCGGCCGCGATCAACAGGATCGTGACCGTCGCGAAGCTCGTCCCCATCATCGTCTTCGTCATCCTGGCGCTGTTCTACTTCGAACCGTCCGTCTTCGCGGACAACTGGGGCGGCGCCGACTACGCCGGTTCGCTCTTCAACCAGGTGCGCGGCACGATGCTCGCCACCGTCTTCGTCTTCCTCGGCGTCGAGGGCGCCAGCGTCTACTCGCGGCACGCCAAACGCCGGGAGGACGTGGGACGGGCCACGCTCCTCGGCTTCCTCAGCGTCTTCGCGATCTTCGCCTCGGTCACCATCGTGTCGTACGGGATCCTCCCGATGAGCGAGATCGCCGAGCTGCGCCAGCCGTCCATGGCCGGCGTCCTGGAGGCGGCCGTCGGCACCTGGGGCGAGGTCTTCGTCAGCGTCGGCCTGATCGTCTCCGTCCTCGGCGCCTACCTCGCCTGGACACTGATGGCCGCCGAAGTGCTCTTCGTCGCGGCCAAGGACGATGACATGCCGCGCTTCCTCGGACGCTCCACAGGCGACGACGTACCCGCCCCCGCCCTGCTGATGACCACGTCCCTCAGCCAGGTCGTGCTGGTCGTCACCGCCTTCTCGGACGACGCGTTCAACTTCGCCCTCGATCTCACCAGCGCTCTGAGTCTGATCCCGTTCCTGCTGGCCGCGGCGTTCGCCGTCAAGATCGCACTGAGACCCCGTGAGGAGCGGGTCGTGGGGCGGAGCACCCGGCGGGAGCTCGTCGTCGCCGTCCTCGCGACGCTGTACACGGCCTTCCTCCTCTACGCGGCCGGGCTCAAGTTCGTCCTCGTCTCCTTCATCCTCTACGCCCCGGCCACCTTCCTGTTCGTCAAGGCGCGGCGCGAGCAGAACCGGCGTCTCTTCTCGCCCGCGGAGGCCCTCATCTGCGCCGTGTCCGTGGCCGGTGCGGTCGTCGGAGTCATCGCGCTCGCGGCCGGCTGGATCGAACTCTGACCCGACCGACGCCCCCCGCCTCCGCCCTCCGCGGCCTCCTCCGGAAAGGTTCACCATGACGAGCAGCGACACCCCCTCGGCCGAGCCCGCGCTCGGCGTCCACTCCGAGGTCGGACGGCTCCGCAAGGTGCTGGTCTGTTCACCGGGCCTCGCCCACCGCCGTCTCACCCCGACCAACTCCGACGACCTTCTCTTCGACGACGTCATGTGGGTCGAGAACGCTCAGCGCGACCACGCCGACTTCGTCAACAAGCTCACCCAGCGCGGTGTCGAGGTCGTCGAGCTGCACGATCTGCTCGCCGAGACGATGGCGATCCCCGAGGCCAGGAGCTGGCTCCTCGACCGCAAGATCGTCCCCAACGAGGTCGGTCTCGGGCTCGTCGACGACACCCGGGCCTTCCTGGAGTCCCTGGCCCCGCGGGAGCTGGCCGAGTTCCTGATCGGCGGTCTTTCCACGACCGATCTGCCCGAGGACTTCCGGTCCGGATACGTGGCGCTGGCGCGGGAGAGCGTCGGGCCACGCGAGTACCTGATGCCGCCCCTGCCGAACACGCTGTACACCCGCGACACCACCTGCTGGCTCTACGGCGGTGTGACGCTGAACCCGCTCTACTGGCCCGCCCGGCACGGCGAGACGCTCCTCATGAAGGCGATCTACAGCTTCCATCCGGACTTCGTGGACGCGACGGTGTGGTGGGGCGACCCCGAACAGGACTGGGGACAGGCCACTTTCGAGGGCGGTGACATCATGCCCGTCGGCAACGGTGTCGTCCTGATGGGCATGAGCGAACGCACCTCCCGTCAGGCCATCACCCAGGTCGCGGCCTCACTGTTCGCGCACGGAGCCGCCCAGCGGGTCATCGTCGCCGGGATGCCCAGACTCCGGTCGGCTATGCACCTCGACACCGTCTTCACCTTCGCCGACCGCGACATCGTCACGCTCTACCCGAAGATCATGGACGCGGTCCACACCTTCACGCTGCGCCCCGGTGACCGGGCGCCCGTGGACATCACCGACGAGGGCGGCGCCGCCTTCGTCGACGTGGTCGCCCGGGCCCTCGGGCTCCCCGCGCTGCGGGTGATCGAGACCGGTGGCGATGTGTACGCCTCCGAGCGCCAGCAGTGGGACAGCGGCAACAACGCCGTCGCCGTGGAGCCGGGTGTCGTCTTCACGTACGACCGCAACACACAGACAAACACCCTCCTGCGGAAGGCCGGGGTCGAGGTCGTCACCATCGTCGGTGCCGAACTGGGCCGCGGCCGCGGCGGCGGCCACTGCATGACCTGCCCTCTTGCCCGGGACGCCGTCACCTTCTGACCTGGAGCGGCCGGATTTCCGGGCGGCGGCGTCCGTCGGTTCATCTCTTTTGTGACGAGATGGAGTTGGGGGCATTCGGGTGGACTGCGGGGCGGACCGCAACTGCGCCCGGTCCTTTCGTAGTCGTCCTCATCAGTTGCACGACGAACTGAGGAGGCACTCGTGACCGGGTTTCAGGCTTTCGCTACGGGCACCACTGAGCTGCTGGATCTCGACCCGTACCGGTTCCCCGCCATGCTCATGGACGACGAGCCCGAGGAGACGACCATGACCCGCGGGGTCATGGAGTTCGGCGACTACGTTCTGCCCGCGCCGGCTCCGGAGAACCGCCTGTCCTTCCCGCTGCCGCCGGCCGACCGACGCCGCCTCGATCTGCACGCCGCGCTCACCGCGGCGGGCATCGCGCCCCTGCCCGGCGACCTCGGCGCCATCGAGGCGCTCTGCGCGCTCGACGACACCATCCATGACGCACTGCTGCGATGGATCACCCCGGCCCGGTGACGGCGGTCGCCGAGGCCCTGGCCAGGACCGCGGCGACCACGCTCGGCGTTCCGAGGCGGGTCGCCGCGGTGCCCCGCCTTCAGGACGTCGCGCGGTGCTGGAGGGCCGGTTGCCAGGTGGGGACGGGCTCCTCCGGCGGGGCCTCGCTGCGGCGGCCGCCCCGGGCGAAGAACGCTTCGAGGGGGAGGATCGCCGCGCCCACCGTCACGGCGTCCGGGCCGAGCGTGCCCAGCTCGATACGGGTCCGGCTGGCCGGGTAGCGCAGGGCGAAGGCCGAGGCGTGCGGCTTGACCGTCTCCAGGAAGCGGGAGCCGAGCTGGAGGCCGGCCCAGCCGCCGACGAGGATCCGCTCGGGCTGGAAGAGGTTGATCAGGTCGGCGAAGCCGGCGCCCAGATACTCGGCGGTCTCCTCCAGGACGGCGAGCGCCGTCGCGTCGGGCTCCCTCTCCGCGTCGTGCGGGGGATAGGCGGCGGCGAGCATCGACGTCAGCGCGGTCTCCTCGTCCGCCCCCGCGGGCGGCCTGCCGCCCGCCTCCCGCCAGCGGTCGAGGAGCGCCTCGGCGCCCGCGTACGCCTCCAGGCAGCCCTGGGAGCCGCAGCGGCAACGGCGCCCGCGCACCCGTACCGTGAGATGACCCCACTCGATCGCCCGCCCGGTGCCCATGCCTTCGCCGATCACGCAGGCGCCGACACCGGAGCCGAAGAGGACGACGACGGCGCTGGCGGTGCCGCGTCCGGCCCCGAACCACATCTCGGCCTGCCCGAGCGTCTTGGAGCCGTTGTCGATGTAGTACGGCACGCTCTCCGGCACCGCGCCGGTGTCCCGCAGCAGCCGCTCCAGGGGCACGGCGTCCCAGCCGACGGTCTGGCCGTGCACGACGGCGCCGTCCTCGGGCGCGTGGGCGACGATGCCCGGGACGCCGATGCCGACGCCGAGCAACCGCTCGGGGGGCACGTCCGCCGCGCGCAGCACCTTGGCGATGCCGTCGCGTACGTGGTCGACCACGATGCCGATGTCGTACCGGCCGTGCGGACCGGTGCCGTCGGCCGACAGAGGGCTCTCCACGCGCGCCAGTTCGGTCAGGGCGAGGTCGAAGAGCTCGACCCTGATGCGTGTCTCGCCGACGTCGATGCCGATCATGCAGCCGCTGTCGGGGCTGACGCGCAGCAGGGTGCGGGGCCGGCCTCCGGCGGAGTCGACGCTGCCCGCCTCCTCCACCAGGCCCTCGGCGAGGAGTTCGCCGACCACGTTGCTGACGGACCCGGAACTCAGCCCGGTGGCAGGGCCGAGCGTCAGGCGGCTCTGCGGCCCGTCGAAATACAATCGTTGCAGAACCGCGGTGCGGTTCTCCCGCCGCAGGTCACGCACCGTACGACTGCTCTTCGCTCGCACCCTGCCCCCTGTTCGTGAAGTCTCTCATCGCAAGATACCCCTGTCAGGGCCCTTGACGCGACCTTCTCTCGGCATTTAACTCACGTCCTAAATTAAGCCGGGAGGGTGTACGGGGCGAGCGTGGGACGTCTCGCCCGCCCCCGCCTCCTCGGACTCCGTCACTCCCCGAAAGGGCCTTGAGGAGCCATGCGCAGAATCAGAGCCGCGGTCACTGGCGCCGTCACTCTCTCCCTCGTCCTCACCGCCGCCGCCTGCGGAGGCGGCACCTCCGACGGTTCCGGCTCCAACTCCCAGCCGAAGACGCTCACGTACTGGGCCTCCAACCAGGGCTCCAGCCTCGAGGTCGACAAGAAGGTCCTCCAGCCCGAACTCGACCGGTTCGAGCAGGAGACCGGCATCAAGGTGAAGCTGGAGGTCGTGCCCTGGTCGGACCTGCTCAACCGGATCCTCACCGCGACCACCTCCGGCCAGGGCCCCGACGTCCTCAACATAGGCAACACCTGGAGCGCCTCCCTGCAGTCCACCGGCGCCCTGCTGCCCTGGGACGCGAAGAACCTCGAGAAGATCGGGGGCAAGGACCGCTTCGTCGCCTCGGCGCTCGGCTCCACCGGCGCGGCCGGTCAGGACCCGGCCGCCGTGCCCCTGTACTCCATGGCCTACGCCCTCTACTACAACAAGCAGATGTTCAAGGACGCCGGCGTCGACAAGCCCCCGGCCACCTGGGACGAGCTGGTCGCCACCGGCAAGCGCCTGAGCAAGGACGGCAAGTGGGCCATCGGGGTCGAGGGCTCCAACCTCTCCAACAACATCCACCAGGTCTACGTCCTCGGCAAGCAGCACGGCGCCGACTTCTTCACCGCCGACGGCAAGGCCGACTTCACCTCCGACGGAGCCGTCGCCGCGGTCAAGCAGTACGTCGACCTGATGGCCGCGCACAAGATCGTCGCCCCCGGCAACGCGGAGTACGCCCAGAACCAGTCGCTCAGCGACTTCGCCAAGGACAAGACCGCCATGGTCCTGTGGCAGACCCCCTCGCAGACGTTCGCCTCGCAGGGGATGAAGGAGGACGAGTGGGGTGTCGCCCCCGCGCCGGTCCTCTCCGGTGAGCCGGGCCAGGGAACGGCCGTCAACTCCATGGTCGCCGGCATCAACATGGCCGTCTTCAAGAACACGAAGAACGTCGACGGCGCCATGAAGTTCGTGAAGTTCATGACCAGCGACGAGGAGCAGAAGGTCCTCAACAAGGCGTACGGCTCCATTCCGCCGGTCAAGTCCGCGCAGCAGGACCCCGCCTTCTCCACCCCGTCGCTCACCGTCATCCGCGAGACGCTCGCCACCAGCGCCTCCGCCCTGCCGCAGGTCCCCGAGGAGTCCCAGTTCGAGACCGTCGTCGGCACCGCGGTCAAGGAGCTCTTCGCCGACGCCGCGGCCGGCCGGCCCGTCACCGACGAGTCGGTGAAGGCCGCGCTCGAAAAGGCCCAGCAGCAGATGCCCAAGAAGTAGGCGCGGACCACTCATGACCTCTACCGTCTCGCCCCGCGAGGAACGGGCGGTGCGGAAGGCGCCGCCCGGAGAGGCGCGCCCCACGCGCCGCCGCTCCGGGCGGCTGCGCCGCATCGGGCTGCCGTACCTGCTGCTCCTGCCCGCCCTGGCCCTCGAACTCCTCGTCCACCTCGTGCCGATGCTGATCGGTATCGCCATGAGCTTCAAGGAGCTCACCCAGTTCTCCATCCGTAACTGGGCCGACGCGCCCTGGGCCGGATTCGAGAACTACGCGCTGTCGATCGACTTCGACGCCCCCGTGGGACAGGCTCTGCTCACGTCCTTCGTGACGACCTGCCTGTTCACCGTCACGTCCGTCGGACTGTGCTGGCTCCTCGGCACCGCCGCGGCCGTCTTCCTCCAGGAGTCCTTCCGCGGCCGGGGCCTGCTGCGCGCGCTCTTCCTCGTCCCGTACGCCCTGCCGGTCTACGCCGCCGTCATCACCTGGGCGTTCATGTTCCAGCACGACAACGGCCTGATCAACCACGTGCTGCACGACCAGCTGGGCATCGGCGACCGTCCCGCCTTCTGGCTCATCGGCGACAACAGCTTCTGGGCCCTGCTGATCGTCTCCGTGTGGAAGGGCTGGCCGTTCGCCTTCCTCACCGTGATGGCCGGCCTGCAGAACATCCCCCGCGAGCTGTACGAAGCGGCCGCCCTGGACGGGGCCGGGGTGTGGAAGCAGATCCGGCACATCACGCTCGCCTCCCTGCGACCGGTCAACCAGGTCCTCGTCCTGGTGCTGTTCCTGTGGACGTTCAACGACTTCAACACGCCGTTCGTGCTCTTCGGCAAGGCGGCGCCCGAGGCGGCCGACCTGATCTCCCTGCACATCTACCAGTCCTCGTTCCAGACCTGGAACTTCGGCACCGGCTCGGCTATGTCCGTCCTGCTGCTGCTCTTCCTCCTCCTCGTCACGGGCGTCTATCTGCTGGTCACCGGCAGAGGAAGGAAGGCAGGCGATGTCTGAGCCCGCCCGGCGGGGGACGCCCCGCTCCCCGATGGCCGCGCCCCGCTCCTTCCTGTGGACGCGGCGCGTCTTCCTCACCCTGCTCACCGGATTCGTCCTGCTGCCGGTGTACGTGATGGTCTCCAGCTCCCTCAAGCCGCTGCAGGACGTCTCGGAGAAGTTCCAGTGGCTCCCCTCGGAGCTCACCGTCCGGCCGTACATCGACATCTGGCACACCGTCCCGCTCGCCGACTACTTCGTGAACTCCCTGATCGTCGCGGTCGCGGCGACCGTGTGTTCCGTCGTGGTCGCGGTCTTCGCGGCATACGCCGTCAGCCGCTACGGCTTCCGCGGCAAGCGGGTCTTCACGGTGACCGTGCTGTCGACACAGATGTTCCCCGGGATCCTCTTCCTGCTGCCGCTGTTCCTCATCTACGTCAACATCGGCAACGCCACCGGGATCGCCCTCTTCGGCTCGCGCGGCGGCCTGATCCTCACCTACCTCACCTTCTCGCTGCCGTTCTCCATCTGGATGCTGATCGGCTACTTCGACTCGATCCCCCGGGACCTCGACGAAGCGGCCAAGGTCGACGGCTGCGGCCCCCTCGGCGCACTGTTCCGCGTGGTCGTCCCCGCGGCCGTGCCCGGCATCGTCGCCGTCGCCGTCTACGCCTTCATGACCGCCTGGGGCGAGGTCCTCTTCGCCTCCGTGATGACCAACGACACCACCCGTACCCTCGCCGTCGGCCTCCAGGGCTACGCCACCCAGAACGACGTGTACTGGAACCAGGTCATGGCCGCCTCCCTCGTCGTGAGCGTGCCCGTCGTCGCCGGCTTCCTCCTTCTCCAGCGCTATCTCGTCGCAGGCCTCACCGCGGGTGCGGTCAAGTGACGCTCTTCTTCCCACCGATGTCAGAGAGGTCCTCCGTGTCCGAACCCACCGACGCCCGCGCGCTCGACCTGGACGCCTTCCCCGCCGGCTTCTCCTGGGGCACCGCGACCTCCGCCTACCAGATCGAGGGCGCCGTGACCGAGGACGGCCGCGGTCCGTCCATCTGGGACACCTTCTCCCGTACGCCCGGCGCGATCGACAACGGCGACCACGGCGACACCGCCTGCGACCACTACCACCGCTGGCCCGAGGACATCGCCCTGATGCGCGGCCTCGGCGCCGACGCGTACCGCCTGTCGATCGCCTGGCCACGCGTCGTCCCGGCCGGTGACGGCCCACTGAACCCGCCGGGGCTGGACTTCTACGACCGGCTCGTCGACGGCCTCCTGGACGCGGGGATCACCCCTTCGGTCACCCTCTACCACTGGGACCTGCCCCAGGCGCTCCAGGACCGGGGCGGCTGGGCCGAGCGGGAGACCGCCGAACACTTCGCCCGGTACGCCGGAAGGGTCGCCGCCCGCCTCGGTGACCGTGTCGGGCAGTGGGCCACGCTGAACGAGCCGCTCTGCTCGGCGTGGATCGGCCATCTCGAAGGGCGCATGGCCCCCGGTCTGACCGACCTCACCACCGCCGTACGCGCCTCCTACCACCTGCTCCTCGGTCACGGTCTCGCGGCACAGGCCGTCAGGGCCGCCGTCCCCGACGCCCAGGTCGGCATCGTGACCAACCACTCCACCGTCGCGCCCGCCTCCACCCGGCCCGAGGACATCGCGGCCGCCGCCCGCATGGACGGCCACACCAACCGTTGGTGGCTCGACCCCGTGTACGGCCGCGGCTTCCCCGCCGACATGCGCGAGCTGTACGGCGTCGAGCTGCCCGAACGGCCGGGCGACCTCGACACCGTCGCCGCCCCGCTCGACTGGCACGGCGTCAACTACTACTTCCCCGTCACCGTCGCCGACGACCCCGCGGGACCCGTCCCGTACGCCCGCGAGCTCCGCCTGCCGGACGTGCCGCGCACCGGCATGGACTGGCAGATCGACGGCGACGGTCTCGAGGCGATCCTGATGCGGCTCACCGACGACTACGGCGCGCACCGGCTGTACGTCACCGAGAACGGCTCCGCCTTCCCCGACACCGTCGGCCCGGACGGGACGGTGGACGACCCCGAGCGGACCGCGTACCTGGAGGAGCACGTCGCCGCCTGCGCCCGTGCCCTGCGCAAGGGCGTGCCGCTCGCCGGGTACTACGCGTGGTCCCTGCTCGACAACTTCGAGTGGGCCTACGGCTACGACAAGCGCTTCGGCCTCGTCCACGTCGACTACGCCACACAGCGGCGGACCGTGAAGGGGAGCGGCCGCAGGTACGCGGACATCATCCGCGCCCACCGGGGGCTCACCGGCTGACGGGCGACCGCCACCGGTCGCCGACGGCAGGGTTTCCGCTCCCACGAGGGGGGAGCGGAAACCCTGCCTTCGCGCGCCCCGGGGCCGGATTCCTCGCGTGATCCGAGGCTTAAGGCAAGACGAAAGAAAAGCCCTGTCAGAGTTATTGACCGTCAGAAACGGCGCCGGGCAGGGTGTCCGGGAGCGCTCTCCCGCTTCCGTTTCCTTCCAAGGAGCCCCGCATGTCTCCTCTTGGGCAACACCCACCCCTCACATCGCAGAGAGGCGCACCAGCACCAGCGTCAGCACCGGCGCCCGCTCCCGTACCCGCGCCAGCATCCGCACGGCGACCATGGGTGCGGCGCGGTGTCGCGGCGGCCGTGGCCACGGCCCTCACCGGTACGCTGCTCGCCCTGGCCCCGGCGACCGGGGCCAGGGCGGCCGCCGTGCCGGCCTCGCAGGGCAAGCCCGTCACCGCCTCCAGCGTGGAGCAGCCCGGCACCGCGGCAGCGGCCGCGGTGGACGGCGACCTCGGCACCCGCTGGTCCAGCGCCTTCTCCGACAACCAGTGGCTCCAGGTCGACCTCGGCGCCCCCATCGCGCTCGACCGGGTGGAACTCCGCTGGGAGGCCGCCTACGCCAAGGCCTACCGCATCGAGCTGTCCACCAACGGCACCGACTGGACGTCCGCGTACGCCACGACGACCGGGGCAGGCGGCACGGAAACCGTCCCCGTCTCCGGCACCGCCCGCTACGTACGCCTCCAGGGCGTCACGCGCGCCACCGGATACGGCTACTCGCTCTGGGAGTTCCAGGTGTACGGCACCGACGGCGGCCCGACGCTCCCCGGCGGCGGCGACCTCGGGCCGAACGTGCACGTCTTCGACCCGTCCACCCCCGGCATCCAGGCCAAGCTCGACGAGGTCTTCCGACAGCAGGAATCGGCGCAGTTCGGCAGCGGCCGGCACGCCTTCCTCTTCAAGCCCGGCACGTACAACGGGCTCAACGCGCAAGTGGGCTTCTACACCCAGATAGCCGGTCTCGGCCTGCGCCCCGACGACACCTCGATCAACGGCGACGTGACCGTCGACGCGGGCTGGTTCAACGGCAACGCCACCCAGAACTTCTGGCGCTCCGCCGAGAACCTGGCCCTCACCCCGGTCAGCGGCACCAACCGGTGGGCCGTCTCCCAGGCCGCCTCGTTCCGCCGTATGCACGTGAAGGGCGGTCTCAACCTCTCACCCAACGGCTACGGCTGGGCCAGTGGCGGCTACATCGCCGACAGCAAGGTCGACGGGCAGATCGGCAACTTCTCGCAGCAGCAGTGGTACACGCGCGACAGCGCCATCGGCGGCTGGTCGAACTCCGTGTGGAACCAGGTCTTCTCCGGCGTCGAAGGCGCTCCCTCCACCAGCTTCCCCGAGCCCCGCTACACCACCCTCGACACCACCCCGATCTCCCGGGAGAAGCCCTTCCTCATCCACGAGGGTGGGGAGTTCAAGGTCTTCGCACCCGCCAAGCGCGTCAACGCGCGCGGCACCACGTGGGCGAACGGCACCCCGCAGGGCGAGTCGATTCCGCTGAGCAGGTTCTACGTCGTCAAGCCCGGCGCCACCGCCGCCACGATCAACGCGGCCGTCGCCCAGGGCCTGCACCTGCTCTTCACCCCCGGCGTCTACCACGTCGACCGCACCCTGGAGATCAACCGGGCGAACACCATCGTGCTGGGCCTGGGGCTGGCGACCATCATCCCGGACAACGGCGTGACCGCCATGCGGGTCGGTGACGTCGACGGTGTCCGGCTGGCCGGCTTCCTCATCGACGCCGGACCCGTCAACTCGCCGACACTGCTGGAGGTCGGCCCCGCCGGCGCGGCCGCCGACCACGCCGCCAACCCCACCACCGTGCAGGACGTCTACCTCCGCATCGGCGGGGCCGGCGCGGGCAAGGCGACCACCAGCATGGTCGTCAACAGCGACGACACGATCATCGACCACACCTGGGTCTGGCGGGCCGACCACGGCGAGGGTGTCGGCTGGGAGACCAACCGGGCCGACTACGGCGTCCGCGTCAACGGCGACGACGTGCTCGCCACCGGACTGTTCGTCGAGCACTTCAACAAGTACGACGTGGAGTGGTACGGCGAGCGGGGCCGCACGATCTTCTTCCAGAACGAGAAGGCGTACGACGCCCCGAACCAGGCCGCCATCCAGAACGGCGCCACCAAGGGCTATGCCGCCTACCGTGTCGACGACTCGGTCACCACCCATGAGGGCTGGGGCCTCGGCAGCTACTGCTACTACAACGTCGACCCGACGATCCGGCAGGCACACGGCTTCAAGGCACCCGTGAAGCCTGGCGTGAAGTTCCACAGCCTGCTCACGGTCTCGCTCGGCGGCAACGGCCACTTCGACCACGTCATCAACGACATCGGAGCGCCCACGGCCGGCAGCGAAACCATCCCGTCGACCGTCGTCTCCTTCCCCTGACCCACCGGCCGGTGTCCGCCGTCACGGCGGACACCGGCCCTCCGGCCCCCCTCCCCCGACGAGGGGGCCGATCTAGACCGCGGCGCGTTCGCCCGCCGGCTCGACGATCATGATCTGAACGTGCGAGGGGGCGTATCTGCGCGCCTTGCGGATCAACTTGGTCAGATGGAACTTGGGCCGCTGCACGGCGACATGGATGGGCGCGGGCATCGCCGGGTTCCGCGGCGGCACCACGGCGCCCGGCGGCAGGGCCGCACCGGGACGGAGCCGCACGCCGATCAAGGCGTGCGGGTCGTCCGGCGGGGTGGCCACGGCGAACTGGGAGACGTCGGACCACGGCAGCAGCACATTGCCGACGCGTACACCTGCCGCGTCGAACTGGAACGCCGTACGACGCTGTTCGAACCACGCGATGATGAAGGGCAGGGCCGCGACGATCACCGCGCCGCCCTGGACCTCGAGCCCCCAGCCGAGCAGGAGGGCAAGCGCCACGACCCCGATGATCGCTCCCCACAAGCCCGCCAGGTCCCTGGGGGAGAACGGGTGGGTGACCCGGAAGCGCTCCCATCGCGCACCGCGGCGGGTGGGCGGGGTGCCGGGTGGGCGATCGACGTTCGACATGGTGACAGGTCCTCTCTTGACGACGTGGCAGACCCTCTCGCGTCGCGGTGGAACGACGATGAAATCCTGCTGATGCGCGCGAGCGTTCACCTGAGCGAACGCATACGGAGGAGGCCACGGGGGCATGGGGGAATCGGTGAGGTGCGTGGATCCGGTGGCACGGCTGCGGATCGACCTGCTGGGACAGGTCGGTGTCCGCCGCGGCGAGGAGCCGCTCGACATCGGTCCCGTACGGCGACAGGCGGTCCTCGCCGCGCTGGTCCTGCGTGACGGAACGTTGATCACCCGTCAGCAGCTGCTCGACGACGTGTGGGGAGCCGAGCCACCGGGGACGGGCCACCGAGTCCTGCCGAGCTACGTCTACCCCCTACGGAAGGCGCTCGACGCGCCCGGCACCGGATTCGCACAGTCGGTGATCCGCGGCGAGCGCGGCGGCTACCGCTTCGTCCCCGGGGCGGCCCGGACGGATGTGGCCGAGCTGACCGGACGGGCGGCCGAGAGCCGGCGGGCGAAGGCCGCAGGCACCCTCGACACCGCCCTGGAGCACTGCGCCCGGGCACTCGACCTGTTCCGCGGCGAGCCGCTGGCCGGGCTGCCGGGACCCTTCGCCGACGCGGAGCGTCAGCGCCTCGCCCAGCAGCGGCGCGTGCTGCACCAGGAGCGGGTGGAGTGCCTGGTCCTCCTCGGCCGTTTCGCGGACGCCCTGGACGGCCTCGCGGCCGCGGCTCTGGTCCAGCCGTACGACGAGGCCCTCGCCGCCCTGCGCATGCGGGCGCTGTACGGCAGCGGCCGGCAGGCGGAGGCGCTCGCCTTCTACCGGGAGACGCGCCACCGGCTCCTGGAGGAGCTGGGGCTGGAGCCCGGCGAGGAGCTCCGGCGGGTCCACCAGGGCGTTCTGCGCCGGGACGACGCCCTGCTCCTCGGAGACGGCGTCACGCGCCCGCCCGCTGCCGGGCCCGCTACGGCGCACCCGCGGCGGCCCCGCGTCGACCTGCCGGGCGACACCGCGTGCCTCGTCGGCCGCGAGGCCGAACTCGCCCTGCTCACCGCCCCCGTGCCCTCCGGAGCCGTGTCCGTGGCTGCCGTGGACGGAACGGCGGGGGTCGGCAAGACCGCGCTCGTGGTCCGCGCGGGCTGGACGCTCCACGGCCAGTACCCGGACGGCTGCCTGTTCGTGGACCTGCGCACGCACGACGGGGCTCAGGAGAGCGTCGGACCGCAGCGGGCCCTGCGCCGGCTGCTGCGCGCGATCGGAAGCGACGTCAGCGACCTGCCGGGCGATCTGGACGACCTGGTCGCGGCCTGGCGAGCGGCGACGAGTTCGCTGCGGCTGCTCCTGGTCGTCGACGACGCCCGCAGTGCGGAGCAGGTGCGCCCGCTGCTGCCCGCCGGGCCCGGCAGCCGGGTTCTGGTGGCCGGGCGCGGGCGGCTGCCGGACCTCGACGCCGACCTGCGGCTCTCCGTCGAGCCCCTCGACACGGGAGCGGCGGTCGAGCTGCTCCGGCAGCTCCTCGGCGAGGAGCGCGCGGACAGCGAGCCGCAGGCCGCGCGCGAACTCGCCCGGCGCTGCGGGGGACTGCCGCTGGCACTGCGGATCACCGGCGCCCGTCTCCAGCACCGCCCGTCCTGGACGATGGCCCACCTCGCGGGCCGGATGCCCGACGACGAACACGGCCTCGACGAACTGAGGGCCGGGGACCGCAGCGTGGAGGCCGCCTTCCAGCTGTCGTACGACCAGCTCCCGCCCGAACTGCGGCGCGCGTTCCGTACGTTGGGGTCGTCGCCGACGTACGTCCTCGACGGACTCACCCCCGCCGTCATGCTGGGCTGCTCCCGCGAGACGGCCGAGGACCTCATGGAGCGGCTGGTCGACGCGAGCCTGCTCCAGCAACCCCGGCCCGACCGCTATCGACCGCATGATCTCGTCAGGGCCCACGCGCGGCGGCTCGCCGAGGCGACGCCCGAGGAGGCCGCCGCCGACCGCGCGGCGGTGCTGCGGCTCTATGTCGCCGCAGGGCGCGGCGCCGGCGACTGGGGCCCCGAGGGCTTCCCGAGCGGCCCCGACCTCACGGGCTCGCCCTTCGCCGACTGGAGGGCCGCGTCCGCCTGGCTGGAGGCCGTCGGCGGTGAACTGGTCGACGTGGTGGCCCACGCGGTCGCCGCCGGGGAGTACGACCACGCCTGCTGGATCGCCGAGAGCATGGTCGACCACCTGGTCCGCCGGGGCCGCTCCCACGAGTGCCGTGCCGCGCTGGAACTGGCGCTGCCGTACGCGGAGATGGCCACCGACCGGAGGATGCCCGCCTCCCTGCGGAACTGCCTGGGCGTCACCGACATCTACCAGGGGAGGTTGCGGCAGGCGCACGCCTGGTTCGTCGACGCGCTGCAACGGGCCCGGAGCCAGGGCGATCCCCTGGACCAGGCCCGGGCGATCGCCGGGATGGGCATCGTGGAGTGGCCTCTCGGCCGGATCGAGGAGGCCGTCGCCCACTTGCGGGAGGCGGCCGAGCGGGCGACGGGGCTCGACGACAACTGGCTGGCCGGGATGGTGACCTGCAACCTCGGCGCCATCCAGGCCCGGCAGGGGCGGCACGAGCACGCACTCGAGCACTACGACTCCGCCCTGGCCCTGGCCGAGAAGAACGGCCGCCCCGGACTGATCGCCAGGTTCCTGTGCTTCGCCGCCGACGCGCGGATCGCCTTGGGCCGCCACGCGGAGGCCGCGAGCCTGGTGGGACGGGCCGTCGAACTGGCCCGTGACGCGGGTGAGGAGGAGCTGCACACGGTCACGCTCACGCGGCTCGGATTGGTGGAACAGGGCAGGGGCCGGCCTCACAGGGCCGTGGACCTCCACCAGGAGGCCCTGTCCACGCTCACCGAGCGCACCAGCACATGGCTCGAGATGGATGTCCGCATCCGGCTGGGCCAGAGTTACGCTGCGGCGGGCCGCGGGGCCGAGGCGCGGCAGCAGTTCCGCGCGGCCCTGGCCCTCCCCGGAGCCGACGACCACGCCCCCGCGTACGACCTGGCGCGCGACGGCCTGAACAACTGCTGAGCGCGGCCCGCGCCGTCAGCCCCCGGCCCGTCGTGCTCCCCCCCCACGACGGGCCGGTCATACGGGTTCGCGGAACCCGGGCATGGGGGGCCTCCCCATGCCCGGAACGGTCGAGCACCGCGCCCGGAACCGCAGCCCCCAACGGCGGGTCAGGGCAGGGCCCGACGGGGTTCGGGGGTCGTGTCCGTCCAGTCCGCCGGTGCCGCGGCGGTGGCGGTGGACAGGTCGTCGTAGGCGAGGAGGTGGGCGAGGAGCAGTCCGGTGGCGCGCCGGCTCAAGGAACGGGCGGCCTCGATGAGCCGGGGGTGCTGGTGGGCCGGCAGCGACAGGGCGACGCTGGAGGCCCGGCCGGGCAGCCCGAGGGAGTACGCGACGCAGACCTCGGTCCTGGAGTACTCCAGGAGGTCGAACTGGGCCGCGTGGGGGACGTGTCCGTCGAGGGTCTCGATCAGGGCGCGGGGGTTCGTGATGGTGCGGTCGGTGAGCTGGATGGAGGGGTAGCGGGCGAGGTGGTCCATGCGGGAGGCGAAGTCGAGCTGGGCCAGGAGGCTCTTGCCGACGGCGCTGGCATGGCCCGTGTCGGTGAAGGGCGCCCACTCGTCGACCGGCGGGGCCGTCGGGCTGTGTGCGGCTTCGTGGATGTGGATCTCGCCGTCGGTGTAGCTGCTGAGGTAGACCGCCGCGTCGAGTTCGTCGCGGAGACCGGCGAGGGCGTTCCTGAGGAGCTCGCCGTCGGGGTCGGGCCCCGTCACCAGGTTCATCAGTGGCCCGGGGTGGTGGGCGCCGGCGACGCTGTCGACAAGACGCTGGCCCCGGAGCCATTCCAGCAGCAGGGCGGTGCCGTTCAGGGACATCCGCGCGCGCCGCGCGAGGGTGCGGGTGTCGGTCCCGCCCCCGGCGCAGATGAGCTGGAGCAGGTCCCTGGCCCGTTGGGTGGCCTGCCACCTGGCCGGAACCACGGCGGGGGACAGGTCGCGCCGGGCCATGTCCGTGAGGACGGCCGGCCGCAGGGCGTTCGCCGACCACCAGGGCTCCTGCCCGCCCTCTCCCGGGCCCACCTCACCGGCCGCCTCGTGCGACATCAACGCGGCGACGGCCTCGGTGTCGGTCCCGCCTTCGCTCTCGGTCCCGCTCTCGGTATCCAGAGGCAGCTGGGGGAGAGGAAGGACCAGCCCGGGCTCCTGCCCGCCCGGCAGCGCGGTGAGCCGCGGCCGCCGTCCCTCCGTCGCTGCGTCCGACGGGGTGTGCCGGTACTCGTTGGGCACCAGGGGCGCGGGCACGAGGAAGAGCTGAGGCTGCGCGTCGGTCTCCGTTCCGAGCGCCGGACCACCGTCCGCGGCGGGCGGCTCCCCACCACCGCGTGCGCGTGAGTGACCGTCACCGGCCGTCCCCGGACGGGGTGTTCCGGGCTCCGCACGGAGCATCTCCTCGGGTACGCGGAGCCGGGTGCGGACCTCCTCGAAATACCGGGGGTCCTCAGGGACGGCGGTCGCCGTGCCGGGGCCCGGGCGCCGGTGACCGAGCGCGCTCAGCAGCCGGGTGGCGTCCCCGTGGCCGTGCCGCGCGGCCTCCGCGACCAGGTAGCCCGCCTCGTCGGCCCACTCCCCGCCGGCCCGGAGCGCGACCACGGCCAGCCGGAACAGGGCACCCGGGTGTCCGGCCGAGGCCCCCTCCCCCAGCCACTGCGCGGCGGCGACGAGTTCGTCCCGGGCGAGCGCCTTCGAGCCGAGGCGGTAGAGCGAGTTCGCCCGCTCACGTTCCTCACGGCCCGTCTCGTACGCGCCAGTGAGGGGGCCGAACTCCCCCTCGGGCCGGTCCCAGAAGTCCGGAGGCCCGGCCAGCCGGCCCATCAGTTCCACGAGCCCGGCCGGGACGTCCGGCGCCGGGCGGCCGCCGCTGTCCGCGTTGAAGCGGCTCACAACCGTCACCTGTCCTTCTTCAAGCATCGTGTCGTCTTCCGGTGCTCGTCGCGGATGAACGCGACCAGGGCGTCCCGCAGTTCGAGCACCGCCTTGTACCGCTCCCGGTGGAGCCGGTCCGTGCGCATCCCGAGCGAGGCCGCGATCTCCCCGTCGCTGAGTCCCTGGCTCTGGAGCCGTACGACCTGACGACGGCGGCTCGGCGGCATCGCGTCGATGGCGGGCCGCACGAGATCCTCCAGCGGATCGAACTCGCCGACCGCCTGTCGCTGCTCGGGCAGCGAGGCCGTCAGGCCGTCGCCCGCCAGCTCCAGCCGTCCCTCGGCCCTGAGCCGGTCCCGAGCCAGGTTCCAGGCCGCGGTCCGCAGATAGGCCGGGACGTTGACCGCCTCGTCGAGCTCACCCCTGGCGGCCTTGCGCGCCACACGCAGGAACGCCTCCTGGGCTATGTCCTGACAGGCCTGGAGCGACAGCTTCTCGTCGCTCCGCCTCCTCAGCGCGTGGGGCTCCCGGCCCATGAACACCGGGTAATGGTCGTAGAGTCGCCGCCCGACCCCGCCGTCCACCGCGAGCGCCGCCCCCTCCCGCGTCTCACCGTCTACCACGGGGCGCGCTCCTTCGCCGAGGACGCGTCCGCCGTCCCGCGGGCCTCCGCCGCGCCGGATACGTGCGCCGCCGTCCCGCCGGGGCCCGTCGTCATCACGATCCTGACGGTGACGACGGCGGCCCCGTCGTCGGCCGCCACGGCGCCCTGCGTGCCTCCTCTGGACCGTCGCCGGTCTGCGTACAGGTGCACCGCAGCGGTGAGCCCGGGGATCACCACGCTCATCAACGCCGGGACGATCCCGGTCCA
This sequence comes from Streptomyces sp. NPDC022552, assembly GCF_055561875.1. Lineage (NCBI taxonomy): Bacteria > Bacillati > Actinomycetota > Actinomycetes > Kitasatosporales > Streptomycetaceae > Streptomyces > Streptomyces sp. NPDC022552. The sequence continues at coordinate 1,009,456 of NZ_JBVHGJ010000001.1, forward strand.
CTCGAAGGGCGCCGTCATCTGAGTCGATCTCCATCTGTTCCGAAGGGGGCGCGGTACGCGCCCTCGCCTCACAGACGGCCGGGCCCTGCCCGTTCTCCCCCATGGACCGGAAATACCCGGAACTGACCAGATGTCTGACCGAAGATGACCGATCCCACCCGGCTTGCCCCGGATCGCTCGCGCCCACCCCGTGTTCAGTCTTAATTAGGTTAGGCTAACCTGTGCGGCGTGAGAGTTGGTGAAGAAAGCCCGCAGGCCACGGCCGTACGCGGTCACGCCCTGTCGGCCACAGAGGTCACCGTCGCCTACGACGGTGTCGATGTCGTGCACGACGCGGCCGTGACGCTGCGACCCGGCGAAGTGACCGTGCTCGTCGGGCCGAACGGCAGCGGAAAGTCGACGCTCCTGCGGACGATCGCCCGTCTGCAGCGGCCCCGCAGCGCCACGCTGACCATCGACGCCGACACGGACGGCCTCGCCCTGACGCCCCGCGAGTTCTCGCGGCACGTGGCCCTGCTGACGCAGGGGCGCCCTACGCCCAGCGGGCTGACGGTACGGGACGTCGTCGAGTTCGGCCGCTACCCGTACCGCGGGCGCTGGGGCACGTCGGACCCCGGCGGCAAGGTCGCGGTGGACCGCGCGCTCGGCATGACGGGCGTCGAGGAGTTCGCCGACCGGGGCGCCGAGTTCCTCTCCGGAGGACAGCTCCAGCGGGTGTGGCTCGCGGGCTGCCTCGCGCAGGAGACCGGCGTGCTGCTGCTCGACGAGCCGACGACCTATCTCGACCTGCGGTACCAGATCGAACTCCTCGACCTCGTCCGCGACCTGGCCGACGACCACGGCATCGCCGTCGGCGTCGTCCTGCACGACCTCGACCAGGCCGCGGCCGTCGCCGACCGGATCGTGCTGCTCCAGGCGGGACGGATCATCGCCGAAGGCCGCCCCGAACACGTCCTGACCGCATCCCGGCTGACGGACACGTACGGCATCCGCATCGAGGTCGACACCGACCCCACGACAGGCCGACTGCGCACCCGCGCCATCGGCCGCCATCACACGCGAAGCGAAAGGCTCAGCCCCACCCCATGAGACGCCTCCTCCTCACCGCCGCGGTCGCCACCACGGCGGCGCTCACCCTGACCGCCTGCGGGACCACCGAGCCCGCCAAGGACGACGCGAAGAAGTCCGCGGAGCCCATCACCCTCACCGACTCCACCGGCACGAAGGTGACGCTCGAAGGACCCGCCAAGAAGGTCGTCGGCACCGAGTGGAACGTCGTCGAGACCCTGATCTCCCTCGGCGTCGACCCCGTCGGCGTCGCCGACGTCAAGGGCTACAAGACGTGGGACACCGCGGTCCCGCTGAAGAACGACCCCAAGGACATCGGCACGCGCGGCGAGCCGAGCGTGGAGACCGTCGCCGGGCTGAAGCCCGACCTCATCGTCGCCACCAACGACCTGCCGCCGGCCGCCGTGAAGCAGCTGCGCAAGGTCGCCCCGGTTCTGGAGGTCAAGGCGGCCGACGCGGCCGACCCGATCGGCCGGATGACGAAGAACCTCGACCTCATCGCGCAGGCCACCGGCACCACCGAGAAGGCCGGCAAGCTCAAGACCGAGTTCGAGACGAAGCTCGCCGAGGGCAAGAAGGCCCTGGCCGACGCCGGACTGGCCGGCAAGCCGTACGCCTTCGCCGACGGCTACGTCGTCTCCAACCAGGTCTCGATCCGCCCGTTCACCAGCGGCTCGCTCATCGGCGCCGTCAACGAGAAGCTCGGCCTGAAGAACGCCTGGACGGTCGAGGGCGACCCGGCCTACGGCCTCGGCACCACCGACGTCGAGGGCCTCACCAAGCTCGGTGACGGCACGCACTTCGCGTACATCAGCAACAACGGCGACCCGAGCAGCACCCCGTTCGACGGCGTCCTGAAGAAGGACAAGGTGTGGACCTCGCTCTCGTTCGTGAAGAAGGGCGACACCCACCGGCTGCCCGACGGCATCTGGATGTTCGGCGGCACCGAGTCGATGAACCAGTACGTCGACTCCGTCGTGAAGGCGCTGACGAAGTAACCCCCATGGCCGTCACCGCACCTTCCTCCGCCACCCTTCCGTCGGCGGCCGTGTCCCGGACGGGCGCGGCCGCGGTGACGGCCGCGCTGCTCCTCCTCGTCGCCGGCTTCGCGCTCGTCGACATCACCCAGGGCACGGCCTCCGTCGGCGCGTCCGAGGTCTGGAAGGCCTTCACGGGCCGGGCCGACCCGTCCGACGCGTCCGTCGTCATCGCCTCGCGCCTGCCGAGGTTGGCCGCCGGACTGCTCGTCGGCGCCGTGCTCGGCATGGCCGGAGCCGCCCTCCAGGCCGTCAGCCGCAACGTGCTCGCCTCGCCCGACACCCTCGCCGTGAACGCCGGCTCCTATCTGGCCCTCGGACTGGCCGCCGTCAGCGGAGTCTCGCTGCCGCTACTCGCCTCCTCGGGCGTCGCGTTCGTCGGCGGACTCGCCGCCGCGGCCGTCGTCCTCGGACTCTCCGGCCTGGGCGCGGGCACCGTGCGGCTCGTGCTCGCCGGCAGCGCGCTCATGCTCGGCCTGACCGCCATCACCGAGGGGCTGCTTCTGCTGTTCCCCCAGCAGACCGTGGGCCTGTTCGCCTGGAACCAGGGCAGCATCTCCCAGAACGGGTTCGACGGTGTGCTCCAGATGGCACCGGTCGGACTCCTCGGCCTCGTCGGGCTGCTGCTCATCGCCCGCAGGGTCGACGCGCTGGCACTCGGCGACGACGCGGCCCGCGGCCTCGGCGTACCCGTGCGCTCCACCCGCGTCACGGCGGTCGTCCTCGCGGCGATGCTCTCCGCGGCGGCCGTCACGCTCGCCGGCCCGATCGGCTTCGTCGGTCTGTGCGCCCCCGCCCTCGTCCGTCCGCTCGTCCGCAGGTTCCGCGGCTTCTCCCGCGCGCGGGCCGGACTTCCGGTGGCGGGTCTCGTCGGCGCCGCCCTCGTCCTGGGATCGGACGTGCTGCTGCGCACCATCGTGCCGGCGGACACGGCGGTCGCCGTGCCGACGGGTGTCGTCACGAGCCTGGTCGGCGCCGTCTTCCTCATCGTGATGGCGACGCGGGCCCGCGACACCGCCGGAGCCGCCGCGGCCGACCGGCTGCGCATCCGGAGCCGGGCCGTCTTCCTGACCACCACCGCCGCACTCGTGGCGGTGCTGGTGGGCGTCACGATCGCCGCCGTCCTGCTGGGCGACAGCAAACTGCTCCTCGGCGACGTCATGAACTGGGCGCAGGGCAGGGCGGGGCAGACCACCTCCTTCATCCTGGACAGCCGGGTGCCCCGGGTCCTCGCGGCGCTCCTCGCCGGCGCGGCACTCGCCCTGGCCGGAACGCTCGTCCAGGCCGTCACCCGCAATCCGCTCGCCGAACCCGCGACCCTGGGCGTCTCGGGCGGCGCCGCGCTCGGCGCCGTACTCCTCGTCACGACCGTTCCGCTCGCGAGTGCGTGGAGCGTCGCGGGCGCCGCCTTCGTGGGCGCGGCGATCAGTTCGGTCGTGGTCTTCGGACTCGCCGCTCGCGGCGGCTTCCAGCAGAACCGGCTCGTCCTCGTCGGCTTCGGCGTCGCCACCGGTACGGCCGCGCTGATCAGCCTGCTCATCGTCCTCACCGACCCGTTCAACGCGACCAAGGCCCTCACCTGGCTGTCCGGTTCCACCTACGGGCGGACCCTGCCGGACGTCGTGCCGCTGGCGGCCGTGCTCGCCGTGGGCGTCGTCGCCGCGGTCCTGCGGCGTACGGAACTCGACCTCCTGTCGCTCGACGAGGACACCCCGCGGCTCCTGGGTCTCGGCGTGGAGCGCGGCAGGCTCGGCTTCCTGGTCCTGAGCGTCCTGCTCAGCGCCACGGCCGTCGCCGCCGCGGGCACCATCGGCTTCGTGGGCCTCGTGGCCCCGCACGCGGCCCGCGCCCTCGTGGGCAGGCAGCACACGCGCGTGGTCCCGGTCGCGGTCCTCCTCGGCGCCGTACTCGTCTGCACCGCGGACCTGTTGGGCCGTACGGTGATCGCCCCGGCCCAGCTCGGTGCCGGCATGATGACCGCCGTGATCGGAACGCCGTACTTCCTCTACCTCCTGGTCCGCAGCCGCCGCTAGCGGGGACGGACCGAGCGGACGGACCGCACCGCACGCGAGCCCCGTCACCAACCTTCCGGTGGTGACGGGGCTCGCGTGCGTCGCGTACGGCTCAGGCTCCGACGTACGCCGCGAGATGCTCGCCGGTGAGGGTGGAGCGGTCGGCGACGAGCTTCGCGGGCGTGCCCTCGAAGACGACCTTGCCGCCGTCGTGGCCGGCGCCGGGGCCGAGGTCGATGATCCAGTCGGCGTGCGCCATGACGGCCTGGTGGTGCTCGATGACGATGACCGACTTGCCCGAGTCGACGAGCCGGTCGAGCAGGCCGAGCAGCTGCTCCACGTCCGCGAGGTGGAGGCCGGTGGTCGGCTCGTCGAGGACGTAGACACCGCCCTTGTCGCCCATGTGGGTGGCCAGCTTGAGCCGTTGCCTCTCGCCGCCGGAGAGCGTGGTGAGCGGCTGGCCGAGCGTGAGGTACCCGAGCCCGACGTCGGTGAGCCGCTCCAGGATCTTGTGCGCGGCCGGGGTGGCCGCTTCGCCGGAGCCGAAGAACTCCTCGGCCTCGGTCACCGACATCGCCAGTACCTCGCTGATGTCGCGGCCGCCGAGGTGGTACTCGAGCACCTCCGCCTGGAACCGCTTGCCCTCGCAGTCCTCGCAGGGCGTGGCGACGCCCGCCATCATCGCCAGGTCGGTGTAGATGACCCCGGCGCCGTTGCAGGTGGGGCACGCGCCCTCGGAGTTGGCGCTGAAGAGCGCCGGCTTGACGCCGTTGACCTTCGCGAACGCCTTACGGATCGGGTCCAGCAGACCCGTGTACGTCGCCGGGTTGCTCCGCCGCGAGCCGCGGATCGGCGTCTGGTCGACCGAGACGACGGGCTCACCGGCCGGAATCGATCCGTGCACGAGGGAGCTCTTGCCGGAGCCGGCGACACCGGTGACGACGACCAGCGCGCCGAGCGGGATGTCGACGTCGACGTCGCGCAGGTTGTTCGCCGTCGCGCCGCGGATCTCCAGCGTGCCGGACGGCGTGCGCACCGACTCCTTGAGCGCGGCCCGGTCGTCGAGATGACGGCCGGTGATCGTGTCTCCGGCCCGCAGTTCCTCGACCGTGCCCTCGAAGCAGACGGTGCCGCCCGCCGTACCGGCGCCGGGACCGAGGTCGACGACATGGTCGGCGATCGCGATCGCCTCGGGCTTGTGCTCGACGACGAGCACCGTGTTGCCCTTGTCGCGCAGCCGCAGCAGCAGGTCGTTCATCCGCTGGATGTCATGGGGGTGGAGACCGATGGTGGGCTCGTCGAAGACGTACGTGACATCGGTGAGCGACGATCCGAGGTGACGGATCATCTTGACGCGCTGCGCCTCACCGCCCGACAGCGTGCCCGCGGGCCGGTCGAGCGACAGATAGCCGAGGCCGATCTCGACGAACGAGTCGAGGGTCCGCTGCAGCGAGGCGAGCAGCGGCGCCACCGACGGCTCCTTGAGGCCACGGACCCATTCGGCGAGGTCCCTGATCTCCATCGCGCAGGCGTCGGCGATGGAGATCCGCTTGATCTTCGAGGACCGCGCGCCCTCGCTGAGGCGCGTTCCGTCGCACTCGGGGCAGACGGTGAAGGTGACCGCGCGCTCCACGAACGCCCGGATGTGGGGCTGCATCGACTCCTTGTCCTTGGACAGGAACGACTTCTGGATCTTGGGGATCAGCCCCTCGTAGGTGAGGTTGATGCCGTTGACCTTGATCTTGGTCGGCTCTCCGTAGAGGAAGGCCTGCATCTCCTTCTTCGTGTACCTGCGGATCGGCTTGTCCGGGTCGACGAAGCCGGACTGCGCGTAGAGCTGCACGGTCCACTGGCTGTCGGACTTCCAGCCGGGGATGGTGAACGCGCCCTCGGCCAGGGACTTGGAGTCGTCGTAGAGCTGCGTCAGGTCGATGTCGGAGACCTTGCCCCGGCCTTCGCAGCGCGTGCACATGCCGCCGGTGCGCTGGAAGGTCGCCTTCACGGTCTTCGTCCTGGCGGCGCCGCGCTCGACCGTGATTCCTCCGCTTGCCCGGACCGAGGCGGTGTTGAAGGAGTACGCGCTGGGCGGCCCGATGTGCGGCTTGCCGAGGCGGCTGAAGAGGATGCGCAGCATCGCGTGGGCGTCCGTGGCGGTGCCGACGGTGGAGCGCGGGTCGGCGCCCATCCGCTGCTGGTCGACGGTGATCACCGTCGTCAGCCCGTCGAGCACGTCGACCTCGGGGCGCGCGAGCGTCGGCATGAAGCCCTGGACGAAGGTGCTGTACGTCTCGTTGATCAGCCGCTGCGACTCCGCGGCGATCGTGTTGAACACCAGCGAGCTCTTGCCCGAGCCGGAGACCCCGGTGAACACCGTCAGCCGGCGCTTGGGGATCTCGATGCTGACGTCCTTGAGGTTGTTCTCGCGCGCGCCGTGCACGCGGATCACGTCGTGACTGTCGGCACCGTGCGGTGCGGTCGACCGCGCGCCCTTCCTCGTGGCCATGCTGATCGTGTCTCCATCTGTGAGGCGGGGCCGCCTGCGCGGTCTCCGTCGTTGTCGTCCCCGGCCCGGTCCCGGCGGTGTCGAGCGGGTACGTCCCTGGTACTACGTCGTCGTTCTCAGCAGTGTGTTCTACGTCGTCGGCGCCCCGGGGGCAACGGCCTGCCGTCGGGGCGCCGACGCTCACCGGTCCTGGAGCAGCCCGAGGACATTGCCGTCGGCGTCGGTGACGGTGGCCACCAGGCGGCCGCCGCCGACGTCGTGCGCGGGCTCCTTCACGGTGGCACCGGCGGCCGTGACCTCGGCGATCTTCGCCTCGATGTCCGGTACGTGCCAGTAGGCCACCGGCCCGGTCATGCCCTGCGGTCCACCGCCCGGCACGAGTCCGATGTGCTGCCCCCCGGCCTCGAAACCGACGTAGTACTCCCCGTCGACCTGGGGGTCGGTGCCGAGCAGCGCCGCGTACACCGCCTTGGCCTTCGCCAGGTCGGACACGGGGTGCAGAACGGTCTTGATGCCCTGTGTGGAAGAGGCGGTCATGGTCACTCCTGGGGTCGTGGGCCCGTAGGACCCGGTGGCTCGTGGGAGCCCGAACCGATGTGCCGGCCGGTCGTTCCGCCGTCCTCGGGCGCCCACGACAGCCACGCTACGTGCGGCCCGGAGCGGGCGCTTCTCGATTCCTGACCGGTCTCGCGGCGGTCCCGGGAGGGGTGTCGGGACGGGTCCCGGGAGGGTCTGTTCCGTGAGACCGGTCGCGCGACCGGTCTCACGGAACGCGCCCTTCCGTACCCGGTTCCGGGATGCCGAGGATCGCCAGGAACGCGGTCGCCGCAGGCGTCCGGCCGGTGTGGCTCCAGACGACGTACTCCACGCGCGTCGGCGCGTCGGTGACCTCGATCGTGGTGACGCCCGGGAGCTGGGGAACGAAGGCGGCCGGGAGCAGGGCGACGGCGAGACCCCGCGCGACCAGTCGTGCCAGGAAGAGGTCCGCCGTGCTGACCTCGAAGGCGACGTCCCGGCGCAGACCGGCGGCCGAGAAGGCCAGGTCGGACTGGACGCGCCCGGCCGTCCCCGCCGGCAGGTCCACGAACACCTCCGACGCGAGCGTGCGGAGGTCGACCGCCGGCCCGCCGGCGAGGGGATGGTCCGGCGCCACCACGGCCACGAGTCTCCCGCGGGCCAGTTCGTGGGCGGCGACGCCCTGCGGCCGCGTCGTCGGCGGAAGACCGAGGAACGCCACGTCGACCGTTCCCTGCCGGACCTGCTCGGCGAGGTCCTCGCTCGCGCCCACCCGCAGGCCGATGCGCACGTGCGGATACCGCCGGCGGAGGTCGCGCAGCGCATCGGGGACGTCGACCGCGCCGACGGTCGGGATCAGCCCGACGGCGAGCCGTCCCCGTACCTCTCCCACCGCCGCCGCGACCTCGGCGGCCGCGCGCTCGGCGGCCTCCAGACACTGGCGGGCGGCGGGGAGGAACGCCGCGCCTGCCGGGGTCAGCCGTACCCGGCGGCTCGTGCGGTCGAAGAGCCTCGCGCCCAGCTCCCGTTCCAGTCGTGCGATCTGATGGCTGAGCGCGGACTGGACGACCAGACACCGCTCGGCGGCCCGGGTGAAGCTGTTCGTCTCGGCGACGGCGACGACGTACCGCATCTGCTGGAGATCCACGGATCCATCGTGAATCACGATCGATCGGCTGACAAACATGTGTTGGACTCATCGATCGTCGCGGACCGAGACTTCCGGACATGACCACTCCAGCCGCAGGGGCCCACCTGCGCGGCACTCTCTCCCGTACGCTCCTGACGGCGCTCGCGCCCGTCGCGTGGGGCACCTTCTACGTCGTCACCACCGAGCTGCTCCCGCCCGGACACCCCCTGTTCGCCGGACTTCTGCGTGCGCTGCCCGCCGGTCTGATCGCGCTTGCGATCGGCCGGACGTTGCCGCGTGGCGCGTGGTGGGGGAAGGCCGCGGTGCTCGGTGTGCTCAACATCGGGCTGCTCTTCCCGCTGCTGACCGTGGCGGCCGAACGTCTGCCGGGCGGCGTTGCCGCCACCCTCGCGGCGGCCCAGCCACTCGTCGTCGCGGGCCTGGCCGTGGTCGTCCTCCGTGAGCGCCCCAACCTCCGGCGCCTCGCCTGGGGTGTGGTCGGCGTGGTCGGCGTCGGCCTGGTGGTGATCGGGCCGAACGCGGCGTTCGACCTCGTCGGGGTCCTGGCGGGCCTCGGCAGCGCCGCCACGATGGCGCTCGGCGTGACGTTCACCAAACGCTGGGGGCGCCCCGAAGGCGCCGGTCCCGCCGCCTTCGCAGGGTGGCAACTCACGGCGGGAGGCCTCTTCCTGCTGCCGCTCACCCTTCTCGTCGAGGGTGCGCCACCCGCCGTCGACCTGCCCGCCGCCCTGGGCTACCTCTGGCTCGGCGGCGTCGGCGGTCTGCTCGCCTTCGTCCTCTGGTTCCGTGGCCTCACGACCCTGCCCGTCACCTCCGTCGCGGTGCTCGTCCTGCTCTCGCCGCTCGTCGCGGCCGTCCTCGGCGCCGCCCTGCTCGGCCAGACCCTGGGCCCGGTCCAGCTCCTGGGGTTCGGGCTCGCGCTCGCCTCGATCGTCGCAGGCCAGGTGCCTCGGAGGGGCGGCCCGGCCCGTTCGCGCGGGGGTGGCCCGGACCGTACACCGGGGGGTGGCCCCGATCGTTCACCCGCTTGCCGGACCAGCGGTTGCGGCTAATGTCGTATTAAGGCCATAAGTACACCCCTTCGTCTCCCGCGTTCACCTGGTGAAGGGAAGGGGGCGTACGGAAGGAGCCCCCGATGACCCGCACATTGCGTGGCGCGATAGCCCTGGCCGGAGCCGTGGCCCTCTCCCTGGGAGCGGTCTCCGTCAGCGACGCCCAGCCCGGCGCCGCAGCGCAGGAGGAGATCAAGATCGGCCTGCTGCTCCCCGAGAGCAAGACCACGCGCTACGAGAAGTTCGACCGGCCGTACATCGAGCAGAAGATCAAGGAACTGGCACCCGACGCTCAGATCGACTACTACAACGCGGCCGAGAGTGCCACCACCCAGCAGCAGCAGGTCAACACCGCGCTCGCCAAGGGTGATCAGGTGCTCATCCTGGACGCCGTGGACTCCAAGTCGATCCAGTCGTCCGTGCAGAAGGCCAATGACGCGGGCGTGAAGGTCGTCGCGTACGACCGCCTCGCGCAGGGTCCCGTCGACGCCTACGTCTCGTACGACAACTTCAAGGTCGGCGAGTTGCAGGGACAGGCGCTGCTCGACGCGCTCGGTGACAAGGCCGAGTCCGGTCAGATCGTGATGCACAACGGTTCTCCCACCGACCCCAATGCCGCGGAGTTCAAGGCCGGTGCGCACTCCGTCCTCGACGGCAAGGTCAAGATCGGCAAGGAGTACGACACGCCGAACTGGGACCCCAACAACGCCAACCAGCAGATGTCGGGCGCGATCAGCGCACTGGGCAAGGACAACATCGTCGGCGTGTACTCGGCCAACGACGGTCTGGCCGCCGGCATCGCCACCGCCCTCAAGTCGTCCGGCATCAACGTCCCGTTGACGGGTCAGGATGCCCAACTCGACGCCATCCAGCGGATTCTCCTCGGCACCCAGACCATCACGATCATGAAGCCGTACAAGCCGGAGGCCGACATCGCCGCCACCATGGCCGTCGACCTGGCCGAGGGCAAGGAGCTTCCCAAGTCCCTGACGCCCACGACCGTCAAGAGCGGAAGCGGCCAGGAGGTCCCGGCCAATCTGCTCACCCCGATCGTGGTCGACAAGAACAACATCAAGGACACGGTCGTCAAGGACGGTCTGTACACGGTCGACGAGATCTGCACGCCGACGTACGAGGCCGCCTGCCAGGAGGCCGGTCTGGAGTAGCCCGTGGCGCGCGGCGGCCGCGAGGCCGCCCGCGGCGCGAGCCGTGCCGACCGACCGGACAGGCTCGATCCCCGAGGGTGAACGGGGCCCGGCAGGAGGCGATTGAAGGTGCTCGGAACACCTGTGCTCAGTCTGCGGGGGATCTCCAAGAGATTCGGCGCCGTCCAGGCCCTCTCGGACTTCGACCTGGAGGTCCACCCCGGAGAGGTCGTCGCCCTCGTCGGCGACAACGGCGCCGGCAAGTCGACCGCCGTCAAGGCGATCGCGGGGGTGAACCCGCCGGACGACGGAGTCATCACCTGGGAGGGCCGCCCGGTCACCATCCACCGGCCCCACGACGCCCAGAACCTCGGGATCGCCACCGTCTACCAGGACTTGGCGCTCTGCGACAACCTGGACGTCGTCGGCAACCTCTTCCTCGGCCGGGAGATCAAGAGCTGGGGAGTCCTCGACGAGGTCCGGATGGAACAGCGCTCGCGCGAGCTGCTCGACACGCTCTCCATCCGCATTCCCAGCGTCCGGATCCCCGTCGCCTCCCTCTCCGGCGGCCAGCGCCAGACCGTGGCGATCGCCCGCTCCCTGATCGGCGAACCGAAGGTCGTCATCCTGGACGAGCCGACCGCCGCGCTGGGCGTGGAGCAGACCGCCGAGGTCCTCGACCTCGTCGAGCGGCTCCGTGAGCGCGGCCTCGGCACCATCCTGATCAGCCACAACATGGTGGACGTGATGGCGGTCGCGGACCGGATCGCCGTGCTGCGCCTCGGCCGGAACAACGGCTTCTTCGACAAGCGTTCCACCACCACCGAGGAGATCATCTCCGCCATCACCGGCGCCAGCGACAGCGCGGTGACGCGCCGCCAGGCCCGTAAGCGGGAGGAGGAGCTATGAGGCGCGACCGAGGCCGCCACGACCCCTCCACCCCGGGAGCCGGCGACGGGACCAACCAGGGACCCGCGCATGACGCCCTGCCCGCCGTGGACACCCGGCTGATCGTCCGGGAGGAGGGGCTGAAGGGATACCTCGGGGAGTTCAAGCGCAAGCTGCGCAGCGGTGAGCTGGGCTCCCTGCCGGTGGTCATCGCCGTGATCATCATCTGGACGGTCTTCGGCTCCCTGGACAGCGCGTTCCTGTCGGCGCAGAACCTGTCCGACCTGAGCCAGCAGATCGTCGGCACGGGCATGATCGCCATCGGGATCGTCTTCGTCCTGCTGCTCGGTGAGATCGACCTCTCCGTCGGCTCGGTCAGCGGCCTGTGCGCCGCGATCTTCGCCGTGCTCAACGTCCTGAACGGCATGAACGAGTGGCTGGCGCTCCTGGTCGCCGTCGCGGGCGGAGCCGCCGTCGGACTCATCCAGGGCTTCTTCTTCGCCAAGGTCGGTGTGCCCGCGTTCGTCGTCACGCTGGCCGGCAATCTCGCCTGGAACGGACTCATGCTCCAGGTGCTCGGCACCAGTGGAACGGTCAACATCCCGAGCGAGAGCATCGTCTCCGAGCTCTACTCGAAGATCTTCCACACCCCGGTCGCCGCCTATGTGGCGGCCGCTGTCGGGGTGGGCCTGTTCCTGGCGGCCTCCCTCCTCGACGCCAGGCGCCGCCAGAAGGCCAGGGTGCCGTTCCGGCCGATCGCCGAGATCGTGATCCGCACGGTCGTCATCGCCGCGATCGCCTTCGCCGCCGCGTACATCCTCAACCAGTACCAGGGGCTGCCGCTGGCGCTCCTGATCTTCCTCGTCGTCCTGGTCCTCGTCGACTTCCTGCTGCGCCGCAGCACGTACGGGCGGCAGATCTTCGCCGTCGGCGGCAACATCGAGGGCGCGCGCAGGGCCGGTATCAGCGTGCCGTTCATCCGGATGAGCGTCTTCTCGATCTCCGGCACCATGGCGGCGGTCGGCGGTCTCTTCCTCGCCGGGCAGATCCAGTCCGCGAGCCAGACCTCCGGTGGCGGCAACCTGCTGATGAACGTCATCGCCGCGGCCGTCATCGGCGGCACCAGCCTGTTCGGCGGGCGCGGTTCGGTCTGGTCCGCGCTGCTCGGCGCACTGGTGATCGGGTCGATCCAGTCGGGCATGAACATCATGGGCGTCAGCAACGCGGTCCAGTTCATGATCACCGGGGCCGTGCTGCTGGCCGCCGTGGTCGTCGACTCGCTGTCCCGCCGCAGCCAGAAGGCCGCCGGACGCGCCTGAAGCGACGACGGCCCGGACGGCCGGTGCGAGGGGAGTTCCGCTCGCGGTCCTTCCCGGCCGTCCCCGTTCCGCACATCCCCTAGGCGTCGCCGCGCCGGTGCAGGGCGTCCAGGGTGGCCAGTTCGTCCTCGGTGAGGCGCAGCGCGCCCGCCGCGACATTGGCCGCCAGGTGCTCCGGATCGCCGGTGCCGGGAATGGCGAGCATGTGCGGGCCCCGGTGCAGCGTCCACGCGAGACGCACCTGCGCCGGGCTCGCGTCGTGCGCCCGGGCGACGGCCAGCACCTCGTCGTCCACCGCGGCCCGGGCGGCGCCTGCCTGGCCGGCCGTGCCGGCGATGGAATAGAAGGGCACGTACGCGATGCCCTGCTCGCCGCACTCGCGGACGAACGCGTCGTGGTCCGGCCGGATCCCGATCCCGTACCGGTTCTGTACGCAGACCACCGGGGCGATCGCCTGCGCCTCGGCCAGGTGGTGGGGGTGGATGTTCGAGAGGCCCAGGTGGCGGATGAGCCCTGCCTCGCGCAGGTCGGCCAGCGCCCCGAACCGCTCGGCGATCGAGTCCGTGCCGAGGATCCGCAGGTTCACCACGTCGAGGTGGTCGCGGCCGAGCTGGCGCAGGTTCTCCTCGACCTGTCCGCGCAGTTCCTCCGGCGTCGTGGCGTGCGTCGCCCACCGCCCCGAGGCGTCCCGGCAGGGTCCGACCTTGGTGGTGATGACCAGGTCGTCCGGGTACGGCGCCAGGGCGCGGTTGATCAGCTCGTTGGCGGAGCGGAGGGGCGAGAAGTAGAAGGCGGCGGTGTCGATGTGGTTGACACCGAGCTCGACCGCCCGGCGCAGGACGGCGATGGCCTGGTCCCGGTCGCGGGGGACGGCGTTCTCGATGAGCGCCTCGCCGGTCTGCGGCAGGCGCATCGCGCCGAAGCCGATCCGGTTGACCGTGAGGTCGCCGAGGGTCCAGGTGCCCGAGGCGGCGGCGGTGATCGTTTCCGTGGTCATCCCGAGATGATCTCCCCGTGGGGGCCGGGAGCGCCAGCGTCAGCCGTCGGCCCGGAGCCGGTCGCGCTGGATCTGGTGGGCGACGGTCCGGCGCATCGAGGGAGTGGCGGAAGCCGGGGCGGGCGTGGCCGCGGCCTTCTCCGCGGGGACGTCGAGACCGCGGCTGATCTCGTCGTACGCCGTCCGGTACGCGCTCCGGTTCGCGGCGGGGAAGCGGTCCGCATGCGCCCGGAGGTCCTCCTCGACCAGGCGGCGCAGCTCGTCGACGGTCCGGGAAGTGAAGCGCTTCCGGCCCCGCGCGAACGCGTGGACGTACGGCGTGCAGTGGGCGGTCCCGTCGCAGGACTCGGAGATCGCCTCGGCGAGGCCCCACAGGCGCCCTTCGAGCCAGGGGGCGTCCTCCTGCCGCAGGGAGAGCGCCATCGGCGCCTCCGGCGACCTGGCCCGGACCTGCTTTGACACGGCGGGCTGGCTCATCCCGGTGAGCCGTGCGATGCGCTCCTGTGTCCAGCCGTAGCCGACGAACACTTTGATCATCTCGGCGCGCAGCCGCCGCATCTCCTCGCCCGCCCGGATGGCCTCGTTCATGACCGCGAGCATGCGCGCGGCCTCGTCCTCAGTGATCTCCTCACCTTCCATGACTCGGTTATACACCACCATAACCAGGTTGTATTACGCGGTTATGAATGGCAGGCTCGGATCATGACCACCTACTTCGCGGCAGCGGACGGAACCCGGCTCGCCCACCGCACGAAGGACCGCACCGAGGACTGCGCGGAACGAGCCGGCGATCCCGTCGTCTGTGTCCCCGGAGGTCCCACGGACTCCCGCTACCTCGGCGACCTCGGCGGCCTCTCCGCGAGCCGTCGCCTGGTCCTCCTCGACCCGCGCGGAACGGGCGGCTCCGACGTTCCCGAGGATCCCGCCTCGTACCGCTGCGACCGTGTCGTCGACGACGTCGAGGCCCTGCGCGTCCACCTCGGCCTCGACCGTATCGACCTGCTCGGCCACTCCGGCGGCGCGAACGTCGCCGTCGCGTACGCCGCCCGGTACCCGCACCGGGTCCGCAGACTCGCCCTGATCACCCCCGGCACGGCGGCCGTCGGCATCACCATCGGCGGTGAGACCCGACGCGCGGCGGCGTTGCTGCGGAAGGACGAGCCGTGGTTCCCCGACGCCTACGCCGCCCTGGAGGCCCTCACCGAGGGCAGGGGCGGCGACTGGGACGCCATCGCACCCTTCCTCTGGGGCCGTTGGGACGACGCGGCGCGCCGGCACCACGCGGACGCGCGGCCGGGCAACGCGGAGGCGGTCGCCGGCTTCGCCGCCGCGGGGGCCTTCGACCCGGAGTCCACGCGCGCCGCGCTCGCCGCCTTCGAGGCCCCCGTCCTCGTGCTCGCCGGGGAGTTCGACCTGAACAGCCCGCCCGGGCCGGTCTCCGAACTCACCGCGTTCTTCCCCGACGCCGCGTTCGCCGTGCAGCCGGGGGCGGGCCACTACCCGTGGATCGACGACCCCGAGCCGTTCGCCGCCACCGTGGGGGACTTCCTCTCGTGACGGTGCGCGCCCGGGGTGTACCCGAAGGCGCGCCGGAAGACCTCGATGAAGGCGCTGGGCGACGACCAGCCGCAGCGGTGGGCGACGGCGGTGACCGGGACGTCGTCCGCAAGCATCCGCAGCGCGTGGTAGAGCCGCGCCTGGGTCCGCCACTGAGGGAACGTCATACCGAGTTCGGAGCGGAACAGCCGGCTGAGGGTGCGTTCGCCCGCCCCGGTCGCGGCGCCGAGCTCGGCCAGCGTACGGGGGTCGGCCGGGTCGTTCCGGAGGACCGCGCAGACGGCGGCGAGGCGCGCGTCGGTCGGCGCGGGAAGCCGTAGGGGCTCTTGGGGCGAGGCCCGCAACTGGTCTCTGAGTACGGCGAGCAGGCGCCCGCGCTCGGCGCCGGTGTCGTCGGGGAAGCGGGTGTACGCGAGGATCAGCTCGCGCAGCAGGGGGCTGACGGCGAGCACGGTCGGGGCGTCGAGGCCCGGCGGGTTGTCGTCGGCGGGCAGCCCGATCAGGTGCAGATCCAGGTGCCCGTGCGCCCGATGGGCGTGGACCGTCCCGGCCGGGACCCAGATGGCACGGGTGCCGGGCGCGAACCACGTACCGGCGTCGGTGGTCACGGCCAGCACGCCCGAGCCCGCGTAGACGATCTGGTGGTCGTCGTGGCGGTGCGCGTCGATGCGTTCACCCGCGGCCAGGATCTGGGCGCGGGTCGGTGCCTGCGGGGTGTGGCGGACGGAGCGGCGGATGTTCGACACAAGTCGGCAGAATATCGAAGGCGCGACACAGGGCCGCGTTGCCACGATCGAACGGTGACGACGAACCGGAACCTCACCCCACCCCGTCGCCCCCTGGCGCTGATGTCCTGGGGGCACGCGTGCGTGGACGTCTATCAGGGAGCTGTCGCCGCCCTCGTGCCGTTCTTCGTCTCCCAGCGTGCCTACACCTACGCCGCCGCCTCGGGTGTCGTCCTCGCCGCCTCGCTGCTCTCGTCGGTGGTGCAACCGCTGTTCGGAGCGCTCACCGACCGATGGGCTCTGCCCTGGCTCCTGCCGGTGAGCGCGCTGTTCGCCGGGACCGGGGTCGCGCTCAGCGGCGTGAGCGACTCCTACGGGCTGACCCTGGCCGTGGTCGCCGTGTCCGGTATCGGCGTCGCCGCGTACCACCCCGAGGCGGCCCGCGTCGCACGCCGGGCGAGCCGGGGCAGTCACACGGCCATGGGCTGGTTCTCCCTCGGCGGCAACCTCGGCTTCGCCACCGCGCCCCTGCTGGTCGCGGCGGTCGTCGCCACCGGCGGCCTGGACGTCACCCCGCTGCTGGTCGTCCCCGCCCTCGCCGGCGCGACCCTGTGCGCGGCCGCGCTGCGGTCGATCGGCGCTCCGCCGGCGAAGGCGCCCGGCGACGGCACCGGACCGCCCGTACGCCGGGACGACCGGGCCTCCTTCGCGCGGCTCTCCGGTGCGGTCGTCTGCCGTTCGGTCGTCTTCGTCGGACTCGCCACCTTCCTCTCCCTGTACGCGCGCCAGCGCACCGGCGGCGGCGAAGTCGCCGGTACGGCAGCCCTGTTCGTGCTCTACCTCGGTGGCGCGGTCGGCACCGTGGCCGGCGGGAAGCTCGCCACCCGTCATCGGCGCGTCGCGGTCGTCCGGTGGTCCTACGCCCTGACCGTCCCCGCCTTGGCCGGTGTGATCCTCGTCCCCGGCCCGCTCCTCTACGTCTTCGTCGCGCTCACCTCGGCGGGTCTGTACGTGCCCTTCTCCCTGCACATCACCCTCGGCCAGGACTACCTGCCCGGGCGCGTCGGCACGGCGAGCGGGGTGACGCTCGGACTGACCGTCAGCGTCGGCGGCCTCGCCAGTCCGGTCGTCGGAGCCCTCGCCGACGCCACGTCCCTCCGCACCGCCCTCGCCCCCCTGATCGCCCTGCCCGCGCTCGGCTGGCTGCTGCTGCGCACCCTGCGGGAACCGGAGTCGCGGTGACCCGGGGCGAGGCGGCCGCGCACCCCACCCGTGGGTGGGGCGGGAGTGTCTCCGCCCGCGTAGGCTCGGGGGGACAGGCCGCAGCGATCACAGGGCGACGGAGGGAACGGGCGCGGGCCATGAAGATCGATCTCACGGACACCACATCCAGCAAGATCAACAAGGCGATCGTCGAGGGCCGCAGGGCCGTCGGCACGCCCGCCGTCGGCATGGTGCTCACCCTCGTCATCGTCACCGACGAGGAGAACGCCTACGACTCGCTGCGGGCCGCCAACGACGCCTCGCGCGAGCACCCGTCGCGCACGCTCGTCGTCATCAAGCGCCACGCCCGTTCGCCCCGGCGGCGGCACGAGGACCGCCTGGACGCGGAGGTGCGCGTCGGCAGCGACGCCGGCTCGGGCGAGACCGTCCTGCTCCGGCTGCACGGCGAACTCGGCGCCCGCGCCGACTCCGTGGTCCTCCCGCTGCTGCTCCCCGACGCCCCCGTCGTCGTCTGGTGGCCCGTCGACGCCCCCGACGTCCCGTCCAAGGACCCGCTCGGCTCACTCGCCCAGCGCCGCATCACCGACGCGTACGCCGTCGAGGACCCCCTCGGCGCGCTGGCCGTCCGCGCCGCCTCCTACGCCCCCGGTGACACCGACCTCGCCTGGACCCGGCTCACCCCGTGGCGCTCGATGCTGGCCGCCGCTCTCGACCAGGCCGCCGCGACGATCGTCTCCGCCGCCGTCGAGAGCGAGGCCGACAACCCGAGCGCCGAGCTGCTGGCCCGCTGGTTCGAGGACCGGCTGCGGGTCCCGGTCGAACGCGTCGTCACGGACGGGCCGGTCGTCACCGCCGTGCGCCTCGGCACGCCCGACGGCGAGATCCGCATCGACCGGCCGGAGGGTCCGGTCGCCCGGCTCTCCATCCCCGGCCAGCCCAGCCGCGTCCTCGCCCTGAAGGTCCGTACGACGGCCGAGCTGATCGCCGAGGAACTGCGCAGGCTCGACCCCGACGAGATCTACGCCTCGGCGCTCCGGGCCACGGCGGCACCGGCGGCGTGAATGATGCCGTGCGTGGCGCCGTGGCGGGGATCCGTCACGGCGTCGCAGGAGGCACCGCCCGGATCGGCGGCTCCTCGATCGGCAACCCCACGTAGTTCTCGGCGAGTTCGGCGGCCGCGTGCGGCGAGGTCGCGATCCGGTCCAGTTGCGAGAGCTGCAGACGGGTGTCGAAGCCGGACTGGGCCGGATCGCGGTGCAGCGTCGTCGTCATGGCGTACGAGAAGTGCTCGGCGCGCCACACCCGGCGCAGACATGTCTCGGAGTAGCCGTCGAGCAGCTCCGTCGAACCCGTCGCGGCCAGATGGGCGAACGCCCGCGCCAGGACGATCACGTCGGCCGCGGCGAGGTTGAGTCCCTTCGCGCCGGTCGGCGGGACGATGTGGGCCGCGTCCCCGGCGAGGAACAGCCGCCCGTACCGCATCGGCTCCGTCACCGAACTCCGCATCGGCAGAACCGACTTCTGGGTGATCGGGCCGCGCCTGAGCCTCCACTCGGACGCCTCCCCGAGCGCGAGGCGCGCGTCGAGTTCGTCCCAGATCCGGTCGTCCGGCCAGTCGGCCGGGTCGGTGCCGTTCGGCACCTGGAGGTAGAGCCGGCTCACGGTGGGGGAGCGCATGCTGGCGAGAGCGAAGCCCCGCTCGGAGTGGGCGTAGATCAACTCCTCGTACACGGGCGGGGCTTCGGCCAGGATGCCGAGCCAGGAGTACGGATACGTCCGCTCGTACGTCGTCCGCCCGCCCTCCGGCACGGCCGTGCGCGCGACCCCGTGGAAGCCGTCGCACCCGACCACGTAGTCGCAGGTCAGGGTCTGCTCGCGGCCCTCGTGGGTGTAGCGGACCACCGGACGGCCCGTGTCGACGCCCTCCACCGACAGGACCTCGGCGCCGAACAGGAGCGGGCCGCCGTCGGTGAGCTGAAGGGCGATCAGGTCCTTCACCACCTCGGTCTGCGCGTAGACCCAGACCCGGCGGCCGTCGGTGAGTCCGGGAAAGCCGACCCGGTGGGCGCGGCCGTCGAAGCGCAGCTCGATGCCGTCGTGGGCCATCCCCTCGGCGTCCAGGCGTGCACCCGCCCCGGCGGAACGCAGGGCGTCGACGGTGGCCTGTTCGAGTATCCCCGCACGCTGCCTCCGTTCGACGTACGCCCGGTCGCGGGACTCCAGGACCACGCTGTCGATGCCGGCGTTGCGCAGCAGCCGGGCGAGGAGCAGCCCGGCGGGGCCGCCGCCGATGATGCCGACGGTGGTGTGCATCGAGCCTCCATGTTCGTATAGTGAAATAAACTTCACCAAAGAGTTCGCCGAGTCTGCGCCTGCCACGCCTGGCTGTCAACGCCCACCGTGGACGCCGCGGCCCGCCGGAGCGTCCGTCCTCTACGGTGTCCCCAAGATCCGTCAGGGAGAGTCCATGCCACCGACCGAAACCGCGCCGCCGCCGGACACCGGCGCGTCGGGGGATGTGCCGCGGGAGGCCGTCGCGCCGCTGATGCGCGCGCTCATGGTGCTGCGCCGGCTCACCGACGCCGACGGGGTCCTCAGCCTCAGCGAGCTGGAGCGCATCACCGGTCTGGCCCGCTCCACGGTCGACCGGGTGACCGGCACGCTCGCCCGCATGGGATACGTACGGCTCGACGGCCGCGATGTCTTCCTCGCGCCCCGGCTGATGGACCTGGGCAACGCCTATCTGGCCGCTCTCGGACTCCCCGGGCTGCTCGGTGGTCCCGCCGACGCGCTCGCGGACGCCCTGGACGAGTCGGTGTCGCTCGCGGTCGCCGACGGGGACGGCATCCGCTTCGTCCACCAGGCCACCCGCCGGCGTGCGATGTCCCTCAGCTTCCGTATCGGCGACCTGCTGCCGGCCGAACGGACTGCCCCGGGAGCGCTGTTGGCCGCCCACTGGACGGAGGCGGAGTGGGCGCGGTGGCGGACGCGCAGGGCCGCGGATCCCCGGGCGGCCGGCTTTCCCGCCGTACCGCCCGGTGGGGGGCCGGACGAGAGGGAGTTCGCCGCGCGGGCGGCGCGGGCCGGTGAGCGGGGCTGGGCCCTGGACGACCAACTCATCGAGCCGGGCCTCGTCGCGCTCGCCCTGCCCGTACGGGACGCGGACGGCGCCGTCGCCTGCGTGGCGAGCGTGGTCAGCCACACCAGCCGCCACACGGCCGATTCGTTGCGCGAGGCGATGCTGCCCCGGCTGCGCGCCGCGGTGGCGGACTGGGAGCGACTGCTGAGCGGTGAGAGCCACGAGGCGGCGGCGCGCCCGCAGGCCGGCCCGCGGGACCTCGTACCGCGACCGCCCGGACTCGCCGACTGGACCCATGCCTCGAAGCAGGAGCTCGGCCGGGGCTTCGTCGAGTCCCTCGCCCGGGGGCTCACCGTCCTCACCGCGTTCGGCGAGGGCCGGGCCGCGCTCTCCCTGAGCGCGGTCGCCGAGGCCACCGGGCTCGCCCGGGCCACCGCGCGGCGCGCCCTGATCACCCTGGAACATCTGGGGTACGTCCACGCCGAGGGCCGGCGGTTCCGGCTCACCCCCCAGGTCCTCGCGCTCGGCTACCCGTACCTCTCGCGGCTGCCGCTCCCGCAGATCGCCGCTCCCCACCTGGCCGAACTCTCGCGGCGCGTCCACGACTCGGCGTCCCTCGCGGTCCTCGCCGGTCACGACGTCCGGTACACCGCCCGGGTGGCCACCCGCCGGATCATGAGCGTCCACATCACCGTCGGCACCCGCTTCCCCGCTCACGCCACCTCGCTGGGCCGGGTGATGCTCGCCGATCTGCCGCCCGACGCCCGTGGCGCGTGGCTGGCGGACGTCGAACCGCAGGCCCTCACCCCGCACACCCTCACCTCGGTCGGCGAACTCGCCGCCGTCCTGGAGCGTGTTCGGGAACAGGGGTACGCCCTCGTCGACGAGGAGCTCGAACAGGGCCTGCGCTCGATCTCCGTGCCGGTGCGCGACCGCGCGGGCGCGGTGGTGGCGGCGGTGAACGTCGCCATGCACAGCAGCCGCCGGACCGTGGAGGAGTGCGTCGCCGAGGTCCTCCCCGAACTGCGGGCCACGGCCGCCCGCATCGAGGAGGACCTGCGCACGGCGGGCCGCTTCACCCTCGTACCCGAAGCCTGACCGACCGGGCCCGGCGCCCGGACCGGCTCTCGGCCGGGGGGCGGGCCAACCGCACCGTCAGTGGGCGGGTGTAGCGTCGTGATCATGGAATCGCTGACTGGCACCGCCACCGACCAGGCGCCCGCCGATCCGGCCGCCACCGACGACATGCTGGCGAGCCAGCCCATCGGCTACTGGAGCGGACTGGCGCACACGGCCGTCACCCGGCACCTGCGGGACGCCATGGCCAGGGTCGACGCCACGCAGCCGCAGTACTGGGTGCTCAACAACGTCGGATACGCGCCCGCCGCGCCGAGCCGCGACGAGGTCGCCGGCCAACTGGCGCCCCTCGCGGACGGGCCGCACGAGATCCCCCGCGTCGTCGACCAGCTGCTCCATCGCGGCTGGCTGCGGACCGACGCCGGGCAGCGCCTGCACCTCACCGACGCCGGAGAAGCCGCCAGACTGCGGCTGCGGGAGCTGGTGACCGAGGTGCGAGCCGTGGTCCACGAGGGCATCAGCGACGAGGAGTACGTGGCCGCGCTCACGGTGCTGCGCAGGATGATCTCCAACGTCGAGGCCGTCAGGAACCCGTAGGCTCCGCCGGGTCCCGCAGCCGTTCGGCCGCGTCCGAGACCCGCAGCATCAGGCTCAGGAACTGCGCCTGCTCCTCGGCCGAGAGGGGGGCCAGGAAGACCTGGTTCATCCGTGCCGTGCGTACCGTCAGTCTGCGGTGCGTGCGCCGGCCCTCCTCGGTCGGCCACAGCAGGAAGCGGCGGCCGTCCTCGGTGTCGCGCACCTTGTCGAGCAGGCCGCGGCGCGTGAGCCGGCTGACGACCTCGGCGATCGTGGAGCGGTCCAGGCCCACGCGCTCGCCCACCGTCCGCTGATCGAGTCCCGGCTCCGCGGTCAGCGCGTTGAGGACGCCGAACTGCGGGGAGGTGATCTCCTCCGAGACCATCGTCGTCCACAGCAGGTGGTGCGCCTGCTGGAGCCGTCGGGCCAGGTGCCCGGGATGGGTGGTCAGATCGACCGCGGCCATCGGCTGCCTCCGGTTGAGTTCGTCGGTGTACTGAACGATACGCCCCTGGCCCGAGCACCTATTGACCCACGCAGATGCCGATGCCAGCATGGCGGCATCGGATCAGATGCTCAGTGCACTGACTAATTACGACTCGACTCCGGAGGCTCTTCGAATGGACAAGGTCGTCCCCACCGCGGCCGACGCGGTGGCAGACGTCGGTGACGGGGTCTCGCTCGCCGTCGGCGGCTTCGGCCTCAGCGGCGTGCCCGACGTGCTCATCGACGCCGTCCACCGACGCGGCTCCGCCCGCCTGCGGGTCGTCTCCAACAACTGCGGGGCCATGGACTCCGGCCTCGCCGTCCTCCTCTCCGCGGGCCGCATCGCACGCGTCACGGGCTCGTACATCGGCGCCAACAAGGAGTTCGCCCGCCAGTACCTCGCCGGTGAGCTGGAGGTCGAGCTGATCCCGCAGGGCACGCTCACCGAGCGGCTCCGGGCCGGCGGCTGCGGCATCCCCGCCTTCTACACCCCGGCCGGCGTCGGCACACAGGTCGCCGACGGCGGCCTGCCCTGGCGCTACGACGGCGACGGAGGCGTCGCCCTCGCGTCGCCGCCCAAGGAGGTACGGGAATTCGACGGCGTCGCGTACGTCCTGGAGCGCGGCATCCGCACCGACTTCGCGCTCGTCCGCGCCGCCCGCGGGGACCGCCACGGCAACCTCGTCTTCAACAAGTCGGCGCGGAACTTCAACCCCCTCGCCGCGATGGCCGGAAAGGTCACGATCGCCGAGGTCGAGGAACTGGTCGAACCGGGCGAGCTCGACCCCGACGCCGTGCACCTCCCCGGCGTCTTCGTCCAGCGCGTCGTCGCCCTGACCCCCGAACAGGCCCGGGAGAAGCGCATAGAGAACAGGACCACGCGATGAGCTGGACCCGCGAGCAGATGGCCGCCCGCGCCGCGCGCGAGCTGAGGGACGGTCAGTACGTCAACCTGGGCATCGGACTGCCGACCCTGATCCCCAACCACCTGCCCGAAGGGGTGGAGGTGATCCTGGAGTCGGAGAACGGGATCCTCGGCACCGGCCCGTACCCCGCCGAGGACGAGGTCGACCCGGATCTCATCAACGCCGGCAAGGAGACCGTCACCGTCCTGCCCGGGGCCTCCTACTTCGACTCCGCGCTCTCCTTCGGGATGATCCGCGGCGGCCACATCGACGTCGCCGTCCTCGGCGCCATGCAGGTCTCCGCCCGCGGCGACCTCGCCAACTGGGCCGTACCGGGCAGGCTCGTCACCGGCATCGGCGGAGCGATGGACCTCGTGCACGGCGCCCGGACCGTCATCGTCGTGATGACCCACACCGCCAAGGACGGCACCCCGAAGATCGTGGAGGAGTGCACCCTCCCGCTGACCGGCCGGAGCTGCGTCGACCGGATCGTCACCGACCTCGGCGTCCTCGACGTCACCGACGACGGCCTCGTCCTCACCGAGACCGCACCCGGCGTCGACCCCGCCGACGTCCTCGCCAGGACGGCGGCCACGGTCCACCGCGCCGTCGACACCTCCGCCCGCTGACCCCACCGGGAACCCACATGGCCCTCACCCAGTCGGACATCGACACCGAGATCGACGAGCTCCAGAACGCCTACGACAAGGAACGGGCCGCCGGCGCCCCGCCCCGCAGCCACCCGGCCCGCGACTACGCCCCGTACCGCAGTTCCCTGCTCCGCCACCCCCGGCAGCCGCTCGTCGCCGTCGACGGCGGCGACCCCGAGACCGTCGAGCTCTCCGGCCCCGTCTTCGGCCCCACCGACGTCACGGAGACCGACAACGACCTCACGCGCCGGCACGCCGGCGAGCCCCTCGGCGAGCGGATCACCGTCTCCGGCCGCCTCCTCGACCGGGCGGGGCGCCCGGTGCGCGGGCAGCTCATCGAGCTGTGGCAGGCCAACGCCTCCGGCCGGTACGCCCATCTGCGCGACCGGCACCCCGCCCCGCTCGACCCGAACTTCACCGGCGTCGGCCGCACCCTCACCGACGACGAGGGCCGCTACACCTTCACCACCGTCAAGCCGGGCGCCTATCCGTGGCGCAACCACACCAACGCCTGGCGCCCCGCCCACATCCACTTCTCCGTCTTCGGTACGGCCTTCACCCAGCGGCTCGTCACGCAGATGTACTTCCCCGGCGACCCGCTCCTCGTCCACGACCCGATCCTGCGCTCGGTCACCGACCCGGCGGCACGCGAACGGCTCGTCGCCCGCTACGACCACGCGCTGTCGCGGCCCGAGCTCTCCCTCGGCTACGCCTGGGACATCGTCCTCGACGGCCCCTCCGCCACCTGGATCGAAGAAGGGCGCTGACCCGCGATGACGCTCCTCCCCACCCCCTCCCACACCGTCGGCCCGTTCTACGGCTACGCCCTGCCCTTCCCCGACGGAGAGCGCATAGCACCGGACGGCCACCCCGACCGGATCGTCCTGCACGGATACGTGTACGACGGTGAGGGCATTCCCGTCCCCGACGCGCTCCTCGACTTCTGGCAGGCCGCACCCGACGGCTCCCTCACCGGCGCGCCCGGGTCGATGCGCCGCGACCCCGTCACCGGCGGCCATCTCGGCCGCAACGGAACCGACTTCACCGGCTTCGGCCGTGTCGCCACGGACGCGGACGGCCACTACGCGCTCGCCACGCTGCCGCCCGGCACCACGGGCCTGCCGTACCTCAGCGTCTGTGTCTTCGCCCGCGGCCTCCTGCACCACCTCTTCACCCGGGCGTATCTGCGGGACGGCGCCGACACACTGCTCGACGCGCTCCCGCCCGAGCGCCGCACCACGCTGCTCGCCACGCCCGACGAGCGGACCGCGCCCCGGACGTACCGCTTCGACATCCGCCTTCAGGGCGAGGGCGAGACGGTCTTCCTGGAGTTCGCATGACGTCCGACCCCACCGAGGTGGGCCTCCTCGCTCCGGGGCGCGCGGGCTCCCCGGCCGAGGCGGCGACCGGCGACCCCGCGTTCCTGCGTGCGCTCCTCGACGCGGAGGCGGCCCTCACCCGCGCCCAGGCCGCCATCGGGCAGGCGCCGGAGGGGGCAGCCGACGCGGTCACGGCAGCCGCGTCGGACACCGCACGCTTCGACGTACGCGACATCGCCCTGCGTGCCCGGGCCGGGGGCAACCCCGTCATCCCGCTCGTCGCGGACCTCACGGCGGCGGTGCCGGGGGAGTGGCGCGCGTACGTCCACCGGGGCGCGACGAGCCAGGACATCATGGACACCGCGACGATGCTGGTCGCGCGCCGCACCCTGGACCTGGTCCTGGACGACCTCGACCGTACGGAGCGGGCCTTGGGCACGCTGGCCGCCGCGCACCGGGACACGGCCATGCCAGGCCGTACGCTCACCCAGCACGCCGTGCCCACCACCTTCGGTCTCAAAGCCGCCGGCTGGCGCGCGCTCGTACTCGACGCGCGCGACCGGATCCGGACCGTACGGAACTCCCTGCCCGCCCAACTCGGCGGCGCCGCAGGAACCCTGGCCGCCTTCGGCGCATACGGCGAAGGCGCCGCGGGGAGTGCCGACCGGCTCGTGGCCGCCTATGCGCGGGAGACCGGTCTCGTGGAGCCCGCACTGCCCTGGCACACCCTGCGCACCCCGATCGCCGACCTCGCCGGGGTCCTCGCCTTCACCGCCGGGGCCCTCGGGAAGACCGCCGTCGACGTCCTCACCCTCTCCCGCACCGAGATCGCGGAGGTCACGGAGGGAACGGGCGGAGGCTCCTCCGCCATGCCGCACAAGGCGAACCCCGTGCGCGCCACGCTCGTCGCCGCGGCCGCCCGGCGCGCCCCGCACCTCGCCGCCACGCTGTACGGCTCGCTGGCCGCCGAGGACGAACGGCCGGCCGGCGCCTGGCACGCCGAGTGGGAGCCACTGCGCGAACTGCTCCGGCTCGTCGGCGGCGCAGCCCGCGCCACAGCGGAACTGGCCTCGGGGCTACAGGTGCACGCCGAGGCCATGCGACACCACCTCGATCTCACCGGCGGGTCGATCGTCTCCGAGCGACTCTCCGCCGTCCTCGCCCCTCTCCTCGGACGCGCACGGGCGAAGGAACTCCTCACCGAACTCGCCCGGCGTGCCCGCGCCGAGGGGCGTCCCCTCTCCGAACTGCTCGCCGCAGTACCCGAGGTGAAGGGCGTCGACCTGGACGAGCTCGCCGACCCCACCCACTACACCGGCTCCGCCGGGACCCTGACCGACCGCGCCCTGGAGCGACCGTGACCGCCACCACCCCGCCGCCGTACGCGGGACTGCACCACCGCGTCGAGGGGCCGCCCACCGCGCCCGTGCTGATCCTCGGCCCCTCGCTCGGCACCTCCACCGCCCTCTGGGACGCGGTCGCGCCCGAACTGTCGGCCACCCACCGCGTCGTCCGCTGGGACCTGCCCGGCCACGGCGGCTCACCCGCCTCCCTCATCGGCCCCGGCGCGACCGTCGCCGACCTGGCCCGGCTCGTACGCGACCTCGCCGACGCGCTCGGCGCCGACCGCTTCTCGTACGCCGGGGTCTCCCTCGGCGGCGCGGTCGGTCTGCACCTCGCCGCACACCAGCCCCAGCGGGTGGAGCGGCTCGCCGTCCTCTGCTCGTCCGCGCACTTCGGACCCGCCGCGCACTGGACCGAACGCGCGGCGACCGTACGCCGCGAGGGCCTCGCCGCACTCGCGGAGACGGCCCCCGGCCGCTGGTTCACCCCCGGCTTCACCGTTCCGGAGCTCGTCGACGACCACCGCGGGGCGGACCCGGAGGCCTACGCCGCGTGCTGCGACGCGCTCGCAGCCTTCGACCTGCGGGACCGGCTCCCCTCGATCACCGCCCCCACGCTCCTCGTGGCAGGGCGGGAGGATCCGGCGACGCCGCCCGCCCATCTGCGGGAGATCGCGGACGCGGTCCCCGGCGCGGCGCTCACCGAGATCGCGGGGGCCTCGCACCTGGCGCCTGCCGAGCGGCCCGAGGCCGTCCTCGCCGCGTTGCGCGGCCACTTCACGGACGGGGGCGCGAAGCGGGGCATGGAGGTCCGCCGGCAGGTGCTCGGCGACGCGCACGTGGACCGTGCGCAGGCGGGCCAGACGGCGTTCACGGCGCCGTTCCAGGACTTCATCGCGCGCTACGCCTGGGGTGAGGTCTGGACCGATCCGACCCTCTCCCGGCGTGAGCGGAGCCTGGTCACTCTCACGGCGCTCGTGGCCCGTGGCCATCTCGACGAGCTGGCGATGCACGTGCGCGCGGCGCGCCGCAACGGGCTCACGCCCGAGGAGCTCGGGGCCGTGCTGCTGCAGACCGCGGTCTACTGCGGCGTACCGGCCGCCAACGCGGCCTTCGCCGTGGCCCAGCGCGTCCTCGCGGAGGGGACGGAGCCCGGGCCGGGCCCGACGGACTGACCACATCGGGGTGACAATCGTTTTCATCACGTCCCCTGCTCCTCCCCGTGAGGAGGCGTCCGGCGTGCAGTAAATCGGCCGAGGGCGGAGCATGAACGTGAGGAGGGTGGGGGCGGCGAACCAGGAGGCTGCCATGCCCGACGCGCTCGTCGTGCTGAAGGCCGTCGACAAGTACTTCGGCCAGCTCCATGTGCTCCAGTCCATCGACCTGACCGTCGGCCGTGGCGAGGTCGTCGTCGTCATCGGCCCGTCCGGCGGCGGCAAGTCGACCCTGTGCCGGGCCATCAACCGCCTGGAGACCATCGATGCCGGCGAGATCGTCATCGACGGCAAGCCGCTGCCCGCCGAGGGACGCGAGCTGGCCGCCCTCCGCGCCGACGTCGGCATGGTGTTCCAGTCGTTCAACCTCTTCGCGCACAAGACCGTGCTCGAGAACGTCACCCTCGGCCAGATCAAGGTTCGCAAGAAGGACAAGAAGGCCGCCGAGCAGCGGGCCCGTGAGCTCCTCGACCGCGTCGGGGTCGCCTCCCAGGCCGACAAGTACCCCGCGCAGCTCTCCGGCGGCCAGCAGCAGCGCGTGGCGATCGCCCGGGCGCTGGCCATGGAGCCGAAGGTCATGCTCTTCGACGAGCCGACCTCCGCGCTGGACCCCGAGATGATCAACGAGGTACTGGAGGTCATGCAGCAGCTCGCCCGTGACGGGATGACCATGGTCGTCGTCACGCACGAGATGGGCTTCGCGCGCTCCGCAGCCAACCGCGTGGTGTTCATGGCGGACGGCAGGATCGTGGAGGAGACCACACCCGACCAGTTCTTCAGCAATCCGAGCAGCGACCGCGCCAAGGACTTCCTCTCGAAGATCCTGCACCACTGAACCGTGGCCGCCGCTCACAGCAGCCCCCAGGGGTGATCACATGAACCCGCGCAAGCTCACCAAAGCCGTGGTGGCAGCCGCCGCCGCTCTCGCCCTCTCCTTCTCGCTGGCCGCCTGCGGCGGCGACAGCGGGAACGGGTCGAGCGGTGACGGCGAGAAGATCACCGTCGGCATCAAGTACGACCAGCCCGGCGTCGGGCTGAAGACGCCGGACGGCACGTACACCGGCTTCGACGTCGACGTGGCGACCTACGTGGCCCAGCAGCTCGGCCGCGATCCCGGCGACATCGAGTGGAAGGAGGCCAAGAGCGCCGACCGCGAGACGATGCTGGAGCGAGGCGACGTCGACTTCATCGCGGCCTCGTACTCGATCAACGACCAGCGCGAGGAGAAGGTCGACTTCGCCGGTCCGTACCTCCTGGCCCACCAGGACGTGCTGATCCGCGCCGACGACAACTCCATCACCAAGCCCGAGGACCTGAACAACAAGAAGCTCTGCTCGGTCACCGGTTCCACGTCCGCGCAGAACGTCAAGGACAAGATCGCCCCCGACGCGCAGCTCCAGGAGTACGGCGGCTATTCGGAGTGCCTGACCGGCCTGGAGAACGGCGTGATCGACGCGGTCACCACCGATGACGCGATTCTCGCCGGTTACGCCTCGCAGCCGGAGTTCGAGGGCAAGTTCAAGCTCGGTGGCTTCGAGATGAGCAACGAGAACTACGGAATCGGCGTCCAGGAGGGCAGCGAGCTCAAGGAGCAGATCAACGACGCCCTCGAGAAGATGGTCGCCGACGGATCCTGGGACGCAGCCGTGAAGAAGAACTTCGGACCGGCGGAGTACCAGAACGAGCCCGCGCCGGAGGTCGGCGTCGTCGTCAAGTGAGCGGCAGGCCCACGTGTTCGACTTCCTCGAAGGGTACGACCTGCTGGGAGCCTTCTGGGTGACGGTGCAGCTCACCGTCTACTCGGCGATCGGCTCCCTGATCTGGGGGACGCTGCTGGCCGCCATGCGCGTCAGCCCCGTCCCCCTGATGCGGGGCTTCGGCACCGCCTACGTGAACATCGTCCGCAACATCCCCCTGACGGTCATCATCGTCTTCACCTCGCTCGGTCTGTTCCAGACGCTCGGGGTCAACATGGGTGCGGACGACTTCACCACCATCAACTTCCGGCTCGCGGTCCTCGGACTGACCGCGTACACCTCCGCCTTCGTCTGCGAGGCGGTGCGCTCCGGCATCAACACCGTGCCCCTCGGCCAGGTCGAGGCGGCCCGCGCCATCGGACTCAACTTCCCCCAGGTGCTGCGCCTGATCGTGCTGCCGCAGGCCTTCCGCTCGGTGGTCGGACCCCTGGCGAACGTGCTGATCGCCCTCACCAAGAACACCACCGTCGCCGCGGCCATCGGCGTCGCCGAAGCCGCCCTGCTCATGCGGGAGATGATCGAGAACGAGGCCCAGCTCATCCTCATCTCGGTGATCTTCGCGGTCGGGTTCATCTGCCTCACGCTGCCCATGGGGCTGTTGCTCGGCTGGGTGAGCAAGAAGGTGGCGGTGAAGCGATGAAGGTCAAACCGACCGTCCTCTACGACGTCCCGGGGAAGCGCGCGAAGCGCCGCAACGTCCTCTACACCGTGCTGTTCCTGCTCGGCCTCGGCGCGGTGATCTGGTGGGTCGTGGTGACCCTCGTCGACCAGGGGCAGTTGGAATGGGCCAAGTGGTCCCCCTTCTTCACCGACTCCCGCACGTGGACCACGTTCCTCCTGCCGGCTCTGAAGAACACCCTCGTCGCCGCCGCGCTCGCCGTGGTCATCGCACTGCCCGTCGGAGCCCTTCTCGGCGTCGGCCGACTCTCCGAGCACCGCTGGGTGCGGGGCGCGGCCGGCACGGTCGTGGAGTTCTTCCGCGCCATCCCCGTGCTCATCCTGATGCTCTTCGCCAACGCCGCCTACTCGGAGTTCACCGACATCAGCCCGGAGAGCCGCCCGCTCTACGCGGTCGTCACCGGCCTCGTCCTCTACAACGCCTCGGTCCTCGCCGAGGTGGTCCGGGCCGGCATCCTCTCCCTGCCCCGGGGCCAGACCGACGCCGCCAAGGCCATCGGCATGCGCAAGGGCCAGACCATGACGAACGTCCTGCTGCCCCAGTCGGTGACCGCGATGCTCCCCGCGCTCGTCAGCCAACTCGTCGTCATCGTCAAGGACACCGCGCTCGGCGGAGCGATGCTCGGCTTCTCCGAACTGCTCGCGTCCGTGCGCCCGATGAGTGCCAACTACGGCGCCAACACCATCGCCAGCTTCACCGTCGTCGCCGTGATCTTCGTGATCCTGAACTTCGCGCTCACCACCTTCGCCGGCTGGCTGGAGCGCCGGCTGCGCCGTGCGAAGAAGTCGACGGGCGCGGTGGTCGGTGCCGACGCGGTGGAGGAGCTCGCGACCCCCGGCGAACACGTCGGACCCGCGGACGGGCCCAGGTGACCGGCGGGCCCCGAGCCCCCGCGGCCTCGCCGCCCGGCTCCCGGAGCCGGGCGGCGAAGACCCTCACGCGGCGGGGGAGTCCGCCTCCGGACGCCGGCTGAGCGCGCCGGGCCACCACGCCGTGCGGCCGAGATCCCGTACGAGCGCCGGGACCAGCAGCGACCGGACGACCAGCGTGTCCAGCAGGACGCCGAACGCGACGATGAACGCGATCTGCACCAGGAACGCGAGCGGAATGACGCCCAGGGCGGCGAACGTGGCGGCCAGGACGACACCGGCGGAGGTGATGACACCGCCGGTCGCGGTCAGCCCGCGCAGCACGCCCTCGCGGACCCCGTGGCGCAGCGACTCCTCCCGTACCCGGGACATCAGGAAGATGTTGTAGTCCACACCCAGGGCGACCAGGAACACGAACCCGTACAGCGGCACGGACGAGTCCGTGCCCGTGAAGCCGAAGACGTGCTCGAAGACCAGGGCCGAGACCCCGAGCGTGGCCAGGAAGTTGAGGGCCACCGTGGCGACCAGCAGCAGCGGCAGCAGCAGGGAGCGGAGCAGGGCGACGAGGATGACCAGGATGATGGCGAGCACCACCGGCACGATGAGCATCCGGTCGCGTTCGGCGGTCCGCTGCGTGTCGTACCGCTGCGCGGTGTAGCCGCCGACCAGCGCCTCCGCCCCCGGGACCGCGTGCACGGCCGTACGGAGCCGGGCGACGGTGTCCTTGGCCGCGTCGGTGTCGGCGGCGTCGGCCAGGGTGACGTCGACGCGGACCCGTCCGTCGACGACCAGGGGCGCGCCGGCCCCGGGGCGTCCGGAGGCCGTGACCGCGCTGGCGGAGTCCACGCCCTCGACGCCCTCGGCCGCGGAGGTCACCTCGGCCAGGGCGCCGGCCTCGGTGATCACGACGGCGGGGTTGCCCGCCCCGCCGGGGAAGTGACGGCCCAGGGTCTGCTGCGCGGCGACGGAGGGGGCGTCGTTCACGAAGATCTCGTCGAGCGGCACCCCCCTGGAGCCGAGGGTCGGGGCGAAGGCGGCGCACGCGAGGAGGCCGGCGAGGGTCGCCGCCCACACCGTGCGCGGAGCACGGTCCACCAGCGCGGCCACCCGGCGCCAGACGCCGTGGCCGCCGCCCTCGGACTCCGACGGCCGCGGCTTGGCGGGCCAGTACGCGGCGCGCCCGAGGAGGACCAGGACGGCCGGCAGGAAGGTCAGGGCGCTGAGCAGGGCGCAGACGATGCCGATGGCGCCCACCGGTCCCAGCGCCCGGTTGTTGGTCAGGTCGCTGAACAGCAGCGCGAGCAGGCCGAGCGCCACGGTGGCCGCGCTGGCCGTGATGGGCCCGACGGACTGGCGCAGCGCGGCGCGCATGGCCGGGACGCGGTCCCCTTCGTGGCGGGCGAGCTCCTCCCGGTAGCGGACGGCCAGGAGCAGTGCGTAGTCGGTGGCGGCGCCGATCACCAGGATCGACAGGATGCCCTGGACCTGTCCGTCCACGCGCAGGACGCCGTGGTCGGCGAGGACGTAGACGACGGCGCAGGCGAGTCCGAGCGAGAACACCGCGCCGAGGATGATCACCAGGGGCAGCAGCACGCTGCGGTAGACGAGCAGCAGGATGAGCAGCACCGTCACGAGGGCGACCACGAGGAGCAGTCCGTCGATGCCGGCGAATGCGTCCGACAGATCGGCCTGGGTGGCCGCGGGACCGGCGAGCCAGACCGTGGTGCCGGGCACCGTGGAGGCCGCCCGGTCGATCGCGCCGAGCGTGGGGGCCAGCTCCTCACCGAGGTCGGGGCGGAGCTGGACGACACCGCGCAGCGCCTCCCCGTCTTCGGAGGGCAGGGCCGGGGACGGCGTCCCGACGACACCGGGCACCTCGGTGAGCGTGGCCAGCGCGCGCGTCGCCGCGGACCGCTGTTCGGCGCCGATCGGGCCGCTGCCGGGGGCGGTCCAGACGACGAGCGCGGGCAGCGTCCCGTCCTGCCGGAACGCGCGCTGGGCCTCGATCACCCGGGTGGATTCGGCGCTCCGCGGGAGGAAGGCGGCCTGGTCGTTGGTGGCGACCTCACCCAGCTTCCCGGCGTACGGACCGAGGCCGCCGCCGACGGCGAGCCAGACGACGAGCAGGACGAGGGGCAGCAGACGGCCGGCCCATCGTGTGGGGCTGGACATACGGACTCCAGGCGGGTAGCAAGAAGTATCTCAACGAAAAAGAATCTCAATGATTGAGATAGATTGAATCATGCGCGGACGGACGTGGGGACAGGGGGCACACGAGGGTAGGGAGACGCCCCGCTCGGACGCCTCTTCCGGCGCGCGGACCCGCACGGATGCACCCGTGCGGGCGACACCCGTCCGGGTCAGCGCCGCGGTACGCGCAGCTCGCCGAGCTCCTCGTTGAGCGCGCTCAGGAACCGCAGGGCGACGGCCAGCTCTTCCGCGTCGAACCGGCCCCGGGCCCGCTCGGCGGCCTGGGCCAGCGGCATGAAGTGGCTGCGCGCGGCGGCCTTCGCCCCCTCGACGTAGTGCACATGGACGACCCTGCGGTCCGCGCTCTCGCGGGAGCGGCGGATGTGCCCGGCCCGCTCGAGCCGGTCCAGGCAGGCGGTGACCGCCCCCGAGGTCAGCCCCAGGTGCTCGCGCAGACGGCCGGGGGTCAGCGGCTCCGGGCTGTCCAGGACGACGGACAGGGCCTGCACGTCCGTGGGATGCAATCCCTGCGCGAGTGCGAAACCGTGGACCAGCCGGTTGATCTCTCCGTTCGTCCGCCGCAGCGCGACGGCGAAACTCTGCAGATCGCCGGGCGCGCTCTCGGGCGCGGCGCCACCGGTCTCGGACTCTTCTGTGCTGGCCACACGATCAGCCTATCGACACCCGTCCGTGCATCCGCGGCGACCGCGCTCCGGGAAGAGACCGACGAAGGACGCGGTCGGTGGCGGAGCGCGACACGGACACGTGTTCTCCCCGACGGCGGAACGGAGCAGCTCGATGACGGACGCACAAGGGCAGGCGACCGAGGGACTGCGGTGCCTCGTCACCGGCGCCACCGGCTACATCGGCGGCCGCCTGGTCCCCGAACTCCTGAAGGCCGGACACCGGGTCCGCTGCCTGGCGCGGACCCCCGCGAAACTGCGCGACCAGCCCTGGTCCGGCGATGTGGAGGTCGTACGCGGTGACGTCACCGACGCCGAGAGCCTCGCCCCCGCCCTCCAGGACACCGACGTCGCCTACTACCTGGTGCACGCCCTGGGCGGCGGCCGCGACTTCGAACGCACCGACCGGCTCGCCGCCCGGACCTTCGCCGAACAGGCCCGCGCGGCCGGGGTCCGCCGCATCGTCTACCTCGGCGGACTCACCCCCCGTGACGTACCCGCCGAGGGCCTCTCCCCGCACCTGCGCTCCCGGGCCGAGGTCGGGCGCATCCTCCTGGAGTCGGGTGTCCCCACCACCGTGCTCCGCGCCGCGGTCATCATCGGCTCCGGCTCGGCCTCCTTCGAGATC
Source organism: Streptomyces sp. NPDC022552 (assembly GCF_055561875.1). Classification (NCBI taxonomy): domain Bacteria; kingdom Bacillati; phylum Actinomycetota; class Actinomycetes; order Kitasatosporales; family Streptomycetaceae; genus Streptomyces; species Streptomyces sp. NPDC022552. Next base: position 1,044,104 of record NZ_JBVHGJ010000001.1, read on the forward strand.
CTCCGCTATCTGACCGAGCGTCTGCCGGTGATGGTCACCCCGAGCTGGGTGCGCACCCGGATCCAGCCCATCGCCGTCCGGGACGTCCTGCGCTATCTGGTCGGCAGTGCCCGCATGCCCGAGGACGTCTCCCGTGCCTTCGACATCGGCGGTCCCGACGTCCTCACCTATCTCGGCATGATGCGCCGCTACGCCGCCGTCGCCGGGCTCTCCCGACGGCTCATCGTCCCCGTGCCGGTCCTGACCCCCCGCCTGTCCAGCCACTGGATCGGCCTGGTCACCCCGGTGCCACGGTCCATCGCCCGCCCGCTCGCGGAGTCGCTCAAGTACGAGGTCGTCTGCGACGAGCACGACATCGCCGGCTGGGTTCCGGATTCTCCCGGCACCCCCGTCGCCTTCGACCGGGCGCTCGACCTCGCGCTGCAGCGGGTCCGCGACGCCCAGGTCATCACCCGTTGGTCCTCCGCGTCCGTGCCCGGAGCGCCCAGCGATCCACTGCCCACGGACCCCGACTGGGCGGGCGGGAGTCTCTACACCGACGTGCGCGAACTCGCCGTCGACGCGTCACCGGAGGCGCTGTGGCGGGTCGTCGAGGGAATCGGCGGCGAGAACGGCTGGTACTCCTTCCCGCTCGCCTGGGCCGTCCGCGGCTGGTTCGACCGGCTCGTCGGCGGTGTCGGGCTGCGCCGCGGCCGGCGCGACGCCACGCACCTGAGGGTCGGCGACTCGCTGGACTTCTGGCGGGTGGAGGAGATCGAGCGCGGCCGGCTGCTGCGCCTGCGCGCCGAGATGCGCCTCCCGGGCCTCGCCTGGCTGGAGATGTACGCCGAGAGCGACGGCGAGCGGGGGAGCCGCTACTGCCAGCGGGCGCTGTTCCACCCACGCGGCCTTGCCGGTCACGCCTACTGGTGGAGCGTCTCGCCGTTCCACGCCGTCGTCTTCGGCGGCATGGCCCGGAACATCGCGCAGAAGGCGGAGGCGATCGAGAGCTCCGGCCGCGCCGACGGCGACCCGTCGGGCGCCCCCCTGGACCGCGCCCCGTCCGGCGCGGAGGCCGACCGCGGACGGTGAGGCGCGGGGCAAGGGTGGGAGTGAGGGTGAAGGTGAAGTCGAGGGTGAGGGTGAGGGCGGGGAAAGCCGAGGCCCGGCTCGTGGTGCTCCCCGACGGTCCCGCCCCCTTCCGGCGGGACGGGGGCCGGGAACGACAGGGGCCCGTCCCGACATGCCCGGTGTCCCCCGTAAGTGGATCACTGATGCCTGGTGGGGTGACCGGACGGCGTGCCACGTTCTCCGGAGCGTGCCCGAGGGCCGTTGATGGGTATGTGAGTACCGCGAGCACCGCACCGATACTGACCGAGACGCACCGGCCTCCCGTGCCCGACCCGGGCGCGGACAACGCGCCCGGCGGCATAGTCGTCCACTCCTGCGAGCGGGTCGGCCCGGCGACCCTCCTGGTCCGGCTGACCGGAGAGATCGACCATCACAGCGCCGCACCGCTGCGGGCGATAATCGTCTCCGCGGCCGCGGACGGCTGTACCGACCTGGTCCTCGACGCCTCCCGCGTCACGTTCTGCGACTCCGGCCTCCTCGGCGTCCTGGACCAGTGGTCCCGGCTGGGCCGCAGGTACCGCATCGACGCGCCACCGCCCGTCGTCCTCAGGCTGCTGAGGGTCGCCGCCGGGACCCTGGCCCCCCGGCTGCCCGGCGGAAGGGCCGGCGGAAGGCGGTGACGGAGCGGGCCGCGGCGTCCCACGCCGCGGCCCGCCCGCCTCTCGACCCTGCCTCCGGGGCCGCTACTTCAGGTACGGCCCCGCGGCGCCGATCCGGCCGGGCCCGTTCAGGACGTAGACCCGCAGGTTGCCCTTCCCCGGCGCCGCGACGCTCAGGGTGCCGTTGCCGACGACCCGCTGGTCACCGGTGACGGCGTCCGTGTAGGTGCCGTTCGGGATGCCGGTGAAGGTCGCCCCGCCGCTGACCGTCACCAGCGCGAAGCTGTCCGTCGTGCCGCTGGTGTAGCGGCGCTTGTACGCCATCGAGCCGCTGATGCCCTCGGTGGAGTACTGGCCCATCTGGAGCGCCGGAATCGCCCGGCGGATCTGATTGAGCCGCTGCACGTGCCGGACCAGCGGCTGGGCGAGGGTCTGGGCGACCGCTCCGCTCGCCGACTCCACGGTGGAGAAGCCGGAGGCCTTCACGTCCCCGGCGAGATGGTCGCCGAAGTAGGCGCGGCCCGTGGTCGCCAGCGGGCAGGTGGGCCCGCAGTCGATCTTCCTGCCCTTCTGGAACTCGATCTCCGAGCCGTAGTACAGCGTGGGGATGCCGCGGAAGGTCCACATCAGCGACATGTTCTCCGCCCAGGCGTCCGTGCCGCCGGCGTAGCGCTCGCTGCTCTTGTTCGGTCCGTAGTCGTGGCTGTCGACGTACACGACGTTGTAGGTGGCGTCGTTGTAGCTGTCGTCGGAGTCCTTGCCGTTGCCGAAGGCGTTCTGCGCGTCACCGAAGTTCATGTGCATGCGCATGTCGATGACGTTCATCCCGGAGAACCTGCTGTGGTCCGGAGCGTGGTAGCTGTTGCCGTTCAGGAACGCGTTGGTGGACGTGGGCTGGGTCGCCGTACCCTGCTGCTGCTCGTAGTCGTACATCTCCAGGGCGGCCCTGGTGTCGTCGGCGTCGTACTCCCTGCGCTCCTTCCAGGTGTAGAACTGGGCGGAGTGGTTGACCGAGCCGCGGTTCCACTTGTCGTTGACGAAGGCGGCGACCTCGCCGAAGACGAAGAAGTTCTTCGCTGCCTCCGCGCCGAACTTCTGGGTCACCCGCTCCTGTATGGCGGGCAGGAAGCGCCGGTTCCAGGTGGTGCGCGGGATGTGCACGGCGGTGTCGACGCGGAAGCCGTCGACCCCCATGTCGATGTACTTGTTGTAGGCGCCGATCAGGTAGTTCTGCACGGGCGCCGACTCGGTGGCGAAGTCGGCCAGATCGTCGTGCAGCCAGCAGGAACGGGAGTCCTCGCCCTCCCAGTTGCCGATCCAGCAGTTGTGGTAGAGCGACTTCGGGAACATGCCGGACGTGGGGTTCGGCCACTGGCAGTTGTAGATCCGGTAGCCCTCGGGGGAGGTGTACTGGGTGGGGGTGCCCCAGTTGACGCAGGTGTTTCCGGTCGGCGCGGCCGTCGACCACAGATCGCCGTTGTAGTACGACTTCCCGGACTTCGGCTCCACGGTCAGCCCGTCGTACTCGAAGGAGGAGTTCGGCTCGTCGTAGTACCAGCTCCACTGGCTGTCGCGGACGCCGTACGCCTTGGGGGTGAACAGGCCCTTCGCGCCCCAGCGGGAGGAGTGGTTGTAGACGACGTCCTGGTAGATCTTCATACCCTTGGCGTGGGCCGCGTTGATCAGGTCCTGGTACGAGGCACCGGCCGACTCCAGGCGGGCGTCGACCTTGTAGAAGTCGTACCCGTGGTACCCGTGGTAGTCGTAGTCGGACCGGTTGAGCACCACGGGGGTGATCCAGACGGCCGAGAAGCCGAGCCCCTTGATGTAGTCGAGCTTGTTCACCAGGCCCTTGAAGTCACCCCGGAACATGGGGTCGTCGCCGGCCGCGTTGCCGGACTTCGTGTGCTGGCTGCCGCCGCGGTTGTTCGAGGCGTCGCCGTCGTTGAAGCGGGCCGTCAGGACGAAGTAGATCGGGTCCTTGCGCGGATCGGTACCGAGCGGGCGGCTCGGGTCGGGGGCGGGCGGCGCCGTGCCGGTGGTCGCCCGGGCGGGGGCGGAGGCTGCGGAGGCGTTGCCGGCGGCGTCGAGGGCCCGGACCGTATAGGTGTAGGCGGTGTTCTCCGCCAGGTTCGTGTCGGAGAGGACGGTGGAGCCGACGTCGGTGACCGTCGTGCCGCCCGTACCGCCGGTGCGGGTCACCTGATAGCCCGTCACCCCCTTGTTGTCGGTGGCGGGTTCCCAGGTCAGGACGACGGACGTGCCGTCGGCGCGCGCGGTGACCCCGACGGGCACGCTGGGCGCCTGGGTGTCGGGGACCTCGGCGGCGCACGGATTCGCGGCGTCCGCGGTGACGACCCTGTCCTTGACGGTCGTCGTGCCGGCGGAGAGGGCGTAGTTCGCGCCGTTGTTGTTGTCCCAGACGCCGTTGCCGTTGTTGAAGACGGCGCTCATCGCGGTGGCGGTACCGAGGTCGACGGTCCGCTTCCACCAGCCGGTGCAGGCGGCCTCCATGCCGATGCCGGGGACGGTGGTCCAGGTGCCGCCTGAGGGGGCGTAGTGCAGGTTGGCGGTGGTCCAGCCGAGCGCGGCGGTGGAGTAGTAGACCGTGGCCCGGTTGCCGGGCTCGGGCTCGCCCGGGTCGTCGGCGCACGGGTCGGAGTGGGCGACCACGCCGTCCTTGACCGTGATCGTGCCGGTGCCGAGGTCGTAGTTCTGTCCGCCGTTGTTGTCCCAGGTGCCGGCGCCGTTGTTGAAGGTGGCCTGGAGTCCCTCGGCGGAGCCCAGGGCGACCGTCTTCTTCACCCAGTCCGTACAGGCCGCCTCCATCGCCATGCCGGGGACGGTGGTCCAGGCGCCGCCGTCGGGGGCGTAGTGGAGGTGGTGGGCCGGCCAGTTCTTGGTCTTTGTGTAGTAGAAGACCGTCGCCGTGTTCTCCGCCGCCGCGACGGGCACCGAGGGCACGGCGGCCGGGCCGGCCGGGGGTGTGGCGGAGAGTAGCCCGAGCAGACAGGCGGTGACCACGGCCGCGGCCGGGGCGCGACCGAAGCACAGAAGGGGGGTGCGTCGCATGCGTCTCTTCTCCGGAGCAGGGCCACGGCGGAGAGGCCGTGGCGGGCGCTGAAAAATCGGCCTGAAACTTGCAGCAAGCGCTTGCGAGAGCGAAAGTTACCCGTGCATGACATGGCCGTAAAGAGTCGCGACGGGATCCGTGACGCGTGGGGTCGAACGCGTGCGGGGCCGGGGTGATACGAGGCTTGAACGTGTTCAATAATGTGGCCATGAGCTTCCCGCGCCCTCGTACCTGGATCCTGTGCGCCGTCGTCCTCTACGTCGGGACGGTGGCCGCCCTCGGCCTCGTCGACGTCCTCTCCCCGGGCGGCTCGGCCGCGCCGTACGTCCTGGCCCTCCCCGGGTCCGTCGTGGCGGTCGTGGTCCTGTACCTGGCGTCGGCGCCCTTCGGCTCCGGCGAACCGCCCGCCGCATCGGCGTCCGCTCTCGGGCCGCTGGTGTTCGGTGTGGCCGGAGCGCTCGCCAACGTCCTGCTGCTCTGGGCGGCGGCGAGCTTCGCCCGCGTGTTCGTCCGTGAGTGCCGGGCAGCCCGAACGGCGCGCCGCGCCTGAGACGCCCGAGTCCGCCCGCGCGGGAGTCCGGTGGCGGCAAGTGGTCGGGCCGGGCCCGCGCAGCAGGTCACGGGCGCCGCCGCATAGAGTCGGACGCGGCGAGGGAACCGGTGCCCGACCGGGGCGTACAGGACCCGCGCCGTCCCCCAAACCGTCGCACCACCCCGAGGAGCACTCCGTGACCGACGCGGCGTCCACCGCCCTGCAGCAGCAGATCGCCCGGGAACTCGAGGTGTCCCCGACCTTCGACCCGCTCGTCGAGATCGAACGCCGGGTCGCCTTCCTGGCCGAGCGCCTCACCTCCACCGGGCTGCGCAGCCTGGTCCTCGGGATCAGCGGCGGCGTGGACTCCACGACCGCGGGCCGGCTCTGCCAGCTCGCCGTGGAACGGGCCCGCGCGGCGGGCCACGACGCCACCTTCTACGCCATGCGCCTGCCCTACGGCGTCCAGGCCGACGAGAAGGACGCCCAGCTCGCCCTGGGCTTCATCGCCGCCGACCGGGTCCTGACCGTCGACGTCAAGGCGTCGAGCGACGCCGCGCTGGACGCCTGCCTGGCCGGCGGGGTGACCTTCCGGGACGCCCACCACCAGGACTTCGTCCAGGGCAACATCAAGGCCCGGCAGCGCATGATCGCGCAGTACGCCGTCGCGGGCGCCCACGACGGCCTCGTGGTCGGCACGGACCACGCGGCGGAGGCGGTCTCCGGCTTCTTCACCAAGTACGGCGACGGCGCGGCCGACGTCGTCCCGCTGACCGGCCTGACCAAGCGCCGCGTGCGCGCCTGTGCCGAGGCTCTCGGCGCCCCGGCCGAGCTGGTGTGGAAGACCCCGACGGCCGACCTGGAGACCCTCGACCCGGGCAAGCCCGACGAGGACGCGCTCGGCGTCACGTACGACGACATCGACGACTTCCTGGAGGGCAAGCCGGTCGCGGAGGCCGCGTTCGCCTCGATCGTCCGCCGCTACGAGCTGACCGACCACAAGCGCCGGCTGCCGATCGCTCCCTGAGGGTGACGGGCGGAGACCATCCGGACGTCAGCCCGAGTGGCGGGCGTCCGGTCGGTGGTCCGCTGGGTGTGCCCTCGGAAATCCCGAACGGCACACGCGAAGGAGACAACGGCATGTTCGGACAGTCGAAGGCGTTCAGCGGCTTCTCGGTCGACGACATGGACAAGGCTCACCGGTTCTACGGCGACACCCTCGGTCTCCAGGTGGAGGAGTCGGGTGCCGGGCCCATGCGGATGCTGACCATCAAGCTGGGGAGCGGCGCGAACATCTTCGTCTATCCCAAGGACAACCACACGCCCGCGTCCTTCACGATCCTGAACTTCCCCGTCGACGACATCGAGGTGGCCGTCGACGCGCTGGAGAAGCGGGGCGTGACCCTCAAGCGCTACCCGGAGTTCGAGCACGACGCCAAGGGTGTCGTCAGGGGCCCGGAGGGGCCGACCGCGATCGCGTGGTTCACCGATCCGGCGGGCAACGTCCTGTCCGTCATCCAGGAGTAGCGAGCCGTACGGCGACGGCCCGGCCCTCCGAGCGAGGGGCCGGGCCGTCGCCGTACGGCCCCGGTGTCAGCGGGAGGGCCGGGCGCCGTCGCCGCACGGCCTCTGGCGTCCGTGCGCGGGGTTTCCCCTGTGGCCGTCCGGGAAGCCGCAGGCCGAGGAGGTGCGCCATGTCCGGACGCGACAGCAGAGGGCCGGAGGGCGGGGGCCGGGAGAGCAGGAGGGAAGGCGAGGCCGCGCACGCCCACGCCCAGTACCAGCGCGACAAGGCGGAGAATCTTCTCCAGCGGGCACGGCAGAGCGCCGACCCCGAAGAGGCCGCCCGGCTGCGGGAACAGGGCGAGCAACTCAAGGAGCGCAGTGAACAGGCCCTGCGCGAGGAGCACGAAACCTGGCCCGACGATCTTCACGAGCCGTACCCCGGCTAGGGTCGGAGGATGGGCTTCTTCGACCGACTCACCGGCACCAGACGCCCCGAGGCCGGCATCGCCCCGCGCTCGACGGAGGACGTCCGGGCCGCGCTGCTCGGGATCAACGCCCCGGGCGTGCCCTACGTCGTGCGCCACGCCACCGCCGCCGAGCGCGCCGACCTGGTGGCCGAGTGGCGGGTCCCGGAGCTACGGCTCACCCTGCGGACCCGGATGCGCTTCGTCCCCGCCGACCGCGTGGTGCGCGCCCTCGACGAACAGTGGGACGCGCGGGAGCGGGAGTACGGCCGCGGGCACGCGACCCGGGTGGCGCGCGAGTGGACGTACGAGCGCGGGCCCGACGGCCGTCGGCGCCGGGTCGAGACGCTCCGCTTCGACTCCCGGGACATGAAGAACCCCTTGCGGAACGCGGTTCTCGGTGCCGGCTGGACATGGCGGGGAGTCACCTTCCGGCTGTGACCGCCCAGGGCGGCGGCCGCCCATGAAGGCGTCCGCGGCGGCCCGCGCGGGACGACCCGCCCGAACGGACCGCCCGGAGTGCGCCGCTCCGGGCCGCCGCCTGCAATGGGGGGATGACCGCGCCTCCCGACGACTGCCTCGCGCGCAACGAGTGGATCTGCGGCGCCTATCTGACCTCCCGGAGCGAGATCCTCGGCGACGCGGTCCTCCAGCATCTGCAACTGACCGTCGTCTCCGTCGCCCTCGGTCTGCTGCTCGCCGTGCCCCTCGCCGTCGCCGCCCGCCGCCGGCGCTGGGCCGCCGCTCCCGTCCTCGGGGTCACCACGATCCTGTACACGATCCCGTCCCTCGCGATGTTCTCGCTGCTCCTGCCCCTCTACGGGCTGAGCGCCGCACTGGTCATCGCCGGGCTCGTCCTCTACTCGCTCACGCTGCTCGTACGGAACATCCTGGCCGGCCTCCGCGCCGTCCCCGAGGACACCCGGCAGGCCGCGCGCGGCATGGGCTACGGGCCTGTCCGGCTGCTGCTCACCGTCGAGCTGCCGCTCGCGCTCCCCGCCTCGATGGCCGGGCTGCGCATCGCCACGGTCTCGGCGGTCTCCCTCGTCACCATCGGGGCGATCGTCGGCCACGGCGGACTCGGCAACCTCATCTACTCGGGGATGAACACCTACTTCAAGGCGCAGGTCCTCACCGCCTCCGCCCTCTGCGTGGTCATCGCGGTCGTCGCCGACCTGCTGCTGCTCGGCGCGCAGCGGCTGCTCACGCCCTGGGCCCGGAGGCAGGCCGCGTGAACACCCTCTCCGCCACCTGGGAATGGCTCACCAGCGCCGCCAACTGGTCGGGCGACAACGGGATCCGGCACCGCCTCGCCGAGCACCTCTACCTGACCGTCGTCTGCCTCGCGCTGAGCTGCGCGATCGCACTCCCCGTCGCGCTGACCCTCGGCCACCTCGGCAAGGGCGGCGCCCTCGCCGTCAACCTCTCCAACGTCGGCCGCGCCGTGCCCACCTTCGCCGTCCTCGTCCTGCTGCTGCTCAGCCCGATCGGTTCGTACGGGGAGTGGCCCACGATCATCGCGCTCGTCCTCTTCGCCGTCCCGCCGCTCCTCACCAACGCGTACGTCGGCATGCGCGGCGTCGACGCCGACGTCGTACGGGCAGCGCGGGGGATGGGGATGACCGGCCGGCAGATGCTCTTCGGGGTGGAACTGCCGCTGGCGCTCCCGCTGATCCTCACCGGCGTCCGTATCGCCGCCGTGCAGCTCGTGGCGACCGCGACCGTCGCCGCGCTCGCGGGCGGCGGGGGTCTCGGCCGGATCATCACCGCCGGGTTCAACCTCGCCTCGACCCCTCAGGTCGTCGCGGGCGCGGTGCTCGTCGCGCTCTTCGCACTGGTGGTCGAGGGTGTCTTCGAGGGAGCGCAGCGCCTGGCCCCCTCCTGGGCACGGGGGAGCGTGGCATGAGAGGGCGGAGTGGCGCGGCGGGTGCGGTGGCGCTCGCGCTGGCCCTGTCCGCCCTCACCGGCTGCGCCACCGGCCCCTCGCTCGAGAAGCAGGGCGAGGTCACCGCCCCGCCCGGCGACAGCCAGGACCTGACCATCGGCTCCGCCGGCTTCACCGAGAGCGATCTGCTGGCCCAGATGTACGCACTGCTCCTCGAAGACGCCGGGTACGGCACGAAGATCCTCTCGGTGACCAACCGTGAGATCTACGAGCCGGCCCTGGAGAGCGGTCAGATCGACGTCGTACCGGAGTACGCGGCCACCTTCGCGGACTGGCTGAACGCCAAGGCGCACGGGCCTGACGCGCCGACCGTCGGCTCGCCCGACCTGGCCGCCACGATGACCGCCCTGCGCGGGCTCGCCGGACCGCGCGGCCTCACGGTCCTCGACGCGGGCCGGGCCGTCGACCAGAACGCCTTCGCCGTCACGCGCGCGTACGCGACCGAGCACGGGCTGAAGACCCTGAGCGACGTCGGCGCGGCGAAGCTTCCCGTACGGCTCGCGGCGGGCGACGAGTGCGTCCAGCGGCCGTACTGCGCGCCCGGTCTGAGGGAGACGTACGGCATCGTCGTCACCGGCGTCGACCCGAAGGGCGTGGGGACCACTCAGGCCAAGCAGGCCGTGCAGAGCGGGGAGGACCAGATGGTCCTGACCACGACCACCGACGCCACGCTCGACGACTTCGGACTGGTGCTGCTCGCCGACGACAAACACCTCCAGAACGCGGACCACATCGTCCCCGTGGTCAACCGCTCCCGGGCCGGCGGCGAGCGCGTCACCTCCGCTCTGGGGCGGCTCAACGCGGTTCTGACCACGGCCGATCTGGCGCACATGAACGAGCAGGTGGACAGCTGGCGCCGCCTGCCGGAGGACGTCGCGCGGACGTACCTGCAGGAGAAGAGGCTCGTCCCCGCCGGCTCGGGCTGACGCCCGGGCCCCTCACACGTCGTGGACCGAGTCGAACTCGACCTCGTCCCGGCCCACGCCCTTGGCGTCGGCGTCCACGGAGCGGCGCAGTGCCTCGTGGAGTTTCGCCGGGGTGAGGACGCCGAGGAACCGCGCCCCGTCGAGGACGGCCACCCAGCCCGCGTCGTGCTGGAGCATCTCGCTGAACGCGTGCTTCAGCGGGGCCCCGACCGGCACCCAGGCCTCCATGCGGCGGGCCAGGTCGCCGACCGTGCCCTCCCGGCCCGCGAGCGCGAGGACGTCGGTGGCGACCCAGCCGTGCAGATCGCCGTCGGCGCCCAGGACGACGGCCCAGCGCGCCCCTTCCGCACGCAGCCGGTCCGCCGCGTCCGGCGCGGGCTCGTCCAGGCGGGCCACGGACGGCTGTTCCAGGTCGTCCGGTTCGATCGTGGTGACCGAGAGCCTCTTGAGCCCCCGGTCGGCGCCGACGAACTGGGCGACGTAGGGCGTGGCGGGCGCGCCGAGCACGGCCGCCGGGGTGTCGAACTGCTCGATGCGGCCCTGCCCGTACACGGCGATCCGGTCGCCCATGCGGACCGCCTCCTCGATGTCGTGGGTGACCAGGAGGACCGTCTTGCGCACGGTGGCCTGGAGCCCCAGGAACTCGTTCTGGAGGTGCTCGCGGACCACGGGGTCCACCGCCCCGAAGGGTTCGTCCATGAGCAGCACGGGCGGGTCGGCGGCGAGCGCGCGGGCGACGCCGACGCGCTGGCGCTGGCCGCCGGAGAGCTGCGCCGGATAGCGCCGGCCGTAGGTCTCGGGATCGAGGCCGACCAGGTCGAGGAGTTCGGCGGCGCGGGCCCTTGCCTTCGACTTCTTCCAGCCGAGCAGCGCGGGCACGGTGGCGGTGTTGTCGAGGACGGTTCGGTGCGGGAAGAGCCCGACCTGCTGGATGACGTAGCCGATGCTCCGTCGCAGCTTGACCGGGTCGACCTTCGCGATGTCCTCCCCGTCGACCAGGATCCGGCCCGAGGTCGGTTCGATCAGCCGGTTGACCATCATCATCGTGGTCGTCTTGCCGCAGCCCGAGGGGCCGACGAGCGTGACCAGTTCCCCCTCGGCCACGTCGAAGGAGAGGTCGTCGACCGCGGTGGTGCCGTCCGCGTACACCTTGCTGACCTGCTCGAACCGGATCATGGATCCACGCTAGGAGGCGAGGTCGCACCGTGCACGGGGGCCGGGACCTTCCGGGGAGCGACAGCCCGCTGAACATCGTCTCTTGTCATGACCCTTGCGAGTCGCTCGCCCGGGCTGCTATTCATCCGTTAGGAAACTTTCCTTCCAATCCATCGTTCCGGGAGACCCCCATGACATCGGCACGATCGGCACGTCTCCGACTGCGTTCCCTGGGTGCCGCCGGCACCGCGGCGGCCGCACTCCTCCTCGGCCTCGCCACCGCCCCACCCGCCGCGGTCGCGGCCCCCGTCACCCATGAGGCGGAGACCGCCACCGTCTCGCGGGGCGCGGTCGAGTCCAACCACGCGGGCTTCACCGGCACCGGATTCGTCAACTACGACAACGCCACCGGCGGTTACGTCCAGTGGAACGTCGACGCCGCGCAGGCGGGCCAGGCGACCCTGACCCTGCGCTACGCCAACGGCACCACCACCGACCGGCCCATGGACATCGCGGTCAACGGCACCGTCGCCGCCGCCGGCAAGGCCTTCGCCGGAACAGGCGCCTGGACCGCCTGGGCCACCACCACCCTCACGGTGAACCTCAGGGCGGGCGCCAACACCATCCGCGCCACAGCCACCACCGCCAACGGCGGCCCCAACGTCGACCACATCAAGGTCGACACCGCCACGGCTCCGCCCGCCGGCGGCACCCCGGTCGCGATCAACGGCCAGCTCACGGTCTGCGGCGTCAAGCTCTGCAACCAGTACGGCAAGCCCGTCCAGCTGCGCGGCATGTCCAGCCACGGCACCCAGTGGTACCCGCAGTGCCTCACCAGCGGATCGCTGGACGCCCTCGCCAAGGACTGGAAGGCCGACATCCTGCGCGTCTCCACCTACGTCCAGGAGGACGGCTGGGAGACCGACCCGGTCAAGTTCACCAACCTCGCCCACACGCTGATCGACCAGGCCACCGCGCGCGGCATGTACGTGATCGTCGACTGGCACATGCTCACGCCGGGCGACCCGCACGCCAACCTGGCGAACGCCAAGAGGTTCTTCACCGACATCGCCAACCGGCACAAGGACAAGAACAACATCTTCTACGAGGTCGCCAACGAGCCCAACGGCGACAGCGTGACCTGGCCGAGGATCAAGAGCTACCACGAGCAGATCGTCCCGGTCATCCGGAACATCGACGGCAACGCCCCGATCCTGCTCGGCACCCGCGCCTGGTCCTCCCTGGGCGTCTCGAACGGCGGCAGCGAGACCGAGGTCGTCAACAACCCGGTCAACGCCACCAACGTCATGTACACGTTCCACTTCTACGCGATGTCCCACCGCGAGGAGTACCTGAACACCCTCTCCCGGGCCGCCGACCGGATCCCCGTGTTCGTCACCGAGTTCGGCACCCAGGACTACGCGGGTGAGGGCGCCAACGACTTCGGTATGACGCAGAAGTACATCGACCTGATGGCCGCGAAGAAGATCAGCTGGACCAACTGGAACTTCTCCGACGACCACCGCTCGGGCGCGGTCTTCAAGACCGGCACGTGCGACGGCAACGGTCCCTGGACGGGCACCTCGTCCCTGAAGGAGGCCGGCGTCTGGATTCGCGACCGGATCAGGTCCGCCGACGACTTCCCCACCTCGTGACGCCTTCCTGACCCCTCGACGCGCCCCCGGCCCGCGCCCTGTGATGCACTGGGCGGGCGGGGGGCGTATCGAACAGGAGCCGCATTGACCAGCTACCGCCAGCCCGGCCTCGTCCTCACCGACCGCCGCTTCACCGTTCCGCTCGACCACGCGGACCCCGGAGGCGAACAGATCGAGGTCTACGGCCGTGAGGTCGTCGCGCACGACAGGTCGGCCGAGGACCTGCCCTGGCTGGTGTACCTGGAGGGCGGGCCCGGCTTCGGAGCCCGCCGCTTCATCGGCCGGCAGGCCTGGCTCGGCCGGGCGGTCCAGGACCATCGCGTCCTCCTCCTCGACCAGCGCGGCACCGGTCACTCCACCCCCGTCAACCGCCAGACCCTGCCCCTGCACGGCACCCCGCGGCAGCAGGCCGACCACCTCGCGCACTTCCGCGCCGACTCGATCGTCAAGGACTGCGAACTCATCCGGAAGCGCCTCACCCGCGGCGCGCCCTGGACCGTCCTCGGCCAGAGCTTCGGCGGCTTCTGCGCCACCCACTACCTCTCCAGCGCCCCCGAGGGCGTGCGCACGGCCCTCATCACCGGCGGTCTGCCCTCCCTGCACGCCACCGCCGACGAGGTCTACCGGGCCGCCTACCCCCGGGTACGGCGCAAGGTCGAGGCCCACTACGCCCGCTACCCGCAGGACGTCGAGCGCGCCCGCCGGATCGCCGCCCACCTCCTGGAGCACCCGACGACCCTGCCGAACGGCGGACTTCTCACCGCCCAGGCCTTCCAGTCCCTCGGCATCCTCCTCGGCAGCGGCGAGGGAACCCACGAGCTGCACTTCCTCCTGGAAGAGGCCTTCGTCCCCACGCCCGCCGGCCCCGCACTCTCCGACGCCTTCCTGGAGAACGTCCAGGGCAGGCTCTCGTACGCCGGACACCCGCTCTACGCCGTGCTCCACGAGGCCATCTACGCCCAGGGCCAGGGACCGACGGCCTGGGCCGCGGAACGCGTCCGCGCCGAGTTCCCGGAGTTCGACGCGGAGAAGGCCCTGGCCGGTGACGCACCCCTCCTCTTCACCGGAGAGACCGTCCACCCCTGGCACTTCGAGACCGACCCCGCGCTGCGCCCGCTCCGCGAGACCGCCCACCTCCTCGCCGAACGGACGGACTGGGCCCCGCTCTACGACCCCGCGAGGCTCGCCGCCAACGAGGTGCCCGTAGCCGCGGCCGTCTACCACGACGACATGTACGTCGACACCGCCCACTCGCTGGAGACCGCCCGCGCCGTCCGGGGGCTGCGCACCTGGGTGACGGACGAGTTCGAGCACGACGGCGTGCGGGCCGGAGGGCCGAGGGTGCTCGACCGGCTGCTCTCCCTCGCCCGGGGCGAGATCTGACCGCCCGGGGCCGGGCCTCGCCGCGCGATCCGTGACATCGGCGCCGGCCACGGCCGGCCGTCCGCGCCTCCCGCGGCACGAGCACCGTCACAGGCGGGTGGAAAAGTCCAAGCAGTGCGTCCTGATTGCTCATGGTGCGCGCGGGGCGCGACGGATAGAACTCGTCCGGAGTGCACCCAGGAGAGGACCGGACATGACCACCCACGTCAGTGCCGAGATCGCCGGACAGCCCGACTGCTGGCGCCGTGCGGCGGACACCGCCGCCGACCACGCCGATCTGCTGCCCCGGCGGGGTGAGCGGATCGCGGTCGTCGGCTGCGGCACCTCGTACTTCATGGCCCGTGCCTACGCCGCCCTGCGTGAATCCCTCGGCGCGGGCGAGACCGACGCCTTCCCCGCCTCCGACGAGACCCCGCTCGGCCGCGGCTACGACCGGATCGTCGCCCTCACCCGCTCCGGTGCGACCACGGAGGTGGTGACCCTGCTCGCCCGCGCGGCCGGCCGTATCCCGACGCTCGTCCTGACCGGCGTCCCCGACAGCCGGGCCGCGGACCACGCGGACCGGGTCGTCGTCCTCGACTACGCCGACGAACGCTCCGTCGTCCAGACCCGGTTCGCCACCACCGCCCTCCAACTGCTGCGCGCGGGGCTGGGCGTGGACCTCGCCCCCTCGATCGCCGACGCCGAACTCGCCCTCTACGAACCGCTGCCCACGGTCTGGGAGCGGCGCGCCCAGTTCACCTTCCTGGGCACCGGCTGGACGGTCGGACTCGCCGACGAGGCCGCGCACAAGCTCCGTGGCGTGGCGCGCGCCTGGGCGGAGTCCTACGCGGCGATGGAGTACCGCCACGGGCCGATCGTCATCAGCGACCGGACGAGTCTCGTGTGCTGCCTCGGTCCGGAGCCGGCCGGTCTGCGGGAGGAAGTGGAGGCCACCGGCGCGCTGTTCGACGCCGACGCCATCGACCCGGTGGCCGCCCTGGTACGCGCCCAGCGCCTCGCCGTCACCCTCGCGGCGCGGCGCGGCCTGAACCCGGACCGCCCCCGTCACGCCTCCCGCTCGGTCATCCTTTCCGGAGCGATCCGGGGGTGAACCCCCGTATCCTGCGCCCATGATCGACACGAGCAGCACACCCCTCGACGACATGCCCGACGACTGGCAGCGCGCGCTCGCCGTGGTCGCCCACCCGGACGATCTGGAGTACGGCTGCGCCGCCGCCATCGCGGGGTGGACGGACGCCGGCAAGGAGGTCGTCTACGTCCTCGCGACCCGTGGCGAGGCCGGCATCGACTCGATCGCCCCGGCCACCTGCGGCCCGCTGCGGGAGCAGGAGCAGCGGGCGAGCGCGGAGGTGGTCGGGGTGTCGGCCGTCGAGTTCCTCGACCACCGGGACGGGGTGATCGAGTACGGACTCGGCCTGCGCCGCGACATCGCGGCGGCCGTCCGCCGCCACCGGCCCGAGCTCGTCATCACGCTCAACCACCGTGACACCTGGGGTTCGGGCGTCGGCGGGTTCTGGAACACGCCGGACCACGTGGCCGTCGGCCGCGCCACGCTCGACGCGGCGGGCGACGCGGGCAACCGCTGGATCTTCCCCGAACTGACCGAGCAGGGCCTGGAACCGTGGAACGGTGTGCGCTGGGTGGCGGTCGCCGGAACGAACACGCCGACCCACGCCGTCGACGCCACGCCCGGCATCGAGCGCTCCGTGCAGTCGCTGCTCGCCCACCGCGCGTACATCGAGGGCCTGACGGACCAGGACCCCGAACAGTACGTCCGTACCTTCCTGGCGCAGAACAACGAGCGCTTCGCCGCCCGGTACGGCGGACGGCCGGCCGTCGCCTTCGAGCTGTTCTCCCGCTAGACGGCCGGGGAAGCCGCCGCCGGGGCGCTGTCAGTGGTGTGGCCTAACCTCGCCCGCATGACCACACTGCTTCTCCACGGTGGCGTGACCGATCCCGTCGCGCCCGTCTCCCGCGCGGGCGGCCTGCCTCTCGTGCCGGAGGGTTTCGTCTGGCCGCTCTGCGCGGAGTGCGAGGGGGCGATGCAGTTCATCGCGCATCTGGACCGTGGCGCGGACGTCGTCTCCGTCTTCATGTGCCAGAACGAGCCGGGGCTGTGCCAGGAGTGGGATCCCGCCGCGGGCGGCAACCGGGCGTACGTCTTCCCCGCCGAGGGACTCCTTCCGGCCACCGCCCCGGCCGAGGGCGTGACGCGGCTCGACGAGGTCTCCGTCCTGACCGCGCGGCCCGTCGCGGCCGAGACGTACGGAGAGGAGGACACGTTCGGGCCCGTGGACGGCAAGGACGTCCTGGGACAGCTCGGCGGGGAGCCGTACTGGCTCCAGTGGGACGAGACACCGGACTGCGCCGACTGCGGCACGAAGATGGGGTTCGTGGCCCAGCTGGACCAGGTCGCCAACTTCGGCGGGGGATACGCCTATTCCTTCGTCTGCGACGGATGCCGGCGGGCGGCCTTCCTCTGGCAGTGCTGACCCCCTAGCCTGACCCCCTGCCTGACAGGGCGTCAGAATCAGGAGGTGGTGCGCCGTGATCGACACGCTCGGCACGGAGATCCCGGAGGGCGAGGAGCGCATCGCACTCACGGTCGAGGGCGGCGTCGGCGTCCTCACGCTCTGCCGGCCGGAGAAGCTCAACGGCTGGAGCTGGGAGGCCAGCCGCCAGCTCGGCCTCATGGCCGACCGGCTCCGCTTCGACGAACGCGTACGGGTCGTGCTGCTGCGGGCCGAGGGGCGCGCGTTCTGCGCGGGCATCGATGTCACGGCGCCCGGTGGCGGGATCACCGGCCGCACGGCCGCGGAGAGGATCCAGCGGTACGACGAAGGCATCCGCTGGGTCCACGAACGCTTCGCGGTCTTCGCCCGGCTGCCGCAGCCGGTCGTGGCCGCCGTCCAGGGCTACTGCCTCGGCTTCGGCTTCGAGCTCGCGCTGATGGCGGACATCCGGATCGCCGCCGACGACGCCGTGTTCGCCCTCCCCGAGGCGGGCCTCGGCGTCGCCGTCGACGCGGGCGGCGATCTGCGGATCGCCCGTGAGGCGGGCGCGGGCTGGGCCAAGTACCTGGCCCTCACCGGCCGCCGGATCGACGCCGCCACCGCCGAACGGCTCGGCCTCGTCCAGGTCGTCACGCCCCGCGACGACCTGGATCGCACGGCCCGAGAAACGGCGGACGCCATCGCGTGCGCCGCGCCGCTCGCCGTCCGCGCGATCAAACGGAACATCGACGCCTTCGCGGACCAGGGCATGTCCGCCGCCCTGGACCGCGCGGCCCTCTCCGCGGCGCTCACCCTGACCTCGGACGACGCCCGCGAAGGCTACGCCGCCAAGGCGACCCGCCGGCCCCCGCACTTCGACGGCACCTGACCGAACCGCAGCGGTGCGGCGACGGCCTACGTCAGGGCGCTACGGCGTGTATCCGGAGGTCACGAAGAAGGCCCCGTAGGTGAAGGAGACGAACGCCAGTGCGGAGAGCGTCGCGACCACGGTGATCGGTCTGGCCCTGGCCAGAGCGGCGGCCGCGGGCAGCAGCAGGGTGAATCCGGGCAGCAGAAAGCGGGGCTTGATCTGAATGTAGCCGCTCACGCCTACGGCTACGGCCACCAGGACCAGAGTGAAGACGACGACGGCTGCCGGCGGACGCGAACTCAGAAGAGCCCACAGGAGGACAAGGCCCGCGATCACGATGAGCACGGAACCTTGTTCCACCGCGCTCACGTGGCCGGCGGCCACCCTGTTCGTGGCAGCGATGACGGACTGGCCGAAGTCGACGTGCGTTTTCCAGTCCCGCTGCACATCGAAGTAGCCCAGCGGTCGCCCGGTGGACACTCCGGCCCACACGAAATAGCCGAGCAACCCCAGGGGCGCGATGAGGACAGCGGCGAGCGTCCGGCGCCCGCGCGGCGAGGCGAGCACCGCCGTGACGACGACGGCGGCCACTACCGCGACGCCCAACGGACGGGTCAGGCCCGCAGCCACGGCAAGGAAGGACGCCGTGACCAGACGTTGCGTCACCAGCGCGTACAGCGCCCAGGCGCACAGCGCGGTGAACATCGCCTCCGGGTAGGCCATGGACTGGATGAAGGCCTGCGGCAGCAGACCCCACAGGACGACGAGCAGCAGTCCGACGCGATTGCCGTGCAGGGCCGTGCCGAAGGCATGGATCCCCCATGCCGCGACACAGGAGGACACGAAGCTGATCAGCAGTGCGGTACCGACGATTGTCGTCGGCAGCAGTTCGTCGGCCGCTCGCACGACACCCGGATACAACGGAAAGAACGCGAGATCCTGCCATCTGCCGGCCGGGCCGCCGCCGTAGCCGGGAATCAGATCCGCGTGCCCGTAGCCATTCTGTGCGATGCCCAGGTACCACCGCGCATCCCACACATAGCCCAGCAATGTCACAAGAGACTGGTCGCCCTCCTTCGATCGCATCGCGATCCAGGTGACACCCAGGACTTTGCAGGCCAGGTAGCAGAGGATGGCCGGGCTGGCGCGGCGAAACGACAGGAAGGCACGTCGAACGAGAATGTTCCGCCGTGATTTCTGCAGAACCACCTGTGTGGGTTTGGCGCCCGTCTCGACGGTCAATTCGTGCCCAATCATCGGCGCCGCAGCTGATAGCGCGGTCGTGGACCGGTAACGCTCCGGACCCTACTCAGAGCACGCCCGAGAATGCGCGCAATGGAGAATTACGCGCGGAGAAGATCGCAGAGTGGTCACCGATCGGGTGACAGACGGCAGTCCATGACGGACAGCCCCCAGGACAGCCGAGCGAGGCGATCCGGGGGCTGTCCGGGTGCGCTCAGCCCCGGGCCGGGGCACCCGCGCACCCGGCCGGGCGAGGTCCGTGCCGACAAGGTCTCGAAACGCGCCCTAGTTCGGCGGGGCGGGCTTCAGGACCGCGAACGCGGCTCCGAAGGGGTCCGCGAGCCACGCGATGCGGCCGACGTCGGGGATGTCGGCCGCCGGCATCAGAACCGACCCGCCGTTGCCCTGCGCGCGGGCGACGATGTCGTCCGCGTCCGTCACACCGAAGTACGGGATCCAGCGCGCCTTGTTCCCGCCCTCCTGGAGTTCGGCGACCCCGCCGAAGGTGGCGTCCTCCAGATCGCCCTCGGCGGTGGACAGCACACGGTAGGTCATCCCCGGCGCCTCCATCTCCTGCGAGCGCCAGCCGAACAGCTTCCCGTAGAAGTGCAGGGCGGACGTCGGGTCGGGCACGTGCAGCTCGGCCCAGCAGAGAGTGTTGTTCTCGGAGGCCTTGTCGAGGCCCTTCGTCTCGCCCGGCTGCCAGATCGCGAAGTCGGCGCCCGCCGGGTCGGTCAGCTGGGCCATCCGCCCTGCGGTCATGACGTCCATGGGCTCGGCACGCACGGTCCCGCCCGCGGACTCGGTGGTCTTGGCCGTGGCGTCGGCGTCGGGCGTCTGGAAGTACAGCGTCCACGCGCTGCTCGCCCCCGCCTCCGTCAGCGGACCGAGGGCGGCGACGGTCTTCCCGTCCTGCTGGAAGAAGCCGTAGCCTCCGGCGTCCGGCCCCGCCGAGGCGAACTCCCAGCCGAAGACGGCGGTGTAGAACGCGGCGGCGACCGCGGTGTCGGGGCTGCCCAGGTCGACCCAGCTGGGCGATCCCTTGGTGAAGTCCGTACCGAGCATGTGGTGTGCCCTGCCTTTCCGAGTCTGGAGGTCGTCCGGTCACCCTCGCCGATCCTCGCCGCTCTCCCTCGCCGTCGCAGCCGCAGCCGCCCGGGTTCATCCGCGTGGACCAGCGCGCGTCACTCCCCGAACCGCCCCCGGCCAAGCTGCTCGCGCACCGGCACCACGGGATCGTTGACGAGGGCCCGGCGCTGCCAGTTCGCGCCGTCCACCACCAGCGTGTGCCCGGAGACGAACCGGGCGTACGGAGAGGCCAGGAAGGTCGCCGCCCAGCCCAGCTCCCGCGGGTATCCCACGCGCAGGGCGGGCTGCCGGGCGTCCTGGTGCGGCGCCCGCCCGAGCGCGCCCCGGATGTCGTCCGTCATGTCCTCGTGCGGCATCAGACCCGGCACCAGTCCGTTGACCTGGATCCCGTACGGCCCCCACTCCACCGCCAGGGTCTCGACCAGGTTCTTCACCCCGGCCTTCGCCGCCGCCGAGTGCGCGAACCCCGGGCCGCCGGTCCAGGCGTAGGAGGCGCCCACGTTGACGACGGACCCGGGCGTGCGCGCGGCGAGGTGGCGCCGGGCGAACTCCCGGGTCATGAACCAGGTCCCGGTCAGCGTGATGTCGACGACCGCGCGCCAGCCGTTGGGCGACAACTCCTCCGCCGGCACGGGGAAATTGGCGGCCGCGTTGTTCACCAGGACGTCCGGCCGGGAGCCGAGCGCCGTCTCGCACGTGTCGAAGGCGCAGGCCACGGCGGCGGGCTCACGGATGTCACAGACCGCGGTCGCCACCCGCGTCCCGCCGATCCGCGCCAGCTCCCGCCGCGCGGCCTCCAGGCGGGCGGCCGTCCGGCCGACGAGCATCAGCTCCGCGCCCAGCCGGGCGAACTCGGCGGCGACGGCCTTCCCCAGCCCGGACCCGCCCCCGGTCACCAGAACCGTCCGCCCCTCGTACGTCCCGGGTGGCAGCGCGCTCGCACCGAGCGGGGGAGGGGCGGGCAGTCCCGGCGGATCCGTCTCTGCGTTCGTCATGCCGCATCGATAGCGCGGCGAGGACGAGAACTGAAGCCCTGTCGGCTCGCGACGGAAAGCCGCGGCGGCCCTCGGCGGGACGCCCCGTCAGCCCGCGGCCGCGACCTTGCGGTCCAGGTCGCCCATGAGCAGCTCCATGTTGATCGCCACCCCGGCCCGGTAGCCCCCGCTCGCGGCGTTGATCACCTGCTCCTGGGCACCGATCGCGTTGCCCGCCGCCCACACGCCCGGCACGCTCGTCCGGCCGGTCTCGTCGACCGCCACGAACGCGCCGAGCGGCGTCTCGTGGGTCTCGGCGCCGAGCGCGGTGAGCAGCCCGTCCCTCGGTGTCATGCGGGGACCTACGAAGAGCATGTCGCGCTCGACGACCCGGCCGTCCGCCATCCGTACGCCGGTGAACCGGTCGTCCTCGACGACCAGACCCGCCACCTCGCCCGCCACCACCTCGACGCCGGCCGCCGCGACCCGGGCGCGCTCCTCCTCGGAGAGCGGTGCGGCCGTGTGCAGGAAAAGGGTCACGTCCGGGGACCAGTGGGAGAGGATCACGGCCTGATGAGCGGCCATGACGGGGTGCGCGATCACCCCGAAGGCCTGGTCGCGGACCTCCCAGCCATGGCAGTACGGGCAGTGCAGCACCTCCCGCCCCCACCGCTCGGCGACCCCGTCGATCGCCGGGAGCTCGTCGGCCAGCCCGGTGGTGACGATCAGCCGGCGCGCCTCGACGCGGCGGCCGCCGTCCACCGTCACGACGAACCCGTCGGAGCCGTCCCGTACCGCCTCCGTCACGCGGCCCGCCGTCCACTCCACCCCGTACGCGGCGATCTCGCGCCGTCCCGTCTCCAGGAACTCCGCCGGGCTCATCCCGTCCCGGGAGAGGAACCCGTGCATATGGGCGGCCGGGGCGTTGCGCGGCTCACCGGCGTCGACGACCAGGGTCCGGCGCCGCGACCGGCCGAGGATCAAGGCCGCGCTCAGCCCGGCCGCGCCGCCACCGACCACCACCACGTCGTAGGGGCGAGGGTCATGTGTGCTCGTGTGTCCACTCATACCGGCAGCGTCCCTCCGGCGACCGGGGTTGACAAACGCGTTTGCTGTTTCTGCAATGGAGAGATGACTGAAGCAGATACCGGGGACGACCGCATCGACGCCGTGCTGAACGAGGTCGGTCCACGGCTGCGCCGGATCCGGCGCGATCGCGGAGCCACGCTCGGGGACCTCTCCGCCTCCACCGGGATCTCCGTGAGCACCCTCTCCCGACTGGAGTCGGGGCAGCGACGGCCGAGCCTGGAGCTGCTGCTCCCCATCGCCCGCGCCCATCAGGTGCCGCTGGACGAGCTGGTCGGCGCGCCGCCGGTCGGCGACCCCCGGGTCAAGGCCAAGCCGATCGTGCGGCACGGCCGGACGATGTTCCCGCTCACCCGCCAGCCGGGTGGCCTCCAGGCGTACAAGGTGGTGCAGGAGAAGCCGTACGAGAATCCGGATCCGCGGGTCCACGAGGGGTACGAGTGGCTCTACGTGCTGTCCGGGAAGTTGCGCCTCGTCCTCGGCGAGCACGACGTCGTGCTGGGGGCGGGGGAGGCCGCCGAGTTCGACACGCGCGTACCGCACTGGTTCGGACCGACGCCCGACGGGCCCGTGGAGTTCCTCAGCCTGTTCGGTCCGCAGGGTGAGCGGATGCATGTACGGGCCCGCCCGAAGCAGTCCTGAGCCGACGGTGCGCGGGGCGGCCGGGTGCAAGAAGTCCCCGGCACATGGTTCCACCGGGCACAAGCGACCGCTTAGTATGCGATCGACCGCGCAGTACGGACGACGGCTGGTGGAGGACCGCGATGCAGGCATGGCGAGTGCACGAGAACGGCGAGCCGGGCGAGGTGATGCAGCTCGACGAGGTGGAGGCGCCCACGCCCGGCGAGGGGCAGCTCCTCCTCAGGGTGCGCGCCGCCAACGTCAACTTCCCGGACGCCCTGCTCTGCCGGGGTCAGTACCAGGTGCGGCCCCCGCTCCCCTTCACCCCCGGGGTGGAGATCTGCGGCGAGACCGAGGACGGCCGGCGGGTCATCGCGACCCCCGCCCTCCCGTACGGCGGCTTCGCCGACTACGCGGTGGCGGACTCGGCGGCCCTGCTGCCCGCCCCCGAGGCCCTCGACGACGCCGAGGCGGCCGCTCTCCACATCGGCTACCAGACGGGCTGGTTCGGGCTGCACCGCCGCGCCGCCCTCAAGGAGGGCGAGACCCTGCTCGTCCACGCCGCCGCGGGCGGAGTCGGCAGCGCGGCCGTCCAGCTCGGCAAGGCGGCCGGCGCCACCGTCATCGGTGTCGTCGGCGGGGCGGAGAAGGCCGAGGCCGCCCGCGCGCTCGGCTGCGACATCGTCGTCGACCGGCGCTCCGAGGACGTCATCACCGCCGTCAAGGAGGCCACCGGCGGCCGTGGGGCCGATGTGATCTACGACCCCGTCGGCGGCGAGGCCTACACCCAGTCCACGAAGGTCGTCGCCTTCGAGGGCCGGATCGTGGTGGTCGGCTTCGCCAGCGGGGTCATCCCCTCCGCCGCCCTCAACCACGCCCTCGTCAAGAACTACTCGATCCTCGGACTCCACTGGGGCCTCTACAACCTCAAGGACCCCGCGGCGATCCTCCGCTGCCACGAGACGCTCACCGAGTACGCCGCCAAGGGCCTGATCAAGCCCCTGGTCAGCGAGCGTGTCCCGCTCACCGGCGCGGCGGACGCCGTGCAGCGCGTGAGCGAGGGCGCCACCACCGGCCGCCTCGTCGTCGTCCCCGAAGGAGCGGCCGCATGACCGCCCCGACCCCGGACGCCGCCGAACTGCGCGCCCGGACGCAGCGGTTGCTCGCCGAGCACCCGCCCGCGACCACCGACAGCACCGACTTCCTGCGGGCCCGCTTCGACGCCGGGCTCGCCTGGGTGCACTACCCCGTCGGCCTCGGCGGACTCGACGCCCCGCGCTCCCTGCAGGCCGTCGTGGACGCCGAACTCACCGCCGCCGAGGCCCCCGACAACGATCCCCGCCGGATCGGCATCGGCCTCGGCATGGCGGCGCCGACCCTCCTCGCGTACGGCTCCGAAGAGGTCAAGCAGCGCTTCCTCAAGCCGCTGTGGGTGGGCGAGGAGGTGTGGTGCCAGCTCTTCAGCGAGCCCGGCGCCGGCTCCGACCTCGCCGCGCTCGGCACCCGCGCCGTCCGCGACGACGCCACCGGCGACTGGATCGTCAACGGCCAGAAGGTGTGGACGTCCAGCGCCCATGTCGCCCGCTGGGCCATCCTCATCGCCCGCACCGACCCCGATCTGCCCAAGCACCGCGGCATCACGTACTTCATCTGCGACATGAGCGACCCGGGCGTCGAGGTGCGGCCGCTGCGCCAGATCACCGGCGAGGCCGAGTTCAACGAGGTCTTCCTCACCGACGTCCGCATCCCCGACGCCCATCGGCTCGGCGAGACCGGCGACGGCTGGCGGGTCGCCCAGACCACGCTGATGAACGAGCGGGTCTCGATCGGCGGCGCCCGCATCCCCCGCGAGGGCGGCATGATCGGACCCGTCGCCACGACCTGGCGCGACCGACCGGACCTGCGCACCCACGACCTCCACCGGCGGCTGCTCGACCTGTGGGTGGACGCCGAGGTGGCCCGGCTCACCGGGGAACGCCTGCGCCAGCAGCTCGTCGCCGGACAGCCGGGACCCGAGGGCAGCGCGATGAAGCTCGGCTTCGCCCGCCTCAACCAGGTCATCAGCGGCCTGGAGGTCGAACTGCTGGGCGAGGAAGGGCTGCTGTACGGCGACTGGACCATGCGCCGCCCCGAGCTGGTCGACTTCACAGGCCGCGACGCCGGCTACCGCTATCTGCGCTCCAAGGGCAACTCGATCGAGGGCGGTACGACCGAGGTCCTGCTGAACATCGTCGCCGAACGCGTCCTCGGCCTGCCCGCCGAGCCCCGCAACGACAAGGACGTCGCCTGGAAGGACCTCGCGCGATGACTGACCTGCTCTACTCCGATGCCGAGGACGACCTGCGGGCGGCGGTCCGCTCCCTGCTCACCGACCGGGCCGGCCCGGCCGCGCTGCTCGGCCGGGTCGAGACCGGTGACCCGTACGTCCCCGGCCTCTGGAAGTCCCTCGCGGGCGAGATCGGCGCGGCGGGGCTGCTCGTTCCCGAGAAGCTGGGCGGCCAGGGCGCGAGCCACCGCGAGGCGGCCGTGGTCCTGGAGGAGCTGGGGCGCGCGGTGACCCCGGCGCCGTACCTCACCAGCGCCGTGGTCGCGACCGAGATCCTGCTCGCCCTGGACACGGAGAGCGCCCCGGTCGCCGAGCTCCTCGCGGGGCTCGCCTCCGGGGGCAGGGTCGCCGTGCTCGCGCTGCCCCTGTCCACGGCCCCCGACGCGGCGCCGTCCACCACCGGGACCGTCGACGGTGTCGCCGACGCCGCCCTCGCCGACGTGTTCCTCGTCCCGCGGGCCGACGGCCTGCACGCGGTCGCGGCGGACGCCGCCGGCGTGGAGCCGCAGACACCGCTCGACCTGACCCGGCCCCTCGCGACGGTGACCACGACCGGCGCGAGCGGCGTCCGGCTCGCCGACGCGGAGACCTCCACGGCCGCGATCAGGCGCGGTCTGCTCGCGGGGGCCGGGCTGCTCGCCTCCGAGCAGCTGGGGCTCGCCGAGTGGTGCCTGGAGGAGACCGTCCGCCACACCCGCACCCGCTACCAGTTCAACCGGCCCGTCGGCTCCTTCCAGGCGCTCAAGCACCGCATGGCGCAGCTCTGGCTGGAGGTCGTGAACGCCCGGGCGGCGGCCCGTGCCGCCGCCGACGCGCTGGCCACGGGCAGCCCCGACGCGCCGCTGACCGTCGCCGTCGCCCAGGCGTACTGCGCGAAGGTCGCCGTCCACGCGGCCGAGGAGTGCGTACAGCTACACGGCGGCATCGGCATGACCTGGGAGCACCCGGCGCACCTGGCACTTAAGCGGGCCAAGTCCGACCAGATCGCCCTGGGTTCGACGGGAAGGCACCAGGACACGATCGCCGCCCTGGTCGGCCTCCCGGCCCCCGCCTGACCCCGGAGCAAGGGGCCCAGGTCCCGCATCCCTGACAGACCGTTGAGTGGGGGCGATGGCCCCGAAAGGGCCTCTGGCCGGCGAGAGTGCCGGTCGGGGGCCCTTCGTGCGATGCCGCTCGGCTCGGGCCGTCGCGGCGGGTCCCGTCGTCCGAAGGGCCGGTCGTCACCCCCTAGATGTGAGGGATGACGGTCTGAATGATGGTGTGGGTGCGCGCGGGGAGGTCGGCGCGGTTGTTGAGGGTCCAGGAGATGTGCTGCGCGCCGAAGAAGGCGGAGACGAGGACCTGGGCGAGGGCCGTGGGATTCGTGGTCGCCGGAAGGGTGCCGTCGTGGGCGCCCCGGTGGAGCCACGCGGTGATGACTTCGGTGTAGTCCTCGAAAGGCGTGGGGAGTTCGGGGGTGATCATGGTCCGCTCGATCTGGAGCCTGGCTCCGGCCTGCATGACGATGTCGTCTCTGAGCGCGGTGGCGGTCCGGGTGAGGAGCTCCGCCACGGCCGACAGGGGGGTCAGCTCCTTGTTCTCGACGGTGTCGGCGATGTCGCGGATCCGCCTGTAGAACTCGTCGGCGACGGCGTGGGCGAGGGCTTCCTTGTTGGCGTAGTGGAAGTAGACGGCGCCCTTGGTGACGTCGGCGTGCTGTGCCACGTCCTGGATGGTGACGGTGGGAAACCCCATCTCGGCGAAGAGCTGGGCTGCCGCGGCGAGGATGCGCGCGCGGGTACGAACGGCGCGCTCCTGCCTGACCGTTGAGCGTGCGGGCTCCGTGGAGACGCTGCGGCGCGAGGTGGCCCTAGCAGGTGTGGCGGGTGTGTTCATGGCGTTTGGTCCTAACTGGGCAGTGACATGCGCCGCATTGGCAGTGCCGGAGACCCGAAAGATACCTTCTCGAAGGTAGGTTTTGCATGGCCGAACAGGGCCCGGCAAGAGGCCGGGTCGGCGGTACGACGGGGGTGTGTGTATGCGACGGCACGGGGTGTTAAGCACGTCCGGGCGGGTGGTTTCGTGAGCCGGGCTCCTGAGCTTACGTTCCAGCAGACCATTCCCCGGCGACTGGTTCACCGGGCGGCCGTGTCGGAGGTGTTCCTGACCGATGCCGTGGCACTGGAGGACGACCATTTCGTGATCGCGGCCCAGTGGCCGCGCGATCACGCGCTCTACCACCCGGATCCGGCGGGCAGGAGCGATCCGCTGCTGTTCGCGGAGACCGTCCGTCAGGCGCTGGTGTACGTGGCGCACTGGCACTACGGCGTTCCGCTGGAGCGCCGGTTCGTCGGCCGGGACATGCATCTGGTGATCGACGACCCCGATGCGCTGCGGGTGGGCGGGGAGCCGCTGCCGGTGGTGCTGGACGTCCGCTGGTTCGGTGTCGGGAACGACTCGCCGCGGCGCCGTGGCATGCGGATCGAGGCCGAACTCCGCGTCGCGGGCGTGGTGTGCGGACGGGGCGGCCTGAGCGTGGTGGCCGTCGACGAGTCGTACTACCGCAGGCTGCGCCGCCGTCCGGGCGGAGTGCCGCCGGCAGGCCGGCCTGCCGGGGCGACGGGGCGCTTCGCAGGGTTCCCTGGCGGGCGAGTTGCGGGGCATCCGGGCCGAGTTGCGGGGTCTTCCGTGGGGCGCCTGCGGGAGAAGGACAGTGTGCTGATGACCGGTGAGCGGCCGGGGGAGTGGTTGCTCGCGGCCGATCTCGACCACGCGATCCTCTTCGACCACCCGACCGACCACGTGCCGCTGATGGTGGTCTTCGAGGGGTTCCGTCAGCTCGGACATCTGCTGGTGAACGCCGCCGAGGCCTCCCCCGCCCCACCATCGGCCACGCACTCGCCCGCACCTTCCGCCGGCGCCGGGCCGTATGTGCTGGTGGCGCTGGACTCCGAGTGTCGTGCCTGGGCCGAACTCGACGTACCCACACGGCTGGTGGTGCGCTCCGACCGTGGTGCGGGGGACCGGACGGGTGCGCGGGAGCTCGCCGTGGACGCTGTTCAGCGGGACGCCGTCGTCATGACATCGACGATGGTCTGGGCGCCCGCCCGGACATCGTCTCCTGCTCCGAGCGGCCGGTCGTCGGTGGAGTCGGGCTCCCGCCGCTGACGAGTTCCGCGGTCGTCTCACGCGCCCCTCTCCCCGGATCCCGGATCCCGGATCGCTCGGCTCGTTCGCCGTCCGATTCGTGACAGCTGCTCATAAGTACCTACGCACACGCATGTTTTCAACGAGTTTGGTTCGTTGTCGTCAGTTTCTTTGCTGTGACATTGCCGTTGGCTCGCCGCTGGGAGCGGCACGGGGCCCGGCCGAGATGTGATCTTTGTTGTCGTTGGCAAGTCGGGGGTGAACAACCAGTGATGTCCGACAGGGCGTTCCGGGCCGAGTCCGGCTTTCGCCGGGACGCTGTGGCGCGAGCCGCCGCGGTGGCCGAGGACGGTGCCCGTGCGGCGGACGCCGAGCGGTGTGTCAGTGCCAGGACGTTGGCGGCGCTCGACGAGGCGGGGTTCGCACGGCATTTCGTACCGCGCCGTTTCGGGGGGCGTGAGGGGACCTTCTCCGACGTGTTCCAGGCCACCGCGGAAGTCGCCCGGGGGTGCGCGTCGGCTGCCTGGCTGGGCATGCTGTGGTCCGCGCACGCACGGTTCGCGGCTCTGCTGCCCGAGGAGGGGCAGCAGGAGCTGTGGGGCGCCTCGCCCGACGTGCGGATCGCCGCGGGACTGACGCCACCGTCCGGTGCGGTCGTACCGGTCGACGGCGGGTGGCTGCTCCAGGGCGAGTGGCCGGTCGTCAGCGGTGCGGACCACGCGGACTGGCTGCTGTTGTGCGCCCCCGAGTCCCCCGCTGCCGG
Source organism: Streptomyces sp. NPDC022552 (assembly GCF_055561875.1). Taxonomy (NCBI): domain Bacteria; kingdom Bacillati; phylum Actinomycetota; class Actinomycetes; order Kitasatosporales; family Streptomycetaceae; genus Streptomyces; species Streptomyces sp. NPDC022552. The sequence goes on from NZ_JBVHGJ010000001.1 coordinate 1,073,045, forward strand.
TACGGGGGGCCCGGGTGCCCGCGTACCGTCGGCAGCCACCGTGGCCGGATCGGGTGGGCCGGAGAGTCGGGCGGCGGACGGCGACGGGAAGCCGGAGCGGCCACGGTTCCGGGTCTGTGCGGTTCCGCGGAGTGCGGTGACCGTCGTCGACACCTGGCGGAGCAGCGGCATGCGCGGTACCGCGAGCCATACGGTCGTGCTCCCGGCCACGACGGTGCCCGCCGGCCGTACCGTCCCGTTCGACGTCCTGGTCGCCGGCGGTGCTCCCGACGGCCGGGCACGCTGCCATGTGGCGCCGGCCCATCTGGCGGGCGGCCTGCTCTTCAGCGCGCCGGCGCTGGGGGCGGCCCGCCGTGCTCTGGCGGTGTGGAGCGAGCGGTTGCTCCCGGGAGCCGTACCCACCACGGCAGGACCCGCGGGAAGCGGACCAGCGGGCTCCGGCGAATCGCCGGTGAGGGAGGGCCAGGCTGCGCGGTTGGCACGGGCCTGGGCGGATGTCGAGGCTGTGGCGCTGTTGCTGACCGAGGCGGTGCGCCGGGCGGACACCGGGGAGGTCTCGCCCTTCGCGGTCGCCCGCAACCGGCGCGACGCGGCGGTCGGGGCCGAGCGCCTGGCCGGGGCCATGGATCTGCTGATGAGTGCCGGCGAGGCCGATCTGCTCGACACGGGAGGCGACTTGGGACGCTACCTGCGCGACGTCCGCGCTGTCGCCTCGCACGGGGCGCTGCGTGTGGAGGGTGCCGCTGCCGCGTTCGCCGACGCGCTCCCGGCGGCGATGGAGGATCGGCGCCGCCGTCACCGGCTGTTCGCGTGACGGCCGCTCTTGGCCGAAGCCGGCGCGGGCGGTCCGGTCGGACCCGCGTCGCGCCCGTGGCCGGTGTCGCGTACTGGGACTGTGTGATCCATTGGAAGGGGATGGGGTTCTTGGCTGTCAGGCTGGTGTTCACGGATGTCGATGAGACCTTGATCAAGCCGAAGAGCGTGTTCGACTTTCTCGAGTTCTACTTCACCGGGCGGCACGGAGATGCCGGGGTCCGCCACGCACGGGCGACGCGGCAGCGGCTGGCTCGTCTTCAGGCGGCAGGCGCCGGGCGGGACGAGGCGAACCGGGCGTACTACGAGGCCTGGCGGGGGCAGCGTGCCGAGGAGGTGGCCGAGTGGGGTCGGCGCTGGTTCGACGAACGGCTCCAGGGCGGTGACTTCTACGTTCCCCGTACCAGGGCCGCACTCCGGCGCCATCAGCGGGAGGGCGCCGTCCTCGTCCTCGTCTCCGGGGCGTTCGACGCCGTGCTCGCCCCGATCGCGGGGGACGTCGGCGCGGTGCACGTCCGTGGCACCCGACCCCAGGCGTGCCGGGGTGTGTACACCGGAGCCGTCATCGGTGCGCCTGTCATCGGCGAGGGCAAGCGCGAGGTCGTCCGTGCCGTACTGCGCGCGTACCCCCACATCGGGGCAGGCGACTGCTACGCCTACGGCGACCATCTCTCCGACCTGCCCATGCTGACCGAGGTCGGCCGTCCCGTCGTCGTCGGCGCGAGCCAGGACCTGCTGGCAGCCCTGCCGGATGCCGACACCTTGCCGTACTGACAGACACAAAACTGACGTTCTGGAAGGTATTTTTGGTTGTCGGTTGACGCATGAGCCACCGGGTGGTCGGTCAGCGAGGGGGGACGAGGCAACACATGCCGTCGGGAGACGTACAGGGCATGGCTCCGGTCGACACGCATCTGCTGCGGGCGTTCGCGGAGGACGTCTTCGAGCCGTTGCAGCGAGCGGATCAAAGGCGGTGGGCGCAGGCCTACTTACGGGCGCTGCTGAGCCTGCCGGGGAAGAAGACGCTGCGGCGCCTGGCCGCGGCCGTGGCGCCCACCATGCAGGCGGCGCACGGGCTGCAGCAGTTCATCAACAACAGCCCCTGGGAGTGGACCCCGGTCCGGCGGGCGGTGTCCCGTTCGGTCGCCACACTCGGTCGGCCGCGGGCCTGGAGCGTCGCGGAGGTGACGATCCCCAAGCGGGGAGAGCACTCGGTGGGCGTGCACCGGCGGTTCGACACGGAGTCCGGACGTGCCGTCAACTGCCAGGTCGCGATGGGGCTGTTCATGGTCACGGACAGGACGTGCGTGCCGACGGACTGGAGTCTCCTGCTCGGCGACGCCTGGTGCGGGGACGAGGAGAGACGCGCCCGGGCCCGTATCCCCGCGTCCGTCGAGGCACAGCCGGCCGGTGCGCACATCCTGGATTTCGCCGCGCGGGTGGCGATGTGCGGCCGGATGGGGGAGGCGCCGTGGGTGCTGGACCTGCGGCCCTACCCCGACGCCGGGGCGGTGCTGGACGGGCTGGTCCGGCACGGAGCCGACTTCGTGTGCGAGGTGAGCGCGGAGCAGCTTGTGAGGTTTCCCCAGGCGGGGCCGCCCACGGGCGGCGTCGCCGAGCCAGCCGCACACAGCCCCACGCGTCAGTCCCATCGGGTGGTGCGTCCCGGCCTGCCGGGGGGCAGTGAGCCGTTCACCGTGCACGTCGGCCAGATACGGCTGGCGCCCGCGGTCGGCCAGGCGTCCGGTGGGAACCAGGCGGCCGGGCTGCGTTGCACCTACCTTTCGGTGGCGCGGCCGGTGACTCAGGGGCGTCGCCCCGAACGGTTCTGGATCACCAGTCTCACCGGCCACCGGGTCGAGGAGATCATGGCCCTGGCGCGGAGCGCCGTCGTCGTCGGCCGCTGCGTCGCCGACCTCCAGGAGCACTACGGAGTCCAGGACTTCGAGGGGCGTTCGTTCCCCGGTTGGCACCACCACATGACGATGATCTCGGCCGCGTACGCCTTCAGGCAGCTGAACCCTCCGGCGCCCGAGGCCCTGTCGTCCCTCACCTCGGGCTGCGCTCGACGCAGGTGCTCCTGACACGGCCGGTGGGCCGCTGCACGGTGACGTCCCGCCGATGCCGTACGCCCTCGGACGGTCGGTCCGTCGGCGACGTGCCGAGACCCCCGCCGGGGCGCACCGGCAGGGGTCTCGTCGCGCCAGACTCAGCCGACCTCCGCGCTACCGGCCGCTCGGGCCGCTCCGTCGGGAGCGTCCCCGGCCGTCGGGGCCGCGCCGGCGGGGCACCGGGCCGGAGCGGAGAAGAGGAGCTGCCAGATCCGGCGCGCCTCGTGGGGGATGGTGTCCAGTCGGTGCAGCGACATCGTGTGGTACATGCCGAACGTGGAGGCGGCCAGGAGGCTGCTGAGCGCCTCCGGCGTGTACGCCGATTTCAGTTCGCCTCGCTGTTGAGCCTGGCGTGCCAGCCTGATGGCCACCCGCGTCATGTCACCCACGACCGCCGGGACCTCACCGCGTGCCCGCGCCTCCTCCGACTCCAGCTGGAGCCCCGCCCTGAAGCGGATGTCGACGCTCAGCCGCCGCGCCAGGCTGAACGCGATGCACTGCAACGCCCCCAGCGCGTCGCCGCCGGTCTCGTCCGTCTGCTGCAGGATCGTCCGCCACGTCTGCTCGAACGGGGTGGTCAGAGCCGCGGCGAGGGCTTCCTTGGACGGGAAGTGCGCGTACAGGGCTCCTTTGGTCATGCCGACGTGTACCGCGATGCGCTCCAGATTGGCGCCGGCGTAGCCATGCCGGGCGAACTCGCCGGCCGCGGCGTCCAGAAGGACCTCATGGGTCCTTCTGGCTCGGTCCTGCTTCGGCACGGTGTCCTACCTTTCCACGCGTTCGTTCGGTGCGACTGTTCTCCGAGGGGCGGCCGGACCGACGGCCGGGCGGCGCCGGGCCGGCAGGCGGGCGGTCGCCGCGCCGGAGGTCACCAGGCGGAACAGCAATAACCTTCTCAGGAGAATTTTTCCTTCGGACGGTTCATTCCTCAAGGTCGCCAGCGGGCTGTTCGGTGATCTGGCCGTATCTCGTCGCGCCCCGCACTTGCGTGCCCGTACGGTCGATGGCTCGCCCGCAGGTAGTAGCTGACCCTGCGTCAACTCCTTCTACCTGCGGGAACGTCGCCCGAGGTCGGAGGGAGAGGGATGTGCGAGCGCCTCGCTCCCGCGCGCATGCGGCGGTACGGACCGGCCTGGCCGGATCGCGCCTCCATGCGCCGGGGCCGCCCTCGCCCGGCCCCCGCCGCAGCTTTCGCCGCTGGTCGGGGGCGCGGAACCAGCCCGTCCTGACCGCCTCCGCGCCCGGCGACGGTGCTCCTTGGCGGCGCCTCAGGGCAGCGGGCGGGAGTGTCGCCGCTGGTCAGAGGGTGAAGTTGCAAAGTAGCGGACTGATTCGAAGAAACTGACGTTCGAGAAGGTATGTTTATGAACGACTGATCGTCCACGCGTCGAGGTGACAGGGGGAGACTTCTTGAGTCAGCAGGCCGGCCACGCATCACGCCACGACCGGACGCCGCCGTTCGGCCTGGCTCCGCACACCTCTGACCATCTCTGACACCTCTGATCCGGGCCCGTCGACGTCGCCGCGCCCGCATTCCTCTTCCGTCCAGCCCTGTCCGCCGCCCACGGCCGTCCGCCGTGCGCCGTTCGCGACGGATCGGTCGTGAGCGCGCGTCCGCGGCACTGCCGGCGTCGTCGACAGGGCCCAACCCGAAGGCCGGGGAGATCGGTCACCGGCCCGCCTCGAACGTCCGGATCACCTTAGGGGGAGCAATGGAGTTTCGGATTCTGGGTCCGCTCGAAGTCCTGATGGACGGCCGTCCGGTGAGCCTGGGCGGCGCGAAGCAACGGGCCACCCTCGGATTTCTACTGCTACAGATGAACCGTGTGGTCGCCGTCAGCGAACTGCAGGACGCCCTATGGGCGTTCGACGAAGCGCCTCCCACAGCCCGCAAGGTCCTGCAGAACGCCGTCTGGGGTCTTCGGGGCCTCTTCTCGGCCTCGGACCCCTCACACGAAGCGGCCGCGGTGGTCACACAGGCCCCGGGCTACATGCTGCGCGTCGCACCCGAACAGGTCGACCTGCACCGGTTCCACCGCAAGGTCGAACAGGGCAGGGCCCACCTCGCCGCCGGCACGACCGAGCAGGCCGCCGACCTGCTCGGTGACGCCTTGGCCCTGTGGCGCGGACCGGCGCTCGCGGACCTCGTCGAGACCGGCATCGCCTGGCCCGGCCTGACCGCTCTGCAGAGCGCCAAGCTCGACGTCATGGAGGACTACTTCGAGGCTCAGCTGGGCTGTGGGCGTCACCACGACGTACTGGCCGACCTCACCGCCATCGTCGCCGACGAACCCTTCCGTGAGCGGTCGTGCGGACAGTTCATGCTCGCCCTGTACCGGTGCGGACGACAGGTCGAGGCCCTGGACGCGTACAGCCGTCTGCGGACCGCCCTCGCCCAGGACCTCGGGCTCGAACCCAGTCGCGAACTGCAGTCACTGCAGCGGGCGATCCTCACCCACGACCCCTCCCTCACCCCCGAGCAGCCGTCCCGCCGAGGCGAGCCGGCCACCGAGCCGCACGCCTCTCTCGTCGACCGCCCGCGAGCGGTGCCGGTGCCCGGCGCCCCCGCGCACCTCACCGCCACGGATGCCGTGGCCGCCTTCACCGCCGACGCCACGTCCGACACCGGAGGCCCCGCCCAGCCCTTGCCGGCCGACACGTCCGCCCCGGGCGGTACGACGGCCTCGCCGGCGCGGCTGCCGCAGCGCATCCGGCCCGAGCGGCGCCACATGAGCCTCGTGCTGATACGAAGCCGCTTCGGCGAGCAGACCGGACAGCTTCGACCCGCGCAGATCGACGACGCCCTGGAGAACGTCGCCGCCCTCGTCGCCGAGAAGGCCGAGCAGTTCGGAGGCCAGCTAGCCCTGGCCATCGGCCCGCTGTCCCTGCTGGCGTTCGGGCTGGCCGACGCCGGCGCCGAAGGCTGCGAGGAACGCGCCGTACGCGCGGCGCTTGCCGTGCGCGATCACCTCCTGGCGACCCCCGGACACCACGCCGACCGTACGGCCCTGCCCGCCCCGGTCCCTGAGGTCAGTCTGGCCGTCGCCACGGGCGAAGCCCTCGTACGCAGTCCTTCCGGCGACGCTGCCGCGCCGTCGGTGTTCGGATCCCTCGTCGAACGCTGCCAGACCCTGCTCTCCACGACGTCCGGCGGCCAGATCGCGGTCTGCGACCGCACCCGCCGGCCGACCGCAGCCGTCGTCGCGTACCGGCCCGGACCAGGCACCGCCGACGACGACTGGCTGCTCGAGGGCATCCGGGGCGACGGCCCCGCCACTCCCGGACCCGGCTCCATAGCCGGCCATGAAGCCGAACTCGCCATGGTCCAGGGCCTGTCGGACTGGACCCGGCGCCGCGTCACGACCCATCTGGTCACCGTCCTGGGCGAACCCGGCATCGGCAAGACCCGGTTCCTCGATGAGTTCCGCGGCGACCTCGCCGACGGCCGCGCCGAACCACCGCAGTGGCTGATGACCCGTGTCCCCCGGTCGGCCGACAACGACGCCGTCACGGTCATGACCAGCATGGTGTCCACCCTGTGCGGCATCTCCCCGCAGGACTCCCCGGCAGCCGTGTACGGCAGGCTGTCGGCGGCCCTCGACCAGTGGGTCGACCCAGCCCCGGAGCGCAGCTGGCTGTCCGCCCGGCTGAGCATGCTCTACGGCCTGAAGAGCACCCACCATGTCGAGGACGCCATGCGCGACGTCTTCCAGGCCTGCCGGCGACTCCTGACCCACGTCGCCGTCCGCACGCCTCTCGTGCTGGCTCTCGACGACGTGCACCGCGCGGACGACGACGTACTCGACTTCGTGGAGGCCCTCGCCGACCTTCCGGCGTCGGTCCCGCTGTTCGTCATCGTCACGGCACGCCCCGAACTGCTGCGGCGCCGCCCCGAATGGGGAGCCGGCAGCAGCCACACCACCACCGTCACCCTCACCGCCCCACGCTCCACCGGCCGGATCCCGGACGCGCTGCCGTACGGCCCCGCGCAGGGCACCGGCAGGGTGCGGGACCTCTTCTCCGCGGGGCGGCCCGGAGACAGGCCCCTGCGTGGCCCGGCCACCGACTCCTTCATACGCGGCGTGGTCAGCAAGATCCCCGCAGGCGTCGCCTGCCCCGGCGACGCCCCCCTCGCCTTCGGCGACACACCGGGCAACGGTCCGACCGTGCGGTGAGCGAGGGGCGGGCGCCGCACCTGGCGCCTCCGCGAGGTCGGCAGCCGAGCTCCACAGACGGGCCCTTCCAAGACGGTCCTTCCACAGACGGGTCCTTCCACAGACGAGCCACTGCCCGTGAGCGGCCGCCCATCCGAGGGCGTCCGTTCCCGGGCACGTCGGCGTCCACACGCCGGTTCCGACCGTACCGACGCGTCTGTCGGTGTCGGCGTGCGCAGGAACGCTCCTCGCGCCGGTCATCCCTCGGTCACGGACTCGCCCGCAGGGGAGTTCCCCGGTCATGACCGTGACGTGAATGCCCAGCGCCGCCACCGCAATACCGTGGCATCGGCTCCACGATTCCTCGGGCGACATCGTCCGTCCGACGCCGCACCCATCCCTCATCCGGTGGACGTCAGGAGAGACCCATGCGCAGCACAGCGTTCCGACCGATTCCTGTACGCCCGGTCATCCGCGAGGAGGAGATCGACCCGGGAATGGTCGTGTTGTCGCACTTCACGGCCGGCGCGTTCGGATCCCTTTCCGGGCACTGGGCGGGCCTCTGCCCGCCGCGATGCGCCCACACCTCCGGCGAGCAACGCGACCCGTACGACGCGCAGCGCCGGCAGAGCTGAACGCCCTCCCGGCCGCCGTCGCACGCCACGTCCACGGCGCCCCGGCCGGCCTCGCGTCCGACGGCCGAGAACGACAAGGAGAACCAACCCGTGCACGAGAACGTCAACGACAGCTGGCTGCGCCGATTCGGGCCGCCCCTGGACAGCGGAACGCGACTGATCTGCTTCCCCCACGCGGGCGGGGCCGCCAGCGCGTACGTGTCCCTGGCCCGCGCGCTCGCCCCTGACGTCGAGGTGCTCGGCGTGCAGTACCCGGGCCGGCAGGACCGCCGGCACGAGGCGCCCGTCGAGGACGTCAACCGCCTCGCCGATCTCATCGCCGCCGCCCTACCGGCCGACCCCGCCCGGCCCTACGCCCTGTTCGGCCACAGCATGGGCGCCGTCGTCGCCTACGAGGTCGCCCTGCGTCTGATCCGGGACGGACGTCCGGACCCGGTGCGCTTCTTCGCCTCAGGCCGCGGCGCGCCGTCTCTCGGCCCGGGCTCGAGCGACGGTCTGCGCGGCGACGCGGAGCTGGCCGCCGAGATGCGCAGGCTCGGTGGCAGCCGGGGGGTGCTCGACGACCCCGAGCTGATGGCCATGGCGATGCCGGCGCTGCGCTCCGACTACCGCGCCCTGGGCGCCTACTCCTGGGCGACCGCCCAGCCCCTCACCTGCCCTGTCTCCGTCCTCATCGGCGACGCCGACCCCCTCGTCACCCCCGACGAGGCGGGGACCTGGCTCGACCACGCGCAGAACGGCGGCACCCTGCGGGTCTTCCCCGGCGGTCACTTCTACCTCGACGGGCTCGTCCGTGACGTGGCCGACGCGATCCGCACCGACCTCCAGCTCGCCGCGGGCTTCGCCCCGGCGTAACCCAGGACACTCCTCGACGGCCCCGCGGCGCCTCTTGGCCCACGGCCGTACGAGCTCATGAACCGCCCCTCCCCGAGGGCCCCCGCGGGCGGTCCAGGGACGCGCCGGACAGCGCGCCCCCGGACCGCCCGCACCCATGCCCGGAGACGGTCTCCGGACGCACTCGGACGACAGACACCGGGAGGTGCGGAAGCCGGAACGCAGCCCTCACGCCGCCGTGACAACCACCTACGTGGGACGTGGCGACAGGCCGTCCGGGACCGAGGCCGGCGACGGCAGCGCGGCGGACGATCCGCCTCCCGCCGCCCACCCGTGCCGGCGGCAGACGCGGATGCCGGGGGACCTGGAGCCGCTCCGCGCCGCCTCGCAGGGGCCCGCGGTGGCCGCGACGCACGCGGCGGCGGGGCAGCTGTCGCCGCCCCGCCGCCGTGGCCCGCCGCTCGTGTCAGACGCCCTGGGGCGCCCGGAGCGCGACACCCACCGCCGACACCACGCCCGGCCGGGCCGGCGGGGTGGGGAAGTAGCCGGCGCCGACGAAGAACTCGACGTACCTGGCCACGAGATCCTCGTCGATCGCCGGGCAGACGACTCCGCCGGTTTCGAGCGCGCTGTCCGTGGCCGAGGTGTCGAAGGCCGGATAGAACCGGCCGCCGTCGAAGACCATCACCTCGAACGCCGCCATCAGCGGATGGAGCGGATTGTCCGCGTCGGCCGCGACCCGCTCCTGCCAGGCGTCCCAGGAGAGCTCCTCCAGCGGGTAGCCGCGCGACCGCAGATACCGTACGAACTCGCCGTAGTCGAGGCTGTTGCGGTTCGACAGGTGGAACGTCCGGCCCAGCGAATCCGACTGCCGCGAGAGGGCGAGGACCGCACCGCTGACGTAGTCCACCGGCACCGCGTGGATGTCGCCCGAGACACCCGCGGGCGCGGCGCCCGCGCTCAGCAGGCCTTTCAGGCTCAGCCACACGAAGTCGCGGGTCTGGCAGGCGCCGGTCTCCTGGTCGCCCGAGACGACGTCCACCCGGTACACGCTCACGGGCAGACCGCGCTCGCGCGCCAGCTCGATGATGCCCTCCGCCACCCACTTGCTCTGCACATAGCCGGTGGGCAGGGCCTCGGGCGGGCCGGTCACGTCGTCCACGGACAGCGGCGCACCGTCCTCCCGCGGTCCCGCGAACACGCCCACCGTGGAGACGTAGTGGACGGGGACCGTGCGGTGCCGGGCGGCGAGCCTGAGGACCTCCTGCGTTCCCGTCACGTTGGCGGCCTTGAGCTCGGCGTACGGGCGGAGCCAGTGCACCGTGGCTCCCGCGTGGTACACCACGTCGACGGTACGGGCCAGCGCGTCGAACCCGTCCTCGTCGAGCCCGAGCCACGGCCGGGTGAGATCGCCGAGCACGATCCTGAGGCGGGCGGGATCCACCGAGTCCCAGATGCGGTACCACTCCATGTTCGCGCGGATCCGGGCCAGGGCCCGGGCCTCGTCATCGCCGCGCACCAGGCAGTGGATCGTGGCGCGCGTCGACCGCATGAGGTCCCTGAGCAGGAACGAGCCCACGAAACCGGTGACTCCGGTCAGCAGCACGTCCGTCGGGTCGTCGGTGACCGGCGCCGTCTCGGCCGCCCTGACGATGTCGTCGGCGAGCGTGATCTCGGCCCGGAGGTCGACGGCCCGCTCGGCATGACCGGCACTCGTCCGGCCCGGGTCCTGGGCTCCCTCGACCAGGGTCGTGCGCAGGTGTCCGGCCAGCGCCGCCGGCGTCGGGTGGTCGAAGATCAGCGTGCCCGGCAGGCGCGAACCGGTCTCCTTCCCCAGCCGGTTGCGGAGCTCCACCGAGGTGAGCGAGTCGAACCCCAGCGAGGAGAACGGTTGCTGCGGGGCGATGCCGCCACCGCTCGCGTCCCCGTGCCCGAGGACGGCCGCCGCCGCGGAACGGACCAACGACAGCAGGAGCTCGTGCTGGGCCTGCTCGTCGAGTCCGGCCAGCTGCCCGGCCAGCGCCGCACCGTCCGCACGCTCGTTGCGCGCCACCCGGCGCACCGGAACCGGCAGCAGACCGGTGAGAACGCGCGGCGCCTCCAGGGCGTGGCTCCGCAACGCCTCGAGATCCATCGGGGTGACGACCAACTCGGGCCGACCGGTCGCGAGGGCGGCGTCCATCAACGCCACACCGTCCGTCTGCGCCAGCGGCCGGAAACCCGAGCGGCCGATCCGCTTGAGGTCGGCCTCCTCCAGGTGGCCGCTCATACCGCCCTCCTGTTCCCAGAGGCCCCAGGCGATCGACGTGGTGGCCAGACCCCGGGCGGCACGCAGCGCGGCCAGGGCGTCCAGGAACACGTTGGCCGCCGCGTAGCTCGACTGGCCCGGGCCGCCGATGACGCCGGCGACGCTCGAGAACAGCACGAAGGCCTTGAGGTCCAGATCCTGCGTCAGCTCGTGGAGGTGCCAGGCCGCGTCCGCCTTCGGGCGCAGCACTGCTGCGACGCGCTCGGCGGTCTGCGTCCCGATCAGCCCGTCGTCCAGCACGCCGGCGGCGTGGACCACTCCCGACAGCGGATGCTCGGTGGGGATGCCTGCCAGCAGTGTGCCGAGCGCGGACCGGTCGGAGGTGTCGCACGCGGATACGGTGACCCGCGCCCCCAAACCCTCCAGCTCGGCGACCAGTTCGGCAGCACCCGGGGCCTCGGGCCCGCGCCGGCTGGTCAGCAGCAGGTGCCGTACACCGTGCTCGGTGACCAGGTGCCGGGCGAACAGTGCGCCCAGAGACCCGGTGCCTCCGGTGATCAGCACCGTCTCGGAACCGCTCCACGGGCTCGCGCCCCCTGCCTCCGCGGCCGGGTGGTCCACCCGCGCCGCCGCCGACGACAGCCGGGGAACGAACGCCCGGCCCCCGCGCACCGCGACCTGCGGCTCGCGCAGCGCCATGACGGAGGCCAGCAGCCGCTGCACGCTGTCCGCATCATCGGCCGCGGTCTGCGGCGCTTCGTCGGAGTCCACCAGGACGATGCGGCCGGGGGCCTCGGACTGCGCCGAGCGCAGCAGGCCCCACACCGCGGCAGCGCTGGGGTCGACCTCGTGCCCGTCGGCGACGGCCACGGCCCGAGTGGTCGCCACGACCAGGGGTACGTCAGCGAGCGAATCGTCCGCCAGCCACTCCTGGACCAGGGGCAGCACCCTGTCGAGCCGGGCCCGTGCCAACGCCGCCATGTCTCCGCCCCCGGCCCGGGCGGCCGGCTCCAGCCGGAGCAGTGCCACGTCCGAACCGTGGCCCAGGACCGCCCGGGCGCGGACCGTGGCGGCGTCGTCGAGCGACACGTCCTGCACGCGCAGTGCCGCTTCCCGGCTGCCGAGGGCGATGGGAACCCAACGGACCTCGAAGAGGGAGTCCGAGAGCTGGAGCCGTCCTCCGCGCTGCCCGGCGTGACTGTCGTACGCGGCCCGGCCGTGCCCGGCCACCGGCGCGGCGGCCTCGCGCAGGACGAGCGACTCCACGGCGGCGACGGGCTGTCCTTCCTCGTCGGCCAGCTGTACGGACAGTTCGCCCGCTCCGCCGTCCACGGGGGCCAGCCGCACCCGTACGGACGTCGCCCCGGTCGCGTACAGCCGCACCCCGCTCCACTCGGCCACGCGACGCGACCCCGCGGGTACCGCCGCCGGGGCGTCGGGCGTCAGGAAGACCGCAGCGCACACGGCGCCTTCGAGCAGTGCGGGGTGCAGACCGGACGCGCCGACCTGGTCGCGCGCCCCTTCCGGCAGACGTACCTCGGCGAAGACCTCGTCTCCGCGACGCCACACCTCGCCCCACTCGAACGCCTCCGGGGCGCCGTCGGCGGCCTGGGCCCGCAAGCCCTCCACGTCGACCGGTGTCGTGCCGACGGGCGGCCACTGGGCGAGGTCGAACACCGCGCCGGGGCCGCTGAACGCCAGTGTGCCGACCGCCTGCTCCGTCCACGGGGCGTCGGACCGTCCGGCGGGACCCGCGTGGACGGTGACGGTCCGTCGCAGTGGGTCGTCGGTGGGGGTGGTGCGGGTCTGGAGCTGGAGGGCGGTGGTCGCCGGGACGGGAAGGGGTGCGTGGACGGTGAGCTTTTCGACGGTGTTGTTGGCGGTGTGGTCGGCGGCGTTCAGCGCGAGCTCGACGAGCGCGGACGCGGTCAGGTGAGGCATGCCGTCGGGGGTCTGCCCGACGAGGTGCGGGTGGCTGCGCGCGGTGATGCGGGCGGTGTGAACGGTCGCGTCCGTACCGGCGATTCGCACGGGCGCACCGGCCGTCCCCTCCGTCCCGGCCTGCCTGTCGGCCGCAACGGCCCCTGCGCCCGCGTGAAGGTCGATCCAGTAGCGGTGGTGTTGGAAGGCGTAGGTGGGGAGGGGGGTGGGGTGGGGGTGGTGGGTGTGGGTGGGCCAGGTGAGGGGGGTTCCGTGGGTGTGGAGGTGGGCG